>CBDCMH010000004.1:0-190916 GCA_965218935.1 Acidobacteriota bacterium
ATGGGGAGAACGGTTTTTTGATTCCGTTTGGCGATTCTCACATGCTCGCAGAGTATATGGCCAAGCTTCTTTCCACTCATTCCCTGGCTGCATCAATGGGAGAGAAGGGCTACCAGCGGGTAATTGCTAGGTACAGTTGGGCCGACTGCGCCACCCGAGTTCACGAAGTCTACCATTCTCTTCTGAATGGGCAAAAGGAACCTGTGAATCTGCAATGAAAATCGGTATCGATGCGAGTCTGGTGGTGGGAGAAAAGGCCGGGGTTGGTCTACGGCAAACCTCATTAAAGCACTGGCTAGGGTAGATCACCACAATCAATACAGTCTTATCCCTTTTTCCTGTCGGAAAAAGGACTGGATCAAGCCAGGAAATTCTCCTGGGATCAGATTGCCCGGGACACCCTCAAAGTCTATGAAACATGTTAATCTCACAACGATGTCTTTTTGGGGAAAACAGAGAGTAGTGGTCACGGGAGGAGCCGGTTTCCTGGGTTCTTTTGTGTGCGAGAAGCTTCGGGACTCGGGGGTTGAGGAGTTGTTCGTGCCCCGATCCAGTGAGTATGACCTGCGTGAAAAAGAGGCCATCGTCAAGCTCCTCCAGGAAACCAAGCCGACCTTGGTGATCCATCTGGCCGGATCGGTGGGCGGCATCGGAGCCAATCGCAAGAATCCGGGAAAATTCTTTTATGACAATGCGATTATGGGTATCCAGCTCATGGAATGTGCTCGACAAATGGACATCGGGAAGTTCGTAGTCACGGGTACCGTTTGCGCCTATCCCAAGTTCTGCCCGGTGCCCTTTCGCGAAAAGGACCTGTGGGAGGGCTATCCGGAGGAGACCAATGCACCCTATGGAATCGCCAAAAAGATCCTGCTCGTACAATCCCAGGGGTACCGAGAACAATACGGCTTCAACTCCATTTTTCTACTCCCCGTAAACCTCTATGGTCCAGGGGACAACTTCGATCCGGAATCCTCTCACGTGATTCCGGCACTGATCCGCAAGTGCATTGAGGCCAACCGCTCGGGTCAATCCTGGATCGAGTGCTGGGGCAGCGGAACGGCGACCCGGGAGTTCCTTTACGTTGAAGACGCCGCAGAAGGGCTCGTGCTGGCCGCTGAGCACTATGACGAAAGCGACCCCGTGAATCTGGGGGCGGGCTCTGAAATCTCCATCAAGGACCTCACCGAGAGCATTGCCAGGCTCACAGGTTTTGAAGGCGAAATCCGCTGGAACACGGACTACCCGGATGGTCAGCCACGCCGGGCCCTCGATGCTTCCCGGGCAGCCCAGGAGTTTGGATTCCGCGCCAGTATAGGTCTGGAGGAAGGACTCAAGAAAACCATCGAGTGGTATCAGACTCAGACCACAGACCACAGACCACAGACCTAAAGAGCAACGGACAGCTGATAGGCGGTTCATTGGACATAAATAATAGAGTGCTTGGCGATTTTGGGGGAACTTGTCCCTTTTTCATTTGCGAACAGAACACCAATGCCGATATTCTTTGCCAGCCTTTGAAATGCTTTAGGTCTCTTCTAAATTCTGGATTCTAGTTTATGAAGGTGCTCATTACAGGCGGCACGGGATTCATCGGCTCTCACCTCTCGGAATATCTTCTGGAAAAGGATCATCAGGTTTTTGTCATCGATGACCTCTCCACCGGTAAGATTGAGAACGTTCTTCATCTGAAAGCAAATCCCAACTTTCACTACACTATCGACACCATCATGAATGTGCCGGTGACGGCGGAGCTGGTGGATCGCTGCGACGTGGTCTTTCACCTGGCGGCGGCGGTCGGAGTGAAACTCATCGTGGAAAGCCCGGTCCGTACCATCGAGACGAATATCAAAGGCACCGAGATCATCCTGGAGTTAGCCGACAAGAAGAAGAAGAAGGTGGTCATTACCTCCACCTCGGAGGTCTATGGGAAAGGAAAGAACATCCCCTTTTCGGAAACCGAGGATCTGGTCATGGGTCCCACCCACAAGGGGAGGTGGAGCTACGCCTGCAGCAAGGCGATCGACGAGTTCCTATCTCTGGCCTACTGGCACGAAAAGCGACTCCCCGTCATCGTCGTACGATTATTCAACACGGTAGGACCTCGTCAAACGGGGCGCTACGGGATGGTCTTGCCCACATTCGTGAAGCAGGCACTCTCGGGAGAAGTCATCACCGTTTTCGGAGACGGCAGTCAATCCCGCTGTTTCGCCCACGTTTCCGACGTGGTGGGAGCTCTTACCCGGCTTTCAGAAAAGGAGGAAGCATTGGGCAAGGTCTTCAACATCGGCTCAAACGAAGAGATCACCATTCTCGAGCTGGCACAGAAAGTGAAATCCATGACCTCCAGTGAGTCCGAAATCGTCTTTATCCCTTATGACGAAGCCTATGAGGAGGGCTTTGAAGATATGCCCCGCCGCGTTCCCGATATTTCCCGTATTCAGTCCCTCGTTGGCTACGAGCCGAGCAAAGACCTGGAACAGATTGTCCAGAGTGTGATCGATTACCAGGGGGCGTTGTAGGGGAGTTCGGGGACAGGCCGCTCTGAGAGCGGCCACTTCAAAGATCTCACGCTCACTGTGAAGGGATAATGGAAATGGATTCACTGGCCAGGTCCCCGAAGAGAGCAAAGCTCAAGATCTCCCTCTCTGTGCGCACCCGAAAATACCCCCCCACCTGGCCTGCCGTGGCGGGTATGAGCTCCAGAAGCAGTTTGGCCTTTCTGCCTCCCCCAGGAAGGGTAAAGGTGTTCTCGCCCAGCTGATCTCCCACCTGGTCGAAGGCTTCCACGGTCACTTCTACTGGAGTCCCGTGAGGGTTCAGCACAGCCACACCGGTGAAAAATCCAAAATCCTGGGCGATGTGTGCATAGAAGGCATCGGCATCGCGGGGTAACAGAAGGGGGAGAGAGGCCGACAATCTGCCATCGGAGCTCTTCAACCGGAGAGAGCCGTTCACACGGGCCGGTTCCGGATAAGAATCGAGACTTCCCTCTAAATCGACACGAAGGGAGCCCACGATTTGCTCATCGCTGGAGATTCCAAACAGGGACGAGAGATTGAAAATACCCTGCTCCAGAGGTCCCAGAGAGACCTGTACCGGGTTCAGCCGTACATTTCCCTGATCATCCCAGGCACTGACCCTCAAGGTTGCCCCTCGTGAGGAATCGGTGTTGATCAAATTCAGCTCGGTGTTAAATCCTCCTCCCACCGCGAAATGAGGGATCGAGTAAGATCGCTCGCTGAGAAACAGGGGTTGGGCAGAGAGAAGATTCAGGCTCTGCTCATTTCCGAAAGTCTCAAAGGCCACCACGCCATCATCTCCCGCGGATCCCTTCACATACCCTCCGGGGAACATCCCAGGCTCGACTCCGAATAGCGCCGCTAAATCCTGAACAACTGTCCCCTGAGGAGGTAGGGCCATACCCGTGGACGCCACAATCTCTCCAGTAAGATCAAAAAGCGTGAGTTCTACCTCAAGATTCGAGTCTGCAGAGGGATTGAAGAGATGGACGGTAGTAAAAGGCTCCTTCCCTTCCCAGGAAATACCGGGAAGAACGAAGCTTTTGAGGGGTGTTTGTCCGGCGGTGCCGCCATCCAACAGCGTGTTTTTTTCATCCCCGATGAGAAACAAGGTGGCCAGCGCGGCACGGTTGCTTTGGTAGGAGATCCTTGCGAGATCTGCGGACAGGATGCTGGCACCGAAAACGTCTCCCACGGATGCCCAGGTTTGCCCCCTGGGAGGAACTCGGAGTGTGGCCGGATTGAGGATATCTCTCCCCGCAATGAGGTCGCCATAGGGGTCAGAAGCCTTGAGTTCAATGCTCACCTCAAAATCTGTTGTATTGGTAAAGGCAATCCCCATGTATCGCTGGGGTTCCAGAAGGGTGGGGAAAAACCCCTCGACGGCGCCGCTGATCTCAAAGGTAGCGGTCTGGGCATTCACAAGGGCAATCGGGCACACCAGGATGAGTAAAAAAATGACCCGCAGCGACTTTAAACCCTTGAGAATATTCAATATAAGGTCCTCTTGGATACTCTATTATAGCTTTTTAGGGGCGAGGCGTGCAGCAAGCGCGCTTCGCGCACGTTCCAGGTTCCAAGTTTTTGGGTTTTGGAATTTGGAATTTGGGATTTCCGCTGACAGCGATCAGCGGGTCTGCGGGATCAAGCAAAGAGGTCTTTATTTTCCATCACCCACGTCCATAATCGGTCGATACCTTCTTGAACCGAGACTCGTGGAACCCACTGCAGATCCCGGCCTGCCTTCCCAATGTCGCTGACATACACGGGCTGATCGCCGGGACGCCAGTCCCCATATTGAACCGGGATCTCGCGACCCAGCCTTTGGGTGAGCAACTCTTCAAGTTCTGCCCATACGGAAAGGGTATTTCCTGGCCCACCACCGATGTTGTAGACCTGACCGCTGGCGGCGTCCATGCGCTCAATAGCAAGCTGCATGGCCTCAATCAAATCGTCCACAAACAATAAATCCCGAACCTGTTTTCCGTCACCGTATATGGTGATGGGCCGACCCAGGACGGCTGAGATGATGAAGTGAGCGAGCCAGCCTTGATCTTCATTCCCAAACTGGCGGGTCCCATAGATACAAGACATTCGAAACACGACCGTTTTTAGATCGTAGATTCGGGCATAATCTCGCACATAGGCATCCGCCGCACCCTTGGAGCACTCATAGGGTGAGTGAAAATCCAGTGGGTAGGTCTCAGGGATCCCTTCCGGGTAATCCGAGAAGGCATAGGCGCTTCCCCTATCCACCACCGAGACCTCTTCCATCCTGCCGTAGACCTTGTTGGTGGAGGTGTAAAGCAATAGAGCTTCCGGATTGACCCGTCTTAGGGCCTCCAGCACATTCAGGGTGCCCGTCGTATTGATTTCAAAATCGATACGGGGCTCTGTCACCGAGGTGGTGACCGCCACCTGAGCAGCCAGATGGACGACCACATCCACATTACGAATCGCCTCGGACACAGCCTCGGGATCTCGGATATCTTCTTGCACGACTTCCAGATTCTTCTTCTCACTGGATTCCAGCCATGCCACGTTCTTTTCTGTACCTGGGCGGGCCAGACTGTCCAGGATACGGACTTGGTAACCGCTCTTCAACCAATGTGCAGCCAGGTTCGAGCCAATAAATCCGGCACCCCCTGTAATCAGAACGTTCATTTCATCCATCTTCTGAAAAGCCTCATCTTAAGCTAAACCGCTGACCGCTGTCAGCGGAAATTCAAAATCCAAAACTCCAAATTCCAAACCTGAAACCTGAAAGGAACGCGCCCGAAGCGCTCTCCCCTGCAACTTTAAACCCTCCGTGCCATCTTTTATTTTTGCCTTTGAGTGAAGAGACTGATACCTTGTAGACGTTGTGATGGCGGGGCAGATTCAAGTTGGGCTCAGCCATCTTCACAATGTCTTCGGAAATCAGCCAAAGCGAGCTTGAAGAGGTCGTCAAAAGAGTTCAACGGGGCTCTGTCGAAGATTTCCACAAGCTCTATGACCTTTTCTCAAAGCCTATTTACAACTTTATCTGGCGCCTTATCGGTTCCACTCAGGACGCGGAAGATCTGACTCAGGAAACATTCCTGAAGGTGCACCGCGAGATAAAGAAAGTTCGACAGCCAGGCCAGTTTAAGTTCTGGCTGTACCGGGTCGCTCGAAATGAAGTCTATCAGAAGCTGCGACGCTCAAAAAAAGCATCCGAGGTCTTGCTGGACAGCAAGACTATCGACTATTTCGACTTTCTTCCCCATCACTCGCCCGACATCAATCCAGAGAAGCGAACCCTTCATCAGGAACTCAACAAGATTATTTCCCGGACGTTGCAAACCATGGCACCCAAGTATCGTGACGTCTTCGTTTTGGCGGTCTTTCATAAAATGAGCTACGAAGACATCACCCATATCGTCGACCGGTCCTTGCTCTCCGTCAAAACCGATATTTACCGCGCCCGCGTTACGGTCAAAGAGGCGTTGAACGAGTATTTGAAAAGAGAAGACAGGAAATAGGAAACATGGGTTGTGATGAGGTGAGGGTTCAGATTTCTGCTCTTCTGGATGACAACCAGGAGGTTCGGGTGAAGGAAATTCACGATCACCTGGCATCGTGCTCCTCTTGTTCTGAATTTTATGAAGAAAAATTAAAAGTGACCGAATGGCTGAAAGAAGCCGAGAACTTTCAGCTGGAACCACCACCCGGCATCTGGGAAAGAATTGACTCCGAAATCAGTGCCGGATCTAAGAGCGCGGCCAAACACCCCGACCTACAGGATCAGAAGACTCCCGAAGAAACGAGCGACTAACTCCTGCCTCCTATCTCCTGTCTCCTTCCCCTATTGACTTTGCTGCTCGAGCGTTCTGCGCTCCTCGATCAACTCAGTTTCTTCACTTTCTTTCTTCTCGATAAATTCGTAGGCATTACGCAGTGCTCTTCTGAAATCGAGGGTCAGTTCCGTGGCGGTGGGCAGATTGCGGATCACATAGGGGGTAATGAAGAAAACCAGCTCGTTTCGCCGCTTATCAGTGCTCGTCGTTCCAAAGAGACCGCCTATAACAGGAATACTTCCCAAAACGGGAACCCGGTTGCGCACATCATTGGCACTATCGCTGATAATCCCGGCCAGGGCCACGGTCTGACCATCCCGAACAATCAGGGATGTGTTGATGGCATTCGTGTTGATGGTGGGTGTCAGTGAGTCTCCTGTGGCATTACTGACTTCAATGGCCAGATCCATGGTGACGATACCGCTGGCGCTGATTCTGGGCATGATCAGGAGGGTCACACCGGTGGGACGAAACTGAATGGAATTGACGAAATTGGTTGAGGACCCGGACTGCAGTGGGTCTCCAAAAGACGCCGTCGTGACCGGCACTTCTGCTCCTATGTTGATCTGTGCCTGCACACCATCCAGGGCCAGGATGCGGGGAGCTTCAAGGATTTGCACGTTGGTCTTTGCACTCAGGGCGGTGATCACCGCCCTCAACTGACGGCTCGAGCCAATGAATGCCGTGGTGGTGGCGGACAAGGTTCCATCCACGATCGACCCTGTCGTGGGGGGACCAAGGTCGGGGTTTCTGGCTTCCAGAAATGCCGACACCCCGTAACTGAGGTTATCTTGAAGCTCTACGGCATAAATCTTGGCCTCGATAAGAACCTGCCGGGGAAGGACATCCAACTGTCTGATGGTCTGAAGGAGAAACTGATAATCCGATTCAGTGGCCTGAATGATCAGTGAGTTATTGAACTCGTTCACGATAATCTTGATGTTGCCACTGACCACCGATCGAATATCGGATCCACTGGCCATGGGCCGACCCGTCAGAGAAGGTCCTAAATCCGCGGTTCGAGGGACTCCCTGAAGGCGCTGTTGGCCGGCGGGGACGAAGCCCGGTTGGGCACCCGACTGTTGGGGTTGATCACCCTGAGCCGTTCCACCCATCGCGGAGGGAACACCCTCCTGATACAACTGAGACAAAATACTGGCAATATTGGTGACAGTATTGTTTTCAACCTGGTAAACAAAGGTCCTGAGGTTGCTCCCGGACGAAGGGGTATCCAGTTTATCAATCCATTCCCGCACCTCCTGGAACACATCAGCTGAGCGCGTCACCACCAGGATACTGTTCAATCTTTCAATGGTGACCAGACGTACGCCGGCCGGGGAGCCAGGGGCAAAAATCTGGGCAAGATCTTCAGTGATATCTACCGCCTGGTTATAACGTATGGGAACCAGATCCACCGTTGTCAGATCAAAGTATTCCGTATCCAGAAGCCGGATCAGCTTGAGCGCCTGCTCCACATTCTGCCGATAGTCGGTGAGAATCAGCATATTGGCGGAAGCATAATTGATCATGTTGGCGCCGTTGGACACGAAGGGCGTAATCAGCGTTACCATCTCGGCAGAAGGGATGTGGTGCAAAGCAATCACATAAGTCAGGACACCTTCGTTCTGGGTTTCCCCCGGCACCGGTTCCTGGGGAGGCCCTAGGGTGGACACGACCGGTTCCTGAGCTGCAGGCGCAGGTGGGACCGGTTGTGGGGCAGGCTGAAGCTGGGCCGCAGCAGGCTGCGCCCCTTCTTCCTGCAACTGGGAAGCTTCGGGATTGACAATCAGTTCATGAGGAATCTTTGGCGTCAGTTGTAGCGGGACGATGACATAAATTCCGTCCTGTTTGACAATCCCCTGCCCATTCATCTGCAGAAGCTGTTCCAGGATGTCGAAGGCATTCTCTCTTGGGATTTCCCCCATGGTATGGATGCTGGCCGTTCCCTGGACGCGCGGGTCGATGATGTAGGAGTATCCCAACTCCTTCATAACAGTATCGATCAAGGTCGTGATAGGAACGTTGTTGAAGCGGAAGACCAATCCGTTTGATGAAAGCGGGCTCTGGAGAGGAGAAGCTTGAACCGGAGGAGCCTCGACCTGTTCTGCAATCTCCTCCTCTTCCTGAACGTCTCCTTCCTCCACAAGTTGCCCTTCTTCTACAAACTCTTCCTCCTCCGCAGCTTCGCCTTCCTCCAACAGGTCCTGCTCGGAAGGCTCCTGAGCCTGAATGGGGGCGGCCACAAGAGGTAGAACGATCAAAAAAACTAAAAGTACTCGCATCATAATCACTCTAGTAAGAAAACATGTGATGCCCGTATTGGCACCTGAGGTGCCCCAACTTCCCTAGGCCACGTTCAGCGACCCTAAGGGATCGGAGTCTCGGCAGACATGTTTCGCTGAGTTTCGTCATCTTGCTGAGCTCCCTGGCGACCTGCCTGGGCTGCCCCCTGCCTCCTGGCCACTCCTGCCTGAGCAGCGCCTCCTTGACCGGAGGAGCCCCCGACAACCGACACTTCAAGACTTGAGCCCTCCTGTTGGTCATCTGCGGTGGTCGTCTGTACAGCACTGGGAGCAGAACCGACCTGGATCACGGTAACCTTGTCCAGGCTGCGCTGCCCTGCGGCAGGCGGCGGCGTGGCATCGTCCATGTCGATGATCTCATGGCGATCACCCCAGCGCAGTCTCATGGTCGTCTCCCCGATCTCATCTACCCAGTAGCCTTGCACCAGGTCTCCCACCTCAACGCTTCGCAACTCTCCAGTCTTCTGTCTCCCCTCGAAAACGGTTACCACCCCCTGCCTTTTACCCCCTGCAGCTGCCACACCGTGGAGCATAGGCCGGGCTGCCCACTTAGGAGGTGTCTCTACAACCACCGCAGCACCCTGTACCACCTCTCCTACCGCAGATTCCGGACGGCGGTCCTCCTCAAAAAGAGTTCTTTCCGATACCACTGTAAATTCAGAAAAACGTCCTGGTCGACCCATCGGCTCCACCGGAGATGGGCTTGGACTTCCCCCATCCCGCTGAGCACTTGAAAAAATTCCTTCCAGACTGCGCTCCTGCTCGAAGCTCTCCCAGGCAGACCGAAAGCGCCCCGCCAAAATAACGAGCCCCGCAAAGAGCAACAAATTGATCAACACCACTCTTCTTTTCATCTTACGTACTCTCTAATGATGCCGGCCAGCCTAAGAAAGTCGAATAAAACCGGAAACATTCATGCGGGGCTGAATGCGCACCTCGTTTCGGGAACGGAGGCTATTCAAGAAAAAATTCTCCACCAGAAGAAACTTAGGGTGAGCTGACAGAGCGTACAGAAACCCGTTCAACTGCGACATATCGCTTCCCAGGTTAATCTGCAGGGTGATCTTGACATAGTTCTCACCCACTTCGCGCTCCTGCAACGGATTGCTCCGAGTCACTTGAATACCATTTTGAGCTGCCAGGGTACGAACGATCTCCTCCAGCTGAACCGTGGCCATGCTGATATCCCTTGCATCCAGCAGCCTTTGACGATACGCATCCACAACCCTGTCCAGCTGAGTGAGCTCCAATCGATAGTTCTCTTCTTCCTGAAGGACTTGAAGGTATCGGCGCAACAACTGTTCCTTCTCCTCAAGCTCACTTGTCACCCCACTCTTCGCACTATAGAAAGGTAAAGCAACCCCAAAGACCAGCAGCAGCACGACGCCCACTGCCCCCAGGATGGTCAAAGCTCTCTTATCTCGCTTGGAAAGTTTTCTCATTTTCCAATCTCTTCCGATCATTCCCGGAACGTGGCCTCGAAACTGAATTTCTCCCGGCCTGGCTGGGTCCGATCAGGAGTGATATAGCGCGACTCCACGCTTTCCAGATGCTGGGAATCGAGCAGTGTTTTCAAGAGTGCTGACGCAGAAGTGGAAAATCCAGTCATGCTGATCCGATTGCCCTGAATGTTCAGATTTTGCAGAAAAGAATTCTCGGGGATTCTTTCCGTCAATTCCTTCAGCACCAAAAGAACCCGCTGTTGCCCTGAGATGAGAGCACGGAGTTCATTCAATTGAGCCTGGCGCTGGTCCCTCGCTCTCCTGAAATTCATGGTCACATCCACCCGGTGCTGGAGTGCTCCAATTTGAGCTTCAACCTGCCCAAGAAGCTGCCGCTGCTGAAGATACTCTCGAGTTGTTAGGGCAAGACCCACAATGCCCAATAGCCCGACCAGCAAGAGCGTGGCTACCAGGCTTGGTCTTTCGGCAATCACGCGCTTTTCAGGAGGAATAAGGTTCAATTTGCCGGGTCGGGACTTGCTGGTTCCCGATATAGCAAGTCCAATGGCGCCCACCCAGCCATTCATATCGGAATCACCCGAGTCTCCGTTCTGTTTCAGATTCAGATTCTCGGAAAGAAGTTCGCAATCACCAAACTTGGTACGGAAGTCGTCGATGAAATGATCTGCCAAAGGACCACTGAGATAGATCTTCTCGATTCCCTCATTCGCCAGCTCCAGATGGTCAAAGAACCGCTCCATTTCCTGGATCAATCTTTCAAAGCTCAAATCATTCTGATTGAGCAGTACCTTTTCCGAGAGGAATTTCTCGGGGCCCCCTACCAGAACAAATTCCACCCCGCTCAAAGCCAGATCCACCACCAAGCAGGGGTTCTTTTGGGGATAGCTGTCCTCGTGAGCTGAAAAGACATGAAACAACCCCACACTGGAGACACGAATGGCGGCAGGGTAAAGGTTCAGTTCATGGAAAAGATCCAGGCATTCGTCCAAGAAGGGCTTGGGAACCATGAGGGTCTGAAGAACGATCTTCTTCGTTTCAGCGTCTCTTTCCAGAACGATGTAGTCGCAATAAGATTGTCCCTCTTCAACCGGCTGAAACTTATCCACCTGAAAGCGCACCACCTGATCCAGATTCTCTTCCACATCCAGGGGCAGCTCGATCTGCCGAATCACCACCTGATCTCGAGGTAGGCCCAGAATGACATTTTGGCGGTCAAAACCGTTGGCCTCAGCAAATTGTTGAACCCAGGCGTAAAGATCCGAATGGGGTAGTTCCTTATAGTGTTCCACCACCGCACAACCCTTCAGAACATAATCCTGCAGACCTTTGGCAACAGTGGCAAACACCAGACTGCTCCCTCGAATCTGAACTCCCACAGCGGAATCTAGGTTAAACATCGTTTCTACAACTCGATATTGGATTCATTCCAGTACAGTACCGTATAGCCTTTGGGAGAGGTGGGTAGAATTTGAACCACACAGCGGATCCGGTTGACCACTTCTGAATCAGGCAAATGCCCATCACTGATCAAAGTATACACATTGGACCGGACGGTCGAGAGAAGCCTGCCCGCCTCCGTAGGAATCCCCGGGATCTTCTCCATCACCTCTGTAATATTCAGAAAAGGAGCTTCCTGTCTCATTCCGTAGATGAGATCGGCTGCTTCCCCATCCAATCCTGGAACAGAAGCCAGAACAGGGGCAGAAGCTGAATTGACATTGATCCGATTGATGCTGGAAAAGGTGGTTAAGTACTTCTGCAAACCGTAGTACTCGACCTGTTCTCCGCTCTCGGTTGTTCCTTTGCGACCGTAATAAATTTCCGGGGTGATTCCTCGAACCAGGAGAAGTTCCTCGGGAACATCAAAAGGGCCGTTTTTGGCAAAATGAGGCTCAGGAAGTGATTGATAATAGTCGCTCTCTGCCCCATTGAGTCGATGCAGCTCATCCCGATCCCTCCAATCTTCTATTGAATCGGTGATCATCTGGGCCTCCTGTTCCTCCAATCCCACAGCGATTAAGAGATTGTAAAGAAGGTAGTTAGGGGCCAGATTCAGGTTGATTTTCCCCGTCTCGTCAATGATCTGCACGCTGGCGTTACCCCGCCCCATCGCCAGCTCCACAGAACCGGTGAGAACCGAGGGAAGAGACTGAAAACCTTCCGCTCGTTGTCGCTGAACCTGCGCGAATGCGGCCTGAGATTCGATCACTTTGTAAATGGCATACTCAATACCGGCACGCGAGAGATAGTAGGATTCTTTTTGATTCACCACATTACGAGCCGCATTGACCTCTGTGCGAATCGAAGCTGAAAAGGAGACAGCGAGTAAACTCATGGCCACCATGACCCACAGGACCACGATCAAAACTGCACCGGCTTGTCGACGATCTCGTGTCATACTACCGACCTTCAATGAATCGCTGCATTCCCTGTCGGAATTGACCTCCGGTAAAACTGGCATTAATGGGGACAAGAAGGTGCTTCTCGTCATAGTCAATCCTTATGGCCAGAGGAATGGCCAACAGTTCCTCTCCATTCCAGGAATCAAACCATTCATAACTCTGAGATTGAGGATCGAATCCGTAATATTGAAAGCTCAAGTCCACAATATCCTCGATCAACGCGAGGGGAGTCTCCGTAGGCGGATCGAGCATGAACATAAAGCTCTCCAGGCCCATGTAGGGAGCCTCGTCAGCTCCCAGAAAAGTGTTTCCCTGGTCATCCTGGGCGAGTCCGTAGTGAACAACGGTGAGTCCGGGATTTTCCTGCAGCATCAAAGGTGCCACGGTGGCAAAGGTCACCGCCTCAGAAGTCCCGGAAAATAACGGCATCTGGGCAAAAACGCGCGTTTGTTCCGGCCCCTGTGCATCCGCATCTTGAAGATCCAGGAAAGAGGCGGAGGGCCGGACCGGAAAAAGCGAACCGATCTGTCGTTTGATCAGATCCTGAAGGACCCGCTCCCGGGCCTCCACGTCCAGACGCTCCTGACTTTTCTCATAACTATTTAAACTCATCCGAAAGGAGGAGAAGATAAGGCCCGCCATGAGTCCCAAAATGGTGAAAGCCAGCGTGAGTTCCAGGAGAGTAAAACCGGAGGAGGCTGACCTCCGGAGCGGAGGAGGCTGACCTCCTGACCTCCTGACCTCCTGACCCTTTGACAGCCGACGAGAGGTGGAACCTGGAACCTGGAACCTGGAACTGGGGCTCATTGTCCTCTCCCGAAAAGTTGTCTAACGGCGTCAGCCGGCGTCCTGGGCCCGCTCCCCGGTTCACGGGGAACGGTCTTCAAACACACCGTTCTGTAGAACTTGCCACGGGCGTCGTTTTTAAAATGCACGTCCACACTCACGCTGAGCAAATTGACTGGCGGCTCGACGATATCGATCGCAAGATTCTGTTCAGGCTCCTCCCAATCACTGACTTGGGCCGTGTAGGAAAATTCTTCATCCAGATCACCGGAGAAACTTGTCGCTCCCTGAATACTCTCGTCACTAAGAATCTCATTCATCACATTTTCAGCATGATTCATGGCCTGATGGGCCAGATCAATACGGCGAACGTTCTTGAGTCCTTCCGAGAAGATCTGCATCACCACCGATACCGTAACCCCCAGAATAGCCAACGCCACAACGATCTCCAGAAGTGTAAAGCCGTCATTTCGTTTCATAACTGACCTGACCGCCTAACCACCTGACCCGCTAACCCGCTCATCTGGTCAGGAGGTCATGGGGTCAGGACTTTCTTTAAGTACCTTGGAAAAGCCCGTAATAGGATCCACCCAGATCTTCATTTCTCTGCCCGTCTCGGGCTTTAAAGTAAAAAGGGCTCCCGAACTTCTTCCGTTGGCATAAAAATTAATCCTCAAAGGAAATTCTTCCTCCTCGGTATGAACGGAAACTCCTTCCGGAAAGTCATATTTCCCAATTTCCTGCTCGAACTCGTTGGCAAACACGTAGTAGTCGGAGACGGTCTCATCTTCCTCCTTTTGCAGGATCACGCGGAACACTTTTTGTTTGGAGATGGCCTGGGATCGGGCATGTCTCATGCGTGTGATCAAATCCCGCCCGGCAGTTTCAAACTCCAGCCCTCTCAATCCTCTTGAAAAGGATGGCATGACGACGCCCGCCGCCAGGGCCACCAACACCAGAATCACGATCAGCTCAAGAAGGCTGAAGCCTTTCTTACTCCCACGAGCTAAGATCTGCATTATCCCCCTCGCCTCCGTCCGTCCCATCGGCGCCATAACTCCAAAGGTCATAGTCCCCGTACTCACCGGGTGAACGGTACTGATACTCTCGTCCCCACGCATCTTTGGGGACCGTGTTCTTTTCCAGGTAGGGGCCGCTCCAATTCTGGATACCCTGGTCCTCCACCAACACGTGTAACCCTTGACCTGTGGTGGGATAGTGACCCACATCAAAACGAAACAGGGAGAGCGCATTTCCGAGTTGTTCGATTTGCAGCTTGGCCACCTGGGCTTTGCTCTGTCCCACGCGGTTCCAAAGTCTCGGCCCAACCACTCCCGCCAAAAGCCCAAGAATGACCAGTACGACAATGAGCTCTATTAAGGAAAACCCTTTTGGGAATTCTTGGGACAGTCCCTCTAGGACAGTCTCCGAATTCCCTCTCTCGTTCTTTCTCTCTTCCATTTGCTCCCTCTTTGTTTGTTTACAGCGGCACGTCGTTAATGCTGAAGATGGAGTACAACATGGACACCACCATAACTCCGATAATGAGCCCCATGACCAGAATAATTGCAGGCTCAAACAGGGCAACCAGACGCTTGAGGGATATTCTCAGCTCCCGGTCATAGGCTTCAGCAATCTGCAGCAGCATGTCATCCAGCCTTCCCGTTTCCTCCCCGACGGCCAGCAGGTGCAGGGCAAAGGGTGGAAAGATCTCAGCGTCCCGAATGGGGGCGGCCAGTCCTTCCCCTTTTTTCACCCCCGATTTGATGGATTCCATGGTGGAGGCAATGGCCTGGTTTTCCACAATCTCCTTGACGATATTGATGGACTGGATGAGGGGAACCGTGCTGTGGAGCAGAGTCCCCAGGGTACGGCTAAAGCGGCTCACCTCAATCTTTCGAAGGACGGAACCCAAGATCGGCAGATTCAACTTCTGTTGATCCCAATTCAAACGCCCCTCTTCGGTCTTGAGACGGGTATGGATCCAATATCCGCCGCCCCCCGCCACCAGCAGGATCAGCCACCAGAAACCCGTCAGGAATCCGCTCAATCCCAGAAGTATCTTCATGGGAAGGGGAATCGGGGCTCCCGCGTTTTCAAAGATGACGGCGAACTTCGGAATCACAACCGTCACCATAACGATGATGGAAGCCGCGCCCACGAACGTCAGGATACAAGGGTAGATCAGCGCGGAAATCAAGTAACTGCGCAGCTCCTCCACGTCTTCCAGGTAATCCACCAGGCGATTCAGGATCTGGTCCAGAGCACCTCCGACCTCTCCCGCTCGAACCATATTGACATAGACCTTGGGGAAAACCTGAGGATAGGCGCTGAGCGCGTCGGAAAGGGCCTTGCCCCCTCTGATCTCCCGGAGAAGCTCGTGGATCACCTCGCTCAGATACTCATTTTCCGTCAGATCAGAAAGAACGCTCAGACTGCGATCCAGGGTAAGTCCGGCCTTCACCAGAGTGGACAGCTCCTGAGTGAAGATCAGCAGATCTCTTTGCGGAACCCTCTTCTTTTGCCAGGGAAGTTGAATCTCTCGACTCAGTAACCCACCAGAACCCTCACCGGAAAACACCTTGATGGGCAGCTGTCCCTGTTCCTGAAGCCGGGCCAGGACTGCCTCCTGGTCGACCGCCTCCAGGGTTCCCTCAATCACCTTTCCTTCCGGCGACACCGCCTTGTATCGAAAAAAAGCCATTCCCCTACAGATCCTGTGTGACTCTCAGAACCTCCGAAATCGTGGTGATTCCATCCTTGACCTTCTCAAACCCGTCGTCCCTCAAAGTGACCATGCCGCCCTTGACGGCTGCCTTGGCCAGCTCCAAAGCATCGGCGTTGGCAATTGTTAAGCGGCGAATCTCCTCATCCATGAGCATCAACTCAAAAATCGCCAGCCGTCCCTGAAAACCCGTTTGGCCGCATTCTTTGCATCCTCTTCCCTGATAGAGTTTGGTCTTCGCATCCAGCGGGAATCCGATTTCCTCCAGTACGCTTTTCTCCATCGGCTGCTCTTCCTTACAGTGGGTACAAATGACACGGATCAGACGCTGGGCCAGAACTCCCAGTATGGAAGAAGCCAGCAGATAGTCCTCTGCACCCATATCCACCAGTCGGGCAATGGCGCTGGGGGCATCGTTGGTATGGAGTGTGCTAAAGACCACGTGGCCAGTGAGTGCGGCCCGGATACCGATTTCCGCCGTCTCCAGATCGCGCATTTCCCCCACCATGATCACATCCGGATCCTGGCGCACGATGGAGCGCAAACCGGCCGCAAAAGTCAGCCCGATCTTAGGATTCACGTGAATTTGGTTGACGCCGCTGATCTGGTACTCGACCGGATCCTCAACGGTCACGATCTTCTTGTCCGGCTTATTGATCTGGGTCAGAGCAGCATAGAGGGTGGTTGTCTTTCCGCTTCCGGTAGGACCCGTGACCAGGACGATTCCATGAGGCCGCGAAATCAGGTCTTCGAACTGCTCATGCATCCGGGGGGAAAAGCCGAGTTTCTCCAAATCGTAGATCTGGGTATTGCTCTTGTCCAGGATACGCATGACCACGCTTTCTCCATACATGGTGGGCAGCGTAGAGACCCGAAGGTCGATATCCCTTCCCAGGACCTTGATCTTGATGCGTCCATCCTGTGGAAGTCTCCCCTCAGCGATGTTCAGTCTGGCCATAATCTTGATTCGAGAGATGATGGCCGCTTTCAGTTTCTTGGGGGGTGATTCTTCGTCGTAAAGAACACCATCGACCCGGTAGCGCACCTTGAGATCGCGCTCAAAAGGCTCAATATGGATGTCCGAGGCCCGGGCTTCGACGGCCCGCGACATGATGAGGTTGACGAGCCGGATGACCGGGGCTTCCGAGGCCAGATCCTTGAGGTGTTCGACATCCTCCATTTCCTCACTGAGCATGTCGATCCCACCCTCGATGTCCTCTACGATCCTGTCCAGGGTGGAGGTCTGGGTCCCGTAAAACTTCTCGATCAGATCGAGGATGGCATTCTCGGGGGCCAAGAACACTTGAAGGTCCTGGTAACCGGTGTAAATGCGGATGGTGTCCAACGTGGCGTAATCCTGGGGGTTGGCCATGGCAAGAACCAGTCCTCGCTCCTCCTCCAGGCTCACGGGGATGAACTTGCACTCTCGCATGAAGGAAGCCGAGAAGGTTCCTTCCAGCACGGGAACCTCAGGAAGATCCTCGGCCTTCAGATAAGGGATACCCAGGTAGGCACTCAGGTGGGCCGTCAGATCCGCCTCGGAAATGGCTCCGATGTCGATGAAAAGTTTTCCGATTCTGTCAGCGGATTGATTTTGCAGACTGAGCGCGGTCGCCAACTCCTCTTGTGAGATGACTCCCTTTTCCAACAGTTCCTGGCCAAAAGGCTTCTGATCCTTTAGCCGTGAAAGCTCAATCATCTTGTTTCGTCCTAGCCCGGATTATGCATATGTTCTCGTCACGAAGCGACGAAAGCACCGACCTGCCAAGGCGCGAGACCCGCTTGCGGGTCGCGCAACACAGGCAGGGCGGATGATTTCGTTGCTGCAGTAGAGAATCTATGCATAGTCCGGGCTCAGTACTCGAGGACACGGATTCGGTCCTCAAATTGCTCAAAGGTGATCTTTTCAGTGGTCAGAAGATCCAAATCCGCCTTGGAGGTCGAGATCACCACGACGGTGGTTTTCTTTGTGGCATCCAGCTCATTGCGATCTTCAACATGGGCATTGATCGAAATGCGATCCTGGGCTTCGAGTTGCTTGAAGGCGGTACCGTAGTCGGCCAGGCATCGGACCATAGACTCCCTCAACAGATCGAGCTGCTCGGTGTTGGAGCGCTGTCCTTCCGTTCGCGCCGGTATCTCCCCGAAAGGTGTACGGATCCTGGATCGATTGATATTGAGGTGAAAGGAAACCACCACCCCGTATCCCTGCACGTAGGACCCTTCTGCCTGTCCCGTGAGCGCAAACGGATTGGGGAAATTCTGGGTGAGGATTTCACCCACAATCCTCTCAAAGATCTGGGTGTTCTTCTTGAGCAATCCCATGTCCAGATCGAAGGCAAAGGCCGTGCTTCCACTGAGAAGCAGTAGAAGAAGAATAGAAACACCTGCACCCTTCGTCATGGCTCTAGCGGGAGAGGAGTGTTCGCAAGTACTGATTGTTCTCTTCCATATTGTCGACATAACGTTGTTCCAGAGAGATAAGGTATTCCTCCAGTTGATCCCCATGGGTCCTCTGTTGGAGCTCCACGTCTTCTTTGACCGTCAGTAGAGCCCTGAGCATCAACTGGCGCTCCTGGGTTTGTTGCGCCACAATCATGTCCTGAACCGTTTCAGTGAGCTGCTGCTCGGAGATGACCAGACGCTGCCCCCCGAGATACCCCATATATTGAAGAATGGACACCATACCAACGACGATCAGAAAACCTGCGGCGATCTTCTGAAGGACCGGCCACCAGCGTATCTGGCCCAGCCATGGGCGGGAAGCCAGGACAGCCTGACGGGTTTCGCCTTCCTCGGCATTCTGGTGCCCCACTTTCCATTCCCCGAGAATTTCGCGGGTTTCAACCAGCTCCATGTATTCCCCATTACAACCAGGGCATTCACTGAGGTGCTGGAAGAACTCGAACCCCTGGCGGGAATTGACTTCCTCTCCGTAGAGCACATCAATCATCCTCTCCTGGCTTTGCTCACAGTTCATCATCTTTTCTCCATCAGTTTTCTCAGCGTCTTCAATCCCAGATACATCCGGGACTTCACCGTGGAAAGGGGGATATCCAGGATTTCTGAGATCTCATGAAATTTCAGTCCCTGATACTCCTTCATCAAAATAACCGCCCTTTGTTCTTCCGGCAGCTCCTTGAAAGCCTCCCGGACAAGCTCGACCTCCTCTTGGACCGCCAGCTCCGTCTCCGGAGTGGCCGTCTCAACCAACTCCGGCCTGCCCGGATAACCCTGCTCATCCGGCAAGGGTACCGAGTGGGCCCTGCGCTCCTTACGAAAGCGCATCCGGCACTCATTCAGGGCTATCTTGTACAGCCAGGAAGAGAACCGCGCCGGGTCGGCAAGGCGATCCAGATTCCTGTAAGCCTTCGTAAACGTGTCCTGCGTGAGGTCCTGGGCATCCGTACTATTCCCGACATAGCGACAGATAAAAGCGTAAATCTTGCGCTGCCATCTCTCAATCAGCTCCCCGAAGCACGCCCGATCCCCCTGAAGCGCAAGCTCCAGGAGGTATTCGTCGCTGAACTTCATTTTCTCTCTCGAATGATCAAGATGCATGATCAGCAAAAAAAGTCTAACGTGCGTCTATCTAATTGCTGCCTAATGATTAAGAGTAGCATTCTTGGCCGATTTCATGCGACCCGGGGAGGCAGACCGCTGACCACCTGCCCCCTGACCTTCTGACCCCGGACCACAAGTCGGGGGGGCAGTACGACTTTTTCTCTAGAAGCTTCATGGACTTTCAAGTCTTGGGGCTCGTCTGTTTCTTCCCTAACCTAATTATTAATAGCACTTTACAGATCTCTCCTCGGTTTGGCTCGCCGATTGCTATGACCTTCTTTGTTCGAGACGGTCCTGGAGGGACCGCTTCCGGGTGAATTCAAGGAGGGGTTTCGCAGAAATGGCTCGGGAAACCAGCGAGGCCCTCCACCCGGGATAGTATTCCCAGGGCTTCACCCTGCCGCCCTTTCAGGGCTCCGGAGGCTGTACTGACCTAACTGTGGTGACTAAGATAGAAAAGGGTAAGCTATGTGCCGGTCTGAAGCTCAATCAACTAGGTGATCACTAGTCGGAATCGCGGAAAAAACGAAGTGGATTCAGTGGCTGACCGTTCAGACGAACTTCATAATGAAGATGGGGACCGGTAGCCCGTCCTGTGGAGCCCACATAGCCAACGATATCGCCTTTCTTGACCTTTTGGCCCGCCTCAACCGTGAAGCGGTCCAAATGCCCATAGCGGGTAGAGATACCGAATTTGTGCTCCAGAGTTACCAGATTCCCATAGGAATACTTTCGTCCCGCGGTAAGCACCACTCCATCGGCCGTTGCCTTGACCTTGTTTCCACGAGGGGCGGAGATATCGATACCGGGATGAAAATCGCGTTCTCCATTAAAAGGATCGATTCGATAGCCAAATCGGCCCGAAGGGTATCCGTGCACGGGTGGAATGGCCGGGGTGGCTGCGAGAAGAATACTGCGCGTGTTGTAGACGTCCTGCAACTGCCTCAATTGACCATCCAGGCTGATGCTCTTTCGTTCCAGAGATCTAAAATGGTTCCGAAGACCCTGGGTGTCAAGACTCAGCAACGGGTTATCATAGGCGGAGGGACCACCTACTCCACCAAGACCTGCCTCATCTAAACCGGAAAGGATTTGCAGCTTGGTGGAGGCGACCTCCAGCGCACCGACCTTTTCACTGAGCTGCCTTGCCGCCAACCGAAAAGTGTCGTTTTCCTTACTCAGCTCGTAGGCGCTGACCTTCAACTGGTCATGATCCGCCGTTTTCTTCCACATGTTGTAGTAGTGCAGGGTGGACAGGGAAAAGGAAGAAAAAAGTACGCCCAAAGCAATTCCCAGCCTGACCAGGAACTTTTGGGAAATTCTATATCTGCGAGCAGGTAACTCGGCAGAACGAGAAATAATAACGGTGAGATCGCCTCTCCTCCTCATTGCATCACCTCGTCTCCCATGAACACGACAAGTACCCCACCGGCTAGCGAGCTCGCCGGCCTATTCTCCTAACAGTAATAGTAAAAAGTTGAATCAGAGTGTGTCAAGCGCTGCCTCAGACCTTTTCCCACTTTGAATGACTCGAGAAATCCATCCCTCAGCTCACGGCCCATATTCTAGCGCTATCCGGGCTTTCTTACAGTGACGGCGGTCACCACAAGTGTGAAAGATGATCTGTCCCCCTCAATCCTCATTCCTCTTGTTAAATCAACGGATTATACGATTATTGCCCCAATGAGCGAAGAAACCCCCGATACGTCCACAATGTTGGTGGAGGCGGTGGGAATCGAACCCACGTCCGAAAGCCTTTGGCTGCAGAATCTACATGCTTGTCCGCTTTCCTTTTATCATCCCAGCAGGCAAATAAAAGCGGCAAATCAACCTGCTTGAATGTCCCTCAGCAATGTTCTCACCCCCCCCCTGAAGGAAACAGGAGGGTCGAAAATCCCGCAAAGTGACGCCTTATCCCGTTCCGCGGGCTGAGCGAGTAAGACGGCTACGCATTAATTACGCGGCAAGTGCTAACTGTTCGTTGGCAGTTATTTTTATTTGCCACTGATTTGCGAGGTTGTGGCACCTCGGCATGCCTCCACAGCCTCAACTACTCTCGTCGAAGCCAATCGCCCCCGAACACTCTATCCAGTATACCTCTTTAGTATACCTCGAATGTTACGGATCACGCGAATCTAATTGAATTTGTGCGGATATATTGTCTGTCGTCTGTGCTCGATGGACAGCTGTCAGGTGGTCAGCTACTATTTCCTCATGCTGAAGGTTGGGCTAACGGGCGGCATTGGCTGCGGCAAGAGCCACATCCTCAGAGAATTCCACAAACTTGGCGTTTACACCATCGATGCCGATGAAATTGCCCATGAGGTGATTCTGCCCGATCAATCCGCTTATGAGCAAATTCTAGAAACCTTTGGACCTGAGATCCTGGATTCGGATCAGACCATCGATCGAAAGAAGTTAGGCGAGAGAGTGTTCTCTGATGAGAAGGCACGGGAGAAGCTCAACCAGATCGTACATCCGCTCGTCCTTCAGGAAGAGGCCCGTCGCGTCGCCGAGTTTGAAGACCGTGAGGATCCTAGATCTCCAATTATTATGGTGGATGCAGCTCTGATGGTTGAAACCGGATCCTATCGCAAATATGACTTCGTTGTCGTAGTGTATTGCTACCCCCAGGTTCAGTTGCAGCGCGTGATTGCCCGTGACAGGTTATCCGAAGAGCAGGCACTTCAACGAATCCAAAGCCAAATGCCTCTTTTGGAAAAGATCAAATATGCCGATTACATCATCGAAAACTCGGGGAGACTCTCTGAGACCAATGAGCAAGTCAAACATACTTTCACGGAATTGGTGAACCTGGGAGGGGAGCTGACCTCCTGACCACGGACAACAGCTAGAAGACCGGCTGACCGCGGTTGTCAACTGTCAGCTGGTCCGACCAGCATGGCTGCCAGGAGGGGCACCATGATTTCGTGATGACCGGTTAAGGCAATCCCCGTCCCTGCCCCCGAAACGGGACGTTCTACAACGTTTCGGGTCGGTCGGTAGTGCTGAATAAAATCGAGATTGGCGGTGGTGAAATCCTTCAGCTGTTTTCCCGAGTTTCTTACCAGGGACACCGCTTTCAAGAAAACCTCTGGCAGGATGACTGCGGATCCCAGATTCAAGTAAACTCCTCCCCCGTGAAGAAGCGATACCTGCTGGGTAAAGATTCGAAAATCGATTTGTGAACTCTTTCCCATGGCTTCTCCGGAAGCCTTGGGATGATTGTGAATAATATCGGTACCCATGGCGATCAGGACGGCCAAAGGGATGTCCTTTTCGTGTGCCTTCAACATCAGAGACAAATCAGGATATCGAGTGTCGTATTGCTGCAGGAACTCGCCCACCGACTCCCCAATGCCCTGCCCCTGGCTGGCCCCCTTGCTGATGGCTTGATTCAAGAACTCTCCCGTTTCTCGAGCCATTCCGAAGGCTCCCGTATTCAGTTGCGACTCCACCTCCTCTGAGGTAGAACCGCTCAACGCGATCTCGAAGTCATGGATCATACCGCTTCCATTGGTGGCCAGTGCGGTCACGAACCCTCGCTCCATCAGGTCAATCAGCACCGGCGCCAATCCCACTTTCACAACATGGCCACCAAACCCCCAGATAATGGCCTTCCCCTTTTCCCGCGCCTTTCGAATCCTTTGGACCAGAGTGCGCAAGTCATCCGCCGCAAGAAGCTTGGGTAGCGAGTCGGTGAAGGCCGAGATCGAGTCTTTGTTCAAGGGCCGAGCAAAGTGTTCCACATTGACCTTGCTGGGACGGGAATCCAGTGGATAATCCTTGATTTTCTTCGCCTTGAACTCCTTATACTTGGACATGTCTGGATAAAAGACCTTTCAAGGCTCGTCCTGTGTGTGATTTTCTTGATTTCACGACCTTTTCCGGAGGCCCTACCGCCACAACCCGGCCTCCCGCCTTTCCTCCTTCCGGACCCAGATCAATGATCCAATCAGCACATTTGATGACTTCCAGATTGTGTTCGATCACGATCACGGTGTTCCCACGATCAACCAGCCGATTAAGGATGTCAAGAAGCTTTTCGACATCCTCGAAGTGGAGTCCCGTGGTCGGTTCATCGAGGATGTACAGCGTCTTACCGGTTGAACGCTTACTGAGCTCACGTGCCAGCTTCACCCGTTGCGCTTCTCCACCCGATAGCGTGGTAGCCGATTGTCCCAGCCTCACGTAGCCCAGACCAACCTCCAGAAGAGTCTGCAGTTTGGTCTGGAGGCGAGGGAGGTTCTCGAAAACGGGATAGGCTTCCTCAATGCTCATCTCGAGCACGTCCGCTATCGAATGTCCATTGTATTTGATGGAAAGCGTTTCCCGATTGTAGCGGGCGCCCTGGCACGCCTCACAGGTCACGTAGACATCGGGGAGGAAGTTCATCTCGATTTTGCGCAGTCCATCTCCGCGGCACACCTCACAACGTCCTCCTTTGACATTGAAACTGAATCGTCCAGGTTTGTATCCTCGGACGCGGGATTCCGGAAGCAGGGCAAAAAGCTCTCGAATCGGCGTAAAGACCCCCGTGTAGGTAGCAGGATTGGAACGGGGAGTCCGGCCAATGGGAGACTGGTCAATCTCAATCACCTTGTCGATTCTCTCCACTCCTCGGATAGCACGATGCAGCCCGGGTTCCAATAGAGAACGATAGAGCTGGCGGGAGAGAGCACGATAAAGCACCTCATCCACCAGTGACGATTTTCCCGATCCGGACACCCCTGTGACCGCAATCAACAGACCCAGAGGGAAAATCACATCGATGTTGTGAAGATTGTTGTGACGGACTCCCAAAATCTCGATGTTCTCACCATTGCCTTCACGGCGCTGCACCGGCACGGAAATCTCGCGACTTCCATTTAGATATTGAGCCGTGAGCGACTCCGGTTGCCTCAGGACCTGAGACAGGCTACCCCGTGCTACGACCTGACCTCCGTGGCTACCGGCACCCGGTCCCAAATCCACCAAATAATCGGCACTTCGAATGGTATCCTCATCGTGTTCCACGACAATGATCGTATTTCCCAAATCACGGAGCTCCTTGAGTGAACCCAGGAGCTTTAGGGTGTCCCGCGAGTGGAGTCCAATGGACGGTTCATCCAAAACGTACAGGACACCTCTGAGGCGGGACCCAATCTGAGTGGCCAGACGGATGCGCTGAGCCTCGCCACTGGAGAGCGAAACCGCCTTTCGATCCAGAGTCAGATAGGAAAGCCCCAGGTTCAAAATAAAGCTTAACCGATGGAGAACTTCTTCCAGAATCTGCCCGGCAATGGATTCCTGCCGCGAGGAAAGGGAAATCTCCTGCACAGCTTTCAAGCAATCATCCAACGTGAGATGACAGTAGTCGGAGATGCCCAGACCGTTCACTTTAACGGCTTCACTTTCCGGTCGCAAACGAGCACCGCGGCAGGAGTGACAGGGGCCTTCCCTCATGAAACTCAATAACTGCTGGCGACGCCTATCACTACCCGTAGCGTGAACTTTCAGCTTAAACCAGTGATCCAGTCCGCGAAAGCGCGACCGATAGATGCGGCCCGCATAACGGAATTGGATCGGATCCTCAATTCCCTGCTGGAGGGCCTTCAGCACTTCTTGAGGGTATTGGGAAAAGGGAGTGGCTGACTTGACCTTAAATCTCTCCACTAGGATTCTCATCGACTCCTGGAAAAAGAGGTTGAATTCCTTATCGGACAAAACAAGCTTGAGGTCCTTCAAGGGCTTTTCGGGGTTTTCGATCAGCCTTTCCAGGTTCACGTGAAGCTGGGAGCCGAGTCCCTCACAAAGAGGACAGGCTCCGAAGCGACTGTTAAAAGAGAAGCTTCGAGGCTCCAGGGTAGGAACATTAATTCCACAATCGATGCAGGCCATCGTTTCCGAAAAGAGAATCTCAGGGCCATTGATCACAGACACGGTGACCAGCCCCTGGGCCATGCGGATGGCATGGCGCACCGAGTTCTCCATTCTGTCGCGAAACTCCTCGTCGATGAGAAGCCGGTCCACGACAATGTCCACACTGTGATTCTTCCTTTTATCCAAGTCGGGAGGGTTCTCCAGAGTGATCAAAGAGCCGTCAACACGGGCCCTCACGAACCCTTCCCTATAGTACTTTTCAAACAACTTCCTGAACTCTCCCTTGCGCTCTCGAACCACAGGAGCCAAAATCATGATCCGGCTGCTTTGCGGCAATTCGAAAATACGCTTAACCATCTGATCCACGGATTGCCTGGTGATGGGCTGATGACAATTGGGACAGTGCGGCGTACCCACACTGGAGAACAACAGCCGCAGATAGTCGTAAACTTCCGTGATCGTACCCACGGTGGAACGAACGCTCTTGACGGTGGTTTTCTGGTCGATGGAAAGGGCTGGAGAAAGCCCTTCTATGGAATCCACATCCGGTTTTTCCATCTGCTCCAAAAACTGGCGTGCGTAGGTAGAAAGCGACTCGATGTAGCGCCTCTGACCCTCGGCGTAGAGGGTGTCAAAGGCCAGGCTCGATTTTCCCGAGCCACTCAAGCCGGTCACGACGGTCAACTTATTGCGTGGAATGTCCAGATCGATGTTCTTGAGATTATGCTCGCGGGCACCCCGAATAGAAATCTGCTTCATGGGTCAACCCTTTTATTGTCGAGGAGTTGAGAGTTGAGGTCAACTCAGTTCGTGTCCGCAGGCTCAGCCCACGGGCCGCCTCCGGAATGTGGGAGGTACCTCACGTGCCGAAGCCGAAAACCCGGGGCTGTTTTGTGGGCTGTTCGGCACCTGAGGTGCCTCCTACATTCCGGAGAGTTCGGCACCTGAGGTTACCTCCTACACTCCGGAGGATTCGGCACCTGAGATGCCTCCTACACTTACTGGAGGACGAGTCTTAGGTTGAGAAGATGGCCGTCTCGGACAAACTGGATCTCCAGCACTTCGTCCGTGACCTCTTCCAGGCTCTCTCGAATGTCAACATGGGAGGAAACGTCCCGGCCGTTGACCTGGGTCAGGACATCCCCTGCCTGAAATCCCACCCTGCTGGCCGGGCTGTCGGGTAATACCGTTCGAATAAGAAGACCGTGCTCGGTGGGGCACTTAAAATATTTCGCTAACTGCGGTGTGAGTGGATCAACCACCAGTCCCAGATCCAGCTGGGGGGGCAACACGATTCGATGGATCTTGATCTGCTCTTCCGGTCGTTCATTCTGATTCCACAGCGAAGGAACCTCCAAACGCCAGGAAACCACCGGACCTTTGTCCTGACGTTCGGTCAAAACAGCAGACAATTTGCGGAGATTCCCTTCGCGAAGAACCGACACACTGACAGCACTTCCTGCGCCTCTCCAGCGGATCGCCTGAGCCAGTTCACGACGACTTTGGACGGGCTGGTCGTCGATCCCCACGATCACATCACCGCTTTGCAGCCCGGCCCTCTCTGCGGGACTTTCCGGGATGACTTTGTCGACACGCAACTCCCCAACATCAGGATCAGGCATGATACCCAACCATCCGGCTCTGATGTTCTTTCTCTCTTTTAAGATCCGTCTGACCGAGGTACTCACAACCTGAGACGGCAGCACCCCCCAAACCTGGATCGTCTTGCTGAAAAGATGGGGATGACCTCGCTTCACAATAGCCACCAACTGGCCCTCTTCGTCCAGTACAAGGCCACCTTCCACGGTGTAGCCGGCCGGCTTCACTTCACCCGTGGCCACAATTTGCAGTTCTCGCTCAGGAAGTGATTCCGCCCCACTAAACTTGACCACATTCGGAGACGTGATCGTCCAGTCTGCTCCAGTCCAGGAAACAAATTGAAGTCCATTATCCTGGAGAGTCGGACTGAACTTCAGGGCTTGTCCTTCAATGCCTCGAGACTCCAGAACAACCAATGCAATCCGCTCATCTACCCCAACCAGCTGGGCGGAATGTTTCTTGCCGTCAAAGGTGGTGACTGAAACATGAGCTCCCGGCACGCTTAACTCCGGCCAGTAACTTCCCACGTAGGATACGATGTGCCCTTGAGCATCAATGATCGCACCCTGTAGCTGCGCCACTTCATGAACGCGGATCTGAGGAATATAGAGGCTTTCATGAACCACGCCTGAGAACTCCCGATCGAGATAGACCTTGACCAGGGAGTGTCGAAAATCCTTCTGGGCCTGAAGAGAAACAAGAGAGCAGAGGAACAAAAGGGCAAAGAGAGGCAGCGCCCTTCTCTCTTTTCTCTTTTCTCCCTTTTCTGCGTGCGGAACACGCCCCTCAGTAGCTCGCATATTCCAGGTAAAAATCATGATTCAAATGGGTTGTCTGGATTCTAATCCGGGAGGGCAACCGCAAGATATATTCCGACTGGGCGGGACTGCTCAAAATCACATCCACATAAGGAGTAGGCACCTCACGTACATCCACTCCTTGGGGAGCATTGCCGGATAGGGACTCTTCCTGGACGACGGAACGGGAGATTAACATCGCCTCGTCCGTCACCTGAACTTCCCTCACCCAGAGAAAGCCCACTGAGAACAAAGTCACAAGGGCAACGACGAAAGCGGGTCTCCAGTAGGCCTGCCACCCGCAGATCGGAACCTCCGACAGTCTGCGATGAACCCGCGACGAAAAATCACTGGGGGATTTCACCGTTTCTCCCAGCAAACGGCTGAGCTTTCCCATGGACTGAAACTCCCGGAAAAGCTTGTCACAGCGGCGGCAGTTCCCGATGTGAGCTTGAACATCGGCCTCTTCGGCCGCGCTGATGTTCTCCGTCAGTATTTTTTCAACCTGTTGGCAGGTCATAGGACCCCCGACAATTTTTCCCGGAGCAACATCTTGGCGCGATGCACTCGTGACTTCACAGTGCCCAGGGAGATCTTGAGAACCTTGCTGATTTCTTTATAAGAAAGTTCCTGGACCTCCTTCAGGATAAAGGCGAAGCGGTATTTCTCTGGAAGCGAATCGATGGCTGACTGCAACCTTTCCAACTTTTCGGTTCGATCCAAGCTTTTCTCCGGAGAGCAGCGAAGATCGGGCAAACGCCGGGTACCATCCTCTTGTTGAAAGCGTTCCGTGACGTTGTAAAAGAAGAAGCGGCCTTTGCGCTTCCGCCGTCTGATTTCGTCGATGGCCAGATTGGTGGCAATCCGGTACAACCAAGTGGAAAACTGATACTCCCCCTTATAGCAGTTGGCGTTTCGATAAACTCGGATAAAGGCTTCTTGTGCCAGATCCACGGCCATTTCATAGTCATGAATGAGCCGATTCAAATAGTTGACTAACTTATTTTGGTAGCGACTGACCAGAACCTCAAAAGCATAGTCGTCGCCTTCCAGATAAGCGTAAATCAACGCATTATCGGCAATTCTCGATAGGGGCTGTGAAAGGGCTATGTCAGTCATGAGTCAGAGAACATCCAATTATCTCTCTTTCTGACGAAAAATTCGAGTGTTTGTTCCTAAACTTCCACTATTTTGCCTCGAACCAGGAGTTGCCCACCGCAAGATCGACCTGAAGGGGGGCCCTCAATTCGGCCACCTTTTCCATCTGCGCTTTAACCAGCTTCTTGACCTTTTCGACTTCCGAGTTCTCCACTTCGAAAACAAGCTCATCATGGACCTGAGAGATGAGTTTGCTTTTCAGTTTCTGCCCGTAAATTTCTCTGTCGATAGAAACCATGGCCTTCTTAATGAGATCGGCCGCCGTTCCTTGAATCGGAGCGTTGATGGCTGTTCGTTCAGCGAAGCTTCTAGAATTGCGGTTCTTGCTACGAATCTCAGGGATTTGTCGAATTCGTCCGAAAAGAGTCCTGACATAGCCTGTTTCATAAACCTCGGCCAGGGTTTGATCGATCCAGGTTTTTACTCCCTGGTATTTCTTGAAATAATTATCGATAAATTGTTGGGCCTCGCTGCGAGTAATTTTAAGACTTTGGGCCAGACCAAAGGCACTCAGGCCGTAAATGATTCCAAAATTGATCACCTTGGCATGGCGGCGAAACTCCTGGGGATTCATCATGGCATTCATCCCGAAAACCTCATGGGCGGTCCTCTCATGGATATCTTCTCCTTTTAAAAAGGACTCCAACAGAACAGGGTCCTGGGAAAGGTGAGCCATGACTCGGAGCTCAATTTGAGAATAATCCGCAGCCAAAATCTGGCATCCCGGATCAGCAGTGAAAGCACGACGGATCCTTCTTCCCAGCTCGCTCTTGATGGGTATGTTTTGGAGATTCGGATTGCTGGATGAGAGCCGTCCAGTGGCCGCCACCATCTGATTGTAAGAAGTGTGAATACGCCCCGTGCGAGGATTCACCAATTTAGGCAAAGCATCTAGATAGGTGTTCTTTAGCTTGCTCAGCTCCCGGTAATCGAGAATCAGGCGCGCGATCTCGTAGGTTTCGGCCAACTTCTCCAGAACCTCCACACCGGTAGCATAGTGTCCCGCTTTACGCGTTTTCCTCATCACCGGCAAATTGAGCTTTTCGAACAAGACAGTGGAAAGCTGGCGGGGCGAGTTCAGGTTGAACTCCTCTCCGGAAATCTCATAAATTTCCTGGGTAAGTCGACTGATTGCTCCTTCCACCTCCTGGGACATCTCCTGGAGCAAGTTACAGTCCACCTTGACCCCATGCTCCTCCATGCGAGCAAGCACTTGAATCAGCGGCACCTCGATTTCTTTCAGCAGTTTCCCCAGCTTTTTTTCCTCTATCTGCGGAAGCAAAACATCGTAGAGTTGAAAGGTGAGGTCGGCCTGCTCACACAAGATCTCCGCCGATTGCTCACCAAAGAGTCCGGAGTTGCTACTCTCGCCTTTTTGGAGCTTATGCTGGAGATACTCCAGGCCCAGCTGATCCAGGGAAAAATTATTCTGATTGGGCTTCACAAGGTAGGCCATGAGCATGGCATCCTGAAAATTCCCTTTGAGTTTCCACCCTCGCCGTTTGGCAAGAAGATAAAATGGCTTGAGATCGTGAATCACCCACTGCTTCGGCTTCCTCAGTAATTGGCCGACCTGCTCCGATTCCGCGTCCAACAGCTCTTGGGTGAAATACCAGGCCCGGTGGGCCTGATCCGTTACCGAAACCGCCTGTAGAGCCCCTTCCAGATAGTTACCCTCCGGATACAACGAGGCCAGAGCGGCCCTGCTTCCTTCGATGCGATCTCCCAAGGCTTGCAGATCCTCCCGACTCTCGAGTCTCTGGTAGTCGACCGAAGCTGCTTCCTGAGGAGGAAGTAATTCTTCCAGAAGATTCATAAATTCCAGTTCAACGAAGAGTTCTCGGGTTGCCTGACGATCGGGTTCCGAGAGCTCCATCTCCTGCAAACGGAGCTCCAGGGGCAAGTCGTCATGAAGGGTCACAAGTTGGAGGCTTTGCTGAATCAGAGCGTCGTTTTGCTGCAAACTCTCGCGATAGGACTTGCGTGAAACCTCATCACGACGAGCGAGCAGCTGATCGAGGCTCCCATATTGCTTGATGAGCCCCCGAGCGCCCTTCTCACCAATTCCGGGAGCCCCAGGAATATTGTCCGAAGAATCCCCAACAAGACTCAAAACATCAACGACTCTGTCTGGAGGTACTCCAAACTTCTCTTCGACTTTAGCGGAGTCAAAGCGAGTTCCGTTCCGTGTATCGAGAACGGCAATGTGATCATTGACCAGCTGAAACAGGTCCTTGTCGATGGTGACAATGACCACATCCAGCCCCTCTTTCTCTGCCTGGCGAGCCAATGTTCCGATGACATCGTCCGCTTCATACTTTTCATAGGAAAGTATGGGAATACCGAGTACCTCACAGACACGCAGAATATAGGGTAACTGCTTGACCAGATCCTCAGGCATAGCAGGACGAGTCGCCTTGTAGTCCTGGTACTGTTCGTGGCGTACCGTTGGGCCGACCAGATCGATAGCAACCCCCAAGTAGTCAGGCTTTTCCTCCTTGATCAGTTTTCGCAGCATGTTGGTAAAGCCATAGATTGCATTGGTGGGAAGGCCCTCTGCGTTGGTCAGCCCCGAAATGGCATGGTAGGCACGGTAGATGTGGGACATCCCGTCTACGAGGTAAAGTTTGGCTGCCACGGGGGTGTATGTTAGCACTTTCCTGAATTCGTCACTTCGTGACAACCGCCCGAAGGACGGCCGGAGGGCCGGCCGCCCCTTGACCCTCTTCCCGGGGCTGCTTTAGCATTGGCGAAGTGTCCAACAATTCTTCTCTCGTGAAAATCAATGCCCTATGGCGGGTGCCCCTGATTCTGCTGTGGACTGCTGCGATGGCCACCATCAGCGTAGGCCTTTCCGTGGTGGATGGGACAGGAAGCCGACAGCACTGGTGTGCCCGAACCTGGAGCCGCTTCATCTTTTTCGTGTCCCGAGTGAAGGTCGAAACTCGGGGCCTGGAAGGGTTGGATCGTGACCGAGGATATCTCTTTGCGGCCAATCACCTCAGCATGTTTGACCACTGGGCTTTCCTCGCGCACTTGCCTTTTCAGTTTGGTTTTGTAGCCAAGGCATCTCTGTTTCAGTTGCCCTTCTTGGGCTGGCATCTACGCCGCTCGGGCAATATTGCCGCCAGCCGTTCCAACCCCAGACAGACCTTACGGTTCTTTCGCACGGCTGCAGAGAGAATCCAGACGGGAATGTCCTATGTCATCTACCCGGAAGGAATGCGGACCTGGGGTGAGGAGGTGGCTCCCTTCAAGCGAGGCAGCCTGCTGTTGGCCCAGTATGCGAATGCTCCTATCGTTCCGGTGACCTTTATCGGAGCCCATCGCCGATTATTGCGGGGTTCGGTACTGCTCTGTCCGGGGACCATGCGAATGATCATCCATACTCCTATTGAGTTTGAGGAGTACAAAGACCTGGATCCGCAAGCTCTGGCAGAAACCGTCCGAGGAAAAATCCAGGAAGATTACCAGCAGGTGCCCTGATGGATAATCTCATCGCCAAGATCCAGGAGGCACTCGGGGATTTCGACCTTCCCGCCTGGCTCTTTTACGGCTTTCAGGATCTCGATCCCATCGCTACTCGGATCCTCCGGTTCGAGCCTCACCAGCTGGCCACTCGACGCTGGTTTTATCTCATTCCCGCACAGGGTAAACCCAGTAAACTGGTCCACAGGATCGAATCCTCCATTCTGGATCACCTGCCCGGCGATAAGAAAATCTATCTCGAATGGGAGCAACTGCAAAACGAGGTCAGAACTCTTCTGGACGGAGTTTCGGCGGTAGCGATGCAACATTCCGAGAATAACTCCATACCCTACATCTCGCTTGTGGATGCGGGGACCATCGACCTGGTTCGTGGCTGTGGCACCCAGGTCGTCTCCTCGGGAGATCTGATCCAGCGATTTGAAGCGGTTTGGAGTCCCCACCAGGTGGAGCAGCACCGTGCTACAGCTCTTGCCTTGACCTCCATTGTCGAGGCCGCATTTGAGCAGGCTGCGGCTGAAATCTCTTCTCAAGGTGAGACCAACGAGCTGAGCGTTCAGCGCTTCATTCTGGATCGCTTTGAAGGGGAAAGTTTAATCACCGTGCATCCTCCTATCGTGGCGGTGAATAAAAACAGTGCCAACCCTCACTATCAGCCCACCGAAGCGAAATACTCGAGGATCTGTTCTGATGATTTCCTGCTCATTGACTTGTGGGCCAAGTCCCAAAAGGAGAACAGTGTGTATGCCGATATCACCTGGACAGGATTGATGAGTGAGCAGGTGCCCGAGAGGCACAGCGAAGTTTTTCAAGTCGTCCGCCAGGCTCGTGATCAGGGAGTGGACTTTTTGCGTGAGCGGTTTGAGGAAAACAACCTTCCCCAAGGTTGGGAAGTGGATGACGTCGTTCGAGAAAGTATCCGAAGGGCCGGCTACGAAGAATTCTTTGTTCATCGGACCGGTCACAACCTGGGCCAGGAGGTTCACGGCAATGGGGTCCACTTTGACAACCTGGAGACTCATGACACCCGCCTGGTTATTCCCGGTATCGCCTGTACCATCGAGCCTGGAATCTATCTGGAAGGGGAATTTGGGGTCCGCAGTGAAATCAACGTGTTTTTTTCCCAGGACGGACCCGAAGTAACGACGCCCCCCCAGGAGGAAGTTTGGCGGATAGCTGATCTCCTGACCCACTGACCTTCAGCGAAAATCTTCCGAGCTCCAGGAGGGCAACAACAATGAGAATGTCGTAGACTAGAATCATGATGAACCGCAGCATGCAGGAACTGCAGGAGTTCTGCTTTCAACAGAAGCTGGCTGCGGCCTCCACACCGATCAGTATCACTCGTGGATATTACTGGTGGAAACTACATCGCAACATCGCCCGTGCCTTCAAGAAGCACGTGCGAGAATCAGGTCTGGTGGTAGATATAGGGACGGGTCACGGTGTTATGACACGGATAGCCTACGAATGTCTTGGTCCGGATTTCACCTACTGGGCTACCGATCTCAGCGAGTTAGATCTGGCTCTAGCAGAAGCAGTTCTTCAAAAATTAGGAATCCCCGTACAAACGAAAGTGGCTGATGCTTCTGCGAACTTGCCTCTCGAAGACAATACGGCTGCGGTGGTGGTTTGCTCAGAAGTGCTTGAGCACATTCCAGAACCCGAAGGCATGCTTCGGGAAGTTTGGCGAATTCTGAAACCTGGCGGTATTGCGATCTTCAGTACACCCAATGCATCCAATCCTATGCTTCGTATTTCCCGGAATGACGGGGAGAGTGACTCCGTCGAGGAAACCGAAAGCTGGTCACCAAGCTATGGGCACGTGTCGGTCTTGAGCACCAGGGAATGGCAAGAGCACTTCAAGAGAGCAGGTTTTGAGATACTTCAGATCAACCGAGGAGCTTTGCTTTTCGGGAAAGGCGGCTACGAGAAGTCTCCTTTTGTTGTGGCGCTGTATTTTATGATCGATGCTGTCTTGGATTGTTTGCCGGCTACCACCAATTGGACCGAAAACCTTTGCTTTACACTTCGCAAACTTTAGGATCAGCGGTTTTCCTCCAAAACCACGGTCTTTCTCGGCGACACCATCAAATACCGAATCCCCCGCCATTCGATTTTTCGACTCACCAGAGAACGAATGAATCCCCATAGGGAAAGGAGCGAAGCCAGGGGTCCCCAGAACGTATAAGCCAGGCGATACTTCCGTAGAACGGAAACGTGCTCAGGAAACAATAGAGATACCGCACGCACTCGAAGCCAACCCTTGAAACAACCGAGTACGTACACCGAGACAATCACCGCAGCCAGCGCGAAAAGCAGTCGGTTGGAGGCGAGAGTCATGTTCCAGAGCGCCACCAACAGGAATGCCATGCCACCCCACAGGGCCAGACTGTTCAACACCTGGGAAAGAAAGGCCAGCCTCCACAGGTTGGGATGGTAAATGTGGGTAATGGAAAGCTGACGGCCGCTCCACTCCAGCAACTCATGGAGTCGGCAATCCTCATGGGAGAAGCTCAAACAACGGGGCTGGAACCGAATGGTACGGGAGTGATCATGGATGGCCCGGCTGACGGCATAGTCATCACTCAGGGCGTTGGTCCAGTAGTCCACGACCCGGCAATCGTGGAACACCTCCCGGCGCATGGCCATGGCACCTCCCCAGGCAAAGAAGCTGTCCCCTTCCTTCATCAGTGATGCCGTCCCCGCATTCCAGACCGAGCGCAATACCGAGGCAAAGTCTCCTCGCTGGGGAAGATACCAGCGAAATCCCGTACTCACACCCACATCCGGATCCTCCAGGGTACCGATGAGATCCCGCAGCCAGTTCGCAGCCGGGCGAATATCGGAATCTCCAAAAGCCACAACGCCGTCCCCATCGCGGAGCTGCCCCACGGCATGCAGCAAATTTTGCACTTTCTGTCCCCGCTGCTGTGCCTCGCTCGCAAAGAGAATTTGAGAAATTGCTTCAGGGTATTCATCTCTCACCCTCTCCAGAATGGGAACACACGGATCGAGGAAGTCTCCCGTAACCAGCAGGATTTGAAGGTCGGGGTAGTCCAACTCGAAATAAGCTCTGAGATTCTCCTCCAAACCCTCGTCGACCCTTTTGAAGGGAAGAATCAGAGTGGCTGGTGGAGCAAAATCCCCAAGCGCTCGATGGCGAGATTTTTGAAAGAACCGAAGATAGTCAACACCTCCCTTCAACGAATAGAGGGCTTCAAAAAGAGAAAGGATTCCAATAACGAGAAGGGCAAAAGGAAGAAGGGTCAGGACTGCCATTGGCTGGCCCCGGCCATTGCCAGCAAGCGGTTCCACTGGGGTGGAGTCACCGGCATAACCGAAAGGCGAGGAAGCCTGACCAACAGAAAATCGGCAAATTCCGAATCCGCCTTGACCTCGGCCAGGGAGACACTCTGAGGAAGTTCTTCTCTGGCTTTTACGTCCACCACAGCAAGTTTTTCATCACTCTTTCTCGGATCGGGGTAAGGATCGCTGGTCACTTCAGCGATACCCACCAGGGCCCGCTCCTTTCCCGTATGGTAGAGGAACGCCAAGTCTCCCGTCTGTATATTGCGAAGGTGCTGCAGTGCAAGGTTGTTGGAGACGCCATCCCACACCGTTTGCCCATCTCGGTTCAAATCGGCGTAGGAGTAATCGGAAGGCTCAGTTTTTAGTAACCAGTACTGAGGCATGCTCGCGTTTTCCTTTCAGCTGATTACTTGAACGCGAAGGATCCTCTTGAAAGAGCGACTTCTGTTTCTCGACATACCGGTATTCTCGCTCGGTTTCAGTGGCTTTGGTTCCAAAGAGGTTCAGTTCCTTGGCCATGAGGCCACCGAGGACACCCATGACTACAATAATCACTGCGGCGTATTCATTCAACTGTACCGTGAAGGCAAAGGCAATAATCCCCAGCAGTACGGTGATGAAATACAAGAGTAACACGGTTTGTCTTTGGCTTAAGCCTAGATCAATCAAACGGTGGTGCAAATGCTCTCGATCCGCCGTGGCGATTCCCTTATTATTCATGTAGCGACGCATCAAAGCCACCACTGAATCAAAGATGGGAATCCCAAAAATGATCATGGGTATCATCAACGAAGAAAGAGCGAAGCTTTTCTGAAATCCGGTCGTGGACAGACATCCCAGGGAAAAGCCTAAAAACATGCTTCCCGTGTCCCCGAGAAATACTTGAGCCGGAAATCGATTGTAGCGCAGAAAGCCCAGCGTTGCCCCAGCCAGGACAATGTAAAAATAAGTCACATACCCAGCCTCAAGATTGACTGAGATCAAAAAGAGCGTCACTGAAGTCACCAGGGCGATACCGCAAGCCAGTCCGTCCAACCCATCGATCAGGTTCATGGCATTGGTGAGGCCCACAATCCAGAGAACCGATAAAGGAAAGGCCAAAACGCCCAAGTCAAAGTAGTCCCGCATGTCCCCCACCAGAGGATTACTCGCCAACTCAAATTGCACTCCCATGTAAACGGCAATACTGGCTGCAATCACCTGAAAGGCCAACTTTACAAAGGGGTTGGCATTGTGGGTATCGTCCCAGAGTCCCACGGCAACGATGATGAGGCTCCCTACCAGCAGGCCCATCAGATTCGTGTGTACGATCCTGGGAATGTAGATGTTGACGGCGGCCCCCACCAGAAGCGAAATAGCCACGGCGGAAACGACCGCCGCGCCGCCCAGTCGAGGAATCGGAGTTTTGTGTACTTTTCTCTCGGTGGGAATATCAACGGCACCGATTTTTTCGGCGATCCTTATCGAGACCGGCGTCAGGAAATGGACAGAGCCCAGGGCCACTAGAAACAAAAGGATATAGATGATCATTCCAATCGAGCTCCCAGCTTGGACTCCTGGCTTCCCAGCTCAGATGTGCCGGCCAGTTCGGGCATAGCACAATGAGCGGAGGCTGTTCCGTCGTTAACGACCCAGTGCCTTTTGTAGACCTGGTGAATCCTGTTCACCATTGTTTCGGCCGAGTGCTCGTGTCTCATTCGCTCGGCGCCTTGCTGTCCCATTTTTTGTCTCAAATCCGAGTCACCGATCAGAGTTTTGAGCCTGTCTACTAATGCCTCTACATCTCCGGGAGCAATGAGATATCCAGTTACCTCATCTTCCACGAATTCCGGAACACCCCCCACTCGACTGGCCACAACCGGTTTCCCTGCGGCCATGGCCTCCAGAACCACTCTTCCCATCCCCTCATAGAAAGAAGGAAGAACGGAAATATCAAGAATCGCTGTGATCTCGGGAACGTCGGACCAGAAGCCCGTGAAGACCACGTTTTTCTTGATCCCCAGTTGTTTGACTTTTTCCTTCAATTTCTCTTCCAGATATCCTTCTCCCACCATCAGCAGCTTCACCCGGCATCCGCTGTCCAGGAGACGGGCGACTGCATCGATAAGAACCTCATGGCCCTTCCCCTCCCACAACTTGGAAACCACCCCGATCACCGTTTCTTCGGGCTGAATTCCGAGTCGGCTCTTGAGTTGCGGGCTTGGACTCTCATTTCGAAACCGCTCCACTTCGATTCCGCTGTAGATCTTGACGAATTTCTCCAAAGGGACAATTTTCTCTCGCTGTGCCCACTCCACCATGGGCTGAGAGATGGCAATCATCTGATCACACCAGCGCGCTGCCATTCGTTCCAGGACGATAAAGAGGCGGCGGAAAAACCAGCTCTCCTCTTCATGGAAGGCAAATCCATGAACGGTGTGGATGATGCTGGGAACATTGTTCCATCGGCCAGCAAGACGACCCAGAATCCCCGCTTTGGAGTTGTGAGTATGGACCAGGTCGAACTTTTCTTGTGCCAACAAGCGGTTCAGTTGCCACAGTGCGTGCAGATCCTTGAAAGGAGATACCTCGCTGACAAAGTTTCGGATGGGGTAAAAGTACATGCCCGCCTCACCAACCAGTATCTCCAATTTTCCCCCAGGCGCACTGGCCAGGCCCACTTCAGCCCCACAATCCATTGAGCCTTGCATTGTCAGAAGTGTGTTGATCCCCGAGCCACTCACATCATGCGGGTGCTTCCAAACCCGGTTCGATCCTTTGCCCGTGCGCTTGCGGTCCAGTTTGGCCAGATCTTCCCGTCGCGGCGTCTCAATCCCGGAGGCTTTCGCCAGCTCCATCAAAAACTCTTCATACCCCTGCTCGCTGTCCCGGCGCACGATGCTGCGCAGCGCTGCATTCGCTTCCAGCGTAGTGGCATCGATGCCGATCGTCTTGCCCCGCAGCAGGCCGCTCGCCCCGATCCGCTTCAGTACCCAGTCAAAGACTGCTTCGTGGGTAGCCACATCGATCAGTCGTCGGGTTCGGGAGATCGTGGAGTGATCAACGGGAAGCGTATGAACGTGCAGGATCCGAAGACCGGCCAGCGAGACTTTCTCCATACACTCATTATTGTACCCAAAATTATGGTGTATCCGCGGGAATTGCCACAAGCCTAGGGGACACTCACAAAGATGGGATTGGACAACACTTCGTAGATTTTAGCGGGCGAAACAGCTCTCATCCTGAAATAGTGCCGTCCCGATGAAAGCTCTTCCGTAGTCGTAAACTCGATGGGAAGAAACTGCTTCACTTTCAGTACGACCTCTCCGTTTCGGACCAGTTCAAGCTGAAAGGGTTGATTGTTGGCGGGAGGACCCTGGACCCAATCCAAACGAATGTGGACTTGAACCGGGGATTCACCCTCCACTTCACCCCCTTGAAGGGCTTTAGCTCCATAAAGGGTTTCCACGCTGAAATCATACAGGCGCAGTTCTTCAGCCGGCGCCTGAAAAGTGGCGTAGCCGCTTCCCTTGCGAAGAGCCTCGAAAACCGCTGCGTGGGACTTCTCCGCCATCAAAAGGATGGTTTGCCCTCCATTCAGGTCGTACCAGCTACCTCCTGTGTCTTTGAAGTAGTGAAAATTGATTCCGGTGGTCACACGAGGAGCGCTCCTGCGCCAACCTTCGATGTATCGCATCAAAATCCTATCCCACACGTTACCTGGCCGAGTGACCGAGATCCGGTTGCCGTAGATTCCTTCAAAACCGTGATAACCATCGGTCAGGATAAGATCCTCGGAGTGTGGCTCGCTCACCATGGTGCTCCCTCCCTGGACGACATCGGGATAAATCGCTTCCGGGTAGCTCCAATAAATGATTCCACCCCGGTCGCGCACGTAGTCGATCACACCCTGAAAAGGAACCGCGTCGGACCGACCCGAGTAAGGATCACCAAACTTCCCGAAAGGGTAATTATTCCAGACCAAAAGCAAGGAAAAGAGCAGAATGGCCATTCCCGCTGCCCAGGGACGGTGTCTGCGCGCAATGGCGTACTGTCTGATATGAATTTCTTCCTGGCTTCCCCGGTACAACAAGAGCATTCCCCCAAGGAACAGGGTCAGGGGAACCAAAATCAGTATCCAATCCCTCTGAGTATTGCCCCACCTCTCATTTCCGATGACGGGCAAATTTTCGATCTGCTGCTCCGTGAGTCCCAGAACGATGAAATGGTGGTCGAAATCGTAGAGGTTTAGTCCGGTCCAGGGCAATCCTGTCCAATAATAATGGGGAGTCACCTCCACTCCCGGAAGAATGACCAGACCAGGAACCTGTCGTTGTGCTTCTCGTACCGCCTCAAAGTATCGCTCGACACCATAATCGCGAACCCCCAAACGAACTCTCTTATTGATCCCTTCAATGCCGATTCGATCAAACGGCCAAATCCCATAGGTCACACTGGTCAGGAAGGAGTCGGTAAGAACCAACACATCGATATTCCGTTCCTTGGGAAAACGTGCCAACTCCAGGACTTCGTACTCTCCGTTGCTGAATGTGGAGTGAACATGGATGGCTGCGGAGTACTGTTTCAGCTCAGTGGAAGCCTTCCCCGAAGAGCAAAACAGGAAGAAGAAGAAGAAGAAGAAGAAGAGAGATAAGATGGGACTGCGCTTCAAAGAGGTGCTCATAACGCCAACAATCTGTTCTATCCAGTCTACAAAAGATCAGCCTGGACTATGCATAGGTTCTCGTCACGAAGCGACGAAAGCGCCGATCTGACAAGGCGCACGGGGGCACCCGCTTGCGGGTCGGCCCCCGCAAGCGTACTCTCTGCAGTACGCTGAGGAGGCCGACCGAGTGCAACACGGGCAGGGCGGATGATTTTGTCGCTGCAGTAGAGAATTTATGCATTGTCCGGGCTTAGACGGTTACTTGATGGGAGGTACTTTGAGCCAATCATATCCGATTTCCGGATCATCGTGGGGAATACGACCTTCGTCCTCCGGATCGTAAGTATGAGAAGTGATGTAGAGAAGATTGGCCGGGCCGCTCAGGCACTTGCATCCGTGAAGTACACCAGGAGGAACCTTGAGCACCTTTACCTCTTGGTTGTCTCCAAGCATGATTTCCATACTCTGACGGTAAGTGGCTGACTTCGGTCGCTTATCGTACAGGACAACCTTTAGAACTCCTGTGCTCACATACCACCAGTCCGTCTGCTTCTGATGAACATGCCAGGCCTTGATAACTCCAGGGTACATCAGAGAATGACTCCACTGTCCAAAGCCTTCTTCAAAGAAATCATCTTTCACACGTATGATCTCCCGAAAGAAACCCCGTTCATCTCGGTGGGTCTCCAATTTTTTGTAAACCACTCCATCAATCATGCCAGTGCTCCGTCTCCGGCCATTATACCCCGCCTACTGCAACTGCTTACACACCAATTCCGACACCTGATCGACACCAATCGCCTTCAAACAGGTGTGATGTGAGCACCATCCAAGATTGCATGGGCTGCAGGCTACCCCTAACCTTGCCACTCGATGCTCGGCACCCAGAGGCCACCACCGGTGAGGAACTGTAGGCCCCATCACGGAAACCGTCGGAGTTCCTAAAGCACAGGCAAGATGGAGGGGACCGGAGTTATTCCCGACGAAGACTGCACCGTCCCCCAATACCGCAGCAAGCTGGTCAATCGTAAGACTGGGAAAACACAGGGTCCCCGGATCATCTTCAAGGGTGGATCCTGGAGGCCCCACATCTTCGCTCCCCAACCAAACCACCGATCGCTTCAGTTTCTCTCTGATCCTCCGAGAGAGATCAAGAAAATGATCCAATGGCCACCGCTGAGTCCCATAGAATGCCCCCGGGTGGACGCAGACATAGCCCGAGGAGAGAGTCGCATGCTCACGCCGACGAGCCTTCCACCACGATCGTGAGGTCGGAGGAACTTCCAGAAACGGTGTGATCAAGGGTTCGAGTTTCAGATCCGGCCAAAGCTGCAGGAGATCAAAAGCTTCCTCAGAAAAATGCCTCTGATCGTTGTGGGGAGTTCGGTACGAACTAAAATAACGCTCTCGCCCGTATCCTGTAAAACCGATGCGCCACCTGGCTCCGCTTTTTTGACACAGCAGCGCCGTCTCCATGATCGCATCCGTTCGGGGATCAATGATCATATCCGGATGTGCGTCAGCCAATAGGGCAGCTTGGAGTTGAAACGATCTTGGAAGCCCAATCACCTGATCCACATTCTTCTGATCTCGAAACAAACTTTCCCACGACTCCTGGACAGCATAAACGACTTCAGCCTCTGGCAGCGCGGACTTAAGAGACTGGACAAAAGGAAAGGTCAAAACGGCGTCTCCCAGTCGGTCAGTCCGCAGCACAAGAATCCTTTTACACTGCTTCAAATCAGGAGGGCTGGCTGAGGGATCTACGCGAGAGCGAGACAGCACTCCGCGTGATGCCAACAAGTTTCGCTTGAGGCTTCGCTTGATCCTGGCCCAGGCTAATTCCGGCGTCCAGGCGGGAACGGCAGGCGGCGAAACGGTGGGCTCCAATGGGTTGCTATTGGACAAGTCGAGATCCTTTGATCGCAAATCCCTTCATGGCCATTGCCCAGTTTTTCCCCGTTAGGGTGTATATCCCACGTGCCAACCATTCCACAATCCTTTTTCTGGGATCTATGCTTGGATCATCCAAGCCAAGGGATGAGAGCGAAAATCCATTTTGTTTCAACAATGTCTTCAGAGTTTGAGGCGAGAAGTGATAGAGATGAATTTCTTTGTCCTGCTTTGAGAAAAGCTGGAATCGTTTCCCTTTGAATAAAAGGTAGGTGAGGTTAAAAATGTAGCTCTCGACGTTGGGACAGGCAACGACAAGGAGACCGCCGTCTCTGAGGATTCGATGAATTTCAGACAAATATTGAGCTGGATTATCCACGTGCTCAATAACATGGTAAAGAGTCACAACATCGAAATACTCCGATGGGTATTCGGCTTCATGGAGGGTACCCATGAAGATTGGGACTGAGTAGAGCTTCTCTGTTCTCTTCGCAGCATACTCGGAGAACTCTGTCCCATAAACCTCAAACCCCGCCTCTTTGGCCAATCTCAAGAAGGTTCCATCACCACAACCCACATCCAGGAGACGGCCCTTCCGGTTGTAGTGGAGCAACTCGTCCAGGCGATTTTTCCACAACCTTTCTCGTGGCAACCTCTGGGATGAAATCCACTCGGAGTAATAGTCCTCGTCGTAGTGGTGTGCGAGTTCGTTCCGACTTGGAAGAGGATCAACGTAGACGAGCTTACACTGTGCGCACTCGACAACCCGATGCAAATGATCCGAATGCTGAAAAAGATAGGCCTTCCGGGCTCCGCACAGGACACAGGGTCGTTCCAGGGTGAATTCTGAACGCATGAACTAAGTTTCTTCAGCTAAAGAATGTTGCGCCGGCCAAGATGTTCAAAATAGAGGTACCGCAGCCGTTCCGCATAGATCTCCATTCGAAAATGTTTTTCGTATCTGCAGCGTGATTCTTGAGCCATTTGGGACGCCTTTTCTCGATTTTCCAACAAAAAGGTGAATGCCCCCGCCAAAGCTGTCGGATTTCGCGGCGGCACCAGGATTCCGTTGATAAGGTCCTCGATAGCCTCTGCATTCCCCCCTACACGGGTAGCCACAATGGGTAGGCGGGCAGCCATGGCCTGTATCAATGCCGTGGAAACGGCTTCCCTCTCTTCGGAAGCAAGAACAAAGGCATCTGCAACGCCCAGCACGTCTCCGGGCTCCTCGACCCAACCCGGGAAAAGTGCCCCTCCCACTCCCAACTCCTGCCGCGCCAGTTCCTCCAGTTTCGATTTGAAGGGTCCGTTTCCTGCCAAAAGGACTTTGACATCAGGATATTTCCTGCGTACCACAGCTACGGCGTTAATCACATCGAACAGACCCTTGCCCTCGTCCAACCTGGAAAGGGAACCGATCACAAAGTCCTCCCTCGTCAAACCAAACGCTTTCCTGAGGGATTCGGGGTCCGAAGATGGCTCTGGGTCCGGTGTGCCATTTCGGAGGAGGAGTACCTTGTCGTCAAGAATTCCGATTTCTTGGACGAGAAACCGGCGGATATCGTCAGTACCCGCAACGATACGGTCAGTCACTCGCGCCAGGAGGCGCTCGGTCAGCCGATTTCGCCATGAGAACTCCTTACGATAGGCACTGTGCATCTGGTAAAAACGGACGGGGACTCTGGCCGTTGCAGCTGCCAGCCGACCGATCGCTCCCGCCCAGTAACCGTGGGCGTGAAGTACAGAGACGCGGCGTTCCTTGAGCTTTCGGGCCAATCCGAAGATGTGATCCGGTCGACGATGGTCGTAAGAGGGTATTCCATGGATGAGATCTCTGAGTTCAGGAACAGCTTCTGCTGCTTCCATATAGGATTCAAGTATCCATATCTCTACCGAAAATCCCCATTCCTGCTGCTGCCTGGCCAGCCAAAAAAGCAGTCTCTGAAGGCCGCCCCACTGCTGATAACGGGGGTCGATCATACCCTCGGTGATATGGACAACCTTAATGTCTTTACGTGCACAAGACTTCGCTGAAGTATTCAAGGCACCACCTCATCGCTCCGCCGTGCGTATACTTTGAAGGAGGGACCTCCCAACAACTTTCCGAGAATCCGACGAACTTTTTTCTTAAGACCAGGGGCAAACCGATTGACCAGGGAACGGTATTTTTGCGGCTGAGTGACGCCCTTGGAAGCCAGGGTATTCACAGTCACCAGAGCCAGGTCTGATCGGATCTCGATGGGCACAAGCCCTGTCTGTCGGAGAATCCGGCGCAGGGTGGAGGGAGTGAAGTAGCAAAGGCGGCGATTTTCCAGAAAGCCGGCAAAACGCTCTGGATGACGACGGGCCTGCCAACTGCCGGCATTTGGAGTGGTCATCACGAGAACGCCGTCCGAGCGAAGCCATGAGCGCATGGAGGCCAGGCTGGAGACCGGGTCCGGAACATGTTCTATATATTCGAAGGTGGTAATCGCGTCGAAATGGTTTTCTGGAAAACCAGCCTCCTCAATGCTTCCCAGATGAACCTCAAAATCAAACTCCTTGCGCGCATACTCCACGGCGTAAGGGGAGATATCCAGTCCCACGACCTCCCAACCCCGGCGCCGGGCAGCCTCCAGCAGAAATCCAGTCGCACACCCAACATCCAAAAGGCGCCCAGGGGGTCGGATTTCCTCAAGGTCTGCAATGTGTTCGTCGAAACTGCGAAGCAAGCGTTCACGGTCGGCCACATAATCCCTCGTTCCCGCCCATTGCGGCTCATCTTCCTCCTTGTTTCGATAATAATCTTCATTGTAAAAATCCAGTAGATCAGGAGGCAGAGAAGGCCGGTAGAGAAAACCGCAACGGGTACAACGGACAATTTGGATTTCACCCAGTATTTGGTAGGGCTGCGGACTCTTTTCCTGGCAGATTTGGCAAGGCCTCATTTCAGCCACCATTACCTCGACACGTCTCCGCCAATCGAAGAATCTCTTGAACACGGTGGACAAAGGTGTGGCCTGAAAGGGCCTGCTCTCGTGCCCGACGCGCGAGTTTCTTCCTTCTTTCAGGATCGGACAGCAGTTCCCGGCACTGTTGCCGCATTTCTTCGGCATCCCGGAAACTTGCCACCTCACCCTGGAGAAAACGGTCAAGGTCGGCTCTGTAATCGGTCAGTAAGCACACGCCGGCTGCCAACGCCTCCCACAAACGAAGATTGAGATTCTCCGGTCCCTGGCCGTGTACATTGATGACCACATCAGCAGCGGCATAGGCTTTGAGCCACTCTTCGCGGCGAAGCGATTTCGCTTCCTGCACACAGCGCCGAACCAAAGGGTCTTCGGCCCGTTCCCATCCCGGTCCCCAGATGGTCAAACCCATGTCCGCTACAGCAGACAGAACCTTCTCCCTTATGGGTACGTAACCCCCAACAAAGCAGAGCGTGGAATGCCAGCGTTGTCTTTCCTCAGTCGAAAGCTCCACGGGTTTGTGCAGTGAAGGATCACACCCCAGGGGAAAGTGCTCTACGCGCTGCGCTCCCTTCTCCCGAAGCCATTCTCCCCATGTTCTGTCGATCACCATCCATAAGTCGTAGGCTGGAACGACCTCAGAGGGGACATAATGCCAGGGCTCATCGAGGGTCCAGTTAAAGGTCAGGGCACCCATCTCCCGGGCAGCCGCAATGGAGGGAGCGTTGACTCTTTCGGCACGAAGCGCCAGGACGAGGTCAGGGCGGAAATCTGAAAGTAGGGAGACAAATTGGCGGTTGCTGGCCGAGGCGTCAATGCGCTGGACGGCAGGCAAATGGCGTGGTGAGAAACGGTAACGCAAGCGGGAAGGAATCAAGCGGGTCAAGAAACGCGGGACTGCTGCGCAGGCCCGGAAATCAAAGGTTGAGACGGTTAAACCGGTCTGGCGGAGGGCACTCTCCAGGCAGGCCTCCGTTTGCTCTACCAGATGGATGTGAGACCCCACCATGAGAACACGCGACACGAACGCCATGTTTTAAGTGTACCTTTTTGAATCTGGGGACCGGAAGTCGTGGGGTCCCTTTATCCAGTCAGAATTTCGTCGTAAAGATTCTCCATCAAGCCCGCCACCTGACCGGCATCAAAAAGAGTTTCGGCCCGCCTCCGCCCCGCCCGTCCCATACTCTGGCAAAGCGTCTCATCGGCTGCCAGACGAACCAGTGCCTCGGCCAGGGCACCTGGGTCATCGGGCGGAACCAGGATTCCTGTTTGCTCTGCCAGAACAATCTCTTTTGCCCCGCCGGAATCCGCAGCTACAACTGGTTTTCCGCAAGCCATGGCTTCAATGTATACCCGGCCAAAGTGCTCTCCAGGGGTGGGATGAAGCAGAATATCAATCGAGCTCATAGCCTTTGTCAAATCATCTTGCCAGTCGAGAAAGGAAAGGGACGTCTTTAAGTCAAGATCTCTGGCAAGCCGTTCCAGAGAATGCCGTTCGGGCCCTCTACCCACCACCAGGAAATGAAAAGATTCCTGTTTGGCTCCCGCCAATGCTGCCGCACGAATAGCCAAATCAAAGCGTTTCCAGGCATCCAAACGGCCGAAGATGCCCACCAGGATCGAATGAATGGGCAACCCGTTTTGTTCTCGCCACTCCTTGCCATCGGAGTTGGGTTGAAAGCGGGAAAGATCTATGGGGTTGGGGATGCAAACGACTTTATCTTTCGCCTTTCCCCACTGAAAACGACCGGCCACATACTGTGAAGTCGCAATGATCCGATCCACCAGCCTCGTTCCGAGGCGGTCGGCCAGCGGTTCCCGCTCAGCAACACGGGCGTGCCAAACCACAGGAATACCCAGACACCGAGCAGCCAATCCGGACAGGAAAAGCACCCGACCGGCCGTGTTCACATGGACCACGTCCACCCCTGTGTTGGACATCCATCGGGCAAGCCGAAGCACAGTCCCATTCAAGACTCCCCACAGAGTATGCGGAAAGAGAAAAAAGTGGACCTCGTCGCCCAAGTCACACCATCTCCGGCTCAATTCACCCTCCTGTGGACAAAGAAGAATGGGCCGGACTCGGTGAGGGTCAAGTGCTTGCGCTAGATGAAGCAGGCTGATCTCCCCCCCACCCGCAATGTCACTATAAAAAGATAGGTAGGCTACAGTCCAGGGATCTCCATGGGCACGCTTTACGGCGGGCAAAGAGTGGTGCTTCAGGACCGAAACACTTTGCTTAGGATCTCGCTTGATCTGCTGCACACGGCCTGCAAGCCGAAACAAGGACAGCAGTGAACTCCAGCCGTGGGAGGCCACAAACATGAAAAAGGTCAGGACACCTACAGAAGGCGAATGGCGAAGCGTAAACAAGAAACGGTGGTCCGCACGCCAGAAGGCGATGCGTCTTTGGCTATGTCTTCGTGCAACGGAACTACCCGGAGTGTGGGAAACACGGCTTGCGGGTTCCAGCAGAACTCTCCATCCGCGTGCCTGGGCACGGGTACAAAGATCGATGTCCTCCCAGTAAAAGGGGGCATAAAGGTTGTCGAACCCCTTCAAGGCACGAAATTTTGCGGTGTCGTAGGCTGAGTGTCCACCCGTGGCGAAAAGCAGAGGCGTTGGGGATTTGGGTTCAGGAACGGGAAGGTATCGTACCCCCAGCAATCCACAACGGGAGGTGAAGGCCGGAACGAAGATGCGCTGAGGGCCCACATCCATCGACGCCACCGCGAAAACCTCTTCATCAGAGAAATGCGGGATAGCGGTGCGGAATGTATCCCGTTCTACCCGAACATCACAATTCAGAAAGTAGAGGATCGAGTAACGGGCTTTGGCTGCACCTGTAGTTATGGATGCATGGAACCCTTCGTTTTGCACCCGGCGCAGCACGATAACGGTTGGATAGTTTTCTTCCAGGAATTCGGCCGATCCGTCGGTAGAAGCGTCGTCCACCACAAGAATTTCCCAGGGGACTTCCATCCGCTCCACAGCCTCCAATACAGATGGCAAATTCTCTTCCAAATGAGCACGGCCGTTCCAAACGGGTATGATGACACTCAATCCTTTGGGCACCACTCGATTTTGAGGCAAAAGATTCCCTATCGCTGAATCAAAAAGGAAGAGCCGCCAACACCCGCTGGCGCTCCTCTTCGCTGAGAACCAACCCAAAGATCCCCCCCCCGTAGAAGCAAACCAGGAGAACTGCGGAGGTCAGAATCTGGAAAAGGCCTGCATCACTCTGCGTCAAGAAGTGTAAAAGGGTTCCGGCAACAAGTGCTATAGCACCGGCTCGCCAGGAAAAGGCCCTTACAAATTGGGGTCGGGAAATTCCCAGGCGGTTGACGGTGACAAGAGAAATCAGGACGCCAGAAATGATTCCCGCTGAAAATAACGCCCAGGCAGCCCCTTGAATGCCCCAACGCGGGACCAAAACAAGAGCCATGAGGGCATTGAGCAGGCCTGATCCCAGGGAAAAAGCCGCCCATAGCCTTCCGTGTCCGCAACTTTGCATCATAACAGCACCGATATTTCCCATCGCAAGACCAAACAACCCACCTATAACAGGAAGCATGATCGGCTGGGCGGCTTGTCCAAACTCGGGGCCAATCCATTGGCCAATGAAAGGAGCACCGAGAAGCCCACCGACCACAACCAGGGGAAGAAACCCAATCCAGGCCGCGCGATGCGATTTGACCCACAGAAAGCTGAGCCCTACGGCATCCTGGTGGCCTTGAAGGGCTGCTGCCGCGGGAAGTGCGGCGTTGGAAAGATGGTAGACTCCCCGCCGAACATTAGAAGCTAAATTGGCAGGTATCGAAAAGAAAGACACGGCGGCAGGGCCAGCAAAGGCGCCCAGTACGAGGCGACTGAAAGGCAACAGGAATCGCCCTCCTCCATATCCTATCAACAGTGATCCAGAGAACTGGATCGCTTGGCGCCATAAATGGGGAGGCAGCGGTGCCGGCACTTTCACTGGCATGAAACGACGGGCGATTATTTCATAACAAATCCAAACCACTACCCACGAAAGCGCCCAAAACTTTACCGCCCCTTCTATTTCCGCTCCTTGAGAAAGGATCAGCGCAAGACCAATATTTTGAATCGTCTGGGTGACGGCGTTAAACAAAGAGGTAATGTCCAAGCGTTGGACTGCCCCGATGGACCCGCTCAATACCGAGGAAGGAATCCGAAAAAGAAGGCTGAGGGAAAGCCACTGCAATACTACATGGACATCCGGCTGAAACGCAACATCACGACTGAGTTGGGTTGCTGCAAAACCGCTAGCGCTAAACAAAAGCAGTCCCGCTGCGGCGCCAAGCCCCCAGGAAACCAGGTAGATCCTTTGAAAGATCGCCCGGAATTCACCCTCTGTATCCTTTCCCCGTGCATGGGAGAGAAAACGGATCGCCGTCGTCGACAACATCAGTTCGAGGAAAAGGAAGAAAGCATAGAAGGCGAGACAGACCGTCCAGACACCAAATCGTTCCGTACCCATCCCACGAACAATCACCGGCAAGGTTACGAAACCCACTCCTATGAGCCATATTTGAGAAGCAAAGCTGGCGCCGAAGTTCGGAAAAAATCGCCGAAAAACCTCTTCGCGTGGGGGTTTACTCATTGTTCGACATCAGTATGCTCAGTACTCACAGACGATACGCGAAAGTCTTTATATCTTTCTTAAACCATCTTGCGACAATTTCGACAGTCTCTTCGTCATAATAGTCCCTGTAGTGACCACGTTTCGAGGCTTTGATGTGTGGCAAGCTGACAGTTTTTCCAAGTTTCTTGCATACATGATTGAAGTCATCATTGAGATTTTCGAAACGACAGATAAACTCCACTATGATTTGTCCATCATGGTCTGTAATCCAATCAGACTGGGGCATAAACATCTTAGGTATGTCGTAGTAAAAGGGGTCTTTATTGCCATAGGTCAATCTCACCCAATCCTTGAATCCAACTGGTCTTACCCCTAGATCTGTTTGATTCGTCTGAACGCGATAATGGTAATGGGAAACAACCTTATCCCATGGGTTCCTTACGACGGTGAAGGCTAATTTACTTTCCCACTGCTCACGGCCTATTTCTTCAATTTTCTCTAGAGCAGTCTTATGCTCAAAGGGTATTTTGAGAGCCTTTTCAATACTGCTACCTCCCGTCTTATTGATGTGTATGAAAATAAAGTTATCAAAATAGCGATGACGTAGAGTACCTAGTTCCCAAGCGAGGCGATTTCGGGCTACTATGACCAAAGTTCTCATCGGGATAGCTGGTGTTTTTCTCAGAAAGCCCATCATCGCTGGTATTCAGTAGCCGAAGTTCCCCTTTGACCGGCAGTAATGCTCGACAGCATGCTCGATCTTCTGCAAATTGGCATAACGGGAACTGAGATTGTAACTGCTTAATCTCCTGAGATTGCTTGGTGAACTCACTCCCAAGTAGTTCGTTATTTCTTCCCATGTATCATTCTGATTTTCAGTGAGTCTCTCGTATCTCACAATCTTAACTCGATGACGAACCGCCCAGATCAAGTTCGCATAATGTTCCCAGAGCTGGGCTTGTCGCTCTACCTTGTCTTGAGAGCAAAAATTGATTTTCTCCCACCGAGGGTTCAGGTCGTCTGCCATCACTTGGTTCTCTGGAATTCTACCCGCCTTCTCACTCCCCCAGCTCGCCAGTGTATAAACCGGGTTCCTTACCAGGACTAACACTTTGTACCTATAACCCAGCATCGAATCCATTTGATTCAGGTAGGGAATGTTTGCATTGGAACCTAGGACAAGCCCTTTAGACTTACGGGGAACTTTAATCTCCTGAACTGAAAAACCTTTTCCCTGTGTGTCTGTGGTCAGCTTGCCTTCTTCGTCAACTCTGTTGGGAACCGGTTCGCCCGCCAACAGCTTCTTCCTCATCCTTGTGAAGAAGACGGGCAATGTGACGACGTCATATTGAATCTCATTGAAACAGAAACAATCCTCTAGCTCGCACAATAACGAGGAAAGCAGGCTTGTTCCACTTCTGGGGATACCCGTAAGAACAAAATCCTTAGGTCGCACCATGGCATAGAGCGATGAGAACATCAGATGGATGATTTTTTTTGTTAGTGTTTGAGCCATATTGAGGGATAATCAATTGATTTTGCGATGCGTCATTTCGAACAAACTCATCTTAATTTCATCTTAACAAACCCGGGCGGAGCTTGGACTTATACGCCTCCAGGGGTTACCCGAGTCTTGCAAGGTTTGGAACAATGAGAGTTCTAGTCATTTGTGATGTTTTGTTTCCGCAAACGGTGAGCGGGGCGGGTAGGGTTGCCCGAGAAGTCACTGAGGCCCTGAAAAAAAGGGGCAACGAAATGCAATTTCTCACTCGACAGGTTTCTACCAGCCTTTCGAGAAACCAAGCAAACGATATCAAAACAACCTACTACCCTTTGCCGCTAGAGGCCTTTCCTACTCGTTTCCGAAAGATCTTTCGTGAGACCATCAGAGAGTTTCAACCTGACATTGTGCATGTTCATCAACCCCTGCCGGCCTTCCTGTTGATTCCATCTTCTTTCCCCCGACCCATCGTCTACACTTTCCACTCCTCCTGGGCGGAGGAGTTCAAGATCAAATTTTCTCCCTGGCCGCACATTTTCAGAAAGATTGCCAGTCCTTTGTTGGGAAAAGTGGAAAATCGCGTTCTCCACCGTGCAACTGCAGTCACGGGACTGAGCGGGTTTTCACAACGCGAACTGAAACGACTTTATAACCGGGAAGGGGTCATTATCCCGGGCGGAGTCGATTCAAAACGATTTCGACCCATCGCGAAAGTGGAGTCGAGCAAAGTTCTCCGCTTAGTTACACTTCGCAACCTGGTCCCACGGATGGGATTATCTCAACTGATCCGAGCCATGAAACTGCTGCCTTCCCACATCGAATTGACGATCGGGGGAGAGGGACCCCTGCGAGATGAGCTGATGGGGCTGATCAGCTCTCTGGGCTTGAGTGAGCGAGTACAACTGGCGGGACATGTACCGGATGAGGATCTTCCCCTCTTTTATTCCTCGGCGAACTGGTTCGTCCTACCCACTGTGGCACTGGAAGGATTCGGTCTGATTATCCTAGAAAGCCTTTCCTGTGGCACGCCGGTATTGGGGACAAGGATCGGGGCGATTCCAGAGCTGCTGGAAAAATTCGATCCACAATGGATCATCACGGAACCCACACCGGAGGAGATTGCCGCCACAATATTCAGGGTGACTGGAAGGCCGGTTCCCTCGCCCGACGATTTGCATCATCGCGTGGCCGAGGAATTTGACTGGAGAAACATTGCCAAGCGCTACCTCGAAATGTTCGAGAGCCTGGTGTAGCTTACCTCGAGCCTATTGTCTTTCCGTGTCCCGAGGCTCGTAGAATTCAATCTGGTAATCGTAAAGATAGGAACCCAGCCACAACAGCAACAAGGCAATAGCGGCGATCAACAACAGCGCAATCAACCGCCTCCGGTTCGCTCTGCGCCGTGAGGGATGGCTCTTGGAACGTTTGGAGGTCCTTCTCCTGTCCGTCATCCTGTGAGTCTTCCACGCATTGTGGAAAGGAGTTTGTCAGACAGCCTGGGCAAGTGGCTCGGCCTTCTCTTCTGGCAACTCTTCAGCAACCGCAAGGTGCAGCATAAAGACAAGGCCGGCCACGAGCCAGAAAGGCTGCATAATGCGGACAATAATGAAGGTGTTGGACCCGATGGCATGGAAAAGGAGGCAGACAAACCCCCCCAGAAATCCAATGGCCAGGCCTCTGGAGAAAGGGTCCTCACCCGAGTAGCGAAAGCGATCCAGCCCGAGTCGAAACAGTCTATAAAGTAGAAAGAAAAGAGCCGTCAGGCCCACCAGCCCGGTCTCGATCAGAGTTCGAAAATACTGGGCATCAATGAAGCTCCACCCCGTCACTCCATAGCCCAGTATAGGTTCCTCGTAAAAAGCCGCCACAGCCCCTTGAAAACTCCTCAGTCGCGCGGAGGTCGAGGTATCCAGCCGCTGGCCAAAAAGGGTGACCTGACCAACCGTGGGCTCTTGAGTGAAGGTATAGGCAACCCGATCACGAATGGCTTGAGGGAAGATATTTGGAAAAAGCAGAATGGTCAAAAACATGGCCACCAGGGTATAGCTGATCACCCGCTGGTGATTCAGGAGCAACACCACAGCCAGCCCTGGGATAAAACCGAGATAGGCAGCTCGCGAGAGTGTAAACAAAAAAGGCACAAAGAGGAAGACAGCAATAAGAAGATAGGAAATCCTCTTTCTGTTACTAGGGATATTCAGAGACAGGGCGATACAGATGAGAATCACAAAGGCCAGGTAGCCCGCAAAAGTATTGGGTTCGGGGCTTTCACCTTCGAAGGGGGCCGTTACGCGTCCCCCGCCAGGGATCTGAGCAACACCGATAGCACCCACGATAAGAGCCGTTACAAGGACCGCAAGCCAATATCTGCGCACCTGTTTCTGGTCCTCAATGCTGTTGATGACCAGAAAGAAGAGGACAAAGTACTGGATGTACTTGAGCACAAAAAGGCTTCCGGTCATCAACTCGACCCGTCCGGCCGCTATCCCGATCAGGGTAGAGAGGAAGCACGCGAAGGCGTACAAAAGCATGGGGGTATTGAGGGGTGTTTTCTTGAAAATTCCCAATTCCTTGTAAAGGGCACTTTTCATCAACCAGGAAACTGCAATGATCACCAGCAAAAAATCGTCGAAACGAAAGGTGACGCCCCTTCCCAACGTGCCCCCTGTTGTAGCCAATCCACCGACGCCAAATTCAGGGGAGAGCAACATGGAACAGATCAGTAAATAGATGGCGATCTTGGTTTTGAAGAAAACAAGAACGGCGATCGCAATCGCCAACCCGATCAGAATGCCCGTGCTGGTCTCGAGCTGGGAGACCAGGAGGGCGGCCACGCAGAGCATTGCCCCCATCAAAAGCAGCAGGAACACTCCAAATGGATTGGCGCCAGTCTCCAGTCTCATCGCCGATCACCCATCGTCCGTGAGCTTCATCACATCTTCCATTTCGTCATCGGCAGAGGGCGATTGGGGGCGCTTCCTGGAGGATCGTTGAAAGACTTTGAAGACTTTTCGCGCACGCTGTTGGCGGAGGAAATCCGAAAATCGGTCACTCAGTTCACCCAGATATCCAAAAGAGGATTCGGCGGGAGGGGCTTCTTCGTATTTATACTTATAGCCATAGTAGGGGTAATCGCGGGTGTAGTAAATTTCTGACTCGATATCGTTCATCATGAGCCCCACCACATTTCCGCCAACGGCCTGCAGTCTACTCTTGGTTCGGTTAACCACTTCGCGTCCGACTCGGCCAATCTGATAGGTAATCAGGGTTGCCTCGATTCCGGGGGTCAACTGGGAGGCTTCGGCCACCGGAAGCACGGGAGCAATGTCCACGATGATGATGTCGTACATCTCACGCATTTCCGAAAGGACCCCGCTCATCTTGTCCAGGTTCAAGAGCTCAGCCGGGCTATCCACCCTTCTCCCCGCGGTGAGCAGGTAAAGATACTCAAGCCCCGGATTCATGTGGGAATTCTTCAATCCAAATTTACCCAAAATCAAGTCATCGATGGACTTGGTGGCGCTTTCCCATTCGGTGACTCCCAGAAGCACCTCCGATAATCCAGGAGTTTTCGTCAATCCAAACACTCTGTGCACCTGGGGACGCCGCAAGTCGGCGTCGATCAGGAGTGTTTTATAGCCGGCCTGGCCAAAAACAACCGCCAAGTTGCAAGCCGTGTTGGTCTTGCCCTCCTGCAAAACCGAGGAGGTCACCATGAGGGTCTTCCAGTCATTTCTCTTGAGCATGACCTCAAGCTGGGCACGCACGGAACGGAAGGCCTCGGAGACGGGTTCCTGGGGAGCGAAATGAGTGCAGAGAGTGGACATCCGGTCGATTTCCCCGGAGGTGACCTCGCTCCCCATCTCGTCGACCAGCAGATTCTCCCTCACCGGTTCCGGGTCCACATGAGGAATCACCCCAAAAACCGGAAGCTCGACGTAGCGCTCAACGTCGTCGATGGTCCCAATCGAGGTGTCCATGGATTCAAAAATCACGGCAAAAACACCGCCCAGGATCATTCCAATAAGCAGTCCAGCCAAGGATTTCAACAATCTCGAGGGCTGAGGCAAAAGTTCAGCCGAGCTGGCCTGCTCGACAACAGTGACCTCCTTGATCTCACTGGCCTTCTGAATTTCTGCATCCTGCAGCCTCCTCTGAAAAAGATTGAGGACGTCGGTCTTGAGAACGACCTCCCTCTCCAAGGCTCCAAGCTCGCGGGTAATTTCAGGAACGGTTTCCAATTGATTCCGACGTTCCAGCAAATTGCGGCGATTCTCGATCAACTCATCCTGGATAGTCTGATAACCTTGAAGCAAACTGGAGATGATTTCCCTGCCGCTTGCCTCCAGCTCTTCGGTCTCGAGGATCTTCTGCTGGACTTCCCTCGACTCCTCCGTGCGGTAGCTCAAGAGTTGACGCAGTTCACTTTTTAACTGGTTGATGTCTTCAATCCGCTGCAAGACCTGCTCTTCCAATCGATAAAGCATCGGATCTTAGGTTTCGCCAAGTACCGGAGAAAAGGCCCAGTACTCATCGACACTGGGTATCAACTCCAACTGCTGCATTCCCTTGTCCAGATTGGCTATTTGTCGACCCAGACCCTCGATCTGCTCCTGGATGTCTCCACCTACTGAGACATTCAGGGCCAAGACCATCCGATAATCTCTCTTGAACTCTTCCAATGTCTGTTCCGACCCACTCAGCTCTTGCTCAGTCTGTTCGATTCTGGCTTGGATGAACTGTACCGCCTCTCTGACCTGGCTATTTCTCTCGGCAATGTTGTAATCGACAAACGCCGCAGCCGTATAGTTGGTGATATCGACGGCCAGTTCTTGGGAGGAGGCTCCGCGGCCAGAATACCCACAGCATCGCTTTCTCCCTTCCGTTCAGCCTCGACATCCATGCTGTCTATCAAATTGACGAGCTTCGGATCGCTACGAACCCTTCGATCTACTACAAGCGTTGTCGTCCACCTCCCCTCCATTACCCAGCACTGATTTGAACGCCTGGCAATTGACGGTCTAACCCGGCAAGACGCAAGGCCACACGCCCTTTGAATCCTCTGACTGGTGATGACCGGTGATTGGGTGGCGATCGCTTGTCCCCCTGAGGACCAATAGAGAGCCTTGACCAGAAGTGCCTGCATATTGGCCGAGACCGGTAGTGGATCTTCACCAACGATTCGGCTTCGTAGATGGGGGGTGGGTTTGGGCTCAATAAATAGGGTCAAGGCTCCGACCAAAACCGGAGGTATCATGAGGATCCACTTGCAGCGACGCGTAACCCGAAAGATGTCTGGAAGTATTTAATTCACAGTCGGCCATCGGCCTCTTGAGTCTACCTGATTCCGAACAGAAACACGGTGTCGCGAAGCAGTCCCAGCACTCGGGGAGATGGCCGCTACGACATCCGAAAACTTGGCAAACTATACGTCGTGGGATAAAGATCACATCGTTACTTTCGAAAGATGGGGGTCTGAGCAAAGTCGGCTTCCTGCATCAGACTCTTCATATCCAGCTCCAGGACTTCGGGCTGATCGGGATCCCCTCGGGCGATATCAGATCACTATCGCGCCAAGCCTGTAGCGTGAAGCTGCCGGCTCTCGAAATCACTTCCATCAGTGAGATGGTTCGCTGGCTGTTTCCACGACTCCTGGACCATTGACCTCACCAAACACATAGTAAGTGTTGGCCCCAATTTCCTTGCCAGGTGAACCCGGACAAGGTCGCCAGGGTTCACCACCGGATCTCTGGTTTTCATCCCCTTCGAAGATCTACGTCCGACAAATTTTGAAAGGCCACTTCTCCTGAGACACGATTGATCTGAATTCGGGTCATGTTGGCTTGTTCGGTAAAAACCTCCATGCTCAATGCTAAATTCCAAAGCCGAATGGCGGCCCTTTAGGGAGTATCGAATCAAGCTCCCTGACCAGCGGCCACTCCAACCGCTAGTGGCACCCAACGGATAGGCCCGACCTGGAGTCTGTATTGGTCAATCACCACCTGAACGACAGGCTCGCGAAAGTACTATCAATGATCTCAGTACTGGATGAGGCGTTTTAAATCGGCCGGAGACAGTCCTTGAACCTTGAGGTTGAGGTCGATCACGAACGGCACAAAAATCGTCCCGTGCTCGGCCACCCGAACCGTCGTATCTTCGACATTCAGGCCGGTCGAGGCGGCTAATGTGCAGCAGAACGTTGTGTGGAATTCGAGGCTCCGTTGATCTGATCGGCCCCGGCAAAGTGACATGGACCGCGGACCGAAGCTTGCTGATGCTTCCTGGGGAAAGACTGTAAGGTGAAGAGTCGACGTACCCATCGGAGACCCAAACGAAAGGATCAGGGTTGAGAAGGCCAGCGTTCTCACTGGCACGATCTAGTGCCCTATCTTTATCTCCACAGTGGAACCTGTATCCGGTAACGGGCAAGGAAAATATTTCGAGTACGCTACCACCCCTTCCTCGTAAATCCTACCTTAAGGAACCGACATCGAAGGCGGGCCCTAATGGTCTGCAGCGCCCCGGCTCAAAACGGAAAACCGAAGCCCTTGCAAACTCTTCCGGCTGAGCCGCTCTGAGAGCGGCCTCTACAATTTCGGAATTCCGGGTTTAGGTTTGTAGCGTCCGTTCTCAGAACGAACAAGATCGCAGATAAAGGTCGGAATGATGGGAACTAGCTTGTGGCCGGCAACTGATGGTAAGTAATCGCTTTGTTGATGTGTCGGGAAGGATTGTCTCTCAGATCAAGTTCGGGCTGGTCCTGGAAAGGTTTTCCCTTCTCGTCATAGAGCATTCTGAGCTTGGGGCGCATTAGATTTGTCTCGTGGACTTCGATAACTTTCCCAATCTCTCCTGTGTTCAGGAGAACGTATTCATTGTAGGGATACAGAGAAAAACATTTCAGCAAAGCCTTGACGATGCGACCCTCAAAACGTTGATGGGGTCCCGAGGTCAATTCGTGAAACAGTCGGTACCCCGTCATGGCTCTTCGATAGGGGCGCTCATGGATGCAGGCCTCCAGGACATCCACAATGCCCAATATCTTGGCCTCTTCCCGGATGTCTTTTCCCTTGAGTCCCAGGGGAAATCCCGTCCCATCCTCACGCTCGTACACCTGCCTCACTGTTTGAACAAGCCAGTCGTACTCAGAGCCCAGCTTCTGTAGAATCTCGGCGCTGTAAACAGGCCGATTCCGCACTTCCTGATCCACCTTTCCGCGCTCGTGTATCAGACGCCTGGAGAGCTTCACCACTCCAATCTCGTGCAAAAGTACCGCCAGACCCACCTTCATTTTCCTTTCCTCACTACAATTCAAGCTCCGGGAAATCCGCAATCCCAAGATGGCCACATTCACACAATGCGTGCTCACGGCAAACTCCTGTATTCTGTCCGTCGCCGCAAGAAGCAGGCTGGAATCTTTGGAAATTAAATCGTCCATTCGCTGAACCACCTGCTTCACTTCTTCCACATCGGGAGGCTGGTCCTTCTCGGCCAGGAAGATCGATTCCAAGACCAGGCCCGTCGCTCTTTCGTAAAGTTGGGTGCTTTCGCCGTCAGCGACCTCTCCTGGCATCTCTCTGTTGCCTGCCAGATCGCCTTCCAGGAAGTCCCCAGAATCAAAATTGTTCAGCTCTTCTTCGGAAATTTTGTCAGGAAGCCAGGTTTCACTTGTGCTTATGGGTCGCTCCGGAGTCGGTTGCTCTGGAGTGGCTTGCTGCTGCGAGGATCTGGCACGGAATTCATCCAGAATATCCTCAATCCCCTCAACGGGGTTGGGCTTAGAATTCAGTGTCTTCCGTGAACCCAGTTTCTGGCGGTACTCTGCCAGATACTGCTCGATCTTCTCTTCTTTCCACTGGCGGTCTTCTTTGGTATTTCCCTCCACCATCACTTCTTCCCTAGTATCTTAAACCTATACAAGTGTAACAAATCTCAGGAGTTTCGGGAACATCAAAGCAATTTCAAATTCTTAAATCCCAAATTCCAAACAAGTTTCTAATTTCTGGAAGTAAATACCAACAATCGCTGAGTGTGGTCACTGACTGTTCGAAACATTCAAATCTCCAATTGCTTCGAATTTGGAATTTGGGATTTAGGATTTTGAATTTATAATGACTCTTCAATGCCTAAAACAGCACTTATTACCGGCGTAACGGGTCAGGACGGATCTTATCTGGCAGACTTTCTCTTGGAAAAGGGATACCGGGTAGTGGGAATGGTTCGTCGCTCCAGTACCGAAAACTTCCAGCGAATCGAGCACTTGCAAGGAAGGATTGAGTTACGCCAGGCGGATCTGCTGGATCAGTTGTCGCTGATCAATCTCATGGAAGAGGTCAGGCCGGATGAGGTCTACAACTTAGCCGCTCAATCGTTTGTTCCAACCTCTTGGGAACAACCGGTACTGACGGGTGAATTCACAGCCATGGGGGTCACCCGAGTTCTGGAGGCGATTCGTCTGCTGAACCGGAAAATCAGGTTCTATCAGGCTTCCAGCAGCGAGATGTTCGGAAAAGTGGCCGAAAGCCCACAAAGTGAAAAAACATCTTTTTATCCGCGCAGCCCTTATGGCGCGGCCAAGGTCTACGGCCATTTCATCACCGTCAACTACCGGGAAAGCTATGATCTTTTCGCCTGTTCGGGCATTCTTTTTAACCATGAATCGCCTCGTCGAGGAAAGGAGTTCGTGACCCGAAAGATTACCGATCATGTGGCCAGGATCAAACATGGCGTGACCGAGGAGCTGAGGCTGGGGAACATCGAAGCGACGCGAGATTGGGGCTACGCCGGAGACTACGTCAGAGCCATGTGGCTCATGCTGCAACAGGATCTCCCCGACGACTACGTGGTGGGGACAGGTGAAACCCACAGCGTGAAGGAGTTCGTCACCATTGCCTTCGCTCATGCCGGACTGGATTGGGAGAAGTACGTGAAGATCGATCCCGCCTTGATCCGCCCGGCAGAAGTCGATCACTTGATCGCCGATCCCAGTAAGGCGAAAAAACACTTGAATTGGGAATCAACGATCAGCTTTGAACACCTGGTGAGTATGATGGTGGACGCCGACCTGGAACGGGTGGAAGTTAATTCGTCAAAAAACAGATGAAGTGTTTTGTTACAGGCCTCACCGGTTTCGTTGGTGGCTATCTCGCCAGCCACCTGGCCAGTCTGGGAGCCGAGGTCTTCGGGATTGGACTGGACGGCCAACCCGACGCACCGTTCCCGGCCGTAGAGTGTGACATCCTGGACTTCGACAAATTGGCGCGCCTCACGGCCGATTTCAAACCGGATTTCGTCTACCATCTGGCAGCCCTTCCCAACCCCTCAGAGTCCTTGAAAAGACCTCGGGAATACTATCGGGTCAACATTCAAGGTACCGTGAATCTTCTGGAGGCTCTACGCAAGAATCAGATCGACGCCAGGATTCTGCTGGTCAGCACTTCACAGGTCTACGGAAAGAGCTCGCCCGGCGTTCTGCTCTCGGAAGACTCACCCCTTGAACCCAGTAACCCCTATGCTTCCTCCAAGAGGCTGAGCGAAGAGATTGCCCTGCAATACCGGAAACAGTTTTCCTCTCGGGTCGTGATTACCCGTCCCTTCAACCATACGGGACCCGGGCAATCCGAAGACTTCGTCCTCTCAGACTTTTGCAGACAAATCGCCCTACTGGAATTGGAAGCAGCCCGTTCCGGCAAGAGAGATCAGAAGATTCTTGTAGGAAACTTGAAATCCACGTTGGATTTTCTGGACGTCCGAGACGTGGTGCAGGCCTACTCCGGCCTTGCCGAAAAGGGAGTGGAAGGGGAAATTTACAATATCTGCTCGGGGGTGGGAACTGAAGTCAGTGAGATTCTGGACACCGCCATGAGTTTGGCTAAAGTCGATATTGAACTGGCGGTTTCTAGTCGTAAGCTGGACAAGAAGGGCGATGGATGGATGGTGGGAAACAATCAAAAGCTGTGCTCCCTTCTCGACTGGACTCCCCATTACACCCTGCAACAGACGATCACCGACACACTCAACGCCTGGAGAGTCACCCTTAAGAAGGGAAATTCCAAATCCTAAATCTCAAATCCCAAACAAATTTCAAATCATAAATTCCAAACAATCGAAACAAATTCAAAATTCAAGATTCGAAACTCGGAACCTGAGATCTTAGTCGGTTTTAGGTTTGAGATTTGGAATTTGGAGTTTGTTTGGAATTTGAGATTTAGGATTTAAAATTTCTTTTAGAACACCTGCTTGATGATTCCCTCATCGATGATCTTGGTTTTCTGATTGGCTCCCTCCAAGAGACATAAACCACAGAGATTATTGATGCGGCGCGCGACCCCCTTACTGATGGCATGGATCAGGTAAAGTGCCGCATCAGAAAAAAGCTCTTTGTCGCAGCCCGCTATGCTGAGACGATACTTGACGTAGTTCGCCGTATCCTGGTGATCAAAGCGTTTCAGGTGGAACTTCGCCGTGATTCTCTGATCCAGTTGCGGATGGTTCTTCAGATGCTCTGCCAGCTCCGGCTGTCCCACCAGGTGGACATTCAAAAGAAAGCGTTTTTCGACTTGCATATCCAGCAGCGTATGCAGCTCCTCATAGACGACAGGGTCATCGATAATCTGGGCCTCGTCGATGATGAGGACATTTCTCTTGTTGTTGTTCACGTTTTGATAAAAAAAACGTAACAGCTCTCGAAAGAAATCCGCTGGAGCTGCGCCCTCACCATCTTGTCCAAATTGGCGAAGAATCTCCTCCAGGAACTCCTCCCCCTGGAAAATGGGATAGTTCACTAACGCCACCTCATACTGGCTCTCGTGCAAGTTGTCGACAATGGTTCGAATCAAATGACTCTTGCCGCAACCATATTCTCCCGTCAGCAAGGCACACCCCTTCTCCTCACTAATGGCGTGAAGAAGCTGCTTGAGTGCTTCTCGGTGCTGATCGGATGGGTACAAGAAACGGGGATCAGAAGTATTCTCGAAGGGCGGTTCCTTCAACTCCCAGTAATCGAGATACATGAGGTCAGTTTCAGTTTAGCAGGTTCCTGTTAGCAGGTTCCTGCTGGCAGGTTCCTGAGACGCGAGGACCCATCCGTCATGGGCCACTGCCGACAGTCCTGACTTTTCCATCTCGGGTGAGTGTGTACCCTTCCGGAAGCGTATCTTCAACCTTGGGACGAAAACCTTTCACACTCCAACCCTCCTCGGCGAAACGCTCAAGAATGTGATTGCGCACCCGCGGCCGATCCTCCGAATCCAAATAGCACTCCAAAGCCGACTCGCGCGACCGGTCGTCAGACCCATCGAAAAGATAATCCAGGGCCCCCAGTCGAACATCGTCCGCTTCATCCCCCAAAAAAAGCATTACGGTCTCCACGAGCTGGGGGGATCGAACCCCCAACAGCCGAATCAATTGGGCAGTAGGATCGGAGCTGGCAGGAGGATTCTCCCAGTGATCCCGCAAAATTGCGTTGATCTTCTCGGCAAACTCCTCTTCTGTCACCGTCTCTCGCAGAGCTCTCACAGCCCAATAGACTTGTCTTTCTCTTTTCAGGAATTGGACCAGAGGCGATACGGCTTTTTCACCCATCTGGACGATCCAGGAGAGCACTTCCTCCTTTTCCTGCTCATCCTGGCCGGAAGGAGAGACATTTATAGTAAACCGATCAAGCAGTGCCAAAAGGGCCTCGGGTGTCCCCATCTCAGCCAGCCGGTGAGCCCCATTCATTCGGGTTGCCGGATCCCCATGGGGTTCTCTGACCTTCTTGCGCGCTCTTTCGATCTGCTTTTCAGGTGAACTCCGGAAAAGTGAGAATAGATCCATGATGTGTGCCCGTGCCGATCGTCTCATACCTAGCAGACAAAAGGAAACAACAGACAACGGACAACAGACAACAGACAGCGGAGACGGAGAGCTGTCAGCAGTCAAATGTAAACTCAAGTTAACACTGCGAGGACAGAAAAGCGTTTTTTTGAGGATTAAATCTAGTATTACATGCGATATAAATTGCTGATTTATAAATAGTTACCCTTATAACCCTGGCCCTATCCTGAAATCGAACCTGGATGGCATGCCGCTTGCTTTTAAGAAGGTGATGGAGTGTCTTCGCACTCGAGAAAAAAGGGGCCCAGTGCGCCTGGCTGAGTGCCAGGAGTAAGTGATGGAGTTACAACGTTACATCGATTTCAGCAAGGGTGTCCAACACGGCCTGGGAGGCCAACGGGTTCCTCTGAATGGGACCATTGAGCTGACCCTCCGCTGCCCCCTGACCTGCGCTCACTGCTATAACAATCTCCCCATGGGGGACCCGGAAGCCCGATCCGGGGAGTTGAGCTACGAGGAACACTGTCGTGTGCTGGATGAGATCACCGAAGCCGGCTGTTTCTGGCTGCTCTTCACCGGGGGCGAGATCTTTGCCCGCAAGGACTTCCTGGACATCTATACCTATGCGAAACAAAAAGGGCTGCTCATCACATTGTTCACCAACGGTACGCTGATTACGCCCGAGATCGCCGACTATCTGACCCGGTTTCGTCCCTTTTCCATCGAGATTACGCTTTATGGGCATACCCGTGAAACCTACGAAAAGCTAACCGGTATTCCCGGTTCCTATGACCGTTGTTTGCGGGGGATTCGCCTGCTGATGGAACGAAACCTGCCGGTTAAACTCAAGACGGTGGCAGTATCCATCAACAAACATGAGATCTGGGACATGAAGCAGTTTGTCGAGGAGGAGTTGGGCCTGGGATTCACCTTTGACGCCATGATGAACCCCAGAATCGACTGCTCCCAAAGCCCGTTGGCGACGCGGCTCAAGCCGGAGGAGGTGGTGACCCTGGACCTGAAGGATCCCCGGCGCACGGCTGAGTGGATCAAGCACACCCAGGCCTCGATTGATCGAGTGCATCTCTGGGAGAGCAGTGACGAAGTGTACAGTTGTGGGGGCGGTATCCAGTCCTTTGCCATCGATCCCTATGGAAAGATGAGCATTTGCGTCTTGTCCCACTTTGACACTTACGATCTTCGCCAGGGAAGCTTTCAAGAAGGCTGGGACGGTTTCCTTTCAGACGTGCGCTCCAAGAAGAAAACACGACCAACCAAGTGCATGGCCTGCGGGCTCAAGGAGATGTGCGGGATGTGTCCCGCCAACGGGGAGTTGGAAAATGAGGACCCTGAGGCCCCGGTGGATTTCCTCTGCCATGTGGCTCATCTCCGCGCCCATGCCGTGGGTCTGGAGGTTCCCCCACATGGGGATTGTGAATATTGTCAGGGAGGAGAGAACTACGTGGATCTGATGCGATCGCTGGCGGCTGTGCAAGAAGGCACCGTGGCCAAGGAGCTGGCTTTCATCAAGAGCGAGCAATCGGCATCTCTTCCCGTTTTAACGGAGCAGACCGCCTCTGCCGGCTGCAGCAGCGGTGGCTGTGGAAAGAGGACATAAGCTATGAAGACCAAACAAGAGGAACAAGAGAAGAGACCTTACAAGAAGCCTGAGCTGATGCGGGTCCCTCTGAGGCCTGAGGAGGCTGTGCTGGGAAATTGCAAAATGTCTGGCGGATCGGCGGGCCCCGGGCAGGGCACCTGTACTTCTCCGGTCCCCTGCTCTGCAGTCGGGTCGTAGGGAAACTTAGTAAGGACTCCCCTCTTAACAGAGCCGAGGGCTTCGGGCTAGCGCCCGTTTAGCCCACGGGCAGATTCCCGCCACCATGGAAAACACAAGCCAATTCTGTCTCGAAGTCGCCGACATCTCGGTGCAGATCCACAGCGCTGATCCAACTTTACAGTTTGAGACCCAAGGGGTGATGAAAGACTTTCTGGCCGCGGAGGATCAGCCGGATGGCCAGGCATCGGCCACCTGGAGCGATCTGAGCCAGATGAGCCTAGGGACAGAAGTCTTTGATTCAGGTGCCCTCTGGCAATTGCACCGAAGCAATGGATCTTACCTCTACGCCTTCACCTCTTCAGCCTTCGGTCCCATCCCTTACAAGGTGGCCTCCTTTGATCCCAGTTTCACCTCTGGCGAGGTTTACCTCCACCGTCCCTACTTTGAATCAAAGCCGGCGCTGTACCCCCTGGAATATCCCCTGGATGAACTCTGGATGGTCAATCTACTGGGTCAGGGCCGGGGTGCCGAGATCCATGGCTGTGGGGTTGTGGACGCCCAGGGTAAGGGCCATCTTTTTGTGGGACAGTCAGGAGCGGGTAAAAGCACGATGGCGCGCTTATGGGAACCCCGAAAAGGCATCCAAATCTTGAGTGACGACCGGATCGTCCTGCGCCAAGCCGACCAAGAGCTGTGGATGTATGGGACCCCTGGCACGGCGAGGCGGGATTCAGCAGCGCCACTCGAGCCCCTCTGAGTCGGATCTATTTCCTGAAGCAGGCAAAGGAGAACAAGCTGCTCCCCATGCGGCCTGCCCGGGCGATAGTACAGCTTTTCACCTGCAGCTTTCCACCTTTTTACAATCCCGAAGCTCTGGACTACACGTTGGGTTTCTTCGAGAAGGTAGTCCGGGCGGTTCCCTGCTTTGAGCTGAGATTCCTCCGGGATGAGAAAATCATTGACGTTCTCGTAGGATTGAGTCATTGAGTCATGAGGACTAACTCAGAACGCGGTAAACGGGTGGCAACGGTGCTCACTCAGTCCTGGCGCCGTGAGCCCGCGCCTTCCCATCTTTCCGCAGTTGAGCTGGCCGAGATCACCCCATTTCTTCTCAAGACGGGCAGTGGCGGGTTGGCCTGGTGGCAGATTCAACATGCCGAAGCGGGGACATCCTCGGCGGGTCTTAAACTCAAACATGCCTATATCTCTCAGGTCCTGGAAGCGGAGGTTCAGGAAAGAGAAATCGTCCAGGCCTTTGAATTACTGCGCTCGGCAGGGATTGAGCCCCTGTTGGCGAAGGGATGGTCAGTCACCCGCCTCTATCCCGCCCCGGGTCTTCGTTCCTATACCGATATCGATCTGTGTGTGCGCGAACAACAGCGCTCGATGGCGAAAGACACTCTAAGCGACCTGGTCGCTCAGGGATGCTGGCTGGATCTGCACACCGAGTTTCGATCCCTCGATCGAACGATTGAGGAACTCTACCTTCATTCCCAACGGGCTTCGCTGGGCGAGGCAGAAATCCGCGTGTTGGGGCCAGAGGACCAGCTCAGGCTCTCGTGTTTGCATATGCTGTACCATGGCGTCTTTCGTCCGGTATGGCTGTCTGATCTTGGGATGGCACTGGAGTCCCTGCCCTCCGACTTCGACTGGGATTACTTTCTCAGTGGGACAAACCGCAACTCGGATGGAGTGCTCTGCGCCCTGGGTCTGGCCCACCAACTTCTGGGGGCAAGCCTACCCCAGGACTCACCTTCAGACTTGAGGAATAGAGCTCTGCCCGGCTGGTTGATCCCTTCCGTCCTGGAGCAATGGGGAAAGATGGAGCATTACATGTACAGCCTGCCCATGGTCTTTCATTTTCGTCATCCCAGGGGATTGTTCCAAGCCCTTCGTCTCCGCTGGCCCAACCCCATTCAGGCCACAACCCGCGTAGGTGGACCTTTCAACGAGCTGCCTCGATTGCCCTTTCAGATCGCTGAGTGTTTCCAGCGAACGGGGAAGTTCCTGGTTTCCAGATTCGGCACCTGAGGTGCCGAATCCGATCTTACCCCTTAAAACAAAAAAGCCCACGGCTCTGAGGAATCCGCGTTAACCTCCACTCTTGGTATTGCGCGGGATTCCGTCAAAACCGCAGGCATCCGAAAGAACAAAAGGAGACAAGTGACCCATGACCGTAGTCAACCTCCGACTAGGGGGACAAGGGGAGGATTGCGCTCAGGTCATGAGTCATCAATCCCCTTTTGTTCTTCGTCCTTTTCTCTTTTCTCTTACTCTTCCTCACAATCGCACTCGATGACCTGCATCGGGTAGGTGCCAAAAGCAAGGGTCACACCCCGATCGAAGACCTGGGTCGCGCCTCTCACGCCAGGGGCATCGATGGTGAGCTCCACCGTCAGATTGCCCTCATCATCCGTGTAGTTCTCGATCATTCCCAGGGGCGCCAGGATATCCTCGGCCAACTTGATGTTGCGTGCTGAGCTGGCTTTAAGGGTTCCCAAATCCACCGTTCCAAGCAGGCTCGATGCCCCCTCACTCTCAAGGGTGAACAAGCGAGCCGTTATCCTGCCCTCGCTCGCTGACGGGTTCCACAGGTAGATGCGCGAGGCGGACGATGCATCGTTTCCATTGAGCCAGCTGCCCAGCAAGATGGTCGGGTTGGTCCCCAAGCTCGCAGGGATCTCCTGCAGCGGATAGGTTCCAAAGGCCAGGGTCTGGGAGTTATTAAAGACCTGGACGTCTCCTCGCACCCCACCTGCTCCGATGGTGAGCTCCACCGTCAGGTTGCCGCCATCCTGCGTGTAAGGCATGGGCATCTCGAAGGACTCCAGAGGAATCAGGATGTCCTCAGCAACCTTGATGTTGCGTGCTGAAAGCGCTTCCAGGGTGCCCAGATTCACCGTCCCCAGCAAGCTCGAGGCCCCATCGCGTCCTAGCGTGAACACCCGAGCCGTTACCTGTCCTGCCTTCATTGACGGGTTCCACAGATAGATCCGCGAGGCCAGGAACTGGTTGTTTCCGTTCACCCAGTTGGCCAATAGCACCGTCGGACCTTCGCTGGGGGCTACCGGAACCTCCTGTAGCGGGTAGGTACCAAAGGCCAGCCTCAGCGGGTTATCAAAGACCTGGGCTGTACCCCTTACACCGGCTGCCTGAATCGTTAACTCCAGGGTCAGATTGCCGCCATTATCGGTGTAGGGCAGAGGAATCCCCAGAGGTGCCAGGATATCCTCGGCCACCTTGATGTTGCGGGCTGACGTTGCTTCAAGGATTCCCAGATCGGCCGTTCCCAGCAGAGCAGAAGCACCCTCACGTCCCAGCGTAAACACCCGGGCCGTCACCTTGCCCCCGCTCGAAGACGGATTCCACAGATAGACACGCGAAGCCAGGAAGGCGTTGTTGCCGTTGGTAAAGTTAGCCACCAGGACAGTCGGATCTTCGCTCAGGCTTACAGGAATCTTCTGCAGCGGATAGGTACCCAGACTCATGGTCAAGGATCGATTGAAGACCTGAGCCGTTCCCTGAACATTGGGCAAGTCGACCCTGAACTCCAGGGTCAGGTTGCCGCCATTCTCGATGTAGGGCAGAGTGACCCCGAGAGGCTCCAGAATGTCTTCGGCCACCTTGATGCTGCGGGAAGTGCTCGCTTCCAGGGCCCCCAAGTCAAGGGTTCCCAACAGAGCAGACGCACCCTCACGTCCCAGCGTAAACACGCGAACCGTAACCTTGCCTGCACTCGCTGAGGGGTTCCACAGATAAACGCGCGAGGCCAGGAATCTGTTGTTGCCGTTCACGAAGTTGGCAATGAGAATCGAGTGGCCGCGGGTGATAATGTCCGTGCTGGCGTTGTTGGCTGGATACGGATCGATCATGGCGCTTTCCACGCTGGCTGCGTTACGGATCGTTCCACTGCTGGTTGAACTGAGTCTCACGGCAATCGTGACTCGAGCACTGCCGTCGACGGCCAGGCTCCCCAATACACAGTTGATGATTCCACCCGACTCGACGCAGGAGCCCTGACTGGATGAAAGTGAGCGAAGGCTTACCCCCGCCGGCAGCGTGTCGCTAAAGAGTATTCCTGAGGCCTCATCCGGACCATGGTTCCTCACGTGGACCGTGTAGATGACATCGCTGGTGGTCGCTTTCACCCGCTCGGGCCAGACACTTTGGGTCACGGACAGATCCGCCTGAGGAAGAGGAGCCGGTACATCTACACCGCCGCCGAACGAACCGCCACCGCCGCCGGAGGAACCGCCACTTCCGCCTGAGGAACCACCACTTCCGCCTGAGGAACCGCCTTCACCTGAGCCACCTTCACCTGAGCCCTCTTCGCCTGAACCACCACCTGAGGAACCCTCTTCAGCCGCAGCTACATTCCCAAAGCGAGTCAGCGGATCGCCAAAGAAAATCCAGGAGCGGCGCACATCCAGGTCGCTGACCGCAGCCTTGGCCTGAGCTGCCGCGGCTCCCAGGGGCAGTCCTAGATCAAAGACAAGTCGATACAGCTCCTGGGCCATCTGATTCTGTCCCGGCGAGCTGTTGAGAGCCGAAGAGGCCCACACCGCTATGGCGCCTCCCTGCTCGGATCGGATCATGGCCTCGGCCAGGCTCTCGGTGTAGATATCGTGGAAGAATCCATTCAAGCAGGTCAGGCTCACGAAAAACGGCAGCTTCGAGCCATTGCTCAGGCTTGAGATATCACTGGAACTCAACAAGTCTCCCCAGATCTCGGTGGAGCCATGGCCCATGTAGTTCACCAGCTGTTGCCCTTCGTTGAGCTTCGCCAACAACTCAGCATTGGTGGCAGCCCCACTCTGGGTCCGGAAGATCTCGTCAACCGTCCACTCGTCGGGAATCAAAGTCTTCAGCGTCGAGGTGATCCCCTCAAAATCAATCTGGGCGTCGTTTTCATCCGCCTCCATCAGGGCCTGCTGCTGCCAGGCGCCTCCAGGATCGGCCTCATAGGCCAGGATCTTGGCAATGGCCGCATCGGTTTCTGCCACGGTTCTCACCGGCAGGCGTCCTATGGCCAGTTCGGGCACGCCGTTTAGATCAAAGTCCACAAACCAGTCATCGGAGGCCGTCTCCAGCACCGACGTTTCCACCATCCAGGTGGGCACAAAGTCGGACTGGCCAAAAGCCGTATAATCGCGTGGATCGGAGCTGGCATCTCCTACCAGCAGGACGTATTGAGGCGCGGTCTGCCAGTCGCTGTTGGCCTTCTCCAGGAAGTCCCGGATGGCCCAGGGCGTTTTGGCTCCGAAGGCGAACTCGTCGTAGAGATCCTCCACCGCCATTAAGGCGACCGAGTAGCCCTGACTCTCTCTGAAGGCCTTGAGCGGCTCCACGCTGGCCACGAAGTCGCCGTAGGCGATCATGACCACCTCTGCCCCGGCATCCTCATGCCAGCTCGACACTCCGTTGGCCACAACAGCGGACGGACTCTTCATCTGGTCGTCGGTCAGGGCCAGCAGGGTACGCGTTCCCGCACCCGGCACGCCCACCGTCATCGAATAGCCCACGGCTTCCTGCTGGACCACCACATCCAGAAGCTGGGTTTGCAGCGGATCGGTCACGTCCGCCACCTGAATCAAGGCGTTGGTGAAGCCATCAACAGTCAGCGGCTGTCCCAGGGCTCCCTGTCCTTGGACGGTAAACTCCAGGGAATCGCTATCCACCGTATAGGTATGCTCATAGGTCAGTCGAATCACATCGATCAGACTGATGTCGGAAGTGCCTGCTTCGGCCACCAGCGTGACAGTATTGTCTCCTTCTACCAGGTCAGCGGCTGAGACCGTGAAGCTGGTGGTGTCATTCTCCCAGGCGAAATAGTCCGCCGTTCCCAGGTCGACTCCGTTGAACAGGACCCTCACCTGATGGGCATCATCGAGCAGTCCCTGCAGGATCACATCCAGTTGCGCGTCCTGGACCCCATCCCAATGATGGACGTTGATCACCTGATCCACGGGCGTGGCCGATACCACCGGCCCGTAGAAGTTCCCCTCTTCCCCGTTTCTCAAGGCCGCCACGTAAATCGTGCGCTCCCTCTGCTCCAGGGTGTAGGAGAAGCTGGTTGGCTCTGGTGTGCCCGCCCAAGCCGGCATCAGGGCCGGGGCTCTCTGGCCTAGCTCGGCTCCTTCCACCAGCCAATAGACCTGGGCATCCGTCCAGGCGGTATCCACTCCCTGCCCGTAAAACTCAATGGCATCTCCTGGATCAAAGCTCTCATCCGATTCCCCACGCACCACCAGAGCCTGCTCCTGACCTTCCACGAACAGCTGCAGGTACTTCGGATTCACTCCGGCATCCAGGCCTGCCGCCACCAGATCAGGCTGTGCCACCCGATACCAGCCCGTCTCCCGGACCTCCAGCTTCACTGCTGGGCCGGCCGCCAGGGCAAACTGCTGGGGCAGCTCGGGCAGACCTAATGCGGTAGCAGCCTGCGGCTGTAGAGGCCCGCTGGTAAACAGGACCGTCTTGAGGGGTTCTCCTCGGGGCAGCTGGCTCAACGTCATCGACTGAAGGAGTTGGACCTCTCCCTGGCTGCTTCCCTCTTCCTGCGACCCGGCGGTTGGGCTGACCGGCCCATTCCAGCTGCGGGTTCCATCCAGATCCACATCCTCCAACCAGTATTGATCAGTGGATCTTCCCTGCCGGTCCCACCATCCGTAGGAGTGTCCGGAGGTCAGGCGTGTGCCTGCTCCGGCAAAGAGGGCGGATCCGGCCACCATCTCGGGAGTGACTCGAACGCGCTATCCATTCTCTTCCCGGTAGACGTGAAAGCCCAGGTTGTTGACCTCGTCGGTCGTTCGCCACTGCAGCCGCACGCCGTCTTCGGAGGCCATTTCCGCCGTAAAGGTAGTGACATCGGCAAAAGTGAGCGGACTCGGGTCTTCGGTGCCCACGGTGTAAAAGTTCGGGGCTCCAATATCGCCGGGAGCGCTCGTGGTCTCGAATTGCCCATCAACCCAGCAGGCACCGCGGGGAGTGTCGGAGATGCGAAGTTCGTCTAACTCACCACCCCACGGTTCTGTATCAAGTATCTCGACCCCGATCTGCAAGGTTGAGGTACTTCCTCCGGTGGCGCTATTCGTATAGGTTTGGGGCGTTCCGAGTTGAACTCCATCGACATAGAACCTGACTTCCTTCGCGGTATCATCTCTTGTCACAGCATAATGAATCCATCTTCCTGTAGGACTGGGGACTGCGGTCGATGAGGTCGTAATAACGTTATTCCCCCCACCATATTCCCATTCAAAGCCCAAAAGATGGGCAGCATCAGCATAAAATTGATAGAGATGATTGTCGGCCTCCGCCTCAAGATTACGACTATAATCGACCAGAGTATCGATGCTGGCTGCATCTCTAAAGGCCCAAACAGATACGCTGACATCTCCAGTTAACGTTAAACCGGCACTGTTCGGAGCGACGATATAATCATCAGTCCCGTCAAAATCCTGCCCGGCACCGATTTGTCCCACCTGTCCAGTAGCAGAAATTTTGTCGTCGCCATGATTAACGTTGCTGGACGAATCTTGATATAGATCCGTTGTTGTCGTGCCAGCGGCATCCTCATCCAAATGCCACACCCCCATGTAATTCGAATCCCAGACTGCGGTGGCGTTCTGGGTCGAAGAGGCAACGTCACTGTTTCCATAGTAGATGTAAATGACGGTATCGGAAGCGGCCGCACTGGTGTTCAGTGACGGGATTCTCACCCAGGCGATCAGTTCTCCCGTGGTCTCATCATATTTTTCAATCTCGTGGTCCAGTCCGGACAGGTCAGAGCCCCGAAAGATGATGTCAGCCCCCGTTGAATAGGTGACATTGCCACCATTGGCCGTGGTTCTGAGATCCGGATCGGTCACGCTGTAAAGGATGGGAAAATTGGTCAGAGTTGCCGCACAGCTCGGATCCGAGAGCTTCGATCTGTCTATAGTGATCGGCTTCCGGAAACCGAAGAGTAAATCCGCCCCCAGCGTGGCTTTCCCATACTTGCTTTCGCTATAGGTGAAGCCGCTGGCGTCCCCAGCATCGCTCAGGCGGAAGCAATAGGTCGCCCCGCTGGTGGCACTGTTGGTGGCCGCCAGCGAGTATTCAATTTCAGCAAACTCGGTCGTGCTCAAGGTGATCCCTGAGGTCTCGTCGCTGGAGTCTTTCAATTCACCATTGACGAAGGTCGTGTTCTCGTCAAACAAGCCGGGGTCGATGTTTGAAGTGGAACTTCCGTCGCTGAAGTAGGTGGAGGCGGCCACATTCCATGCGGTGCTGGTATCCACTCGGGTCCAGGTATTGCCAGCGGCGTCGCAGGATGCCGGATTGGCCTGAGAGACCTCCAAACGGTAGGGCACGCTCCCGGAGGCCACTTCTCCTTCGTTGGAAATTTCAAAGCGAAGACGCTTGATCGTATGCTTGGTCAAACCGGTGAGTGCCACGTCTTGTGCTAACGTGAAGGTGGCGCCACTTGCACCAGGAGGACCGCTGGCTGATGCTGTGGGATTGGTGGTACCCGTAATCGCGGCTTCAACACGGATCCGGCCGATACCACCACCGCCGCCGCCTGCCCCGGGAGTTGCTGATCGTGCACCACCAGCCCCACCAGTGGCCTGAACATTCGAAGTACCCAAAGTAGCAGTATTGGCCTGAATCAGAATGGATCCACCGGATCCACCGCCGCCAGCTCCTTCACGGGAGGCTGCAGTAACACCGGCGGCACCAATACTGGTAATACTCCCCGAGACGGTAACTGAATCCGCCATAATGAAAACGATCCCGCCGCCGTCTCCTCCGTTCCCTCCACTGACCGGGCCACTGTCATGGCCGCCACCGCCGCCGCCGCCGGATCCCAAAAACAGTGTCGTGAGCTCTTTGACCCCATATTGGCCACCGCCGCCGGCACCGACTCCACCGAAGCCACCCCCACCGAAATAGGATCCTCCACCCTGTCCCGTCTTTTCGAGTAGTGAACCCGCTGCACCTTCGTTTCCGTTGCCGCCTCCTGAGCCTCCAGCATTCCCGCCATCGAAACCGGTACCGTTATCGCCTCCCTGGCCGCCGCCGCCACCTGCGTTGAGACCCGGGGGACCCGTGGTTCCCCCAGAACCTCCTGATCCGCCCAAAGACGCGCCGTCAGCGCCGCCACCGCCGGCGCCGCGAGTTCCCTCGGGTGAAACGCCATCATAGTTGGAACTGCCGCCGCCGCCATCCGTTCCCGGATTCCCGCCCGTCCCTCCGGAAACCGTGTCATATCCTCCGCTTCCTACCGTGCCCTCATAGCTTTCTCCGTTGGTACCCCCGGCGCCGACAGAAGAAGCCTCGGGCCAGGAAGCGATAATGCCAGTTCCACGATTGTTGGCTACAGATCCCCTCGCCCTGAACAGCCTGTTTGTCTGCGCTGTAGTCGATGAAATCCAATAGGCCGTTGCCAGAACAGCCGAATTGGGATTGTTTGAATCAGTGACCTCTGTCATTTCAATTTCAGGAGTCAGTCCATCATCCACTCCTCCTTCGAGTACGGTTGGGCTGGTATCCCAGTCAAGATCGACATAGTTTCCTGATTGTCCATTTGCTGCACCAAAAACTAAAAGCCCGTTAGCTGGAATATCAATCGCAGCAGGTAAGATCTCGTTTTGAGCTGCAGAGGTATTATCTATCTGACTATCAGTGGGGCCGTTCTGATCAACCCCGGTATAGAGATGGGCGTCAAGGCCCCAACCTTGGCCAGTCCCGGTAACAGCCACGGTGACAAGTCCAGTAGATGCGCCCAGATCATCCTCGTCGCAGTAATACATCTCCTGGTGGTTTCCGGCCCCCGCGATATTGTCGGCAATCGCAACCTGGTTGCCGAAACAGCTCTTACCATCTACGGTGACAGCCGTAAGATTGTTACCAGAGCTTTCGTCATCGGCAATCAAAACAACCAATCGATCCGTGCCCGCGGTCCCGATATCAAAACTGAACGATGCTCCAGTCGTAGTGCCAGCCACGCCACCAGAGCCTACGTAACTGATCCCACCGCCGCCGCTCAAACCTCCTCCTGCGCTTCCCGCATATCCCAAACCATCCACGTCGATATTGGCCGTTGCCCCCACGTCAACAGCCCCTGTGGCTTTGAAGACAACAATGCCTGTGAGGTACCCCGCGGCACCTGTGGGAGTAGTCGCCAGCCCATCCCAGGCTGAGGCGGTGAGGGAATCGGTCGAATCCAGGGTTACACTGGTGTAGTTGGGCACCCGCTGCACCACCACCTTTTGATTGGAAGCAGTCGTTCCGTCGTAAGACTTGGTCGTGCTGGTGGTAAAGGTTATGGTTGATGCGCTCACGCTCTGAACTTCCAAGAACTCGTAATTCCCTCGGTCTGCAACATCACCCGCAGCGCCCTGCATGTGAATCAGAAGCACTTCATCCCCTGCCGCAATGCCATTGGAAAGCGTGTCACTCCCACTAAAGCGGGTGACACTTGAAGCGGCGTCGGCCGGAGCAACGACTCGATAGACAATACCGTCAGCGTAGATTCGGACGCCTGAAGTATCGGTGTTCAGGTTAAAGGTGCCTGTTGGCGCTAACGCTCCATCCGTCCCATCACCGGTATCAATGCCAACACCTTCGCCGCCGTCATCATTTCTCCAGCGGTAGTGGATCTGCTCCAGATCGGCCCCCGCCAGCCTTACCTTCCCATAGTTGGCTTCGAAATAGTTCAAGTTGGTGGTCGCCCCGGCATCGGTCAAGCGGAAGCAGTAGGTCGCCCCAGGCGTGGCGCTGCCGGTGGCCTGAATCGCGTATTCAATTTCGGTGAACTCGTCGTTGTTCAGGATGATCCCCGAATTGATCTGATCGGTGGATTCTTTCAATTCACCATTGACGAATGTCGTGTTCTCGTCCGTCAAGTCGGCGGGTCCGATGTTGTAGGTCGAATCGCCGTCGGCGAATTCCGTGGAGGCGACCATATTCCAGTGGGTACTGGTATCGATTCGGAACCAGTTATGTCCACCGTCGTCGCAGGATACCGGGTTGGGATCTGAGACCTCCAACCGATAATCGACGCTTCCCGAGGCCACCGAGCCTTCGTTGGAAATTTCCATCCGAAGGCGCTGGGTGGTGAGCGTGCTCAGAGCGGTCAGAGGAGTGTCTTCAGCCGCCGCCCAGGTGGCGCCGACAGAGCCGGTCGTGTAATCCACATGAAGCAGAGGAGCCGAGGCCCCCGACAGCTCGCCATCAAAAGACTCCGCAACCCTCTTTGCAAGGGTCGGACCCGATATGATAATCACCAGCGACTGGTCGCTTGTACCCCAGCCTGCTTGATCAACAATCTCTTGAATAATATCTTTGATATCTGGGGTCTTGTCTTTATCATCTATAGCCCAGGCCGGTATATTATTCCAGGCAACGGCGCTGGTTCTGTTTGTTCTTCCGCTGATATCGAAGGTAGCGGGTGGCCCACTGAATGTCGCGGGATTGATATCCAGTTGGCCTTCCAACGTAAGGCTGGTGGCCACAGTATCTGCTTCATCGGCTTCGAATTCAATATCGGCAAAGGTGATCGTTGCGCCCGCGGGAATGGTCACGTTCTGAAAGCGCAGACCGATGATTTGAGTATCGTTCTCCTCGACCATCTCCAAGTCACTACTGTCTATTGCTTCCATGACCCCAAGCGGGTGTTCTTCCTGGTCGTCGGATGTTTGACTGATTCTAGGGTCAACAGAACCGACGACGACGACTTCCCCGCCATCATCATTTCGCCAGCGGTAGTGGAGTTGCTGCAGACTGACCCCCCCTCGACCACCGCCGTCACTGTCACCGTGCCCGTCGTGAGGGGTCCCCCGGTGACCAGCGCCGTCGTGGCCACCGTCACGCTCATGTTGGCGTCACTGTCAAAGTCGGTTCCGTCAAAGGCCAGTGTCAATATCGCCCGGGTGGCGCTGTCTCGGACCACCCCGGAGATGGTCGTGACCGTGGGTGCCCCGTTGAGCAAGAAGTCGCCCGTCACCAGCGATCCGTTGTAGGTCCCATCGGTCAGTGTCACCGTCACGGTGGCGGCGTCAAGGTTGCCTTCCGTCAGTGGGGCCGGGTTGGTGGAGGTAATGGCCGCGCTCATGTTGGCCAGCGTCACTTTCGCGTACCGGGTTTCGACATGAGTGAAGTTGGTGGCACTTCCGGCGTCAGTCAAGCGGAAGCAGTAGGTGGCCCCATCGGTGGCACTGACGGTGGCCTGAATGGCGTATTCAATTTCCGTGAACTCGGTCGTGCTCAAGGTGATCCCCGAGGTCTGGTCGTTGGATTCCTTCAATTGACCGGCCACAAACGTCGTGTTTCCGTCCGTCAATCCGGAGGCGATGTTTGCGGTGGAATCGCCGTCGTCAAAGTAGGTGGAGGCAACCATATTCCATTCGGTGCTGGTATCGATTCGAGTCCAGGTGTTACCGCCGTCGTCACAGGTTCCCGGGTTGGCCTGGGAGACCTCCAACCGGTAGGGGACGCTTCCGGAGGCGTTCGCCCCTTCGTTGGAAATTTCGATTCGAACACGCTTGGTGGTGAGCTTCTCAAGACCCGTCAGTGGGGTATCTTCAAACGCCGCCCAGGTGGCGCCTGCGCCTGACCCTACGACCGTATGAATCGGCTCGCTGGTCAGATCACCGGCTTTGCTGGAGGCGGCGACAGTGGTGAGGTCCGCCGTCCCAATGCTGGCGCTGATCTGGTCACTGGCCGAGAGGACATTGACGACATCATAGATGACGATGTAGTGGGTGGCCGCCGTCCCGATCGATTCACCGAGGCTCGCGAAAGTCACGGTTCCGGTTGTGGGGTTGCCCGCCACCGTGTCCACCAGGGTATCGGTACCCGATTCAAAGGTTCCGACAGTCCCCAGGTCTTTGTACAATCTAAGGTTATTGACGTCCGCATCCACGATTCCGTTGTAGGTCAGATTGACCACGACATCGTCCAGCGTGACCGAGTTGACGGGCGTGCTGACCTGGAAGCCGACCAGCTCGACATCGGTGGGGGTGGTCCCGGATGCGCTGCCCAGTTGATCCACCACCTGGGTTGTGGGGTTGGCCAGCAACAGCTCACTTTCATCGATGCGAATGGTATTGGGGACTGGGTTCCCTCCGATGGTGATGGATTCGTTCACGGGCACGACCCCGGAACGAGTCACCGAGGTGCCTCCAGGGAAGGTCACGGTGACATCATAAGCGCCACTCCCACCGCCACTGGAGGCGGGCAGGCCAATGTGCTGCATCACCGGTGGCTGGAAATTGTTGTAGCTGGCCATGACCTCCCGGTGGGCCACCCGAGTGGCTGTCCCGGCCACGTACACATCGATCTTGGCCCCGATGGGTGTTTTCGGCGCTTTATTGGCGGCGCCCGATCCCACCGGAAGGACCTTGAGGTAATGAGTGTCATCCAGGTCGTTCCTCCACAGATCTCCCACGCCGCTCATGAGGTCCAGGTCGCCATCGTTGTCGATGTCGAGCCAGCCCACGACGTTGCCAATCGCCCCTGAGCCGCCAAGACCCACGGAACTCGCTACCTCACTGAAGCTGCAGGAGCCGTTGTTCTGATACAGATGCGATACCCCACCATCCTGGGCCGCGATCAGATCCAGGTCACCATCGTTATCGTAATCACCCCAATCCGCCCCATCCGGGTCTGCGATGGTCAGCCCCCGGGCTACAGTTACGTTGGTAAAGGACCCGCTGCCGTTGTTTTCATAGAGTCCCTCACTGGTTAGGTCTGAGATGAACACATCCAGGTCACCGTCATCATCACAGTCGCCCCAGGCCCACTCCATGTTCTCATGCTGGTCGACCGCACTGGGAAGGCCAAAGCTGGCCCCGACATCGGTATGGAAGGTATAAGTGTTGTCCCCGTCGTTGACAAAGGCCTCCACATCGGTCGTTGATGCCGCATAGATGAAATCGATGTAGCCGTCATTGGTGAAGTCGGCGGCGCTGGCACCTTCTCCGTTTGCGAGCACTCCCACCCCACCCGGCATGGTCGTTTGGGCAGTGAAGGTCGTTCCTCCGTCGTTTCGATACCAGATATTGTCTTGACCGAACTCCCAGATGTCGAGGTCGCCGTCACCGTCGATGTCTGCAAACATCGTGGCTTCACTGTTGTTGGCCGTTAGGTTGGTTTCGGTCCAGGAGGTGCAGCCGGCCAGATCGTTGTTGGTCAGCACATCGGGGTCTCGTCCCACAAGATCGATGTCCCCGTCGTTGTCATAGTCTCCTGCGCCCAGGCCTCGGTGACCGACAGTGAGGGCCGTCGTGCTGGTGGTAAAGGTATTGTCGCCGTCGTTTACGCTGATGGTGCGTGCCGAAGTGATTACCGTACTCGCCTTGGCCATATCGATGTAGCCATCGTTGTTGCAGTCGATAAAGACCATGGAAGACAAGATGTTGGCATTCAAGCCACTTGTTGTGGAAATATCGGTAAAGCTGACCGAACCGGCAGCGGTGGCCGTGTGGGAGGGCTCATTGGTCAGATCGCCGGTCTTGTTGGGTGCCGTGGTGGTCAGGTCGGCGGTCCCGATGCTGGCGGTGATCTGATCGCTGGCCGAGAGGGCGTTGACGGCGTCGTAGATGACGAGGTAATGGGTGGCGCTCGTCCCGATCGATTCACTGAGGCTCCCGAAGGTCACGGTCGCGGTTGTGGGATTACCCGCCACCGTCGCCACCAGGGTATCGGTACCCGAATCATACGTCCAGATGGTCCCTAAGTCTTTGTATAATCTAAAGTTATCGACGTCTGCATCCACGATCGCAGTGTAGGTCAGGTTGACCACGATCTGGGAGAGCGTGGCACTGCCCGTGTTGGTACTGAGCCTGAAATCAACCAGCTCCACGTCGGTGGGCGTGGTCCCGACTGCCCCACTCAGTTGATCAACCACCTGTGTGTCGGGGTTCCCTAAGGTCAATGTGTCATCAATGTCCTCCCTGCCATCATCGTTTCTCCAGCGGTAGTGGAGTTGCTGCAGTGTACGTCTTCAGCGAGAATGGGACATTTGGGGTTCCAAGCTAAGAGACAGTGGGAACCGATGCTGATCGGGCTAGTTTAGCATTGATCGCCTGCCGACGGGCAAGGGTGACTCCTTTCAATCTTCTCCTTTTTGTGTGGATGGAATCTCGTCTTGCGAAGTACATGTCATCGGGTGTGACGTTACCCAGGGCCTCGTGATAGCGCCTGGAGTTGTAGTAGTCGATAAAGACCGCGATTTCTCGCTCCAACTCCTCGGGTGTCTCCCAGACCATTAGGTTGATGCGTTCCTTGCAGGAACGATGGTAGCGTTCGATCTTCCCGTTGGTCTGGGGATGATAGGGTGAGGCCAGGATGTGGCCCAGTCCCTTGGTCTCCAGATACTGACCAAAGTCTTTGGAGATCAAAGCCGGTCCGCGGTCTGTCACCAGCCGGGGCCGATCAGACAACGGAGCCTGTTCCACACCCGTTCTCTCACAAGCCGCCTCGACCACCTGGCTGAAGTCTCCAGCACGCATGGCCGTGTGAAGTCCCCAGGCCAGGATCCTCCGGCTAAAGTCATCCAGTACTGAGATCAGATAGTACCAGCCCCAGTTCTTGACCAGAAGATAGGTCGCATCCGTTTGCCACTGCTGGTTGGGTCGGGTCGTCTTGATTCGATATTCCGATTCGGCTGGAAAGCTCCGGAGTTGAACCTCCCGAATCAGCCCTTCCGCTTTCAAAATCCGGTAGACCGAGGATTCCGAGACCGTAAACCCGCACCTATCCGTCACCTGGCAGCTCACTTCTCGTGAGGACCACTCTGGAAACAGCAGCGCCATCTCCAGGATTCGGTCCCGTTCTTTGGGCAGGATCTGATTCCAAACCCGTCCTGATCCTGGGGGACGGTCCCGCAAGCCTGCCAACCCCCTCTTTCGAAAGTGGTGTCTCCAGCGATAGTAGGTCGAGCGGGGGATCTCGAGTTGATCCAGCACCTCCCGGACCGGTAACTCGGAGGCCTCCACTGTCCTTAAAACTTCCAGCTTGTGCTCGCTGAGCATCCTCTGATACCTCCTTCGCCTTACAGGCCCAAACTTTTTTTAGCTTTTGGTTCTCCACTACCGTCTCGGCCACCGCCTTCTTCAAGGCCTCATTCTCCTCCTTCAAGCGACGCACCTCACCGGAAGTCGCATTCCGTTGGGTCTCCCGGGTTAGACCGTTTTTGCCCGAATCCAGGAAGGCCTTGGACCACTTGTAGTAGATCGAAGGTTGAATCCCTTCTTTGCGGCACAGTTCGGTGACGGGAATCTCTCCGCGGAGCCCCTCCAAAACGATGTGGATCTTCTCTTCGGCCGTGAATCTCCGGCGGGTGGCCCTACGGATCTGTTTGACGACGTCTGTGGTCATAGCGTTCTCCTTTTGGTTGTGCCATGACCAGCATCGGCTTGCTCTGATGGGCTGTCAAGATCAGCCCTTTGAGGGGGTGAGATCTCACCCCCTCAAACCTTCCAACTCTCTCTTAACTCTCGGCCCTATGTGTCCCACTTTCGCTGACGGGATACAGCGCACACCGAGTGCGCCGTCTCCACCCTTGCCTGCTATTACCGGGGAATCAGTCGCCGTCGTTTGAATCCAGGCCGAAAGAGTGAAATCTCCTGAGCCCATATCCAAGGAAGCGTCCGTACCTGCATCCACGTAATCATCCGTCCCATCAAACTCCTGCCAGGCAGATACTTGTCCTCCTTGTCCAGTTGCTGATATCTGATCATCTCCATCATTAGGGTTACTGGTCGAATCCTGATAAAGATTAGGATTGCCGATGCCGGCCTGATCTTCCTTCAAGTGCCACAGCCCGGCATAGCCATTCTCCCAAACCTTCTCACTACCGTAGATTGCCGACGCGGCCGGCTCCGAAGCGGCTGCATTGCCGTAGTAGATGTAGAAGTCGGTATTGACCGTGCTGGGAAGAAAATTAACCTCGAAGTGCAGCTCTCCGGTGTTCGCACCCGTGTCGATAACCACGACCTGCCGTGGAAGCTCGGTCACCCCGTCTGCCCGGGTCACTCGAATATCTTCTCCGAGTGACTTGACGTTGGAGTGAAAATCCGCACCTAAGTCAGCCAAATCCACATAAACGGGGAAATCCGTCTGGTCGGCATCCACCTTGGTGTTGTCGATGGTGATCTTCTTGCGGTAGCCCCAGGCCGAATCAAACCACTGGGCCTCCTGGCCGCCGATAGTGGCCAGGAAACCGCCTGCCCCGGTCCCAGGGTTGTCCTGGTTGTTGAACTCGGTCTTGATCCAGGAGGCCGGGCGGACACCATTGGAAAGGCGGACTTCATCGATATTGCCGTCGCTGAATAAGGTCGTACCATTCCGAGACCCCATATAAAAGGGTCTAAGGCCAAAATTATTCGTGTTATCGGCGATATAAGGATTCCCGGTAGCTGTTTGAGAAGCTCCGTCAATATACAAAGAAGTTTCCGGATTACTGGTGCCTTTATGATAAATCCCAACATAGTGGTGCCAGACAGCGACCGAGGGGGAGGCAAAACATTGATTATTATTAGGGGGAGCGTCATTACCTCTCGCATGCAATTCTATTTCTGTGGCAGCGCAAGTGCTCACATCATCAAGATGCATTGCAAAACCATCTGTGTGGCTGTTCGTGTCAGTCGTCAACTCAAATTGGGTTTGGGTTGAAGCGGGGTCAAAACTCGCTTTGTTCATCCAAAAGGAAAGAGATATTGCATCCGTTGTTGAGAAGTCTATATTGCCTGTTGAGATATAGTCATCATTCCCATCAAACTCCTGACCTGCACCTACATTCCCGCTCTTCCCCGTGTGGGAAACATTATCCGTACCGGTAATGGCATTGGAAGTCGCATCAAAGAAATTGCCGGAGGCTTCCTCCAAATGCCACACAGCTTCATACCCGTTGGCCCAGACATTCTCACTTCCGTAGAGTGCCGACGCAGCCGGCTCTGAAGCGGCCGCATTTCCGTAGTAGATGTAGAAATCGGTATTGACCGTGCTGGAAAGAAAGTTGGCCTCAAAGTGCAGTTCTCCGGTCTCGCTTCCGACATTGATGCTGACGACCTGTCGGGGAAGCTCGGTGGTGCCGTTTGAGGTCGTGACCCGAATGTCTCCTCCATCATCGCCACCGGAGGACTCGACATTGGCAAAGAAATCCGCACCTAAATCGGCCAGATCGACATAGACGGGGAAAGCGGTTTGGTCTGCGTCCACCTCGGTGAAATCGACGGTGATCTTCTTACGGTAGGTCCAGGCGGTATTATACCAACCAGGTCCAGCCTCTCCGCCATCATCATTTCGCCACCGGTAGTGGACCTGCTGCAGATCGGGAGGGGTTGCTTCAAATGCACCAATACTGACGGGATTAGAACCTGTGGGCCTTACATTTCCGGCAATGTCTTCTGATGGAACATTGCTATCGGCAGTTTGGCTTAATCCTGCTTGGTACAACACTGAACTGGCGTCTTTAACTCTGTAATCACCGTTGGCGTAGTCTGTGACAGCAGCATTCCAACCATCAACTTCAGCGGCAGGAGAAATATCTACCCAGTTGGTGCCAACAGAATCATCAGAAGCATTGAAATCTGTGACTCCACCGGGGAGTATGTCTGTGCCATCGTTATTGAACACCGCGCAGTTCTTGACAGTTACCGTTCCAGTGTCCACATCAAGCCCTTCAAGGCCTCCGCCAACTACCGTACAATTATAAAAGTATGCGGTCGCGGACCATGCGGAGGTAGCACGAACTATTTCATCCGTATTACTAATGTTGGAATTTTCAAGAATAGTGTTTATGAACCAGACCTCAGCAGTTCCATCGTCCGAAAGCTGCAGTACCTCAAAGTCTGCGGTACCTCTAAAATGGCTGGCTATAAACTTGATGGTCTTATGATAGGCGGCAGCTCTAATCCGCGCCGCAAGGTTACCACCAGTATTTTCCACTTGAAGACCAATGAAGTCTGCTTCAAGATAGGTGCCGGCAGCGGCATCATTATCAATATCCAACGTGTCCGCCGCAGAAGATAACCGGTAATGGGAAGTGCTCCATTTCCCATCAGTGTAGGGATTGCGGGCACCGCTCATGACCTCTATTTCAAGATACCGCCCGGCAGATCTATCAGTGTTCCACCCGTCAAAAATCACCGATGTATCAGGCGTACTCCAGTTACCGTCAGAGTTTACGATCTCGACCCGCAAGAACCTGTTAAGATCCACCAGATCCTTGCTCTCTCCTGCCTGCATTGCAGACATGGATGTGTAGGTGGCATCATAACCACCAGGGGAGCTAGCTGTGCTTGGATATATAGCAACTGTGCGGGTCGTTGGAGCCTCGGCAGAGGTTGTCCCTTGTCCCTCGACACTCAAGACCGTTTCATCGCCGTCGCCGTTTCTGGCCTTGACCTTGACCCCATAAGTGGTTGAGCTGTTCAACCCTAGCAAAGTCAGGGCATCCACAGCGGCATCCGTCATCCAGACCTCAGTGGCGGACGGGTTGCCTGCAGCATCGACCCATTGGTTGAGCCAGGTGGCATCGTTCGGTGATGTGGTCACCACCTGAACTGCGTAGGTGGTGTCGGGATTGGATGCAGGGTTGCCGTTTGCAAAACTGGCCAGATCCAGGGTCGTCGTGGTGGCACCGTTTAAGGTCGGGGTGCCGGGCACTGCGGCAGCGGTGTAGGCCTCAGAGGATGACGAGGCCGTTCCGGCATTGGGCACCGAGTCTCGGGCGGTGACCGTGTAGCCATAGCATTGGTTGACTTGCAGACCGGTGTCGGTATACGAGGTGCCGGTTTGCCATAAACTGGAGTCGCCGCCGGTCCCGGCATCGGCACCGCAGTCGGTATTATCCAGGGTAAACAGATACTCAACGGGGGTGGAGGGGTCAGAGGCGGTGGTGGCGGTCATATCGATGCTGGTGGTATCGACTTCATCGGGGGCCGTGGCAAAGGTCATCGGCTCCGGGGTGGGAGGGGTGGTATCTCCGGCGGGTGCCGCCTTCAGCGCCACGCCGACAGTAGCAAACTCCTCGGTGGACCCAGTCGAGTTCATGACCACACTGGTGGTTGCGGCTACCTCGGTTGAGCCCCACCCGAAAGGCTCGCTCGCGTGACTGCCATTCCACCGCTGTGTCTGACTGGGGTCCACGACTGCACCGCCCGACTCCTTGGTACCACTTGCATCAAAGACCAAATCGCCTACCACTGCTGTGACCGTAACGCTTGAACCACCGGTGCCCGTGTTGGTGTTTGGCGTTCCAAGCGGCGTCGTCTGGTGAACTCCCGTATAAGACGACACGGCAGCGAAAAGTTGATCGGACGAGGCTATGGTGATGCGCATAGTCCCGTCCGTTATGGCGGTGGAATTGACGCGGCTAAACAACGTTGTCTGCACATCCGACGCATTGGTCGCCGGAGCGCCCACCGGGGTAAGCGCTTCGTTGACTCCCGTCGGGTCCCAGACCACAGAGGAGATCGCCGGGAACCCGTTCGCCTGATGCACGGCAACAAACACGAACCGGTCCGTGCCGCTGATCGTATGCGTGATGTCTAACTGTGTTCCGGTTATGCCCCCGGTGGTGGTCGAACTATGTGCGATTGCCCCAAAGCCATGGGCACCGCAAAAACAGGCGAAGATCACCGTGAAGACCAGAAGTCTTGACCAGTTTATCTGCTTTTGCCGTATCACTTTTGCCATGGCTTGATTCAATGCAGTTGACCTTCAACGACGGTTAACGTGTCTCCCAAAAAGTCGAGATCGGAGTGAGAACCGGTCCCGGCTGGATAGATCCACCCTTTGAGGGCAGAGGCCAACCGTCGCGCCTGGTGCCACATTTTGGCTCCCCGGCTGGCCAGTTGGATGGACTGACCATTTCGCTCGACACCTACAACTCGGCCCAAGATCTGTTGTTCTGAAACGGGTTCGTCCGAGCTGAGGGAGGCATCGCCGCGTAGCTGGAATACCCGTGCATCCCTCGAGGCGATCTCGACAACTCGATGGGCGATGAGTCCTCTCTCAGAGCGGTAAAGGACGATGTCTGCAAGTTTCACATCAGAGACAGCAACAGGCTCGACCGTGATGAGCTCTCCCTCGCGAATGCTGGGATACATGCTTCTCCCACTGGGCCGGAAGCGCACAGTGGCGTCCTGGCTCAAAAGCTCAGTGGTGAGATCCAAAAGTAAATTCGATGCCTTTGCCATATGCCTCAATCTTTGTTGCTCAGGTCCCCTACACGATCGGCGTGCCTGTACCCATACCTTCGGCCTAAGTCGATCTTCTTATAGCAAGAGCTGTTCCAGGTTGGGGGGTCTTCCGGGCTAGCTAGATTATTTCGTATAAACCTATTTAACTCAGTCATTTACATGAAATATGAGGGGGTTTTAACATCGGACAAAAATCGCTGAATGTCAACAGTGGTTTACATTTTCGTAAAGTCAGGTTGCACAGGGGTTTGCCCCGAAAATGGGGCTATTTTGGGAGATTCGGCACCTGAGGTGCCTCCTACATTCCGGAGGTTTTCTCCGCCTCCAGCAGCTGCCGTTTGAACAGGGTCGGGAATGTTTGGTACGTTGTCTTACAGAGCTTTGCGGAGACCTCGGGATGGGAAAAACCCCTATGAGTCCTCAAACCAGGCGTTTTATCCAGGAACAGGGCGTGGTCACACGGCAGATCGCCGGGGAAACCGTGTTGGTCCCCATCAGAAGCGGGGCGGCCGATCTGGACTTCATCTATACCTCCAACGATACCGGCACTACAATCTGGGAATGTCTGGATGGTGAGAAGACGGTCGACCAGATCGTCGAAACGATCTGCCAGGAATATGACGTGCCTGCAGAGGAAGCGACCCAGGATGTCATGGACTTTTTAAGTGCTCTGGAAGCTGCAGGTTTGGTGCATACCGCTGAAAGTCCATGACGGAAACATCTCCCACCCTAACCACTCGAGGTCGAGCACTTCTTGACCAATTGCCTTATCTCCCCCGTGCCTTCTCCATGGTCTGGGAAGCAACGGGTTACTGGACCCTCACCTGGGCCATCCTGCTGCTGGTGCAGGGTGTGCTTCCCGTGGCCATTGTCTACCTGACTCGATGGCTGGTGGATGGCCTGGTGGCAGCCGTGGATACCGGGGGCAGCTGGGAGAGTGTCCAACCTACTTTGATTCTGGTGGCCCTAATGGCGGGAGTCCTGCTGGCCAGCGAGCTTCTGGGTAGCACCACTAGTTGGATCCGCACGGCCCAGTCCGAGTTGGTCAAGGATCATATCAGCACTCTGATCCATGAAAAGTCGGTTTCCGTGGATTTGGCCTTCTATGAATCCCCCGAATATTACGATCATCTGCACCGCGCCCGTGCCGAGGCCCAGTACCGGCCCCTGGCACTACTGGAGAACGCCGGCAACCTGGTCAAAAACAGTATTACCCTTCTGGCCATGGCGGCCGTCCTCATTCCCCTGGGATTGTGGCTGCCCATCGCTCTTCTTCTCAGTACGCTGCCGGCCCTGATCGTGGTGCTCCGCTACAGCTCGCGGCAACATCAGTGGCGTTTGAGGCGAACAGCGGATGAGCGCCGCAGCTGGTACTACGACTGGTTGCTCACCAGTGGCGAGACCGCCGCTGAGCTCAGGCTTCTGGACCTGGGAAAACACTTTCAGAAGGCCTTTCAGATCTTGCGTCTGCGACTGCGTGAGGAAGGCCTGCGGCTGGCCAGGAATGAAGGTCTGGCCGAAGCGGGAGCCCGAGCTTTCGCTCTTCTGGTCACCGGTCTCTCCCTGGCCTGGATGGCCTGGAGAACCATGCAGGGTCTTATTTCCCTGGGCCAGCTGGCTCTTTTTTATCAGGCCTTTTATCAAGGCCAGGCCTTGATGCGCACCCTATTGCAAAGCGTGGGTCAGGTGTACGCCAACCTTCTCTTCTTGAGCAACCTCTTTGAATTCCTGGATCTGCAGCCTCAAGTTGTCGATCCTCCCCGGCCCTCTCCGCTGGCCGTGCCCTTGAAGGAGGGGATCCGCTTTGATCAGGTAACCTTTCGCTATCCTGACAGCGAGCGGCTGACCCTTCGCAACTTTGACCTTTTTATTCCCGCCGGCAAGACGGTGGCCATCGTGGGGGCCAATGGTGCCGGCAAGAGCACTCTGATCAAGCTGATCTGCCGCCTCTACGACCCTGAGGAAGGACGCATCGAACTGGATGGAGTCGATCTGCGAAAACTGTCCCTCCGGGAACTTCGAAGTACCGTGGCCGTGCTGTTTCAGGAACCGGTCCGTTATAACGAGACGGTTGCTGAGAACATCGGCCTGGGGAACCTGGAGGTAGCCGGGCACCGACCGGACGCGGTCCGACCTGAAATCGAAAGGGCGGGCGAGGGAGCCGGTGCCCAGGCGGTGGTGGAGCGTTTGCCCCGAGGTTACGACACTCTGTTGGGAAAGTGGTTCGTGGAGGGGACTGAGCTCAGTGTGGGGGAATGGAAGCGAATCGCCCTGGCCAGAACCTTTTTCCGGCAGGCTCCCATCCTCCTACTGGATGAACCCACCAGCAGCATGGATTCCTGGGCCGAAGCCGAGTGGATGGATCGCTTTTCCCAAAACACCCGTGGCAAGACCGGGGTGATCATTACCCATCGATTCACCACCGCCATGCGAGCCGACATCATTCATGTGATGCAAAACGGAAAGATCGTGGAATCGGGAAGCCATGAAGAGTTGCTGGACAGAGGGGGGGAATATGCGAGGTCGTGGAGAAAGCAAACGCGGGAACGCCAGCAGGTGACAGAGAGTTAGTCTTATCTCAGACCATACCGTTTGATCTTCTTGAATAAACCCTGGCGGCTCAGTCCCAATCGGGCTGCGGCACGGAGCTGATTGTTCTGGCAGGCCTCCAGAGCATCCAGAATCATCTCCTTTTCCAATTCCTCGACAGTCTCCGATACCACATCCTTCAGGGAATGGCTGGCCTTACGATCAATTCGAACACTCTTGCGGATGGCATCCGAGAGGTGTTCCCGGTCAATCACCTTCTTGCGAATGGAGACCACCAATCTCTTCATCTCGTTTTCCAGTTCCCGAACATTTCCCGGCCATTGGTAGTTGACCAGGGACTCCAGGGCACCGGGAGAAAATTCCTTGTCTCCCCTTCCCATTTCCTTGCAGTAGAGAGACAGGAAATGATTGGCCAAAAGGGGAATGTCTATGCGGATATCTCGAAGAGAAGGCGTGTTCACGTGAATCACCTTCAGACGATAGTAGAGGTCTTCGCGAAAGTTGTCCTTCTTGATCTCTTCTTCCAGATCCTTGTTGGTGGCGGCCAGGACTCTCACATCCACCGGGAGCCACTTTCTGCCTCCCACCCTTTCCACTACCTTCTCTTGTAAGGTACGAAGGATCTTGGCCTGGGCTACCAGACTGAGATCTCCGATCTCATCCAGGAAGAGCGTACCGCCGTCGGCCACTTCAAATTTCCCCACCCGGCGTTCGACTCCGGTGGCCACACCCTTTTCGATCCCAAACAGTTCACTTTCCAGGAGGGTCTCTGGCAATGCCGCGCAATTGACGGTGACCAACGGGCGCCGGGCCCGGGAGCTGCCATGATGAATAGCTCTTGCCACCAGCTCCTTTCCTGTGCCACTCTCTCCTTCGATGAGGACGCTGACTTCGCTGTCACTCACCTGTTCCAGCAGCCTCACGATCTTCTGAACCTTTTCACTGGTACCCAAGATGTTCTGGGTGGCGAACTTGCCCTCGACTTCTCTCCACAGCTGGGTATTCTCCTTCAGCAGTTTATCCCGGTGCGTCTTCAGGTTCTGGAAGAGCTGTGCCGTTTCGATGGCAATGGCCGCATTGGATGCCAGAGCTTGCAGGATGTCCTCATCCTCGCTGTTGAAGGCGCCCTTCTTCTTATTCAGCACCTCGAAGGTTCCAATGATCTCCCCGTCGTAGTTTTTTAAGGGGACCGCCAATACCGACTTGGTTTGATAGCCCGTATCCTGATCCACATCCAGGTAAAAGCGCGGATCCTGCTGAGCATCCTTAACGTTGATCACTTCACCGCTCATGGCCACGGCCCCGGCAATTCCCAGGCGCGCATCGAACCGAATCTCTTCACTGTCCAGGGCAACCCAGGACCAGAGCTCCCGCTTGTCCTTATCCAACAAAAAGATGGTGGACCGATCGGCCTCCACCAAACGGGCCGCTTCGCGGGCGAGCAAATCCAGCAAAAGGGCCGGATCCCTCTTCGAGTTCATCTTTTGACAGATTTTCAAAATCGCTAACAGCTTTTCCTCAGGCGGGGATTCGACAGGCGGGGATTCGACGGCTGCGACTTTTTTCTTGGCCATTTCTTCCTAGTAATCCAGTGCCGTCACCCTTTCAGGGGGCGGCAAATCCATTAACCAGCGGTGATGTCCCTGTCACCTTCCGTATACATTCGCAGTATGAGTGTAAACCCATTTGGCCGTTTATGTCAACACAGGTTTACATTTTCTGTGGAAATCCGGGCCCATGCTGTGGAAATCTGGGGGAGGAGACAGGGCCATCTGGGGACGCTACAATGACTATCGTGCCTGAGCGAAAAAGCGTCCGGATTGGAAATGCCAGCGGATACTGGGGAGACGACCTGGACGCCCTGCACCAACAACTCGGCGGCCCCCTCGACTACGTCACCCTGGATTTTCTGGCCGAAATCACCATGTCCATCCTGCGCAAACAGCGCGCCAAGCGATCCGAGCTGGGTTACGCCACCGATTTTCTCGACCAGATGCGCAGCTGCCTTCCCCTGGTCAGTGAAACCGGGACTCGCATCATCACCAATGCCGGGGGCGTCAACCCAAGAGGCTGTGCCGAAGAACTGGCCAAAATCGCACACGGTTTGGGAATTCAGGTCAGGATCGCAGTGGTTGAGGGCGATGATCTCACCGATCGTCTGGACGAACTTCTGGATAAGGGAATCCCTCTCAAGAATATGGAAACCGGCCAGGAGCTCAAGACTATCCGCGAGCAGGTTCAGGGCACCAATGCCTATCTGGGGTCTGCACTCCTCATCAAGGCTCTTGAACAGGGAGCCCAGATCATCATCACCGGCCGCGTCAGTGACGCTGGCATCACGGTGGCACCACTGGCCTTTGAGTTCGAGTGGAATTTGCAGGATTGGGATCGACTGGCTGCAGCGGTAGCAGCGGGTCACATCTTAGAGTGCGGAGCTCAAGCCAGCGGCGGCAATATCACCGACTGGCAGGAGGTCCCGTCTTTTTTGAACATGGGATATCCCATTGCCGAGTTCCTTGCCGACGGAAGCTTCTTTGTCACCAAGCACGAGAAGAGCGGAGGCGTGGTCAATGGCCAAAGCGTCACCTCTCAACTGGTTTACGAAATCGGAGATCCGGCCAGTTACATCACCCCGGATGTCATTGCCGATTTTTCCACCATTGTCCTGGAAGATCAGGGAAAAGACCGGGTTAAGATTTCAGGGGTCAAGGGGAAACCGCGTAGCGATCAGCTGAAGGTCTCCCTCTCCTACCGGGCCGGCTACAAGGCCCACGGCACTATGATTGTGAGTGGTCCCAACGTGGTTGAGAAATGCCACCTGCTGTCCGATCTTCTGTGGAAGCGTCTGGGGATAGAATTCGAGGAGAAGAGCACCGAGCTGGTGGGTCACAGCGCCTGTCACCCCGATCTGCCTCCGCCAGCTGATCCGCCTGAAATCCTTCTTCGATGGGGAGTCCGAGACTCCCATCGAGAAAAGGTTGAGGCATTCACCAGGAAATCGACTTCCCTGGTTCTCAACAGCGTTCCCGGAGTGTCCACGGGAACACGGCCCCGGGTTCAAGAGGTCCTGGCTTACTGGCCTTGTCTGATTCCGGCCTCGGAAGTCACGGCAAGTGTGACCCTGCTGGAGAGCGGCCAGACCTTTCAGATTCCCTGGGAACCCGCCCGGCGGAAAGCATCCTCATCCTCTTCCAAGCATCCTGAGCCTCAGAAAGACGTTCCATCTCCCCCTGCAGGCCGTTCTGTCAGCGTACGTCTGATGCAACTGTGCTACGCCCGCTCAGGCGACAAAGGAGACAGTTGTAATATCGGCGTGGTGGCCCGCCGCCAGGAGATCTACCCCTGGATTTGCCAGCAGCTCACGGCCCGCAGCGTGAAGGATTACTTTGCAGAGATCTGCCAGGGAGAAGTGGAGCGCTTTGAAATCCCCAATCTCCTCGCCCTAAACTTTTTACTGCACAAATCTCTGGGTGGAGGGGGAACGGTCTCCCTTAGAATCGATCCTCAAGGGAAGACCCTGGCCGAAGCGCTGCTGATGATGGAGGTGGAGGTGCCGGACCACCTGATCTCTGGCCACTGACCGGGGTCAGTGGCCAGAGATCAGGTGGAAATTCAAAATTCCAAATCCCAAATTCCAAACAAATTCAAGATTTCAGATCGAACTTGAAATCTGGAACTTGAAACCCGGAGCTTAAATTCAGGCCCCTGGGGTGGCTGCTTGCCCCTTGCTTCCCATCATCATGACGGCGATGGCAACCAGTGCCAGGTTACTGCAGGCTCGGGAAAAGGACTCAGCCGGAAAGCCCATGAGGGCACCCCCCATTAAGCCTGCCAGGACTGCACCGATAAAGGATAGGGCGGCAAGAACAACCAACCCTTTAGCAACGTTCTCCATGAGTGACCTCCTCCTTTCAGGTGGATCGGACTCATTTGCGTGTTTGAGCTGAGCTTAGCACGGCCAGGTGAAGTTTTGGGACAGGCGAAGGTCTCCGGAATTTCGGATTCGGCACCTGAGGTGCCTCCTACATTCAAGAGAGTTAGGATGAGTATGCCGGCGGGATTACTGTCCGATTAACCTGCTCAACTCTTTTTCCAGGAGTTGCTGGCTGTATTGCGTTCCCTGAGGCCGGTTGCGATTCTGCATCCACAGGGTGGGGTCCGGCGGTTGGCCTTCCCAGGTAAGTCGGGGTTCATAGAGAACATAGATGTCCCAGGCAAGGTCATCCCTGGGATATTTCAACTGGGGCGGTGTAGGTCTTGAGACCGAAACCCCACAGGTCCCAAAAATGTTCGACTCGAGGGTCTGCCAAAAACGCCGACGCCTCTTTGGCCGTCGACTGGTTATCCCTTTGAAGGATCGGTGACCAGAGGGCAAAGACCTTCACTTTCGCGTCGGGGATCCGCTTCAGGATTTCAAGAGTTTCGAGGGCCCCTCGAAGACAGTTGGGTCAAGTGGGAGAAAACACCAGGACCAGGCGGGTGCGATCTGCCGTAGCATTGAAAGCGCTGGTGAATTCCCTTCCATCAAAAGAAAGGTCTGAAACGTACTGCGCCTCCCCCGGGAAAACGTTCTGAGCCTCTACAAAAGAAGGGGCCAGTAGCAAGAGTAGGAGTAAGGGCAGCAAAGTCATGGCGCTCCAAGATACCGAATTACCCTGTGGTGTGCAAGTACTTATGTCAGTACTTCTGCGGTACTCGGTAAGATGAGACGATCCACCCAAAGTTGCGCGTTTATCGCTTGATCAATTTCTTCAAAATCTGTGACAGGTTACCGGTCAGGAAACTGAAGCTGTTTCCGCCTTTGCCTGGCCCGGTGGGCTTGTCCCCTCGATATCTCAGGGCCAGGCCAGCGGCCACCGCGAAGTCACACCCGTCGTTACCCGCCGGCAACGCTCTGCCATCGGCCTTGATCTTTTGAAAGGGGTTCAAAAATTCGACCGGGACCTGGAAGGTTTCCTGCAGGTAGTCCCGCAGTCCTTCGGTGCGGCTGGCTCCTCCGCAAATGTAGATCGTTTCCAACTCTTCGAACTCGGAAGCGGTCCTGAAATAGTCAAAGGTTTTCTGAACCTCGAGAGCCAGAATCTCTGAAACAGACTGCAAAACCGTACTCACCGTTCCCTTAAGCTCCTCTGGCGCCAATCCCTTCTTGTACTTCTCGGCCTCCTCATAGGAAACACCCAAATCTCGCTGAATATACTCGGTGTAATAGTTCCCGCCCATGCCGATGTCGCGAGTGAAGATGAACTCGTTCCCCGTGGCGATGTTGACGTTCATGATCGATGCACCGATGTTCAACAGTGCCACCACACTATCCGGCCTGGGCCTGTAGTTCACCTCATAAATGTTGTGCAGAGCAAAGGAATCCAGATCCATAATGGCCGGTTCCTTTCCGGCCATGGCGACGACGTCGCTCTGATTATCGATGGTCTCTCGTTTGGCAGCCACCAGGATGACATTGGTTTCGCTGCCGTCCTCAGAAGGCCCCAGAACGTGGTAGTCCAGATACACTTCAGCGATGTCGAAAGGGATATACTGCTCTGCTTCCCAGTGGATTGATTCTCCCACCTCGGCCGCACTTCTGGCTGGTAGGGATATTCTCTTGACGATAACCGCCGGGCCCGAGACCGAGCTGGCAATCTGATCGCCCTTGATCTTCCGTGAATGGAAAACATGGTTGATGGCGTCCGCGACGGCCTCCCGTTTGGTTATCGCCCCATCCACTATGGAACCCCCGGGTAAAGGCTCGACCCCAGCAGACTCTAGCTGATAGCCTCCACGCACCGATTGCAGGGACACCACTTTGATGGTCGAAGAACCAATGTCCAAACCAATCAAATTACTCGCCTTAGATCCAAATAAAGCCATGAGATCACCTCACAAATTTAAAAATTGGATAGTTCACACTCCCTAACCATACACTATTATCCCTACTTCGGGTGGACCGTGGTGAAAGTCGAGGATAAGGGGTCACACAGCGACACTAGAGTGACCCCATGGCAATGGGGAAAAAGAAACGTCGACAGCAAGAAGACCTGTGGGTCGCCACCAGTGAGCTGCCCCGCACCGCCGGCCATCCCTTCTACGAAAGACTGAATGGCCTTTTCAACGAACACGGCTTTGACGACTTCGTGGAGGGACTGTGTGCGAAGTTCTATGCAGACAAGATGGGGCGACCGAGCCTGGCTCCGGGAGTGTACTTTCGGCTGCTGCTGGTGGGGTATTTCGAAGGGATCGGATCGGAACGAGGAATAGCCTGGAGAGCAGCTGATTCTCTGGCACTGCGAGAGTTTCTGGGATTGAAACTGAGCGAGTCGCCGTCTGATCACTCCACGATCTCCCGAACCCGACGACTGATCGATGTGGCTACCCACGAAGCAGTCTTTGACTGGGTACTGAAGCGGATCGGGGCGAGCGGCCTGCTGCGGGGCAAGACGATCGGCATCGATGCCACTACGCTGGAAGCGAATGCAGCGCTGCGCAGCATCGTGCGCCGGGACAGCGAGCAGGGGTATGAAGAGTTTTTGATGGAGCTGGCGAAAGCCTCCGGGATTGAGACGCCGCGACGGGAAGATCTGGCCAAACTGGACCGCAAGCGCACGGGCAAAGGATCGAACCGGGTTTGGAAGCACCCGCATGATGCGGATGCGCGGATTACCAGAATTGGATCTGGAGACCGGAGCGATTGTCTCGGTGACGGCAGGGAATCTGAGGTGGAACAAGCGCTCGAGATCACAGCACGCAGCGGATGGTGGACCTGGATGCGGGCACAAGGGGCCCGGCGAGGAGAGCAGCTCCGGGGACATGAGAATGTGTTGAAGCGACTGCTGATCCTTCCAGCGAGGCCTGTTCGGTCGTAATCCACCGGTTTTTCTTTTTTCGCCCTCTGCCTTTTCCCTTCACCTGCACATTTTTCTTCTCGGACTCGTAGGCTGTGTAATTGCGAATCTGATCGAGAGGCACAACCCGGGGCAGCTCTTGTAATGCCTTGCTGAACCTTGTTGAGCCCATCCTCGACCATGGACATGAGTCCGGTGCGGCGGGCTAGCTGTGCATTCTCATGACATTATTCATAAGGGGAAGTCTGCTGATAGGAGACAGACCACCCAGGCTCTGATGTTGGCGGTGATGATTATAGAAGTGAAGCCAGGGGCGAAGCCAGCGAAAACGGTGGCCTGAAGTGCGGTAGGGGAAGCGGTAGGCCCACTCACGGAGGAGAGTCTGGATCAAGCGTTCTGCTTTGCCGTTGGTTTGAGGCCGGTAAGGACGGGTGCGGAGGTGGCGAAGCCCCAGTTGCTGGCAAAGACCCTGGAAAGCGTGGGAGACATAACAGGAACCGTTATCGGTCAGGACCTGTTCTACCCGGATACCCAGCTTTTGGAACCAGAGGACGGCTCGGCCGAGAAAAGCCATAGCCGATTGTTTGCGCTCGTCCGGGAGAACTTCGACATAGGCCAATCGAGAGTTATCGTCGATACACACATGGACAAACTCCCATCCCACTCCCCGAGCTCGACGCCGTTTATCTCGAGTGATGCGATGCCCCACACCAGCAATCCTGCCCAGTTTTTTGATGTCCAGGTGCAACAACTGCCCAGGATGGTCGCGCTCGTAGCGACGAGCGGGCTGTGCAGGCTCCAGGCTCTTCAAGCGTCCCCATCCGGCTTGTTGCAGGATCCGGGCCACGGTGGAGCGGGCCAGACCCAAACGAGCGGCAATCTCGGCTGCCACCATTCGACGACGGCGAAGACGGTAAATTGCCTCTCGATCCCGCCTCGGGGTCTGCCGGGCAATCCGAGCGGGTCTGGAAGACCGGTCTTCCAGACCCGCTCGGCCTTGGGCTTGATAACGAGCCAGCCACTTGTAGACGGTCCGCTCACTGATCCCCACCGACTGAGCCACCTCCTGGACCGATTGTCTTTGCTCTTTCACTCGTCGGATGATCAGTTCTCGACTTCTTGGGCAGGTTCGGGCATTCTGGTGGATGTCCATTCGGGTTCTCCTTTCGGTGCTGATGGTCTAATCTTCCAATCAGCATTGCCGAAAAGACTCGGATGGACAACCCCTTTTACTGAACAACCTGTTGAGAGTTCACAGCTAGCTCACGGACACGCCCTGGCTCGTTGTGTATGGCCATAACCACTTCCGGAGTCAGCTCCCAGTATTCATAAAGACCCAACCGTCCCTTGAAGCCCAGATAATCACAGGCCGCACAACCCGCACCACTTACAAACTCCACATCTTCGGGCCGACCATCGGGATAGAAAAGGGAAAACAGTGATCGATCCGGACCATAGTGTTGCCGGCACTTGGTACAGACCCGGCGTGCCAGCTGCTGTGCCATGACGGCCAGAATCGCCTCTCCTGCGATGGCATTATCCACTCCCAGGTTGGCCAGCCGCTGCAGCGCTCTCACGCTGTCATTGGTGTGCAGAGTGCTAAAGACCAGGTGTCCGGTCATGGCTGCCCTGAAGCAAGCCTCGGCCGTGTCCTCGTCGCGAATCTCACCGATTAAAACGATATCCGGGTCCTTGCGCAAAAAGCGGCGGGCATACTCGGCAAAGGTATTGCCAATGGCTTCGTTTACTTTGTACTGACAAATCCCATCCAAGTAATACTCCACCGGATCTTCAGCGGTGACGATTTTCTTCTCCGCGCTGTTGAGGTGAGCCAGGGTGGAATAAAGTGTGGTGCTCTTGCCACTGCCGGTGGGTCCCGTCAACAGGATCAATCCCTGAGGGTTTTCGACCAAAAGTAGGTAGCGCTCCAGCATCTCGGGAGGACAACCCAAGGCTTCCAGAGGCAACAAATTCTTCGAGGTATCCAGAATTCGGATAACCGCATCTTGCCCAAAATCGGTGCTGTGCAAATTGATGCGAAAGTCCACGAAGCGACCCTTCCCGACGCTCATCTTGAAGACGCCATCCTGAGAGCGCCGATGCTCGGTAATGTCCAGGCCTGCATCGACCTTGAAGACGGAGATGACACTTCGAACATTATCTTTGGTAATGGTCGTTTTGCGCTCTTGCAAAAGACCGTCTAAACGAAAGCGCACACGAATGCGAGTTTCCAGGTTTTCGATATGAATATCGCTGGCCCCTTCGACCACGGCTCGGTAGAGAACCTGGTTGATGATCCGTCTGATTTGAGGGATATCCTCGGTGGCCACCAGATCCTTTCGATCATGCTCCCCGTCTGCGGAAATGGTTTTCATCTCCACTTCGTCCTCGACCAATCCCTGAAAGTTGTACAAATAGCCGATGCCTTCCTTGAGGTTGGAGGGGGAGGAGAGGACGGGCTTCAATTGGTAGCCATGGTGATCCAACAGACTCTTCAGTGAGTCGATCACTTTGAGATCATAGGGTTCGACCATGGCCACCTCGACCTCGTTGGTCTCGTAGTCAGCAGCCAGGGGCAGGACCAGATTGCGCTGAGCGAACCTCTCTGAAATCAGCTTGCTCAACTCCAGGTCGATGTCCGCAGTGGAGAAGCGGCGATACTCGTAGCCCAGCTTCTCGGCCAAATACATGAAGGTCACGTCCTCGGACACATATCCGTGGCGGACCAGCAACTCGCCCAGTTTTTCTTTGGAAGTCTTCTGTTCCCGAAGGCAGATGTCCAGCTGATTTTGGTCGATGAAACCCTCGGCAAGGAGATAGTCCCCCAGCCGCATCTCCTCGGCTCTCAGATAGTGACGGCGCTCATAGCATTCCTTGATACCCGCTTCCAGTTCCTCAGCGTCAGTCAGAATGAGTTTCGGCATCAGACCCGTCACCTGCCTGATCTCTGAAACCAAAGAGGCATCCGGATAGCCTGAGCTGGCCACCAGCAAGTCCCCCAAGACTCTCTTCAAGGGCAGGATCTGATGCTCTTTGGCCAGTTTCTCGGGGATCAGCCGCAGGATTTTGGCGTCTACGAAAGAAGAGGGATCAAAATGAGGGTGATCCTTGTCCTTTTGTTCCTTCAAATGACTCTCAAGTTCCTTTTTCGAGAGAAAACTGAGATCCACCAGAATCTGGGAGAGCTTCTTCGGCTCCGTTTCGTACTTACTCTGTTCCGCGTACTCCAGAGCCTCCGGGTTGGGTTCCTCTGTGGAGACTAATGGGTCGGGCTGGTCTTGCTTCTGGCTGACTCCGGCCTGTTCAAGAACACCCTGGGCCAGCGCTCTCACCTCAGAACCGGAGGAGGGAACAATGTGAATCAACTGGCCTCCCAGTCGCTTGCGCAGCTCTTTCAGCCGTGCCGGCGACAGCTCCTCATCGGCAGCCAGCACCAGACTCTTCTCACCGAATCTGCCCAGGGGAAAGACCCCAAAATCCTGAGCCACGTCAGCAGGAAAGTTCTTGATGAGCTCGGGGTCGATCTGAACGGATAATTGAATTTCGACCTTTTCGTCAGCGGCGAATTCGTCTTCGGAAGAGGTCTGTTGTGGGTTGGACATTGCTAATGGATCGTTCTCTTTAGACGTCCACTATAGTATAGCAAAATGGCATGGGGAGAGTTCGGGGACAGGCCCGAACTTCCCAGTCCCCGAACTCCTCCTAATTGGAGGAGAACAGCTGGCGAAAACCCAGGGCCACAATGTCCTGCAGTCGAGGTGTCCCGGGAGGCAATTGGGCGGGATCCAGAAAGTCGGTGTCGAAGGAGTAATTTGAAGGAGTCGTAACCAGGAAAGCGGAAGTGCAGCACTTGTAGACTCCAACTGCGTATTGGGAATGAAACAGACTGGCGAGAGAACCCATGTAGTTAAAGGTCTGACCGACCGGCCATCCTTCCAATCTCCGCAATAGGTAACGAGCTCCGCCATCCAGCCCGTCATTGACATTAGAAGACCAGCCTGGGTTGGCCCAGGTGAGGTTCTTCCCTGTGGCCACCGCCACCCGATACCAGGTGCTGGTCGCCGGTCGTCCAGCCGGGGCGTTAGGAAATCGGACGCTTCGCCAGTCCCCCCAGTTGTTAGAAAGAAAAGTGACTCCATCAGCAACGATGGCAGCTGCGGCATGAGGGTCACCAAAACCGGCGTTGGCGTTGTAGTCGCCCTGTACGTAGACGGGATTCTCGCTGCCCACGGTGAACCCTGGGGTGGGCAGGTTGCCCAGAGAACCATTCACCAGTTTAAGGGCGTGTCTTGCTCCGCTGACTCGCTTCTTCCATGCGTCGTTGCAGCTAATTCTAAGAGTCGGATCCCCGTTGGCCACGCCGAACCCGTCGCCCAGATTACCGGCCCCGTAAGTATCTAACGCCCCACTTTGGTTCACATCCTCGGGCGTTTCCAGGATCGTGTCGGGTAGTCCATTGATGACTGCGGAGTTGATCACATCTTCGTAACCATACCCAACCATGTCTCCACCCCCATTGGGGAGCATGCCGCGGCGGTCGGAAAAGTAAAAAAGGTAGCCATTTTGGGAAACACTCTCCACCTGGTTGCCGGTGGTACCGATATTGCCCAGAAACCACTGGCGCAGATTGCCGACATCCAGTTCCAAGACATTCATAACACCGCCAAGGGCGCAGGTTGTGGTGTAGGCAACGGCGTTTCTTACCTCACCTTCCCGGGTATCATAAAGATTTAGAGGATACTGGTCATCCGGATCGTCGAGTGGATGGCTGGATTCGGTGACACCATCAGGAGGGGTGTGATCATGGACCTGCTGAAACTTGAGAATGGCATTGGGATTCTCCCGGGCGATTCCCAGATCCAGCCACTCCATGGTGACATCGGCATAGCTGCTGTCGGCCTGGCGGCCCTGGACCAGGAGATAACCATCAATCAGAGGTACGGAAGTGCCGTCGTCGATAGCAAAAGCGGTGTTGGTGGCTCCATAGTTCCCTCCACTATAATAGGGGGCAACATTCCACAGTCGAACCCCCACTCCACCCGGAAGGTCGGCTGCCCTATCGCTGATCAACACACGAATCTGAGCCAGATTGTAAAGACGGGACCGGCTCAATATCGAGGCGGGGTCCTCCCCCGTCGGCGGCCGGCGAATGAGTTCGATCGGATCGGTGCTCGAATCCACAAAGGGCAATCTCAGCGCCTTGGCCCCCGTGTCCTGATTGAGAATCATCCCCTGGTAGGTGCTCTCCGAAAGGCTGGTCCAGGTTTCGTTGTCCGCGCTGGCTGGGCCGCCCGTCTTACTTCCCTCGTTGGATTGAAGATCTCTGCAGGCGGGCATAGGCCCCTCACAACCGTTGGGAGCGGTCGGTATCTTGATGAGTTGGTTCAAGCCGTAAGTCGCGGCAAGGAGCCCGTTGGCAAGCTCGGTTCGGATCACCTCCCCGGCTGCGGTGATCCGGGAATGAAAAACCAGACCCGAGGCAAAGCCATTGGCTAAAAAGAGATTCCCATTGGTGTGCACTCGACCCTGAAAAGGGAAATCGGCTGTGGGAAAGTAGCTCAAGTCTCCGTCTGAAAAAACTCCGAACTGAAAAACAGGAATTCGGGAAATCTCCACCTCCCGGGTCATTTCCGCCACTTCTCCACTAGCCCCCTCAGCTTTAACATCCAGGGTGACGGGAATAATGTCGGCCATGAGTCCGTGGCTGGGCCCGCCACTGATGGAACGGACCTCAACGTCGGCAATGCCGCCCGTGTTGGGTACGCCCAAGCTGTATTGCGAATAGGTGACACCGGGAAGGGAAGGATAATAGGTCGAGGTCCCCAGCGCTTCGATGCCTGCCACTGTGGGCTCCTGTGAGCCAGCGTAAAGAGCGTTGAGATCGACCACCATCTTTTCCATGGCGGCTGAGGCGCCGTAGTAGGCCTGTGTCCCCTCCATGTCCATTCCGGAAAGGCGGGCCTCGCTCTGGACCAGGTAGATCATCCCCACAGAGAAAACGGCCAGCAGCACCATTAAAAGCATGGTGGTCAGCATAGCAAAGCCCTTTGAGGAATGGTGAAAAGAGGCCAAAGTCAACCTAATCTTCCCGGCTATGAGTTAGTAGAGATCGCGAAATCTCAGATTGCGCGGGCTCACAGAGGTGGTTAAAGTCAGCCGCTCATACCCTCTTTGAAAGAGCGACTCCGCCGGTGAGCGAGCGCCAATACTCATGTTGATTTTGCGGATCTGATTGGGTGTCCCTCCCGCATCGGAGAGGTCGTTGGTCACCGTAGATGAGTTCTGATCAAAGATGTCGTAGCTCATCTGCAGGTTCTCGACGTTGAAGGCTGCCACCTGGGGGGGGGGGTGAGCATTCACCTGCCGCATCAGGCGAAGCGCCTCCGGATTGGAGGCATCGACAAAGTAGGTCACCACCAGGATTCGGAAAGCCCGAGTCTCACTTGCCGGGTTCATGAGGGAAGAAATATTGCCAAAGGTAGCCGCGGGTTGATTGATATCCAGCGGATCATTATCCAAATCCACATATCCATTGGCTGCCTGAACATTGGTGACGGCACCGGCAGCGCACCCATTCATATTGCACAACAGAAGGACGTCTCCACTCTTGACGCCCGTAGCGGGATCATCGTAAGCAGGACTGGTGTTGGTATCGAATCGGATCTGATTCCCGCTCACACTGACTTCCGTGAGGGGATATTCATCCAGGCGGGAGTTGGGATCCCGGTAAGCTATTGTCACAATATCGGTGGTGATCCCATTGACGACCGCCCCCTTGTCATCACCGGTGGTCAGGGCATGCAAACGAGCTCCTGAATACTGGTTATCGGGACTGGGTACATAACACCCCCCCGAGTCACAGGCGAACAGGGAAGGTACCGAGCCTGTTCCGTCGGGCAACTGAATGCCTCCTCCGGGGATGCCATTGCCGGACAGAGCAAGCTCCCGGCTCATGACGTCCATGGCCGAGCGAGCGCTTTGTTGCATGGCCGCTCTTTGGGTGATCATATAACTCACATCCATGGCCGGACGAAAAAGAGCCCCTCCGGCCAACAAGAGCACACCCGTTAATAGGGTAGACATGACCATTTCAAGCAGGCCCGACCCACGACTGCAAAGTGCCTTCTGGCGCATATTTTTTGGGAATTACAAAGATGGCTTGACAAATCCTAATCGTTTCCTGTACACTGTTCTCATGATGAAGAAGGCACCAGGACGATCCTACCGAGAAGGTCTCTCCCTTATTGAATTGCTCGAGATGTTTCCTGATGAGCAAGCCGCAACCCAATGGTTTGAGGATCAGGTCTGGCCTGTCGAGCGGTGCTGTAATCACTGCGGCAGCCTCTCTACCAGCGAGGTTCCCAACCAAAAACCCATGCCTTACTGGTGCAAAGATTGCCGGTCCTACTTCAGTGTCCGCACCGGCACTTCGATTGCACACTCCAAGGTTTCTCTTCGCAAGTGGGCCATTGCCATCTATATCTGCCTGACCAGCCTCAAGAGCGTGTCCAGCATGAAGCTCCGGAGAGACATCAAGGTGTCCCAACCTACGGCCTGGTTCATGTTGCATCGAATCCGTGAAGCATGGGGAGACGAACCTGGCGGAGATTTTGCGGGTCCGGTGGAAGTGGATGAGTCGTATTTCGGAGGGAGACGGCGGAACATGAGCAACAGCCGCCGCAAGGCACTGGCCGATACGGGCCGGGGAGCCGTTGGCAAAACCGCCGTGGTCGGAATCAAGGATCGGGAAACCAACCAGGTCCGCGCGAAGGTCACAGAGCGGGTCGATGCCGAGCACCTACAAGGCTTCGTTGTCGATAACACCAAGCCAGGAGCTAAGGTCTACACAGATGATGCCACCGCCTATGACAGCTTGCCGTTCCCCCATGAGTCAGTCCGCCACAGTGTCTCCGAGTACGTCAACGAAATGGCACACACGAATGGGGTAGAGAGCTTCTGGGCCACGCTGAAACGAGCGCACAAGGGCACCTTCCACAAGCTCTCTCCCAAGCACCTGAACCGCTACGTCCAGGAGTTCGCAGCCAAGCACAACATGCGGGATTCAGGAACGCTTGCGCAGATGAGGGGCACGGTTGCTCGGCTTGTCGGCAAGAACCTTCTCTACCGTGACCTGATCGCCGACAACGGCCTTAGCCGCCTTGCTCGGGACTGATCGAAGTAAGGCTCTCGCCAGCTTCTCAGGGGTGGCACCCTTCAGATCGCGTTTTGGATCTAGCATTGGTTTCATGGTATTTCCCCCTACTGTAGTATATACTCCTACTTGTGAAGAGCCAACCTGAGATACCTCCAGATACGTACAAGCTGGTGCTGGATGATGCCGAGTTCCAGTCAATGTTTCAGCGATTTTTGGATCTTCCTGAAATGCTCACTGAGGTGACGGATGGATTTATTCATATGTTCGATGAGCCTGGGACTGCGGCCAGGCTCGGCATCTTCGTAGATAGCCCCACATCCGGGACAAATCAGGTGTCCCTCCGCTTTCAGGTGAGCGATTGTATTCTTGAACTGCTCGCCGCACTTGAGGCAGCGAAACCGCATCTCCTGCGGGCCAAGAAAATCCTTCACGCTCTCTGAGCCACCATCAGTTGACTGACTCTCAGGTTTTTGCTTTGGCATTCTTCCCTCCTGGGCGCACTTCGCCCTTGCTTATGTCGGGTGGAAAAAGTAGGATGGAGGAACTGAATTCGATCCTATTTCCCCACAGGGACACCTGGCAGGGTGTCCCTTTCAGTTTTCGATTATAACACTCTGCTTAGCTATTCTTACTCGATCACTTCAATATGAGCGGTGTACGTGCCACATCCAGAACACCTCCAATCTCGCACCCATTCTGGCTCGATGGAAAGCGATTTTACGGATTGCGTGGAAGTGCAGACGCCACGGTAAGTGCCGTCTGTCTCCGTGGCGCCTAACTCCACATCATAAAAATCCAGCTCGAACGTCTCTTTCTGGTTGTCCGAGCAAACCACAACTGCAGTCAACGTTAAATGCTGGAACGATAAGCTTATTGCCTCTACCTTCACGTTCAACTCCAAGTCGTCAGCATAGTCAAAGTAGAACTCGTAATCGACAAGGATGTCCGCTCCGTCAGTAAGGGGGTCGTAAGGACGGCAAGACAGGGCCCGCTCTGGATAGGCGGTATCATCGGTTACGGGGGCGGGACTGGAGGTCTCCGTGCAAATCCACGTTCTCCCTTCGAAAGATTTAGCGGCTGCTAAGCCCGGCCAGAGCAAGATCAAAATCAGGACGATTCTTTTCATGGTTGTCCTCCTTTGGTCCTGTGTCGGAGAAAAAGGGGAAGCCTTTGGAGTAGAATACCCCTAGACCCGCCGATCCTCCAACACAGGACGGTTGGTTTAGAGCCCGTTGAGTGTTTCTAGCACTCGGCGGGCTCACCCTACGGAGGCTAGATGCTATATCAAGCGGCCTCCGGGGGTAAGTCTACCAGATTTCCAGTCCTCGTCCACACCAAAAGGTGTTTGCTCCTCCGTTTGATCCGTCAAGCTATCTTTGTAATTCCCTATTTTTTCCCACTAGCGGTACCTCGAAACGTAAGATGCAGCCTGAAAAGATCTCTGCCAGCCCTGAGGAGTGGTGTAACGAATGATAATGGTTATCTGCTTGAGGTCAGGATAGGGGTTACTGCCCGCATCCAAAACCGGGTCAACCTGGATCTGACGTTCGAAATTGGTCAGAGTGCGGTTGATGTCATCACCGTTTCCCAGCAGCCCATCCGGACCGGGCAGGAGAAGCGTCTCCACAGCACCATCGTCAGCAGTGCCGATCAGACCGTCATTTCCGCTCAGCTTGAGAGGCTGAAAACCATCTGAAAAGATACCACCATCGTTGATCGTTTCAATATCGGCAAACGAGACCTGAGTATTTCGAGCCGTGTAGACGCTCTCCAGGGTTTCGCGCACCTTCTGCTTGGCGATCAGCTCCTCCTGAACCAGGAACATGGTGACCACACTCTGGCTGAAAAGGGCCAGCAGACTCACCAATCCAATCACCGATACCAACATGGCCATCATGACCTCGAGTAAGCTGTACCCGGATTCTGCAGCCACTTTGGCCGTCAAACCCTGGTCAGCAGCTCCGGATCGAAGATGCCGTATTGTGTGTTTTCTAAGCAGTTTCAAAATCTATCCCTGATGCCCACTCTCCAAAGTTGTGACTATTATACCCGGGAGTGTCAAGTTTGCCACAGGCTTTTGATGCACCGGGCAGACCGGCACTTCGTTTGCTCTTCTGTTCACGGGTATTGCGAGTTGTAGTCCGCCGCCTTACGTGCACGCTCCATGCCACTCTTGCCTGACATAGCCCTGAACCCGTAATGTTTCCCCATCAGAAGTTATAACTCCCTGTCAATAAAGGACTAATGACATCAAGGAAAGACTCGACGGTGGGTTCTTGTCCTGCTCTACGTCACCAATCTGGCCCAGAGCCACCCCTTTTTTGTTCACACGAGTTTACAGCTCATCGGGTTTCTGACCCAAAGAGATGAAAGAAAAGTCTAACCCAGACAATGAGTTAACAGGGTTTGAAAGGCTTCTTGGTCGGACCGTAAACAGGCGTTACCACTTTCTCCCACAACTCGACATGGAACCCAGGTGTTCACTTCTGTCCCCATCTGCTCCCATCTGCTGGAGATCCCATGAACAAAAGGGTACAGCCCTTGAGACCCATTCCTGCCCAGCACCGGGATCTAGCAGTCCGTGGTGAAAGTCGAGGATAAGGGGTCACACAGCGACACTAGAGTGACCCCATGGCAATGGGGAAAAAGAAACGTCGACAGCAAGAAGACCTGTGGGTCGCCACCAGTGAGCTGCCCCGCACCGCCGGCCATCCCATCTACGAAAGACTGAATGGCCTTTTCAACGAACACGGCTTTGACGACTTCGTGGAGGGACTGTGTGCGAAGTTCTATGCAGACAAGATGGGGCGACCGAGCCTGGCTCCGGGAGTGTACTTTCGGCTGCTGCTGGTGGGGTATTTCGAAGGGATCGGATCGGAACGAGGAATAGCCTGGAGAGCAGCTGATTCTCTGGCACTGCGAGAGTTTCTGGGATTGAAACTGAGCGAGTCGCCGTCTGATCACTCCACGATCTCCCGAACCCGACGACTGATCGATGTGGCTACCCACGAAGCAGTCTTTGACTGGGTACTGAAGCGGATCGGGGCGAGCGGCCTGCTGCGGGGCAAGACGATCGGCATCGATGCCACTACGCTGGAAGCGAATGCAGCGCTGCGCAGCATCGTGCGCCGGGACAGCGAGCAGGGGTATGAAGAGTTTTTGATGGAGCTGGCGAAAGCCTCCGGGATTGAGACGCCGCGACGGGAAGATCTGGCCAAACTGGACCGCAAGCGCACGGGCAAAGGATCGAACCGGGTTTGGAAGCACCCGCATGATGCGGATGCGCGAATTACCAGAATGAAGGACGGGCGGACGCACCTGGCGCACAAGGCGGAGCATGCAGTGGATCTGGAGACCGGAGCGATTGTCTCGGTGACGGTACAGGGAGCCGATCGAGGGGACACGCAGACCATGGTGAAGACCCTGACGGAAGCGGCCGAGAAGGTGGAACAAGCGCTGCCGGAGGGACGAGGCATCGAAGAGGTGGTGGCCGACAAGGGGTATCACAGCACGCAGCGGATGGTGGACCTGGATGCGGTGGGACTGCGCAGCTATGTGAGCGAACCGAGGCGAGGGAAGCGACGCTGGCGAGGAGACCGGCAGGGGCAGGAAGCGGTGTATGCGAATCGGCGGCGCATCCGGGGAGAGCGAGGGCAGCGGCTGCTGCGGCAACGAGGAGAGCAGCTGGAGCGACCCTGTGCGCATCTGTACGGGAGCGGAGGGATGAGACGGATGCATGTACGGGGACATGAGAATGTGTTGAAGCGACTGCTGATCCAGGTGAGCGCCTTCAATCTGGGGATGCTGATGCGTCAGAGCCTGGGTGTGGGAACGCCGCGGGGTCTGCAGGGGCGGATTTGCGCCCTGATGCTACTGATTTTGTCGCTGTTCAAGCGTCTTAAGGGCCTGTTCGGACTGATTCCGGCTGCTTGGCCCGAAAAACCCAACTCAGCGATCCCTTCGCTGCTTCCACCGGTGGGTACCACCTGAGCTCAGAAAATGTACTTCCACCACGGGCTGCTAGCCCTCCAAGGAGTGTCCCCGGGAGTTTACAAGTGTCAACGCGTGTTAACTCAAAAAATACCTTCCGGCCGGACCAAGATTCCCTTATGTAGTGCTTCAATAAAGTAAACACACAACATACAGTTGTGGAAAACTGGCACGCGATTTGCTTTATACACCCCGATCCAAAGTGCTGAACTACATCAGCACCAACCCGCAGTAACCAACATGGAGGTTAACGAATGAAAAGAACAGGTGCGGCAATCTTTACTCTGGCGATGACTTTGATTCTTCTCAGCAGCCTGGGCAACGGTGTGAGCTGGGCTCACGGAAAGAACAAGTATAAGAAGGTTCGAGTTCGTGACGTGGTCCTCCTGGACTGTAAAGTCGATAAGACTGTTAGCTCTTTCGACAGCACGGATCCTGAGATAGCTGCGGAACTAACTGGTTTGCCTTCTGATTCTTGTGCCGTTGCGGTGGCGTTTCTCCTGAACCATGGTTTCAAGATAGGATCCACTCTTGTTACGGAAGGGCTCGACGAGTTTTTTCTTCCGACATCCTTTGTATGTTACACGACGGTGAGGACCAAAACCGTGCGTGTCCCGGTGCAGAACAATGATGTCAAAGATGACGACGATGACGATGACAACTAACGAAGAGTAATATCTCACTGAAGGGGATAAGAACTGATTGTAGTCTAGCGGAGGCGGCACGAAAGTGCTGCCTTTTTGCTTTTAGAATCACGGGAGCACGCTTTGCGCGCGGGCTGCGGGATGCGGTTCCGAGTGGAATTCCAAGCGACCCAGTGATATAAGTGGGGACCAATATGAGCCAGAAGAAGCTGATTGTGGCCGTAACGGGAGCCACGGGGACCATTTTCGGGGTTCGTCTTCTGGAGTTGTTGCAGGGCTCTGAGGTGGAAACTCACCTGGTGCTGAGCAAATGGGCCAGGCGCACGCTCCTTTACGAGACCAAGTATACGCTGGAGCAGGTCCAGGAAATGGCCACAGAGGTCTATCCGCTTCAGGATCAGGGAGCAGCCCTTTCCAGCGGATCCTTCGTAACCAGTGGAATGGTTGTCATACCGTGCAGCATGAGAACGCTTTCCGCCATCGCGCAGGGGGCGGGGGACAACCTGATTCATCGAGCCGCCGATGTGATCCTGAAGGAGCGCCGCAAACTGGTTCTGGTAGCGCGCGAATCCCCTTTCAATCAGATTCATCTGGAGAACATGCTGAAGCTGGCGCGAATGGGGAGCATTATCCTGCCACCTGTACCTGCTTTCTATAACCACCCCCGAGACATCGACGACATCGTCAATCATATTGCCGGCCGAGTGCTGGACCAGTTTGAAATTCATCTGGATGTGGTGAGCCGCTGGCACGGTATGGTCTCTTCGGTGCAGTAAACCTCATTCCTTTCGGATTCGGCACCTGAGGTGCCTCCCACATTCCGGATGTTCTTGCTCGAAAATCCCTTCGGCTCTGTGTGTTCCTCGTAGTCCGGGCTAGAAGGTATATCTCATTCCCAGCTGCAGTTGACGGGAAGAACTTGTGGTCGAAAAGATGGTGGCCGCATTTCCCACCGGGATTCCATTGCCAAGGCAGGCGGAATCAGGCGGATCCACTAAGCAGGGGGCATTGAGGTCGTTGAAGACAATCACTCCACCGCCGGCTCCCCGGTTTTGAGGATGAGAGAAGTTGGCTTGATTGAGAAGATTGAAAACCTCCAACCGGAACTGCAAACTGTGCTGCTCACTCAACCGGACACTTCGGGTAACGCTGACATCGAGTGTGGCAAAACCGGGGCCGATGAGGGTATTACGACCCAGCGTTCCCAGATGTCCTTCGTCCTGAAGAATAAAGGAGGAGACATCAAAGTATTTGTCGGGTCCGCCCAGCACAGGACTGTTGTCAGCACCCGGCACCAGGTCGGGACGGTGGCCTTCGCGCACGCGGTTGTTGACAATGTCGAAGGAGACGTTGGCTGTGAAAGGGTAGCCGCCCGAAAGAGTCAGGATGCCGGCTGTCTGCCAGTCGTTGAGCAGGATCCCGGCCACACTCGTTCGGCGAAAACTCAGGGGTAAATCCCAGGTGTACTGGAGGACGGCATGGTGAGCGATGTGGAAATTGGAAAGACCCCGATCGATGCTTCTGTCAAAGTAATGGGTTGCCTCAGGAAGGCTGTTGGTGAATTCTCGACGATAAGCCGAGGCGTCGTCCAAGGAACGGCCGTAGGTGTAATTGAACAAAAACTGGAAACCCGACTCCCAGCGCCGTGTGAGACCAATCTGCAGGGAGTTGTAGGCTGAGTTGGCATCGGTGGAGGTCAGGCGAACCGCATCCAGATCCGTATTCGGCCGGGCAGCCGGCCTGGTTCCCCAGAAAAGCCGCCCATCTGGATCAACGGACTGCGGAGCCGGGATATTGATGTCTCCCACCCGGGGTAGGTGCACTCCCCGGGAGCCGAAATATCCGACCCGGAGGACCAAATTCTGGCCCAGCGCCTGCTCCAGCACGATGTGATATCGCATCATATAGGGAGTCGATAATTCGAATTCGATGGGGTCCTGGCGCGGGTTTCCAGCCCCTCCTCCACCCTGTGGATCAGGATATTGAGGAGGAGGCCGAAAAATGGTTCGCACCGTCGTAAAGGGACTCTGGATCCTCACCCGGTAGCCAAAGATGTTTTCCCGGATGGGCTCATAAAAGATCCCGAAGCCGGTGCGCAAGACGGTGGGTTGGGTTCCACCGAAGTTCCAGGCCAATCCTACCCGAGGAGCGAAGTTCAAATGGGAGGGATTCTCAAAGAGAGGATCTCCGACCGTAGGAGCAGGATCCGTGATCTTCCGAAGGTTAGAGATCCCATCTTGCCTTTCGGTGGGCACCGTAAACCACTCGTAGCGAAGACCGTAACTGAGAGTCAGGGCGGGGCTCCAGCGATATTGATCGTGGATAAAAAGAGCAAACAGGTTCTGACGGTACTCTCTGTGTGAATCGGCATCCGCGTCGGCACTGATAAAACGCTGGGGGGCGTTGGTGAGGAAATCCTCCAGATTTTCATAGACCAGCAGCCCGTCAAAGAAAAAATTGTAGTCGCCGGCACTGCGGTGGTACTTCCAGTCAAACCCCCATCGAAGATCGTGACTTCCGGAAGAAAACTGAAAGGTGTCACTGAACTGATACTGGCCAAAAGGGAAATTCACGTCAGCGGTGTCGGTGCCGAAGCTGGTGAGACCGCGTATGTTAATTCGTCCCATATTCGGACGTCCCGGGATCAGAGGCGGAGCTGCCGCCAACTCCGGTGTGCTGGCTACGCTTTCACTCGTGTAGGCCCCTCGATTGTAGGCAAACTGAGCGGTGTGCAAGAGCCGCGAGGAAAACAGATGAGTCTCCTCGACGGTGAGATATTGATTGCGGGAGCTGAGGTCACTATCAAACCCCTCAATACTGACCTCAAAGGGAGCCAGCTTCTTACTGTCATGAAAGGTGTAGCGCAGGAACAGAGAATCGCTTGATCCCAGTTGAAAGTCCGTCCGTGTATTGAAATGCTGGTCGTCGGTGGGCACTTGCTGCTGGAAAACATGCTCGGCAGTGCCATCTCCGAAGTCCTGCCCAAGAGCCCGGGGATAGAGATTCAAAATGGGTTTGATATCGTCTGCCACGGTGACTGGACCGGTGGGCAACATCCCCTCCCGAGCCGCATCGTTTGGAACCGTGTTGGAAAGAGTCAAGCCCAGGCGCTCTCGCAGACCTTCATAGCTAAAGAAAAAAGTGTTTTCTTCTCCAGGCAACGGCCCGCCAATGGAACCCCCGTACTGTTGGCGGGTTAAGGAAGGGGGGTCGCTCCGCTCCAAAGGGTTGGAAGGATCCCGGTCAAAGAAGTTGCGGGCATCCAAAGCGCTGTTTCGAAAGTACCCATAAAGAGACCCGTGCCAATCGCGTGTTCCCCGGCGTGTAATCACGTTGACGGTAGCACCGCCACTTCCCCCTATATAAGCGGGGTAGGCATCATTGAGAACCTCAAATTCCTGCACGGCATCCATCCCCGGCAGTAATCCTGAAACTCCACCGGGAGTGGTCTTAAGAATGGGGTGTTGAATATCGGTCCCATCCAGCGAATACTCGGTGCCTCTGGCACCGTTGCCACTGATCTCTGGAGTCGTCCCGTTTAGTGCCCGGATGTCCTTGGCCCGCACCGGGATCATTCCCGGGGCCAGCAGAGCCAGACTGTCCAGGCTGCGGCCGTTGTTGGGAAGCGAGGAGAAGGATACCTCGTTCACGATGGTGCTCAAGTGAGGACTGGAAAGATCCAGCGGCGCTGCCTCACCAATGACGGTAATGGACTGTTCGGCATCCTGAACCTCCAATGTCAGATCCAGCGTAATGGCCTGCCCGGCGCTCAAGGAGAGATTCTTTCCCTCAACCGACTGAAACCCCCCATAAGAGGCGGAAATCTCATAGTTTCCCGAGGAAAGCCTCAAGAATGCGTAGCGGCCCTCTTCATCTGTGAGAGCCGAGTGGATGCGCCCACTCTCTTGATCATGTGCCTCTAGCACCACACCTGGGATCACGGCCCCCGAGGCATCGCGAATCTGGCCCGATATTTGGGCAGCGGGCGACTGGGCCAAGATTGAAGGTATGGATAAAAGGAGAACCAAACCGGAGAGAATCCAATTTCTCATAATATCCCTCTTTCGCCCTTGGAGGGCGCTCGTCGAGAACAGGTCGCGGTATCTTACAGAACACCTAATTACCCCGTCAATGAAGAAATGGTGAATGGCTCCAAATTGAAAGAATTAAAAGAGTGATATATTGGTGCCCAGTGAAACCCTCTTTACCAATAGCCTCAGTGGGTATTTTGACTCTTGTACTGCTCAGCTCCGGGGCCCGTTGCCTGGCTCAGGAGCAGCAAACACCCCAGGCCCTGATGGGCTGGGAAGTCTTGATGGGAGCAAAACTCCGACTCGTCGAGCTTCCGTCAACGGCAGCGCCAACACTTCCGGCCTGGCCGACTCACGGTCACAGGAATCCTGATGGTCACTCGATTTCTTCCTCGAGTGACTCGGAACAGATGGTCACAGAGAGGATGAAACAGAGTCTTGAGGGTGCCATTCAGATCGCGAACGACTATCTCCCCCAAGATGTGCAGGGAAATTTTCAGCTCTGGATTTTCGAGAACATTCCCTATGCGGCCAAGACCGTGAATCCTCAGCTGATCCTCTCTGCTGAGGTGTTGAGCCCTGAAAATGGGGAGCGATTACCCTTTGTCATCGCTCATGAGATTCATCATCTTGCCTTGATGCGAATTGGATTCTCGAAATCCCATGCTTCAGTTCAAACCCGTATCCTGGCCGGACTCCTCACCGAAGGCATTGCCACGTGGCTTTCTCTTTCATCCGGATTGTTTCCGGAATTGGATCAGATCATTCAGGAACCTCAACAACTCAGAGCTTCCTTTGGCCAGGTTCGACATGCCCTCAACCGCTCAGCCGGGGATGTCCAGGCCCATACAGATGACCTCTATCGCCAGAATAAGTGGGGCTACTATGTGGGCTGTTGGATGATCCAGCAAATCGAGGAACGGTTTGGCAGAGAAGCCTGGCTTGGACTACTCAACAAGTCTCCTGAAGAGGCTGCTCAGGAACTGGTGACTCTTTATCTGCGCACCAACCCTCCCTCCGAATACCGTTTCTAGCCCGTACTATTCATAAACTGTCTGCTGCAGCGACGACAGCCTATGAATAATCCGGGCTAATTCTCAGAGTCTGATTCTTCTTCAACTGCGCGGAGTAATTCGATCAGGGAACTCACCTGTTCCGCATCAGGTGCATCTGGAACCAGTTCAAGATAGCGGGTGAAACTGTCGATGGAACGCTGGGTCTCGGACTGGCGAAAGAAGAGATTCCCGCGATATTTGTAGGGGTCGGCCAACTGTGCGTCCAGCTCCGTGGCTCGATCCAACTCCTTGAGGGCACGGTTGGAATCCCCCTGAAGAACCAGCAACGCGCCCAGGTTACTGTGGCACTCAGCAAAGTTGTCATCCAGCTTCACCGCCTCCTCCAGTGCCCCCAGCGCCGCCGTTTCGTCGCCCAACCGGAGATGAGAGAGCCCAAGAATGTTCCGAACCTGGGCTGAGGTGGGATCGACCTGCACCGCTCGCCGAGCAACCTGCAAGGCCTCCGCGCTCTGGTCCTGCCGCAAATGTAAGGCAGCCAACTCCACATAGGAAGCAATAAAATCGGGGTTGCTTGCGACGGCCTCCTCCAAGGCTTGCCGTGCCGACTCCTGATCCCCGCCGCGAAGATCGAGCATTCCCAAATTGTGCCGCGCCGGCGCAAAGTTACTATCTATTTGCAGAGCCGCCAGCAATTCCTTCCTTGCCCGATCCAACTGGCCAAGCCGGCTCAAGGTAAATCCCAAGTTGTTATAGGCATCAACGTAACCCGGCCGCACCTGTTTGGCCTTCATAAAAAACTCAGAGGATAGATGGTATTCGCCCCGTCTGTGGTAGACGATTCCCAGTGTGTTGTAGGCCTCCGGGATATTGGGATCCAACTCAATAGCTCTCTGCAGATGGACAATGGCTCTGCGATAGAATTGCGTGACATTCATCCGGCGGCCCTGGCGGGCATAGGCGGTGCCCAAATTGGAATGGGCAATAGCAAAATCCTGGTGGAGATCCAAGGCTTCTTGGTAGGCCTCCATGGCCCTCCCGTAGTCCGCCTTCTCGAAGTAAACCGTGCCCAGGTTGTTGTAGGCCTCGGCAAACTGCCCATCCAGCTTCAATGCCTGTCGATATTCATCTATAGCCTCGTTCATCTCTCCATCGCGTTGGAAGTTGGCTCCCCGGAGAAAATGGAGGATGGCACGTATTTCCAGGGATGCCTGAAGGCTGCTTGCGGCTGCCACCGAGGGCGCCGGGGTACCCCAAGCAGTAAGGGAAGGCCACAACCCACAAAAGATAAGCAGTTTCAAGAAAAAGCGAATTGGCATAAAATCCTCTCTTCCTGCCAAGTGCAATTCGAGCTAGCTTTGTATGACTCCCCGCCTCCCTTTCAGCGTCGGGAAGCTTGGCTGCTCCATGTTAAACCTTTCATAAGGGTTAAGACAACCCCGAATTGCCTCATCAAAAATCTATTCGAAATGGATACGTTGCCTCATTAAAAAATCTATTCGAAATTGCCTGGCCCTGAGCAGGGGAATAGAAGTGTCCTCCATGAAGGAATGGAGGGCACCAATGAGGTTAACGATGGCAGAAAAGCGTGTATTGATCAAAAGTTTTGCCCCCCGCTACCGGAAGAAGGGCAAGAAGGTGAAGGGGGAAGTGTTGACGGAGTTTACCCAAATGACGGGCTACAACCGCTGCTATGGAGCCTATCTGCTTCGCCACCAGGGCAAGCGGATCCGGTTGAGCCCCAAGCTGGTGGCGGTAGGGGATATCGGCAAGAGAGTACGGCGAGAGCGGGCCCGCAAATACGACCAGAAAGTTCTAAAGGCGCTGACGATGATCTGGGAGATACTGGACTATTTGTGTGGCAAACGTCTGGTCGCGATTTTGCCGGAAGTGGTACCCATTTTACAAAGACATGGGGAACTGAAAGTGGATGCCAGCACCCATGAGCGGTTGATGCAGATCAGCGCCGCCACCATCGATCGGCTGCTGGAGCCCGAAAGGTGCAAGCACCGTCTCAAAGGACGATCCGGAACCAAGCCGGGAACGCTGCTCAAACACCAGATTCCGATCAAGCGTTTCGCCGACTGGCAGGAGGATCGCCCCGGTTTTGTGGAAGTGGACCTGGTGGGCCATGAGGGAGGCCAGGGTCGGGGGGACTACCTTCAAACCCTGGATGTGACGGACGTGTACACGGGCTGGACAGAGGTCCGAGCGGTGCGCAATAAGGCCCAGGTGTGGGTCCTGGAAGCGATGAAGCTGCTTCAGAAGCGCTCGCCCTTCCCTTGGCTGGGGATGGCTTCGGACAACGGCAGCGAGTTCATCAACAAGCACTTGATTCGTTTTTGTGAGCAGGAAAAGATCAGCTTCAGCCGAACCCGCCCCTCGCGCAAGAATGACAACCCTTATGTGGAGCAGAAAAACTATTCGGTGGTTCGGCGGGCCGTGGGTTATGCTCGCTACGAGGGAGAGCGAGAACAGGAGCTGGTGAACGAGTTGTACGATCGGCTGCGACTGCAGATCAACTTTTTCAAGCCGGTCATGAAGATGGTGGCCAAGCAACGTCGAGGGTCTCGGATCTGGAAAAAGTATGATGTGCCGAAAACTCCCTACCGGAGGATCTGCGAGTCCCCTGAGGTGGCGGACAAGATCAAGCGGGAACTGGCCCGAGAGTATGAGAAGCTCAATCCGGCCCAGCTGGCACGGCAGATCGGCTGGCTTCAGAATTGCCTTTTGCTCAAACCGACTCCTGAGCAGAAGAAACGATGGGAAGCGGGCTGGATGTGAAAATCTTTCTCTTGCTGCAGGCTGCGGGTGTTGGGCAAGGGGTTGCCACTCCTCTGGTTGGTGCTTTTTACCACCACTTTTTGCAATCCCTTTCGGATAGATTCTTAGTGAGGCAACGAATACCCTTTGGAATAGATTTTTACGTGAGGCAACGGGCCCCTTTTTCTCTGCCAGACAACAGGTGAAAGACCCCCCGACTATTCAGAAATCGAACCAGCGGGTATAGTGAGTCGGTGTTGAACAAACCGAGGAGGAACTCATGAAGGACCTGAAGGCCAAGGATATCATGAACACGGATGTACTCTCTGTCAGGGATGATATGACCGTTCAGGAATTGGCCAGTTTTTTGACCGAAAGAGAAATCTTGGGGGCACCGGTAGTGGACTCGGAAGGGGAAGTCGTGGGTGTGGTGTCCTGTACGGATATCGTCCAAAGTACCACCACAGAGGCCAACATCCTCCTGGAAAAATCCACCCCAGGATTTTATGAGCACGGTTGGGAGGACAAACTCGATCCGGACGAAATGGTGAGGATGCACGTTGAAGAAAATGAGTCCGTGCCGGTGAGGGAAATCATGACCCCAACCATCTACACCGTTCCGGAGGATACGTCTCTCTCTGAAATTGCCAAGGCTATGGTGGCCGGCCGAATCCACAGACTTCTTGTGACTCGAGGCTCTCGACTGGTGGGGATTATTACCACCCTGGACATGTTGAAGATTTTCTTCAAATAGAATTCAGTAGCTCATGCTCCATCCCCTTCCTGGTCATGCACTCGAGTAACCATCTTCTGCAAACTCTTGAGCCATCGGAGAGGCCATCCTCTACTATGCACAGCACACTATGCCTCTGGAAGTCTGCCTCTGAAAGAGGGCCTACTGGAGCTAATGGAGCAACTGGAGGAGAAGGGTCTGGACGTGCTCAAACCCTACAAAACCGGCAACCTGGCCCGGCGCTTACTTAAAACGAACAAAAGCGACTTTGAGCCGGCGTGTTTGAGCCTGGGCCTTCTTCCACTGCACGAGGATGGGGCTCTGGTAGTTCCCTTGCACGATAGAGCCCGTCCCATCCCGGCCCTGCTGGGAGACCAGAAGGCTCAGCGATCGCTTCAATCCCAGGAAGCGCGCAGCGGGTACGGCTTGGACCTTGTTGATGATGCGTTCCAAGAGTGACTCGCTCAGTCCCAGGGCGTCCAGGAACTCATTGACCACCTGTACCAAGTCGTACTCTGCGTAGTTCTTGGCTTTGGCGGGGATGGCCCTGGGATCGCGGAGCATATGCCTACCCTTTTCGGCCATGAATCGAAAGGGGTTGCGCAGCACCTCCGCCAAATCGTGCGTCATCAGCAGCGTTTCGTATTCATTGACGGTAAGACCGGCATGACGCTCGTTCGGTGCCAGAGAGATGTCAATCCGGCCATTGACGATCTCATAGTGTTCCAGCAGTTCGTGGAGCTGATCAAACAAGCCGAGACGGGTATCTTTGAGGTTTACCGAGTCCACGGGATGGCGGGAGAGTGGTATCCCCACCACCGTCTTGTCCACCAGTTCCTCCTCAGTGTAGCCAATCACCGTGGTTTGACGTTGGCGACTGGTGTCACTGTAGATGCCGTCCAAATCGACAAAGTAAACCGGAGTTTTCGGGGAGTTATGATAAGTCACACAATTTCTCAGGCCCGATCCAATGAAAGTCAGATGAGAATCAGCATTTCGTGGCTCCCCACGGCGCTGCTCCTCGCTCAGCTCGCTGCGTAGATGGAGTTGATCATGCTGATAGTTGGCTTCGGGTGGAAACAGCTTCTGGAAAGACTGCACAAAAGCGTGGAGGGAATCGCGACTATGTTCAGCCGCCGGCAGAAGCTCTGGTCGAAGTAGCCAGCCGTTGTGTGGTAAGAGTAATAAAAGGCTTTTTGAAAGCGCGACAGGATATCGCCAAACTGCTCAGTGATGCGCTCGCTCACATTGATAATATCTACACGGGCCTGCGGGGTGAGCTCCAGGGTGATCTCTGTTCTCGGGAATACCATCACTAACCTTGCGTCGTTCAGGAGCTTAGGCTCAGCTCCAAAGAAAGTCAAAGAGTCGACACCTCTCTATTATATCTTTTTGAGGTGAAAAAGGCTGTCAGCATCCTCTTGTCAAAAGGACCGGGTTCAAAAGAAATCCTCATGGTCAAGCGCGAGTCCCGCCTTCCCTTTTTGGGGGGATACCTCGCCTTTCCGACGGGCACCCTGGAAAAAGAAGATCATGAAACGGCACGCGCACATCTTTCCTTCCATGGTGACGCAGCAGAGGACTTCCCCGCCTTTGTAGCCGCGGCCGCTCGTGAGCTGTTCGAAGAAACCGGGGTTTGGCTGGCTCGCGGGACCCTTCTGTCCCGGGACAAGCTGCGGGACTACCGAAGCCAGATTCTCGACCATCAGATTCGCTTCTCCGAGGTTTTGAAACGGGAAAATCAACGGCTGGACAGCAAAGACTTTACACCGATGTTCCCCATCACCACTCCCCAGTCCATCCTCAGACATTACGATACCTGGTTCCTGCATTGTCACATTCGGGCTGAAGACGAGATGGAAATCTGGCCCGGAGAGGTGGAGGAGGGCTACTTCATCACTCCCGAAGAAGTCCTGGAACGCTGGCGGCAAGGAACGGTGTTGATTGCTCCTCCCCTGCCCCTCCTTCTTCATGAGCTGGCCCCTCGCCACTGCGAAAGCTTTCTTCCAGAGGCGCGTCAGCTGGGCGAATCGTTGAATCGGGGCAAACTGCAACAGATTTATTTCACCCCGGGAGTGCTGCTGGCGCCCCTCAGGACTCCGACCAAACCCCCTGCTACCCACACCAACGCCTACCTGGTGGGGGACCAAAAACTCTATCTGATCGACCCGGCCACTCCCCACTCTTCCGAACAAGAGAAGCTCTGGGAACTGCTGGATGAACTCCTGGCCCAGGGAAAGAGCCTTGAAGGGATCCTTTTGACCCACCATCATCCCGACCACGTGGGCGCCGTCATCGAGTGTCAACGGCGTTATCAACTTCCTCTTTACGCCCATCAACTGACCTCCCAGTATCTCCCCGATATCGATTTTTCAGGATCCCTGGAACACGGACAGGAGTTGGACCTGGGTCTTTCGCCCGACGCCCGACCCGACTGGAAATTGCGCGTCTACCATCTTCCTGGACACGCTCCGGGTCATCTTGTCTTTCAGGAAACTCGCTACCAGGCGGTGATCGCCGGTGATCTCATTTCGACTCTTTCTTCCATGCTCATCGATCCGACGGATGGTCACCTGGGCACCTACATCGAGTCTCTTCACTTTTTGGAGTCGGTAACGAACGGACATCTTTATCCGAGTCATGGCCCACCTGCCCGGGAGGGTCGAAGAGTTGTCCATAAAGCCCTGGACCATCGCTACAAACGAAAACAGCAAATTCTCGGGACGCTGGACACCCACCCACAAACTCTCGAAAAGCTGGTGAACGACATTTACGCGAAGTTCGATCAAAGAACGAAAAAACTGGCCCGGCGCTCTCTACACTCGAGCCTCATTCAACTGATCGAGGAGGGGGAGGCCGAGGAAACAGAACAAGGCTACCGCCGAAAGTAGCAAAGAACACATGTCTTCTGATTGGGTACTGGCGCCATCGTTTCCTGAACTCCTGGATCCCCTGCTGGAGAAGCTGCGACAATGTTGTCTGGACGATCCTTTGGCGCCCAAGTGGATCGTGGTCCCCACTTCAACGGCCGCCAATCACCTTCGCCTCAAACTGGGACAAGAGGTCGAGGAAGCGGTCTGGGCAGGCGTGCGCCTGATCCCACTCACCTACTTTCTGCGACGGCTCGGGGAAGCCGCCGAGCCCGCTTCCCATCAACGCTGGGGGCCGGCTCTGGATCTCCTTCTCTTCGAACTTGTCGAGCAGCTCCCTGTGAGTTCCCCGCTGTCACGGCTGCAGCACATGCCCAGTGGTTACCGTCTGCTCCGCCCCACCTTTTTGGATCTGGCAGATGGAGGCTTTGGCCTCGATCAGTTGGACATTGTGGAGGAGCTGGCAAAGGAACCCGATTTGGCTCCTCTGGAACAGCAAACCCTCCAGCTTTATGGGGCCTGGATCCGAGTGTTGGCTCAGCAAGATCGGGGTTGGGAACCCCTGGCACATCAGCGGATCCCCGAGTGGATCATGGAAGTCGATACACAAACCCTCATGGCTGCTCTAGCCTGCGAGAGCGGACAGACTCCACAGGTGTTCGTGTATGGTTTTTACGGCTTCACCGATGTCAACGCTCAGGTCATCGCGGCCCTGGGAAGACGGATTGATCTGACCCTCTTCTATCCCTTTGTGAAAAAGGGAAAGAAGGCACACCCTGCATTCTCCTTCGGCCAGCCTGTTCTGGAGGATCTCAAGGTTCGGTTGGGCACAGCGCTCACGGTCGAACCCGACTCTGCGGGAGTCGACGAACAGGAGGGTTCCCCCGAGAGCATCCGCTTTTTCCTCCCCACCTTTCCTGAAGGGAAAGTTCCAGACCAACCCCCTTTCCTTACCTTCCAATATGCCTCGGGAATCCGGGCCGAAGTCCTCTCAGCAGCCCTTCGCGTGCGTCGGTGGATGGACGATCCGGAGCATCCGATTCCTGCCGCGGAGATCATGGTGGTGGCACCGGACAGCGCACCCTATTTCGATTCGATGCGAGAGGTTTTCGCTGCCTTCGCCATCCCTCTTCGCACGGTCGACGTTCCTGTGGGACTGAGTCCCGGCGGCCGCCCCTTACGCATGCTGGCCCGCATCTGGGAGGACCAGGCTTCAGCTGAGTGGCTTCTGGCTTACTTGCGGGACTATCCGGTGGCGGCTGCTCGAGGGATCAACCTGGACGAATTCGAACGGAAAGTCCGCCAATTAGGGGTTTGGGGAGATAGCAGCTGGAACGCTCTCCTTCCTCCCGAGCCCAACCACCCTCAGGTCCGGGAGAGCTATCTTCCCAGCTTCACCAGCCAGGAGAAGGCACTGGTCCAGGAAATTCTGGATCTGTGGGGAAGGGGTTCGAGGACTCAGGAGCGCACCTTCACGCCGAAGCGAGCTGCTCATTTTCTGAACAAGCTCCGGGAAAGGTGGCTCCATGAACCCACCCTTTTGGACCCCTTGGTGGAAGCCCTCCAGTTCATGGAATCGTACCGCCCAGACCTGCCCATTAAAGAGTCGATGCTCCGGGAAATGCTCCTCCAGGTTGTCGACGATCTGGTGCAGAGCGATCCCCTGGACCGCCCCGGCGTCCTTTTCGTGCCTTCCATGCGAGCCCGCAGCCTGACCTCAAGAGCGACCGTCCTGTTGGGACTGGCCTCGGGAACCTGGCCTCCGCGTATCGAGGAGGATCCCCTTTTCTCCGACGCTTCACGGAGACGTCTGATGAGCAAAGCCCGCGACGTGGGACATCTGCTGCCGGTCAAGTCCCAGGTCAGCGAGGAAATGTCAATGCTCTTCTTTCTGTTGAACACCTCAGCCGAGCAGGTTCATTGGGTGATTCCGGAAAGTGACGATACGGGGCGAAGCGTGGCCCCTACCCCCTGGGTGCAGCGCTACATTCAACGCTGGGGCGGCGAACAGACCGAAACGGCGTGGAGCCGCATTCCCCGTGGACCGGCCCAGCAGGGAGAAGATCTCCTCAAACTGGACTCACAGGGCGGCTCCTTTCTTCCCCCTGATTTTCTGGTCCTCCTTCATCCCGACAGAACGAGCCTCCTCTCCGGGGAGATCCCTTACCCTTACCTTCTTCAAGCAAGAGAATTGAGGGGTCGAGAGCTGGACTGGAATGGACATATTCCGTCAGCCGCCCTGCCCGCAGGAAGGGAAGGAGAGCGAGTCAACGTGACCGATCTTGAGGTCCTGGCCAAATGTCCTTACCGTTTTTATGCGGACCGGTCAATGAAATGGAAACCTTTGATCGCCCTTCAATTTGTAGACGAAATGAATCCACTGGATTGGGGAAGTCTGGTTCACAGTTTCCTGGAACACCTGATCGAGCCCGCACTCGGCCCGAAAACTTCCATGAAGGAAATCGCCGAATCCCTGTTGCGCTCTGAAGCAAAGGAGCTGGGTCAGGCTGCCAGGGAGTTTTTTGCCCGATTATCCCAGCGATTGGAAGTGCTGCCTCCTGTGTTTCGCCAGGCAGCGCTGAACAGACTGGAAAAGACGATCCAGGACTATCTGCAAGAGGTGGTGAAACACGGCCCTGAGGAAGATGTTCCGATGGACCTCGAATTCAAGAAGAGAGTTCCTTTTCCAGGTCTGGAAGAACTTCTGATTTCAGGACAGATGGACCGCATTGACCAACAGGATGGCCAGTTGCACATCTATGACTACAAGAGCGGCTCAGCACCCTATCCGAAACAGCTGGAGCGGGACGTTTCCCTGGGATATCGGGTGCAGTCCATCCTCTATCCCTGGATTTTCCATCACCCGAAAACGGAGTCTGAGACGGGATTCTCTTTTGTCTTTTTGGGGGATTCTCCCCCCAAGGAAATGCCGGTGAAGACCCAACCGGTGGTTGAGGAGTTCCTGCAGCCACTGGCCGAAATTCTCCAGAAGGGAATGTACTTGCCCACTCCAACCCAGACCCTGAAATTGAATGACATCGAGGGGGCCCATTCCTGCCACTATTGTGAATTCCTCTCTCTTTGCCGCCGCTTTGATCGAGGCGCCCATGATCGCTATTCCAGTTTCCTGAAGAGCCAGCTTCCCGCTCGCCTGAAGGCCATGAAGGAAAATCATCCATGAGCACACGGCCGTCTGCCCCACTTTCCGACGCAGCCGCTCGCAGGGAGGCGATGACGACTCCTCATCACGCCTTTGTGTGGGCGAGTGCGGGTACCGGAAAGACTCATACCCTGGCATTGCGAGCGCTTTACCTCCTCTTGAATGCCCCCTTTCTCTCTCCACAGGAGGGCGACGGGCAGGGCCCTGCGGGCGAGATCGGTTCCCTTTACAGCGCTCCCTCGCGGCAGGAACGTCTGAAGTCCGCCCGGGCCATCATTGGTTCCCTGATCCTCACCACTTTCACGCGCAAAGCCGCTGCCGAAATGCAGACCCGACTTTACCGCTACCTGGAGAGTGTCACTGCGGCCCAAACTCCTTCCCATCTGGAAACTGAAGATCCGCTGTTTTACGAGATCATTCAGACGGTTTTGAACAATCTGGAATCGGGGCAAAACATGCCCTTGTTCGCCGGGCTGGGTGGGGAGGAATCCTTCCATCGTCTTCAGGCCGGAGCCCAGGCGTTATACGAACAGGCTGGGGAACTGCAAATCTCCACCATCCACAGCTTCGCAGCCTCCATCCTTCGCCGCCATCCCCTCCAGGCGGGGATTCCGCCAACGTCCCGTTTCGCCAGGGAAGACGAAGACGATCTACTCGGGTTAGAAGATCAGGTCCTGGAGCGCTGGTGGCAACGAAAGGTCTTGTCCGACCCTCAGCTGCAGAAAGAACTGGCCCAGCTGCTCACAGTGGTGCCGGTCAGACACATCCGTGAGTGGCTGACGTACAGCTATCAGTCTCCCTGGATGGCCAAAGAATCTGAAGCTCTTCCCCTGGAGGGCGAAAAGGAGATACAGAAACTGGTCGATGCAGGCCATGCCCTGGTCCAATCCCTGTCCAGAGGGGGAGGCTCCAGAATTGAAGGAAACCGCGACCGGTTGGATCAGATACTCCAGGGCATCACATCCCGTCAAAAAGGAGCCTTCAGGGAGCTGTGCGACTTCATCCTGCGAACCAAGCGGGACTTATTCCTGCATGACAAGATTACGAAAACAGTCCGCCGCGCGATCGAGGGCCTTGCCCCCGAACATTTGTGCTACTTCCAATCCTGGACCGCTTTCTATATCCCCGCACTCCGCATCTGCCTGGCTCAGGAGTTTGCACCCATCTGGGCGGTCTGGACCCGGTTCCTGGGGCGCTTCGTCGACTGGGCCGAGGAAGCCGCTATGCGAGAGCTGGGTCTGATTACCTTCGACGAGATGATTCGTCTGGCGGTCAGACTGCTCGAGCAGCACCCTTCCATCCGCCGGGCCGAACAGGCGAAGCTTCGAGCCTTGCTCGTGGATGAGTTCCAGGATACGGATCCGGACCAGCTTCGGCTCTTCAAGGCCCTGCTGAAGCATGACCCCGACGACCCACATGAGGTCCTCGGTTTCTTCGTGGGAGACACGAAACAATCCATCTACCGCTTCCGCAGCGCCGATGTTCCCTCTATCGATGATTTTTGCCGCCGCTATGAAAGTCATACGGGATGCCAATTGAAACAGACCGAGTTTCGTCTCAAGACCAGCTTTCGGAGCGTGAAAGCGGTAACCCGATTTGTAAATCACTTCTTCGAAAAAGAACTGACGCTGGCAAGCAAAGATGAAGCACTGGTTCCTTTTCGAACTGATGAGGAAGTCCTTCCGGAATGGATTTTTACCGACACCGACGGCGAAGGGAGGAATTTCAACGTCGATCAGGGGCGAAGCTACGCAGCGGCCCAAACCCTGGAGATGATCCAGGAGTACCTGGAGAGTTCCGCTTCGGAAAAGCCTCCCTATAAAGATATCCTGGTTCTGGTGAGAGACTGGCGGCAGGTTGATGCTCTCCTGCCGGTTCTTCAGAATGCCGGAATTCCCGTCATCAGCAGCGGCGCCAAGACCTTCTATCGCCAACCGGAGGTCCTGGATCTGTTGAATCTGCTTATCGCGCTCCTTCATCCTCAGGATAAACTGGCCACAGCGGCCGTCCTGCGAGGTCCTCTTCTCTATCTTTCCGATCCACAGCTCCACGACCTGCTGAAGGAAATTCCTCCTGAGCGGCTGTTTCACTCGCAACAGCCTCTTCCTGAATCTCTTCCTGAGGAAGTCCGAGCTCGGATCAAGCATCTGCGAAAACTGGCCGCAGGACGCCTCGAGTCAACGCTGGCGGAATGGCTGGGGGAAGTCCGAGCCTTCATCCCCACGGCTCTCTACACCCAACCTGGGGACTGGGAGGGAAGACCTTTGGTCCGAATCGGTCGGGTGTTTGAGAATTTTAAGGAGGCCATGGAGATGACCGTGATTCCGCCGCTGGTCTGGCTGTTGAAGCAGCGCACCCGGGCTGCGGAAACCGGCCGGTGGGACAGTGACAACCCGGGAGAAGATATTACGGTCGCTACCGAAAACGTTGAGGCGGTACGGGTGATGACCATTCACAAAGCCAAAGGACTGGAAGGACGCTTTACTATCGTCTATGGGTGGAGTTCAGTTCTCTCCGACTTGGGAGATTCACCCGCAAAGTGGAAAAATCCGGAGGTGCTCAGCCTGACGGATGACAAGGGTCAAAAAGTGCAGGCCTTTTCCCTTCAATGGGGCCCACTCAAGATCGTCTCCTCATCCTATTCGGAAGCGTTGGAGGAGGAGCGCAAAGGCGTCCGGGCTGAGGCCGAACGCCTGGCCTACGTGGCCGTCACCCGTGCCCGTGATCGCATGGCCCTCTTGTGTCCCAGATCGAAGCACCGTCCTTTTCCGGATAGAATCCAGGACTTCATCGGCTCGGCCCGGCAGAAGATTTTGGCTGGGTCGGGTAGTGGGCATGCTGATATTTGTAACGGCCATCTGCGTTTCATCCATCGGCCCGGTTTTGAAATCACCCCTCCCGAAGTGCCCTCTCCCTCGGTGAGCCTTCAGGAGGACGTTTATCAATCTCTTTGGAAACAGCGCTACCTGGAATTCAAGTCACACCATCCTCCACTCCTTCGCCATCCTTCCGATCCAGAACACCGGGAGGAAGGGGAGGTCCGAGAAGATCATCAATATCCCGGAAAGGTGGACCGGGAAACCGGTCTGCTGGCCGGCCGTTTGGTACACATCTATCTCGAGCGTTATCTTCTCCAAGACGCTTTCGAGCCAGAAAACCTCTCCGCCTGTCTGAGGGAGATTCCAGGAGAGACTTCCGATTCAAGGTTAAAGCAAGGGGTGGAGAAAGTGTTGAGTGAGTTTTACTCGGGGAAGCTGGTGGACCCCTCGGGACGACCCTATCGGGAACGAGTCCAAAGGGCACACGTTCTGGGACGTGAAATACCCGTCTATCTCCAGGACGAGGGTCAAGCGTGGCATGGCATCATCGATCTGGTTTTGGAGGAGGAGGAGATCATCCGGGCCATCGACTATAAAACGACAACTCAACAGGATCCCCTTCCAGAAGCTTATACACAACAGCAGCGCATCTACAGCGAAGCTCTGCGGCGCCTCTTCCCCGACCAGGATGTCGCCTTTGAATTCTGGTGGCTGAGGTAGCTCGTTACCGGATTCGGCACCTGAGGTGCCTCCTACACTCCGGAGGTCTGCAGCAAACCTAGAACTATGAAGCCGAACGGCTCTGTCCCTAAAGCAGCTTCCAACTTCCTTGTCTCCCGTCTTCTTCTTCATGGTGTATGATGTAGCCGTTACATGGGTACACACACAGACCCTTGAAAAGGAGAGAAGCACATGCCCAGCAAGAAAATTGAGAGTGCTCTGAACCAGCAGATCCAGAGCGAGTTTTACTCAGCTTACCTTTATCTTTCGATGTCCGCCTACTGCCAAGAACTCCATCTAGGGGGGTTTGCACACTGGCTGCAGACCCAGAGCAAGGAAGAAATAGGCCATGCGATGAGGCTCTATAACTCCCTGAACAACCGTGGTGGCAGGGTGATCCTCCGGGCCATCGACCGACCTCCCGAGAGCTTCAAGTCACCCCGCCGCATGTTCGAGCAGATTCTCAAACACGAACAGGAGATCACCAAGGCAATCCACAAACTCTACAAACTCGCTCAAGACGAGAAGGATTACGCCACCGAGGTGGAACTGCAGTGGTTCATCAATGAGCAGGTCGAGGAAGAGAAAACCACCGGCGATATTCTGCAACAACTCACCCTGGTAGGAGATCAACCAGCCACCTTGCTCATGATGGATCACCACCTGGGCTCCCGGCAGTAGCGAGCTGCGCCCGCAGAGAATAGAAAATAGAGAAAAACTGTCAGTTGTCAGTTGTCAGCGGATCATCTCGCCCTACCCTTTGAGGATCCGATCCGACTTCGATCCGCTCGGCTTCCCGGGGTACATGCTGGTAGGCCGAGCTACCGAACTTGAAAAAGAGGGAGGGCAAGACCACCATGTTCAAAAGGGTGGAACTGAGCAGGCCGCCCAGAATGACCACCGCCACCGGGTAGAGGATTTCCTTACCGGCAACCCCCCGAGACAGGGCCAGAGGAACAAGAGCGAGTGCCGTGGTCAGCGCGGTCATCATCACCGGGACCAATCGCTCAAGGGTACCGCGGACAATCATTTTCTTGTCGAAGCTCTCTCCCTCATAGCGCATGAGGTGCAGATAGTGGGAGATCATCATGATCCCGTTTCTGGCGGAAATTCCCAAAAGGGTTATGAATCCCACCAGCGAGGCCACCGACAAAATGCCGTCCGTGAGGAAAATGGCGGCAACGGCTCCGATGAAACTCAAAGGCAGGGTGAGCATGATCTGAAGGGCAAGGCCCACTCGCTGGAAATGGGAGTAGAGGAGAACAAATATGGCAGTGAGGGAAATAATGGACAGCAGCAGAATTAAACGTGTAGCCTCGACCTGACTCTCGAACTGACCTCCATAGCTGACAAAATAGCCCTGCGGAAAGTCCACCTGGGCAGTCACCTTGTCACGAATCTCCTCCACCACGCTCCCCAGATCCCGTCCCGCTACATTGCACTGGACCACGATGCGCCGCAGTCCGTTTTCTCTCAGAATCTGGTTGGGGCCCGTCCTGGTTTCGATGGAGGCCAACTGGGCCAGCGGAATGCTCCCACCGGCGGGAAGATTCACCAAAACATCGTCGAAAAACTCCAGGTTGTCCCGCCAGAAATGATCCAGACGGAGAAAAACATCGAAGCTGCGCTGCTCTTCCAGAACCTGGGTGATGACCCTTCCATTGAGCGCTGTCTCCAGTGCCTCGGTAATCTCCCCCACCCCCAGGCCATAACGTGCCGCTTGGGTCCGATTCACCTGGATACGCACCTGTGGAATGGGGACCTGCGCTTCAATATAGAGATCCCTGACCCCTCCTACACCACCCATGACCTGCTCGACCTCTTCAGCCAGAGGGCGCAAGACCGTCAGGTCTTCACCAAAAATCTTGACCGCGATCTCGGCAAAGGTCCCTGAGAGCAGATGATCGATCCGGTGAGAAATGGGTTGACCCACGTTGACACTGATGTTCGGAATCTGATCCAGCCTCTCACGGATCTCCGCCTCAATTTCTTCCTTGGGACGACCCTCCTGCAAGGTCACGTCAATTTCGCTGTAATGGACCCCTTCGGCATGCTCATCCAGTTCCGCGCGCCCCGTGCGACGGCCTGTCGAGACGACTTCTTCCACTTCCAGGAGAAGTTGCTCCGCCCGGGAGCCGATGTCATCCGATCGAGGAAGTGAAGTACCCGGGTCGGCGATTACGTTAATGGTGTAGCTTCCCTCATTAAAGCCGGGAAGAAAGGTCCGGCCCATCAATGGGATAAAGGAGAGGGAGAGGAGTACCAGGAAGGCAGCCCCAATAATAATCTTCCCGGGGTGCTCCAGGGTAACCTCCAAAAGTAGGGCCTGCCCCCGCTTGAGCTGTCGTACCAGCCAACCATCTTCCCTTCGCTCCAGGAGCTTGGAGCGGCCCAGGAAGTAGTAGCAAAGCACTGGCGTGAGGGTCAATGAGACCAGAAGCGAGGCCAGGATGGAGACCACGTAGGCGATACCCAAAGGGGTGAAAAGCCGCCCTTCCACTCCACTCAAAAAGAAAAGGGGCAAGAAGACCAAAATCACGATGAGGGTGGCGAAGACAATGGAATTTCGAATCTCGCTCGAGGCCCGAAAAACAACGGTCAAAGCCGACTCGGGTCGGGACCTCCGGCGATTCTCACGCAGTCTCCGGAAGACGTTTTCGACATCCACGATGGCATCGTCCACCAGCTCACCGATGGCAATGGCCAACCCTCCCAGCATCATGGTGTTGATGGTGATTCCGAAGAATTTCATCACCACCGCGGTGATCAAGAAGGAGAGCGGGATAGCGGTCAGGGTGATGGCTGTGGTCCGGAAGTTCAACAGAAAGAGCAACAGAACGATAAGGACCAGTACAAAAGCATGCCAAAGCGCCTCAAACACGTTGTCGACAGCCGTTTGAATAAAATCGGCCTGGCGAAAAACGGCCGGATCCACCACCACACCTTCCGGCAGGCCGGTCCGAATTTCCTCCAGAGCCGCCTCCACCTCCTTGGTCAGGACCAAGGTATTCACGTCCGGCTGCTTGGTGATCTGCATAATGACCGAATGCTGCCCGTTGTAGGCGGACTCCCCTCGCTTGATCTGAGGACCAAACTGAACCCGGGCGATATCCCGAACATAAACGGGAACCGATCCGCGTACGGCGACGACCGTGTTTCTCAGATCATCCAGTGTTTCGATCCGGCCCATATTCCGGATCAGGAACTCCTGGCCTCCCCGATTGAGAAACCCTCCCGAGGTGGCGGAATTGGAGAAGCCGATGGCCGTCTCCACCTCCGCCAGACTGATGGAGAAATCTCTCATTCTTTGGGGGTTCACCAAAACCTGATACTGCCGCACCCCGCCTCCCATGTTGACCACCTGAGCCACTCCCGGTATGGCCAAAATCCGAGGGCGGATGGTCCAATCGGCCAGCGTCCGAAGTTCCAGATCAGAAACGCTTTCCTCTTCAGCCCGCATGCTGATGAGATGAATCCCTCCCATAATGGAGCTGATAGGTCCCATCACGGGAACGACTTCGGGCGGAAGCTGAGCCGATGCCAGCTGCAGCCTCTCGTTGACAATCTGTCGGGCGATGTAAATATTCGTATCCCAACCAAATTCAACCCAGATGATGGAAAGCCCCGGTGCCGATTGCGAGCGCACTCGCTCCACATTGGTGGCTCCATTGAGAAGGGTTTCCAAAGGAAAGGTGACGAGGCGCTCCACCTCTTCGGGTGCCAGACCATGGGACTCGGTCATGACCGTCACCATGGGACGATTAATATCCGGCAGCACATCGATCGGCAGATTGACACTCACGTAGATTCCGTAAACCACCAGGAAGGCGGATGCGGCAACGATCAGGAGCCGATTTTGAAGCGAGAAACGGATGATGGCATTTAACATGTCACTTCTGAGTCGACAGCACTCAATGAGTGGGGTCTAGAACGAGTGGTTTTACCCTGAGCTGAAAATCTTATCAACCCATAAAAGCGAGGAATAGGTGCATCCCGCGGTGGACCGCCCGGATGACTGCCTGGGCGCTGACTGGATTCCCCACCAGCCGGAAGTCCTTCTCCACATCCCAGTGATCGGATGGCTTCTTCCCTTCCATCTGTGCCAGGAAGGCTTCGGACTCCAATTCCTTGTCGTCCATATTTTCCATGATGAGAACCTTCCTGACGGAGCCATCCAGATTGTAACCCACAGCCATATCGACCCAGTCTTCGGCACCCCTGGCGTCCACCATCAACACTGCACCGATCGACTGCATCTTACCGGTCTGGGGGTCTTTGGCAACGGCCACAAAGACGGTCAGTTCCTTGTCTGTTTCCTGAACCTCATCTCCTGAAGCTTTTTCTACCTGAAGGAGTTGCTGAGGGGTTAGCGACTTCTTGCGGCTGACGAAATTTTCGGCTTCGGGAAAGAATTTTTTCAAAGTCTCCTGCGTCAGTGCGTCGTCATGACCCCAAGCGGGAACGGTCACGAACAAAGTCAGGGAAAGCAAAAGCAGTTTTTTCATAGCATGGCCCCTTTTCCTAATCAGAGATGTCTTGAGGACATTTTAGTTGTTCCGATGAAGGTATCTTACAGCCATTCTCTCGCAAACGAAACAAGGAAATCCTGAATCCTGGGGACGTCCCTCCCGTTTACCTATCGTTGTCCGCCGTGATGGATTCATCCTCACAATGGACCAGGCAACCGAGAGGACTCCCCTCTGCTATGGGTTCCTCGTCACCGGGTTTGCTGCGCTGGCGATTTTTTAAATTGACCCGTCCTCGGTTGCCCTCTACAATAGCAGCCTTCTCCCGTGAAAAGTATGACCAAAGAGGAAACATTAAGGCTTCTTAAAGAGATCGAAGCAGAGATCAACCGAGTCATCATCGGACAGGAGGAGATGGTTCGCAACCTCCTGGTGGGTCTCTTCACCGAGATCCCCTATTCTTTTAAAAAGGACGCTTCCGAGAACGGTCATCGCGGTGGCTGTGCGCATGTTCTTTTGGAAGGGGTACCGGGAGTAGCTAAGACACTGGCCGTGGTGGCTATCTCCAGTGTGGTGCACGCCAAGTTTCAGCGCATTCAGCTCACTCCCGATCTTTTGCCGGCAGACATTGTGGGGACGCGCATTTTTGACCCGGCCAAGGGAACCTTCGGTGTTGAACACGGGCCCATATTCACCAATATCTTACTGGCGGATGAGATCAATCGAGCGACCCCAAAGACCCAAAGCGCCCTGCTGGAAGCCATGCAGGAGCGTCAGGTCACATTGGGAGATAGCACCTTCAAGCTGGATGATCCCTTTTGGGTCCTGGCAACTCAGAATCCCGTTGAGCAAGAGGGAGTGTACATTTTGCCAGAGGCTCAAAAAGACCGGTTTTCCATGATGCTGCGAGTCGGCTACCCCAAGCATGAAGATGAGTTCACCATGCTGAAAACCGAGATGGGCCAAATCGAGCTGACGCCCCTGATCCAACCCGAAGCCATCATTAAGATCCGCGAATTGGTCCGGGAAACCTATGTGGACGACCGGTTGAGAGAATACGTGGTTCGGCTGGGAAGGGCGACTCGGGATCCGGAAGCTTTCGGAGTCAAGGATATCCGGGCGGCAGTTACAGTAGGGATCTCACCGCGAGCGTACCACCATCTCCTTTCCCTTGCCAAAACCGTGGCCTTTTTCCATGAGCGAGACTACGTGATGCCAGCGGATGTGAAGGAGATTGCCATTCCGGCACTCCGTCATCGGATTATTCGAAGCGTTCAGGCAGAGGCCGCCAAACTGTCCACAGACGAGATCCTTTCAAAGATCCTTGAAGCCGTTCCCATTCCTTGATTTCCCGGTTCGGTGCTCTGGCTGGATGATTCACTTCATGAAGTGTGCGCAAGCGCCAAACCCAGCCTGTCTGCTGTCGAACAGCCCCAAAAGGACAAATCGTGGAATTCCTCTATCCCTGGATGATACATTGCTTGCTTTCGTGTATAATCTATATAAATTAGGTAACCGTTCAACCGATAAGGAGCAGCGAGAAACAATGGTGAAGATGGCAAAGAACTTTCTGTATCTTTTCGGGGTACCCCTGCTTTTTGGCTCCATGACGGCTCAGTCACACGATGAGGAAGTGGAGGATTACTTCAAAAAGTGGCTCGACGAAGATGTGATCTATACCATCACCGATGAGGAAAAGACGGTTTTCAACAAGCTTCAGACCGCCGAAGAGAAGGAAAGATTCATCGAGCAATTCTGGACTCGGCGTGATCCCACCCCAAGAACCAGTTACAACGAACTCAAGGAAGAACATTACCGGCGGGTCCAATATGCCAATGAGCGCTTTGCATCAGGTATTCCGGGTTGGAAAACAGATCGGGGAATGATCTATATCAAGTATGGTGAACCCGATCGCATTGAAGCTCATCCCAGCGGGGGCCATTATGAACGACCTTACTGGGAAGGCGGTGGGTCCACCAGCACCTATCCTTTCGAACAGTGGGAGTACCGGTACCTCGAAGGAGTCGGGCAGGATGTAGAGATTGAATTTGTAGACGACACCCTAACCGGGGAGTACCGACTTACAATCAACCCCTGGGACAAGGATGCGTTGTTGCGGATGCCCGGTGGCGGATTGACGACTGCGGAAGCGGAGGGAAGGGCGAATCGCGTTGATCGAGTCCGGCCCTTGACCAATCCCATGCCCGGCCATAATCCGCTCCTGATTGGCTATGGCAGAACCAAGGATCAACCCTTTGAGAAATTGGCTCTTCTGACCAACCTGCAGAGGCCGCCCAGCATCGACTTTGCAGATTTCCGACGTCCCGAGGTCATCACTAACATTCGCTATGAGCTGCTGCCATTTGAGGTGGAAGTCAACCACTTCCCTGTAGATGAGAACAATTACCTGGTTCCCGTGACTCTAATGATCCCTGACAAATACCTCGATTACGTGGCGGAGGGTGATGTCTATCGCTCCGTCATTGACGTCTATGGTCAAGTCAGCGCAGTCAACGGGCGGGTTCTCAACGTTTTTGAGGAAACCATCGGAAGTACAAAAGACACCCGGGGGTCAATAGAGAATGCCGACCAGAAATCGATCTATCAAAGATCCATGCAGCTGGCACCCGGCCGCTATAAGTTGGAAATCATCATTCACGACGCCAACAGTGAAAAGGTAGGAACCAAGAGTCTTGGCGTTATCCTGCCCAATGTATCCAAAGAAACCCTGACCATCAGCTCAGTGGTGCTGGCCGACCGTATCGACTTTGACGCTGCAGTGGAGCAGGCCAGTCCGTTTGGGCCAGCCAAGGTGTTTCCGAACGTCTCTGGAGTTTTTCAGCAAGATCAGGCTCTTCTCATCTTCTTTCAACTCTCGAATTTCGAGATTGATACTGCTTCCCAATCAGGCTATTTGCTGAGTATGGCGGGCATTGTCAGGGATTCCCAGACGGTGACCAGCCAACAGCTGAAGATCGACAATATGAATGCTGAAAACCGAGAGCGGCTTCATTTGGTTCACAGATTCGACTTGTCGGGCCTGAAGTCGGGTGAATACGAAGTGACCCTTGAGGTTCAGGATCAGATTTCCAATCAGCTTCTGCAACGCCGGATACCGTTCCGAATTGCAGCTTTAACTTCCAATTGAACCCTCTGTGCTCCCTTGAGCATTAGTGCCTCGCTTGCTTTATCGTTGCCAACAACGGAATCTAGCCCGGGTTATGCATAGATTCTGTACTGCAGTAACGAAAGCGCCGCGGTGATTGATCCGCTTCGACAACGCCTGGAAGAGTTCGAAGATATGCACAGGACCCGTCACCAGCATGCTCACTAATGCTTAGTGTATACTCGCCCATTGATGCACCGAGGTAAACGACCCTTCACTTCTTCCGTTAGAATCGGAGTGCACTAGTTGACGGGCCTTCTAACCGGGATTCGCGTACTCGACCTGACCACCAATATGGCGGGGCCTTATGCCACCATGATCCTGGCCGATCTGGGTGCTGATGTCATTCAAGTCGAACACCCGGAAGAGGGTAATCCGATGCGGGCTATGGGTCCCCACAAAGGTGAATGGGGAGCCTACCTCGTAGCCGTCAACCGAGGGAAGCGCTCGCTGGCCCTGGATGTTTCCCAGCCTGAGGGGCGCGACCTCATTCTCCGTCTGGTCAAGGGGTGTGATGTCCTGGTGGAAAACTTCGTGGGCTGGAAGGCGACCAAATTGGGTTTGGATGAGAATGCTGTTCGGGCAGCACGGCCCGATATCCTGTACGTGTCCCTGTCCAGCTATGGTTCACGCGGTCCCGATCACGAGAAGTCCGGTCATGATGCGCTCTTACAGGCACGCACCGGGATCCTCAGTGTAACGGGTGGGTCGGATCATCCATCCATACAGGTTGGAGTTCCGATTCTGGACATGGGCAGCGGAGTGTGGACGGCTCTGGGAATCATGGCAGGATTGCTCGAGCGTCAACGCTCGGGACAGGGGCAAAAAATCGAGGGTTCGCTGTTTCAGACCGGCGTGACCTGGATGACCTACCCCTTGATCTGTCGTCAGTTTACGGGCCAGGATCCAGCGCCACAGGGGACGAGTCATCCCGAATTGGCTCCCTATGGCGATTTTCCAACCGCCGATGGTAGACTCTTGATCGGCGTATCCACGGATCGTCTCTTTGCTCGCTTGTGTATGGCCCTCGACCACATTGAGTGGACCAAGGATTCGCGCTTCGCCACCAACCGCGACCGACTTGAGAACCGTGAACAACTGCGTGAGGAAATGGCATCGGTCTTAAAAGAATCTCCCACAGAGGAATGGTTGAAAAGGTTCGATGAGTATGGGGTCCCTGTCAGTCCAGTGCAGGCGGTGGGCGAATTGCTCAACGATGCCCAGCTGGCAGCCATGGAGCAGCTTCAGGACATCGATCTACCCAACGTAGAAGAACCCACAGTGCGTTTGCCTCGCTTGCCGGTTGAGTTCTCCCTGGGCCCTAACGATATCGCTGGCCCTCCCCCGCAGCTGGGTCAGCACGGTCGCGAAATATTGACTGAAATCGGGCTTAGCGCCGGGGAAATGGACCGTTTGGCTCTTCGGGGAGTCATCCGAATCGCCCCAGATGGATAAAGATCAACCCTTCGAATCAGAGGTCAAAAGAATGATGAACTATTTTACGAATTTGGGTTTTCAAAGGAAGTTCACCTGCTTTTTACCGGTTCTGATCTCTGCGATCCTTCCGCTGAGTGGGCAGCAGAATCTGACGCTTCAAGAGGCTTCGGCTCAAGCCCGGAACAATCAGCTTTACCAGGCCCGGCTGGAGCAGGTGGAAGTGCGGAGAGGTCGGTTGGAACAGGCGGGGAAAAAACTCAATCCTCGGTTGGAGTCGAACTTTGAAACTGGAGCCATTTCGGGAGACAACGACGACTACAAGATTTCACTGGTTTTCTCACAGACCTGGGAGCGGGGAGGTCCAAGAGCATTACGCCAGCAGATGGCTCAACACGAATTGGACCATGCCGTTTTGGAAGCGGAACATCATTTGAGGACTTTGACGTCCGAGATTCGTCTTGCCTATCTGGACTTGCTGCGACTTCAAAAACGGGTTTCTCTCCTGGAGGGTTACAGCGAGGGAGTGAATCAGCTTCTCCAATTTGATCGGGTACGGGTGCAGGAAGGCGAAATTCCTTCTGTCAATGCCGAATACCTGCTCACCGAGTGGACCCGACTGGCCGCTCAAAAAGGGCAGCTCGAGACCCAACGTCAACTGGCTCAGTATCGACTGAACATTCTCATGGGAGCACCGGTTGAGGCTGAACATGTGGTGGTCGAGGAGGAGACACAGGAGGCGCCACTGCCTGCCCTGGATCAGATCCTGAGCTTTGCGCTGAAGGCCCGGATCGACTTGAAAAACATCCGCAGTTCCATCGAACACGCCGATCTTCAACTCAGTATGGAGAACGCAGTAGGCAAGAGGGATTGGGAATGGGGCCTGGGATACCAGTACGGCAGGGACACCCTGCAAAGTGATGACTTCCTTCCACCGAGCATCATCGAATCCGTAGATTCCACCTCCCATCGCCTCAAACTGAACCTCACTATTCCCCTTCCCACCGGGGACAACAATTCTGGAAATCTGGCCGCAGCCATAGCGGCCAAGAGAGTCGCAGAGAGAGAACTGGCTCATGCAGAATCCGTCATCCGCAGCGAAGCCTTGTCCGTCTACCAGGAGTACCAGTTCAGTCAACAAAGAGGCGAACTGTATCGACAAACCCTGGTGCCCAAGCTGCAGGAGAGCGCGCAAAACATGAAAGCAGCTTATCAGTTGACCGGAAGAGACGTCACAATATGGCTGGGCATCCAAAGAGAGCTTATGGAGGCGGCTTCACAAGGTTTGGAAGCCGATTTCCAATTGAGAGCATCCGTGGTAAAATTGGAGCAAGCTGTGGGCGGCTCGCTTGAAGAAGTGATGCAATCATCCTCTCCATAGGAGGATTTTCCTTCACCCTGTCTGCCTACCAGCCGGGACTATGCATAAATTGTCTACTGCAGTGCGGCAATCATCCACGCTGACTGCGCGACCCGCAAGCGGGTACCCCCTTCCTTGGGCTCCTCGGCGTTGGTCGTTTTTCCCTTTGAGGAACCTCTAAATTGAAGGAACGTCTAAGAAGATGGTGAGAGAAAGACTACTTATACCCTTTTTTCTTCTCAGTTTTATGGCAACCTGGACTCCGGTCTGGGCCCATGAGGGAGTGATCCACGCAGACGGAGTCGAAGTGCATTACCGATTGGAAACCCTCCTAGTAGGCCCGGACCAGCGCTTCCGGGTGACCCTGGCCCATCTGCCCGATGCCCCTCTGACCGGCCAGAATGTGCAGTTCTTGGTTCGTCTGGAAGAGATCCTGACCGAAGCTGATCCTCTACTGGGTGGGAAGACCCCCCTGATGCCGGAGTTCTTCCAGGTCAAGTTAGAAGGGGAGGGGGGATCGAGCCTCCCTCTGGAAGTCCAACAGGAGGACGGAGAAGCGGGTGTTTTCCGCTTCGATCATGTTTTTGCTCGGTCGGGAGAATGGAAACTCTTCTTTGAGTTTGAAGACGCGAATAAACTCAAGGGAAGCGGAGAGTTGATCATTCCGCTGGGGGCAGCACCGGTCAATTGGCCCCTGCTGCTGTTTCAGGGCATGATTATTTTGACCTCCCTGGGCCTGGTGATCCAGCGCTTTAAATCTCCTGCCGGGAGATCTTCGGTGCTCTTCGCCGTCATTGTCCTATCCATCGGGGCGACCGCCCTGCTCCTGGCAAACATTTCTTGGCCTTCCACCGATCTGGGGACCTTGGAAGTCGAAGCACTCTTGGCTCCTCCCGAGGAATCTCCCGGGGTGGAAGATTGGGTCCGGACACCTGAGAAGCACCTTGAAGAGCCCAAGTTCGTCTCTGAGGCTCGAATGTTCGTGGGGACGGTTCGGCACGCCACCAATCGAATTATCCAGGTACGCAGTCCTTTGCCGGGAACGGCCGTTTTCAAAAATGGAGTTCCCCAGATCGGAGACCGGGTAAAATCGGGTCAGGTCCTGGGGAGCATCCAAAACCAGTTTATCGTGCACGACTATTCTCATCTCCTGAATCAGCGCTGGGAGATCATGAAGGTGATTATGGAGGCCAGCGAAAAACAGGTGCAGGCCGAAGCGGCCTACCAGAGAGCGGCAAGCCTTTTGGATCTGGGCGTCATTTCGCGTCGCGAATTTGAGCTGAAGGAAGTGGAGTTCAACCAAGCCGACACGACGCTCAAGAAGACCCAGGAACGTCTCAGGTTACACGATACCCAGCTCCGAAGGAGGGATCTGCACGAAACCCAACTTCTTTCCCCCATCAGCGGATACATCAGCCGCGCCACTTATTCAGCAGGACAGGTGATCTACGAAGACGATCCGATTTTTGAGATCGTCGACCCTTCGGTAGTGTGGGTGGAGGTCTTTGCACTCCCGCAAGACATTGCACAAATGGGAGTTGAGTCAGAGGTCACTTTGCATTCCACTGTTTTAAAGCAAACCTTCCGGGGGCAACTGGTAGAAGTCAGACCCGATGTGGAGGCCGAATCCAAGGCCCTCCGTGTGCTCTACGAGGTCAAGAATCCCGATCTTTGGCTCAAACCGGGAATGCTGTTGGATGTCTATCCAGCCGCTGAGGATAAAGAAACGCAACAGGCATCCCAACGAAGCAACGTAGAGGCGGGCAACTGATGAGGGAGTCTGATCCTGTTTTGAGTTACTTGTTAGTTGGGCTCTTGGCGATGGGATTGATTATGCCTCTTAGCACAGGCCAGGGGTGGGCTCAAGACCAGGAAGAGATGAGGTCTGGAGAAATCAACTTCACCCCCCGCGGACAGACGCTAAGATTTCAGGGAGAGATTATTCCCCGACCTGATCTGACGGTTGAAGTGGTGGCCTCCATGTGGGGGAAAATTTATCTGGAAGAGGGAGTCTATGAGGGGGCCAAGGTCGAAAAAGATCAACCTCTGGCGCGCACGGTTTTAGAGCTTCCTGCTGTGGAGCGGCTCCCCCTGGATGACCGTACCATAGAAATCGAGCAGTATCTGGAAGTTGCCAAAGAAAAGGCCCGCCTGGCCCTGGAGGACTACCAAAGAGCTGTGGAAATCAGCAAGGAGGATCCTGGATTTGAGGCAGAAAGGGATCGGCGCAAAAAAATCCACCAGAACTCTCTCAAGGAGCTTCAGATCGTCGATCAGCAGAACACCCGCCAAACGGGCGTCATTGAAAGGCGCGATCCCAGGACCGTCATAGTCAACGCTCCCCTGTCCGGTTACATTGACGAAATCTATTTCGTGCCGGGTGACATCAACCCCGAGGGCACATTTCGAAAACTCCTGACCATCGTCGATCTTTCCACCGTCTGGGTTCAGGCTGAAATCTATGAAAAAGACCTGCCCGTTTTCCAGGATGCTCCAGAAGCTCTGATCTCCACGTCGGCTTATCCCGGGGAAACTTTTCGTGCCCGCTTTCAAGCCCTGGGAAGCGAGATCGACCCCCAGACCCGAACTCTTCCCGTCTACTTCGAGATCCCCAATCCGGAGGGGAAGTTAAAGGTGGGACTGCGCGTCAGCATCCAGCCGATCACCGACAAAAGCTAACCCAGGCGGCGGAGATGGCCGCGTCTACTGCGTTGTGCTCGCTCGGCCGTCCTCAACGTACTTCAATGTACGTTTGCGGGGGCCTCTCTTCGCACGCCTTGTATCCACAGCCATCTCCGCCGCCTGGCAACGATCCGGTCGGAGAAACGTCGGCCCGTCCTCATCCACCCTCGGTCATCGACCGGGGGTCCAGAACCTGCTCCAGTTCCTTCTCGGGCAGGACTTTCTGCTCCGCTGCCACTTCACGTATGGTGCTACCCGTCTCATAAGCCTCCTTGGCAATCTCAGCGGCTTTGTCGTATCCGATCTTGGGCGCCAGAGAAGTCACCATGGCCAGAGAGCGCTCAACCATTTCCTCACAACGTTCACGGTTGGCCTTCAGGCCGTCCACACACCGCTCTCTCAAAACGTCGCATCCATTGCTCATGAGGTGAATCGACTGCAGGAGGTTGTAAACGATAACCGGTTTCATGACGTTCAGTTCGAAACTCCCCGACTGGCCTCCCAGAGAAATGGTCACATCATTACCGATCACCTGAGCCGCAATCATGGTTACGGCCTCAGGAATGACCGGGTTCACCTTCGCGGGCATGATAGAACTTCCCGGCTGAGTGGCAGGAAGAAACAGCTCGCCAATGCCACAGCGCGGCCCGGAGCCCAGCCAGCGAAGGTCGTTGGCGATTTTCAACAAACTGACGGCAACGGTTTTGAGCATACCGCTGGCTTCTACAGCTGCATCCTTACTGGCCAGTGCCTCAAATTTGTTTTTGGCCTCCTGAAAGGAAACCCCCGTCCACTCTGAAAGTTTTTCTACCACCCGAGAGGCGAACTCTGGAGGACAGTTGAGGCCAGTTCCCACAGCTGTCCCCCCAATGGCCAGCTCCGAGAGGGCAAACCGCGCCGACTCCATCCTCCTGATAGCGTGCTCCATCATGGCAGCGTAAGCGGAAAACTCCTGCCCCAGGCGGATGGGAACGGCGTCCTGCAGGTGGGTTCTCCCAATTTTCACGATCTCGTCAAATTCCTTGGCCTTGGCGTCCAGCGAAGCATGAAGCTGCTTGAGGGCTGGAATCAGTTTCTGATCAATCTCCTCCAGAGCAGCCACGTGAATGGCGGTGGGAATCACGTCATTGCTGGACTGGCCCATGTTGACGTGGTCGTTAGGATGCACTTCACGGGTGCCAATGGCTCCGCCCCGAATCTCGATAGCCCGGTTGGCGATGACTTCATTGGTGTTCATATTGGTGGAAGTGCCCGAGCCGGTCTGGAAGATGTCCACCACAAACTGCTCATCCAGTTTGGCTTCGATAACCTCATCGGCCGCCTGGAGGATGGAGGCGGCAAGCCCTTCTTCCAGCAGGCCCAATTCCAGATTGGTCTGGGCGGCTGCCTTTTTGATCAGCCCCATAGCACGAATAAAGGGTCGGGAGAAACGTAAACCACTTATAGGGAAGTTCAGCACGGCGCGCTGGGTTTGCGCACCATAATAGCTGTTGGCAGGAACCTGCATCTCTCCCATGGAATCTTTCTCAATTCTTTGCTCACTCATGTATGTCCTCCACTGGTTTCGGAAATTTCACAGAAGAAGAATAAGACAAAACCAGTGGATTGGAAAGAATGTTCCATCTTGGTAGTCTTCAACTTTCGGCTTGCTTCAAGGCTCCGAGCGAGTATCATCACCAGCAAATAAACGTATAGCACAAGAATGTTCCTAGGTTCAGGCGTGTGGCCTCTTTTAAAGGGAGGGGGGATGCTCTTGCAATCAGGAGCTTGCAATGAAAGGATTGGGCTTCGTGTCGGTCAAGCGGTGGGTTCAGGCGGGAATCAGCGGAGCGATCCTGATGGGGATCACGGCCGGGCTACTGGGTCACGCCACCTTGCTGCGCACGGTGCCTCCGGCCAACTCGCGGTTGGAGCGGGCTCCCCCAAGGGTGGAACTCCATTTTAGTGAAGGGATTGAGGAGATTTTCAATGGCGTGCAGATACTCAACCGCAATGGGTTGCCCGTGCACAACCTCCAGGCCACGCTGTCCCGGAACCGGCAAGAACTGTCGGTGGCACTCAAGAACGACACTCCCAACGGAATCTATACCGTCTCCTGGCGAGCCACTTCCTCGGACGGGCACCAAGTTGGGGGCAACTTCGGCTTCTCGGTGGGAGAGGAATTTCAGGCTTCGGGGATGGTTGCAGGCCAGCCCGAGATCGGAGAAAACTGGCCGGGCTTCTCCATGGCGCTCACCCGATGGCTCTACTTTCTGACGTTGATGGTTTTCGTGGGAGGATTTACCTTTGGCGCCATCATCCTGGTGCCGGTGATCAAGCACCCCGAGTTGGAGATCCCGGCCGAAGTCTTGGCTGCGGTGCGGCGGCCCTTTCTCCGTTTCTTCCTGTGGAGTTGGGTGGTGCTTTTGGTGACAGCCCTTTTCAATTTACTTTTCAAGGCCGCGGCCATGGCCGACTCCACCTTGCTTGGGGCCGCAAGCGGGGACATCCTGAGGGCCGTGATCTCCTCGAGTCAATACGGGAGAATGTGGGCTCTGGGCGTCGTGGTCACCCTGGTCTCCGGAATTCTGTTCTGGCTGTATGGGTACATGTGGACGGCTCCCCAGGATATTTCCAAAAGTGCACTCTTGCTGTACCTGGGGACCGCGCTGGGAGCGGTTCTCTTTTTCACGGTTTCCAATTCAGGACACGCCGCAGCGGTCACCGAGTGGAGAGCCGTGGCTTTGAGCAGCGATGTGCTTCACCTTATGGCCACGGCCATCTGGGTGGGCGGACTGATTCATCTGGTGCGGTTGATGCGATCGCTCTCGGCGGCCGAGCCGCCCCTGCGGGCTCAATTGCTGGGTGAGGTGGTTCCCCGCTTCTCTCGGATGACACAATTCTGTGTCTTGACCATCGTGCTCACCGGTGCCTATACCACCTGGATTCACATCCCCTCCTGGTCCTCATTTGTGACCACCTGGTACGGCTGGACGCTTCTGACCAAGATCCTCCTGGTCCTTCCGCTTCTGGCCATCGGAGCGGTGAACCTGCTGGTGATCAAGCCCCAACTGGGAAAAAGTCTCATTGAGCAGGGCGAGAAAGCTTTGGAAGCCAGCTTTGGCATATTGCAGCGTTTTCGTCCTCTGGTTCAGGCCGAAGTGGTCCTGGGTGTGGTCATCTTGTTGGTGGTTACGGTCTTAACCAACCTGTCTCCGGCTGCCACGGCGGCCTCCGGCGGACCCTCTCTGGTTTCCAACCGGAGCGACTTTGACATCACCCTGCAGATCGAGCCCAACCAGATCGGACACAATCAAGTCCAGGTACGGGTCAAGGACCAGGAAGGAAACTCGGTAGATCTGGAAAACGTTCTCCTGGATGTGATGATGACCGACATGGATATGCCCTGGCAGCGGCTCGAAGCCAGCCTCCAGGAGGACGGTTCTTATCGAACAGAGGCCGTTTTAGGCATGGCAGGCAATTGGAGGGTTAACGTTCGCGTGATGAAGAAGGGCTCCTCCCGGCAGCAAACCGCCGTTTTCGATGACTATCTGCCCTAGGGCCGTAGCCGGGACTATTCATAAATTCTCTACTGCAGCAGCGAAACCATCCGCCCTGACTAATCCCGGCTTTGCCGTGCTGTCGTGGGAACGTGACAGAGCTGCCAGACTTCGGTTTGGGAGGTGCGCCCACAAATCTCTGTTTGTCAACGGGTTATAGGGCGCACGGCTGTGCGCCCCTACAGGGAGCTTAGGCGCCGTTGTGGCCGTTTTTCCGATTGATGATCAGCACCAAACCTGCCCCGACCAGACCTCCAAGAAGCCCGCTCAGCCCCAGGTAGAAGGCCAGATTGGGGCCTCCCTCTTCTTCAACCAGCGTCAGTGCCACAGCGGGTTTTTCCGTACCTTCTTCATTGCGATCTTCCACCCAGGCCACCACACTTCCGTCAGAATACGTCTGGTAGGCCTTGATCTGCTGCAGTCCCGTCAGCTTGGGCAGGGTGATGATCAGGTTGAACTGGATAAAGGAGTAGCCGGGAGCCTCAGCTCCTGACCAGGTGACGCTCTTAATCCAGTCATCCTCGTCCCTTTCAATGCTCACATCCCAGAGTGGGTCCAGTTCCACCCGGTCCACCTGACCTCCCGCTTCCTTCCATTCCGGTGGAATGAGGATCTTCAACTCTACCGTTGGGATGTCCTTCTCAACCGGTGCTCTGACGGCAAAGGAAACATGGTTCGTTCCGGAGATGCCCCGTCTTGGCGCCAGCCCCACATGGGCAAAGGCCTGGGCAGCAAAAAACGCTCCTATGGCCAACAAACAAGTGAAAAGTCTTAATCTCATTTTGGTCCCCTGGTGATTCCTGAACCCGATTATATGCCGACGAACCCATTACCCGCAACAAGGCGAATTGCCTCATCAAAAATCTATTCGAAATGGATACGTTGCCTCATTAAAAAATCTATTCGAAATTGCCTGGCCCTGAGCAGGGGAATAGAAGTGTCCTCCATGAAGGAATGGAGGGCACCAATGAGGTTAACGATGGCAGAAAAGCGTGTATTGATCAAAAGTTTTGTCCCCCGCTACCGGAAGAAGGGCAAGAAGGTGAAGGGGGAAGTGTTGACGGAGTTTACCCAAATGACGGGCTACAACCGCTGCTATGGAGCCTATCTGCTTCGCCACCAGGGCAAGCGGATCCGGTTGAGCCCCAAGCTGGTGGCGGTAGGGGATATCGGCAAGAGAGTACGGCGAGAGCGGGCCCGCAAATACGACCAGAAAGTTCTAAAGGCGCTGACGATGATCTGGGAGATACTGGACTATTTGTGTGGCAAACGTCTGGTCGCGATTTTGCCGGAAGTGGTACCCATTTTACAAAGACATGGGGAACTGAAAGTGGATGCCAGCACCCATGAGCGGTTGATGCAGATCAGCGCCGCCACCATCGATCGGCTGCTGGAGCCCGAAAGGTGCAAGCACCGTCTCAAAGGACGATCCGGAACCAAGCCGGGAACGCTGCTCAAACACCAGATTCCGATCAAGCGTTTCGCCGACTGGCAGGAGGATCGCCCCGGTTTTGTGGAAGTGGACCTGGTGGGCCATGAGGGAGGCCAGGGTCGGGGGGACTACCTTCAAACCCTGGATGTGACGGACGTGTACACGGGCTGGACAGAGGTCCGAGCGGTGCGCAATAAGGCCCAGGTGTGGGTCCTGGAAGCGATGAAGCTGCTTCAGAAGCGCTCGCCCTTCCCTTGGCTGGGGATGGCTTCGGACAACGGCAGCGAGTTCATCAACAAGCACTTGATTCGTTTTTGTGAGCAGGAAAAGATCAGCTTCAGCCGAACCCGCCCCTCGCGCAAGAATGACAACCCTTATGTGGAGCAGAAAAACTATTCGGTGGTTCGGCGGGCCGTGGGTTATGCTCGCTACGAGGGAGAGCGAGAACAGGAGCTGGTGAACGAGTTGTACGATCGGCTGCGACTGCAGATCAACTTTTTCAAGCCGGTCATGAAGATGGTGGCCAAGCAACGTCGAGGGTCTCGGATCTGGAAAAAGTATGATGTGCCGAAAACTCCCTACCGGAGGATCTGCGAGTCCCCTGAGGTGGCGGACAAGATCAAGCGGGAACTGGCCCGAGAGTATGAGAAGCTCAATCCGGCCCAGCTGGCACGGCAGATCGGCTGGCTTCAGAATTGCCTTTTGCTCAAACCGACTCCTGAGCAGAAGAAACGATGGGAAGCGGGCTGGATGTGAAAATCTTTCTCTTGCTGCAGGCTGCGGGTGTTGGGCAAGGGGTTGCCACTCCTCTGGTTGGTGCTTTTTACCACCACTTTTTGCAATCCCTTTCGGATAGATTCTTAGTGAGGCAACGAATACCCTTTGGAATAGATTTTTACGTGAGGCAACGGGCAAGTAGCCATGATAGAGTACCGATCGCGTATATGAGACCGATAAGAAGCAGCTCCCTGAGAAGAAGAATACTCCTTGGTGTCTTTCTTTTTTTTCTGAGTGCTCCAAAGGCCCGGATGGAGTCACAGGAAACCGACGTTCCCACCCTGACCCTTTCTTTTGAGAAAACCATCGGGCAGGTCGGCCAGGAGGTTTCCCTGCCCCTCAAGATCACCTCCTTCACCCCTATAAAAGAGCCGTTCAAGATTATTCTTCGTTTTCCACCCAGCAAGCTGGAATACACCAAGCTGGGTATCGGTCAGGGGCCACGCAAAGCGGGTTGGAAGCTCGAATCTGAGCTGAAAAAAGCTCCTATCGCCTTTGATATGCACTTTCTGGAGATTCTGGCTGAGCCGGGGGAGGGGGACTTTCTCCCCGAAGGCGGTGTGCTGGCTTTTGCTTACTTTAGGATCCTGGAAGCGGATGTGGATCATGTGATCGAACTCTCTCCCAGTATCAAACAACTCGGAGAAGCGCCTCTAGAAGGGAAAACGGAACCCGCCCAAATCACCGCCCTCCCGGCAGGAACTTTTGCCTGCTTCTTTTATATGCACTGAAGCCTGCAAGAAAACGCCGCCCTTCTGTCCCCTTTGAGCCGTTCGTTTATGATCTGTTGTGGTTTCTACTGATGACCCGTACCAAGCGCTCCAACCTCAGGCACAGCGAGCCCGAATGCACAAGCACACGACAGGAGAACACACGAATCACTGCAGAAAGGGCTGACCGATGTGCTCGACCTGAGCATCGGTGAAACTGTAAGCCGGCCCCACCGCAGGTATTCCAAAGTCCTGGGCCAGGGACTCCTGCAGCACCACGATATCCCCCCCCAACAGGGTCATCAGCGGGCGGATTTTCAAAATGTCATCCACATCAATGGTGAAGTAGTCGCGATCGATGATCAGCATATCGGCGAATTTCCCCACTTCCAGCGACCCAATCTTATCCGGCTTCCTGACATAGTCTGCTGCCCAGGAGGTCCACATTTTCAGGGCGTGCACTCGATTGATGCGCTCATCCGGCTGCCACACCTTTCCATTGTACTTGCGAGTAATAGCCTGCCACAGCTGGTAAAAGGGAGGCTCCATTCCCGGCCCCACGCTGCCTTCTGAGGGTCGGTCAAAGGCTCCTCCGCCGTAATGCTGTCCCACCACCTTCACACCCGATTGGATCCAGGTACGGAAGGGTAAAATAAAGGACTCGATTTGGGGGCCATAGTCGGCAATCCAGTCAGGAGCTTCATTGATGCGGCTGGGTCCACAGCTCAGGATGATTCCATACTCTTTCAATTTCTCGAGAATATCGGGCTGCTTCCCCACCAGAGTGCAATGCTCGGTCGTCATCCCCATCGCGCGAATCTCCTCCATGGATATCCCAGTATCGGCCCGGGCCCGATCGATCATCCTGAAATAGGCTCGGGCGGCTTCGCTGCCGACCATGTGCACCCCGGCCAACCGCCAACCCGACTTGAAGGCATTTTCCAGTGTGTCCCACATCAGATCACCCGGCTTGGGACAGACTTCCCGCGACTTGATGTGGGCCGGAGCCTGGGTATCGGGTCCCGTGCACGACTCAGGGTACATCGAATCCCAGCGTTCGGAAGCCACCCCATCAATCCAAAAGTAATCGTCTCCGATCCCCTGCAGGACGCCCGTTCGCCGATACATCTGTCGGGTCTGCTGAGGATCGGTAGGCATCCGGTGCACTTCATAGTGGGCGGCCAAGCGAAGAGGCATCTGTCCAAGACCGGCCAGTGTGGCATACCCACTCATGACCTTTGGGAAAGGAATACGGGTAGACAGGGTGGTCACTCCGATCGAGGAGAACTCTTCCCCGGTGAGCTTCAAGGCTTGGGCCAGAGTGTTCAAGGGCAGGCTCTGAAGAAAGAGTTCCCACGTGATGACAGACATCTCCTGGCTGCCCACCCAGCCGATGCCGGGAATGTCTTCGCCGATGGTATCCCCGTGCATGGTCTCCTGGATGGAAGCCGAGTATCCCGGCAGGAAGTCATTCAAGGCTTCCAGAGCTTGGGAATTGACCCAACCTCTAATGCCAGGTCTCACCAGAAGAGGATTCTCAGGTGTCCACAGATCCAGTGTCCTGCGCTCGGTCAGACGTCGCGTAAACGCCCAGAAACTGGCTTCACTGGGTGCTTCGGGATGACCTGAAATACTCAGAACCACCCACTGGCCCGGATTGGCCTGGCGGACCGCCTCCTGGATCTTCTCTCGCATGAGGGCCTGAGTTTTTTCCAGGTCCCGCTCCGCCTGCATCGAGACCACAATCCCATTGGGGGGATACTTGAAGCCTAACCGGTCCAGATAGCGGGTGGCCTCACCGTAGATGTGCATATGGGGTTCAATGATTCCAGGAATCAGGGTGCGTCCCTTCAAATCGAGGACACTGGTGTCGGGTCCCGCCAGGGCCCTGATTTCCCCACTGGTCCCCAGCTTGATAATCGTGTCTCCCTTGACCGCGACGGCCTGGTAGACCCTTCCCACACTGCTGGAGGTGGACTTATCATCCATGCTCACTACCTTGCCGTTGACCAGCACCGTGTCGGCGTACCCGTGCTGGGCCACCTCAGGGGGAATTTGCTGGGCATGCAGCGGGGAGCTGAGCAAAATCAGCAGCGCCAGGCTACATGCGCTGCTGCAATGGTAGAGGATCGATCTCGTTTTGCCGGTTAAATTCATAGGGTTTCGGCTGGACCAAAAAACCGGAGTGTTCCCGGATTTCAGTCTGCCCCTCCTTCTCTTAACAAAGACCTCGTCTTCGGAGCCATGTGCTGCTCCATATCTTATCGGAGAAGATGGGAAGGAGAAAGCAGAGGTTTGAAATAAGTTACAAATCTCAAATTTCAAACTCCAAATCACAAACAAAATTCGGTTTGAAACAGTTCATAAGACCAAACTCAGAGGTTTTGAATTTGGAATTTGTGATTTGTAATTTGTTTCTGATTTGTCATTTACTCCGTCACTTCCTCCGTGCGTGCTGTTGAGCCGATCCCGCCGGGACCAGAAAGGCCGAAGCCAGAGCCAGAAGAGAAAAAATGAAACCGACAAAAAACACATCCTGCAAAGCCGTACCCAGAAGACCTTGTAACTTGGGTAAAAGAGTCGAGGAGATCTGAGCGCGGTTCAGGGGGTTCACGATGGCATCCGGGTGGCGGGCAACATAAGCAATCTGTTCAGTCTGTTCTGTCTCTTCCATAGCCGACAGTCCGGACATCATCTGGCCTGCCATGACGGCTCCCATGATGGCGATACCGATGGAAGCCCCAATGCTCCGAAAGAACTGGGTTGCCGAAGTGGCAATCCCCAGGGAGCTGCGAGGGAACCGGCTCTGAACGGCAATGAGCATGGAGACCATGCTCAGTCCCATTCCCACGCCCATGAGAACCAACACCATCGCTAACTCCAGAGGAGAGACCTGGACGGTGACCCGGCTGAGCAGGAAAAACCCGATGCTCAGGGAAACCATACCCGTGATGACCGTTCTCCGGTACCCCACAATGAGAATCAAACGCCCTCCTACAATGGAGAAAACCACCCACCCCAGCATCAGCGGGGTGATGGCCCATCCAGCCTCGGTTGCCCCTGTGCCCTGCACCCCCTGGACAAAGAGGGGGATAAAAGAAATCGCTCCGAAGAGGGCCATGCCACTAAATAAACCATTGAGTGCGGCGGCGGAAAAAATCCGATCGTTAAAAAGGTGTAAGGGCAAGATGGGGTCGACGGTTTTTCTTTGCTGGAAAATAAATAGGACCAAGAGAATTCCCGCTGTGACCAGGGTCAGATACTGTCCCGGGCTTGGCTCACCGCCTCTGAGTTGATCCAGACTGATGAGAAGGAGGGAAAGAGAAACGATCAAAACCAGGACTCCCACGTAGTCCACCCGGCTGGCGCGGCGGGTCCTGGGTTCAACCAGTGCCAGAGCAATGATGGCCCCGGCCAAGAGGCCAAAGGGAAAATTGAGAAAAAACACCCATCGCCAGGAAAAGTGGTCGGTAATGAGTCCCCCCAGCAGGGGCCCGACGATACTGCTGAGTCCCCAGACACCGCTGAACCAGCCCTGCATGCGGGCACGACGCTCCAGAGAGTAGATGTCCCCGATAATGGTCATTCCCAGGGGGAGCAGGGCTCCCGCCCCTAAACCCTGAATGGCTCGAAAGGCGATCAGTTGCACCATCGACTGACTCAGACCGCAAAGAACCGAACCGCCGACAAACAATCCGATGCCGGCGATATAAAATAGGCGTCGCCCATAGTAATCGGAAAGACGTCCCCAAAGCGGAACAGTCACGGTGGCCGTCAGGAAGTAGATCGAGTACACCCAACTGTAAAGCTCAAGTCCTCCGAGACTTGAAATGACGGTGGGCATGGCCGTCACCACCGCTGTCGCCTCCAAAGCGCTGAGGAAGAGTCCCATCATGACCCCTGAGGTAATCCAGGCTCTCCGCTGCGGCGTCAACTTCAATGGGCCCAACAACTCCTCTAGATTTGTGGGTGTGTCTGATAACATGGAGACGGGATTATAGCAGGGCCACGGGAAGGCCGTAACTTGCCCGATCTGACTGGAGCATGGTAGGCTGGCCGGATTATTCATAGGTTTGTCCCGGCTTCAACCGGGCAACGCTCACTTTGGAACAACTCGATAGTGTCCCCTCTTAGATCAAACCCGGACAATCTCATTCGTCACGATTGGAGTGATGAGCAGATCCAGGCTATCCACGATTTACCCCTTCCGGATTTGCTGTTTCAGGCCCAGTTGGAACACCGCCGCTACCACGATCCTCAGAAAGTGCAGCTTTGCACCCTGTTGAGCATCAAGACCGGCGGCTGTCCAGAGGACTGCAGCTATTGCCCCCAGAGTGCCTATTACGATAGCGGCGTCCCTTCACAAGATTTACTGGATATAGAACAGGTCTTGGAAGCTGCCCGCCAGGCCCGGGGTCACGGTTCGACACGTTTTTGCATGGGCGCTGCCTGGAGAGAGGTCCGCCAGGGTGCTGAATTCGAGCGTGTATTGGAGATGGTTCGGCAGGTCCGTGAACTGGGAATGGAGGTGTGTTGCACTCTGGGAATGCTGAACTCCGAACAGGCCCATCGCCTGGCTGAAGCGGGACTAACCGCTTACAACCACAACCTGGATACCGGCCCCGATTACTATGACCAAATCATTACCACTCGCACCTATGAGGACCGCCTCCAGACACTCGCTTATGTCCGTGAGGCGGGCGTGACGGTCTGTTGTGGAGGAATTCTGGGGATGGGCGAAAGCTCACAGGATCGGATCGCTCTTTTACGGGTTCTTTCTCACCTGAATCCCCATCCGGAAAGCGTTCCCATCAACTCTCTGGTTCGGGTCAAGGGAACTCCTTTGGGTGATCGCTCCCCGGTGGATCCCATCGAGATTGTCCGTATGATCGCCACGGCACGGATCGTCATGCCCAAAAGCCGAGTCCGACTGAGTGCAGGGCGCACCGAAATGTCGGTGGAGACTCAAGCCCTCTGCTTTGTGGCAGGAGCCAATTCCATTTTTAGCGGCGAGAAACTCCTTACCACTCCCAATCCGGACCTCTACCACGACCGTTCGCTACTGGATAAACTGGGGCTCTCGCCACTTGAAGGGTCATGAAGGTTCTTCTGCAGGAACTGGAGGGGGAGCTGGAGAAGATCCGGACCCAGAACCTCTACCGCCGGTTGGCCGATCCCCAAGGTCTCGACTTTTGCTCCAATGACTACTTGGGACTCTCCCAGGACCCCAAATTTCGAGCCGCTATCCTGGAGAAGCTCGAGGAAGCCACCGGGCTGGACTCGGTGTCCTCACCCGCCTCCAGGCTGCTGCGCGGGAATACCTCCCGGCATCGAGCCCTGGAGCAAAGACTCTCCCTTTATAAAGGGACGGAAGCGGCACTGATTTTCCCAACCGGATACCAGACCAACATCGGGGTGTTGACGGCGCTGATGGGGAGCCAGGATCGAGTTCTTTCCGATGCCCAAAACCATGCCAGCATTATCGACGGATTGCGTTTGAGTGGGTGTCAGAAGGTGGTTTTCCCCCACCTCGATGAAGAAGCTGTGGAAGACGCCCTGAGTCGGTCTCATCGGGAAGGAAAAACTTTTCTGGTTACCGAATCCCTTTTCAGTATGGACGGAGATGTCGCTCCCCTGGAAACCTATGCTGAACTGGTGGAGAAGCATGGGGCCTACTTAATTGTGGACGACGCCCATGCGGTGGGTGTTTTCGGCAATGAGAAGGGGTCGGGTCTGACCGAACGCTTCGGCGTAGAGAAACGGGCCCTGGCCATCGTGTCCACCTTCGGGAAAGCCTTTGGCCTCTTTGGTGCTTTTGTGGCGGGGCCTCAGATCGTCATCGATTACCTGATCAACCGCTGCCGCCCATTCATATTCACCACGGCCGTCCCTCCTCTTCTTCTTTATGGCGTGGAGGCAGCTCTTGATCTGCTAGGTGCCGAGCCCGAGCGGCGAAAGCGCGTGTGTCTGCTGGCCGATCGGCTGCGCCAGCGGTTCGAAGAGACAGGGCTGGATACTCTAAAGAGCGCCGGCCCCATTGTCCCCGTAGTGTTGGGAGAAAGTGAGCGGGCACTGGCGGTGGCAGAACGGCTCCAGAAGAAAGGTTTTGACGTGCGTGCCATCCGCCCTCCCACCGTAGCCCCGGGCACCTCCCGGCTGAGAATCTCTGTCCATGCCGATCACACAGATCAGCAAATAGACCAGTTGGCCCAAGCCGTGGTGGAGGCGATCAAGAGCACTAAGGGTCGGCAATGAGCCTGGTCGTTGTGGGAACGGGAACCGAAATCGGCAAAACCATCACCTGTGCGGTGTTGTTGTCTCGTTACGCCGGGATTTCCAAGCTAGCCTATTGGAAGCCCATTGCCACCGGTTCGGCCGAGCCCAGAGACACCCAGGTGATCGAGCGCCTGTGTGGCCCTGAGGTGGAGATCCTTCAAGAGCTCTACCTTTTTGAACCGCCTGTCTCCCCTCATCTGGCCGCTCGACTGGCCAATAAAAAGATCCATCCAGAAAGAGTGTTGAAAGCACTGGAGACCTACCAGCAGGAAGATAGCAAACGCACTTTGATCATCGAGGGCATTGGAGGTTTACTGGTACCCTTAACCGAAGACGGTTATCTGCTGGCAACTCTTCTCAAAGAGATGGCCCTTCCCTGTCTGCTGGTGGCCTCCAGTATCCTGGGAACGATTAATCACACCCTTCTGACCCTTGAGGCCATGCGCTCCCGAAACTTGAAGGTGGTGGGAGTGGTGCTTAATGGACCGCCGAATCACGAGAATCGCCTGGCCATCGAAGAATTCGGAAGCGTCCAGGTCATTAGCGAAATTGAGCCCATCGGGTCATTATCATCGAAAAGCGTGCTTCAGATCTCCCGTGGATTCGACCGCAAGGCTTTGCTAGAGTCGTATTTGCAAAAGGTGGGGGAATCCGGAGACTAATGGGTGAAATGAGTTCACAGGAAACTGACTCAAAAGACCTGAGTGCTCTCTGGGTGGAGCAGGACCGGCGCTATGTTTGGCATCCTTACACTCAAATGCTCACCGCGCCCAAGGCCATCCCGGTCGAAAGGGCAGAAGGGGTTTACCTTTACACTTCCGACGGGCAGCGGATCCTGGATGGTATCTCTTCCTGGTGGGTCAACATTCATGGCCACAATCATCCCCGTTTGAATCGGGCTTTGCAGGAACAGGCTGACCGTTTCGCCCAAGTGATCTTCGCCGGCTTCACTCACGAACCGGCCGTGCGCCTGGCCGCCGAGCTGGTCCAGCGAACAGCCCCCAGTCTGACCCGCGTCTTCTTCTCCGACGATGGTTCCACGGCAGTAGAAGTGGCACTGAAGATGGCCTATCAGTGCTGGAGGAACCGAGGTGAATCCAAGAGAAATCTCTTTGTGGCCTTCGAGCACGCCTACCACGGAGATACCTTTGGAGCCATGGCAGCGGGCGGCGTCGAGGTCTTTCACTCAGAATACAGCGGCCTCTTCTTTGAAGTTCGGCGGGCCCGGGTACCCGGTGGTTCCCAGCCCAGGGGAGCAGATTCCCAAGAAAAGTCTCAGCCAGCGGCTGAAGAGCTGGAGGAGATCCTTGAAGAGGAGGGGCCCCGGGTGGCAGCCGTGATCATGGAACCGATGGTTCAGGCCGCCGGTGGGATGATCGTGTGGCCGATCGATTTTTTGCGCCATGTACGAGAGGTGACGCAACACCACGGCATCCCGCTCATCGCCGATGAAGTGTTCACGGGATTTGGACGAACCGGAAAGATGTTCGCCTGCCAACACGGTCCTATTGAACCCGACATCCTGTGCCTTTCCAAAGCCTTAACGGGTGGATATCTGCCCCTGGCAGCTACCCTGGCCAGTGAAGAGATCTATCAATCCTTTTTGAGCGAGGACCGGCGGAAAACCTTTTTTCACGGCCACTCTTATACCGGCAACGCCCTGGCTTGCGCAGTGGCATTGGAAAGTCTGGCCGTCCTGGAGGAAACAAAAAGTCTTGATCGGGTCATGGAATTGGAGGGGCTCTTCATCGAGCGGTTGGAGCCGCTGCAATCTCTTCCAGTCGTGGAGGAAGTTCGGGGGATGGGGGCACTCGGAGTCGTGGAACTGTCGACCCAGAGGGAAAGTGGGTACCTGGACGAGAGGGGCCCGAGGTTGGCTCAAGCTTTTCTGGAACGAGGAATTCTCCTGCGTCCTCTTGGAAATGTCCTCTATTTTCTCCCTCCCTATGTGATCACGGATGAAGAAGTCCACTCGGTTTTCGATGCCATTGAAGAGGTTCTGGGGGATTCGTGAGCGTGCCAGAACCTGACCAGCTGACCACAGCCGGCAGACCCGGCTGAAATCCCAAATTCAAACCTGGAAGCGTTCGAAGCAGGCTTTCTTTCTTTCTATTTCTATTTTCTGCGAGCAGAGCGAGCGCGGGCACTTGACACTTCAAGGCGTAGCGCTATACTTCGAATTGAAATTGGTTTTCAATTTCAATTAGGGAGGTGAACGATGACATCAGCGAGGTACAGAGGGTTTCTCTTGTGATCTTCTGTTTCCTGATTTTATCCTTAATCGCACCCACTGCCGAAGCCTCATCCCTCGATGGCAACGGTTCCATTGCAGGGCGAGTCCTCGACTCGGGAGGCGGAATCATCCAGCAAGTCACGGTCACCTTGAGAAACCAGGAGACGGGCGTAGAACAAAGCACGAGCACCGATCCAGTGGGCGCTTTTCGATTTGAGGACCTGCCCTCTGCTCCCTACTATCTGAGTACCGAAAAGAAAAACTTTCAGAGCGCCGTCCAGGAGATTCTGTTATCTCCCAGCCAGAACCCTACGATTGATCTCACCTTGAAGATTGATTCACAAGCGATTATCCGAGAGCGGGTGATGGTGATCGGGGAAGCCTCCGGGGTGGGCGAGATACCCGGTTCCGCCCATTACATCAACCAGGAACAATTGGAGAGTCAGCAACTGGCTTACGATGACATCCATCAGATCCTGCACCAGGTTCCGGGCGTGAACATCCAGGAAGAAGACGGCTATGGTCTTCGTCCCAATATTGGCATGAGGGGAACAGGCGCTGAGCGAAGCTCCAAGATCACACTCATGGAGGACGGAGTTCTTATCGCCCCCGCCCCTTACGCCGCACCTGCAGCCTACTACTTCCCGGTCACAGGACGCATGGATGCCATTGAGGTACGCAAGGGCTCCAGTCAGATCAAGTATGGTCCGAGAACCAATGGGGGTGCTCTCAATCTGATTTCCACCGGCATACCCGGAGACTTTAGCCTCAACGGTGATTTGGCCCTGGGGGTCGACAACTCCCGAAAGCTTCATCTGAACCTGGGCGACTCCTACAAGCATTTGGCCTGGGTTGCAGAAACCTACCAGATGGCCACCAACGGATTTAAAGAACTCGATGACGGAGGCAATACGGGTTTTGACATCAACGATTACCTGGCCAAGTTCCGATTCCACAGCGATGGCAGTGCCCGCATTTACCAGGAACTGGAGATCAAGCTGGGCAAGACCCAACAGCTCTCGGATGAGACCTACCTGGGCCTGACGGATACCGACTTCGAAGACAACCCATTGCGACGCTATCGGGGATCACAGCAGGACGTCTTTCAATCGGATCACGAGCAATACCAGGCCCGTTACTTCATCGTGCCGGCAAGCAACGTTGACGTGACAGCCATCCTTTACCGAAACAACTTTCAGCGCAACTGGTACAAGCTGCAGAGCGTGTCGGGAACAGACATCACCCACATCTTTGATGATCCGGAGGCCCATTCAGCTGAACTGGCCATGGCCAAGGGCGCCGACAGCGATCCTGATGCCCTGGCCGTGCGGGCCAACAATCGCGAGTATTATTCACAGGGAATTCAGACCATCCTGGGATGGCAGAGGGACCGGGGAGATACCCAGAACAGGTTCGAGCTTGGCTTTCGCTATCACAAGGATGAGGAAGACCGGTTTCAGCATGAAGACGGATTCCAGATGCGAAGCGGCGCTATGGTCCTGACCACCAGAGGAGCTCCCGGCAGCCAATCCAACCGTATCAGCGGCGCCACGGCCTGGGCTCTTTTCATCCAGGACAAGATTGAGCGAGGGAAATGGACTCTCAGTCCCGGTTTAAGGTACGAGAACATCGATCTTTCCAGGACCGACTTTTCTACAAGTGATCCGGAGCGGCTGTCGCCCACCGGAATCCGCAGAAGCAGCGTGGAGGTCTTTGTTCCCGGTTTCGGCGTCAATTTCCAGGTCACTCCAGCCTTGAGTCTCTTCGGCGGGCTCCATAAGGGCTTCGCTCCACCGGGGCCGGGTTCCAGCCAAGAGACCAAGGCCGAGGAAAGTCTGAATTATGAATTCGGACTACGCATACACAGTCGACCTCTCAGCTTGGAGGTAGCGGCTTTCGTCAACGACTACGACAATTTGCTGGGTGCCGATACGCTGGCTGCTGGAGGTAGCGGCGAGGGGGATCTTTTCAATGGTGGCGAAGTCCTGGTCATGGGACTGGAGGCATCCGGATCTTCTGACTTGGGTGAGAGGTTCGGTTTGAGCTTCCGCGTTCCTGCCCATTTTGCCTACACCTTCACCCATGGCGAGTTTAGGAACAGCTTTGAGAGTGACTTCGAACCCTGGGACAGGGTGATGGTCGGAGACGAACTCCCTTATCTTCCCAGGCATCAGTTCAATGCCCGTCTCGGTTTGGAAAAAGCGCGCTGGCGGCTCACCGTGGAGGCCAATGCCATCAGCCAGATGCGCACCAGGGCCGGCCAAGGTCCGATTCCCCGCTTGGAAGCCACCCATAGCTATCTCGTCTCCAACCTCTCCGGTGAATACGACTTGACGGTCGAGAAGAGGGGCGTCTCTCTTTTCCTTTCCGTACGCAACCTGACCGATCAGGCCTACATCGTGGCTCGCCGTCCCGCCGGGGCCCGTCCTGGATTGCCGCGCACCTTTATGGGCGGCGTCAAATTTCGATTGGGGCACTGACCGCTGACAAGCTGACAGCCGTCAGCGGAAATTCAAAATTCAAAACCAATTCCAAATCGAACTTGAAACTGGGAACCACAGCCGGCAGATCGCAAACCGCAGACCCCAGACCAACGAACACCTGACAGTTGACAAATCCCCGCCTTCTTTTCCAAAAGGACGACAGCACGAACTAAACTCAGTTTTGAGCCGCCAAGAGACTTGTGGGAATGACACCGTCGGGTGCCTCGAAGGGGATTTCCAATAGTTCGGAAATCAATGGGGCCAGATCTGCCATTCCCATGCTGGAGACGATTGCACCGGAGCGAAAACCTATTCCCCAGCCGACAAATCCCGTGTGAACCTGGGGGAGGTCCGGAAAGTGCCCGTGGTTTCCTCCTTCTGCCTCTCTTACGGCGGGGGGCCTGAAAGAGGCGCTAAAACTGGTGCCGGGAAGTGCCGACAGGGCCAAGGGAACCGCCGGGTCGGCACCGATACGATCCAGTTCGTCGCGCTCAATCATCCGGAACAGACGCTGGGTGTCGCCGGGCAATCGGGCCAAGAGAGCCCGCACTTCCGAGACAGCTTCTTGATCTTCAGGATCGCGCAGATGCAGGAAAACTGAGCCGCCCGTCCTGTGAAAAGCAGCACGCCAATCACCTCGATCGCGCTGCGCCTCCATCATTCCAGCCTCAACCAGCCAGACGTTGGGCGCCACCAGCGTATCGACGTCCACAAATCCATGATCTCCTGTCACGATAAACGCAGTTCGGCTCTGGATGCCGGACCGTTGGGCTGCTTCCACAACATATCGGACCGCTCGGTCCACTGTAGCGACAGCACGCCGGACCATGGGAGCATCACGTCCAGATTCGTGCTGGAAGTGATCCACCGCAATCAGGTGCACCGTCAACAGGGCGGGACGATATTGCTCCAGCAAATACGCGGCAGCGACTCCAATGCGATCATCCCGCAGCAGCCGATCTTCGAAGTCCGAATCCGTGAACGGGCCAGTCGCCTCTCGCTCCACTTCTGCAAAGAGTTCAAGGGGCCGGGTAGCCGATCGGATGGCGTCAAGCGCAGGAACATCCCGTTCCAGAGACCAAAACTCCGGGATATTCCAAGCGATGGGTGCACCGACGCTGACCGGCCACCCAAGGCTGGCGCTCTTGAGGCCAGCTTCTCGTACAGCATCCCAGAGAGTAGGCACACGGATGGCCGACGCGTGCCAATACCAGCGTCCGGTTTGTCCTTCCGGTTCAAAGGGCGTGTTGTAGTAGATGCCGTGTCTTCTGGGGATGGCACCGGTGATCATCGTGGTATGGGAAGGATAGGTCACGGAGGGAAAGACTCCTCGTACTGCCCTGGCTTGAGCCCCCTCCTGAGCCAACTGCTGAATCATTGGAGCCGGCCAGGTTGTGTCCTGATAGAAGTCTGGTCGAAATCCGTCGATGGAAATGAGAACAACATGGTCTGGATGCCGGCTGTCGGCACAGGCCAGCGAAAGCACCAGGCCGAAGAGCACCCCTGTAATCCTGGCGACGAGGGACAAGTTTTCGAAGCACCTCAATCCTATGAGTCTCCTCCTGATTCCATCAACTCGTGCAAGAACTTAGCACACCTGAAACCCTAGTGTCTCGTCACCAAGTGACGAAAGCACTGACCTGCTCCTGGAAGGACGTTGAGTCGCTGCGCTAGGGTTGTTACAAATATCCTTGTCGTTCTCTCAGGTTCTCTGTAATAATGGAGCGACGTTACTTGCTCTTACCCTTTGAAGGAGGTTTCGGTGCTAGAACCCTACACCGCTTTGCGCCTTCCGAGCACTAGTTTTTGTGTTCGGACTCAGGAAGATATTCAGAAGAATTTGGATCTGATTTGTGCTTACATCTGCGGGCAGCTGAGGTACTGGACTTATGAAATGGAACGAAGACTGGCTTAAGGCGAATCGACCATCTGCATCCCAACACCCCAAAAGATACACTTTTTGGCCCCGGGGTCGGGGCCGGCTGATTTTTGGGTATTTCATTTTCATCACCCTCTTGGATTACGTTGCTTTGACCCTCTTTGGCGGACGACCCACTCTGATAGCGGGCATGCCCCTGCTGATCTGGATCACGGTGATTTTCGCTGCACTGACGATTGCCGGGATACTCGGATTCGATTCCCGGACAGGGAATCAGGACTCCCCTCCTGTGGAAACCATCCCACAGGCTGAGGAGAACGAGTTGAAGAGCAACCGTGAACTTCCCTCCTGAAATTCGCCAACTGGTCCTCTCCAACTACCCCTTGATTATCGCGACTCTGGTCGCCTACTTTGTCGTCTTTGCTCTCATTTCCTGGGCGGCAAAGCGAAAACTGGCCAAGGACGTGGGTGATTACGTGGTGGCCTCCCGGAATCTGGGATGGGTGGTGGTGACCTTCACCATGTATGCCTCGGTTCTCAGTGGAGTTGGGATGGCAGGAATACCCAGCACCATCTACACCATTGGCGTGCCCTTCGTCATTACCGCTCTGACGGGTATCACCATCTCAACAGCCCTCCTATGGTATTTCGGGCCCCGCATCTGGGTGCTGGGAAAGGAATATAGCTTTACCACACCGGGTGATTTGCTGGGAGAGTATTACCAAAGCGATATCGTCCGAATCTACACCGTGATCGCCAGCGTGCTTTACAACATCGCTTATATTGTGGCCCAGCTTCTGGCTGGAGGGATCCTCCTGAGTGTTCTGTCCGGGAATGTCATTTCCTTGAGTGCAGGACTCTGGATGATCACCATTATTGTGATGATCCATGTGGCGCTGGCAGGTCTGCGGGGTATTGCCTGGCTGGATTTTTTCAATGGCGCATTGATTCTCCTTTTGCTCTTTTTATTCGGCGTGATCATCATGGCTGCCGCGGGAGGACCAGGCAATGTCGTGGCCGGACTGGGTGGAATCAGAGACAGGTTCATCGTCATTCCAGGAATGATCGGTATCTTTTCTCCATCCCGCATCTATGGGGTCGCGATCGGCTTGAGTATCGGAGCCATCGTTCTCTCCCCCTCAGCCTGGATCCGCATGTATTCTGCCCGCAGTCGATCACACTTTGCCAAGATCGGCGTTTTGATGCTTATCCTGTGGCTCATTTCCCACGTGATCGGGACCTACCTGATCGGGACCTATGGTCGAGTCCTGTTTCCCGATGCCGAAAATCCAGACTTCGTCTCTTCTCTTCTCGCCTTCGGGGTCCTGCCCGTCTTTATTGCCACGCTGTTCTTGATCGCGGTCCTGGCCGCGATTATATCTACCACCGACACTTATCTTCACACTCTGACGGCGACTGTTGTTCGAGACTGTGTCCGCACTCTGTTTTGGCCAAAGATGAGCGATGCTCAAGAATTCCGACTCAATCGTACCGTCGTCATTGGGGCTGCAGCGATCTGTATTATACTGGCTTTGCTGAATCCTGTTCTCATCACACCATTGGCCATCTTTGCAGGAGGGATTACGGTCCAGCTTCTCCCTCCGCTGGTGGGTGCCGTCACCTGGTCCCGCGCCTCGACAGAAGCTGCCCTGGTCGCTCCTGCCGTCGGCATCCTGTTGACTTTAAAGTGGGAGATGGGGATTTTTCCGGGGATTCTTCCCCCTCCGCTTGCGCCTGCGTTGCCTGGACTGGCGGTTGCATTCTTCATCAACGTCTTCTTATTCATCGTGATCAGTTACCTCACCAAACCTCAGCCTCCCGAGCAGGTCGAAAAGTTCCACGGGCTCCTGGCAAAAAAATTGTAGCCAGCCGGTAAGACTCCGGAACGTAGGAGACACCTGGTGTAGTGGCCGCTCTCAGAGCGGCCTTCTGGAATGTAGGAGGCACCTCAGGTGCCGAACGGCCACAAAACACCCCCGGATTTTCGGATTCGGCACCTGAGGTGCCTCCTACATTCCGGAGGTGTCGGTGTGTAAAGAATGTCCTGGCACAACCCGTTAACGATATGCCGGGTTCACCGCTCAGACAGGATCTCGTCTTCGTCGAAGTAGTCCACCTTGTGCACCGGCATGACAACGCTGGAGACCACGTTGAGGAGATGTCCTCCAATACGCTTATAGTATCGGGTGGCTAGAACAAGTGCGGAGGTCGTACCCGCATCGTATTTCTCCCCTGCGATTCGCTCGATTAGAGCATCGCTCCCCTGGGCGATTTCCCGTCCTTCGCGGATCAAGTGCAGAGCCCGCTCCGGTTCCAAGGAGGTAAACACCTCCGAGGCTGCCTGAAAAGCTTCCTCGATCCCCTGACGGTAGGAACGTAACTCCTTGACAATCTCGTCATCGGGCAACGTCTCCGGGGAAAAATCCACCAACTCTAAAATGTTCTTGGCATAGTCGCCCAGGCGCTCAACATCCTTGACCAGGCTCATCAAGAGGAGGCAGTAGGGGACGTCCGGAGTGTTTCCCGGAACGGAAAGATGGGCCACCACCTGCTTGCGGATCGCTCGCTCGAGCTGATTGACCTCGATATCCTGCCTGCGGATCTGATCCCTCTCCTCGGGCATGGCTTTTCTCTCAAAAAAGATGCCTCCCGCGGAGAGTGTCATCTCACGGGCCAACTTGAGCATCCGGGCGAAGTTCTCTCCCATTTCAGTAAGCGGGTTCTTGGATCGAAAAATAGTGAGTAATTCACGAAACATATTTACCTCCTTGGCTACTCGAAGAATCTATTCAAGACTACGAGTATCGCGGGGAGACCGTAGAACAGACCTACCACATACAAGAGCGCCCATTTGCGGGACTCAACCGCTGACTCGGCCAGGGACCTTGCGGCAACCAGGGGCAGGCGCCGGATGAACGGAACCGGGTAGATGAGCGCTATTCCAGACAGGTTAAAGAGTACATGCACCAGTGCAATCTCTACACCCGCATGAGCGTTCGCCCCCGAAACAGCCAGGGTGGCCAACAGAGCCGTCACTGTGGTGCCTACATTGGCTCCGATGGCCACAGGAAAGGCCTGTTCAAGCGTCAGCAGCCCTGCGCCTGCCAAGGGTACCAGAAGCGAGGTCGTAATGCTGCTCGATTGTACCATCACCGTTACAGCCGCCCCCAACAGGATGGATACCAACACGCTTCGCCCCAGGAAGCGAGTGATGAAGACCTCGATGCTCGATTGGGTGGCCGCGCGCATCACCTTCACCAAAAACAGAAGCGCCCCGAAGATAAAGAGGGCACTCACCAGGACAAGAAGGACCCCCTGTCCTCGTTCGGCCTCGAAGAGTGCCGCGGCAAGGCTCTTTACAGGTACAAGGCCAGTTTTCAATGCGTCCTTAAGAGGATTCTCATAGGTGATGCCGCCCATTTCTCCAAAAGTCGACGCTAAAGCTACGGCGGTGCGATGGAGATAGCCCGTGGTGATCTCCACCGGCAAGAGCACCGCTACGGTTATGAAATTGAAAAAGTCATGACAGGTGGCCACAGAGAATGCACGGAGAAATTCCTCCTTGCGGCCCATGTGAGCCAAGGAAACCACCGTGTTGGTGACCGTGGTGCCGATGTTGGCGCCCATGACCATGGGTACAGCATTGGCTACAGGCAGTGGATTTTCGGGGGCAGCGACCAGGCCCACAATCATCGCCGTTGTGACGGACGAGCTTTGAACCAGCGTCGTGGCCAGAATACCGACGATCAGCGCCATGAAGGGATTTTCGGTGGTGGCGAAGAAGGCGTCCAGAAGATCCCGCCCCAGGAGCTTGAAGCCGTCGCCGAGGCCCTGGACTCCCATCAAAAAGATAAAAAGCAAGATCAACAGAATGGCGGGTCGCCCCACGGCAGATAACGCTCCCGCCAACTTCGCTCGGTTCCCCGGTGGCAAGATGTCCTTCATGGAATGAACTACAACCTACCCGCTTCTCGTTGCAACGGGTCCCTATTCGATTTCAAAGGCGATGAACCTGAGAGCCTCCTGGCGCTGTACCTGCACGACTACCGGATCGCCGGCTTGCAGCTCAGCCAACCGGGCACGCAGAGTGGCAAGGCTGGTGATCTCCAGGCCATTGATGGCGTAGATCACATCGCCCGGCAAGAATTCGGCCTGCCAATAGGGAGAGCTGGGAGAGCGGGCGGCAACCAGTACACCTCCCAGCTTTCTGGGTGGGAAAAGGATCTTGGCGACCTGAGCATCAATGTCGAGTCCCAAAATGCCCAACTTCGGAACCAGGCTATTCTCGGGCGTGACCATCTCAACAAGATGCCCGAAATCATCTTCTCGCTCGATGACTCGCACTCGAAAGGTCAGTTTTTGGGAACCCCGCAGCACATCCAAGGTGACCAGGTCGCCGACGCCATGCCCATAGAGGTTCACGTCAAACTGGCGACCGTTCTCCATGACTTTGCCATTCAGAGTCAGGATGACATCTCCCACTTTGAGCCCCGTCAAATCGGCGGGCTCCCCGGGCAGGACATCGCCCAGGACCACACCCCATTCCTGAGAAAGACCCAATCCCTCTGCCAGGGTGGCAGTAATGGTCTGAGCCTTTACTCCAATCTCGCCGCGAGCGACACGGCCCGTGCTACGGATTTGCCTGAAGACATTCTTCGCGATGTTGCTGGGCACGGCAAACCCAACTCCCTCATTTCCTCCTGACTGGGACACGATAAAAGTATTGATTCCCATCACTTTCCCATTGGCGTCGACCAAGGGTCCTCCGCTGTTTCCAGGGTTGATGGGAGCATCCGTCTGAACATAGACCACCGGATCTTCCGGCTGGAGCTGCCTTGCCACTGAACTCACCACCCCCAACGTGACCGAATTCTCCAAACCGAAAGGACTTCCGAAAGCCAGCACCAATTGTCCTTGTTTGAGTTCGTCAGAATCTCCCAGTTCCAGAAAGGGAAGCTCGTCTTCAGGGATGCTCAACACGGCCAGATCGGTCTCATGATCGATTCCCACGATCTGGGCTTCCACCATTTCTCCTCTAGGTTTGAGAATGGACACTCCTTCAGGTGTATCCCGCAACGATCTGGCCAGCAGAACCTGGACACGTCTGGCACCCTGGACCACGTGGGCATTGGTGAGGATGTAACCCTCCGGGTCGAGGATCACACCGGAGCCTGAACTTTGATCCCGGCTCAACAGGCTGGACTCCGTATTCCCCAGCGCTGTGCTGTATCCTGTGGCAAAGATTTGCACCACCGCTGGGCCCACCTGCTCCGACAGACTCTCAAATGAGCCGCTGAGCCGAGCTAAAGCGCCCTCGTTCCCCGCTGAGGATTGAGCCCGAACACTTGTCGTGCCCGCCAGCGTCGAAAGCAGACACCCGGAAAGAGCCAAAACATTCAGAGTACGACTCTTACGAGGCTCCATGTATCGTTTCTCCCTTTACCAGATTGCGGAACAAAGATTTCGATTGCCGTGTTGAAGCCTCTATTAAAGCACTCCTGGTTGCCAAGAGAAAACTTTTCTTCGGAGAAGGCCGAAAGAAAGAAGGAGAGACTAGAAAAGAGGATGGAAAGGAGAGATCTGCCGGAGGGGTCAGCCGGTAGGTGACCCGGACCCCATGAGCGGCAAGAAGCTCCGGAATGTGGGAGGCACCTGAGGTGCCTCCCACATTCCGGAGGTCTTCGCAATCCTGACGGTTCCCGGCGAGCCACCGACTCGCCCCCACGTCGTTTCGTTATCTAGGAGAAACTTCCCACGGCAGTCTCCTCATCGTCATAGCTATCGAATACGGTGAGCAGTTTCGTGATTGCCAGCAGCTCTCTTATTTTCTTGGTCAAGTGAAGTAATTTGAACTGCCCCCCCTGGTTGGTGACGGTCGTGTACGAACTGACCAATTCACCGATGCCGGAGCTATCTACATAGCTGACGTCACCAAGATTCAAGAGAATGTCCTTGTTTCCACTGTCCAGGAGTTCACGAACTGTCTCGCGGATTTCCCGACTCCCCTCGCCGATCGTGACCTTGCCATGGAGCTCAAGGATCGTAACACCGTTCACACTTCGAGTATCAATTGTCATTTTCCTCTCCTCGCGTTTTATGATTCAATCTTTTTTCCATCCTCAATTCCAGCCCACCTTCAGGGAGAGATTTCCAATCCACCTCATCCATAAAGGATCGCACAAAAAAGACTCCTCTCCCGCCGGGCTGAAGCAGATTGTCAGGCTCCAGCGGATCCCGGATTTGCGACTCATCAAAGCCTTCTCCTTCATCCTGAACAAAGATCACCAGGCGATCCGGAAGACTTTCGAATCGAACCCCGACTTTCTTGCTCTCATCCGATTTGTTGCCATGTTGAATCGCATTGACGACCGATTCTCGGATGGACAAGCCAATCCAATAGCGAGTGTCTTCATCAAACCCCACCATGCGAGTGATCGCATCCGAGACCTCCTGGACGAAGTCCAGATAACCGAACTGGCTCCCGAAGGAAATCTCCAGTTCCGCCCCTCTGAGTTGACTGACCTGATCGTCCTCCCTGATTTCCTCGCCCATTAAAAGTGGTAAATCATAATCAGGATCTCCAAGATTTGTCAACCAGTCTGTCCCTACCCGTTTTCGCCTGTGAAATCGTGCATGGGAGCCTGTGCTCGTGTTATCCAACTCTTCAGGAGCCTTTTTTGCACACCCGGCAGCCAGCAACATTCTCCACCTGTCAAGTTCTGTTAACACCCTCCCCATCCATCCAGAATCGGCTAATTGCCTACGGCGGCTAACCTTACCGCTCAATCCCAGAAAATAACCTGTCAGCCCAAGTTGACGTGAACTGAAACGATGAGCCTCCCTGAAGACTCACCAGAATGCCCTCGTATTCGGTCAGACCCAAGCCCTGTCAGAGGCTTAGCAGATGCTCCCGGCACCCTGTATTTTCTGGAACGGAAATTGCTTCTTGTCTTGGAGATGTCGCCCGAGTATTTGGTCCTGGCTATATTGACGGAAAGATTCGGTGCTTGTGGAGGTGATCGAATGGATCGAGCAGTAACATTGAAGGAGAAGATTCATGAGATCCCGTAACGATGTTGGAAGAGGAATCCACCGGAAAAAGTCCAAAATGCCGCTCCTGATGGCTGGTCTGTTCGTATGCCTGGTGGGAATGATCGTACCCGTTAGCGCTCAAGGGAGCCGCGGCTTCATTTCTGCCGAGTTTTCCCGTCCGCAACAAGAATGGTCGATTCAGGAAGTAGCCCAGCGCTATGGTGTTACCGAAGCGGTCGAACTCTCCTTTCAACTTCAGCAGGCAGAAGAAGCCCACCGGGAAATGGAGAAAATTAAGAGAGCTCAACAGCGGGACCGGGAACTTCGGAGCAAGGTCGCAGAACTGGCCAAGACTTCAATGAAACTCTATCAACGATTCGATAATCCCTCGGAAACCCACGCGGATACTCCTCAACTGGCAAAAAAGTGCGAGGAGCTGGCCAAGGCCATTAAGAAGCTCTTGCGCTGAAGTGCTGACTGCAGCCGGCAGACCGGCTGAAATTCAAAATCTCAAATTCTAAATTTCAAACCTGACCTGGAACCTGGAACCCGGAACCTGGAACGCGCGCGAAGCGCGCTCTGGCTCCTGTCTCCCGTCTTCGCCCTTGCCCACTGTCTCACTGGCAAAGTACAATCCTCTTTTGGCGAATTCTGACTCTGCGAGTGACCGTTCTGTGACCTGTTCACAGGAATAGAAACGACCCTGGAGGCACTTGTTGATATGAAAAGTGGGCAAGACCTCAAGGAGCTGTGTGCTGAAGCCCAGAGGATTCGGGACCGTGGCAAGGGTCGAGTCATCAGCTTTTCCCCAAAGGTCTTTATCCCCCTGACCCGACTATCCCCCTGACCCGACTTTGCCGGGATTTCTGCACCTACTGCACTTTCCGGCAGGCTCCTCAGCAGGCGAAACGACTTTACATGACGCCCCAAGAGGTGCTCGATGTCGCCCGAGCGGGCCAGCGATCAGGCTGTCGGGAAGCTCTGCTTGTCCTGGGAGAAAAACCGGAGCAGCGCTATCCAGAAGCGGGGAGCTGGCTGCAGGAGAACGGCTATGAGAGCACCCTTGAATACCTGCGAGAGATGTGTGCGCTGGTACTTCGTGAAACAGATCTATATCCGCACAGCAATCCTGGCACAATGACTCGAAGTGAGTTAGAGGATCTCAAGGGCCTCAACGTGTCCATGGGGCTGATGCTGGAAAGCACCAGTGCCCGGCTCCATGAGCCTGGCGGCCCTCACGAGCACGCCCCCAGCAAACTCCCTCAAGTGCGACTTCGAACCCTGGAGCTTGCCGGGGAACTGCGGATCCCTTTTACCACTGGCCTTCTGATTGGCATTGGCGAAACGCCTGAAGAGCGAATCGACGCTTTGTTGGCCATCAAAGATCTACAGGATCGTTTTGGCCACATCCAGGAAGTGATCCTTCAGAATTTTCGCGCCAAGCCTGGAACTGCGATGGAAAAGGCCTCGGAGGCGTCTCATCGTGAAATGCTGGAAACCGTAGCCGCTGCACGCGTTATCCTGGGCTCGGAAATGAACATCCAGGTGCCGCCCAACCTCTCGTCGCAATACCTGGATTATCTCGAGGCTGGGATCAATGACTGGGGAGGCATCTCGCCAGTGACTATAGACTTCGTCAACCCCGAGACTGCCTGGCCCAATATCCTTGTACTGAAGCAGGAAATGAACTCTCGCGGGTATGAGCTGCGAGCTCGTTTTCCGGTCTACCCGGAATACATCCTGCACAGATCTCAATTTCTGCCTCCATCCCTGCTCAAACGACTTCGCCTGGAGGCTGATTCACAGGGTTACTTTGCGGGAGCGTGGGACACTCCCTGGTGTCCTGTGCCACCCCATCCACACCGTGAGACACAACCATGAGAGAGCGTCTTGAGCGTTGCCTGCAAAGTGCCGACAAGAGGATTGCCGACATCCTGGACCGGTCGCTTCAAGGTCAGGACCTGGTCGAGGAAGAGATCGTTGACCTGTTCGCCGCCAGCGCGGAGGATTTCCGGGCTCTGCTGTCGGCTGCCGATTATCTACGCCAGGAAACCGTGGGCGACCGGGTGAGTTACGTGGTCAATCGCAACATCAATTTCACCAACGTGTGCGTCAAGCGCTGCAGCTTTTGTGCCTTTAGCCGCAGCTACCGCAGTGACGAAGGATATTTCCTTCCTGAGGAGGAAATCCTTAGACGGGCCCGTCAAGCCTATGACTACGGCGCCAGTGAGGTGTGTATTCAAGCGGGTCTTCTCCCCGACATGGAGGGTGATCTGTACATCCGTCTGTGCCGTGCCATTACGGAAGCCCTGCCCGAACTTCACATCCACGCCTTCTCTCCCGAGGAAATCCTTTACGGGACCCAGCGCTCCGGCATGACCATCCGCCGCTACCTGTCTGAGCTCAAGAGCGCCGGCATCGGGAGTCTGCCGGGAACCTCGGCCGAGATATTGGATCAGTCGGTTCGGGATCGCATCTCCCCGGGACGCATCACCACCGCTCAGTGGATGGAAGTGATTCAAACGGCCCACACTCTGGGAATACCCACCACTTCAACCATCATGTACGGACACGTGGAAACAAGTCTTGACTGCGCGCGGCATCTGCTGCTGCTCAGGAATTTGCAGCGCCGAAGCCAGGGGTTCACCGAGTTTGTTCCACTCAGCCTGGTTCACACCGAGGCGCCCATGTACACGGATGGACTGATCCAAGGAGTGCGTCCAGGAGCCACCGATATGGAAGTCCTGAAGATGCACGCCGTCTCGCGTTTGGTTCTGAATCAGGACATACCCAACATCCAGGTCTCGTGGGTCAAGGAGGGACTGGAGTTGTCCAAGATGTGCCTGGCTGCAGGCGCCAATGATCTGGGCGGGACGCTGATCAACGAGAGCATTTCCATATCGGCGGGAGCCCCCCACGGACAGCTCATGCGACCCATCGACCTTCGCAGCTGTATCCGAGATGTCGGGCGCATCCCGGTCGAGCGATCCACCCTCTACAAAGAACTGCGCAGGTTCGAAAACGAAGCAGATGAGATGCTGAACCCTCTGGACCGCCTCTCCGACGAAGAAGCCCGCCAATTCGGCTCCTACCACCAACTGACCCAAACGGATCGCTTCCGTTTTACGGTTAGACAGAATCGAAGCCCAAAGCGGGTCTCCCCATCAGTTCCATGATCGAGCCCGTCGTGGCAACGCGTAATGGCAACATCACTTACTGCAGTTCGACTGTTCCTGCTGTTCCCCTTTGCTTTCTTCATGGCTCGAGGGGATGAGTCTTCTGCGACCTTTGCCGGATTAGCGATTGTCGCTGCAATCGCCACTGATCTCCTGGATGGGGCGGTCGCGCGCCATCGGGGAATGGAGAGCGCGGTAGGCCGGTTCTCCGATCACACCGCCGATTTCCTCTTCGTCAGCAGTGGACTGGTGGCAGGTGCCACGCGCGGTGTTTTTCCCTGGATCCTGCCCCTCGTGGTCGCCGCAGCTTTTGTCCAATATGTCATCGACTCGTATTTGCTTCATGGGCAGAGGAAACTGCGCATGAGCCACCTGGGTCGCTACAACGGGATCTTCTACTTTGTTCCTCTTTGCGCCGATATCTTGATTCGCATGGGTCTTGAATTCCTGCAGCCTCTACTCACGCCTCTGGTCTGGATGCTGGTCGTGAGTACTGTGCTTTCCATGGGCGAGCGTTTGATCATGGTGACCCGGAAAGCTCCCGATTGGCCCGTCGCAGAAACAAAAGACCAATCGAGGCGTTAAAGAAAATGAAAAAGTTATGCTGGACAAAACCGAAGCTGGCCATTTCACCGGGTCTTTCCGGGAAAAGGATCACCCACAGTAAAATGGCAACCGAGCGCATGGGTCCCGGCGTGGCTGCCCCGAAGAAGATCACCGGCAGATAGCCCAGCATATCCGCGAAACTGCTTTCTATCCCAAAGAGTTGCAGAGCCAGCGTATAGACCACCACAGCACCCAACAGAGAAGGCGAACGTAACACGATAACAGCTGGGTAATACCAGATCTTCGCCAACCTGAAGGAACGGAAAATGGGTCGCTGACGCAATGCCATTCCTGACCCGATTCTCCCGCTGAAGAAAAGATGGAAGGCCCCAAAAAAGGCCGTAGCACCCAGGGCGATCCAGGGAATCGAGTGCAGCTCCTGCGGGAAATGATCCCACCGCAGCAATACGCCGATGGTGGCCCAGGTGAGCAGATAGTAAAACTCACAGAACATGATAAAAAGCATGCTGGAGCCGACCTCCCACCCGGGCGCGCCCTCCCGCCGGTTCAGGTAAAGTGCCATAGCCCCTTTTCCGACCTGCTCGTTCAGGATAGAGAGAATGTAGGCGCTGGCTCGGATGGGAAGGATGTCTCTGTAACCAACTCGTGCATTGAACCAATTGATCACACGCCACAGGACCAGGCTGTCGATGGCGAAGAAGAGCAAAGAGTAAGGGACCATCAACCCTAGCCAACGCACCCAACTCACCTTCCCGAAGATCCCCGCCAGGTAGGACGGCAGCTCACTGCCCTGCTCGGCCGCTGCCCGCTCAAGAACCGTGTACAGATAAAAAAAACAAGCGGCCGTGATCAACCAGGGAAGCAGCCGCTGCCACAGTGGGGGCTTCCTTACCGGAACGGCACCGGAATCGTCCCGGACCTCTCTAGACTCGCTCATTCTTCCCCGGCTAGGCAGTGTTGGATCATCTCCTCCAGGCCTGTAAGCTGGATTCCCAGCTCATCCGCTGCAGGCTCCGGGTTCATTTGCGTATCCATGGTAATCACCTCCAAGGCGTCGACCGAAAATCCAGGTTGACCGATCCGCTGGCGAATTGCCAGCGCCAACCGAACCAGCCCTTTGGGAATCGATGAGATGCGGATCTTGACACCTGCCAGACGAGCAGCGCGCTCCACGATCTCCCGATCGGGTAACGAGACGGGACCCACCAGATTCAGCGTACAGTCTTTAGCCACATGGGGAGCAGCGGCAAGTGTCGCAGCACGAGCCAGGTCTTCCACATCCAAAGGCTGCTGTCGGTTCCGACCTCCTGCGATGAGCCTTGCCCTGGATCGGCTCACATAGCGCTGCAGGGCCGCCGCCCCCTTGGTCCCTTGTCCCAGTACCAAAGGTACTCGCAGCACCGTGTAAGAAAGTCCGGAGGTGCGGACCAACGCTTCCGCTTCTCTCTTGGTTTGAAAGTAGCGGTTGGACGAGGCTTCATCGGCACCGATTCCGCTCACCAGCACAAGCTTTTCCACTCTGCTGTGCCGGGCGGCTTGAACCACGGCACGCGTCGTCTGGACATTGGCCTTCTCATAGGTGGAACCAGGACTTTCCGCCAGAATTCCCGGCAGATGAAGAACCGCCGAAACTCCTCGGAAGGCAGCCCGCAGACTCTCCGGATCATCGTATGCGATTCGAGCCACCCGGCTGTTGTCCTGAAGGGGCGGCAGTTGCTGGGCGGCCCGCTCGGACCGAACGGCGGCTACAAATGCCATGGCCGCTGCCTGCGGATGCCGCCCACGCAGGATCGCCTGTCCGACTGCGCTATTGGCACCGGTGATGGCTGCCGTCTTCTGTGGGATCCTTTCTCGACTCATTCCTGATTCCACTTCCTTCTTTCTTGCAAGTTTTCCTTGCGGATCGTTACGAGCTACTCTATTTTGAACCAGAGTTCCTGTCGAACGCGAGGAGAGTATGAGTCAAGGTAGTGGATTTTTAGCCGAGCGAGGGAGAATCCTGGAGGAGGAGTTCTTCCACAAGGAAAACCAAAGACTCCTGGAGCAACTGCGCCAGATGAAAAGAATGGAGGAATCCAAAGAAGCTTTGGCAGAGGCATCCGGAATCACCGACCATACCATCCTGCAGAGTCTTCTGGAACTCCATATCGATGCCCAGACGATGTCTGCCCTGGCTCTGGTGCCCCTCATCGAGGTGGCCTGGGCCGACGACTATCTGGATGAAAAGGAAAAGCAAGCCATTCTGGAGGCAGCTCATGCCTCAGGATTTGAAAAGGGACACGTCGCCTACAAAGTACTGGAGAGCTGGCTGACCCAACAACCCAAGCCCAAACTGTTGGAGACCTGGGCAGAGTACATCAAGGTGCTCAGCGGGCAGTTGAGTGAGGAAGAGCGAAAAGCCTTGAAAACCACTCTTTTGGGACGGGCCCGATCGGTGGGAGAAGCCAGCGGTGGCTACCTCGGCCTGGGATTCAAAGTCTCCAAGACAGAAGCGGCTGTGCTGAAGACACTTGAAGAAGCCTTTGGGTAATGCTCGGAAAGGGAGTGGTGCAAGCTGTAATCCTCGGAGGCATTCACTCACCGGTATCGGACTCAGCCAAAAACTTGAGGAGTTGGCTTTGCTCTTCAGATCTCAGCTGGAGGAACATCAAGGCAACGGAACGAAGATCCTTTCCCTCACCCTGAACCGTTTCCGATCGAACTACCCACCCCACCACATTCAATCGTTGTGAGGAGGATAGGTGAAGGTGGATTTCCAATCTATCGTCTACTTGAAAAGGCAGAGGAGTCTCAAATGCCAACCCGCCCACACTGATATCGTGGGTTGTAGAGTCACGAACTTTCTGGTCAATGAGTTGAGGTTCGGCCGCTTCGATGACGGTGAAGGAAAAGTAACGGCTGAGTGAACCCTGTAGGATTTCCTCCGCTGAACGACGACATCGCCGCCGATGGAAATGGTCAAGTGCCGATTGTCAGGTCTGGAGATCTTGGCAACCTCTGCATCCCAGTAATACATGATGGCTTGGGTATCCCAATACTTGATGCCGACCTTCTCTCCTTCTTGCAAAGGGAGCGGTGCGGGAGGATTGGAAAGCGCCAGTTCCAGCTCGCCCGGAAAAATGGAAACGACGGTAGCTGCCACCTCCTCCTCGGATTTCGCCTGAACGGAAACCGCCATTCCGATTTTCAGGTAAAGATCGAGACTTCCAGCGCCCTGCTCACTCATGGGTCATGCCTTACAAAATAGTACACCAGGTACACCGGCAGAACTAGTGTCTCGTCCACGAATACCATAGTATTTGTGGGACGAGACACTAGCATATCCGACTCGAGAGCAGGACATTTGAAGGTGACATCATCATAATTTTCTGCCAAAATGAACAGGCAAAGGGAGGCGCGATTCATGAAGAAAAAAACCGTTCATCTTGTTCTCCTCATGGTTCCGCTGCTGGGGACCCTCATGCTTGATCAAGCATACGGTCAGTCGGCACAAAGAACGGGAGAGATCAGCCTGATCGACGCAGCGAACCGATCGTTTGTGGTGAAAACGGCCAGGGGAGAAACCAACGTTCTAACCACTGAGAACACGGTCAGCATTTCAAGAAAGGGAATCAAGAGATCCGCTTCGAGGACTTAAAGGTGGGTGACCCACTGCAAGTCATGGGCGTCCGCAAAGAAGGTGCGAACGTGGAGGCTCGAGAGGTCACCCTACGCAGCGAAGAGCCGGCGCCATCAGGCGATATGATGTGATAACGGGTTCCTCTCGCCCCCCTTCGACGGCTGCTCCGGAGTCACTGCCGCTCAGCAGGTTAAGTGAAAGGTTGCGCCGATCCTTCGGGTCTCCTTGGGGGCGATCTCGTTGTACAGTTCGACCGCCTCTCCGGTTTTCGCCACCCGGACGTCGACACCTCTTTGGCGCAGCTCCTCCACCACACCGATAGGAACCTCCATACACCCGACGTTGCCCTTGCCAATGATCAGGATTTCGGGTCCCCTCTCCAACATCCATTCCAGATCTTCCAGACACAGGCTGTGGCCCTCTTTTCGGCGCCATTGCTCGTTGAGTTCTTCGCCACAAATCATCAGATCGAACTCATAGGGGTTTCCGCCCACGACCATTTTTCCGAACTGATATTCATCGATATGCATGATTAGCTCTTTATAAGATTTCGTTCTGACGCTTACTGGGCCTCGTGAAGGAGAGGATCACCAGATGTGTTGGGTCATGCGGCCTCCTTGGCTGGATGAGTGGACTTCTTGGTTTGGGTCAAATAAACAACGATCACCGCCATAAGGAAGGCATAGAGGCTGGAGAGTCTGAAAATCAGGGAAAGCCCCAGAGTCTCACGGACAAGGCCCACCAGGCCGGCGCTAAAGCCGATACCCAGCATCAGAGCCGCCACCAGGGTGCCGGACACCGCCGAGGCCAAGGCGGGCTCCTCAACGGAAGCCAGACTCACGGAGAGAGGAAAGAAGAAAGAGAGGGCCAGCCCCGCCAACGCCAACCCCAGCATACTGGGTAGGGACCCACTCAAGGAGGGGAGAGTCAGGAAGGCAACGGCGATCACGAATGGGGAAAGTCTATACAATGCCTGCGGCCTGAACCAGATGGCAGTCAAGGCGAAGAGGGCGCGGCCGGCCGTGACCATACCCCAGAAGATGGCCAGAGCCAGAGCCGCCTCGCTTAGGGTCAGTCCTACATCCTGCTCCAGGTAAATGGGACTCCAGTTGCCAAAGGTGGCTTCACAGACACCGTACAGAAACACCATCACTGCATACAGCCAGATCCTCGCCGGCAGTGGACGCCTTTCGACTTCCTGGGCCGGAGCCCTGCTCTCCATGGACAGCTCCATGGGCAGCCTCAGTTGAAATGCGATCATCAGCACCAGGGCGGCGCTTATAGCCAGCGGCGCCCACCACCAGAAACCGAGACTGAGAAAGAATCCTAGAATGAGTGATGATCCGACCTGCCCCATGCCAGTCAAGACGTGCAGTCCGGTGATGGCGGCGGCGGCTCGATCCTGAAAAAGATCAAAGGCGTAAGCATTCAGAGCACTCAGGGTGAAGCCAAAGCCAACTCCCATGGCAGCAGTCGCCAGCAGCAAGAGCAGGTAAGCCTGGCTGCCCATCCCGATCAGCCAGTGGCTGGCCGCCAGCAGGGACATGGACAGGACGTTAGCCATTAAGCCCGAAAGCAATACCCGTTTCATCCCAAAACGAGTGGCACAACGAGCAGTAAACGCCGAGGCAGCGATAGCGGTTATGATCTGGGGTGTGAAGAGCAAGCCGAACTGACTGCTGGTGAGGGCGTGGAAGCTGGGATCGGTAAAGAGAGGACCGGCGGCAGGAAAAAGGATAAGAGCTACACCCTGCAACAACCCACTGAGGTAAACGGCCGCTACCGTTTTTTTCTTTTCGGTCACTGCAACCTTATTCCTCCCATTCGGATGAATCAGATTCCGGAATGCCGCCCTTACAGCGCTCTCTCCCGGGGTTCTATTTTCCAGGGGCTTACGCCCCTGGCCATTCCATGTCGCCCCTTCGGGGCTCCGGAGGCATCTGTTTATCCACGCGTTATACGGGCCTACTGTGCAACCCCACACAACGAGCCGGCCCAGTCGGTAGGAGACCCCCCAAGCGACTCCCTTGAGCCCTCACTCTGAGGACCAGGCACTGCGAAAGTCGGGATAGAGGGTCAGCCCCCCATCCACGAACAGGGTTTGGCCAGTAATATAGGCAGCCTCATCCGAGGCTAAAAAGGCTGTAATGGCCGCCATCTCTTCCGAGGTTCCGGCTCGTCCCATGGGAATATGTTTCTCCACCTCGGCCCGTTTCTCCGGGTCATCCACCCAGGCACGATTGATGGGGGTAATGGTGGCACCGGGCCCAACGGCATTCACGCGAATTTTCTTGCCGGCATATTCCAGGGCCAAGGTACGGGTCAGGTTTTGCATCCCGCCCTTGCTGGCCGAATACCCAATGTACTTGGGCTTGGGGATAATCTGATGAACGCTGGAGACATTGATGATGACTCCCTCTTTATCCTGGGCCAGAAAGTGTTTGATGGCTTCTCGGGCACAGATGTAGGCTCCTCTAAGATTGACGGCAATCACTCGATCAAAGGACTCGATCCCGATTTCGTTGGATGCACCAGAGGTTTGAATGCCGGCGTTGTTGACCAGAACATCCAGACCCCCTAGTCCCTGAATGACAGTCTCCACCATCCGGACGATGTCCTCCTCCTGAGAGACATCGCCTTGGACCAGCAGGTCTTGAACACCGCACTCCTGGACTTTGCGGATGCAAACCTGCACCATTTCCTCTGCCTGCTTGGCCTCTTCGAGACTGCTGAGGTAATTGATGGCCACATTGGCCCCTTCCTCAGCGAAACGAATGGCAATGGACTGCCCGATGCCAGAGCTGCCACCGGTCACCAGAACATTCTTGTCTCTTAGTCCTTTCATGAACGAGCCCTATGGTGGCAATGACGGTCATGGACACTAGCCCGGATTATGCATAGTCCGGGCTAGTGTCTCGTCCCAGGAATAACATGACGTTTGTCGCTCCTCCGCGATGCACACGACATCGGGTCGTCGTTGCTTCGCGAACTCGACGCCGTCGCGCTCGCCACAAACGTCATGGTATTCCTGGGACAAGACACTGGGCAAGAGTAGCAGATTCCAGGGAAGAAACAGAACCTGAAAGTGTCACCAAACCAACTGATCCAAGGGGCGATCATCGCATCATTTGGTGATGAGGGGACATGACGCTATGATCAGCAGCAGGAAAGAGAGTTGAGGGATGCCTGAGAGCTTAGATCAGCTGATCGAGCAGGCCAAGTCGATCCTGGATGGCAATTGGCTGGGGCAGTCCACCAAGCCCTCTCCCCACCTTTACCCTCATCAGTGGAATTGGGATTCCGGATTTATCGCCATTGGATATGGGCGCTACCATCAGGATCGTGCCCAACAGGAGCTGTCCACACTTTTTGCCGCTCAATGGACCAACGGGATGCTGCTCCAGATCGTTTTCAACCCCGATGCCCTGGGCGGTTATTTCCCCGAGCCGGACTTCTGGCAAGCTGAGCGCTCCCCCCACTACCCACGAGGCCCACTTACCTCGGGAATCACCATGCCCCCGGTGCACGCCATGGCTGCCCTTCGGGTTTTGCGTCACGCAACCGATAGCAAGGCGGCTCGAGAGTGGTTGCAGGATCTCTACCCACGCGTTGTAGCCCTGCACGAGTATTTTTACCGCGATCGAGATCCACTGAGAGAGGGACTGGTTTATATCCGTCATCCCTGGGAATCGGGTTTAGACAATGCGCCCACCTGGGACCCTCCCTTAAAGGCTATGGAGATCGACAGGGGAAAGCTGCCACCCTACGAGCGACAAGATTTGAAAAAGGGCATCCCCAAGTCTCAGCGGCCCTCGGATTTTGACTACGATCGTTACGTTTACCTGGTGGATCTTTTCAGAAGGTTGAACTACAACGAAGAGGCGATCTACAAGGAGTGCCTTTTTCTGATTCAGGATCCCCTACTGAACAGCATCCTCTGCAAGTCCAACGAGGATCTGGTCGAAATTGGAAAGACCTTGGGACAGGACACGGGTCAAATTCAGGAATGGTATGACCAGACCAGCCGGGCCCTGCGAGAAAAGCTCTGGGATGAGCGCCATGGAGCGTTTGACGTCTTTAATTTGTATGCCAACGAGCCCATTGGAACACTTACGGCAGCGGGGTTCATGCCCCTGCTTTGCGGGGCCCCAACCACTGAGCAAGCTCAGGTGATGTACGATTTTATCGAGTCAAACGCCTTCTGCAAGATGGACGATCATCGCTGCTTCTCCATCCCCAACTACAACCTGGAAGGGGATCACCTGGACACTTCCAATTACTGGAGAGGGCCGGTCTGGATCAACACCAATTGGCTGTTGTTGCAAGGACTGCGCCGCTATGGATTTCAGGAAAAAGCTGAAGACGTGAAGCGTGACATGATCACCCTGATCGAATGCTGCGGATTCCACGAGTATTTTGATCCTTACGAAGGCTTCGGGTACGGAACCGACAACTTCTCCTGGACCGCGGCACTTTTCATCGATGTGGCCATGGAAGAAGTAGAAGCAGGCGCCAGCTAGTTTTACTCAACCATTTGTGGGAGGGAGACGATGGCAACAAAGTACGACGCAATCATCATCGGCACGGGACAGGCGGGACCCGCGCTGGCAGCCAGGCTGGCCGGAGAGGGGATGAAGGTGGCCATCATTGAACGCAAGCTCTTCGGTGGCACCTGTGTGAACACCGGCTGCATCCCCACCAAAACTCTGGTCTCCAGCGCTCGCGTCGCCCATCTGGTCCGCCGCGGTGAGGAGTTCGGCGTCACCCTGGAGGGCTCCATCGCTGTGGACATGAAGCGAGTGAAGGAACGCAAGGATGGCGTGGTGGCAAAGTCCAACCAGGGCGTGGAAAAGTGGCTGAAAAATACAGAGAACTGCACCGTGTACGAGGGGCAGGGGCACTTCCAGGATTCGCACTCGGTTCGGGTGGGTGAAACCGTGCTCGAGGCGGAAAAGATCTTCATCAATGTGGGGGGGCGGGCGTTCGTTCCTCCCTTCTCAGGCATCAAGGAGGGGGACTACCTCACCAACTCCAGCATGATGGCCGTGGATTTTCTCCCCGAGCATCTGGTCATCATCGGAGGAAGCTACATCGGTTTGGAATTTGGTCAAATGTATCGGCGCTTTGGCAGTGAGGTAACGATCATCGAGAGAGGTTCCCGCTTGATCCAGCACGAAGATGAAGACATCTCAGAAGCCGTCCGGGAGATCCTGGAAAAGGAGGGGATCCAGATCCGGCTGGAGGCCGAGTGTATCGATGCAGAGAGAGACGGGGATCAAGTCCGGGTCAACCTCGATTGTGAGAGGGGAGCGCGGGAAGTGACCGGTTCTCACCTGCTGCTGGCGGTGGGTCGCGTCCCCAACACCGATGATCTGGGTCTGGAGAAGGCCGGCATCGAGATGGATGAGCGGGGTTACATCGTGGTGGACGACCAACTCCGCACCAATGTGCCTGGGGTATGGGCTCTCGGCGATTGTAATGGAAAGGGGGCTTTTACCCACACCTCCTACAACGACTACGAAATCGTCGCCGCTAATCTGCTGGACGATGACCCTCGCCGCGTCAGCGATCGAATCCTGGCCTACGCCCTGTACATCGATCCCCCACTGGGGCGGGTGGGGAAAACGGAAGCCGAGGTAAAGCGATCGGGACCAAAGGCGCTGATGGCCACCAGGCCCATGACCCGGGTCAGCCGAGCGGTCGAGAAGAGCGAAACTCAGGGGTTTATGAAAATTCTTGTGGATGCCGAGACGAAGGAGATTCTGGGAGCGGCCATTTTGGGTATCGGAGGCGATGAGATTATTTCATTCCGTCCTGGACGTGATGTACGCCAAGGCCCCTTACACGGTGATCCAGAGGGCTGTGCACATCCACCCCACGGTGACGGAGTTGATTCCCACCATGTTGGGTGATCTCAAGCCGCTTGAGTAAGGCAGGGCATTCTTGACTCCACAGCAAGTCATCCACAGTTATCGGGCCATCGCCGGGCTGTATACACTTTCTGCTTCCTTGATCTGGGGTGTGAACACCCTGTTTTTATTGGAGGCGGGACTCGACATCCTGGGAGTCTTTATTGCCAACGCCACCTTCACGGCCAGTATGGCGCTCTTTGAAATCCCGACCGGCATTGTTGCCGACACGGTTGGCCGAAGAACCTCATTTCTGGTGAGTATCGTCATCGTGTTTGCCGGCACCCTGGGCTACGTGGGAGTCTCTGCGATCGGGGGTGGCTTGTTCCCTTTTTGTGCCGTCTCGGTGCTCCTGGGCCTGGGGTATACCTTCTACTCGGGGGCGGTGGAAGCCTGGTTGGTGGATGCACTAAGAGCTGCAGGGTTTGAGGGCCAGCTGGACAGGGTCTTTGCCCGCGGCTCAATGGTGACGGGAGCGGCCATGCTGGTGGGTACGGTGGGCGGAGGCACGCTGGGTCACTTCGATCTCGCTCTTCCCTTCCTGCTCCGAGCCCTGTTGCTGATCATTGTCTTCGGCCTGGCCTGGCGTACCATGCACGACCTTGGCTTTACCCATCGAGCCCTTCGCTTCTCCACCCTACGCGCCGAGATGCAAAGCGTGGGTCGGGCCAGCGTGACCTACGGTTGGCAGAGACGCTCCGTCCGGCTGTTGATGATCGTGTCCTTCTTTCAATGGGGGTTCCTCTCCTGGGGCTTCTACGCCTGGCAACCTTACTTTCTCGACCTGCTGGGTCGTGATGCCGTATGGGTGGCCGGAGTGATTGCCGCGCTGATTGCCCTATCCACTATCGCCGGCAATACCCTGGTGGAATGGTTTGCCCTCTATTGCGGCCGACGCACCACCCTTTTACTTTGGGCTGCCGCCATCCAGACGGGAGCAGCCATCGGGGTCGGCCTTACCGGGTCCTTTTGGCTTGCTGTGACCCTTTTCCTTGTGGTCACCACCTGCATGGGTGTGACGGGCCCCGTGAAACAGGCTTACCTCCACCAGGTTGTCCCCTCTCAGCAGCGGGCAACCGTCATCTCATTGAACTCGATGATCGGGAGTGGCGGAAGCGTGGCGGGTCAAGTGGGCCTCGGCTATCTTGCCCGCGCCCATTCCATACCCCTTGGCTACATCGTTGGAGGACTGGTCACTGTTGGCGTCCTCCCAGTGCTTGGAATCCTTCGTGCTCTGGGCGAGTCCGCTGATGTCATCATCGGAACCGCCGGACAGAAGGGTGCTTGTGCCGCCCAAGGGCTTCCCAACATCACCTCCATCGATACCGCTACCGGCAGCCTGGATGATCCATAAATTCTCTACTACAGCAACGAACCTATCCGACCTGACTGCGTTCCACTCCGTCGGGGTCCTCCGGCTTAAGAAGCAGAGTCAAATCCTATGGTGAGAAGGAAATAGCCAGCTGGCTGTTTTCCACCTGGATGTCCGCGATCTCAGGCGTCAATCTGAAATTCTCCCGATTTTCGGGAGATTCGAAGAGACGCTGAACGGCTCGATCCAGGGCCATCTGGGGGATAGGCAGAGAACCCAGTTCACCCGCCGTCACTTCGAGAAGGAGGAAGCCCGCCTCGACCTGGGGACGCCCCTCCAGAATCAAGGAAAGATTCTGACCGTAAAAGCTAAAGACGAAATAGAGCTGTAGCCGGTCTCCCGCCAAATCCACCCGGAGATCCTGGAGAGCGGAGCCTGAAGCCGGCGATGAAGGGGCCAGGTTGTCACTTAGCCAGGAGTTCACTTCCGCTTCTGCCAAGCGAAGGGTGGAGGATCGACCCGCCCCCATCGAATGGGCCAGCTCCCGCATCTTGGATTGCAGACGCAGGACGGCATCGGGATCCCGATCCACTTGAGGTGGGGGCGTCTGGCGTAAGATCAGGATGACGACGATCACGGACCCGGCCAAAGCCACCCACCGAAAGATTCGATAGAAGCGTCGAAAAGTGCCCAGAGCGGGCGGACCCGGCTCGAGCGCTTCCTCCAACAGTTGGTTTTCGGAGCCCGATGAGTAGCGAGCAAAGAGAATCCCACAGCGACCGCACTCCGTTCCTGAATCTTGCTCGAATCCGCACTTGGGACATATCTGGCTCATGTTCAATGCTCGTTGTTGAAGGAAAACTATAGACAGTTCCAAGAGAGACCGCAGTGATGACCGTCACAGGTGTGCTCTCGTGCTGTCGTTCGGATTCGGCACCTCAGGTGCCGAATCCGCTTGGGATGTTTCTGACTGTCTTACTTACCCAAGCGGGTCTGGATGGCTTCTACCACGAAATCCATGGGCAGGACCGATGCCAAGCCGGAATTCTCTTCGAAAACAATTCGAGGAGCGCCTGTTTGGGCACTGACAGCAACATCACGATAGGGGACATAAGACGTGACCATACCGATCAGATAGGCGCTGTCTACTGAATTAGTGCCCTGTATAGCCACGATCTCCGGTTTCGTCACCACGGGCCCACCACTATTTCCGGGAAAAATAGGAGCGTCAATCAAAAGTTCCTTGCTGGAACCCACCAGGGCATCCCGGATCCTGGCAATGCAGCCTGAGCGCACGATAACGAAGGACCGTTCCTTTCCGACGAGACCCATCGGAAAGCCAAGCACATAGACCGTGTCCCCTTCCGTAAAGCCAAGCCTTGATGCTGTTGCCTGATCGGCCAGGTGCTCGTCACTCCTAAAGTAGCTAAACTGGATATCCTGCTCCCTCAAGAATCGCGCGTTGATGGGAATAACAGCGACGTCGACTTCAAGATTGGGATGGGCATGCCATTTCATCTGACCCCCCTCGGCAAGGGTTAGCTCATAATCACGGGCGGGTTCATCCGCCTTGGGATTAAAGCGAACAAACGCGCTCTCCAAACCCTCAAAGACATGCCTGTTGGTGACCAGAAAAATCTCGTAGGTTTTCTCTTCAGCAGATCCTTCTTCCACCAGTTTCCCATAGAGGAATCCCGACGCGCTCCATTTCTTACCTTCATCCTCGTCGGGAAAGCCTACGGCGACAACGCAATCTAGAAAAAAAGGTGGAATGAGAGCCATAATTTATCGCCTATCTCTCGACAGTTCCGGTCCCATCAGGCCCGAGACGAGAGCATTATCTTCCCTCCTTTTCGGTAACACTTCACACCCACCTTTGTCAAAGTGGCAGAGGGGAGCGATCCCGTCCTTTCTGCTTCCCCAGCACCAGCTGAACCCGCTAGCTGCCAAGTACAAATGTTATAATGGGTAGGGTTTGGATCGATGCTGAGAAGGATATTTTGGAAGCTGTTTCTGTGCCTGACTGCTTCTGCAAACTTAAACAATTTCCTGCCCCCGGGTTCCACACTCACCCAATGGAGAGCAACGACCCAGAATACCTGATCGTGCCTGAAATCTAGGGAATTCCGGATAGAGGGAAAACAAATCGCCGGAACGCCCCCCAAGAACCCATGAAATCTCTCTCCACGGAAATAGCTTCCGATACAACCGACGACTCGACAGTGGTACCAGCCACTTCACCGACATCGGTTGAAGCCCTTGTCGGCTCGCTCATCCTGCTGGCCCTCATACCCTACCTGAATACCCTACCTGAATACCCTCCTGAACGGGTTCGTCTACGACGACACCATGCAGATTTTGGAGAACCCCTACATTCGAAGCTTCGATCACCTGAAGGAAATCTTCAGCACAACGGTTTGGTCGTATATTGGGGACATGGGGAGTTCAAACTATTACCGCCCCATGATGACTTTCGGTTATCTGATTTGCTACCAATGGTTCGGACCCCTCGCTTATGGATTTCACCTGACCAGTCTTCTCTTGCACGCGGCCACAGTATGCATTCTCTTTTTCGTCTCCGTTGAACTCTTTGAGGACCGCGCTCTGGCCTGGCTGGCGGCGGCCCTGTTTGCCCTGCATCCCATTCATACGGAGTCGGTGGCCTGGATCGCTGCCGTCACGGACCTCCAGGTGACCCTGTTCTACTTGCTGGGTTTCTGGTGTTATCTGCGAGTGGCACGGCCCGACGGCGGAAAGTCCCAGCGGGCACAGCTGGGTATGGTTCTCTGCCTGGGGCTGGGGCTTCTTTCCAAAGAGCAGGCCCTCACACTCCCGATGCTGGCCACGCTTTACGAGCACTTCTACCGTGAGGATCGCAAAGAGACGACCTGGCGGCAGAAAGTGTCGCGCTACGGGATGTTCTGGTTGGTGGCCGTGGCTTACCTTGTGTTTAGAACTCAAATGTTCGGGGCTCTCGCTCCCGTTTTGCAGCGCCCCGATTTGAACTGGACCCAAACGGTTCTTTCGAGCTTTGCTCTTATCGGCCAATATCTGGGCAAACTTCTTTGGCCCGTCCATCTCAATGCCTTTTACGTGTTCGAAAAAAGCACCACTTTCCTGGACCCACGAGTTCTGGCTGGTGTGGGCAGCTTGATCCTCTGCGCCGTCGTGTTCGCCCTGTTTTGGAGGCGAGATAAGCGCGTTTCCTTCGGAGTCCTTTGGCTGCTGGCAACACTCGCCCCGGTCTTAAACGCGCAGTGGCTGGCGGCCAACGCTTTTACGGAGCGGTATCTCTATCTGCCCTCGGTGGGCTTTTGCTGGATGCTGGCCTGGGTAGGGACGCGCGGGAGGATATGGGCAAAGGAGCGGGGTACGGCTTGGCGTCGGGCCATGGCACTCGCCCTCGCCGTCCTGGCGCTGCTGTGGGTGGCACGCATTGTGACGCGCAACCGCGATTGGAACAATGATCTCACCCTTTACACCTCCACTCTGGCGTCAGAACCCAATGCCTGGCACATCCGCAATAATCTCGGCTATACATTGTGGCTTCGCGGGGATCGGGCAGGAGCCGAAAGGGAATGGCGAGCGGCATTGGCGATCAAGCCCAAAAACGACATCGCCCTCAGCAACCTGGGTGTTATCTATAAGCAGGAAATGCGCTTTCCCGAGGCCGTCGAGTATTTCAAACGTGCGCTTTCCATCGATTCCAAATTCACCGATGCCCACTTGCATCTGGCCGAAACGTATCTAGAAATGGGGATGACGGAGTCTGCTGAGAGACATCTGCGTGCCACAGTGACCCTTTCCCCGTTGAACATCCAGGGTTGGAATCGTCTGGGGGAGCTTTACCTCCAAAGAGGAGAGGTGGCCAAGGCCCAAGAGCAGTTCACCAAGTCCGTGGCCAGCGACCCGAACGCCACGGGCTACCACGGCCTGGGGGATGTCTCCCTGAGCCGCGGAAACTGGGAGGTAGCGGAAAGAGACTATCAGCGCGCCCTGAGCCTCGATCCTTTTGACAGCCACGCTCACTTCCAGCTGGCAACCCTTTACGTTGCTGCCCACCGAACTTCCGACGCTCTCCGTGAATACGAAGCCGGACTGATGATGGACCCCACCCACTCGGAAGCCCAGGCAGCCGTAAAACTTCTGAAGTCTCAGACGCCCGATTCAAAGCCATGAAGCCGGATCAGGAAAAAACACATCGGATAAAGAATCTGCTGGACAGCCATCAACTGCAAGGCATGTCTCTACTCAGAGGCGTCGAGCTGGAGTCCATACAGAGTTTGCTGGAAGAGTGCCCGATACAGGATTTTAAAAAAGACGATGTGCTGATCAAGGCGGGGCAACCGAATCACTCGGTCTACCTGCTCCTTTCCGGTCGTCTATCGGTTCACCTGAGAAAACTAACGCTGGGCCCCAGCATCCTACTGGGCCCTGGAGAGATCGTCGGAGAAATGTCGGTCATGGACCTCCAGCTGACTTCGGCCACTGTTGTTGCCCACGAGGACAGCAGTGTTCTGGTGCTGGACGAAAAGGTGATCTGGTCCCTCGTCGATATTTACCCCATCGTGGCCCGCAATCTACTCTTTATCCTCTCACAGCGTTTGCGTCACGGGAATGTTCTTATTGAAGCTCCAATCCTTGAAAAAGTATCCCGGCAAGAACTGGAAGAATTTCAGCTCCAGCAGGTCGAAGACACCCAGGCTCCACTTGAAGATAAAATCGAAACCGAGCCAGCCAGCCTATACAAAGCCGGGACCGCCTATGTTTTGGAATCGATCCGTCACACTCAGGAAGGAACGGCTCCTGACATTGAACGAGGAAAGGACCTGGTCAAGCGCATCATCGATTCCATCATGGATCAGTCTGCTCTCCTTTTGTTGGCCACCGACCGACGACAGGAATTCGCCGTGAGTGCTCACTCTGTGAATGTGGCCATCCTGTCTCTCCGTCTTGCTCAGACCCTGAACTACAATCTGGAGAATCAAGTCAGGGTGGGACTGACTGCGCTCTTACATGAGATGGGAGTCGTGTCGCTCCCCAAACAATTGCTTTATGAAAGAAAACCGGTGAGTGCAGAGGTCAGACAACGGCCTGTATACGGAGCCAAGATTCTACAGGGATTCTACCCACAGTACGATTGGCTTTTCGAAACCGTGGGGCAAGTGTACGAACGAGAAGATGGAAGCGGATTTCCTCTGGGTTTGGCAGGGAAAGAGATTCGCGAGGAGGCGAAGATCCTGGGCATCATGGATGTCTTCGAAGCCTGTATCCACGATCGTCCTTACCGCAATGCCTTGACGGGCTATCAGCTACTTGAAGAGTTGACTCACCACAACACCAAAAGTTTGGTAATGTCCCACTTGACACAACTTGAATCATAGTGTATTATGTTCCCATGAAGTTGGGAACACCTTTCTTATCAATCTCTTTAGCAGCCTTGTCGAGTTCCTTTTTGATCCGCTTCCCGAAGATTAGTTCTATGACTTCGGAGTCCGGCCTGGATTCGATGTCCTTCGGTAACTTCCTTCTCTTTTTAGGAGTCTGAACCATGAATCTTATCTCCCTTCTGGACCGTTTCAATTCCGAGGATTCCTGCCGAGGCTACCTGGAAACTCTGCGCTGGCCTAACGGGATCGCCTGCCCTCGATGTGGGGATATGGATGTCACCCGGATTAAGGACCGAAGCCAATGGGATTGCCAAGGGTGCGGATACCACTTCAGCGTGACCTCTGGAACCATCATGCACGATTCCCACCTGCCTCTCAGAAAGTGGTTTGCAGCCATCTACCTCATGTGCGTAGCCAAGAAAGGAGTCTCCTCCCGCCAGCTTCAACGCACCCTGGGGATCGGGTCTAAAAACACCGCTTGGTATCTCTGCCACCGTATCCGAGAAGCCATGGGGAATGACCCCTTCGAGGGACCCACTCTCTTTGGAATCGTCGAAGTGGACGAAACCCTGGTTGGTGGAAGGAAGCGCAATGTCGGGTCGGGAAGCAAGGAAGGCAAAACCTGGGTCGCCGGAGCCATCCAGCGGAACAGCGGACAAATCAGAGTCGAGCGCATCCCCAATATCCGGCGTAACACCCTGCACGATTTCATTCATAGAACCATCAAGGATGAGGCTGAGGCCATTTACACCGATGAACTGAAGTCCTATGTCGGGATCGGGGACACGGACACCCGTCATGAGACTGTACAGCACTCTACCAAGGAATGGGTTGTCGGTGATGTTCATACCAACTCCATTGAGGGAGTGTGGAGCCTGTTCAAGCGGTCCATCGTCGGGTCGTTCCACAAGATCAGCGTCAAGCATCTGGACCGATACCTCGAAGAGCTGGAATGGCGTTTCAACAACCGGAAAAATCCTCAAATCTTCCATGACACCATGAAGCGAATCGTTAATACTGGAACCCTCACCTATAAGAAACTAGTGGCGTAGACCTCTTTAGGTGTCTAAAACCGAAACCAAAGAGGTTTTTTGATCATCGTGCGGGATTGGATACTTGTTGCTGATGATGTTGTGCTGCCACACAGACTGCCAGCGTAGCCGCGATCTCTTTTTCTGGCGTACACTCGGATGGATCTATTGTTAGCCTCTTAACTGATACTTCAGTCTCAATGCCGATTCCTTTGAGTATGTCCCATAGTTTCTCATGCACCTTGTGCGTGTATTCGTCGTCTTTACAGCCAATGTAAGCTAGCCTCACCAACAAATCGCTGGTTTTGCTGTGTTTTCTTCCGTGTTCCCATCGAGACAAGGTAACTTGTGTCACACCCAGCACCTTAGCGAATTCTCCTTGATTAGAACGAAGCATTTTCCTCAAATATTTTATCTCGCTACCGGACAACATTGAGGAATCAGTAACCAACCTCCATGCAATACATCTGTGCAGCTGGCTTACACGTGGAATTATTACCTCTGTTTCCTTACATTTTGAACACTTGTGCCATGTGACGTTTTTAAGGTACAGGTTTGGTAAGCCACACTCTTTGTAGTGATATAACCCACTCTGATGCTTGAGAGTGCCCTTCCGACATTTGTTGCAGCGCATACACGTACTCCTTAGAATGCTGTGATCATCACCATGGTGGAACACTTAACATCGAGAGAAACTACGACTGTTAGAATCTGTCCCTCTTCGTCACAACCCAAACTCTTATACTTCCAGCCCTGATATTCGCCTTGGACCCGGTATTCGGCTTTGACTGTGCAGTTTCCCAAAAGCAGAGTCTCTACATCTATAAGACTGGCATTGGCGTTTTTCAGTTCCTGGTGAAAGTGAGCCGTCAGATGCATAGACCCATTTTCCAGCATCCATCTAGCTTTCGTGATGACCACCTTACTGGATAGACGGGTTGGCCTTTTCGAATCAACTCCCATTTTAACCACTGGTAAAGTTTGGAATTAAGTTCAAATGCGCCTTTTGCCTACAGGATGGGTGTTATTCTACTTCCTTCCCATCCGATAGTACAAGAGAAGGGGGCCATTCCAAAAGAACTTCTCGAAAGTCAGACCTGATTTTCCGTATCAGTCTCGAATCCGCTTTGAAGGTTTTCTTATGCTCGGGCTGCTGAGGCTTCTCAGCGTCATAGACGATAAAGTCAAACGACATCCCAATCATGAAATCGTTTGGGTCGTAGACGTACCTTCCCTCATAGGCTTCGTCCATAAACGATATTAAACTGGCCGCAAAGCCTCCCTTCACCAATCTACGTCCAGGTCGCACTGGCTTGATCTCTCCGCCATCCCTTAAGATTCGGAAATCATAAAACTCCCCTTTGAACTCGTAATTCTGTGGCATGAGTCCCGCAAAACTCCCAACCCCTAAACCACCTCCAATCCCACCCCCCAAGACTTGAAGCCACATGCTCCCTCCAGTCATGTCTACCTTTGGACTCACAATCACGGTGACTCCCATATCCAATAATCTTTCGGCATCCCGGAACCACTCATAGAAGATTTCGTCCCTAGCTTGATAAGACTTGTCATGGATTTTCCGTCCGCGCCTCTTGTATCGGTTCTCAGCCTGCATCAGCGGGGCCTTTGCCACCATCTGTCCTATGATCACAGGGGTGACAACACTGACCGTGAAGTCTTTGGCTCCATAGGTGTAATGCTTCTCCTCGAATTCTTCCTCCTCCATGATTTTCGCCTTGAGAATCTCCGTGGGATATCGTCCCGCTGGCAATTGACGGATCGGTTCCCCATCAACCTCCAGAGATTCAATCTCGTTCGATTCAATGCCAGAGAGAAGCTTTCTTAAGATCCCAATCCTGACAGCACCGGAAATGTCCCCAACTCCGAACGTATTGATCCCGATAGCTTCCCCTTCAAGATTGACCAACGGACCTCCAGAATTTCCAGGTTCGATCAGGAAGTCCCCGATCAAGGAGTTTTCCTCAACCTTGGAGACGATGCCCTGCGTTGCCAAAAAGGAAAAACTCAAAGGAGAACCAGAAGCAACTACTGGGAGACCGGGCTCAACAGATTGCTCATTGTTTTCTGAGATCAAGGTCAAGGGCTTCAACTCTTGGGTATAGCTTTCATGAACCTTGATGACAGCCACATCGTACCGCGCACTCAAAATCAGTATCTCGGCTGGAATCGTTATTGAATCAGAAAGCTTGACCGCGAGAAAACGAGTGTTGCCGACAACATGATGATTTGTGGCAATCAGTCCGCGAGAGTCCACCAGGAATCCCGACCCATGTCCCGGGTCCACTTCGATCTTAAAAACACTGGGTGAAATATCCTCGTAGAGTTTCGTGTAATCGTAGACAACCGCCTGAGCAAGCCTTGTCCCGGAAGGCATTTCCTGGGCCATAGCTACACAAAATAAGACCACCATTACCGCTGGGATGCACACGATTTTCTTCATGGGTTGTTTCCTTTCGTTTGAGACACAACAACATCAGGTGTCCTGTGCCAGTGGAAAGGAGGCCATTTGGAGTAGAATACTCCTAGGTCAACCGATCCTCTGACACAGGACGGTTGGCATAGAGGTCGCTGGGTGTTGAACCACCTAGCGGCCTCGCCAAGGGAGGCTCTATGATAGAGCATCCAAGCCTCCCGAATCAAACGGCCATCTACCTTTCTTGGTCATTCTCCCCCCTTCCGGTCTGGTGGTGGACTCGGGTATCCAGTCACGTGCTCCGGTGAACCCGTCTTGGGATTGATGTATGCCTTAACGGATCGAGCACCATCATCCATTTCCCAATAGGCAAGTTCAATGATATTGCCATCCTTGTCCAATACCTGAACGTCAGTGACCTGCGGTTGTTTCTTATCCAGTTTCTCCTTCAGTTCAGCGACTTGTCTCTTCATTTCTCTATATCGCCACCCAAAAAATCCGCTGAATCCTAACACGACCACCCCCCACCGCAACCCGAAATTAGCAATCTCATATCCGAGCCACGTCCACACCTGATTCCATAATTCCATTTGCTCATGTTACATCCTTCTTGAATTCGAATGGAGTCCTTAATATCTCTCCGACGTTGGTCATTTTTGGGATTGCTCATCGGCTACTCATAGTCAGGGACCAGTTTTTCAGTCATGAGTTTACAGTGCTCCAAAGACAACTTAGGAAGGTCGGAAATAATGCCATAGACTTTGATTGAGTCCCCACGGTGGAGACGCCTCACCCTGTCTTTCCAATCAGGGCCAAAGGACGTAGTGACGATACTCATCCGTCCCTCACTGTCCTCTAGGGACAGGAAGACCGAGGTATCCTCCCCTCGGGGTGTGACATCGGCAACTTCCGCCACCACTAACATGGCTTTGCCAAGGTATCCCTTTGCTATTGGCTTGGCCTCCACAGTGGTTAAACTCTCAAACTTGCCCATGAGTTCTTTTAGGGATAGCTCGATGGGAGATTCCAGCTTTATGGTGGGCCAGAGACTCAGTGTAGAATTGAGGACTGGTTTCAACTCTACAGGGGCTAATGGTGACTCTGGGTCGGACACTGGTTCAGCGGGTGCTGGTGTTGGCGGAGAACTAGCGGGTTTTTTGACCGTGAACAAACGACTCCTGAAGTGAATTAATCCAATGACAAAAATCCAGATAACACCAATCAATGGAAAGATAGCCTCATCATGTGTCCAGAAAAAATTCCAAACTGTTAGAATAAATTCCATGTCCCCTCCAATTCTAACGGCGTTACGCCCCCGCTCAAACAAGGGCTTAATGTATTTCCAGATGAGAAATGGAATAGGTGCAATCCAACTGATAATCCGCATTCAAACACACTACACCCCCTTTTTCGTTGTGTCAAGTGGGACATTACCAAAGGCTCATCAAGAAAAGACTGCGGAAAGATCCTGGGGGCTTCTCATCAAGAGAGCTGACCACGCTTATGGACACATTCACCGCAATTCCACTGGCACCACATCAAAGAAGCTG
>CBDCMH010000005.1:0-406733 GCA_965218935.1 Acidobacteriota bacterium
CATATGCAAAGGTGACGGTTCGAGCGCCACCGGCCACCGGGAGTTTGAGCGCAAAATAGCGTTTCTGAGCGCCCACGGCTCCGTAGTAAATGCGCCGGGGAATGAGCCGGGACGGGATACCCATTTCTTTGAAAAACTCGACCTTCTCCGGTTCGGTCGGAAGCCAGTTCAACCCCGGATGTTCGAGGACGAAATCAAGCGACATAAGCCGCCGCATCATCACCTGCCGTGTCGATCTGCGCCGGTGACGAATATTCTCAGCGCCCAGCGCCCGGTAGATGCCCTTGCTCGATATTCGGCAGGTCCGGCCACCGCCGTTAAACATCACATTGCTCACTTTCCCGCGCCGCGCCGCGATCCACCAAAGCCTTCACGATCCGCAACGCTTGTTTTCGATCCGTATCGAAGTAATGACAGAATTGAGACCGGATAAAGACCCCGCTGTGGAGACAGACCAGGGCGATCCATTCCGCCTCGCGGCCCGTCCAGCCAAGAGATTCCAGGGCCTTTTCCCGGCCTCGCAAATGCTCGATCATGGCTCCCCGGTGACGACCGCCCGGTCGGATTGCAGGTAGGTGATGACGATTCCCATGGGATTGAAGACAATGAGCTCCGGGGGGATCTCATCGAGAAACAAAAACTGCATCGATACGCTCCAATGCTCCCGGCCTGCTTCGCTGGCTCCCACTAACCGCACCAGGTCGAAATCAGCCGTGGCGCTGTGCGGCTCCTGGGGCGACGGCTGAATCCGAAGGACGACCCGCTCCACTTGGAGTTCATCCGTCGCCGCGCCCGCCGCAAGCAAGGCGACGTTCTGGCTCTGTGTCCGGAAGGATGCGTTGGCAAGCTCGGTGCTCAAAAACCGCAAGCTCCGCGACCAGTTGGTTTCAACAGTCGCCCGGCGCCGCGAATAGAAGTCGTAAATGAAGCGGTTAAGAAAGTATTTGGTGGTGGGGTCGAGCGGATCCGCCTGGGCCTCCATCGCCTCGTAGGCAATGGCCTCGCCCGGCCCACTTCATCCACCCGGATGACCATCGGCCTGGGAGGATCGACCGTGGCCAGCCGGATCACCACGATGATGAGCAACAGGATCGCCACGCCGAGGCCGGCGGTCATCATCCGAAGATGCCGGTTGGTGTGGATCGCCTCTCCCCATATCTCGGTGTACTCCGCGCCCGCGTCCTTCACGATAGCGTTGTCTTTCCCCACTACTTGATCCCTCCTGATGCGGCTTTTGCCGCCCGGCCTCCACTGGCGGCCGCCATGGCCCCGGTCGTTGCCATCGAAAGGAGTCCACTACTTGCCGAACTGCCGCTGGTGACGAGCATCGAAGCGAGTTCCCCGCACTTGAGCGATGACAACATTCCGGAGATAAACAACGGGATCACGGCCAGCGTCCACAGTCCCACTTCCGTCATGGACTCCACGTTCAGGTCCCGCGCCGCCAATCGTCGTGATGTAGGCAATGCCTACGGCGGAAAACACCCGCAAGACAGCGCCCGCGATCACGGCATAAAGGAGTAAGTGATCATCCCTTTAAACCAGCCCCAAAAGAGAAAGGACAGAGGCTCGAAGGCCAAGAAGGGAATGAACACCGGACCCAAAATAATCAGGATCGCCATGGCGATCTGCGCCCAGATCACCTGGGCATAGGTGACCGACGCCAGGACAATCAACATGAGGATGATGAGGGCGAGAATCACGGTTCCGGCCATGGCGGTAATCAGGGCGTGGACCCCTCCGGTCAACACGCCCATGAGATTGCCTTCCTGAGCCTGGGCTTGGATGTTCGCGGCAATGGCCCGGACCATATTGCCGAGCTCGATCTGCATGGACCCCACGGTGTCTCCGATCAGCAACTCGTGAAGCCAGTTACCGCCGCCCGCGATCATTCCCGGAAAGGTGGCTCCCATGCCCGGAATGTTTGCGGTGTAAAACTGCAACATCACCCAAGGAATCCACAATCCGATGACGAGCTTCACCACATCCCAAGGATGGAGGTTGCCGCTAAAGGCAACCCTAACTCCGGCCAGGACTATGACGATCAGGGCCAACCCGCCGAACATTGCATTGCCGAGCGCGATAATGTCTCCGCCTGCCGCCGCCGTCAGGCTTTCCAGGGCGGTATCCAAAAACGTCTTGAAGTCGCGCAGGTCTTCGCTTGGGACATGGCCGGGATGCCGGGATCAATTTGGATTTGCATGGCGCCTACTGATTATTCCCGCCGCCGTAGAGCGCGGGGAGGGTAAAAAGCAGGCCCTCTTGCATACTCCCGCGCTTCGCCTCGATCCCGGCTTGCTGCGCATCGAATTCTAAGCGGGCCTCCTGCTCGGCCTGCAGGAAGCGGGCCAGCGCCTCGCGCCGGGCGATCTCCTGTTCGTAGCCTTCCGCCGCTTCCTTCGCCGCCTGAAACGCCATCAGTTGCGCCATGGCCGCTGTCAGGTTCCCCTGGGTGAGGAGCCCCGAAACCTGGGCCTGGGCCAGCGCTGTGTTGCTGACGTGTTGGTGTTGTTGCGAAGCCCTGTGTAGGACTCGGCGGCTTCCCTGGCCGCAACCATGAGGTTGCCTGCCGCGTCAGACGTGGCATTATTTAAAACGAGGCTGCATGTCGCCCGGCTTCCCGCGCCGCGAGAAACCCCCTCGAAGCCCGCGCCCCGATCGTCCGGGTGCTGAGTTCGTATAGAGATTCAGCACGTCGGTTTCTGAGACGGTATGGCTTCCCTGGATTCGCCCTCGCCACGAATCGGTGAAGCTCGTTCCCGTTTCCCCTAGCTGCTCGATTGCCCCGGCGAACTCTTCGGCCACGCCGGTAAACTCGTTCTTCCAGGAAATGCCGTTCCCGATGAGCTTGGCGGGCGCGGAGGATAGATCGGTGAAAGGCTGGGTGATCTTCCCGACCGACCCCATCGCCTGTTCTTTCAGGTGGTCGAATTGTGAAGTCAATTCGGTTAATTGGCCGTCCATCGTCAGCTTGGCGATCTGCGCTTCATAGATCTGGATACCCTGGTTGATAATCATCTGCGCCCGCTGAAGAGCGCCGGTGATGGCCCCAAAGATCGCGTGTGCGGGCGTCACCGTCAGCCCCGCGATCAACGCCGTGGCAAGCAGGATGGTAGAGATTCGAGTTTTCATTTGGGTTCTCCTTCTAAGGACGGGGGGACCAGGACATCGGAAGTGAACCAGATTCGAAGCCGATGGCCCGCCCGGATGGTGATGGTGGGTAAACGATTCAAGAAACGCTGTAAGATTTGAGTCGCACCTTGGCCGAGTCCTTGCCCGGCACCGGCGCGAAACGCCTGAGCGCCGCCGCCGTAAGGGTTGGAGTTTTGCAAGGTCAGCCCGCTAATCACCCCGACCGCTCCAACCGCCGCGAACATCGAGAAGTAATGGCGGTTGACGCGATCCTTCAAGGCCCCCTCTCCAACCTGATTCAGGCCGTGAAACGGTAACGAGATCCAGCGGCCATCGGGCAGGATCAAACGATGGAAACCGACGGCCAGCCGCTCCTGATCTTGCCCGGTGACTGCCGCCGCTGTTCCGATGGCCCGCGATCCGCGGGGGATGAGAATCCGTCGCCGGTCGGCACTGTAAAACGGCACCGACACCTGGGCCAGCACCGGGGCAGGGAAGTCACCGGATAACTGAGTGACCAACACTCCTTCAAGAAAGGAGCCTTCATAGATCCGCTCCCAGCCGGGCGGATCGTTTGGCGTTTCCACCTGCGCCGGATTGTTGTAATCCCGGCCCGGCGCGGGCGGCATCAACAGCCCGCCCGGCGCTCCCGACTCTTCACCCGCGCCGCTCTCCTGAACACCTCCCGCGCCTCCGGTCAACGCGGCCAGGAAAGCTCGATCCGCCTCGGCTTCGGCGGCAATGTCATCTTCAAGGTTATCGGTAACTCCCTCAAAGGTTCCGAGTGCCTGGGCGATAGCCTCAGCGCCCTCGGCGCGGATCGCGGCGGCGGCGTTCCCCTGGGCGTCCTCCACTCCGCCGTTAGCGGCTCCTCGATCCAGTTGGCGGTAGGTCTGCGCCACTGGTGAGCTGCGAAGCGAACGGGCGCGACGTTCCAGGGCTTCAAGGCGCAACCGCTCCCGGAGTTCCCATTCTTCCTCGGTGTAGGCTTCTCCGGTGTCGGGACTGGCCCCGGCCAGTAGACGGGCCTCATCCACGGTCACCTGGCCCGGCCCGATCGCGCTCCCGGCCTCAAGCGCCTCCTGGCGTTGTTGGGCCTGTAGCGCCCGCTCTGCCGCGCTTCGCCGCGTCTCGGCCCGCATGGCCTCCGCTTCAACCTGCGCCGCCATGCTCCCGGCGAAATCCCGGGCCGGTGCGGCCACGTCCTCCACAGCCGTTTCGAGCGCGGTTTCCCCGCCTCCACTGGCTAGCCACATACCGGTAAAGACCAGCAGTAAAACGGTAATGAGCGCCACGCCCCATTGCGTGACGATCCCGCCGGGCAACGATCCGGCTGGCTTGGGATAGAGCCGTCTCCATCCGCTCATGGCCCGATCTCCGGTTCGGTGAAGCGCCATTTGGCCTTCTGCTTGCCAATCTGCAACCAGCCGTCACCGACTATATGGCGGATGATGAACAGGCCATCCTCTTGAAGATCGTAGGCCACCATCGCCGGTTGCCCGTCCTTTTCCTCCCACAGCGCAGGCGTCTCCTGGGCGTTCGAGCGAAGATAAGTAAACTGGCCGTCATGCCAGATGCCTTCGACCAGGAAAGGCCACTTCGCGGCCTTGTCTTCCAACCGGTAAGGGAACTGTAAGCGAGTGGGATAGTCCGACCGGAACGCCTCGCTCTCTATGCCAATCTGTGCCTCGGCTTCGGCCACGCGGGTATCGGCCTCGTCTTGCACCGCTTGGACGGTCTGCATGGCAGTCTCCGCCATCTCCTGATAGGCCGCTACTTCGCGGCGCGAGACAAACGCCGGTTGATGATCTTCCGGTGAGATACGAGGATCTTCGACAGCTGGGACCTCCACCCGGACGATCAAATGAGGATCGCCCTCGCTTTCTTCGGTCACAAGAAATGAGTAGATCCGCCCGGATTCACAGACCAGGGCGACGTTCGTGGTCACGTTCTCGGCAATCGGTTTCAGAAAAGCCAGGTTCGCCGCGCCCGTCAGGTGCCAGTACTCGGAATCTCCGACAATGAAATCGAGGACATTCTCATTCGCCGGAAGGACGATGACGGTGGTGTGCCGTGTCTTGGCCTGGATCCGCACGATCTGATCCTCGGCCTCGATGATGCGAAGCACCGCGCCCGCGTTTTGGCCGAGCGCCGGAATCGCCCCGGTCAACAACATCACTACTGCAAGAAAGATTTTGAGCATGCCTACCTCCTTGATAGGTATTCAATGGCCTGTTCCAGGCCGTGTTCCTCGACCGCCCGCGCCCGCTTCGCGGCGTCCACGGCGGATGAGGTATAGAGCCAATAGCTGGCCCGGTCCACTTCCAGGCGCAAGATGCCCGCCGCATCGGTGCGGCGCAAGTACAGCTCGCGCTTGGGAATCAAACTGCGAATGGTGTTGAGTTCGGAAGGATTGAGCCGGAAGATCTCACCGGCCTTGTCCGGCAGGTCCGGGTTGGCAAGAAACAGCTTGGTCGGCATGGATTCAAGCAACGCTTCCGCGCCCGCCGTTCCGGTCACATCGACGGCGCTTTGAGTGGCAACAATCAGCGCCGCGTTCTTCTTGCGCCATGTCTTCGCCGCCTCAGCGAGATACGCCAATACCGATGGGTCTTGAAGGTATCTCCATGCTTCATCCACCACCATGAGCTTGACCCGGGCCGTCTCATCCGGATTTTCCAGGGCCAGCCGCAAGCGTTCCAGCAGGTAGAAGAGCGCCGCCTCGCACAGGTCGCCGTGCTCCGCCGCGCCGGCGAGGTCGATCACCTGCCAGTCCTGGAATTGAAGATCGTCGCCATCGGCCGGGTTATCGAAGTACCTCCCCCAGGCCCCCTCTCCATGCCAGCGCCCCGAGGGCGGGCCACATCTTGGAGGGTAGGGAACTGGCCAAGACCCCGAGTGCCCGGCGCTCCGGCGGAAAGGCGTAAAGGTCTTCCACGCGGGCGCGGATCTCGCTCGGATCGGCACCGCTCAAACTCCATCCGCCGATCCGCAAGAGGCGCGAGATCCAGCCGGTCAAGAATTGGTAGGTCCGCTCCCCCTTGGGCAAAGAGAAGGGCCGCAACCGAAAACCCTCGCCATCGGCCGCTCCGGGGGATAGCTCCATGTATCCGCCGCCTAAAAACTGCGTCAGCCAGCGGTACGATCCTCCAAGATCGAGGATCAAAACGCGGGGATCGTATTGCAGGGCCTGGACCAATAGGAAGTTGAGCGAAAAGCTCTTGCCCGCTCCGGTGGCGCCCAGCACCAACGTATGGCCCACGTCGCCCTGAAATAGATCGTAGTGGTAGGGCGTCCGCCATTGGGTCTCAAGGATGGCCAGGGCCTCCTTCCTCAAGTGAGCGCTCTGGGGTGTCCCGACCGGTGGCCCGAAGACCGGAGCCATGCAAGCAGCCACGCCAGCGGAAACAAACACGGAGCGGACCTGCCGCCTCCGGGGTTGTCCTGGCATCCTCGAGAACCAGGCCGGCAGCTGTCCGTATCCCTCCCGGATCACTTTCGCGTCGTGAGCCGCGAAAATCCGGCGAATGTCTCCGTCCAGACTCTCGGTGGTTTCAAGAGGGCCGTGGATGGCCACGGTCAAGGCCAGATCGCCATAGGCCACGCCATCCGTTTCCAGTTCGACCAGGGCGTCGCCCAAACGGTCGGACTCAGCCGCGGCAGCCGAGTCCACCATCGCCGCCGCGCTCCCTTCCGTCTCCTGAACGTGCGCCGCCATCGAATACCGTTTCGAGAAGTAATGGCGCTGCGCTCCCCGGATCTTGCGCCGTGCGGCATCAAGGCGCCATGGACGCCATTCGAGCGCCGCCGTCAGGGTGGCATCGAGGCGGTACAGGTCCGACAGTAGATTCGCCTTCCCCGCGCCTGGGGGTGAGAGTAGCGAGTAAAGAACGACCGGCTCCCCATCGAGGCGAAGACAGCGCCGCTCGGCTTCCAGTTCGGAGACGGCCAGCCGCCAATTCATGCCGCTTCCGGTGGCCCCGTCCCACGGCGTGCCGGGCCGGTTCGTCAACTCGCTTAAAACCGAACTGGCCTCTTTTGCCCGCAGCAGCTTGATGGAAGTGAGGTCATCGACCAGCGCCCGGCTGGCATCGACTGTCTGCCGGAAGCCCGCAGCAGCAGCCTCGATAGAGGAATGGAGGTAAACGGATTCATGGGCGTTTGCCCGGCGCGCCATCCAGTTCTTGGCATAGGCGATCCACCAGGGCCCACCTTGCCGCTGTGCCGTGACTGTGGATAGTCCAGGGTCATGAGTCCAGGACACATATACACTCACGTCCTGCACCCGCTTTGTGAGGAAAGCCCGGCGCTTGCGCTGGCCGAGTTCCACTACACGGGCCCGGACCTTGCCCGGATCCGGGACTTCCGGAAAGTGGATCGGCCTTCGCAGCAGGTAGAAGTAAAACCGGGTCCGGGCATCCAGGCCGCTCAACATCCGTTGCCAACGGTCGATCACCCGGTCCAGTTGTCCGGGGGTCTGGCCGTCAAGGACGCACGGCGAAACGCGGGCCATGCTCATCAGTTCACCGGCCCGCGTGAGACAGGTCCGATCGTCTTTGAGCCAGCCCCAATAAGGCAGTTCCTCGGCCAGTGATCCCGCGGCTTCGTAGTCTTTGAGTTCGGTATCCACATTCATGGCTACCTCCGGATCAGGAGCGTCCAGGGCGCTGAGGCCCATTTACCCGGATCGTAGCGGGCGCGGAACTTGGCCGACGCCCGCAGGATCTCAAGCATGTTGGGATCTTGCTTCCAGGCCCAGAAGCCGGCGCCGTAGAGCACCCCGAAAATCAATCCTCCGGTGACGATGGAGTTAATGGCGTTCCACATGGCAAGCCCCAACGTGGCTGATAGTAGAAACCAGCGCCGCTCCACGCCCATGATCGTGAGAGGCCGGCTGAGTGCCGGGTATCCGCGCCATAGCCGCGCTTGTTCCATCAGAAGATCCGCGCCCATATTCCCACCGCGATTCCCCCCGCGATCCCTCCCAGGAGCGCGGCGGCGATGGCCACCAGCCCGGATATTCCCGGCGGCGCGGACCAGCGGCGTAATTCGATCAGCCGCTCGATCTCCGTTTGAAGCCGCTGGCAATCTGCCACCAGATCCCACACCATTTTGATGGCTCCCCCGATCTGCTCTTGGGTAGCCAGTTGTATCTCGTGCACCTTCCGTGCCTCGGCGAGTGTCAGGTCCTCGCCCGCTTGAGTTCGTTGGCCGGTCATTTTCCCCCCATCAGAACAGCCATGCGAGGAAGTTGGCCGCCCCCATCGCCATGCCAAGCCCGAAGACGATTCCGGCCAGGGCCTTCTTGCTCCCGCCCTCGCCAAAGGCGAACATCAACCCGCCGATGACAATGGCAATCAGACTAAGCCCGCGCGCAATCGGTCCGGTAAACGCTTGCTCAAGCACGTCGATGGCTTGCAGCCAGGGGCTTGTTCCCTGGGCCAACAGGTCCGCCGATGACACCAGGATCAGCCCGGCCATGAGGATGCCGCGCTCGACGGCGCCGTGTCTTTGTAAACTCATTTCCATCTCCTTTGTGGTGTGAATAATCCCGGGTCAACTCCCCGGATACTCGCCTCGTTCCTCCTGCTCCATCTTCCCGGCCAGTTCGCTCTGCCCGCCCTCGCCCCGCCGAATGGATCGTTCCATCAGGTCCACCTTCCGGCCCATGTCGGCCAGGCCCATCAGGCGCGCCCCACAATAGAGCGCGAACATCAGAGCCGCGATGGCCAACCCTGCGGTCCAGGCGACCGGCATCCAGTGATCGGCGATGATCCAAAGGTACGCCCCGGTCCAGGCGAATCTCTCGCCGGCGAGCATCAGGGCCAAAGCCATGATGATGGCCGTTAATCCCACGCTGATCTTCCAGGGGTGCATAAGCCTCCTTAGATTTCGATGCTCGGCTCGTCGCGGCTTCCGCCGCCGCCCGGCCGATGACCGTTATCGCCCCAGCCAAGGGCCCGGGCGATCCGCCGCGAAGCGCGGCTCGTGCTTGCATGCACGGCGAAACCCGCCGCCGCTTTCCCGGCGATACTCTTGGCGCTGTAGTGCCCGGTGGCAACCTCGACATTCACGCGCCCGCTCCGCCCGTCGATCTCATATTCAAGCTGGGCGTCGGGGATCTCCACCCGTCCCTCTTTGATTGGCAATCCAAGCTCCCGCGCCTTCTGTTGCCGTACCCGGTCCGCCGCTTCCTTTCCTCCCCTCGCTCTGGCCGTCTCCGACGCCCTGGCAACCTCGCCCTTCAGTTCGGCGTCAATCCGGACGCGCTTCAAGACGGCGCCCCGCTCGATCAGCTTCGCCTGCTCGATCCGGGCCGCCCGGAAGACGGCCGTATCGTGTTCCAGCTCGGCCGGCTTGACGATGCCGCTCCACGCCTTCTGCCCACGATCAAGGCCCTGGCTCCGGGCGGCACACTCGGCCCGCTCCACTCCCTGCCTGCTCAGCGTCAACACCTTGTAGGTGCCTCCTGGTCCCTTAACGGTCTGTTCCCGCACGTCACCGCTCTGGATCATCCGATCCACGGCGCGCCGTGTCGCGTAGGGGTGTGAATCGAAGTGAGCCTCGCTCATGTCCTTGTAGGCCACGCTCCGGTAAATGCCGATCTCCGCCACGGCCCGGTCCATCCGGGTCTTGATGTCCGTCCGGCCTTCCCGAGGATCGTACTCGGCGCGGTATCCGCTCCGCCGCCGAGCTGCTCTTTCCCGGCTCCGGTCCAGGGTGGGAACCGGCTTCGCCTGGGCCCGGGTCCGGGGATCGTCTGCAAGGTCTCTCGGATCAAACATCCGCTATCTCCGCTTACCGGCTAGGGCCAACATCGCGCTCCTGTCCTTGGGCGCGATCCGGGGCGGACCGCTTCGGGGTGTGTCCGATCTGCGGCCCGCGTTCGTGCGAGTACTCCTGGGTCAGCTCCGCCCGGGTCTTGGTTGGCTGAGCCCGCTCCTGGGTGATCGCCCGGTCGATCAGGAAATCCGTCATCTTCTCGGCGTCCCGCGCCGCCCTCTGAATCTCGTAAGGATCCTCTTCCAGGACGGCCACCCAGTTCTCGACATAGGCCGCCCCGCGCTGCGGGTCGTGCCCCACTCCGACCTGCTCCCCGGTCATCATGGCGCTGATCTGCGCCCGCAATTCCTCGCGGGCGTACTCCGGCGATCCAAAGCCCTTATCGATGCCGTCTTTGAGGCTGTCTCGATCCATCCGGGAAGAATGGCCCGTGGCGTGTCCGGCCTCATGCAGCGCGGTCTGATAGTACCCATTCCGTGTGGAGAATTGACCCGGTTCGGGGAGCACAATCTTGTCCTCCTCGATCCGGTAATAAGCCCGGTCGCCCGCCACGTGTTCAATCTTTGCTCCGTTGGCCTTTAACACCCGCTCGGCCTCCCGGTGCGCCTCCCACTCCGGCCGCAACTCCTCCCCGCGCTTTTCCAGTTTCAGCCCCTCCGCTTGCTCGACATTGAACACCGTGTATTGGCGACAAATAGGCCGTTTGCTATCGGCATCCTGATGGATCGCCTTGCCGTCCTGGTCCTTGCGGATCTCTCCTTTTTCATCCCTCGCCGCCTGGGGCATCCGCTCCTTGAAAAAGAGCACCTGCGTTCCACGCTCGCCCTTGCGGACCTGTCCGCCGGCTTGGCGGATCTGGTTGTAGGTTCCCCAGCGGTTGTCTCCCCGGCCTTCGGAGATTTGACGGCTCATCAAATACAGGCTGTTCCCTCCCGCGTACCGCTTCCCGGTTGCGAAATTCTCCGGGTGTTGAACCTCCCCCGGCTTCCACGGTTTCTGCCAGGGCGCGGCGCCACGCTTGATCTGCTCGATGATCTCCCCGCTGACTTTCTTCGCGTAGTCCCCCTTGCGCTTCTTCGGCGAAGGCTTTTCTTTTTTCGGCATCCTCAACTCCTTCCCTAGTTGGCCGGATCGTCCCTCGCGGCCTCGGCCTCGGCCTCGCTGATCGTCTCGTCTTCCATCAAGCCAAGCTCATCCGCGAGTTCCCGCGTCAGTTCGAGCGCCCGGCCCCGTTTCAAGGCCTCGTGAAACTCCGCCTCGGTCGTGACCGTGACGTACTGCTCGTCGTTCTCCTTCTTTTTGTGAATCATGGTTTCTCTCCTTCTCTGGGTGGGTTAGCCCCCATCAGGAAATAAAGGCTGTTTGGAGGGCGCCGGCCCCAAAGTGCGGCCGCAGATGATGCAGGCGGGTTCAGATTCGGCGCTTTCGGCATATCGAGCCTCCCCGGAGCCGCTTCCCGGTCCGTCCTTGGCAGGGGAAGGCTCCGTTTCGACGATACTGCCCGAACCGGAGGGAGCGGAAGGTTGATCCGTCACGCGGAGGCGGCAGCGTTCCCGGTAGGCTCGCTGGTGGTCGCGGTGATCGAGCCGCCCCTCCTCGCTTTTCTGGTGCTTCTTGTTGGCGGCACGCGTCTGTTGCTGCCGTTTTTTTTCCCGGCATCGCTCGCTGCAATACCGGTGGCCCCGGTCGCAATGACAACAGATCCAGAACACCGCGCCACAGCCAATACCCCGGCAAATCCGCCGGCGCAGGAGTTCCTCGCGGGTCCCCATCCCCGCCCTATCGGCGGGAGGGGACAACCGCGGCCCGTCATGGCAATCCCGATCTCATCTGCAGATGACGTAGGGGCGTTTTTCCGGGTTGGCGCAAAAAAACCCGATCGCCGGCTAACGGCCGGGGTTTTCGCTTTCCAACCTCGGCCACGCCTTGCCAGAGCCTCGGCAAGCCTCACCGGCGGCGAAGAGTCAATCTCCCGCTATCGGCGATCACCCAAAAAAGCGCGGCCCTGAAGCTTGTTATCCCTTGTCCCCTTTTCCGCTCTGCGGCGCTGAATGCGGCCCTCTTTCTGTCTGAGGCGCATGGGAGAATAAGCCATGGAGCGAAAACGAGACGGGTTAGTTCCTATTGGGAAAACCTTCGCTGGGCGCGGCGGGCCGGCGGAGGCGGTCCGCGGCACCTCGCCCCAAGCGCGGCACCACTTCACCCAGGCCGATCAGGTGAACCAGCTTGTCGGGGCCAGTGAAGCGGACCCCGATCTGGGCTTCATGGCACGGCTACTGGCGCTGTGCAGCCTGCCCCGCACTAATCCCGGCGACCGGAAAGAGTATGTACGCCGAAATGGCCCCTATACTTTGGTCATGAGTGCAGGAGGGCTCAACAAACTCCCTTTTGGCAATCTTCCCCGCCTCTTGCTGGCCTGGGTATGCACCGAAGCGGTACGCACCCAAAGCCGTGAACTCATCCTGGGGACCTCGCTCTCGGAGTTCATGCGCAAGCTGGATTTGCACGTCAGCGGCGGGAGCAGCCGAGGCGGAAGGACGCGGCTCCGCAACCAGATGCGGCGGCTCTTTCGCTGCACCGTCTCGCTGATCTACGAGGATGAACGAGGGGATGCCAGCGTGAGTTCGGTGATCGCCCGTCGTACCGAGTTCTGGTGGAACGAGCGCAAGCCCGACGAGTCCTCGCTGTGGAAGAGCCAGATCGAACTCAGCGAGGACTTTTTCAAAGAAATCATTAACCATCCAATGCCGATCGACATGAACATCCTGAAGGCGCTCAAGCGGTCCTCATTAGGTCTTGATCTTTACCTCTGGGTCACCTACCGAACTTTTATCCTCACGCATCCGCTACGGCTCTCCTGGCTGTATCCCGTCAGCGAAAGTGGGACACATAGGGCCGAGAGTTAAGAGAGAGTTGGAAGGTTTGAGGGGGTGAGATCTCACCCCCTCAAAGGGCTGATCTTGGCAGCCCATCAGAGCAAGCCGATGCTGGTCATGGCACAACCAAAAGGAGAACGCTATGACCACAGACGTCGTCAAACAGATCCGTAGGGCCACCCGCCGGAGATTCACGGCCGAAGAGAAGATCCACATCGTTTTGGAGGGGCTCCGCGGAGAGATTCCCGTCACCGAACTGTGCCGCAAAGAAGGGATTCAACCTTCGATCTACTACAAGTGGTCCAAGGCCTTCCTGGATTCGGGCAAAAACGGTCTAACCCGGGAGACCCAACGGAATGCGACTTCCGGTGAGGTGCGTCGCTTGAAGGAGGAGAATGAGGCCTTGAAGAAGGCGGTGGCCGAGACGGTAGTGGAGAACCAAAAGCTAAAAAAAAGTTTGGGCCTGTAAGGCGAAGGAGGTATCAGAGGATGCTCAGCGAGCACAAGCTGGAAGTTTTAAGGACAGTGGAGGCCTCCGAGTTACCGGTCCGGGAGGTGCTGGATCAACTCGAGATCCCCCGCTCGACCTACTATCGCTGGAGACACCACTTTCGAAAGAGGGGGTTGGCAGGCTTGCGGGACCGTCCCCCAGGATCAGGACGGGTTTGGAATCAGATCCTGCCCAAAGAACGGGACCGAATCCTGGAGATGGCGCTGCTGTTTCCAGAGTGGTCCTCACGAGAAGTGAGCTGCCAGGTGACGGATAGGTGCGGGTTTACGGTCTCGGAATCCTCGGTCTACCGGATTTTGAAAGCGGAAGGGCTGATTCGGGAGGTTCAACTCCGGAGCTTTCCAGCCGAATCGGAATATCGAATCAAGACGACCCGACCCAACCAGCAGTGGCAAACGGATGCGACCTATCTTCTGGTCAAGAACTGGGGCTGGTACTATCTGATCTCAGTACTGGATGACTTTAGCCGGAGGATCCTGGCCTGGGGACTTCACACGGCCATGCGTGCTGGAGACTTCAGCCAGGTGGTCGAGGCGGCTTGTGAGAGAACGGGTGTGGAACAGGCTCCGTTGTCTGATCGGCCCCGGCTGGTGACAGACCGCGGACCGGCTTTGATCTCCAAAGACTTGGGTCAGTATCTGGAGACCAAGGGACTGGGCCACATCCTGGCCTCACCCTATCATCCCCAGACCAACGGGAAGATCGAACGCTACCATCGTTCCTGCAAGGAACGCATCAACCTAATGGTCTGGGAGACACCCGAGGAGTTGGAGCGAGAAATCGCGGTCTTTATCGACTACTACAACTCCAGGCGCTATCACGAGGCCCTGGGTAACGTCACACCCGATGACATGTACTTCGCAAGACGAGATTCCATCCACACAAAAAGGAGAAGATTGAAAGGAGTCACCCTTGCCCGTCGGCAGGCGATCAATGCTAAACTAGCCCGATCAGCATCGGTTCCCACTGTCTCTTAGCTTGGAACCCCAAATGTCCCATTCTCGCTGAAGACGTACATCTGTGGTCAGGTGGTCAGGTTCAAATTTCTTCTATGTTCTGGATTCTGGCTTCGGACTACTTCTTTAGCGGCTTCTTCTTTACTAATTAATCCAGAAGTCGTCTTCTTTTTGTTTTTCCTTCCGCCTCTCGCTGTCGTAGACCTTGAATTTCTGTCGCATCCGCTGCAGCTTCCAGCGATGGTAGCTCTGGCGTATTCCGGAAAGGGATAGCAATCCCTTCATGTAGAGAAAACCCAACACCATGCCTCCCAGATGAGCCATGTGAGCAATAGGACCGCCCGGTGAGCTCAGTGCGGAAATAAAGGTGACAATACCCAGAAAGGCCACAAAATATTTCACTTTGACGGGAAAGAGAAAGTAAAGGTACACCATCCGTTCCGGAAACATGAGCCCGTAGGCCATTAAGATTCCGTAGATGGCGCCGCTGGCTCCGATGGTCGGTATGAGAGAGAACGGCTGAAAGGCGATCGACAACAGCCCGGCTCCGATGCCGGTAACCAGGAAAAATCTCAAAAACTCCTTGCTGCTCCAGTGGCGCTCGAGTTCGCAGCCGAACATCCAGAGCGGGAACATGTTCCAGAACAAATGCCAGAAGTTCCCGTGAAGAAAGAGATAGGTGACGATCTGCCACACAAACAGTTTGCTGAGGATGTGGTAAGGGGTCAGGCCAAAGATTTCGATCATGGCCCGGTTATCCCCGAGCGACTGCAGAAGGAAGGCACCTGCACAGGCAATCACCAGGTACTTGACCATAGGGGTCAGGGTGGGACCCAGCCTCACAGGCTGTCTCGGACCAAAACTCATGGTCTGATGATAGCATTCGGTCGGGGAAAGAAGCTAGAAGAGCTGACGCCAGAACCCTGACCATCCTGACCCGCTGACCACCTGACCACCCGAAACGGAAAGCTCAAAATCCCAACTCCCAAATTCCACACCCTAACTTCAAAACCCAGATTAGCAGTCTCCTGTCCTCTTCCTCTGGTCTGAACACACGGGTCAGGAGGTCAGGACGGTCAGGAAGTCAGCGGGTCAGGAGGGTCAGGGGTCTCCCTAGGTTCCTTCGGCCCAGGAGGCCAGGTAGGTTTGCTGCTCATCGGTCAGGGTGTCAATCTGCACACCCATAGCGGAGAGTTTCAGACGGGCAATCTCCTGATCGATCTCAGGGGGAACCCCATAAACTTGAGGTTTCAGTTCCCCGTGGTGTTTCACCAGATACTCGGCCGCCAGTGCCTGGTTGGCGAAGGACATATCCATCACCGATGCGGGATGCCCTTCGGCAGCCGCCAAATTAATGAGACGGCCCTCCCCCAGGAGGTAGACGCGGCGACCGTCGTGCAAAAGGTATTCCTCCAGGAACTCTCGAACCGTTCGCTTCTTCGTGCTTAAGGCTTCCAGACCGGGGATATCGAGCTCGACATTGAAATGGCCTGAGTTGGCCACCACGGCACCGTCGAGCATGACGTCGAAGTGCTCCTTGCGAATGACATTCTTGTTCCCGGTTAGGGTCACGAAAATCTTTCCGATTTTCGCAGCCTCGCCAAGGGGCATCACCTGGAATCCATCCATGATCGCTTCCAGACCCTTGACCGGTTCCACTTCACACACCACAACGTGGGCCCCCATTCCTCGGGCTCGCATGGCCACACCCCGCCCGCACCAACCATAACCCACCACCACAAAGCAGCTGCCGGCCAAGAGCAAATTGGTGGCTCGAATAATCCCATCCACCGTGGATTGCCCTGTCCCGTACCGATTGTCAAAGAGGTGTTTGGTGTTGGCATCGTTCACGGCAATCACGGGAAAGCGCAAAACGTTATCCTCAGCCATACTGCGCAGCCGGATAATTCCCGTAGTCGTCTCCTCCGTGCTCCCCATGATGCCCGGGATGTACTCTTTCTTATCCGACAAAACGGCGGATACCAGATCGGCACCGTCATCCATGGTGATCTGGGGTCCAGTCTTTAGGGCGGAATGGAGGTGGGCGTAATAGGTGTCATTGTCTTCGCCCCTGATGGCAAAGACGGGAATTTCAAAATTCTTCACCAGGGAAGCCGCCGTGTCATCCTGAGTACTTAAAGGATTGGAGGCGCAGATTCGCAATTCAGCACCCCCGGCCTTGAGAGCGCGGCCCAGATTAGCGGTCTCGGTGGTCACATGGAGGCAAGCCGCAATTTTGATTCCCTTCAGTGGCTTCTCCTTTTCAAACCGTTCCCGAATCAATCGCAGGACGGGCATGGACTGGTCTGCCCATTCAATTCGGTCCAACCCTTTTTGAGCCAGAGAAGGGTCTTTAATATCAAAATCCATGGAGTTCTTTCCCTTTGAAGCTGTTGTAATGGTTGTTGTGAATGATACTCGGGCGGCTAACCGATGACCTGCTTGGCGTCCATCTCAGAGAGCCCTGCTTCACGACGAAGAACATCGGCCCTGTCGGTGAGCTCCCAGGTGAACCCTTCGTCTTCTCTCCCGAAGTGACCATAAGCCGCGGTTTTTCGGAAAATCGGCTGCCTCAAATTGAGTGAGTCGATGATTCCCTGAGGAGTCAGCGAAAAATGAGATCGGATCAGCTCTTCAATGGTTTCTTCGCTCAGGCGTTCCGTCCCGAAGGTATCCACCAGGAGGGAGACGGGCTCGGCAACCCCAATCGCATAGGCCAGTTGAATTTCCAGACGCTCGGCCAAACCCGCAGCCACACAATTCTTGGCGATGTAACGAGCCATGTAAGAAGCCGACCGGTCGACTTTGGAAGGATCCTTACCTGAAAAAGCTCCTCCCCCATGACTGCCTACGCCGCCGTAGGTATCGACAATGATTTTGCGTCCCGTGACACCACAATCTCCCTGAGGCCCTCCGACCACGAAACGACCGGTGGGATTAATGTGAAATTTGGTGTTCTTGTCGAGCAATTCTTCGGGAATGATGGGGTCAATCACTTTTTCCTGGATGGCCTCGGCGATCTCCTCATTGGTGACCTCGGAGCTATGCTGGGTGGAAATGACGACGGCATCCACTCGAACCGGTTTGTCCCCGTCGTGCTCCACCGTAACCTGTGACTTGCCGTCGGGCCGAAGCCAGTCAATGATCCCCTGCTTTCGACACTGGGCCAGCCGCTTGACCAATTGGTGTGCCAGGACGATGGGCATGGGCATGAGCTGGGGAGTTTCCGTGCAGGCATAGCCAAACATCAACCCCTGATCACCGGCACCACCCGTATCCACTCCCTGAGCGATATCGGGGGATTGCCGGTCAATGGAACTGATGACTCCACAGGTTTCGTAATCAAACCCGTACTTGGCCCGCGTGTATCCCACATCACGAATGACTCCTCTGGCCACCGCGGGAAAATCGACATAGCCTTTGGTGGTGATCTCTCCGGCGATGATGACCAGTCCGGTGGTCACCAGGGTCTCGCAGGCCACCCGGCCATGCGGTTCCTGCTCCAGAACCCCATCCAAAACGGCATCCGAGATCTGATCGGCGATTTTATCGGGATGTCCTTCGGTTACTGACTCTGACGTAAATAAATGACTGCGATTTCTTGACATCAATACCCCCCGGGGAAACGGGTTCTATGTAGAGGCAAAAACTAACACAGCGCCTCTGGGCTGTCAATGAGGACCTGACCTCCTGACCTCAAACCAGACTTCGGGAGCCAAAGGTTGAGAGGTTCAAAGCTTCTCGGGAACAAATCAAGGAGTCGGAGTGAGCAGAGAGAGAAGGAAAAACGGGTCAAGTGGTCAGGTGGTCAGGAGGTCTCAGCTTTTCCAGGTGGCGAACTTTTCGAGCCGCAAATAGCGCTCCACTTCTTTGGGGGCCAGCAGGAGAAGGAGCAGGGCCTTCTGGACGTGAAGGCGGTTCTCAGCCTGTTCGTAGACCAGTGATTGGGAGGAGTCCATGACCGAATCGGTGACTTCCTGGTTGCGATGGGCAGGGAGACAGTGCATGAAATAGGGATCCTTCCCGGTGGAGGCCATCAGTTCCGGGGTCACCTGGTAGCTCTGCAAAATTCGAACCCGCTCCCGCGCTTCCTCTTCCTGACCCATACTCACCCAGGTGTCGGTGTAGACTCCATCCGCTCCTTGAAGGCCTTCCACGGATTCGGTCCAACGAAAGGAGGCTGTGGCGGAAGTGGAAAGACTCTCGAAGTCCTGGGCCGCCTCCGGGTAAGGTGGATGGGAGCCGGGAGTGACGGCTACCAGGGACATGCCCGAAAGGGCGGCGGCGTGAATGAGCGAGGCACAGACGTTGTTTCCATCACCGATAAAGGCAAGCGTCTTCCCTTCCACATCTCCCCACTTTTCCTGCAGGGTAAAAACATCAGCCAGAGCCTGACAGGGATGTTCCGCATCACTGAGACCATTGATGACCGGTATGGATGCATGCTCTGCCAGTTGGACCGCCGCCTCATGGGAAAAGGTTCGGGTCACGATGCAATCAAACCATCGCTCCAGATTGCGGGCCACATCGGTGAGCGATTCACGACCACCCAGGCGGGACTCCTGATAGTCCAGATAAACGGCATCACCACCCAGCTGTTTCATTCCCAGCTCGAAGGTGAGACGGGTCCGCAGTGAAGACTTCTCAAAAACCAGCACCGAGCTCTTGCCAGCCAGCATCTGGCGGAAATTACTGGGCCGCTGCTTGACCTCGGCGCTCACATGAAGCAGCTGCTTCCACAAATCCGCGCTGAGATCTTTCAGGGAGAGAAAGTCTTTCATGAGAGATTTTCGATCCATTCCTTCCAATGGACAATCTGCTGCTCAATGGAGACCCGTCCCGAACTCCCCTTGTGCCAGCGTCGTCTCAGAAAGCTCTCCGGCTTGAGGACTTCGCTGACTTCAGGGCCACATTCGGGAACCAGTTCCTGAAGTTTCTTCAAAGGCAATTCTTCCAGGGCCAGCTCTTTCTCCAGGCAATAGGCCACCAGCTTTCCCACCGTCTCATGGGCCGCTCGAAAGGGGATGCCTCGGGTCACCAGGTACTCCGCCAGATCAGTGGCCATCAGAAAACCCTGCTGCAAAGCATCCTGGATCCGCTCCTGGTTGACTTGAAAACCGGAAATCACCAGAGGAATCACCTCCAAAGTCCCGCCAACTTCGTCAACGGCGCTAAAAAGGTGCGCCTTGTCCTGTTGAAGGTCGCGATGGTAGGAAGTGGGAAGACCCTTGAGCAGAACAGCCAGGGCCGAAGCGTGGCCCAACACGGAGGCCGTCTTGCCGCGTGTCAGCTCCAGGACATCCGGGTTCTTCTTCTGGGGCATCATGCTGCTGCCCGTACAGAGCGAATCAGGCAGCTCAATCCAACGGACCGCGGTACTGGAGAAGTAAATGAAATCCTCGGCAAGACGGCTGAGATGAAGCATCACCTGGCTGGCGATTTGAAGCAGTTCCAGAAGGAAATCCCGATCTCCCACCACGTCGTAACTGTTGGCAAAGCTGGCGGAAAACCCCAGTTCCTGAGCGCTTCGTTCCGGGTCCAGAGGAAGCGTACTTCCGGTTAAGGCTCCCGCCCCCAACGGAGACCTCGAGTGAAGCTTCTGGTAATCGGTCAAGCGGTGATTGTCCCGGCCCAGCATCTCACAGAAAGCCAGCAGGTAATGCCCCCAGGAAAGAGGCTGTGCGGCCTGCAAATGAGTCCAGCCTGGGAAAAGATCGCCCTTGAGTTTCTGGGCACGCCCCAGCAGAGCCTTCTGGATCTCCACAATCTGAGTCCGCCAGAGCAACGCCGTCTCCAGGCAAAACAGCCTCAGATCGAGAGACACCTGATCATTTCTGCTCCTGCCCGTATGAAGCCGACCTCCTGCTTCCCCCACGATCTCCTGCAAGCGGTGCTCAATGTTCATGTGGATGTCTTCCAGATCATCCCGATAGGGGAACTCGCCCGACTTGATCTCTTCTTCGATCTGCTTGAGACCCTCAAGGATTCGTTTTTCATCCTCCGAGCTCACAATCCCCTGAGCCGCCAGCATGCGTACATGTGCTCGACTGCCTTGAATGTCGTAGGGAGCCAGCCGCCGGTCCAGATGCACCGAACGAGTGTATTCCTGTACGACGGGATCCAGCTCCGACTTGAATCGCCCTCCCCACGGTTTTTTCGTCTTTTCTTCACTCATTGAGCTACCTGTGGCCGGCCCCAACATCTCTTCAGCGGGTCTTATCCACCGCTTCCAGCTGACGGCCCTTCTCCAGGAGCGAGGCCACTCTTAAACGCAGCCCCTGGAGTTGAATAAACCCCTGTGCATCAGCCTGCGAATAAACCTCGTCGGCCTCGAAGGTGGCGTAGGCGGGATCGTAGAGATTGAAGGGTGAGCTTCGACCCTGGACCACGCAGTTTCCTTTGTAAAGCTGGATCTTGACCTTGCCCGTGACCCGCTTCTGGGAATTCTGGATCAGCTGCAATAGGAGTTCCATTTCGGGCGCAAACCAAAAACCGTAGTAAATCAACTCGGCGATACGGGGAGCCAGTTCATCCTTCAGGTGCTGCACTTCACGATCCAGCGTCAGGGACTCCAGGGCACGATGGGCCTTGTGCAGTACCGTCATGCCGGGCGTTTCATAGACCCCTCGGGACTTCATGCCCACCATCCGGTTTTCCACCAGATCGACACGCCCCACACCGTTGGCACCGGCAACGCGGTTGAGTTCCTGGAGAATCTGGACCGGCCCCATCGCCTTGTCGTTCACCTTCACGGGAATGCCCGCCTCAAAATCGATGATGATCTCGGTCGGCGAATCGGGGGCTTGCTGTGGAGCCACGCTAAGCAGAAAGATATCTTCGGGAGGAGATTCCCAGGGATCCTCCAAAATGCCTCCCTCGTAGGAAGTGTGCATGATGTTCTGGTCGATGCTGTAAGGTTTCTCCTGGGTCGAAGTGATGGCAATTCCAAAGGACTGGGCATAGCTGATCAGATCACTGCGTCCCTCGAACTCCCAGCTTCTCCAGGGGGCAAGAATCTTCAATTCAGGAGCCAGGGTCTGAAAGGTCAATTCGAACCGAATCTGATCGTTGCCCTTGCCCGTCGAGCCATGGGCAACGGCGTCAGCCCCCCAGTCCGCAGCCACCCGCACCTGCTCGCGGGCGATCACCGGCCGAGCCAGCGAGGTTCCCATCAGGTACTCTCCCTCGTAAAGGGCGTGGGCCTGCATGGCGGGAAAGCAAAATTCCCGGACAAACTCCTCGCGCAGGTCGGAAATGACCACTTGATCGGCCCCCGTCTCGTAGGCCTTCTTTTCGATCGAGGGCAGATCCTCACCCTGGCCCACATCGGCCACAAAGGCCAGAATGGGACAACCATACTTCTCCTTCAGCCAATGCAGCATGACCGAAGTATCCAGGCCGCCTGAGTAAGCCAAAACGATTTTCTTTACTTCGTCTGAACCCCTTGCCATAAATCCTTCCTCACCTTGCCGATATCGTACCCTTCCGCCACCACCACCAGGAGGGTGTCTTCACCCGCTACCGTTCCTAGAATCCCGGCCAAACGCAGGGCATCCACCCGGTAAGCTACAGCCGGCGCCATTCCCGGTTCGGTGTGCAAAACCAGCAGGTTTCCACTGACGTCGCAGCCGGTAATCTGAAAACCCGGCATGTCTTCCATAATCGCATATTTATATTCGCCGTCTTCGCTGGTGGTCTTAACCACATGAAGTTCCTTCAGGTCACGGGACAAAGTGGCCTGTGTCACTTCAAAGCCAAGTGTTCCCAGCCTTTTGCGCAGGTTTTCCTGGCTGGAAATGCTCGTTCGATCGACCAGATCGAGGATGGCCTGGTGGCGCTTCTCCTTTTCTCTATACACAAATTATGTATATTTATACATTATGCGGTAAAAGTCAAGTTCGGATTCGGCACCTGAGGTGCCTCCTACATTCAATTCCGGATGCTCCGGAGCGTAGGAGGCACCTCAGGTGCCGAACAAAACTTGTTTAGGCAATCCGGCGAAAGGTCTGGTAGAGGGTGTCGCGCTGGGCGGGGGTAAAACCCGCTTCTTCGATCACGGTCAGGAGGTCCTCTCGAGTGGCGGTGTTGTGAGCACCTGCCGTGCTCATGACATTTTCTTCAATCATGATGCTGCCCACATCGTTGGCTCCAAAGTGAAGCGCGATCTGGGCAACCGCTAAACCCTGGGTGAGCCAGGAGACCTGGAGGTTGGGGAAATTGTCCAGATAGATGCGACTGATGGCCAAAAGGGTGAGGTATTCCACCGGGCCCACCTTCCTGCTGATGGAAGCCTGCATGGGAGTTGCCTCCAGTTGGACGTTCCAGGGAATGAAGGCCACGAATCCACCGGTCTCATCCTGCAGTCTGCGCAGCCGGTCCAAATGCGTGATGCGTTCTTCAAGGGTCTCCCCTCCTCCGATCATCATGGTTGCCGTGGTGAGCAGACCCTCTTCGTGAGCGATACGCATGACTTCCAGCCACTGGCTGGCGGTGCACTTGCCGGGACTGATCTCCTTGCGCATCCTTTCGGTCAGAATCTCGGCACCGCCGCCCGGGATGGAAATCAGACCGGCCGCCTTGAGACGACGAATTGCTTCTCGAATGCTGATCTTGCTCAAACGGGCCAGGACCACCACTTCCGGCGGTGAGAAACAGTGCAGATGGATGGGGTAGCGTTCCCGGATGGAACTGAGCAGGTTTTCATAGTAGTCGATCTTCAGATCGGGGTGCATGCCCCCCTGCATCAGGATTCCTGTTCCTCCCAATTCAAGGGTTTCTTCGATCTTCTTGAAAATTGACTCCAAAGGGAGGATGTAACCTCCTTTCGCTCCCGGCTTTCGATAGAAATTGCAGAAGGTGCAGCGGGCCACACAGACGTTGGTGTAGCTGATGTTGCGATCGATCAAGAAAGAGACGACCCCATCAGGGCATTTCTGGCGACGCACGTAGTCTGCCGCCTGTCCCACTTTCTGAAACTCCCCGGACTGGAGAAGGGTCAGTCCTTCCTCTGGACCGATCCGCTTGCTCTGGTAGACTTTCTGCAGGATTTTCTCAACCGATGGCATGTTGGTATTCTAAGGTTTACCGCTCAGTGGGTCGGCACCCGGCGTTTGAGTTCTTCAAACCAGTTCTGGATGACATAGATTTGATTTTGTGCCTGTCCCGTGACTTCCTGGAGCATCAGGAATCTTTCCCCGTCGGGAGAGATGTCGTAGTACTGAAGTCCAGGAGGATTGGAGTGACTCACATACGATCCCTCAAAGAGTACTCTGGGCCTGCTTGCGCTAAACGTCGGCTCCGTTTGAACAGAAACCACCATCATCGTGTCACCACTTCGATAAAAAAGCTCGCTGCCGTCGGGAGACCAAACCGGCTGTCCACCACCCTCCCCTTCCTCTGAGATCAACCACTTGACATCGGCTTTCGGATAGGGCGTGACATACACCTGGATGTCACCTGTTTCATTGGAAACATAAGCCATCCACTTCCCGTCAGGTGAAAACTTGGAGCAGCACTCCCTATTGGGCGAAGCAACCAGGGGCTCAGATTTTCCATCTCCGTCCATGGCCAGAAGGGCTATGTCACCAGCAAAATTGAAAGCCAGGACACGACCATCCGGAGTAAATGAGTTCGGGATTTGTGCTGCTGTTGTAGCTGAGGTGAGTTGCTCCGGGGGGCTGCTGCGGTCGGCTCTCTGCCGGGCCAGATAACGTTCCTCTCTGCTGCCCGCTTGATAGACGATCCACTCTCCATCGGGGGACCAGAGGGAAGTGGCACTCAGCTCCCCTTCAAAGGTAAAACGGCTAAAGGACTCCCCTTCCAGATCATAGAGCCAAACGTTGCGTTCCGGATCTTCTTCAAAAATGGAGAACACCACCCTCTTTCCATCGGGTGAGATGCGCGGACTTCTGATGTCCTTTCCTTCTTCCGTGACCAGATCTTCTCTCCCCTGGCGATCCACCCAGACCAATCTGTGCCCGTGGGGCGCTGAGATACCAGAGGGAACATAGACTAGCGTCCCTTCATCAGAAAGGCTGTAGTCAACGGAGGAGGCATCAGCAAGGTAACGCCTGATCCCCTCCAAAACAGGGACGGGACCACCTATAATCTCCAGACCAGCGAGATCAAACAGCACGGCCATCAGGGTTCCGGTTTCCTGCTCATAGACCAGATGCCCTGTGGGCACGTAATGGGCATCTCTGGCATTTTCCAGCAGGATCGTCTCTTCTCTGGTCTCCAGGGCAAGCACCGCCACCCTGAAGTTGGCAAAGCCGTGGCGGATGGTGTAAAGGATGGCCTGACCGCCGGGCAATATTTTGGGATTTATGTACCGAAGTCCGCTCTCCGGAAGGTCCCGGGTGGCCAGGCTCTCAGGCTCACCTCCTGAGTCCGGCAGTCGATACAGGCTTCCGCCTGCCGAGAAAACAATCGTCCCGTCAAGACCCCAATTCCCACTCCTGCCTGTACTTATTGGAGCATCCCAGAGCGTCACCGCTCCTCCTCCCACCAGGGAAACCCTCTTGAGCTGGTTCTGTGCAAAGAAAGCCAACGACTCGCCGTTAGGAGAGAGGAAAAAATTCCCTCCTAAACCCTCGGTGCCGGAGATCGGTCTGACCTCAAACTCATCTATGGAACGCAGGTAGAGGGGTCCCCTGGTGCTTCGATAGACCACACGCTTTCCGTCACGTGTGATGGCCAGATCTCTGGAATTAAAACTCCCCAAAGGAACAGCTTCTGGAGGGGCAATGACAAACTTCTTGAGAGGCCCAGATCCGGCAAGTTGCGGTATAGGTCCGCTCAGATTCCACGAAGCCAAACCTGCTGCGAGAACCGCTATCACTGCCAGGCCCCAAGGAATCGCCCGCTTCCAGAGTGCGGGCTGGATGGGTCCCCCCAACCCAATTGCCGATGCCGCGGTAGCCCCAGTCAGTGCCTCCTCGATTAATATCCGGGCACCATCGATGTGCTGAAGACGTTTGCCAGCATCTTTTTGCAAGCACCGGCTCATCAGAAAGCGGATTGTGCTGGGGAGGTCTCTCGGTAAGGCATCCCAGTCCGGCTCGCCTTCCAGGACCTTGGCCAGGGTATCGGTAACGGTCTCTCCCCCAAATGCTCGTTTACTGCTCAGCAACTCATACAACACAGCCCCAAAAGCAAAAATATCCGCCCTCTTGTCTACCGGCTTCCCACGGGCCTGCTCAGGACTCATATAGGCCGCTGTCCCCAGGATCACTCCGGCCCGGGTCATCTCCTCCGTCAGAGTTGGAGATTGGGAAATATCAGTTACCGGAAACTCACCTTCAAACGCTTTCGCAAGACCAAAGTCCAGGATCTTGACCTTGCCTTCGGGAGTGACCTTTACATTAGCGGGTTTCAGATCGCGGTGAATGACGCCTTTCTCATGGGCAGCCTCTACTCCCTCTCCGATCTGGCGGCAGATCTCCAGGGTTTCCTCTACAGGCACTGGGCCCTTGGCCACACGCTCAGCCAGTGTTTCGCCTTCAACCAGCTCTAAGCTGAGAAGGCGCACACCATCGGCCTCCTCCAGACCGTAGATGGCTGCAATGTTGGGATGATTGAGTGAGGCCAGCAGTTTGGCTTCCCGTTCAAAGCGGGCCAGCCGCTGGGGATCTTTCGTGAACTGCTCGGGCAGAACCTTGATGGCCACCTCACGGCTTAAGTTGGTGTCCTGGGCCCGGTACACGACACCCATTCCCCCCTCGCCAATCTTTTCCAGGATCTTGTAGTGACTGAGCTCAGTGCCGATCATAGATCTCCCTTCGATGCAGGTGCGGTGTTTGCTAAATGCTACGCTTGAAGGAGGTTAAAGGCAAATCCTCCTTGCGAATAGATTCTTACATGAGGCAACGGGGATCCAAACCGGCACCTCAGGAGGGTGCCTCCCACATGGCCCGTGGGCTGAAGCCCACGGCTCTGGACTGCTTTCGTTGGCTCCAACAGAGCCGCAGGCTTTAGCCTGCGGGCCTACAAGTTGTATTCCTGGGCTTTCAAGAGCGCGGCGGCAATATCCCGTCGCAGGGGGATGCCATTGAGCAAGGAGTGTTTACAAAATCTTCGCAAAGCGGCTTGATAGGTGCGCTGTTCGTCTCCTTCAGAGACCGCGGCTACAATCTTCTTCCCCGAGAGGCTGATTTTGTCGATGGCATCATGGAGGTAACAGCGAATGAGCTTTTCATACAACTCCAGATCAGCCGACCCTTTTCGAGCAATCTTTAAAACCCGGAGCAGACCGCTTTCCATCCCATGCACTTCCATGATCATGTCGGCCGCCGCCATGACGATCTCCTGCTCATCGGCCAGGGCCTCCCCATATTTCTGGGCGGCCAGACCCGCCACCATCAAGGTGGCTTTTTTGGCGTTCTCCACCATGCGCTTCTCTTCGGCCAGCCGCTCTTCCTGATCCAATTCTTCGGGAAAAGAAGTGAGTTCCGAGAAGATCTGCTCCGCCGCCTGCATGAGGGCCAACTCCCCTTTCATGGCACGCCGCAGCAGCATTCCCGTGATGAGCATACGATTGATTTCGTTGGTCCCTTCAAAGATCCGGTTGATCCGAGAATCTCGGTAATAGCGTTCCACGGCGTATTCCTGGCTGTAGCCGTTGCCGCCATGGATCTGAACGGCCTCATCCACGACAAAATCCAGCATCTCGGTGCCCCAGACTTTGACGATGGAACACTCCACGGCGTACTGCTCAATAGCCTTCAGAGCCTGGCTCGGATCGTCCGCGTCCACTTCCCGGAGCTTGGCGTCGATGAGACCCACGGTGCGATAGGCCATGCTTTCTCCGATCCAGGTGCGGATCGCCATCTCAGCCAGCTTTTCCTGGACGGCCCCAAATTCGGCGATGGGACGCCCAAACTGCTGGCGTTCCGCCGCATAGCTGAGACTATCGCCAATGGCGGCCTTGGCCGCACCCACACATCCCGCGCCCAACTTGTAGCGGCCGATATTCAAAATGTTCAGGGCAATCTTATGTCCCTTGCCCCTCTCCCCCAGGAGATTCTCAACCGGCACCCGAGCATCTTGCAGCGACACGATCCGAGTGGAGGAACCCTTGATTCCCATCTTCTTCTCCTCGGTTCCCAGCTTGACCCCCTCAAACTCCCGCTCCACGATAAAGGCGCTGAAATCCTTCCCGTCGATCTTGGCAAAAACGACGAAAAGATCGGCAAATCCGGCATTGGTGATCCACAGCTTCTCCCCGTTGAGAATCCAGCTCTTTTTATCCTCACTGAGAACGGCCGTGCTCTTGGCGGCCAGGGCATCCGATCCGGAGGTGGCTTCGGTTAGGGCGTAGGCGGCAAGGAGCTCTCCTTTGGCCAGCTTGGGAAGATACTTTTGCTTCTGTTCTTCGGTTCCGAAATAAACAATGGGAAGGGTGCCAATGCCGCAGTGAGCCCCGTAGGAAATGGCAAAGGATCCTACCCGGGACAATTTCTCGGCAACAATGGTGGAGCCGGGCTTATCCAGTCCCAACCCTTCATATTTCTCGGGCACGTCGATGGCCAGGAGATCCAGTTCGGCGGCAGCTTTGCGCAACAGCTCAACCGTAAGGTCCAGATCCTGATGTTCGATCTGCTCGCATTGGGGCAGGATTTCCTGCTCCACAAATTGCTGGGCCGTCTGGGCAATCATCTGATGCTCCTCGGTGAAATCCTCTGGAGTGAACACATCCTGCGGATCGCTGGCGGTGATCAGGAATTCCCCACCCTTGAGTCTTGCCTGGACCTCGGCTGCCATAATTTCTCTCCTTTGGAGCTTTCCTCTAGAGGGTTCCCTCTAGAGGGTTGCCTCCCCGCCCAATAATTTCTCTTTAATCGCCAGGCCGCCCCCAAAACCCACCAGCGACCCGTCCTGGCCGATGACTCGATGACAGGAGACAACAATCGGTACCGGGTTGCTCCCCGCGGCAGACCCCACAGCCCGGCCGGCCCGGGGATTCCCCATTCGGCGAGCCACTTCCCCATAGCTCACCGTCGAACCGTAAGGAATCTTGAGCAGCTGCTTCCACATCTTCACTTGGAAGGGCGTTCCCCTGAGATCCAGGGGGAAGTCAAAAACGCGTCTTTCCCCTTTGAAGTATGCGGTCAGTTGTTCTACAGCCTCACGAAGGAACGGTTGCGAATCCGTCTCAGGCAAGCAGGCAAAATGGCGCTTGAACCAGGGAGACGAGTTGGTGAAAGACTGGGCGGAAAAGCAAATCCGACAGATTCCTTCTGGACCTCCCACCACCACCAAGGTACCGAGTGAGGTCTCCAACTCTTGAAAACTCAGCCTGCTCACATCCCTCTTATCATAGAGCAAGAAGTCGGAAGAAAAAAATCAAACAACAGAGCCGCTGTGAGCGGAAATTAAAAATTCCAAATCACAAACAAATTCCAAATTCTAAGTTGGAGTTGACCCGTTTTCGTGGACACCTGATTCTTTAGGGAGAAAGGAGAACACAATGCCAAGAAATGGTCGAAGGTACCCACCTGAGTTTCGCCAGCAAATGGTGGAACTGGTGCGGTCAGGACGAAGTCCAGGATCATTGGCCCGGGAGTTCGAACCGTCTGATCAATCGATCCGCAACTGGGTTGCCCAGGTCGATCGGGATGAGGGCTGGCGCAAAGACGGGCTAACGACGCCGGAGCGAGAGGAGCTGGGGCGGCTGCGTCGGGAGAATCGCCGCCTGCGTGAAGAGCGGGAGATCTTAAAAAAGGCGGCAGCCTGGTTCGCTCGGGAGACCGAGTCCGGATCTTCGGGTTCGTCAAGATGAATCAGGCCAGCCATAAGATTACCACCCTGTGCCGGGTACTGGGAGTCTCCACCAGCGGCTACTACGGGTGGCGGGGCCGTGAGCCAAGTGTTCGGGCTCAGCAGGATGCCCTTTTGCTGGCCCGGATCCGAGCCCTTCATGAGCGCTCTCGGGGCACCTACGGGGTTCCTCGGATTCACGCCCAGCTGAGTGCAAACGGGATTCCCGTCGGTCGTAAGCGTATCGCTCGTCTGATGCACAAAGCGGGTTTGCAAGGAGTGAGCCGTCGCAAGAAATACAGGACCACGATCCGGAATGAAAAGGTTCGGCCCGCTGCTGATCTGGTTCAGCGCGACTTCTCGGTGCAGGGCCCCAATCAACTGTGGGTAGCGGACATCACCTACATCCGGACGGGCTCAGGATTTCTTTATCTGGCTGTGGTGCTCGATGCCTTCAGCCGCCGGGTGGTAGGCTGGGCCATGAAGACTCACCTGAGGACTCAGCTGGTGCTGGCCGCCCTGGAGATGGCTTTATGGCAGAGACGTCCACACAGCGTGATCCATCATTCGGACCAGGGCACTCAGTACACCTCGATTGCCTTTGGCCAGCGTTGTCGCCGAGCTGGGGTTCGACCCTCCATGGGATCGGGGGGGGACTGCTATGACAATGCCCTGTGTGAGAGTTTCTTTGCCTCGCTGGAGTGTGAGTTGCTGGAGCGTCACCACTTCCTCACCCCGACTCAGGCCCGTAGTGCCCTCTTCGACTTTATCGAGGGTTTCTACAACCCCCATCGGTTACACTCGTCACTGGGGTATCATTCCCCGGCTGAGTTCGAAAGGAGATATGCTACGTTACCTGCAGTCCCAAACTAGAAACTGTCCACCAAAGCGGGGTAACTTCAAGTCCTAAACAAGTTTCAAATTCTAGATTCCAAGCTCAAAACCTCTGAGAGTTTAGGTTCACGGACTGCCCTATGCTGATTTTGTTTGGAACTTGGAATTTAGGATTTGATTTGTTTGTCACTTCAAAAGCCAGACCGCCAGAAACATCGTTTCTTTATTGCCCTTTCCCCCCTCCAGCCTTATCATTTAAAAACCATTTCTTCTCCGCAGCTACCGGGGAGGGGACTTGTAACCATGCCAGAAATCAACGGTGTCTTGGAAACGCAGCTTTGGGTAGAGGATCTGGAACGTTCGCTGCGCTTTTACCAGGAGGTTTTCGGATGTCGGGTGATTGATGGGGGTCCGGAGCGCCTGATCGCGCTCAGCATTGAAGATCGCCAGGTTCTCCTGTTGGCCAAGAAAGGTGCTTCCACGCTACCCACGGTCCTTCCAGGTGGCACCATCCCTCCTATTGATGGGGAGGGCCCGTCGCATCTCGCTTTCTCCGTTTCAGCCGATCAGCTGGAACCCTGGGAAGAATGGTTGAATGAAAAGGGTATCGACATAGAGAGCAAAGTTTCCTGGATGAGGGGTGGCAAGAGTCTCTATTTTCGAGACCCTGATGGAAACCTCTTGGAAATTGGAATGCCAGGGATATGGTCCATCTACTAGTGTCTCGTCCCATGCAGAAATGCACGACCCAGGGCTACATCGCCGGCAAGGAAGCGGCCTCTGAACCCAGTTGGGATTAGCAATCTTACAACCTACGGAGTAACGGACATGAAAAAAGCCACCGATTTTGATCAGAAACTTCTCAACCTCTTTGACCGCTACGTTCACGGCCTGATCAGCCGTCGAGAGTTCCTGGAGGGTGCCTCCAAATTCGCGGTGGGCGGCCTGACAGCTGCCGGGATATTGGAAAGCCTCAGCCCTCAGTATGTTGAGGCGCAGCAAATTCCGGAAGACGACCCGCTGCTCAAGACCGAGACCATCGAATACCCTTCCCCCCAGGGATCCGGACCCGTCCGGGCCTACCTGGCGCGGCCTGCGAATTCCCGCGGCAACCTTCCCGGGGTTGTGGTGATCCATGAAAACCGGGGTCTCAATCCCCATATCAAGGACGTGGCAAGACGCGCCGGCCTGGCCGGTTTTTTGGCCCTTGCTCCAGACGCCCTGACCCCTTTAGGGGGCTACCCGGGCAATGACGATGATGGCCGGACCCTGCAGCGACAGCTCGATCGAGGGAAAATGACCGAGGATTTCGTGGCCGCTGCACTCCACCTGAAATCGCATCCCGAATGCAGCGGGCGATACGGCGCTGTGGGTTTCTGCTTCGGAGGAGGCATGGCCAACACTCTTGCGGTGAGGCTCCCCGATCTTGCCGCTGCGGTTCCCTTCTATGGTGGGCAGCCCGGCGGAGGACGTCCCAAAAATCAAGGCTTTTGCTGCACTATGCCGAGCTGGATACACGGGTCTGGCCGGATTACGAGGCAGCCCTCAAAGCAAACGGGGTGACCTACACGGGCTATGAAGGTGCCAATCACTCCATAACGATGCGTTATGATCAGGCCGAGCGCTGGCCTGGCAACGGACCATTGATTTCTTCAACAAGACGCTGCGCTAGTCCGCTATGCGGTTCTTGTCACGAAGCCAGGAAAGCACCGACTTGACGAGGCGCGCTCGAGAACTATTTTGGGGACAGACGACATAGTCCGGGCAGCCCGCGTCACACAGCGGAGGACGTCCGACCAAAATCAAGGCCTCTCTTTTGCTGTGTGCACTATGCCGAGCTGGATACACGGGATCAACGCCGGATGGCCGGATTACTGAGGCAGCCCTCAAAGCAAACGGGGCTGACCTACACGGGCCATCGATCTATGCGCAAGGTGCCAGCGATCAGGGGTATGAAGAGTTTTTGATGGAGCGGCTTCCATAACGATACCGGGTTTGGAAGCACCCGCCACGCCCCGTTATGATCAGGCCGCAGCGACACCTGGCCTGGCAACGGACCACGGAAGCGGCCGAGAAGGTTGATTTCTTCAACAAGACGCTGCGCTAGTCCGGACTATGCATAGGTTCTTGTCACGAAGCCAGGAAAGCACCGACTTGACGAGGCGCGCTCGAGAACTCGAATTTTGGGGATTCCGGCTGCTTGGCCCAAAAACCCAACTCAGCGATCCCTTCGCTGACGACATAGTCCGGGCTAGGGCATCTTCAAGAGGGTCTTCTTCCTGTGGATCAAGTTGACTTCAGATTGCTGATCGGGGCACTGGCTGTCTTGCTGGCGGGAGCCACCAAGGGCATTAGTGGCCTTGGCCTGCCGATCGTGGCCACACCCATTCTGGCGGTGCTTTACGATCTCCCGACTGCGATCGCCATTGCTATCCTCCCCACTACACTGTCCGACATGCCCATTCTCTATACTTACCGCAGCGAGTGGCGCCAGACTCTCCGCTTCATCCCCATGATTGTGGCGGGAACGGCCGGTATCCTCATCGGCACTCAAATTCTGATTCGTGTCGACCAGGGGCTATTAAAGGGGGCGCTGGGATTGATTGTACTGCTCTTCGTGGTTATTTCCTGGTTTCATCTCCTACCCCGTCTGAGTGATCGCTTTGCCGCCCGATGGGGAGCCGCTGCCGGTTTGTTGGCCGGAATGCTACAGGGAGCGACGGGAACCTCGGCTCCCGTGATCACGGTCTTCTTTTACCAGCTGCACCTACCCAGGGCAGCCTTTCTGTTTTTGATTAACGTCTTTTTTGTGACTGTGGACAGTATGCAGATGGGTTCGCTCATCTGGGTCGGCATCTATACACCAAAGCTATTTCTCCTCGCCCTTGGGGCTGCAGCTCTGGTAGGCCCTATGGTCTTTCTGACCCTTCGACTCCAAAAAAGGATCAACGAACAACTGTTCCGCCGAATTGTGCTGCTGGTTTTGGCTCTAACCGGTGTGCTGCTCTTATCCCGTATGGGTTCCTAGGCTAGGCTAAAAGCCTGCCCGGACGGTCTGAAGTGGGAATCTATCTTCAGCAGCGGATGGCCACCATCTGAATATGGGTCATTTCTTCCACTGCGAAGCGAACTCCCTCGCGGCCGATTCCGCTCCGGCCAAGCCCGCCGTAAGGCATATGATCGGTCCGAAACGTGGGTGTGTCGTTGATGATGACCCCGCCAAAGTTCAGCTCTCGGATGGCCTGGAAAACGCGGCCCACATCCTGGGTAAAGACTGCCGCCTGGAGCCCATATTCAGTGGCATCAGCCTGGCGGAGCGCTTCCTCAAAGTCATCGTAAGCGATCAGGCTGGCTACGGGAGCGAAGGTTTCCTCCTGGACCACTTTCATTTCCGGCTTCACATTCGCCAGCACCGTGGGCCAGTAGACGGCCCCTTCACGCCGTCCCCCCGTCAGGACCTGCGCACCCTCCTGGGTGGCCTCGTTGACCCAACCCTCGATTCGCTCAGCCTCTCCCTGGTCGATCATGGGTCCCACATCCACCTTCTCGTCCAGAGGATCACCCACCACCATGGCCTGACTGGCTTGAACAAAATGCTCGGTGAAAGGCTCGTAGATGGTTCGGTCGGAGTAAATCCGTTGCACCGAGAGGCACACCTGTCCCGAATTGTAATAGGCGCCCACCGCACAGCGTTTGGCCACCATCTCCAGGTCGGCATCCGGCGCCACGATCACAGGGGAGGTGTTCCCCAGCTCAAGAGTGATCTTCTTGATCCCCGCAATCTGAGTGATTCGCTCTCCGACCCCCGGACTGCCGGTGAAAGTCACCTTGTCCACCCGGGGATCACCCACCAGCTGCTCCCCCACCTTTCTCCCCGATCCGACCACAAGATTGATGCCGCCTGGCGGCAGTCCCGCTTTCTCTAGAATGCGACACAGCAGGACCGACGTCATGGGCGTACTGCTGGCCGGTTTCAGCACCACGCTGTTGCCTGCGGCAAGGGCCGGCGCCACTTTGTGGGCCACGAGATTGAGAGGAAAATTAAAGGGGGCGATGGCCGCCACCACCCCCACCGGGCGGCGCACGAAAAAACCAAAGTAACCTTCTCCGGACGGCACGGCATCCAGGGGTATCGTTTCTCCATGAATCCGCCCCGCCTCCTGGGCAGCAATCGAGAAGGTACTGACGGCTCGATCCACTTCGATGCGTGCGAACTTCAGAGCCTTTCCGGCTTCAAGAGCAATGGTCCTTGCGATCTCCTCACGCTGTTCTCGAATCAGCGAGGCCGTCAAAGTCAGGATGTCGCTTCTTTGATAGGCTGGCATGACCGCCATGTTGCGAGCACCCTTATAGGCTGCTTCAATGGCGGCATCCACATCTTCCTCCCGGGCGGTGGGGAGGCTTGCAATGACCTTTCCGCTGTATTTGTTGTGGACCTCCAGCGAGGGTCCCCCCTCCACCCAACGCCCATCAATAAACAGCTTTGCCTCGCCCAGTTCCAATGTCGCACTACTCATCGTGAGGTTTCCTCTTCCATCGTAATCCTAAATATCTGAATGTCTGCAGTAGGTTACAAACGATTATATAAACTAAATCTTGAACAACCGCTTTGCGTTGTCCTGGTAGATCTTCTTCTTTTCGTCATCCGAGGCTTTCATTTCGGTGATCGTATGGATGGTATCGCCAACAAACTTGGAGCCCCCTTTCGAGTCAAAGGGCATGTCGGTCGCGAAGACGACCTGATCCACACCGAAAAAGGCCACTCCGCACTCCAGTGCGGGAACTGAACCATTGGTCGCAGTGTCCGCATAAAACATCCGAAAGTAATCATAGGGATGCTTTTCAAGCCGATCCATCAAGATCTTCCCTTTTTCCGTTTTGCCCAGCTTGTTGTACCCCTCTTGGATTCTTCCTTCCGTATAGGGAATCAGGGCACCCAAGTGATGAGTGATGATTTTCAGATTGGGGAACTTGTCGAATATTCCCCAACACACCAGCCGGGTCATGGCTGCGGTGCTGTCGTAGGGCCAGCCAAAGATATGCCAGATATCACATTGGGATTCCTCCTCAGCGGGATAATCGGCAAAGTGAACGTTCCGGGCAGGATGGAGCAAGATGGGAAGGTCGTACTCCGCCATCTTCTCAAAGATCGGTAAGAACTCAGGCTGATCCAGCGCACGCCCTTTGACAGGCGAAAAGATCTGCACACCCTTTAGCCCCAGCTCATTGATGGCCCGGTCCATTTCTTTTAGGGCCCCATCAATATTGTTCATGGGAAGGGCGGCCACCGCGGCAGCAAAGCGATCAGGATATTTGGCCACCAATTCGGCCATCTCATCGTTGCCGATCCGAGCAAGTTCCAGTGCCTCTTCGGGTCCCCCCAGCACTTCCATGGGAGGATTGGCCAGGGTCAGGATCTGAACATAATCCTCGAACATATCCATGATCTTGAATCTGGCCTCGAGATCCCCCAAAGCGGGAATGATCTTGAGACGGGCCGCCATGACCTCACCCAGAGCGGGAGGGGCCGTTTTGAGACGCTTCTCATGAAACTTCGGAGTCACAAAATGGTTAAAAACATCAATTTTCATATAACTTGCCTACACCTCACGGTAAGAAATACCACAGACCATAGACCAGAGACAATAGACAACAGACCGCTGACCGCTGACCGCCGTCAGCGGTCAGCGGAAATTCCAAATCCAAAATTCCAAATTCCAAACAAATTCAAGATCTCAAATTCAAAATTCAAAACGAATTCTTTATTTCCTTTTTCTCTTTCTATTTTCTGCCCGCAAGCTCCCCGCGCTGCGCTCTCTTGACAAAGCGGATCTGCGACTCTAGAGTCCTGTGAGGCATTATGAAAACTCAGCCCGCATCACTGCCTTCGATCAGCGGAATCATTGGTGCCTGCCTGACCCCTTTTGACGACGACGGCCGCATCGACTACCACGCTCTAGAGAAAGAAATCGACTTCATCGTCGAGGACGCCGATGCCATCTCCATCGCCGCCGTGGAAGCTGCAGAGTACACGGTTCTGTCTCTGGAGGAGCGGCAGGAATTGATGCGTCGGGCGACTGAGATGGTCGACAAACGCATTCCGGTGATTCTGGGCGCTTCCCACCCTGCTCCCAAAAAGGTCATTGAACTGGCCGAGTACTGTGCCGGCCTGGATGCCGAAATGGTCCAGGTGTTGATGCCGCTTCGTCCCTGGGGAGGTCAGCCTGCCATGCAGGAGTTGGTCGATTATTTTAGCGAGGTGGCCATCGCCAGTCCCCTGCCCATCGTCGCCTACCATAACCCAGGGCCGGGCGCCGACCCCAACATGGAAAATAGCATTCAGTTGAGTACCATCTTCAACGTCTCCGCTTTCAAGGAGAGTTCGCGCGACATCATTAAAATCACGCGGATGATTGAAGAAATTGAGCTCAGCGGAAACGCACGCTATTTCACCACCATGCAGCCGCTGCTGATGACCCTGGTCATGGGCGGTTCCGGTGCCACCATGCCACCCCCCGGAACCCGTATCGGGGCACGGGTGGTCAAGGCCTTCCGAGAGGGAGATCAGCAACGGGCGCAGTACTGGCAGCGCTTCTATTCCATGTTCCCCGCCAAGTGGGCGGCCTACGGGCTGCCGCCCATCATGAAATCGGCCATGAAACATTTCGGGGTGGATTTGGGAGATCCCGTTCCTCCCTTCAAACCGGTCACACCGAGAGATCACGCTCAGATTGGAGAATTCTTCCGTCAGATTGGCTTGCTCGAGGAGGGAGACCCGCCTGAGGTTTCTTTGAGCGAAATCGTCGCCAACATGGGAGAAGAGGACACTTTTATCCGTTAGGCCCGGATCATTCAGCTGCAGCAGATCGTTTATGAATAGTCCGGGCCTCTCCGGACCAGGAATCTTGGAGAATTCGTGCTGACGTCGTTTTTGGAGCAGATCAAGCAGATTTCAGATCGATGGGTCTCCTTTCTCCTTCAATCCACATCGGAGTTTGGCAAGGAACTGACCGAGGAGGGCAAGGAAGACCAGCGGTTGTGGCGCAAGCGGCGGCTCAGGGATCTCCATTTTGTGCCATCACCCTCACAGGTGACCGCCAAGCGTCAAAAGATCGTCATTCTGGGAGGCGGAAGTGGCGGTCTGGTGGCCGCCACCCAGCTGGGGCGGAAACTGGGCAAGGATCATGACGTGATCCTGATCGATCGACGATCCCAACACGTCTTCATGCCCGCTTTTCTTTTTCTCATGGTGGGTCAGCGGCAACCCAAGGATATCGTACGCAATCTCAAAAAACTGGAGCAGCGCAACGTCCAGGTGATTCAGTCCCAAATCGAGGGGATCGATCCGCAGCGCCAGGAGGTCCATTTGGACAGCGGCGGTCCCATCTCCTACGACTATCTCATCATCTCACTGGGCATGCGGACAGCACCCGAACTTCTACCGGGTTTTGCCGAAGCCGCTCAACACAGCTGGGAGTTGGAGGCCACACTGCGCCTGAGGGAGACTCTGGAATCCTTTAAGGAGGGGCGGATCCTGGTCGGTGTCCCACCGGGTCCCTACCGCTGCCCTCCGGCTCCCTACGAAGCCCAATGGATGTTGGATAGTTATTTTCAGCGGCGGGGACTGCGCAACAAGGTGAAGATCGAATTTTTTACCCCCAGTCCGGAGCCCGCGGGAGAAGAGCGCACCCCTGCGGTTTGGATGGACAGACAGAGCAAAAAACGGGGAGTTCAGCAACACTACTCTTTCTCCGTCCAGTCCATCGATGCCCAGCGCAAAGTTGCCAAAGCTCTGTACGGCTCCGAACTTCCCTACGATCTGCTTTTTTTAGTGCCCCCCCATCAACCGGCTCAGGCACTCGTGGACAGCAGCCTGGTGGAGACAGGAAACGGTATCCGAGTGGACTACGATACCCTGGTGACACGGTGGGGAAATGTTTACTGCATCGGCGACTGTGCGGATATGCCGGTCTCCAAATCGGGGGGCGTTGCCCACCAACAGGCTGAAGTCGTGGCTCACAATCTGGCCGTGGAACTGACGGGTAAGGGAGAGCCCACGACCTTTCGCCTCCACACCTTGTGACTGCTTGCATTCGGCGCGGGGCGCGCCGCCGCTAATCGCACGGTTCAGCCCGCAGGTTGGCCTCCCTTTGGCTCGCCAGAGAGTCGTACCTGGGGACCTTCCCGGCTGATCTACTGGGGGAAGGTCGGCTTTGAAAAATGGTGGCTCTGGCGTTTCTTCTAGCCTGGATTATGCATAGGTAAATACGGTCCTGACAAGGCGCGCATTATAGGGGGACGGTTCTTACCGGTGCTGGGTTTCCAGGCGGTTACAAGCTGGTGCGATGGTTAAGGAAGCGCGCTCTTCCGGCTCATCACATAGTTGATGATGAAGGCGTTGAGCGTGATGAATATCGGCACCACCACCGTGGGCGCCAGAGCCATCGGGTATTCGAACATGGAAACCATGTCCGGCGTCGAATGGATGATGTGCCAGGGGCCCGGTATACCAAGGTTCATCAGGACTTGGCCGCCGGGCACGATGATCACGAAACCGTAGACGTTGAGCGCGAGGACCCATTTCAGGTCCAGCGATTTCTGATAGAGCAGATATCCCGCCAACAGCGACAGCGCTCCGAAGACAAAATCGGGAATCCCAAGATAAAAGGCGATCTCAGACGAGAACTCTCCCTTCAGACCCTTGATGATCCCACCTATGGCCAATACCCGAAGACCTTCGAACAGCATGATCTTATGCACTCCGACGGCGTCTACCACACTATTGATGGAATCCCTGAACTCGGCCGAAAGGCCCCAGGGGACCATAAAGACAATCACAGGCACCATTGTGACCCAAAGGCCGGGAAGTCTCTCCAAAACCGCGGTCTGGGTATAGACCCCCTTGAGGGCAAGATAGGCGCTGATCGGCGCCCACAAGACCAGCAAGGCGATCACGATATAGAGCGGCCGCGCCCGGTCGGGGGACAGCCTATCTGTGCGCTGCGCGCTGCGCACAGCAAGGGCCATGAGGACGACCTGCGCCACGAATAAAAAAGGAAGGGTCGAGTCCCCCATAAAACCCCCTAACCGATCTTCTTGACCGTCTCTTCCCGCTCGCCCCTATAGTCAAGATCCTTTTCTCACATGAAATATCAGTAGATTCCCTTCCTCCCGGATCTCCACCACTTCATGTCCCGTCTTCCTCGTCCAGGCCGGTATATCCGACTTTGCAGCAGGATCCGTAGAAAGGACCTCCAACACTTCCCCGACCTCTATCTCGGCTATGGCCCGCTTCGCCTTTAATACGGGTATGGGGCAGAGCAGCCCCTTGACGTCGAGCGTCTTTGTGATCTTAAGTTCCGACAAAAGTCCCACCACCGAGTAAAACGTTCAATTACGTGACCTGAAAGGAGTTGAGCGATTCATCAAACAACTGAGGAGACGACTCCAAGTTCTCCACCTTGGAGAATGGGGGTCCCTTGCCACAAAACTCGATCCCCTGCTCGACGCGATCCTTATCTCCCTGTAAGATCGCTTCTACGCTCCCGTCTTGTAGATTCTTGACCCAGCCCGACAAATCAAGCCGGTCAGCAACCCGAGCTACATATGCGCGGTAGCCAACTCCCTGCACAGCTCCTGTGATCCTGGCCTTTACAGCTACCTTTTCCATCCCCAGTTAGGCCGAATCTACTTGGACCCGTACTCCTTGGGCAAATCAGGAAGCGTACCCCACTCAGAAAAAGACTGAGGATAAAGGAGAACATTCTTGTGCCCGGCACGCTTCAAGGCGTAATACATATGGGACGCAGTCATCCCCGTGTTGCAGTAAGCGATCAACTCATCATCAGCAGCGATCCCGCATTCCGAGAAGGTCCCCTTCAGCTCTTCAACCTTTCGAAAGTTCCCATCCGTCCCTACATTGAGCGTCCAGGGTATGTTAATCGATCCGGGTACATGCCCTTTCACATACTCGTTCACAGGCCTCGAATCTATAGTCTTTCCGAGACCAGATTCGATCCTTTCCAATACATCTTCCTTTGTGGCAATCTTGCCGGGGTCCAGGGTCGCATGATAGACGGCGGCCGGGCGCGAGCTGCTCTCAACCGTGGCACTCCTACCTTCAGCCAGGTAGCCACTAAAGGTCCTATCGAGCATACCCATCTTCTCGTGTCCGAATACCTCCAGAGTCCACATGAGCCTGGAGGTGTAGACCCCATCATGATCATCGTAGGCTATGATCGTTATATCGTTAGTGATGCCTTTACTGCCCAGGAGAGCCTCGACATCCTCCTTTGACGGATAGGAGCAGACCAAACCGCTGGACTTGAGCAGCGTTGTGATAGGAAGGGAAATAGACTTCGGTATGTGTCCCTCCTCATAGGCTGTGGGTTTGCGAGTATCGACAATGCATACGGAGGGATCGTCCCAATGACTGACAACCCACTCCGTGTCCACGACCATTATGTCATCGCTCACGGCTATTCCTACTTTGCTCTGATGAGTAGTTTGTAGACCCCTTCCCCCAGCTTCTCAGCGGAAAGCACCTCATGGCCCTCGACTTTGACAGCGTCAGGAATGTTGCTAAAGGAGGGTGTGTGGTCGATCATCACCTCCAGCACCTCTCCCCCTGGCATCTTCTTTATCTCCTTCATGGTAAGCATGACCGGCCAGGGACAAACTTCACCTCTTGCATCCAGTTTCTTGCTTACTGTGATCTCCAAAGAAGCACCTCCTTTATTCGTCTTTGAACGTCATCTCTCCAAGAACGCCCTTAGAGGCGATCATGTCCTTCACTTCAGGGTCCACAAACAGCTTCCCCTCTCCCTTGCCCAGGACTGAGCCTATGATCTGCGGCTGGTACCCCTCCTGCTGCAACTCTCCATAGATATCCTCAATGACTTCCTTGCCAGCGATGATGGCTACCGCTCCGTTGGTTCCGGCCGTCCCGTTATCCAGTAGGAAGTTCCTGGTGGCGAACCTGACGTACTCGGGGTAGGCCAAAGGGATTGCGTCCAGGCTGATATCCGCCCCGCTCAATTCAGCGGTCTCCTTGAATATCAGTATACCGGGCCCTGAGAGATCCCCGGAACAAACCACATGTTCTTTGACGTTGAAGGACTCTCCGTAGTTGGGACAGTGCTTGTTGATCACCTCTCCGATCTTGAGGTTCGGGACCTTCATCACCTCGACTACATCGTCCTTGGCCTGTCGCAGATCTTCCAAGTTGAGACCCTCTTCTTCTAACTTCTCAAGGTAGTCTTCGTCCGCCAGGCATGACAGGTAAACGTTTATGGGTGCCAAATCCCCAAAGGGCCGACTCACCAGCAGTTGCATCCCTTCCTCAAGCTTGTCATAGAAGGTGGGGGTTTCCTTAAAAGTGTCACCTACGACGGTAGCTCCGATGAGCAGCTTCCCCCGTCCCAGGGGCCCTTCGCTGTGCACGGTCATCCCATATTGGGAGGCAAAGGCCTTCATATGCCCATCTATCTGTTGGGCCATCTCGTCGTTGGCTGAATCATACACCGGATACAGCCTGAGGTTCTCATAGCATCCTAAGCTCAATAGGTCGTTCAGCGAGTTAGACACTGCTACAAAAGCCTGGGCTTCAGACCCGGGATCGTCGGTGGGATCGATGATCTGAATCGTATCATTGTTGGCCAGGGTGTAACCCATGGACTCTCCATCGTTTTCCCTTATGAAGTCAAACATCGCGAACTGGGCATCTTCGTGTGCCGTAATGATGGAGTGGCCTTTGCCCACAGTAAACTTGATGTTCGCTTTGCCTATTTCCCGATAAAGGTTCAAAAGTAAATCGCCGAAGGCTTCAGGGCTCTCAGCCTTTCTCTGATGCACCTGAACCAGGGAGATTGCTCTATTCGGGTTCAGCCTCTTTAGCCCTTCCATATCTACCTCCGGGTTCTCCGGATCATAGACCCTCCTTTCAAATACCGCCCCCTCCTTAGTGCACGGGAAGATATCGGCATCCTCTCTAGGACTGACCATGACGCCCAGGTTGCGCAACTCCGGCTTTATTTTCCTGAGTGCTGGATAGACCACGTCCACAAGATCAACCTTCACGGCACAGCCTGCCACCCACTTCAGGGGATCCAGGCCGAGTTTGCGGTAATAATCCACCTTCTCCCAAAAGTCCATGTTCGTTCACTCCAAATCGTTAGTCGTCAGGTTAATGTGAGCCATCCTAATTTCAACTCAATTCAAGCGATAGTAGATCAAAATCACTCACATGGGAAGGGACAAGATTGACAAACGTTCTCGGCAAAGCTAATCTAGGGGTAGAATATAGCATAAACACTATATAAAATAAAGAGAATAGATATGGCTGATTACGACAACTCTTCAGCAGAGTTCCTTCTGCGGGCTTCCCGGATCTTGAAAGCGCTGGGGCATCCTGTCCGACTGGAGATTGTCAAGTACCTGCAGGACAGCGAGCACTCTGTTGCCCAGATTCAAAATCATCTGAATCTCATCCAATCCGTGACATCCCAGCATCTTCGTCTAATGTATAAAAAAGGGATCGTGAAATATCGCCGTGAAGGGACAACCCGTTACTATTCCATCGCCAACGAATTTATCGACAAGATTCTGACTTGTTTCACAGAATGTGAGAGCAGACTGCAGTCCAACCAATGGAAGATGGCATGGCTTGGATACGAGATCGAAGAAGAGGAGCGTGTTGCAAAGTGACCCCTATACTCAGATTGAGCAAGAACCCTAAGGTCTTTAGCTTATGAAAGCACGACTGCTGGACATGGGAACGGTGAAGGAACTGCGCTGTGAGAGTATCTACCATGCGGTGACTTCCTGCATGGAACAGGACAGTGAGCCTGTCCTCTCGATAGTCCATCCTCGGTCCACCTATGTTTCTATCGGCTGTTCTCAAGAGCTGGAGAAGGAAGTCGACCTGGCCTATTGTGAGGATCACCAGTACGACGTGTTCCGGCGTGATGTGCAGGGAGGGGCTTTCCTGTGGGACAACGATCAGCTGATCTTCCACCTCATTTGGCCCATCGCTTCTTCCGAACCCTTGGGTCTTCCAGTCAACTTGCAGGATCGATTCGCCGTTCTCTCCAAGCCACCGATCCTGGCCTACCAAGACTCTGGCATTTCCGCCACCTTCCAGCCCGCAAATGACATCTATGTGCGGGGTAAGAAGATAGGGGGAATGATCAGCGGAGAGATTGAAGGAGGCGTGGTCGTGGCAGGAAGCATGATGTTTGATTTTGACGCCCACACCATGTCCCAGGTTCTGAGGGTTCCCGGTGAGACCATGCGGAATCAGGGTGTGGATTCTTCCAATGGTGAGATGACCTCCATGAAACAGGAGTTGGGTTCTGTCCCTAAGTTTGAAGACGTGGCTGAGGCACTTCTCGCTGCATTCGAGGAAGTGTGTCATCTCGAACTCATTCCGTCCATGCCCACCATGCAGGAAATGGATGCGATTTATGGTTGGGACAAGAGACTGGCCAGCCAGGAGTGGCTCCACCGCATCAAACGAAGTGACAATGGAGACAGAGGAGGCGTGCGTTGAAGAAAGCCCCTGCCAAGAATCTTGAGAAGTTAAAGAGGATCTATGGCTGAGGAAAGCAAAACCTTGATTTTTGTCACTCATGGTCCGGAGGAACGGCAACGTTGTGCGACGCCCTTTTACATGGCCACTATAGCGGCGGCCATGGACAGTGAGGCCCGTATCGTTTTTCAGATTGACGGCGTGCTGCTTATGAAAAAGGGGGTGGCCAACAGTCTGGAAGCCCTGGAAGGGGGAAAGCCGATCATTGACTTTATCCAGGAAGCCAAAGAGGCGGGAGTGGAACTCTACTGCTGTTCCGCTGCCCTGCAGCTTCATGGCATGACCCAGGAGGATCTGATCGAAGAAAGCGATGGCGTGATCGGTGCTGCCTGGATGATGGAGCAGGCTGAGGAAGCCAACGTGGTTCTGACTTATTAACCGCAGCGAAGCGAGGGGAAAACCCTATGGCGGAAGTGAAAAACTGTCTCTTACCCGATGATTTGTACTACAGCGTGGAAAACAGCCTCTGGGTACGGGATCTGGAGGATGGAACCGCCGAAATAGGGATGACCGACATCGCCCAGACTCTGGCAGGCGCAGTACTTCACTGCACCGCTAAGAAAGTAGGCAAGACCGTGAAAAAAGGGAAGAGTCTCGCCACCGTGGAATCGGGGAAATGGGTGGGTCCCGTGAGATCTCCGTTTACCGGCGAGATCGTGGCCGTGAACGAGGAAGTGGCCAAAGATCCACCGCTGTTGAATCGAAGCCCCTACAAGAAAGGCTGGATCGTTCGAATCAAGCCTGAGAATATAGCTGCTGATCTATCCGAACTCGTGCAGGGTGAAGCCGCCCTGAAAAGTTTTGAACAATATCTGGCGGAGAAGGACCTCGGAGAATGTATTCACTGTGAGGGATTTGATGGGTGATCAGTCCGTTCTGCTGAGGGTGTTCACACACCCGGCTTGTTCCGGATGCGTGACCGCAGTCGAATGGGCCTGGAGGCTAAAAAAGGGCAATCCCAACGGGATAGAGCTTCGAACCGTCAGCCTGGAGAATAAAGAGGGATTGGATGAGGCTCATGCTGGGAACGTGAAAACCATTCCTACCCTTATTCTTTCCAGAAACGGCCAAGAGTTGGAACGGATTGTCGGGTCTCCCCAGCCGGACCAGCTTGAGGAGTGGTTAAGTGTCGCCGAGTCGAAGACATTGGAAAGCGCGACCCAGGAGAAGCCATGACGACGAGATCCATTTTTGCTGATGCGAAATACCAGGATGTGCCGGTCGAGGAGAAAAAGAAGCTCTTCCATGAGGTAACCGGCGACATGCGTTGGGGAGACACCTTTTACGGTTGTTATGAATGCGGAATCTGTGTGGCGGCCTGTCCTTCAGCGCGATTCTACGATTTTAGTCCCCGCGAATTTGCCCAGGTTATGAACCGCGAAGATGTGGACACCTTTTACGAATTGCTGAATGATTCTGTCTGGGACTGTTCACAGTGCTTCTCCTGTACACGCTGTCCCCGCCAGAACAACCCCGGTCAGATCATCACCATCATGCGAGAAGTGGCTGTGCGCAATGGCCTGCAATCCGCCAAGGATGCTCTTCAGGCTTACAGTCGCATCATTTACAAGATTATGTCCACCGGTACCCAGGTTGCTCCCGACATGCTCCAGCCTGACTTCTTCCCTGACTGGGGTCCCGATGTGGTGCAGATTTCCAAGAATCTGGATGCCTGGCGAAGAGCGATTCCGCCAGAGACCATGCACACCACGGAACTGGCCTGGGATGTCAGCGAAAAGACAAGAATGGAGTTGTACTTGATTTGGAAAATGAGCGGCAACCTGGACATGATTGAGACTTTGGATGAAGGGCTTTTCATGATTCTCTCCGAGGTCATGGAAGAGCTGTTGGAAGAACATGGTTATGACCTGGATGACGTCGATGTCATCGCTTAACGAGGAGGGTCGAGTCACGAAAAGGAGTAGATTATGGAATCGGTAGAATTGAATGTTTTAAACGAATCGCCCAAACGGGCAAAGGACCGTATCTTTGATCGGAAAGGTCATGTCCCGACCGAGCATTACAAGGAAAAGTTGCTCGATTTGGAGGCCAAAGGGGAGCTGATCGTCCATCGCATGGACGAAAGTCATTCAGCAGTAGAAGTCGAGACCAAATACGGGCGGCCAAAGAGGATTCCCCTGGAAAACACCTGGCACCACAAGTCCTGTGGGCAGTGCGGTCACATACCCGGCTATTCCACAGCCATATTTTGGCTCCATCGAAAGTTGGGTCTGAATTACTGCGACCCGCGGGATCAGACCTCCTGTACGGCATGGAATTACTATGCCTCCTCCGCCTCGAATCCGGCCGCCCAGGCAGCCGTGGCCATTCGCAACTTCGCTCAGGCCTACCAAGACGGTTATTTCCCAGTCATCCACTGCGGCACCAGTTATGGCCACTATAAGGAAGTTCGGGAAGAAATCATTCATCACCAGGAACTACGGGATCAAGTCCGTAAAATTATGGACAAACTGGACAAGCCCATGGTCTTTCCTGAGGAAGTGGTCCACTATTCAGAGTGGCTTCATGTCTTGCGAGATCGGATCAAAGAAAACCAAATTTTCGATTTCAGCGACATAACGGCAACCGTGCATCCGGCTTGCCACTATCACAAGCTGGTGGTTGAAGACGCCGTTTACGACAAGGATCTGTACGATGGTCAGCGCACTGCTATTGTCAGTGCACTTGTCGAAGCGTTGGGCGCTAAAGTCGCCGACTACTCCACCTGGCATGACTGCTGCGGGTTCGGGTTCCGACACATCCTGGTCAGCCGTGACTTCTCCCGGTCATTTGCCACCATTCGAAAAATCGAGCGTATGAAAGAGGAAGCCAACCCTGACGTGACTTTAACCCATGACACCGGTTGTGTCACCACCTTGGATCAGAGCCAGTTTGCGGCCAAGGCCCATGGTCGCAATGTGGGCATTCCGGTCATGTCGGACGCCCAGTTTGCTGCTCTGGCCCTGGGGGCACATCCCTTTAAGGTCTGCCAGCTGCATTGGCACAGTGTGGATAACAGACCTCTTTTGGAAAAAATGGGAATTGACTACGACAAGGCCTGGGCTGAATTCGAAGTCCAGGTGGATCGGATCAAAGGAGGTGAAATGGAATATCTTTCCTGGGAGGACGCGGGATGAAGCCGATATTGATCATTGGGGCGGGACCGGCCGGCCTGGAGGCGGCACGCGGGGTGGCCGATTTAGGACATCAAGCGATCTTAATCGAGAAACTGGATGGTGTGGGGGGGGCACCTATCTCCCAATCCTATGCCCAGTTTCTTCCCGAGGGCACAGACGCCGAGGCGGCCATGCAGGAGATGATCGACACGGTTACAGAAAATGACCTGATTGATGTTCGATCCGGTACAGTCGTTGCTGCCGCCCAAGGGGAGGCTCCGGACCTGACTATTACCTTGCAAGGGCCCAAGGATCAGGAAAAGATATCCATAGTTTCCGTGATCGTGGCAACAGGATTTCAGCACTTCGATCCCGGTCGCGAAACTCAGATGTATGGCTACTACGAGTTCGATGATGTGATTACTCTGATTGACGCTGAGAAAATGCTCAAGGCACACAAATTTGTGCGCCCCTCCACCGGAAAGCCACCCCAGAAAGTTTGTTTTATCCAGTGTGTGGGGAGCCGCGACCGTCAAATCGGTAACAAGTGGTGCTCCAAGGTTTGCTGCGGAGTGGCCTGCCAGGAAGCTATCGAAATCCGGGATCAGCTTCCCGATTGTCAGGTCTTTATTTTCTACATCGATATGCGGGTTTATGGATTCTGGGAGGACGAGGTTTATTGGAAGGCCCAGGAGGAAAAGAAAGTCAACTTCGTCCGCGGCATCGCCACGGAGGTCACCCTACGGGGTGATCAAGTGGTCATCAAAGGGGAGGACACAACCCTGGGGCGCCCCGTGGAAGTTCCCATGGACATGGTCATCCTCTCGGTGGGAATGGAACCCAGCGAAGGCACCAAAGAAATGGCCGGCATTTTCAACCTTCCCTTTGAATCACATGGATGGATCGAAACCATTGGAGGCTCCTTGAACACTGTGGCCACCAGTCGTCCCGGTATTTTTGTGGCCGGTGCCGCGGCTGGACCAGCAGATCTGGCCGACAGTATTTCAATGGGCGGTGCAGCTGCCATGAAGGCTGTTGCCTTCAATCGAAAAACCGTGCTTCAGACGACCTGAAATGCTTTACGACTCGCTATCCATTCCGGAAGTGGTGGATTCCGAATGCGCTCATGAATTCCTGAAAGAGGCCACGAAACTGGCTTCCTCCGAAGAACTCGCCGACATGGGCGATCGTCTTGAAAGAAAAAGTGAATTGTTCGGAAAGTTGTTGGCGGAAGACGCGATGGATCGCTTCGATGAGGCTGACCTCAAAGCACTCCTCAACTTAATCTTTTCCCTTCGTCGAAAATCGGGGCGCCTGCTTCGTGACAACGGGCTGGATAAGATGCGCTCAGAGATCAGAGAACTGCTTTACGGAGAAGACCCTGTAAAGAGACGATTCGATCGCTTTACCACATCCATCAAGGTCTACAATGATTCTTTAGCGCCTGCTCTGGCCAGTGAACTCTTGCACTATTCCCAGCCGGAGCGTTACTGGCTTTGGACCCCTTGGATCTGGGATCCCAAAACCCAAGCGGGAGCCCTTTCTCTGGTCATTCAAGACAAGGTCGACCTGTCAGGCTCCTCCAACGGTGAAATCTATGAAAATGTGGGCAAAGCGACTACCCTGGTCGATACTCTGGGACACCAGGAGGGGTACTCGTCCATGGGGAAAGGCCTTTCCGGGACCCACGCCTTTCTTGCCTGCGTGTACACAGTCTATATGTTCGCAGTCTTTAAAATGAAACTTTCCCAGGAGTTCAATCGAATCCTTCCGGAATTGCCGGAACTCGCCAGACGGCTTCTTGGGGTCCAAAGAATGGAATCGAACTGATTATGGATATGCTCAAAAAGTCCATGAATCGTCCTGAAAAAAAGCGGCACACTTCCTATGTTCAGAAGGAGAATGTGATTCAAGAAGGTATTGATATCTCAGGGCATTGGAACAAGATGTATGAACCTCGTGAGGTCACCAACTACGATCTCACCTATATGGACAAACTCACATCCACTCCCGGGGGGGAGTCGATGGGCTGGTGTTATCAATGCGCACAATGCATTGGTGTGTGTCCGGTGGACAATGTGGGTGACTATGGTCCGAGAAAGATCTACGGAAAACTACAACTGGGCATGAATATCTTCGAAAGCCCTGACCTCTGGCAGTGCACCACCTGTATGAACTGCTTGCGGGTTTGTCCAAAAGAAGTGGACATGATGAAGATCATGCCGGCCGCACGCGAGGTGGCTGTGCTGGAGGGAAAGGTACCGCCAGAGCTGCAAGAGATGTTCCAGGATACAGCCGAGTACGGGAATCCCATGGGAGAATCCCCCCGCAAGCGCACCCGCTGGACCAAGAAACTGGATTTTGAGATCAAGGATCTTTCCAAGGAATCCCAGCCTGTGGACATCCTTTGGTTTGTCGGGGACTACTACGCCTACCATGGACGAGGGAACGATGCCGCTCTAGCCATGGCCCGCGTTTTCAAAAAGCTCGAGGTGGATTTCGGTATTCTGGGCGCCGAAGAACGGTGCGACGGTGACTCCCAGCGTTTGGCCGGTGAGCCGGGGCTCTTTGAAATGTTGGCCGAGCACAACATTGAGCAGTTCAAGAAACACAAATACAACAAAATCGTGGTCAGTGGACCCCATGCCTACAATGCCATAAAGAACGAATATCCTAAGCTGGGGGGTGAATTTCCTGTGGACCACTACACCCAATTCCTGGCACCCATGCTGGACAAAATAAAACCACTGCTGAGCAAACCTTTTGGGAAGAAAGTCACCTTCCATGACCCCTGCTACCTGGGACGTCACAATGGCGAATATGATGCCCCTCGAGAACTGCTGATGGCTATACCCGGGATCGAATTTGGTGAAATGTTCCGCTGCAAAGAACAGGGATATTGCTGCGGCGGCGGTGGTGGTGGCATGTGGCTGGATGGATACATGTCCGACCACATCACCGAGCGGCTGTCTGATAATCGTGTGAAGGAAGCCGTGGCGGTGGGAGCTGAAGTACTGGCAGTCTGCTGTCCCTATGAAGTTTCTCGTTTCGAAGATGCCGTTAAATCCACCGGGAACGAGGGTAAACTCCAGGTTCTCGATATCATCGAGATCATGGAAATGTGTATGGACGCTTAGAGAGAGAGAGAGAGTCAATGAAAATTGTGGTCCCCCTCAAACTGGTACCGGATCTGGTGGAAGATCTTGAAGTCGATGCCTCAGGAACACAACTGGATTACGAGTACCTGAAGATCAGATTGAACGAATTCGATGAGCATGCCTTAGAGGAAGCCCTACTGATCAAGGAATCGTCTGGTGCGGAGGTTGTTGCTCTGGCTATTGATGATGAAGAGGTGGACAAAGTACTTTATACCGCCATTGCTAAAGGAGCAGATAAAGCAGTAAAACTTACGGGCGCTGACTGGAAGGCGGACAACCATGTTCTGGGTACCCTATTTGGTCATGCAATTCAGGGGATGGGTGCCGATCTGGTATTGACGGGTGTTCAGTCCGCGGGTGACCGCGATGGCCAACTGGGCCCGATCCTGGCGGTCCACCTGGGTTGGCCTTCCATCAGTGTGGTGACCAGGGTAGAAACTTCGGGCAACGGCACCCTGATAGTAGAAAAGGAATATTCCGGAGGGATGATGGCTGAATTCGAGGTCCAGATCCCGGCCGTCCTGGGTATCCAGGCTGCCCGCCAGATGCCGCGCTATGCGCCCGTGTCCAAAGTCAGGCAGGTACAGCAGTCCACCACCTTGGAGACCCTTCCCTGTTCGCCAGCAAGTCTCACAGCGAGTTCCAAAGTTCTCAAGATGGCACCACCTGAAAAGACGGGAGGAGCCCAGATGCTCACTAGTGCTGCGGAAATTGTCGAAATCATGAAAGAGAAAGGGGTCCTGTGATGGGCGACGTTTACGTGGTGGCCGATCACCTCAACGGCACTCTGGGCGATATCACGTTTGAAATGCTGGGACAGGCAAGAGGGGTGGCTGATCAACTGGGCGGCTCCACTGTGGCCGTTCTCATTGGCGGAAACGAGGAAATGATCGGCCAGTTGGGTGCTGCCTCTAAAGTGATCACAGTGGCAGCCGAAGAAAACTTTAATCCTGAAACTTATTCGGCCGCTCTGAGAGCCGTAGTGGAGGCCAGGTCTCCACAGGTCGTGATGGTGGGGAATACCTCTGCGGGGATGGATTTGACCGCTGCACTGTCCGTGCAGCTGGAGCTTCCCATGGCAGCCTACTGCATGGACATCAGGGCAGGGGAGACGATTACCGCCACCAGCCAGCTTTTCGGGGGAAAGATGAAGGTTGAGACCGATCTGGGCAGTGGTCCCTGTGTGGTGACCATGCTGGCTGGTTCTGCTCCTGTAGAAGCCGGGCGCAGCGATGACTCACCTGCAACTGAATCGATAGAGGAACCGGGAACGGATGGAAAGATTCGCTTTAAGAACTTGATGCTCCCCGAGACGGCTGACGTGGACATCACCACCCAGGACGTCTTGGTGGCGGTGGGCCGTGGCATCGGAAGCAAGGACGATGTCGAGGTGGCAGTGGAGCTTGCTGACGCGCTGGGCGCTGCGGTGGCGGCATCCCGTCCTCTTACTGACGCCGGCTGGTTACCGAAATCACGACAGGTGGGCAAATCGGGTGTTAAGGTGAAACCAAAACTGTACTTGGCCCTGGGAATTTCTGGCGCCCCCGAACATATAGAAGGAATGAAGAGCTCTTCTACCATTATCGCTGTAAATACGGATAAGAATGCTCCCATCTTTGACGTGGCTCACTATGGCATGGTCGCCGACCTTTTTGATGTCTGTGAAGAGCTCATGGACCTCATCGGGTAGTGAAGATCACCGATGCTGACTCCCGCAGAACGAATCATCTTTATCGCACTTGTCCTCATTTGTGGAGCACTGTCCTTTCAAAGCTTCCGTCTCATTTTCAAGATCGTCCGCAGCGGCCGTGAGGTCGAGCCTTATGAGCACCTCTTCAGACGCTCTGTCAAAGCTTTAATCGACGTTGGCCTTCAAAAGCCACTCTTCAAATCACGCCCCATGGTCAGCGTTTTTCATGCCTTCATCTTCTACGGATTTACCTGTTACATGTTGGTCAACATCAATCATCTCATCGAAGGCTTTGTTGAAGGCTGGTCCACGATTGAAGGTGGTCCTGTTGCCCAGGCTTTTAACCTCTTTTCGGACCTTTTCAGCCTGCTTGCTATGATCGGGATGATCTTTTTCCTCTATCGTCGCTTTGTGGTCCAGCCAAAGGTCCTGGAATTCAATCCCAATGTCATGCTTCATCCGAAGGTCAGCAGGGGGATTGGAGTGGACTCCCTTATCGTTGGGGGTTTTGTCCTTCTGCACGTTGGGTTCCGCTGGCTGGGAACAGCTTTTCAGCTGGCAGACTTGGGACACGGAAGCCTCTGGATTCCAAGCGCCAGTGTGGTGGCAGGATTATTGCGAGGATTGTCCCCAACAGCATTGGAACTCGGGGTTCATGCAAGCTGGTGGATCTCCATAGGAGTGGTGGTTATTTACATGCCCTATTTCCCACGCAGTAAGGCCATCCACATGATGGTTGCACCGGTGAACCTGGCCCTGGCACAGAACACAGTCAGAGGTGAGATGGATGCTGTGAAGGATCCGTCTGCTCCTGGCGCCACGACCCTCTCTGATCTCTCCTGGCCACTGATCCTGGATGCCTATGCCTGCATCCAGTGTACACGTTGCCACGAGGTCTGCCCGGCCCACAATTCGGGAACGCCTCTTAGCCCTTCCGCTCTGGAGATCAACAAGCGTTATTACATTACCGAGAATTCAGGGACCCTGGCCGCCGGTGAAAAACAGCAGTCCCTGTTGGAATATGCCATTTCCGAAGACGCAGTCTGGTCCTGTACCACCTGTTATGCCTGTGTTCGCGTTTGCCCTGTGGGTAATGAGCCCATGGCGGATATCCTGGAGCTCCGTCGCAATATGGTTTTCGACGGAACCATGCCTGAAGAATTGACCGAGGTCCTCCGCAGCCTGGACGAGCACGGCAATTCTTTCGGTGAATCGGCTCGCAAACGCACGGGCTGGACAAAACAACTCGATTTCGAGATCAAAGACGCTTCCAAAGAGCCCGTGAAATACCTGTGGTATGTGGGCGACTTTGCCTCTTTCCACCAGGACTGCCAGGAGGTCAGCCGCAAGGTGGCTCAGGTCTTGCAGGCGGCTGGCGTGGACTTCGGAATACTGAAAAAGGGAGAAAAATCAACCGGTAATGATGTCCGCCGCGTTGGAGAAGAGGGGCTCTTTGAAGCGCTGACCGAAGAGAACGTTAAAACTCTGGACCAGTGCCAGTTTGAGGAGATCTTTACCACTGACCCGCACACCTTCAACGCTCTCAAAAATGAATTTCCCCACCAGGGTGGCCAGTACAAGGTTCAGCACTACTCGACATTACTGCTTAGCCTGATCCAAAGCGGGCAGGTCCAACTGAAGAAGAAAGTGAAAGCCGAGGTGACTTTTCATGATCCCTGCTACCTGGGCAGGTACAATGGCGGCTACGACGCTCCGCGCCAGGTGATGCAACTGTGCGGAGTTGAGCTCCAGGAAATGCCGCGTAACCGGGAAAACTCCTTTTGCTGTGGAGCAGGTGGGGGCCGCATCTGGATGAAGGATCACGAGGATATGACTCAACGTCCCAGTGAAAACCGCATTGAGGAAGCTTTGGATCTGGATGGCATCCACTATTTCACTGTGGCCTGCCCCAAGGATTTGAGCATGTACTCCGATGCCGTCAAGACTTCAGGAAACGAGGGAAAAATCGAGGTCAGAGATATCATCGATTTCGTCATTGAAGCCATGGATCTGCCGGCTTCGGAGGGAATCACAGTCCAATCAGAGAGGCCTGTATGAAAGATAAAATCTATCCAATGCCGCTTGACCTCTACTACGAGGCAAACCATCACATGTGGGCTCGTTTGGAGCCGACTCATCGCGTCCTCATCGGTATCGACACGCTGGGTTTGGAATCGCTGGGAGAACTGGCCTATATCAACCTCCACGAAGTGGGCACGATGGTGAGACGTGGAAGATCCATCGGTACCCTTGAAGCCGCCAAGATGACGGGCGATCTGATTGCACCGGTCAGCGGAATCCTGGTGGATCGCAATGAAGAGGTCTTAAGCGATCCCACACTGGTCAATGAAGAACCCTATGACCGGGGATGGCTGGTGGTGATCGAGCCAAGCGAGTGGGAAACAGAACACGTCGATCTGATTCACGGGGAGGCCCTGACGCATTGGGTATCCTCTGAAATCGAGCGCTACAAGTCCCAGGGATGGATCGCCTGATGATCTGGCGTCTTATTACAGAGGACGCGGTCTCAGCTTCCTTGGGCCTAGCAGCAGACGAAGCCCTCTCTCGACTGGCGGGACAAGCGACATCGCCACCGACACTTCGCCTTTATACCTACCGATCTCATTGTGCCCTGGTGGGACGGTTCCAGACGGTTCACAATGAAGTTCACCTGGATTTCTGTCAGAAGCACCACATTGCCGTCAACCGCCGTCCGACCGGGGGAGGTACCCTCCTTATGGGGTCCGATCAATTGGGCGTTGCGCTCATGCTGGAGGGTTATGAGGGCGGTCACTACGGCCGGGCAAGGGAGCTCATGACACAGTTTTCAGGCGGCTTGGTGAGGGGGCTCAGGAGCCTGGGAGTTCAGGCACAGTTCAGGCGAAAGAATGATATCGAAGTCGAGGGCCGGAAAATTGCAGGCCTGGGAATCTATCGGGATACTTCCGGCGGACTGCTCTTTCACGCATCCCTTCTGATTGATCTGGACGTCTCTCTGATGCTGCAGGTACTGAAGACTCCCCTGGAAAAGGTTTCCGATAAGGCCATCCGAAGTATCGACTCCAGAATCTCGACCGTTCGCCGGGAAACCGGCCGCCAGTGGACGGCAGAAGAAGTTCGTCAAAAGGTGGCGGAAGGCTACGCCGCAGAGTTCCGTGTGGAGTTGAATTCAGGTGACCTGACTGCGGGGGAGCGTGAGGCGATTTCCGCCCTTGAGCGGGAAAAATATCTGACGCAAGAGTGGATTTTCCAGACCGGGAGCGTTCCCGATACTCGGGGTGAAGCTCGTGTTAAAACTCCTGGCGGGTTGTTGGAGGCCCGGGTCGTTCTGGCCGGCCGGATCTTAAAGGCAGTCTACCTGGGTGGAGATTTTTTTGCTTCCGAAGGGGCCATTGCCGATCTGGAGGCACATCTGCGCTGGCATTCGAGCGACCCCGAGGCCCTTGCGGGGACGTTGAAGCAGATCTATTCGAAACGAGGTTTCGAGCTGGGGACGATTTCACTGAAGGGACTGACCCGAGTGGTTCAATCGGCGGTGAAAAAGGCTCTGAGATCAGAGCCCATGAAGCCGTCTGGCCCTTATGGATGTTTTGTGACACCGGGGATGACTCATGGATAAACTGGTTTCTTTGGATCCCATCTTACTCCAGTTCCCTGTTGATCCGGAGTGTCTGGCGCTCCGCCGCGCTAACTTCTCCCACAGGATCACCTTTCACGCTCCTGGGCTCCGAGGCTACGGGACATCGGAGTACCGTGGACATAATGCAGCTGAGTTCGTTTCCATCAGCATCACCGGCACCCATTGCGCGTTAAGTTGCGAGCACTGTAAGACCAGTGTACTCAGAGGGATGCAAGATCTGGGGCGATCCGGCGGCTCTTTGTTTGACCTCTGCGCTCAGCTTGCAGAGAAAGGAGCCAGAGGCGTATTGATCTCTGGCGGCTGCGACGGGAAAGGACGCGTGCCGCTCATCCAGCATATTCCCGATCTGATACGGGTGGGTCGAGAGCTGGGCCTGGTCATCCGGATTCATCCGGGTTTACCGGATGCAGAGACCTGCGCTGCTCTGGGTGAAGTCGCTGTCGACGGAGCTATGGTAGACCTCATTGGCCATCAAGATACCATTCGGGAGGTTTATCACTTGGACGCAACTCCCGAGGACTATGAGAAGGTACTGGCAAGACTCCACCACTATGGAATTCCCACCGTCCCCCACATCATACTGGGTCTTCACTTTGGGAGAATGCTGGGGGAGTGGCGAGCATTGGAGATGGTGCGTCGTTTTCCTCCAAAAATGTTGGTCGTGGTCATTCTTATGCCGTTAAGCGGCACACCTATGGCCACAGCTCATCCACCGGGGCTGGAAGAAATCCGGAGCTTTTTTGAAACCTCCCGTAAGGTGCTTCCCAGCACGCCCATCATGCTGGGCTGTGCCAGGCCGATGGGTTCAATGAAGATGGACATTGACCGCCTGGCAGTGGGCGCCGGATTCAACGGTATTGCTTATCCGGCAGACGGCATTGTGGACTACGCGCGTCAACGAGGACTTGAACCGGAATTTATCAATGCCTGCTGTGGGGTAACTTGGTAAGCAGCAGGATTTCGCCACTCATCCAGAATGAGAAAACTGAAGGAGACTCTCTATGGCCAAGGTAACCATACCCTCCCACCTTCAAGCCCAACATTATCTCATTAGCCCGGAGTATGTGCGTATCAGCATGGCGGCAGCCATCGAACTGGGCCTCAAAGCGGGCCGATTCCTGGGAGGTTGCGGCTGCGGCTGTATCAATCTGCTGCAGAATTACCCGGAAGGATGTTATGCAAATTGCACTTACTGTGGCCTGGCCCGTGAGCGACCAGGACTTCCCGAAGACAACAGCTTTATTCGAGTGTCCTGGCCTCTCTATCCCACCGATATGGTGGCCGAGAAAATTGCTGCCAAGGAGGCGCAAAGTGGAGTGGGCCGGGTTTGTGTGGCCCAGGTGCAGGATCATCGGGCCTATGCCGATCTCGTCGACATGATTCAACGGGTCCACCGTGCGGCTCCGGCAGTACCCATCTCGGCTTTGGTGAGTGCAACGACACTCGATGAGGATCGCCTTCTCAAGATCAAAGAGGCGGGAGCAGACATCATTGGGGTGGGACTGGACGCTGCTTCTGAGGAAATCTTTTACCATTCGCGTGGTAAAGGCGCCAAGGGCCCGCATGACTGGAAGTATCACTGGAAAATTGTCAGAGCGGCGCGGTGCATTTACGGCCCCATGAAGGTCAACTGCCATATTATTGTGGGCCTGGGAGAGACGGACCGAGACCTTGTCGAATTGTTCTATCAGCTCAAATCGGAACAAATTGCCGGTTATCTTTTTTCTTTCAATCCAGAACCCGGAACCGTCCTGCAGGATACACCACAAGCACCTATTCATCGTCTGCGGCGGATTCAGCTCATCAAGTATCTGATCGAAAACCACGATCTCCCCCGTGAAGCGATCCATTTCGATGGCGGGGGGATGATCGACAGCCTTGAAGCCCCGGAGACAATGGTCGAAGTCTCTGTCCAGAGCGGCCTGCCCTTTATGACCAACGGCTGTCCGGATCGTGAGGGTGCTCTGGCCTGCAACCGTCCCTACGGCTCTTACCGGCCGGGGGAAAAGTATCGGGATTACCCGTTCCGGCCAAAGACAGGGGACTTACCCGTCATCCAAGACGAGATGCGCCTGGATGAAATCTGGGGGAATCTCAACAAGGTGGCTGTGTAAAGTGAGCTCAAATCCCATACGCCTGGTGAACCTGGGGAGAGCACCCTACCCGCAAACCCAGGCTGTCTATCATTCCATTGCCGAAATGATGACGGTCGATTCTCCGGATACGATCATTGTCACTGAGCCACTCTCACCCTATTTGTGTTTGGGCTATCACCAGGTTTATGAGGCGGTTGTGGACCCTGAAGTGTGTCAGCGAAAGAGCTTACCTGTACTGAGGCGCGCACTCGGAGGCGGTTTGACCTATTTGGATGATCAACAATTATTTTACCAATACGTGTTCCATCACAGCCGTCTGCCGGTTCCCGTTCAGGATGTTTACGCACGACTGTTGGCAGCCCCGCTGGCCACTTTGCGTCACCTGGGACTGGATGCCACACTCCGCAGGACGAACGAAATCGAAGTGGATGGGAAGCGCATCGCGGGCATTGGAGGCGGTCGTATCGAAGAGGCTTGCGTTGTGGTTGGAAATTTCCTCTTCGATTTTGATTACGAAACCATGAGCCAGGTATGGCGTGTTCCCTGGAAATCCTTCCGGGAGCTGGCCACCATCGCTTTAGGGGAGCGTATCACGACTCTCCGGCAACTCGTGGGGCCCGTTTCCGTTCATGAAGTTCAGTGGCTCCTGTCGGAAGAATTCGGCAAAGCGTTCAACCGGCCTGTGCTGAAAGGAAGACTCACGGACGAGGAATTGGCCCACTGCGATCAGGTCGCAAAACGGCTGGCCTCACAAGAATACCTGGGTCTTCATAGTCCGAAGGGTCATCCAGTGGAGCCGATAAAGTCACTGAAAATCTCGGCCGGAGTCTTTATTCTCGCCGATCAGATTTCCCTGGGAAATCTAACAATTCGTGGCAGTTTTCAAGTCTCCGAAGGGGTGATTCAAGAAGTCCGCTTGCAGTCGGATCCTCTCCGAAGTTGGAACCAACTGGAGACTCAAATGCAAGGTGTCCGTTTTCGGGACTGGCAGAAGTGCTGCAAGGCGTGGGAGTTCGGGGACGGGGAGTTCGAACTCCGTCCCCGAACTCCCGCCGGGAGTACCTTGTAGTGACGGTCTTAGGCACGTACCTGACCGATCCATTCTTGGCTGATTTGTACGGTGAGATCCGAAAAGCCGGTCCCATCAAATCCATATCGGTGGACATTACTCATGTGTGCAACATTCGGTGTCAGGGTTGCTATTTTTTCTCTGAAAACATGGATCGATTCCAGGCTGAAGGCGGCGAAGCCTCATTTGACGCTTTCATCCGCCACGAGAAAAGCCGAGGGACCAATTACATCACGGTGGTCGGTGGTGAACCCAGCCTGGTGCTGAATCGAGTCAAGAAACTGTACGACAATTTCCGGATCAACGTGGTCACCAATGGCCTGAGCAGGATACCCCATGAGGGTTTTGAGAACCTGCCCATTGCGGTTTCCGTTTGGGGTGATTCCAAGACAGATCGAAACCTGCGAGGAAACGGAAAGCGGGACATCTTTGCCCAGGCATTGGAAAATTATAGAGACGACCGCCGGGTCTTCTGGTATTACACCGTTGCTGCCGGCAGGGCCCATGAAATCGAAGGCGTTGTAAGACAGTGCATCGAGAATGGGAATTACGTCCTCTTTAACTACTACAGCGATCTCGCTGATTCAGGAGGAGACCTGGATCACCAGAAGGGCTTCGCAGACGTTCGCCATGAGATCAATCGAATGATCGATCTCTATCCCAGCAGAATCCTGACCACTTCTTATTTAAATCAAGTCGTCTCTGTGGGGAAGCTCTATGACATGAAATGGGGTTATGAGGTGTGCACGAATGTCAGTGCCGATTATGCAGGAAATCGAGATCGCTTGAAAAATGGCCACCCTTACAACCGCCACTTTCGTGCCTTCAACGCTGATTTCCAGACCTCTCGCCGCTGCTGCACAGGTGTCGACCGGGACTGCGCAAGTTGCTTTGATGTTTGGGAACACATCTCCTGGATCCTGCTCAATGCCAGGCGCCACCTGGGCTCCAAACAGGAATTCACCAACTGGCTGAGTACGATGTATCTTTTCTACCTGCTGGCCCGAATCGTCAATTTTGATCGGGGAATTCTTCGGCTGCCGGCAATTCACCGGCGTTTAAGGACCCATTGAACCTGTTCAGCAGGAGGTCCTTTCGATAAAGAAAAAAACCTTGCTTCTGCCCCAAGCACGTACTACGATTACGATTATTCACCAACGACAATCACACGCAGGCGTAAGACTTTCGATGAAACAGGATGTGGAGCATATCGGGTGGCCTCTCTCAGAGATAGCGAAAAAGTTCGGCTTGTAATTTTCAGGAGGATGAATGATGAACTCGACACGATACCCAATCATACTTTTATTGGCAGTCTCGGCACTTCTGCTGGGCGCTTGCAGTGGGGTCATGGGAGATCAGGTCCTCTCGGAGGAGGAGTTGGCCTGCCTGGCACTCACCAAAGTCAATAATTTAACCATTACGTCAGCCGAATTGGTGCCTGCCACCGATTCGACTCCTCAATACTGCTACGCCAAGGGAGTCATTGCACCTGCCATAGGCTATCATGTTCAACTTCCCCTGCCGGAGAACTGGAATGGCCGGTTTCTGAAGTGGGGAGACGGCGGCAAGGACGGCGACCTGGATTTCGCCGATCACAGGGTGGCAGAGGGTTACGCGGTGGCCAACAGCAATATGGGCCACGACAACGGTTCGGAACCGGGCTCATCCTTTGGCTTTGACAACCGCCAGTCGGAGATCGATTTTGGATACCGGGCGGTGCATCTGACGTCCAACGCGGCCAAGACTCTCATCCAGGCCTATTACGATGAGGATCCCGTATATTCCTACTTCGAGGGTTGCTCGACCGGTGGCCGCGAGGTTCTGATGGAAGCCCAGCGCTATCCCTACGATTTTGACGGGATGGTGGGCGGCGCTCCCGTGCTGCACTATCACGGAACCAATGTGAGCCATGCCTGGATGTTGCAAAAGGTGTTCAAGGATGATTTCGCCGGCAACCTGGCCTTTGACTCCGACGGCAATGGCACCTTCGACAGCCTGACCAAGGTGAGCATCCTCGAAGAAGCGGTGTTGGCCAAATGCGATGCCAATGACGGGATCACTGATGGAGTGATCGATGATCCTCTCAGCTGCGATTTCGACCCCGAGGTCGATCTGGCTGACAGGATGTGCGCCGGGGACGCGAACGCCGACGATTGCTTCACCCGCACGCAGCTTCAGACCATCAAGGATTTCTATGCCGGTCCCTACGATAGGCGGGGGGTTTCGATTCTAAAGGGAAAATCTTTTGGTTCGGAATGGTCCTGGCCAAACAGCAACATCCCGCATGAAGGGAATTCCATGTTCCCTGTAAACCTGGGCTATGTCAGTAGTCACTTCAACTTCATCTTTTATGAGGAGGATCCCGGCGTGCCACCGCCGGATATCACTGATTTGTCCTACCCACTCGATAAGGCCAAAAATCCACCGGAATGGGCCTGGTGGGAATTCGATGTGGGCGATGTCACAGCAGGAAGGGGCGATTTGATGATGGAGATCATCGACGCAGTCGACCCGGATCTCACACGGTTTCTCGTCAAAAACAGCGGCAAATTGATCCTCTACCACGGCTGGGCCGATTTTTCGCCTCCACCCGAACCGACGCTGGATTACTATAAGGATATGGTGGAGACCACATTCGACGGCGACATGACAGCTGCCCGAGAACAGGCCAGGTTGTTCATGGTGCCGGGAATGGGACACTGCGGGGGTGGCCCCGGTCCCAACGACTGGGACAAACTCCCTGCGCTGGTGGATTGGGTGGAAAACGGCAGCGCCCCTGATTTCGTCGTTGCCACCCACAGCACGGATGAGGTGGTGGATAACGAGCGGCCCATTTGTGCCTATCCTGAATTGGCGGTCTACACGGGTCCTGCCGGCGGGGAAAACGATCCTGCCAACTGGGTGGCAAGCAACTTCACTTGTCAGTGATAGTGTCTCGTCCCAGGAATACCATGACATTTGCTGATGGGGCTTGCGAGGTGAGATCAAGGAGCGAGGAGAAGGCGATGCAGGGACATCGGCGACGACGAGCGACACAGAGGTCGCCCGCAACCCCCATCAGCCCGAAGGGTGGCGGCGGGACGGCATCAATTTCTTTGTCGCTCCTCCTCCGCGATGCACACGGACATCGCGTCGTCGTTGCTTCGCGAACTCGACGCCGTCGCGCTCGCCACAAATGTGATGGTATTCCTGGGATGAGACACTAAGGGAAGCCAACATTGAGATTGGCTTCCCTGTAAGCTCCTCACGGTGTCACGTCTTCCCCAGACATCTCCGATCCACTTCCGCTGTTTCTCCGGAACTTCTCTGCGATATCCGCCAGAGGACTGCCAATATGCTCCACGTCGTCATCCGTGAAATCATAGGCAGGCCCCACCGGCTGGATTCCAAAGTCTCTGGCCAGCGCAGCCTGAAGGACGATCATCCTGCCCCCCAGCATGGTCATCAGAGGATGGACTTTCAAGATGTCATCTACTGGAACTGTGAAGTAGTCCCGGTCGATGACGAGGAGATCCGCAAAGTTCCCCTCTTCCAGTGAACCCAAGTCATCCTGTTTTTGAACGTATTCAGCTGCCCAGATGGAGTACATCTTCATGGCATGCACCCGGTCAATCCGCTCCTCAGGCTGCCAAACCCTTCCGTCGAATTTTCGGGTCACCGCCTGCCACATCATGAAGAACGGAGGTTGGAAATCGCGGCGCCCTGTGGGATACCCTGAATCGACGTCCCCAGGTTGGCACGCGTCCCGTAATGCTGTCCCACCAGTTTCACACCGGAGTCAATCCAGGTCTTAAAGGGTAAAATAAAATCATCGATTTGCGGGCCGTAGTCCCCAATCCAGGCAGGTGACTCCCTGACGATATCGGGGCCGCAGCTCAGGATAATCCCATAATCCGTCAACTTCTGAATAATATCCGGCTGCTTTCCAATCAGATTGCAGTGTTCGCCCGTGAGCTGCATATTGCGCACATCCTGCAGGGTCCAGCCGTTGACTTCCCTGGCCCGATCGACCATCCGGAAAAAGGCCCGCGCGCTTTCGCTGCCGCAAATGTGCACGCCTGCCAGCCGCCACCCCGACTTCATGGCATTCTCCAGAGTATCCCAGTGAAGATCTCCCGGTTTGGGGCACGTTTCCCGAGCCTTGATGTGGGGTGGAGCCTGGGTATCCGGTCCCGTGCAGGATTCGGGGTAAAAGGAATCCCAGCGCTCGGAGGCCACGCCGTCAATCCAAAGGTAATCGTTTCCAATTCCCTGAAGGACTCCCGTCCGCCGGTATATTTGACGGGTCTGCTGAGGATCGATGGGCAGGCGATGGACTTCATAGTGGGCCGCCAGACGAATCGGCATTTGGCCCAGACCGGCCAGGGTGGCATACCCGCTCATCACTTTGGGGAAAGGTACTCGCGTCGAGTAAGTCGTCACTCCTAAAGCAGCAAACCCTTCCGAAGACAGCTTTAACGCCTGTGCCAGAGTGGCCGGATTGAGCTGCTGCATAAAAAGCTCCCAGGAGATGACCGCCATTTCCTGGCTGCCGACCCACCCCATCTCAGCAATGTCTTCGCCAATCACATCCCCATGCATGGTTTCCTGGATAGAAGCAGAGTATCCGGGAAGAAAGTCATCCAAGATCTCCAGCGCCTTGGAATTAATATTTCCCCTCAAGCCAGGTGTCATCAGCACCGGATTCTCCGGCGACCACAAATCCAGCGTGCGACGATCGGTAAAACGCCGGGTCATCGTCCAGAGTTGTAACTCCTCTGGAGCTTCAGGATGACCCTCCATGTTGATCACTAACCACTCGCCCGGGTTTACCTTCTTGACTGCATCCTGAACGGTCTCTCGCAACACGCGCTGAGATCCCTCTAGATCCCGCTCCGCCTGAGCACTCACGATGATCCCATTGGGAGGGTACTTGAATCCGAACCGATCCAAATAGCGAACTGCGCTCCCATAGATGTGCATGTGAGGTTCGACAATGCCCGGAAGCAGGGTCCGTCCTTTCAAATCGAGAATCGTCGTCTCGGGTCCTGCCATGGTCCTCACCTCAGCACTGCTCCCCAGCTTCATGATCCTGTCGCCTTTGACAGCAATCGCCTGGTAGATATTTCCCACATCGGTTGAGGTGGATTTATCGTCCATACTCACCACCTTGCCGTTGACGAAGATGGTGTCGGCATAACCCCGCCTGGCCACCTCGGGTGGCAGCTGCTGGGCCCCAACGATGACTTGTAACAAGAAAAAGAGGGCCACGGCCGCCACAGGGTGCCTGCCCATAGACCGGTTGTTACTCATAAGACCTCCTCGATTAAGACTGTTGCCACTGAGTTTATCCCTTTTCACGCCAGAGTCTACCGCCTCTTTGTCCGACAACAAGAAAGGGGAGGAGAACAGGGACAGGCCCCCGGGGGCCTGTCCCTGTTCTCCTCCCCTTTCTTGTTGTCTCCCCTTTGTTCTTAGAAAATGAACTTCAATTCCAAATGGAATCCCCGGTCAATTTCCCTGATCGCTAAAGTCAATTTGCGGTCCCACCGCTTCAATGCCAAAATCCTGGGCCAGAGGCTCCTGCAGCGCGATGAACCTGCCCCCCAGAAAGGTCATCAGAGGCCGGATCTCCTGGATTTCGTCGACCGGGATGGTAAAGAAGTCCCGGTCCAGGACCACCAGATCCGCAAACTTGCCCACTTCCAGCGTACCGAGCTCGTCTTCCTTGAGTACATATTCAGAGGCCCATGAAGTCCACATTTTCATGGCATGCACCCGGTCAATCCGCTCCTCCGGCTGCCAGACTTTCCCATCAAACTCTCGGGCTACCGCATTCCACATGACCTCGTAGGGACGATCTCCTCCAAAATGCTGTCCGACCACCTTCACGCCCGAGTCGATCCAGGTCTTGAAGGGGAGGACGAAGTCGTTCATCTGGTCGCCATAATCGGCAATCCAGAAAGGAGACTCGTCGATGATGTCGGGGCCACAGCTCAGAATGATCCCATAGTCTTTCAACTTCTGGATGACATCCGGCTGCTTTCCGATCACACCGCAGTGCTCGCCCGTGAGCCTCATGTCGCGCACCTGCTGCATGGACCAGCCATTGACGGCCCGGGCCTCATCCACCATCTTGATAAAGGAGCGCGCGCTCTCACTGCCGCAGATGTGCACTCCCGCCAACCGCCACCCCGACTTCATGGCGTTGGACAGCGTATCCCAGTGCAGATCTCCCGGCTTGGGACAGGTCTCCCGGGCTTTGATGTGGGGTGGAGCCGCGGTGTCGGGTCCCGTGCAGGATTCCGGATAGAAGGAGTCCCAGCGTTCGGAGGCTACACCGTCAATCCACAGATAATCGTCTCCAATGCCCTGCAGCACACCCGTGCGCCGGTATATTTGACGGGTCTGCTGAGGATCGACGGGCATGCGATGGATCTCATAGTGGGCCGAGAACCGAATCGGCATCTGGCCCAGACCAGCCAGGGTGGCGTAGCCGCTCATGATTTTGGGGAACTGCACGCGGCTGGAAAAGGTGGTGATCCCTCCCCGGGCGGCCCAACTTTCCGTAGAAAGCTTGATGGCCTGAGCCAGGGTGTTCAAGGGCACCTCGTTAAGAAAAATTTGCCAGGTGATCACCCCCATCTCTACGCTCCCCACCCAGCCGAGCTCCGCAATGTCCTCTTTGATCACGTCCCCGTGCATGCTCTCATGGATAGAGGCGGAGTATCCGGGGAGAAATTCCTCCAAAATCTCCAGGGCCTTGGAGTTGATGTTTCCTCTCAGACCCGGTCTCATCAGAACCGGATTCTCCGGCGCCCACATATCCAGTGTCCGGCGGTTGGTCAAACGCCGCGTCATCCCCCAAAACCCCACCGAACCGGCCGCCTCAGGACTCGACCCCAGGCTCAGGATGACCCAGTCCCCAGGGTCGACCTTCTTGACGGCATCCTGGATGGCGTCGCGCATGATGGCCTGGGTTTTCTCCAGGTCAGGATCCCCTACAGCCCTCACAAAAATTGCGTTGTCGGGTGGGTACTTGTAACCCAACCGGTCCAGATACTCGACGGCGCCTCCGTAATTGTGACTGTGAGGCTCAATGATACCGGGGATCAGGAGCCTTTCTCTCAAATCGAGAATTGTGGTGTCCGGTCCCGCCACGGTTCGAACCTCTGCATTGGTTCCCAGCTTCATGATCCTGTCGCCTTTGACGGCGATGGCCTGATAGGTACTGCCCACACCGGTCGAGCGGGACTCGTCGTCCATGCTCACCAATTTGCCGTTGACGAAAATCGTGTCCGCGTAGCCAGCCCTGGCCACCTCGGGAGGCAGCTGCTGGGCCAAAGAGCTTGCCCCCGGAAACAAGAGAAGCACGGCCAGAGCCGCCAGACAAAATCTGCTCATCGATCGATGGTTACTCATAAATTCCTCCAAGCTAGACCGGTTTGTTGAATCAGGTTGTCGTGATTCTAGTATCTCGTGGTTTCAGAGTCAATGGGGTCGTGTTGTACAAATGACTCTGCTGCCATTCGCCGCAGGCCGCGAAAAGAAAGGGGAGAGGGAGACTAGGGACAAGGCCTTCGAAGGCCTTGTCCCTAGTCTCCCTCTCCCCTTTTCTATCCCTTGTTTTGAGCCGGCTGTCCCAAGACCCTCCTTTTGGCCCGAAGGGTCTTGGACGCCTCTTGATCAACTTTTACTTAAAAGATGAATTTCAGCGAAAACTGGACCTGGCGTTGTCTGGCGCTGGTGCCCGTGATTCTTCCAAAGTCGGACCTGGGACTACAGGCATCGCCGCTTCTGGACCCGCCGCAGTTGCTCCCGCTGAAGACCTCCCTACGGGGGGTACCAAAGTTGATGCGGTTGAAGATATTGAAAAACTCGCTGCGAAACTCAAAGCTGGTGCTCTCACTGGTTACAATCTTCTTGACCAGGCTGAAATCCACGGTGGCGAGCCCCGGTCCAATGAGGGTACCCTTACCCAGGTCTCCAAAGGTGCCGGCCGGCTGTATCTCAAACGGGCTGCTGTCGACATAGTTGCAGCGGTCACTGGCACACACCACTCCCTCAGAGAACACCGGATTGTTGTCGCCACCCGCTACCAGGTTGGGCCTAAAAATGGGAGTATCGCCAATCATGATACTGTTGCTGCGGGACCGTTCGCTACCTCGGGAGGTTGTAATAGTCGTGGGGTTTCCAGTGGCCAAAGAGATAATCGAGCTGATGCCCCAGTCCCCTAGCACTTTTCCTGCCACCCCCGAGAGGTTGGCACCGGGCAGGTTGTAAGAGAAGTTGGCCGAGAAGTTGTGATTGATATGCCAGCCCGATAGCCCCATGTCTCGTTTCCAATCGAAGGGATCCATGCTGCCTGCGTTCCCGTCGCCCGAGGTCCCGCCCTGTAGCCCGCCAGCAGCGTCGAGGGTCTTGCCCCAGGTATAGGAGAGCTGGTAGGCAAAACCCTGGCTGAAGCGTTTGTTCAAGCGAAGCTGCAAAGAGTTATAGGTGGTGTTGGTGTCGGACTGCTTTTGATCAATATTGGTGAAATTGGGGTTCATGCGCGCGGTGGGCGTAGTGAAGTACCGGGTTCCCGCCGCCAGCGTAGACTCGTCAAACCAGTCCGAAAACGGGTCATCCGGGCAGGGACAAACGATAGATTGGTTGGGATTGCCCGGCTGAATGCGGGTGATCTTGCGCCCCTGGGTACCCACGTAGCTCACCGTCATCTGAGTATCCGCCCACAGCTCGCGCTGAATGCTGAAGTTGAACTGGTAGACGTAAGGTGTGGTCATGTCAACGAACTTGGCGGCTACGGCGCCGGCGGCCGAAGAGGGAATATCCGACAGGTCCATGAAGGGATACGGGAAAGTGGCTCCGTCCGGTGGTCTCATAGTAAAACGATTGAAGAAGGGAGGACCCTGAAAGTAGAGGGTAAAGTTATTGGTGTAATCCTGCTGCTGGTGAAAAATACCAAAACCGGTGCGAATGGCCGTGGTGCCGTCACCAAAGGGATCATAGGCAAGACCCAGGCGCGGGGCCAGATTCAGCTTGGAGAGCTCAAACTGGGGCCCAATGGTGGGCGCCGAATCGGCGGGATCTCGGATATTGGCGACCCGGTCCGCTGTTTCGGTGGGGACGGTCACAAATTCCCAGCGCAGTCCTATATTAACGGTCAGCTGGGGGCTGGCCTTCCAGTCATCCTGAATGAAATAACCGTGCTGGGTTTGGCGAAACCCACGCATGGTCCCGGTACCCGGAAACAGGCCCTCAAACCGGTTCGGTATGTTGGCGAGCATAAGGCTAAGACTGCTAAAGTGCCACCTTCCATGCAGACGGCTGCCGATACGGGCGTTGAGCTGGCTACGTTGGATGTCGGCTCCAAAGCTCAGGGAATGGGCGCCCCGGGTGTAGCGCATGGTGTCGGTGAACTGAAACAGATTCATCACCTGAAACCGATCGTCCGTCTGGTCGGCTCCCATGCTGGATATGCCTCCGCCGACGCTGAGGGTGCCGAAGAAGCGATCCGGGTAGATGTCCTCGGGCTGAAAGAAGTTTAATACGCGGGGCAGGCCCGCATCGAAGTTGGGCGTATCCCCCTTGGAACGATTGTAGGCAAAACGAAAGGTGTTAAAAAATTCCGGAGAAAAGACGTGGTTTTCCTCGATGGTGGTGTATTGGACCCGTGTGATGGCCCCTTCCTCGAATATCGACGGAAAGCGCTGGTTTGTTCGCTGGGCATCTTCAAAGGTGTAGCGCACAAACATGGAGTCGCTGTCCGAGAACGTGTGATCCACCTTGACCATGAAGTAATCTTCGTCGGTGGGAGTCGAGGTGGTTTCCACAAAGTCCTGAATGTCCTCTCCTGGAACAATGAGTGAAGGGGTGGGATCGGGATAGATGGCCAGATAGGGAACAACGGCCGGATCCACCGGCACCGTGCCGCTACTCAGCATACCTTGACGGGCCTCCTCGCTAGGGACGTTAGAGGTGCGGGTGCCTCCCAGCCGATCTCGCAATGCTTCGTAGTTGCCAAAGAAAAAGGTTTTGTCCGGGATGATGGGTCCCCCGATGACAAATCCGAACTGGTTGCGCTTGAATTCAGGTTTCTGCTTACCCAGGTAAGCGCCTGTGTCTTCATCGATGAGCTTGAGTGCGAAGTACTCATTGGCATCCAGATTGTCATTGCGGTGGTAGGCGAATACCGAGCCATGAAACTCGTTGGTTCCCGATTTGGTCACCGCGCTGACCACGCCCCCGGCTCCACCAAACTCGGCCGAGTAGTTGGTGGCCATGACCGAAAACTCACGCACGGCCTCCACCCCCAACATGTTTCCGGCTGCACTGGCGGGCGTGACCCCCATCTGGTCCTTGATGTTGGTTCCATCCAGCAGGAAGCTGGTCAGCATCACGCGCGCTCCGGCGATCGAGAGCTGCGATCCCCCGCCGCCGGTGGAGCTGTAGGTCCGCCGGTTGCGGCTGGTTGAGACGACGCCGGGCTGAAGAAAGGTCAGATCGGTGAAACTGCGCCCGTTTAGAGGCAGGTCGCGAATTTGGGACTGATCCACCAAGTCTGTCAGTGCTGCACGGGTGGTCTCCACCAGGGGAGCATCTCCCGTAACCATGACTTCTTCGGTGATCTCCCCCACTCTGAGGTCAAAGTTCACCACCGCTTCTCGACCGACAGTCAGCTCGATGCCGCTTCTGACCGAGGTCTGAAACCCTGCCAGAGAAGCTTCCACTTGGTAGGTGCCCAAGGTGAGATTGAGTAGCCGATACCTTCCCTCATCGTCTGCCACAGCCTCCCTCGTGGCCCCGGTGTCTATATTGCTAGCTGTGATAGAGACGCCGGGTAGTACGGCTTGCGTCTCGTCAGTGACAGTACCGGAAATGGACCCCAAAGTCCGCTGTCCATAAATGGCCGGCATGCTGGCAAGGCCGGCAAACAGGATCAGACCCAGGGCCAGAGTGGTGGATAAATAGAATAGCCTCTGCTTCATTAGAAACCTCCCAATGGTTTGGTTTGAGTTGTATAGAATCATTCGCTTTGTTTACTTAGCAAGAAACTTATATCTCTACTCGGCAAATTATATATCGCATTCGTAGTGCAATCACAAGAGTTTTTCTTTAGGAAATTCGGAACAACCGAACTCGCTTGGCCCGTCGCCGCAATGCTCCCTCATGGTCACGGTTCCAAGCTTACAACTCTACTATGTCTTTATGCGATTCCTTTTGCCAAGTGCCCTTATGCAATTCCTTTGCCAAACCGAGCACACCCATTATATTGTGTCTTAACAATCACAAAAAACAACATATCGTTGTCAGGGCACTTCGTTGATCCAATTTATTGGATCGTTTATTCAAATTATTGGATTGACCAGTCTCATCAATCCGCTTTCTCCATCAGCTTTCTATAGACGTCTTCGGGGAAAACGTGGGCACTTTTTATTTCGACGTTAAAGGGTGCCAAGGCATCAGAAACTGCGCTGCTGACGACGATTAAGGGCGACCCCCCGCCTTCTCCTACCCCCCTTGATCCCCAGGGTGTGGCCAGTGATGGATTGTCCACATAATCCACTTCAAATTTGGGGAAATCACTGGCTGTTGGAGCGCAGTAGTCCATAAAGGAAGAGGTACGGAGTTGTCCCGTTTCGTCGTAAATCAAGCGTTCATAGAGCGCACCTCCCAGCTGATGCCCGATCGCTCCATGAATCTGCCCTTCTACGATGAGGGGATTGAGGCGTTCCCCCGCGTCATCCACACAGGCAAGCTTGAGAATCTTGACCCCCCCGGTTTCCACATCCACCTCCACGACCGCAGCCGTCACGGCATAGGAATAGGTGAAGGAGAAATTCCCCCGCTGCTCGTCCTTGGGGAGCTTGAAATCGGGGCGATAGACATAATGAGCAAAAAGGCCGGCCTCCACGTCTTCCGGTAGGTTGGCGAGATCCGCCCAGGCAGTTTGAGCGATGTCTTGAAGCGATACACTCTTTTCCTTTGTCTCCTTCAAATAGACGCGCCCGTCCTCCAGATCGACCTCCTCTACATCCACTTCTCCCAGCAGATGAGCGCCGATTTTCAATACCTTCTCCCTCACCTTCCAGGCTGCACCCAACACAGCTCCCGCTCCTACGATGGCAAATCGACTGGCATAGGTTCCTGACTGTGGAGAGGAAGGATTCAAGCTTGAGTCAAAACCCGATACGGCGTAAACATCATCAGGATGCACACCAAGAACGTCGGCCACAATCTGGCAGACAGTGGTCTCATGACCCTGGCCTTGCGGAGAGGATCCCACGGCAGCCGCAATTTCACCGCTGGGTGCAATCTTCACCCAGGCAGCCTCGCTATCTCCAGAAGCCTTGGCCTGAGGGTTCATCATTCTCTGGATACTGGAATTCACAGGACAGGCATCCATTCCGAAGGCCACCCCGATACCGATATATTTGCCAGACTCACGCGCCTTGGCCTGTTCCTTCCTCACCTTCGGGTAGTCGATCATCTCCAGCGCCCTATTCAACGTCGCAGGATAATCCCCACCGTCCAGGATGCAGCCCGTCGGTGTTTCATAGGGCATCTGATCGGGCTGAACAAAATTCTTGTGACGAATTTCTACAGGATCCATCTTCAGTCTACTTGCCGCCAAATCCAGAAGTCGTTCCACTAAGAAACACTGCTGCATTTTGCCATAAGATCTGTTGGGTCCCACCGGACATTTATTGGTAGCAACGCAAAGTAGATTCATGCTGAGATTTTGAAGGGTATAGGCCACAGTAGCATGGCGAATAAAGTTGATCGCCCCGATCGGTTCCCTCCTCATATAGGCACCTTCGTCATGGATCGCTCGCGCCTTCAGGCCCAGGATGGCTCCATCCTTCTGCACCGCCAACTCAGCATCATAGAACACCTCATTCCCATGGGCGCTGGCCAGCAAATGCTCCGTTCGAGTCTCCACCCACTTCACCGGTCTTCCGGCCCGCCTGGCAAGCAAGGCAAGAAGGATGAGATAGAGGTAGCTGTCATTCTTGATTCCGAACCCACCACCAATGTCAGGGGTAATGTACCGGATTTTCTCTCCAGGAAAACGCAGGGCCTGAGTGATGAAGCGATGATTGAACATGGGCCGCTGGTTATTGCTCCAGATCGTAAAACTCTCTTGTTTGCTATTGTAGTCTGCAACAACCACCGAGTTCTCCAGCGGTGCAGAAGTGAAACGGTGAAAGTAAAACTGATCCTTGACCACTAAAGCCGCTTCACGAAAGGCGCCTTCCAGGTCTCCATATTCGTAGTTCCCCTGCCAAACCAGGTTGGAGGGAACATTCTCATGAACCAGTGGAGAGTCCGATTCCACGGCCTTTTCAGGATCAACCACGGGATCGAGAGGCTCATAGTCCACCTCCACCAGGGCCGCAACATCCTCAGCCAAGTATTTATCTTCGGTCACGATGGCCGCCACCACCTCGCCTGCATACCTGGCTTTGCCAACGGCCATGCAGTAATCTTCAATTTCGCTATAGGGAGCCCGTAGATTATTCGGAACCGGACTGGTTAATTCGGCAACCTCATCGCCCGTCAGGGCGCAAACCACGCCCGGCCTCTCCAGGACCTTGCTCAACTCAATCTTACCAATGCGGGCGTGAGCGTAGGGACTGCGCACAAGTCCGGCATAAAGCACCCCAGGCAAGTCGAGATCATCCGTGAACTGTCCCCGACCCGTGAGCAATCGGATATCTTCCTTGCGCTTGACCCTTTTCCCAATCCATTTTTTCCTGGGAAAATCCAGTTTCTTTCTCTGCATTTGGACCGTCCGATTTCTCAGCCCCCGAAAGGCGGGGAGTTTGTCTGTGTGCCTCTTTTCACCCGTGTTAGATTGTCTTTATACCCTCTTGAATAGCGCCGATGAATTTCTCCAGATTCTTCTTGGCGACGCGTTCCAGAAGTCCTCCCGCTCCAAAAGATGCGAGCTTGCCCCCGATCGCTATATCGCCCATCCAGTGAATTTTCGTCTCATCTTGACCCGACTCTTCCAGAGTAAAAGTCGTCGTCATATCCACAACACTTGCCATCCCTGATCCCTTCCCCACCACTTTGGCGCTCACCGGTGGGTTCTTTTCGGCAATATGAAGCTTCATGACCATGGTTCCTCCAATATGGGAGATTCCCACCTTGGCCTTCACCGTGAAGTGATCCTCATCCTCTATCTGCACTTCCTTCACATCGGGCATATGGCGTGTGATTTGTTCAGCGTCGATAAGAAACTGATAGGCTTCCTTTTGACCTGCTGCAACCGTAAACTCCCCTTCCAATCGCATCTCTATGTTCTCCTTTAGGGTTTCTTGACTGAACTCATTGGCTAGCCCGGATTATGAATAGGTTTTCGTAGCGAGGCGCCGAAAACGCCGTCCTGGCCAGGCGCGCGGGGGCACCCGCTTGCGGGTCGGGCACCGCAGACGTACTGTACGGTACGTCGAGGAGCCCGAGCGAGCGCAACGCAGTCAGGACGGATGGTTTCGGAGCCATAGTAGAAAATTTATGCATGATCCGGGCTAGAGCTTTGGTTCATCTTCCCGGGTACCTTCTCAATGGAATCCACGATACCCTGGTAGCCGGTGCACCGACAAATGTTGCCAGAAATGCCTCTTCGGATTTCAGACTCGGTGGGCTGGGGGGTCTTGGAAAGAAGGTAAAAAGCGGAAAGCACCATCCCCGGCGTGCAGTAACCACACTGCAAACCATGGTTTTCCCAAAAGGCTTCCTGTATCGGATGCAGTTTTCCATCCTGGGCCAAACCCTCAATGGTCAATATGTCCTGACCATCCGCTGCCACCGCTAGGCAGGTACAGGATTTTATGCTGCGCCCATTCATGATGACGGTACAGGCCCCACAGTTGCTGGTGTCACAGCCGACATGGGTTCCCGTCAACTTCAGCACCTCTCGCAAGAAATCCACCAGCAACATTCGCGGCTCGACTTCGTGCTGGCCGTGCTCACCGTTCACTTTCAGAGCAACTGTCTTTTTAGAAATGGGCAGTTGCCACCTCCTCCCCGCCCGCCCTTCTCGAAGCAATCTCAAAGGCTCTCTTAAAAAGCACGCCCACCAGATGACGCTTGTATTCAACCGATCCTCGGATATCCGCAAAGGGATCGGCTTCCGCAGAAGCCTCGGCCGCCGCAGCCCCAACGAGAGAGTCGTCCAACTTCTTTCCCCGCAGCAGGTCTTCTGCTTTTCTGGCACGAATCGCGGTGACTCCCACAGCTCCCAGTCCGACAGCGATGTCGCCACACGTCCCATCCTTTTTCAAACTGACCTGCACTCCGACGCTCGCCACTGCAAAGTCCCCGGCCCGGCGCTCGAACTTGACATATGCTCCTCCACTGCCTTCCTGGGGGATCGGAACCAGCACCTCAGTCAGCACTTCATCCGTGGCCAGATCTGCCGAATAGGCATCTACAACCAGTTCATTGATCTTAAGGGTGCGCTTTCCCTTGGAACTCAGAGTGTTTACCTGGGCGTCCAATGCGAAGAGAACAGCAATCAGGTCCCCGGCTGGATCAGCGTGAGCCAAACTCCCCCCAATGGTTCCCATGTTGCGAATCTGAACATCGCCAATCGTACTGACCGCATCGTGGATGATCGGGAGCTTGGATTGGACCAGCGTGGACTCCTCGATGTCAACGTGCCGCGCCAAGGCTCCAAAAGAGATCATTCCATCCTGCTCTTCGATCGTCGAGAGGCCCTGAATCTTGCCCAGATAAACCAGGTATTTCGGAGCAGCCAACCTCAACTTCATGAGCGGAAGGAGGCTCTGCCCGCCAGCCAACACTTTGGCTTCCTCTCCGTGCTGGGACAACAACTCGATGGCGCCCTCCAGCGTTTCGGGACTAAAATATTCAAACGCTTCAGGATACATCAGTTTACCCTCTGGTTAACCAAACGATTGGAAAGTATGGGGTCTGCACTAGCCCAGGGTCCCCGCAGCCACGGTTACTTCGCGGCACCCGCCTTGTTCAAAAAATAATCTACAGCCCCCTGAGCTACGATTTGGTCCTGCTCCGCGGTGCCGGCGCTGATCCCGATGCCTCCCACTACCTCATCATCGTCAACTAGGGGAAGACCTCCGCCGATAATCGAAAAGCGTCCCTGATTGGTCACGTGGATCCCGAAGGTCGGTTTGCCCGGTACAGCCAGCTGATTATACTCATGCGTTCCCTTCCGGGCCGCAGCAGCAGTAAAGGCTTTGCTGATGGCAATATCAATGCTTGAGATTTTCGCTCCGTCCATGCGGGTAAAGGCAACCAGATTTCCGGCTTCATCAGTCACGGCAATACACATGGGCACCCCGATCTCCCGCGATTTTTCTTCAGCACCCTCGACCAGGACCATGGCATCCTCTAAGGAAAGTCTCTTGATGGTAAGCACCTTTTTTATCACCTCCTGTGTCGTGATCTCTTGAACTCACAGCTTCACGCGACCCTATACAATACGCAATTCAGCCATCGAGTCAAGTCCTTTTGTTCGAGGTAACGGATCAGGATCGCAGTTCTCGTGCAATCAATCCGTGGAACTTTTCCACTTGCTCTGAAGGTTGCGGTCTCGTCATATAGCTGATGAGGACAAATAAGCCAGCGTTGATGAAGAATGCGGTGGCAAGCCCAGGCAATATGCCGGCTGGAACCGGGTAGGGAAGGATGTTGAGCTCCCAAACTAAAGTCAGGACAATACCTACGGCAGGACTGACAATGGCAGCGGGAGTCGAGGCACGAGACCAGGTGACTGCACCCAGCAAAGGAGGGAGAAGCTGGACCACGATTCCTCCCGCAAAAATGGCTAGCGGAGTAATCAATACAGGATTGAGCAACGCCAGCAAGATCCCCACACTTGCCATGACCCCCATGATCACCCGGTTGAGTCGGATCTCTTGAGACTGATCCATCGCAGGCCAGAACACTGCTTGAATAAAATCTCGGGTAACCGTTGCCGAGAGAGTATGCATATAGGTATCCGCCGTCGATATGATGGCGGCCAGAACGGCTATCAGGAAAAGCGCCGCCAGAAAGACCGGCATCACCTTTAAGGCAAGCAGAGAGGAAACGAAGTCCGGATTTTCCACATCGGGGAGAACAGATCGACCGTAGCTCCCGATGAGATAGGTACCCACGATATGTGAAACGAACCAAAGCACAATCATCAACACACTAATCTTTGCAAAGTGTGTCTTGCTGCGGGCTGAGTAAATGCGGATCCAGGCGGAGGGTGACAATACAATGGTACCGATACTGAGACCAATGAAGATACCAAAGATCTGGGAGGGAGTGAACACACCCACTGTACCCGGAATGGTGATGAAGCTCTCCTTTAATGGGCCCAATCCTTCGATCAAATTGCTGGGTCCTCCAGCTGCGGCCAGAATCGACACACCGAATACAAAGAGTAAGAAAACAATGATCAACCCATTGAACAGATCCAGCCAGGCAATGCCACGGAGCCCCGAGGAGGCGACATGGACCATCACAACAACGGCAATGATCAGGACTCCCAGCTCAAAGGAAATGATACTCCCAGAGAGAACGTTGAGCAGGACTCCGCCCGCCAGCAGCTGTGCCACGATGTAGGCAATGTTGAAGAGTATACTGGTGATGACCGTGTAGACTCGAACCGTATCGCTTTGGTAATACTCTCCCAAGAGATCGCCGGGTGTGTTGAAGTTATATTCTTTTCCCACGATCCAGATCCGGGGACCCAAATAGCACAGGAGAGCCAGTGCAATGGTGTGGCCCGTCAATACGGTAATGACAAAGGGAACACCCACCGCGTAGACCGTGCCGGGTATGCCGGCCATCCCAATACCGCTGAGGATCGAGGCGTACATGGTAAATGTGACCACCACCCACCCCAGATTCCGGGAAGCCACCACGTAGTCACTCACCTCGTGGGACAGCTGTCGCCTTGCCGCGTAGGTAATGAGAACGAAAACGGCGAAGTATCCAACCAAACTTGCAATGATCAATCGATAGTTATCGAGAACAATCTCAGCGATCTCAGGAGGGAACAAATTCATGGGCTGATCCTCAAGTGGCTTCGGTCATCGTGCTTTCCACAGATCTCTTTTCTTATTCTCTTTTCGGAAAGCGAATCAGAGAATTTGCGCAATTGTAAGTAAAGCAGACAAATTTGACAAGGAATCGAATTGCCTCATCAAAAATCTATTCGAAATGGATACGTTGCCTCATTAAAAAATCTATTCGAAATTGCCTGGCCCTGAGCAGGGGAATAGAAGTGTCCTCCATGAAGGAATGGAGGGCACCAATGAGGTTAACGATGGCAGAAAAGCGTGTATTGGTCAAAAGTTTTGCCCCCCGCTACCGGAAGAAGGGCAAGAAGGTGAAGGGGGAAGTGTTGACGGAGTTTACCCAAATGACGGGCTACAACCGCTGCTATGGAGCCTATCTGCTTCGCCACCAGGGCAAGCGGATCCGGTTGAGCCCCAAGCTGGTGGCGGTAGGGGATATCGGCAAGAGAGTACGGCGAGAGCGGGCCCGCAAATACGACCAGAAAGTTCTAAAGGCGCTGACGATGATCTGGGAGATACTGGACTATTTGTGTGGCAAACGTCTGGTCGCGATTTTGCCGGAAGTGGTACCCATTTTACAAAGACATGGGGAACTGAAAGTGGATGCCAGCACCCATGAGCGGTTGATGCAGATCAGCGCCGCCACCATCGATCGGCTGCTGGAGCCCGAAAGGTGCAAGCACCGTCTCAAAGGACGATCCGGAACCAAGCCGGGAACGCTGCTCAAACACCAGATTCCGATCAAGCGTTTCGCCGACTGGCAGGAGGATCGCCCCGGTTTTGTGGAAGTGGACCTGGTGGGCCATGAGGGAGGCCAGGGTCGGGGGGACTACCTTCAAACCCTGGATGTGACGGACGTGTACACGGGCTGGACAGAGGTCCGAGCGGTGCGCAATAAGGCCCAGGTGTGAGTCCTGGAAGCGATGAAGCTGCTTCAGAAGCGCTCGCCCTTCCCTTGGCTGGGGATGGCTTCGGACAACGGCAGCGAGTTCATCAACAAGCACTTGATTCGTTTTTGTGAGCAGGAAAAGATCAGCTTCAGCCGAACCCGCCCCTCGCGCAAGAATGACAACCCTTATGTGGAGCAGAAAAACTATTCGGTGGTTCGGCGGGCCGTGGGTTATGCTCGCTACGAGGGAGAGCGAGAACAGGAGCTGGTGAACGAGTTGTACGATCGGCTGCGACTGCAGATCAACTTTTTCAAGCCGGTCATGAAGATGGTGGCCAAGCAACGTCGAGGGTCTCGGATCTGGAAAAAGTATGATGTGCCGAAAACTCCCTACCGGAGGATCTGCGAGTCCCCTGAGGTGGCGGACAAGATCAAGCGGGAACTGGCCCGAGAGTATGAGAAGCTCAATCCGGCCCAGCTGGCACGGCAGATCGGCTGGCTTCAGAATTGCCTTTTGCTCAAACCGACTCCTGAGCAGAAGAAACGATGGGAAGCGGGCTGGATGTGAAAATCTTTCTCTTGCTGCAGGCTGCGGGTGTTGGGCAAGGGGTTGCCACTCCTCTGGTTGGTGCTTTTTACCACCACTTTTTGCAATCCCTTTCGGATAGATTCTTAGTGAGGCAACGAATACCCTTTGGAATAGATTTTTACGTGAGGCAACGGGTGAATCGAATCGACCTCTTTTTTTTTCCGGCAGCAACGGCAGGAACAGTTGCTCTGGCAAACATGGGCTAGCGCCTTTGTGGCATGGGCATGAGCGGCCCGAAGATTCAAGTCCCAGCCCTCAAAAACTCCTTCTCCTCAGAAAGAAACGCCTGGGTTTTCAAAACTCACTTTGTTTCCAATCACCGTTAAGACCGGCTTGATGGATGGAATGTCATCCACAGGGATGGTGAAGTAATCCTTATCCAGCACCACAAAATCCGCCAGGTTCCCCTCTTTCAGAAAACCGATATCCTCCCTGGCCAGAAACTTTCTAGCCCAGGTAGTATGGGTCTTTAGAGCTGTCACGCGATCGACCGCTTCGGACAGATCCCCGAAAGTTTGTCCATCCGAGCATTTTCGCGTGATTTCCCACCACAGGTTCGACCAGGGTGTGTTTTCACCCTCTCTAAAATGGGAGTCTGCTGCGTGGGCTACATATACGCCCCCTTCTATAAAGCTGCGAATGGGTTTCACCCAAGTGGCATACTGTTCACCGTACCATTGGACCGCTGTTCGAGCACAACCCGCATTATCAGGTCCTGCGATGATCCCGTAGTACTTGAACTTGGCAATTTGGTCGGGCCTGACGAACCTGAGGTGCTCCAGCGTATGTTGCTTCGCGCGCGTTTCCTCAATGGTCATTCCATTTTTTTCCATCGCTTCTTCCAGGGCTTCAAAGAAGTAATCATTGGTCTTATCGGCACCGCCGTGAATTTGCACGGTTCGCAGTTCCGCATCCAACATCCCCTGGATCTGCTCTCGCTCAAAATCGCCGTGAGCTCCCCGGCAAGGTTGAACCCGGCCTAACATCTCCCTCACAACGGGGTCAATGGGAGGAACATCCGTGCACCAAACGTCTGCGCTGAAGGTATCAAATCCCTCCAGACTGACACCCGCTTCCCAGAGGTAGTCACTGCTGCCCATCCCGGTATGATCGCCGTAGAATTTAAAGTAATCGGGAATCCCCGAGAGCTCTGCATGCATATAGATGGCAAACCGAGCCGGCAATCGATCCAGGCTGTCCAGGAGACGATAGGCCTTGAAAATAGCCGGGGTATGTACCCGGCTGCCGATGGTGGTCACTCCAAAGGAAGTGAAGTGGCGCATCTCTCTTTCCAGCGCCGTGGCCAGTATTTCCTCGTGTCCTGCCATGACGGCACCGTTGAGAAAAATCTCCGACACTCGCCCACCTACAACCGCTTCATCTGGTTTGCCTGCATACTTGGGAGCGTAATCATCCAACAGCTTGCGTCCCGCCGAGTTGAAAATGTAACTGCTTATTGGCGCACGCACAAAGACTGGGTGTTTAGGAGCCAGTTCATCCAAAAGCCTCTTATTGAGCACGCCCCGCGCGATAGCCAGAGGACCTACCCGGCGCGGAATAGCCATCCATATGGGCAACCCGGATTCCACTTCGTCCTCCAACTCGCGGAGACGATTGCGGACGTTCTTGAGGACTTCTTCCACGTTCTCTCCTTCGACGGAGGTGCCATAAAAGGGGAGCTTCAGCCCTTCGTTATGGTTATCGATGGCATAGTTATGGATGTGGCTATGTTTTTCAATCAGTCCCGGAACCACCGTCCTGCCCCCCAGGTTGAAGACGCGGGTTTCAGGACCTGCCAGCCGCAACACCTGGGTGTCACTACCCAGAACAAGGATCCGGCCATCTCGAACGGCCATGGCCTGGACAATGGTGCCAGGGGATCCTGGAAGGCTCAAGGACTCATCGTCCATGGTGACAATCTTGCCATTATGGATGATCATCTCTGGATATCGCACAAGCACAGAGGGAATCTCCTGGGCCTCGACCCATCCCGCCATGAACCCAACCACCAACGCCGCAGACAGCAATACCCGCCCTTTCGTACTGAATACCGACATCTTCAAACCTCCCTTTTTATTCAAATCTCTCTTGTTCAAACCGAGTGGCTGTCGCTGATAACTTTGCCCACAACAATTCGCTGTCGTTTCTCCTGGCATTTGATCGGTAGATCGTGATTTGCATGCTTTCGCGCTGTCTATAATGAAATAGGTCGCGGCTTCGCTCAGCCAAACTTTGCCGACATCTAGTTCGGTCTTGAGCGCTTCTCTTGAGCGCCCAAACCTTGCTCTATGGGCAACTTGTTTTCCGATACCTGCGACATGAATCCATGCCCGACACCGTGGGGCAGAGCTGCCAACCGAAAAAGCTTTTGAAGCCCTTGATCCAACTCTCTGAAAGGGGACTGATCCTCAAGTGGCTTCGGTCATCGCGCCTTCCAGAGACTCTTTTCTTGTTCTCTTTCCGGCAAAGCGAATCAGAGAATTTGCGCAACTGTAAGTAAAGCAGACATATTTGACAAGGAATCGAATCGACCTCTTTTTTTTCCGGCAGTGCAATGGCTCCGAAACGGAAGTTCCTTCTCACTTTACATCACAAAAGTGAGGCGTTATATTACGCGCAAATCAATTTTCACACAGGGAGGTTCATGAGATGAGTAAGTATCGAATCACCAGTGCTTTCTTGTCCAGCTTCCTGCTCTTCCTCTTCCAGCTGCCGAATGCTGTCGGGCAACTGGCTCCAGAAGTAGCCAGACAGGGTTACGCCGATACGATCTTTGTCAACGGAAAGATCGTGAGCATGGACGATGCCTCCGCTTCGACCGATGTGGGAAATGTCTACCAGGCCATTGCGGTCAAGGGGGACAAGATCATGAAATTGGGGAGCAATGCGGAAGTTCGGGCCATGGCGGGACCTGAGACGAAGGTTTTCGACCTGAGGGGCAGAACCCTACTCCCCGCCATTGTTGAACCCCACAGCCATATTTTCGGCTCCATAACCGAATATTTGGACCGATTCGGCTTCAAGTACCCTCCCAATGGGATCATCGTGACCCGGACGGCTGATCGAGATCTGGAGAAAACTCAGGCCATTATGCGAGAGGCGATCGTAGAAGCAGTCAGGGAGGTGGATCCGGGTGATTGGGTCGTCCTGAACATGCGCGGTCATCCCGAAGCTCCTGCCGATGTAGGTTTTTGGGGGACGCAGCGGCGTTTAACGAATCTGAGGACTCTTGACCTGTGGGCGCCGGAGAACCCGGTCTTGGTCAACCCAGGGCTCAGAGGCAATATTAATTCCCAGGCACTGGAGATCATGAATGAGTTCCTGCCCGGATACTCTGACTCCATTCAAGAGACCATGCACGGAGACGTCATCGGTGAGGACATCCCTTCCATCGGATGGGTGGGAATCCGGGAAAGGGACGTGATCACTTGGGAACTCTTCCTCGAGAAACTGCCCGCAAACATTATGGCACAGGCTTTTAAACTCATCTCGGAGGACTATGCCGCCACAGGAGTGGGCACCTTTTCCAGCCACCTTTATTTCCCGAAAATGATGACCGGGTATGCGACTCTGGCCGGTCTTGGCCAGATGCCGATTCGGTTTGATGTCCATTACTCGGTCCACCGGATGCCCACCGATCCTCAGCAGACTCGTCAGATGTACCGCCGCACCGGGGTCTTGCAGGGCATCGGTGATGATTATCTCTGGATCGACGGAATAGCATCAGAGCGCTGGGATTCTTACTACCCGGAATCCTGTACGGGGCCCGATACCACAGCTCCAGCGCATATTAAGGCCCGAGAGACCTGTCCCAAGCCAGGAGACCTTCATTGGGATACGCTGGAAAATGCCATGAAAGCCGGATGGCGACTGGCTGGTGTGCACATTTGCGGCAGCGAAAGCTTGCGCGCGTTCACACGGATGATTGATAGTGCCCGGGCAGTCAACGGCTGGACCCTACAGCAAGTCCGTGACCTGCATATGACAGGCGAGCACTGTGATGTGATCGGAAAGCAGCCGGATGTCATCCAGAAGCTGAAAGACTATGGGATCATCCTCAGCTGTGGTCCCGACATCATCGCCAGAGAAGCTCCAAAGTGGATTGAAGACTACGGTCCCCAAATGAATAATTTTTTCCTTCCCTTTAATACCTGGATTCATGAGGGCGTCCAGCTGGTCGGGCAGCACTGGGGAACGGGTGCACGGGGGGAGCCGGGGACACTCAGGTACAGGCCTCCATTTTACGTGACCTGGCAGGCCGTGACGCGCAAGTTCGACGGGCAGATATGGCAACCGGAAGAGCGCATTGACCGGGTACACGCCTTGAAAATGTACACACGCTGGAGCGCTGAGTATGTTCGAAAGCCGGATAAACTCGGCTCGCTGGAAGTGGGTAAGTTCGCCGATTTGTTGGTCATCGATCGAGACTACTTCACGATTCCGATAGATGACATCTTGAAGATCCGTCCTCTGATGACCATGGTAGGGGGCAAAACGATCGTGCTGCAGGAATCACTGGCCAGGGACTTCGGAGCAGAACCGGTTGGACCCGCCTATAACTTCAAAGATGAAGATGTGGAGCACATCGGTCAGCCCCTGTCGGAGATTGCGAAAAAGTTCGGTGCCAATTGAACAGGGGAGCTACTGACCCCTGTAAGAGGAGATAGCTAGGACTAAGGACTAAGTGAGAAGGTCCCCCCACTTGCTGAGGACAATCTCTTTGGTGCCGGGACTGGGCTCCACCACCTCTGGAAAGTCTCCCCGAAGAGCCCGCTCAAAGGGCCTGCAAGCATTGATGATGGCTCGACATCCGAAGCTCACTCAGCGCTGACCCGGGTTCTTTTTGAACCATGGGGTCGGGTGACATCCGAAGCTCACTCAGCGCTGACTCGGGTTCTTTTTGAACCATGGGGTCCAGATTCATTCCCCAGGAGTTTCGAATGAACTCGATGTCCAGGGCCGGGTCAGTCCGTGAACAGATGGCCCACAGCACGTCATCTTTGTTGGTCGGATCGATGTCGTCATCCACGACGACCACATATTTCCCTCCGAAGGCCCCTTCCGGGAGTTGAGAGGCAAGAAAACCTGCCTGCTCCGCATGGCCCTTATAGGCCGGTTGCATAGAGACCACAGTCAGGGCACGCGAATAGCCCGACTCGTGACACCACACTCCTCGAACACCTCCCAGACCTGCTGCTTGTAGAGCATTCCAGAGCATGGCCGCTCGAAAGGGGCATCGATAGTAGGAATAATCATAAGGAGGGCGTCCGGTAGCTGTTCCCAGAACAATCGGATTCTCTCTGAAGTAGACCGCCTCCACCTGGATCACAGGACTACGCATCTCTCCTCCCGCGTAATAACCCATGAACTCTCCATAGGGACCTTCCTCCTTCAGCTCCCGCGTGATGTGTCCCTCCACGACGATCTCACTGTCCGCCGGAATCGGCAGACCCGTCACGGGGCCCATAACCACTGGATAACGACGCTCCAGCAGGCTACCCGTATAGTCGTACTCACTGATCTCCACGGGCACTTCCATACCTGCCACGAGCCCGATCACCGGCTGGTGGCCCAGGGAAACGGCTACTGGACATGCCTCCCCTTTCGCCCAGTATTTTTCTGCATGCAGACGGCCGTGGTGGGAAACGTTCATATGAATTCCCAGGCGCCGCTGATCATGAACCATCAGCCGGTAGGTACCCACATTAACCCAACCCGAGTCTGGATCCCGTGTGATAACGGCGTCGAGTGTGCCCAGGTATCGACCCCCGTCCTGCTCATGCCACTTCATAGCCGGGAACTTCGTCATATCCACTTCCGACCCTTCACAGCGGTTTTCCAGAAATGGGGCGGTGGAAAGAGTTTGAGGTGGAAAACGATCCAAGCTTGCCTGGGCACCCGCCAGCCTTTGGCGCAATGTTTGGACCAACTGCTGATCATCCAACTCCGGGGAGAAACTCAAGGTCAATGCCACTCTGCCGGAGTCCAGCATAGATCCAGTCAGAACGCGGAAACCCGGTGGATAGCCCTGGATTTCGTCAAACAGAAGCGTCCACTTCCGGGATTTGACGTTGAGGTCGGTTAGGGCGCCCACCTCCAAATCCCAGGAGGCACCCTGGACTTCTCTGAGCTTCCCCATTTGTCGGACTTGCTCCAACCAACTTCGCAAGTCCTGCACTGGGGATTCCTCGGGCTGATGGGGGTTGCTTTGTCGCTCCTCCTCCACGATGAATCACACGGTAGGCATTTCCTCTCGAGTTGTCAACCTGGGCAAGCAATGCACAGGGAGTCGCCGCCACCGCAGGCCACTTCTTGACCCCCCTTTATGGACCGGTATAGAATCGCCCTCATGGCTATATCCGCTGCCACTAAAGCATCCCGAAACGATCCAACCGCGCACCCGACAGGCCCAAAAGATCTCCGGCACTTTATTAAGGAGCTCATTCGTGTGATGCCTGGAAACATCAAGGCCGTGGATCGAGAGACAGTTCCACACTTCGGCTGTACAGCTCTGGGGGAGTTATTCGCCCGTCAGAATCAGTATCCCGCTTTCTTTTTCCGGCATATCAAGAACAGCCGCCTGCCTTTGGTGATGAATTTGACCGCCACCTACGAGCGACTGGCCTTGGCTTTAGGGACCACAACCGAGGATATGGTCCGTACTTACGGGGAACGCATGGCAAAAGGAATTCCACCTCTGGAGATCGCATCCGAGGAGGCTCCGGTCAAGCAGATCGTATGGCAGGGCAAGGATGCCGATCTCAGTAAATTACCGATCCCCACCCACAATGCCCAGGATGCAGGTCCGTATATTACGGGTGGCGTGGGGATTACTCGGGATCTTGAGACCGGCCGCATGAATGTCGGCCTCTATCGACACCAGGTATTCAGCAAGAATGAATTAGGGGTTTGGTTCATTGACACTCACCACGGCGCTTATATCCACCGGGCTTACGAGGCGCAAAATCGCCCCATGCCGATCGCCATCGCCATTGGTCATCACCCAGCTGTTCTCATGGGGGCAGTGAGCCGCACTCAGGGTGTTGGAGGTGAATTCGACGCGGCTGGTGGCCTGCTGGGGGAGCCTGTGCGCCTGGTTCGGGCGCACACCAGCGACCTGTGGGTCCCGGCCGACGCCGAAATCGTCATCGAAGGGGAGATCATGCCGGAAGTCCGCCGGGAAGAAGGCCCCTTCGGAGAATGGCCGGGACATTATATCGCTGGCGGGCCGAAACCTGTGATCCGCGTTTCAACGATCACCATGCGCTCCGATGCGATCTACCACGACATCTTCTCCGCCAACCGGGAGCACCTGATCATAGGAAGTTTGCCTCGCATGGGGAGTATCTATCGTACGGTCAAAGACGTGGTTCCCGGTGTCACTGCAGTGAACGTTCCTAGCCACAGTCGTATGCACTGCTACATCTCCTTACGCAAGGAACGGGATGCAGAAGTGAAAAAGGCCGCCTTCGCTGCCCTGAACACAGAATCTGAAAATCTGAAAATGGTGGTGGTAGTGGATGAGGATATCAATGTATTTAACGACGGAGAAGTGATGTGGGCCATCGGCACTCGATTCGATGCCGCCCGAGACCTGCTCGTTATTCCCCAGTGGTCGGGACCCGGAGGACTGCTTCCAACAGGTTGGGAGTACCATGAGGACGGTACCCGCTCCCCCAAGATGACGACAGCAATGATCCTCGATGCGACAAAGCCTGCTCCCTCGATACCCTACCCGGAGCGCGCTGTCGTGCCTCAGGAGGCGGTAGACGAGGCGGATCCTTCCGGAGTCGTCGATCTGACGACTCTGTAGCGCACTCGTTCTCCCAGCCAAAGAACATTCACTCTCCTAAGCCGGTTGAGGGAGCGCTCACTATGGCGGTTCCTTCAGGCTTCGCGTATGCTGGACATCCTTAAGAGGACTGAACCAAAAACAGGGAGGACCCCATGGGAGGTTTAAGTATAACGCTGGCTTGCGGAGACTATGATCGGGTCGCTCCGCTCAAGGACGGCCGTGTTCGACCCGAAGGGGTGGACTTGAATTTTATCCCCTTGGGACCCGAGGAACTTTTCTTTCGCATGGCGAGATATCAGGAGTTCGATGCTTCTGAGATGTCACTGGCCTCCTACATCACCGGCAGAGCACAAGGGAGAGAAGATTTCGTCGCCATCCCGATTTTTCCTTCTCGAATGTTTCGTCACTCCGCTATCTTTGTCAATAGCAAGGCGGGCATTGAAAAACCAGAGGATTTGGCGGGTCGCCGGGTGGGAGTTGGAGAATATCAGATGACGGCCATTGTCTGGGTCAAAGGAATTCTTTCAGACCACTATGGAGTTCACGCTCGTGACATACACTGGCATACCGGAGGCCAGGAACAGCCTGGTCGTGAGGAACGGATAGCCCTTGAGCTTCCTTCGGAGATCCGTTTGGAGACGATCCCAGGGGACAAAACCTTGAGCGGTATGTTGGAAAAGGGGGAATTGGATGCGGTCATTGCAGCTAGGATGCCCTCACCCTTCTTGCGGGGCTCCCTCCAGGTAAAACGTCTTTTCGAAGATCCAATTGAAGCTGAGAAGGATTACTTCACAGACACGGGCATTTTCCCGATCATGCACACGGTCGCCATCCGAAGAGAGCTTTATGGTAAGCATCGGTGGCTTGCGGTCAGCTTGTATAAGGCGTTTAATGAGGCGCAGGAGCTTGGCGTCGCAGGTATTTATGGCGCCCCGGCTGTGTCCTATCAACTGGCCTGGCTCCACCAGTACCTGGAACAGGAGCGAGCCTTTTTGGGTCCTGATAGCTGGGCCAACGGAGCCGAACACAACCAAGAGACAGTGGAAACTCTGTGCCGCTATCTCGTTGAGCAGGGGATGATCAAAGAGGCACCTCCCTTTGAGACGCTCTTCGCTCCAAACACTCTCAGCCTGTCCAAGATCTGACACAGCCTGCGGACCTCTCCCATCAGAGTGATGTCCACCCTCAGTTCATCCTGCTGGCGGTCCAAATGAAAACTCTTGTGCTGATCGTCCCCATTGGGTGATCGGCCATACTGGGATTTGTAAGTTTCGGGCTGGCCGCTTACGGGTTTCAGGAATATACTCGGTGGGGAAAGAGAGAGTCCCTCGATGACCAAGGTCAAGGTGGTATTCCTTCACGGATTGAGCCAAAAAACAGTGGATTTGATTACTTCCTGTGCGCCCAAGGGTTTCGCCACCACCGAGGTTGAGGGGAAGCTCTCTGAGGAGGAACAGATCGAGGCGGTCCAAGATGCTGATTTCTTGATGGTGTACCGGGCAGGGGTGAGTGATCTCCTGCTGAAAGAGGCCCCCAAGCTACGCCTGGTTCAGCTCCTGGCCGCAGGGTACGACCGCATGAACCTCAGTCTGTTGAAAGAGCTGGGGATTCCCTGCGCCAACAACGGAGGCGCCAACTCCTGGACCGTGGCCGACCACACCGTGCTGCTGGCTCTTTCCCTCTACAAACGTCTCATCCCGGCCGACAAAGCCACGCGAGAGGGCCGCTGGAGAGAACCTATTGATGGGTTCAACACCTTCGAAATGGCAGACAAGCTTATCGGCATCCTGGGAATTGGTAACATCGGCAGGAAAGTGGCCCAACGGGTTCAGGCCTTCGACGCTCAGGTCCAATACTACGACAAATATCCGCTGGACCCAGCCCGCGAACGGGAGCTCAAGGTCAAGAGAGTTTCCCTGGATGAATTGTTTCGCTCCTCCGATATCCTCTCCTGCCACACACCTCTCACGCCTGAGACCCATCACCTCATCAACAGGGAGAGCCTGGCACTGATGAAGCCAACTGCCGTTTTGATCAACACAAGCCGGGGAGAGATAGTGGACGAGGAGGCACTTATTGAGGCCTTGCGGGAAGGCCGTATCGCCGGTGCCGGTCTGGACGTCTTCGAAAAGGAGCCGGTCGAACCGGATCACCCTCTTGTTCAAATGGAAAACGTGGTGGTCACGCCTCACAGCGCTGGAACCACCTGGGACACCTGGCGCCGCCGCGCGGAGTTCGCCTACCATAATATGCAAAGGGTTTCGGAAGGCGAGCCTCCTCTAGCCATGGCCCAGGAGTACACGGATTAGCGTAAAAAAAGACCATCACTCACCTTCCGGGCTTTTGCCCGGTTGATTTGAGGGGTCGCTCATGGCAGAGAGTAAGTTCTGGAAAGTCATGCTACAAACAAAGACTCATCGAATGTTTTCACTGTTCCTGACGGGCAGTTGTTCTCGTCACGAAGCGACGAAAGCTCCGACCTGGCAAGGCGCGAAACCCGCAACACGGCCAGGGTGGATGATTTCGTTGCTGCAGTAGAGAATTTATGCATAGTCCGGGCTATGCCTGGCCCACGACGACAAAGGTAATTCCTACAGCCACCAGAATGGCTCCCAGCACCATTCGAAGGGTGACCCGCTCCAATCGCTGCAAAAAGATGTGGGTCAAGGTCATGGCGATCAGAGGGTAGATCGCCACGATCGGTGAAGCCAAGATCACCGGTGCTCTGGCCAAAGCCGTGTACATGAAGAAGATGCCAAAGGAAGAGCAGACGCCCGCCATGGCCATCATGATCAGGGCCCATCGGGGTGCTTTGAGATCATTGCTCAGGTGCGGCACTGAGATGAGCAAGAGAAACAGCATTCCGAAAAAGAGGGTGTAAGCGGCCGTTACCGGGGCCGGGGCCGCGCTGGTGACAACGTATCGAGCAATGGCATGACTCGTTCCATAGGCAGCCGCTCCGGCCACAGCACAAAGGAGTCCTATGGCTACACGCCCGGTCCCGCTGTGCTGCACTTCCTGGCTCTGCGTCGCAGAAAAGGCCCCTCGTTGACTCATCACCAGGGCCAACCCCACAGCAACCGCCAGGGTCCCAAACAAAATCGAAAAAGTGACCTGCTCCCCCAGGAAAAGGATCGCCAATAGGGCGGCAAAAGGGGACTCCCGGAAATTGGTCCCGGAAATGGAGGTGCTGCGCGCTACACCCGCCAGGCGAATTCCCGTGTAGTTCAAGAACCGCCCTCCCGGAAATTGGATCAAACCCAAGAGCGCGAACCAGAGAATGGTTGACCCCGAGACAGCGAACAGAGCCTGGGAATCCATGCCCCAGGCAACCACTGAAATGGTGACAAAGCCTGCCGCCAGAGAGATAAAAGTGCCCGAACGCGAGCCCACCTGCTGCATGCCCACGCGGGCAAAGCAAGCGCCTGCCGCCCAGGATGTCGAGGCTAGCGCGGCAAAAAAGGCTCCTGAAGGTGGATCGGACATCCCTAACCCGGATGATGCATAAATTCTCTACTGCAGCAACGAAATCGTCCGCCCTGCCTGTGCGACCCGCAAACGCGGGTGCCCCCGACCCTCAAGCGGGTGACATCCCTAACCCTCGCGCCTTGTCAGGCCGGCGCTCGCCGCTTCGCGACGAGAACCTATGCATAGTCCAGGCTAACGAATCACTTTATCTTCTTTGCTCAAAATACCTATGATCTCACTGATATCTTCCAGTTCATCAAGCCGCCAGATCAGCTCCAGGGCTTTTCCCTGCCTGTTGTCAGGTACGCCCCCCCAGCTTGCGCACTCGCGAAATTTATCGCTGAGCTCCTGATCACTCATGGGGTTTACGGGACTGCCCTTGGCGAAATCGGCCCGTCCTGAGACCACTTCCCTGCTCTTGAGCTCGATGTCGATCAAAGTGGTCATCTTCTCATATCCGGCCGCCTCCGCTTCAGCATCGACTCCAAAATCGACTTTCTGAATCAGGGCTTGAACATCGGATCGATTCACCACTTCATCGGTGAACTCCGCCAGACCTGCCTTGCGCTCCAGGAGCAGAATGGCCACACAAAACTCCATACTGAACTTGGCTTGCAATGAGTTCACGGGGCGGTGATGAATGAGGGCGTGGGGCATATTTTTATTGGTTCCTACCGAGACCCGGACGACCTGTTCGGGTCGAATATCGTGCTGATGGATCAGATCCAGCACTAAGCCCATGGCGGGGTGGGTCAGTGAACCACAGGGATGGGGCTTGATGGATACACCTGGAGAAACGAACGTCCAGGGATTGCCCAGTTTTTCTTCGATCATGCTGGCTTCGTATCCGCCCCCCGCAGCCTGAAAAAAGCCACGCTCGGCCTCCAGGATGACGGGGCTGGCAGTGTAACCGAGTGCGGCCAGTTGTGCGGCGACCACCCCACTTTCCGAAGCCCGTCCAGCATGCAAAGGTTTCACCATGGTTCCGAAGTTCTCTCTCAAGCCGGCTGACTGACTGGCGGCAATACCCAAGGCTCGGAGGGTGGTCTCAACATCGAATCCCAGCAGGTTGGCCGCGCCTGCACAGGCACCGAAGGGTCCACAGGTGGCCGTAGAGTGAAAGCCCTGCTGATAGTGGCGGGGATGGATGGCTTCCGAGATCTTGGTTTCAATCTCCACACCCACCAGATAAGCGGCCAACACATCCTGTCCGGAACGGTGGTCGCACTCACCCAGGGCCAGTACGGCAGGCAGGACGGGGGCAGTGGGGTGGGTCAATAACCCATAGACTCGATCCTGGGCCACAGCCAGTTGGGTATCGTCGTAATCATCGGCATGGATCGAGGTCCCGTTTGCCAGGGCCGCAAACCGCGGCGCCAGGCGCAGATCACTTCCCAGGACCTCGGCCTCGTCACTGCTGCAGGCGAGCGATCGGAGGTGCTGCCGAATGAGGCGGCTCGCTTGGGAGGTGGCTCCACAAAGGGCCAGTCCAAGTCCATCCAAAATGGAACGCTTGCCGAAATGCAAAGCCTCATCGGGAATATTGTGGGCTCGAGTCTCCGCAGCAAAGGATGCCACGTAAGCCGTCAGCGACTTTGGAGTCACCGTTCTCCCCGATGGACCAGACCCCAGACGACTTCAGGGGAGAGAGGAAGTTCCCTGATCTTGATCCCAAACGGCTGCAAGGCATCCTCAACAGCACTGGCTATCGCTGCCGGCGAGGGGATGGCGGCCCCTTCCCCGGCCGCCTTCTGTCCCAGAACCGAAAACGGGGAGGGTTCCGGGCAGTGTTCAATTTCGACCCTTGGCGTCTCACAGGCGGTTGGTTTCGCGTAGTCTGTCAGGGTCATAGTGAGCAACTGCCCATCCGAATCGTAGACAAATCCTTCTCCCAAAGCCACCGCAATCCCATGGGCTACCGATCCGTAGATCTGCCCATCCACCACATCCGGATTGATGATCGTGCCATTGTCGCTCACGATAACGTAGCGCACCACTTCAACCCGACCCGTCTCCGTGTCGATCTCCACCACAGCCCCGTGGGCCGCTGCAGAGAAGGTGAACTGGGCCCGCACTCGACCCTCTTGGTCGGGGATCATGAAGGGTTGAGCATGAGGGAACCTGTAATAGTAAGTGGTCTGCAGACCCGCCTTCAATTCGTCGGGTATATGGGATTGATTGCCATAGGCGATTCGGCCCAGCCGAGCAAAGCTCAGTGCTTTATCGGACGAACCCTTGGTGGAGATGCTGCCGTCTTGGATCGTCAATGCATCCGGGGAGCTCTCCAGCACATGAGCCGAGAGTTGGAGGATTCTCTCGCGCAGCTCCAGCGAGGCACCGTGAACGGCGCCGATGTCGTAAAGATGAAAGTTATTGCCCGTATTGGATGAACCCACCCCCCAGGGAGAAACCTTGCTATCATAGCGGGGTGAAACACTGATGTGCTCAGGCGAAATATCGAGATTCTCCGCTACCACCTGGGCTGTGGTGGTTTCATGATACTGACCACAGCTGGGGGCTCCCAGAAATACGGTTATACTTCCGTTTCTTTCCAGCTTGATGGTGGCACCCTCGACTCCGCCGGCCCCGGGCAGCTCCTTCACGTTCGGAAAGATTGCCATATCCCGGGCCGCGTTTCTTCCTCCGGGTTCCAGGCCGATGACCAATCCAACCCCCAGGTATTTCCCCTTCTCTCTTTCTTGCTTCAGCTCTTCCCGCAGCTTATCGTATTCCAGCTTCTCGACTGCCCTCTCCAGTAAGTGGGTATAGTCGCCGCTGTCGTAAACATTGCCGTTGGGGGCGGCATAGGGAAACTCACTGGTCGGAACCAGGTTCTTTGAACGCACCTCTACGGGACTCATGTCCAGTTCCTGGGCGATCCGATCCATGGTGCGTTCCCAGATAAAACACATGCTCGGTTTACCAATGCCTCGGTTGGGGACCACGGGACACTTGTTGGTGACGACCGCGCGGCCCTCCAGACGGAGATTCTTGACCTTGTAGGTACTGAATAGATTATTCAGCTTGTTGGTGAAGTGAATGGTGAGTGTGCTGATGGCTCCCCCAACATCATCCACCTCCTGGATCTTCAGACCCAAAACGGTTCCGTCGTTCTTGACCGCCGCCTCAATTTCAAACTCCATCCCACAGGACTGACCCGCAGCCATCATGTGTTCGCTGCGGTCCTCAATCCATTTAACAGGCCGACCCGTCTTCACCGACATCAGACTGGTGAGCACGACGTACTTGCGAATCAGGTGGATCTTTTGCCCGAAGCCTCCTCCAATGTCGGGTATGACCACCCGGAAATCCTCCAGGTCCAACGCTTCCCCAAGGGCATCATAGAGAACCTCCGGGTTCTGGCCATTGCACCAAACCGTCAACTTGCGGCTGGGATCGTCAAAGGAGGCTAGACAGGCCAGGTTTTCCAAAGGGGTGGAACTGTAACGATGAGTTTTCAGCTTTTCCCGCACGATCTGATCGGCCGCTTGAAAAGCTTCATCCACGTCCCCATAAGACACGGCCCCCTTCCAAGCTACATTGGAGTCCAGTTCGTCAAAAAGGCGAGGTGCGGTGGGCTCCATGGCTGCCCAAGGGTCCACCACTGCCGGTAAGGGTTCGTACTCCACAGAGATAAGATCCAGCGCATCCTCGGCCACGGCACGGCTGCGGGCGGCCAGAATGGCCACCGGTTCCCCCACATAGCGGACCTTATCCACGGCAGTGGCGTACTCCGGAATGGGTTTGCGCAGACCGGCTGAATATCGACCCGGCTTGAAGGGTCGCGATATGTCCTTGATCTCCTGACAGGTGAGGACTCCTACCACACCGGGAACCTCCAGGGCCGCGCGGGTGTCGATGTGACCAATCTGGGCGTGGGCGTAAGAGCTGCGAAGAACAACGGCATACAGCATCCCGGGAAGACCGAAATCGTCAACGAATTGTCCTCCTCCACTCACATGGCGCGGCGCTTCTTTGCTCCGGGTCTTTTTCCCGATGTATTTTGTCTCGGTCATTTTTTCTTATACTCCCCTGCCGCTGCCACCACCGCATCCACGATCTGGGTGTAGCCGGTACACATGCACAGATTGCCCGAGAGTCTTCGACGTATTTCCTCCTCGCTGGCATCGGGATTTCTGCTCAGCAGAGCATGACTGGCCACAAGCATTCCTGAGGTACAGTAGCCACACTGGAGGGCGTAGTGTTTTACGAAGGCCTCCTGGATGGGACTGAAGTCGCCATCCTGGGCCAACCCTTCCACGGTGGTGATCTCTTTCCCGTTTGCCTGTACGGCAAGCAGGAGACACGACTTGACCACTCGGCCGTCTAGAAGAATCGAGCAAGCACCGCATTCTCCCACCACGCATCCCACATGGGTCCCGGTTAAGCCGATCGTTTCTCTCAAGAAGAAAGAAAGAAGCATGCGCGGCTCGGCTTCTTCTTCATAAGCCTGACCGTTGATGCTCAGCCGAATCACCTGTTTCATAGCGCCAAACGTTAGTCCGACTCCAAACGATTGTCAACCGCCTTAATGCAGGGTCCCGGAATTTGCCACCCTCACTTGCATCAGCTCAGATATTGGGTGATCATGGGCGGGTTACAGTTGGATTGGTCTTGTCACCATCAAACCAAGGGAGGTAAAGCCCCGATGAAAGCTGAAGTCAATGGCGTCACGTTGGACTATGAAATCGCCGGCTCGGATAGACTGTTCGTCTTCGGCCATTCGCTAGGCATGAGTGGCAAAATCTTCGAGCCGATTCGGCCCACTTTGGAGAGCCACTGCCGGGTTCTCACCTGGGATGCTCGGGGGCATGGCAACTCCCAGCAACCTGCTACCGGCTGGACCATTGAGGATTTAGCCGCCGATCTGCGAGCACTGATCGAGCACCTCGAGGATGACCGAGCGGTTGTGGCCGGACTTTCCATGGGGGGCAACACCGCCGTCGCCTATGCCGTAGCTCACCCCGACAAGCTGGACGGCTTGATCTTGGCGGACACCACCGCCTGGTATGGAGAAGGCGCTCCGGAGGCTTGGGAGAAAAGAGCCAGTAATGCCGAAACCAAAGGGATGGAACCGGTTATCGCCTTTAATATGGCTCGCTGGTTCAGCGATAGCTTTCCGGATGCGCATCCGGATCGAGTGGAGATGGTGGTGGAGATGCTGCTTGCCAATGATACATCCTCATACGCAGCCGCCTGTCGAGCTCTGGGCCGGTTCGACGCCCGGGAAGGACTGTCGCGCATTGACTGCCCCACCCTCATTCTGGTGGGTTCCGAAGATCCCGCCACACCACCCGCCATGGCCGAATACCTGCACCAGAATATCGCCAGCTCCGAGCTCCACGTGCTGCCAGGACTGAGACATATGACCCCTGTTGAAGCACCGGATCAGGTGGGTCAGCTGATTGGCGATTTTCTGGAAAAGCTGTGAGGTAGAATCGGGCCTGATCATTATCAAAATCAAACAGGAGTCAAGGTCTTATGAATGCCAAGGAAATTATCAAACTGATTCAAGAACAGGGGATCCAGGCCGTAGACCTCCGTTTCACCGATCTTCCAGGGCTCTGGCAGCATTTCACTGCAAATCCCGACGAAGTCACCGAGGAAAGTATTAACGAGGGCTTTGGATTTGACGGGTCCAGTAGTCGAGGCTTCCAGCAGATTCAGGAGAGCGATATGCTTCTGATGCCGGATACCAGCACTTGCTTCGAGGATCCCTTCACCCAGGCCCGCACCCTGAACATCATCTGCAACGTGGCCGATCCGGTGACCGGCCAGCCCTACAGCAGGGATCCGCGCCACATTGCTCAAAAGGCCGAAAAATACCTTGAGTCAACGGGTATAGCCGACACAGCCTATTTCGGGCCGGAACCGGAATTCTTCGTTCTGGACGATGTACGGTTTGATCAAACCTACAACCAAGGCTACTACTTTATCGACGCCACGGAAGGGTTCTGGAACTCGGGAAAAGAGGAAAACCCCAATCTGGGCTACAAGCCGCGCTACAAGGAGGGCTACTTTCCAGTTCCTCCGATGGACACTTTGCAGGATATGCGAACGGAAATGATGCTGTTGCTCAAGCAGGTGGGTGTCCAGGTCGAGATTCATCATCACGAAGTCGCCACGGCGGGCCAGTGTGAAATTGACATGAAGTTCGACACTCTGACGCGAATGGCCGACAAGCTGCTCAAGTTCAAGTACATCATCAAGAATACGGCTCGGCGTCACAACAAGACTGCCACCCTGATGCCCAAACCGATTTTCATGGACAATGGCTCAGGGATGCATGTCCATCAGAGTCTTTGGAATGGGGGCAAGAATACCTTCTATCAGTCGGGGACCTATGCGGATCTCAGCAAGACGGCGGTGCACTACATCGGTGGGCTTCTCAAGCATGCTTCTTCGGTGCTTGCATTTGCCGCTCCCACCACCAATTCTTACCGGCGGCTGGTGCCCGGATTTGAGGCGCCCATCAATCTCATTTACTCCATGCGTAATCGTAGCGCCTGCGTGCGCATTCCGGCCTATTCCCGAAGCGAGAAGGCCAAACGCATCGAGTTCCGTCCACCTGATCCTTCCTGCAACGGCTATCTGGCCTTTGCAGCCATGTTGATGGCGGGACTGGACGGGATCCAGAACAAGATTCTGCCTCCTGATCCGATGGACAAGGATCTGTACGATCTTCCTCCCGAAGATCGGGCCGATGCACAGTCCACGCCGGGAAGCCTGGAAGAGGTGCTCGCTGCATTGGAGAAGGATCATGACTATCTTCTGAAGGGGGATGTCTTTACTCCAGATGTGATTGAGACCTGGATCGAATACAAGAGAACGCGTGAAGTGGATCCCATGCGGCTTCGACCTCACCCCTACGAATTCGCGCTCTATTTCGATATTTAGTTTGACCCTACCCAAAGACGATCCAGGGATTCCCGGCCTCCCGGGAGTTCCTGGATCATCCTCCCCTGAGAGAGCATCCGGCAAGCGGTTCCGACTCCTGGAAGAGGCGGAAGCCGGACGACGGCCTGACTAATCCTGAATACGGATGGTTTGTGGATCCTGTAAGATGGTGTCCATGACGAAGCAGGTATTGTCCACCTGGCTTCGGGACTATGATCTTCACCGGGAGAACATTCGCCGAAGCTTCTTCGAGTCCCTGGACCCAGGTTCCGCTCTGAAGGCTCTGACGTTAGAGTTGGACCAACTCATTCGAAGGGTCAGCGAGCCTTATCTGAGCGATGGCCAGTTCTGCATCCTGGCGGTCGGGGGCTATGGTCGTGGAGAGCTCTATCCCTATTCCGATGTCGATCTTCTCTTGCTTTATCAGGAAGAGAACCGCTCTGAGAGCGAAACCTTGATCAAGAGCATGCTGCAGGATCTGTGGGATCTGAAATTGGATTTGGGCCAGCAGGTGTGGAGTCTGGAGGCTCTGGACTCAGCTGATCTGGCGGTGCAGGGATTGACCCTCACCCTCTTTGACGCCCGCTTTGTCGGTGGAAACGAAGAACTGGGACAAAGGCTCACCCAGGATCTGTTTCCTCGTTTCTTGAGAAGGAGAGACGAGGATCTGGCTCGCCGCATCGTCGATACGACGCGAGAGCGGCACGAAAAGTATCGCAGCACCATTTATCAGTTGGAGCCGGACGTCAAGGAGGCTCCCGGAGGATTGCGTGATTTCCTGGTCGGACAGTGGTTACAGGACTTACAGAGGAAACAGGGGTTCATCCCATACAGCGAAGAAGAAGTGAAGCTGGCTTGCCGCTTTCTCAAGCAGCTGCGCATGCTGCTTCATTTCCAGGTGGGACGCAATCACAATCAGTTGACCCACCAGTTGCAGGAGCAGGTCGCTGAAAGGTTGGTCGACAACTCACAGGGCATCAAGTCCGGTGTTGAATCACTGATGAGCCGGTACTTCCTGGAGGCACGTGTGCTCCACCGTTTTTGCAAGCGGGGCCTGCATCTTTACCAACCTGCCCCCATCCTTTCGGGCATCGAACTGGATCAGGGTTCGAAGATTGAGAGCGTAGAACAACTGCTTCAGATTTTTGTTGACTCACTCGCTCAGCAGCGACCGCTCGCGGACTCCACCCTGCAGGATATTTCAGCGGCCTTGCCAGAGTTTGCTCCAACCGTTGACTGCCCGGCCATACGGCCGATGGTTCGGGAAATCCTCCAACCCCGTCCCGGTTTGTATCGTGTTCTCAGCACGATGTATGAACTGGGCGTTCTGGAGATGCTGTTTCCGGAGCTAACGGGGATCAAGGCGCGTCTGATTCGCGATTTTTATCACAAGTACACGGTCGACGAGCACAGTCTGCTGGCGATCCAGAGTGTGGAGAACCTTCTCACCCAGCGGGATCCTTCCGATTCCCGTTTCCACAGGCTTCTGGAGGAGATCGAGAAGCCTGATCTGCTGATTCTGGCGTTGCTTTTGCACGATGTGGGAAAGAGCCAGGAAGGCAGACACGCCGAGAGAAGCAGCCAGTTGGCGGAGGTTGCTCTGACGAGGTTCCAGTTTCCTCAAGAGGAGGCGGATACGATTGTGTTTTTGGTACGTCATCATCTGGTGATGTCGCAGATTGCCTTTCGGCGCGACATCGAAGATCACAAGGTGGTTCAACGTCTTACCGATCTAGCCGTCGACACGGAGCACCTGCGCCTCCTCTGCCTGCTCACATTCGCCGATATCAAGGCGGTAGCTCCGGAGACGCTCAACGAGTGGAAGAAAGATCTCTTGTGGCAGCTCTATGTTGCCGCCTATCAGGAGCTGACTCTGGCTTACGGTCAGGAACGAATCCAGGAGCGGGACGTGGAACGCCGGCTGCTGGAGAGTCTGCCCCAGGAGTTTGATCCTCGCGACTTTGAGCAATTTCTCAAAGGATTTCCCAAACGCTACCTGCGTGCCTGTCCCTGGTCGGAGATTCATGAGCATTATCGCCTGGCCAGTCGCCTGAGCTCATCGCAATCGATCCAGTTGCGCCTAAAGCAGCACCAAAACCATTATGAACTCTGCGTTGTGACTCCAGACCAATACGACTTGTTTGCCGAAATCGTCGGTGTTTTGTCCCATTTCGATATGAACATCCTCAAAGGGTATGGATTTGCCAATCACGAGAAGACGGTGTTGGACTTCTTTCAGTTCGACGATACGGCCGAAGTTTTTTCTCTGAATCCTTCTGAAGAAGAGCGTTTCCGCCAGCTATTGGTGCAGGTCATAAGAAAAGAGGTTTCCGTCGAAAAGCTGGTGCAGAGCAAGGAGCACAGTCCTCTCTTTCGATCCTGGGCCCCGCAATTTCCGCCCACTGTTTTCTTTGCAGAGGAGCAGTCAAAGCGTTACTCTATCATGGAGATCGTAGCCCCCGACTCCATTGGCTTGCTCTACAGAATGGGCCGCGCGATTGCCGCCTTGCGCTGCAATATCGAGTTGGTTTTGATTTCAACGGAGGGAGGGAAGGCGGTCGACGTTTTCTATCTTACCTATGAGGGGAAAAAGCTGTCTTTGGAGTTGCGCAGCCGCTTGTCGCGCCGCGTGCTTGAAGCTTTGAAGCATGAGGAATCATGAAACTAATCGTTGCAGTCGTTCGTCCCAGCAAGCTTGAGGAAGTCAAGGATGCTCTGGCCCAGCTGCATATCTCCGGAATGACCATCAGCGAAGTCAGGGGACATGGTCGGCAAAAGGGCCACACGGCTATCTATCGAGGGAAGGAATACAGCATCAGCCTGTTACCCAAGATGAAGATCGAGATCGTTCTTCCCGATGAGTTGGTGGACGAGACGATACGCGTCATAATGAAAACCGCCCGAACCGGTGAGATTGGAGACGGCAGGGTCTTCGTTTTCCCGGCTGAGGAGGGTTACAACATACGCACCGGGGAAAAGGATGTCACTTAGTGCCTCGTTCCATAAATACGCTGACGTTTGTGGCGAGCGCGACGGCGTCGAGTTCGCGAAGCGACGACGACGCGATGTCAGTGATATCGTGGAGGAGGAGCGACAAAGAAATCGATGCCGTCCCGCCGCCACCCTTCGGGCTGATGGGTGTTGCGGGCGACCTCTGCGTCGCTCATCGTCGCCGATGTCCCTGCATCGCCTTCTCCTTGCTCCTTGATCTCGCCTCGCAAGCCCCATCAGCAAACATCATCGTATTTATGGAGCGAGACACCTAGCAGCCCGTGGTGGAAGTACATTTTCTGAGCTCAGGTGGTACCCACCGGTGGAAGCAGCGAAGGGATCGCTGAGTTGGGTTTTTCGGGCCAAGCAGCCGGAATCAGTCCGAACAGGCCCTTAAGACGCTTGAACAGCGACAAAATCAGTAGCATCAGGGCGCAAATCCGCCCCTGCAGACCCCGCGGCGTTCCCACACCCAGGCTCTGACGCATCAGCATCCCCAGATTGAAGGCGCTCACCTGGATCAGCAGTCGCTTCAACACATTCTCATGTCCCCGGACATGCAGCCGTCTCATCCCTCCGCTCCCGTACAGATGCGCACAGGGTCGCTCCAGCTGCTCTCCTCGTTGCCGCAGCAGCCGCTGCCCTCGCTCTCCCCGGATGCGCCGCCGATTCGCATACACCGCTTCCTGCCCCTGCCGGTCTCCTCGCCAGCGTCGCTTCCCTCGCCTCGGTTCGCTCACATAGCTGCGCAGTCCCACCGCATCCAGGTCCACCATCCGCTGCGTGCTGTGATACCCCTTGTCGGCCACCACCTCTTCGATGCCTCGTCCCTCCGGCAGCGCTTGTTCCACCTTCTCGGCCGCTTCCGTCAGGGTCTTCACCATGGTCTGCGTGTCCCCTTGATCGGCTCCCTGTACCGTCACCGAGACAATCGCTCCGGTCTCCAGATCCACTGCATGCTCCGCCTTGTGCGCCAGGTGCGTCCGCCCGTCCTTCATTCTGGTAATCCGCGCATCCGCATCATGCGGGTGCTTCCAAACCCGGTTCGATCCTTTGCCCGTGCGCTTGCGGTCCAGTTTGGCCAGATCTTCCCGTCGCGGCGTCTCAATCCCGGAGGCTTTCGCCAGCTCCATCAAAAACTCTTCATACCCCTGCTCGCTGTCCCGGCGCACGATGCTGCGCAGCGCTGCATTCGCTTCCAGCGTAGTGGCATCGATGCCGATCGTCTTGCCCCGCAGCAGGCCGCTCGCCCCGATCCGCTTCAGTACCCAGTCAAAGACTGCTTCGTGGGTAGCCACATCGATCAGTCGTCGGGTTCGGGAGATCGTGGAGTGATCAGACGGCGACTCGCTCAGTTTCAATCCCAGAAACTCTCGCAGTGCCAGAGAATCAGCTGCTCTCCAGGCTATTCCTCGTTCCGATCCGATCCCTTCGAAATACCCCACCAGCAGCAGCCGAAAGTACACTCCCGGAGCCAGGCTCGGTCGCCCCATCTTGTCTGCATAGAACTTCGCACACAGTCCCTCCACGAAGTCGTCAAAGCCGTGTTCGTTGAAAAGGCCATTCAGTCTTTCGTAGAAGGGATGGCCGGCGGTGCGGGGCAGCTCACTGGTGGCGACCCACAGGTCTTCTTGCTGTCGACGTTTCTTTTTCCCCATTGCCATGGGGTCACTCTAGTGTCGCTGTGTGACCCCTTATCCTCGACTTTCACCACGGACTGCTAGAGGGGCGAGAAGATGGTGTTGTAGATCCGACGGATCCTCCGGGTGTGGAATCGATACTGCTCAAGCAGGGCTTGGCCGGAGGAAAGTCCAAGAAATAGCGCCTGTCGTGTGTTTTCCTCGGGATTTCCTGAGATCGTATCGGTAGCGTACTCTTCTAACAATCTTTGCACTGTTTCCAGTCGGTTCAGAAAGGACAGACTCTCCCTCAGTGCGCCGGCGGTCTCAGAATCCAGGTGATTCGTCTTCTCCAGTTTTTCCAGAGCTCGGAAGGTTCCGTGTTCAGGCAGCCCGTGGCAGACTTGAAGGAATTGTGCGATGAATTGGATGTCGAGAAGACCACCCTGGCCGACCTTGAAGTTCAGACGCCCGCTCCTTTTCTCGGCCCCAATTTCTGTTTCTTTGCGGCGGCGAACATGGTCCAGGGTCCGGCGATCTTCCTCAGCGAGGGGCCGCTGCTGGCAGATTCGAGTGGCGTCGAGGCTGGCTCCTATTTCCACCACAGGTCTCAACTTGACGTAGGCCAACCGCTCCCAGGATTGGGCACGGTCTTGGAAGTATTGCTGAAAGGCCCCGAGAGGAGTGGCCAGGGGACCTTTCTTACCTTCCGGGCGGAGCCGGAAGTCCAGTTTGTAGGCGGGGCCGAATTCAGTGTACTGGTCCATCTCGTGGCACAGGTCGCGGACGAACTGGTTAAAGAGACGAGAGTGACCCAGCGTGTTTTTCTCATCATAGACCAGAATGAGGTCCAGATCGGAGTGAAAAGTCAGCTCCTCGCCTCCCAGTTTGCCAAGTGCCATCAGCGCCCAGCTTGCAGATCGAAGTTGTGGAAATCCTTCCAGCAGGTAGTGTACGGTCCGGTCCAAACAGAGAACCGCCACTTGACTCAGAATGGGGCGAGTGGGCAGCGTCTGCGGTTCGAAGAGCTCATAAAGAGCGGTCTTGAACTCTTCTCTCCGCTTGAACAGCCGCAGAGCGAACTGGTAGTGCCGGGCTCCAGTGGTTTCCTGCTCGACGAGTTGTTCCAGCGCCGAGGATTCGGGGCGAGGAGGGGAGAGCAACAAAACGGAATCGAGCAATTCCGGGCTTTGTATGAGGGTTTCTGAAAGGAAATCTCCAGAGGCCAGGACCGGCAGCAGCCGTTTGCCAAACTCGCCGTTTTCAACCATCTCTGTGTAGAGGTTGACTCTTGAACCGAGAGCATCACAGAAACGGTCGAGCCGGGCGAATCATCTGAGGCGCCAGATTGGCCACCAGATTCCGCAGGCGTCCTGGAGAATAAGGATAGGCGGAGGATGCGGTCAGGAGTTGAAGGCCTTGCAAAAAGCCTTCAGGATCGGTGATTCCCTGTTCTTCCAGTTTCATGAGAGCGTCTTCCACGTTCAATTCCGGGCTGAGGACAAGCTCTGAGAGGGTAGTGGGCTCTTCAGCCATCTTGAAGAGGGACACAAAGATGCGATGAACTTCCCTTTCCTTTCGCTGCAGCTCCCGGGCAAGAGCGGGTCCGGCCGCCTGAAGAGACCCGTCGGGAGATTTCCATGAGTACCCCATGCGTCGAGCAAGGAGTTCGAATTCCCTCGAATCTTCGGGAAGACGGTGGGTTTGGAGGTCATAAACCAACTGCAGACGGTGTTCCAGACGTCGAAGGAAGAGGTAGGCCTCTTTCAGAGCCTGATGATCCCTCGAAGGGAGAAGCCCCTCGTCCAGAAGGGTGTCCAGGGTTTCCAGGGTGCCGGTATTTCGCAGTTCGGGGTTGGCTCCACCGTAAAGGAGCTGGAAAGTTTGGACAAAGAACTCGATTTCACGAATTCCACCTCTTCCCAGTTTGATGTTTCGGCTCTGATCTTCCCCAACCAGCAGGCGGTCGATTCGCCGCTTGAGCCATCGAATCTCTTCAACTGCGGCCAGGTCCAGGTACTTCTTGTAGACGAATCCCTCCATGAGCCTCAGGAATTCAGCTCCCAGCTCCCGATCTCCGGCCACGCAGCGACACTTGAGAAAAGCCAGCCTCTCAGCGGTGCCGGCCCAGGTGTCATAGTAGTGGCGAGCCGCGGATAGGGAATAGACCATCTCACCGGACTGTCCCATCGGTCTCAGTCTCAAGTCCACTCGGTACAGGCGACCCTGGTCACTGAGCTCGCCTACATACTGGGTGAACTCCCGGGCAAATCGAAGCACGGAGTTCTTCCCTTCCTCTGAACGGCAGATGTAGACAAGGTCGATGTCGGAACTGAAATTCAGTTCCCGGCTCCCCAGTTTCCCCATGGCCAGAACCGCAAAGTCAGACTGAGAAGGGAGAAACCGAGGAGACAGCACCTGAAAGGCTCGTTGCAGAATAGCCTCCGCCAGGAACGAAATCTGCATGAGAACTCCTGGCAGCTCCACCCTGCCCAGGATATCTTGAGCGGCGATTCGCAGTGTCTCGCGACGGCGCACGCGGCGCAAGGCGTTGAAGATGCGATCCGTTTCCTCGAAAGGGCGAGCTGCTTCCTCGACCTCCCGGGAAAAGTATCTCTTGCCCTCAATTCGGTTCAGGCGATCGTCCTCCGACAGCCAGTAAAGGTATTCCGGGTTGCGAACCAGAGATTGGGCCAGAAAGGGTGAAGCGCCGAAGATTCCGAGCAGAGCCTCCAGTGCAGGAGGTTGCTCGCGGAAGTAAGACAAGAGGGCAAGGGGGCTGGGAGAGACCTCGAAATAGGCTGCGAGATGAAGAAGGGCTGCGTCGGGGTCCGGGGTCCGGGATATCGATTCGAGGAGAGAGTCGCTGAAATCAGCGAGCGGTTCCCGCTCACCCAGACTCTCGGCGATACTCTGCAGGTGGGAATCGGCTCTTTTGGGATTCTCGAATCCGAAATGGCGGAGGAAGCGGATCAACTTTCGACTGGACAGTTGAGAGGAGAGCACAAGGTCACGGGCCTGCATGCAGGCGGCAATTGTACCAGAACTTCACGGACTAGCCCGAATTATGCATAGGTTCTCGTTACGAAGCGACGAAAGCGCCGCCTTGACCAGGAGCGCCTGGGACACGACCAGCCGATTGTCAGACTCTGTACGTATTCTGATGGGAGTACTTCCTTAAACAATAAGTACGAGGTGCAGCACTGCGCCGGAGAGGCATCAAGTCATGGATTTTACGACCATCATCGTATTGGTATTGGGGATTGTCGCTGCTCATGCTCTGTTGTTCCTGCTCCTCAAGAACAAACTGCGTGAGCTTTTTAATTTTCTCGCCAACGAGGCCCTGGTCCGGAACAATCAGAATTTCGTGCAAATGGCCAACGCCACTCTGGAGAAGTTTCAGACCCAGGCCAAGGGCGAACTGGCCCTGAAGCAACAGGCCATCCAGGAGTTGGTAAGCCCCCTGAAACAGGCCCTTGAAAAACATGAAAAGCAGGCCGTCGAGATGGAAAAGAAGCGCGAGCAGGCCTATGGGGGATTGCGCCAGTATCTGGATGACGTGGTGCAGACCCAGAGTCAGCTCAGAAAGGAAACCGGCAATCTGGCCAAGTCTTTGAGCGCTTCCCATGTCCGGGGTAAGTGGGGAGAGATGAGTCTGAGGCGGGTCGTGGAAATGGCCGGTCTGGTGGAGCATTGCGACTTTAAGACTCAGCAATCGCTACCGGGGGAGGACTCTCGTCTGAGACCCGACCTGATCGTCTATCTTCCCAGCCAGCGGCAAATCGTGATCGACGCCAAGGCGCCGCTCGACTCCTACCTGCAGGCTGTCGAAACCGAGGAAGAGGAAAAGAGAAAGAGTCTAATGACCGAGCACTCCCGACACCTGGAGCGTCACATTACCTTATTGGGCAGCAAGGCCTATTGGGACCAGCTGGAAGAGAGCCCTGAATTCGTGGTGCTTTACATTCCTCTGGAGAGTCTCTTTAGTGAGGCCCTTCGCCATAGTCCCGACCTGCTGGAAAAAAGCACCCAGAAGAGGGTCATCCTGGCAACGCCTACCACCTTGATGGCTTTGCTCAAAGCGGTCGATTACGGGTGGAGACAAGAAAAGCTGGCCCACAACGCCGAAGAAATCTCGACCATGGGAAAGGAACTCTACGACCGGCTTTTCAAGCTATCCGAACACTTTGCCAGGCTCGGAACCAGTCTGGATCGGGCGGTTCAGGCCTATAACGAAACCGCCGGATCGTTTGAGCAGCGCGTCTTCGTGCAGGCCCGGCGCTTTAAGGAACTGGGTGTTCCCGCCAAGGAGGACATCCCCGAGATCACCTGGATCGATCGGACTTCCCGCCAACTTCAGCGCAGCGAACTTGTGGCCAAGCCGGACACAGCCGGCAGACCGGCTGAAATTCAAAATTCCAAATCCCAAATTCCAAACAAATCCAAAATCTCAAATGAAGTTACCCCGCTTTGGTGGACAGTTTCTAGTTTGGGACTGCAGGTAACGTAGCATATCTCCTTTCGAACTCAGCCGGGGAATGATACCCCAGTGACGAGTGTAACCGATGGGGGTTGTAGAAGCCCTCGATAAAGTCGAAGAGGGCACTACGGGCCTGAGTCGGGGTGAGGAAGTGGTGACGCTCCAGCAACTCACACTCCAGCGAGGCAAAGAAACTCTCACACAGGGCATTGTCATAGCAGTCCCCCCCCGATCCCATGGAGGGTCGAACCCCAGCTCGGCGACAACGCTGGCCAAAGGCAATCGAGGTGTACTGAGTGCCCTGGTCCGAATGATGGATCACGCTGTGTGGACGTCTCTGCCATAAAGCCATCTCCAGGGCGGCCAGCACCAGCTGAGTCCTCAGGTGAGTCTTCATGGCCCAGCCTACCACCCGGCGGCTGAAGGCATCGAGCACCACAGCCAGATAAAGAAATCCTGAGCCCGTCCGGATGTAGGTGATGTCCGCTACCCACAGTTGATTGGGGCCCTGCACCGAGAAGTCGCGCTGAACCAGATCAGCAGCGGGCCGAACCTTTTCATTCCGGATCGTGGTCCTGTATTTCTTGCGACGGCTCACTCCTTGCAAACCCGCTTTGTGCATCAGACGAGCGATACGCTTACGACCGACGGGAATCCCGTTTGCACTCAGCTGGGCGTGAATCCGAGGAACCCCGTAGGTGCCCCGAGAGCGCTCATGAAGGGCTCGGATCCGGGCCAGCAAAAGGGCATCCTGCTGAGCCCGAACACTTGGCTCACGGCCCCGCCACCCGTAGTAGCCGCTGGTGGAGACTCCCAGTACCCGGCACAGGGTGGTAATCTTATGGCTGGCCTGATTCATCTTGACGAACCCGAAGATCCGGACTCGGTCTCCCGAGCGAACCAGGCTGCCGCCTTTTTTAAGATCTCCCGCTCTTCACGCAGGCGGCGATTCTCCCGACGCAGCCGCCCCAGCTCCTCTCGCTCCGGCGTCGTTAGCCCGTCTTTGCGCCAGCCCTCATCCCGATCGACCTGGGCAACCCAGTTGCGGATCGATTGATCAGACGGTTCGAACTCCCGGGCCAATGATCCTGGACTTCGTCCTGACCGCACCAGTTCCACCATTTGCTGGCGAAACTCAGGTGGGTACCTTCGACCATTTCTTGGCATTGTGTTCTCCTTTCTCCCTAAAGAATCAGGTGTCCACGAAAACGGGTCAACTCCAAAATCCCAAATTCCAAACAAGTTCCAAATCCTAAATTCCAAATTTAAAACCGCCGGCCGGAAGCCGGAAATTCAAAATTCCAAATTTAAACCGAATTCTGTTTGTCTATTTTCTATTTGCGCGAAGCGCTCACGCGCGGGGGTGGTGTTTTTGGTAGATCCGTTTGAGGCGCTCGCGGCTCACGTGGGTGTAGATCTGGGTGGTTGAAATGTCGGCGTGGCCCAGCATCATTTGAACCGCTCGCAGATCGGCACCATGATCCAACAGGTGGGTGGCAAAGCTGTGCCGCAGCACGTGAGGGCTGATCTTTTTTTCGATTCCAATTCTTTTCCCGTACTTCCTCACCAGCATCCAGAAGTACTGACGCGTCATTGAATCTCCCTGCTGGGTCACAAACAAAAACGGACTTGCCCGCCGCTTGCGTAAAAAGTGCTGCCGGGCCTCTTTCAGGTATTCCTGGATAAATCTCACCGCCGCCCCCCCCAAGGGCACGATGCGTTCCTTGGACCCTTTACCGAGTGTCCTCAGGCAACCCAATTCGAAATTGATCTCCTCCGTACGAATCCCCACCAGTTCGCTGACCCTCAACCCTGTCGCATAGAGCACTTCCAGCATCGCCCGGTCACGCAAGCCATAGGGTGCGCTCAAATCGGGTTGCTCAAGAAGCCGCTCGACCTCCTCCTCACTGAGATATTCGGGCAAGCTGCGCCAGACCTTGGGAGACTGCAATGTTTCGGAGGGATCTTCTTGAAGATAACCATCCAGGAGAAGGAACCGAAAAAAGGAATGCAGACTCGCGACCTTCCGCATCACGGAACGAGCAGACACGTGTCCGTAGAGATGCTGGATATAACCGGCCAGCTCCTGCTTGCCCACACCTTGCAGGGTCCATTTCCGGGAACGGACATAAGAGAGAAACTCACCAAGATCCCTCCGGTAAGCCTCCACCGTGTTGGAGGCCAACCCTCTTTCCACCTGAAGATAATTCAGATAATTACGAACAGCCCTTTTCTGCATGGTACTTAGCTAGTTCCCATCCGGAAACTGGGGTTTTCAAACCGGTATTTTATTGAATAGTAATAAGTTAGCCTATCACAGCACTCTGAAAGACACCCTCTTTTGCTTGGCTATCGGGAGGAGTTCTTTGCCGCTCCGCAAAGGCACGTTAAGGCGACACCTCACCCTGCAAGATGGCGTGGGGAAGTGAGCAAACAGGGAGAAGTTATACAAGGAGTCGTGCCAGCACGACCAGGTTGTAGCTGACGACCGAAAGGTGCACGTAGCGCTGAAAGCGAGACCAACCTTTCCAGAGACAGCGAGTGAGACCAAAGACCCGTTTGGCGGTGGAGATACAACCTTCAATGCCGGCTCGGAATCGCCTCAGCTGTTTGTAGACCCAACTGGATCGGACCATATCCTGGATCTTCAATCCGCATTTCTTGGCAAAGGCCACGTCCTGAACTCCCTGATTCTTGGCCCACTTGAGATTGTCTGAAGAGGCAAAGCCCCCATCGAAACTGGCCTGGCGGGGATAACGACCGTATTGCCGACATTGATGCTGCAATAAGGGCTTGACCTGCTGGCTGTCGGCCGGATTGCCGTTCATCAGAACCGCATCCAGGATCAGCGAGGATTTGCCTACGGTCAGATAAAGCTTATGGCCAAAGAGGCTCTCGCGGGAGCCTTTTTCGATAATGTCGGTGTGTTCTTCAAAGATGGAGACGATCTTTTCGGTGGCCGGGACCTTCTGGCCCAGGATCACCCGACGCTGGGTTTGTTGGATCACTCGCCCCATTAGATTCAGATTGTGGGCCAACGCTTCGGCCAGGACCTGGCTGATGGGGTCCTGCCACCGCGGTGCCTGCTCCAGTGCCAGGGTGCCGTAACCCAGGGTCCTGCCAGCGATCTTCAAGAGATCCCGATAATGCTTTTTGCGCTTCTCGCCCCGACTGTTTCGGATGTTCAAACAACGTTTTTTGGCACCTCGGCAATGATCCACAAAAGAGAGGGACTCCTGCTGGTTGAGCCGTTTTAAAAGGCGGGTCACGACCCGAATGGAATCGTAAAGCAATTGGCTATCGAGGGGATGGCGGATGTTGCTTTGGACTCCGGTGGCATCCACTCGAATCTTACGCCCTTTCTCCAAACCTTTCTCATCAGCCCAACTGACCAGCACCCGATTGACGGCCTGCCAAGTGGAGGCTTCAATCCGCGAGATGTTCTCCTGCAAGGTGGATTTGCTGGGGGTGACCCTATAGGGGAGCCGGCAGAAGGTGCGAAAACTCTGCGAGTCGGTCAGGTGAAAAGCCAGCTTTTCGTAGGAGAACTGGTGGGTTTGTTTGATCAGAGCACAACGTAGGACCTGCTCGGCCGTCATGCCCCGGGCTCCGTTCTTGGAGCTGACTTTGTCACACAGATCGTATAAAACCAGATCGGAGATCGATGGATTTTGATCCAGGATCTTGGAGATCGATTCCAGTTCCCGGGCCAGGCGATGATCGGGCCAGGAAGGGGAAAGAGGGAGTTGATTTTCTCGGTTCTTACGCATTTTCGGGCTCCTGGTTTTGTTTTAAGTCGTTTGTTTTTATTGTTTTACACCAAATAACTTATCAAACGACCCTGACAAAATCAGAGCTCGAAAATGCGTACTTACCCTTTTATTTCCAACTATTTACAGTCTTCCGGATGGGAACTAGCTAGCCGGTATTATGCATAGGTTCTCGTGACGAAGTGCCGCAGACGTCGCGATGACAAGGCGTGCGACGAAGGGCCCCGCAGGTGTACTCATGCAGTACGCCGAGGAGCCCAAGGAAACACAACGCAGTCAGCGTGGATGATTGCGGCACTGCAGTAGACAACTTATGCATAATACCGGCTACGACTTCAGGCGACGAACAAGGTGATGGGTCTCCTCAATGCGCAAGAGCAGACAACATCCCAAATAGACCGCCATCCCCACCAGGATACAGCTGGTCAAGGCCACCAGTTCCCGCCACAAATCCATCTCGATCCAGAACCCTTCAAAGAACTGGTTGAGAAAGTAAACCACCACTCCCATTACCCCTGAAGCAGCAAGCGCCTTCAAAAAAGTGGGGGCCACAGGGTAATCCTGGAGGGATCCCAGTTTGCGCTGGAGGCTTTTCGCCAACCAGATGCTGCTCAAGGTAACGGACAAGGCCGTTCCAAAGGCCAGTCCCACGTAACCGTACTCCTCGGGAAGAATAAAAAAGACCAGGATGAGATTAACAAAGAGGTTGCTCACTACCGCCATCATACTGATTCGCACGGGGGTCCGGGTATCACCTAGGGCATAGAAGGTCGGCACATAGACCTTGATGCAGCTATAGGCGAATAGCCCCAGGGAGTAGAAAATCACGGCATAAGCCGTATACAGGGTGTCCGCTGACGTAAACCCCCCTCTCTCGAAAAGTACACGGACAACGGGTACGGCCAGGACCATCAACCCGACTGCTGAAGGAATGGCCAGAACGGAAATGAGCTTAATGGAATTGGCCACCGTTTCCTTTAATTCTTCCCACTTTTCCTGCGTGGCCAAAAATGAGACGTCCCGGAGATTGACCACACCCACTGCAACTCCGAACAGACCGATGGGCAAATAGATAATCCGAAAAGCGTAGCTTAACCAGGAAACCGGACCATTTTCCTGAAGAAAGGAAGCAATCTGGGTATTGACCAGAACGTTGATCTGAACAGCGCTCACTCCCACGATGGCAGGAGCAATCAAGCGGGCGATCTTTTGCACTCCCGGGTGGGCCAGGTCGATGCGAAAACGAAAGCGATAGCCGTGTTGGCGCATGAGGGGCAGCTGCATGCCATATTGAAGCAGACCTCCCACCAGCGCCCCCACACCCATGGCATGAATGGGCAATATTCCCCACTTTTCGAACTGGGGAGCCAGAAAAACTCCTGCCGAAATCACGGCCACATTGAAAAGGGCCGGAGCCAAAGCAGGGATGAAAAAATGATTGAGGGTGTTCAGAATCGCCATGCCCACGGAAGCCAGGGCAATCAACATCAAAAAGGGTGAGAGAATCTTCAGAAGATCGGCCGTAATCTCGACTTTTCCTGGAACGTCGGCAAAGCCGGCCGCCAGCAAATAGACAAAGGATTCGGAGAAAACCGATAGAGCCAGCGTGAAGCCTCCCAAGAGGACCAGCAATGCGCTCAAGACCAGGTTGGCCAGAACCCAGGCCTCGGTTCGGCCCTTCTTGTGCAGGAAATCGGTAAAGGTGGGAACAAAGGCAGCGCTCAGAGCGCCTTCCGCGAACAGATCCCTCAAAAGATTGGGAATACGAAACGCCACCAGCCAGGCGTCATTGTAGAGTCCGGCCCCAAAGAGCTTGGCGAAGACCTGATCGCGCACCAGCCCCAGTATCCGGCTGAGGAAAACCGCGAAACTAACCTTGCCGGCAGCGCGAGCCGATCGAGCAGCTTGAGCCATGTTTTTGTGTGGAGCGGGCCCTCCGAAAATCACAATTGTGCTTTCGGGATTTCCAACCCCTCCTGTCTCACGTTATCATTCTGACCTGAAGTATTTCAGACAGGAGCCGAAACAGGCATGAAATTAGGAGAAATCGCCAAAAAACTGGATTGTGAACTGCGGGGATCCGAAGAGATTGTGATCACCGGAGTAGCGGGGATTGAAGAGGCGGAAAAGGAGGACCTGACTTTCGTTTCCAATCCCAAATACTTACCCGACATAGGATCCACTCGTGCCGGAGCCATTATTCTTTCTGCTGAAGCCCCGGCCACCTCGACTCCGACCTTGATTTCCGAGAATCCTTATCTCGCCTTTGCCCAGGCCATTGAATTCTTTTATCAACCCCCTGAACCCGTTCCCGGAATCCATCCCACCGCCACCATTGCCGACGACGTGGTGCTGGGGGAGGACTATTCGATTGGAGCCAACGTGGTCATCGGCGAGGGAGCGCAGCTGGGCAAGAATGCCCTTCTCTACCCCAATGTCACCATCTATCCCCATGCCGAGATTGGAGATGACCTGATCGCCCACTCCAACGCTGTTATTCGCGAGCACTGCAAAATCGGAAACCGGGTGATTCTTCAAAACGGAGCTATCGTAGGAGCGGACGGCTTTGGATTCGCGCCCCAGGCCGACGGTAGTTACTACAAGATGGCCCAGTCCGGCATCGTGGTCCTGGAAGATGACGTTGAGGTGGGTGCCAACAGTTGTATCGACCGGGCTACGGTTGGGGAGACGAGAATTGAGGAGGGGACCAAAATCGATAATCTGGTGCAGATCGGGCATGGTTCCCGAGTTGGGCAGCACACTGTTCTGGCCGGACAGGTAGGCCTGGCAGGAAGCACCCGGGTCGGAGACCACGTCATGTTGGGAGGTCAGGTGGGAACAGCGGGCCACATTGTCATCGGAGATCGAGTTATAGCCACCGCACAGACCGGGGTGGCCCGATCGGTGGAGGCTGGAAAAATGATCTCAGGTACTCCGGAAATGGAGGCCGCCTTGTGGAAGCGTAACTACGTTTTGCTGCGCAAGCTCCCCGAACTGGTCCGGACGGTCACCCGACTCAAGAAGGAAATGGCCGAGCTGAAGGGGAAAAAGAAGAGGAACAAGAAGTCATGACCGGAAGTCAGAAGGGTACCGACCGCGAACATAAGCGGGAGGGGCCAGGATTTGGCCTACACTGACTCATCAGCAAGTAAGTCATTCGCCAAGCAGAACAAAGCCTCTGCAGCGATTCTCCCTGGTTTGTACAGTCGCACAGTCGTGACCCCTTGACTTTGAGTTTCTCCGATCTTAAAGAAATACAGGAAGGCACACATAGACCACCTTCACCAGAGCCGGACACTGGCAGAACAGCAGCTAGGTGGTGCTTTTCCTGCTAAACTGGAGGGGTAGAATCTGGAGGGGTAGAATAAGGAAGTGAGTCCAAAATGATATTTGATCCCGTATACCTGATGTTTATGGCCCCCGCATTGGTCCTGTCCTTGTGGGCCAGTTGGAGGGTAAAGAGCAACTTCAAGAAATATTCCTCCGTTCGATCCTCCCGGGGAATCACAGGGGCCGAGGCGGCAGCGGAACTGCTCCGTACGGCCAGTATTGATGATGTGAAGATTGTGCGAACGCCCGGCAAGCTCTCCGATCACTACAATCCCATCAACAAGACCCTGGCTCTCTCGGAGAGCGTCTACGACTCCTCTTCGATTGCCGCCATCGGCGTGGCCACCCATGAAGCGGGTCATGCCATTCAACACGCGAAGCGCTACGGCCCCCTTTGGCTTCGCTCGCTGCTGGTTCCAACCGCCAGCATCGGTTCCAGTTTTGGCTACATTGTCATGTTGATCGGCCTGTTCATGGCCTCCACCAATATGGTCCTGGTGGGCGCCGTGCTTTTCTCAATGGTACTGCTGTTTCAGATCGTCACGCTGCCCGTGGAATTTGACGCTTCGAGCCGGGCCAAGGCCCTGGTCGTCGAGCATGGGATCATCATGCCGCAGGAGCGGGAGGGAGTGGATCGCGTCCTGAACGCAGCCGCTCTCACCTACGTTGCCGCTGCCATCAGCACCTTACTCACCTTACTTTACTTTCTGTGGCGCTCCGGACTGATCGGCGGACGACGCTAACAAGTCCCCTCAAATCCGGTTTCCGAGTCCTGCAGGAAAATTTGCGGCCGCTCTCGGGAGCACTGAGGAGCGGTCAGGCGAAGTCCTTGGTGGAACTTCCCGGGGTGAAGTGATTCCCCAAAATACGTCTCCAGGCGAAAGCAGCCCCCACCGCAATCGGTCCACAACCATGGCAGAAAGTGGACCTGGGTATCGACGCGCCGCTCGTGAACATCAAGTTCTCAATGTCGAAGCAATTGAAGTCGGAATCGCAGACAGCGACTTCCCGGCTGCCTCCTGCCCGGCAACTTCCCAGATTGTGCCCGGGCCTCAGTCTCTGTGCTCCCCTTGCGACATCATAGGGCACTACAGAGACCGGCTTCAGGGGCATCCTCTCATACAAGGCGACCGCGATATCGGCAGCTTCCTGTCTGGCGGCGTTGATCCTAGCCGCATCCATACTCACCAGTTCCCGTTTCCCATCGGGTGTGATCCGCCACTTCCAGGGAATTGTCCCCATCTGACTTTTGATTGAACCAAACCGCAGCCAGCCTTTCTTCTTCATAAACTCCTTGTGCTCCCATCCAAATTGCGGCGCGGACGGGTGAATTGCGTTCAGATGAGGAAATTTGTTGCTATTGTCCTGCCGGGTCAGTCCCGTCCCCCGGAATTGAACGGTCATTTCCGGGTAGGGGCGTGGCTGGGTCGTGAACATGGTAAATCCCGTCATACCCTCAGACGGACGGACCGGTTCCGACCACATCGCTGGGGTCGCGAAGCTACTATCCCCATCCACGTTTTCGCCCACATTCGGGTTTTCGACGATGAGATTCGAGCCCAATACATTCCGAGGCCCGTAGCCAGATTTGAACATCAGTAGCGGCGTACCGTTCGTGCCGCAAGCAACAATAATCCGTGCAGCGCGGACCTCGTGGCTCTGATTGTTGAGGTCCGTATAGATGACTCCGGTCGCTACCGGTCCTCGTCCCGGCACTTTCTCAATGAGGATCTTTTCCACTGTCGAGTTTGCAATGATCTTCAACCCATTGTTTAAACCAATGTAAGCCCCCCACAGGCTGTTCCCCTTTGAGTCGTAGCGGCAGACGTGCCCACTACCACAGAAACCACAGTCCAGGCAGTTTTTGCGTGACACCGGCGTGGGGAAGTAGTCATAACCCAGCGATGCAGCTGCCTCATTAAACAGGTGCACTGCCTTGCACCACGTTCCTTCCGGCATGGCGATGACATTGAACATCTCTTTAATCTCTTGGACTGCGGGATGGAAATCTCCATACGTCCAATTGACCCCCGAAGCCTCCCGATAAAAGTGAATATCCTCTGGATGCTGGAGAAAAGTGTTGCTCCCGAAGTGGACCGAACAACCTCCGAGAACCTTGTAGTTGTCTCCCTCCCAAGGCCACACATAATCGGGTCCGACGGCTTCCGGCCCGCCATCATCACCAGAGATCACATTGCTGATGATACTGCGACGAACCGGATACCCGTATCCCGGGCGAAGTCCCGGGTCCCGAATCGTCCAGTCGCTTCCCCCTTCAATCATTGCTATCTTCAACCGGTCGCCCGTGGTCGGGTTAATCCCGCGCTCTGCCAGTCGACCCGCCACGATACATCCTGCGGTGCCGCCGCCCACGACTACGGCGTCATAATATTCATTGGCCATGTTTGCTCCCTCCTCGTTGCGGTCTTGCTCCCAAGACCCTGTCTGTCAACGGGCAACCTCTACCCACGATTTACGAGTCCAGCTTCACTAGATCCCCCTCGTACCAATAGGGGTGCATCTTCTTCATCATCGCTCGTTTCTTTTCTTCTTCTTCCCAGCCGAGGGGTCCCTTATATCCGGCGATATCCCACCCGGTGACAATCTCTTCTGTATTGGGATTGGTGATCTGACGCCGGTCGCCCACCGCTCGGATGATCTCACCCCGGTCGTTCCGCTTGACCTCGTGCTCCGGATAGTTCAGGTAGTAGACGGTCAGAATGCGCAGACGGGCAAGGCGGTAAAAACCCTGCAGCTGCTCGCGCTGTTTCACATCCGTGATCTCGCTCCCGGCAATAATTTTCTCCAGGTATTGGGCTCGTTGGTCCCAAGTCAATTCCAAAAATGTTTTTCCTCGGAAGAACTGTGTCGCAAGGTCGTTGAAATCCCGTATAACTCCAGCGGGACCTTCGCCCTCACTCGAACTTGCCCCTCCACCCACCGGCAAGCCCTCTATGACGTACTCGGTAATTCCATAAGGCTCCAGATCCTTGTAACCCGGATCGCCCGAAGCGGACGGAATAAATAAGTCCCCCAAAGCCGCCACAATTTGGTGGGGCAGATCGTCGGATGGGGCTGCGAAGGCCGCCAGTACCTCCGAAGAAGCCCTCGCCACTGCAGCTGTCCCCACTGCAGTCTTTGTCACGAAAACCCTTCTCGTTATGTTTTTTGCCACAATGCCCTCCTTGAGTTCAGATTCTTTCAAGAGATCAGTTTAAGCGCAAACTGCGCCTGCCGTGATGTGTTCATCAATATTCTCGACTGGGCGTCCCACCGTCCGGATGCCGGAACGAAGCGCGGTTGTAAAGCCAGACAACTGGACCTGAACCTCCTAGTTCTCCAGAACACAGATTACCCGAGATATTATGATAGTGGCCATAAAGAGCATAGCCATGAAAGAGAGGATAGCAAAAAAAAAAATGATCGCGCACCTGATTTCCTGTAACTTGTCCGAAAAGCAGGTTTCTCCGTCGTGTTCCCTTTGGTCCAGGTTCAGATATTGCCGGCCGGCCAGCTGTTCCTCGTGAGCAAGAGCAGAAAGAAAAGAGGGGAGAATACTCCCATGAGTCCCCCCGTTGCCTCACGTAAAAATCTATTCCAAAGGGTATTCGTTGCCTCACTAAGAATCTATCCGAAAGGGATTGCAAAAAGTGGTGGTAAAAAGCACCAACCAGAGGAGTGGCAACCCCTTGCCCAACACCCGCAGCCTGCAGCAAGAGAAAGATTTTCACATCCAGCCCGCTTCCCATCGTTTCTTCTGCTCAGGAGTCGGTTTGAGCAAAAGGCAATTCTGAAGCCAGCCGATCTGCCGTGCCAGCTGGGCCGGATTGAGCTTCTCATACTCTCGGGCCAGTTCCCGCTTGATCTTGTCCGCCACCTCAGGGGACTCGCAGATCCTCCGGTAGGGAGTTTTCGGCACATCATACTTTTTCCAGATCCGAGACCCTCGACGTTGCTTGGCCACCATCTTCATGACCGGCTTGAAAAAGTTGATCTGCAGTCGCAGCCGATCGTACAACTCGTTCACCAGCTCCTGTTCTCGCTCTCCCTCGTAGCGAGCATAACCCACGGCCCGCCGAACCACCGAATAGTTTTTCTGCTCCACATAAGGGTTGTCATTCTTGCGCGAGGGGCGGGTTCGGCTGAAGCTGATCTTTTCCTGCTCACAAAAACGAATCAAGTGCTTGTTGATGAACTCGCTGCCGTTGTCCGAAGCCATCCCCAGCCAAGGGAAGGGCGAGCGCTTCTGAAGCAGCTTCATCGCTTCCAGGACCCACACCTGGGCCTTATTGCGCACCGCTCGGACCTCTGTCCAGCCCGTGTACACGTCCGTCACATCCAGGGTTTGAAGGTAGTCCCCCCGACCCTGGCCTCCCTCATGGCCCACCAGGTCCACTTCCACAAAACCGGGGCGATCCTCCTGCCAGTCGGCGAAACGCTTGATCGGAATCTGGTGTTTGAGCAGCGTTCCCGGCTTGGTTCCGGATCGTCCTTTGAGACGGTGCTTGCACCTTTCGGGCTCCAGCAGCCGATCGATGGTGGCGGCGCTGATCTGCATCAACCGCTCATGGGTGCTGGCATCCACTTTCAGTTCCCCATGTCTTTGTAAAATGGGTACCACTTCCGGCAAAATCGCGACCAGACGTTTGCCACACAAATAGTCCAGTATCTCCCAGATCATCGTCAGCGCCTTTAGAACTTTCTGGTCGTATTTGCGGGCCCGCTCTCGCCGTACTCTCTTGCCGATATCCCCTACCGCCACCAGCTTGGGGCTCAACCGGATCCGCTTGCCCTGGTGGCGAAGCAGATAGGCTCCATAGCAGCGGTTGTAGCCCGTCATTTGGGTAAACTCCGTCAACACTTCCCCCTTCACCTTCTTGCCCTTCTTCCGGTAGCGGGGGGCAAAACTTTTGATCAATACACGCTTTTCTGCCATCGTTAACCTCATTGGTGCCCTCCATTCCTTCATGGAGGACACTTCTATTCCCCTGCTCAGGGCCAGGCAATTTCGAATAGATTTTTTAATGAGGCAACGTATCCATTTCGAATAGATTTTTGATGAGGCAATTCGGATTGTGGACTCCCACTTAGACCAGGCGTATAATCCTGGCTAACCGTTCTATCTATGCTGTAAGGAGGGCTCTATGAACAAGTCCAAGTTGTCAATGATCGGCATACCCATTTTCGTTTCATTCTCTATCGTGGCCGGAATTGCTTGCTGGCAGTCAACGAATGGGCCGGACAATCTTCCCATAGAGTCCGCCCAACCAACTTCTTTACTCGAATACGACGTGGAGGGAAAAAGTCCCCGGGAAATTGCCAGCTGGATCTATAATAATCATGGATGCGTTGTGTGCCACACCCTCACCAACACTGGGCTCTTCGGGCTTACTTCTCAGGGACAAGCAAGGGCTGAAGACTTTGAAGGATGTCCCGGGATGCTGAAGACAGTGTGGGAAACCCTGGCGATCGCTGAAGAGGAGTGGAGCCAGAGTCAGAGAAGGGTCAGGCGCGATTTCGTTGATTTTGGCTGTGCCCTCTGCCATGATGTGGGCCCTACCGGAGTTGGATTTACCGAAATCGGTGCCAAGGCTGCTCTATTGCACATGAGTTGTTCAGAAGTGGATGCCACTTTAAACGCCAAGACTGAGACGGAACAACGATGATGGTTTCTCCCCGGGGACTTGCCATCAACATCAGGGATAAAGAAATCTATGTTGCGGATCGAGCGAAAAATATGTTGTTGACTTACCACGCTGCCCATATTTTTGGCGAATAGTAACTGGGAAATCTCTCTCAGATGAGAAGGGCCGTTATAGCCAGCAAAACAATGATCGCCATGGTACTGGCGATGCCTATTCCGTTAACTTCCTGTGAGCCGGACGTCACCGATGCTGTTGGTTTGGACTTGATCGATGCGGCAAAGAACGGTCAGGTCGAGAGAGTGGAGGCCTTGCTGAATGCAGGCTTGGAGGTTGATGCAGAGAACGAGATTGGTTCAACCGCCCTGCTGGCTGCGGCTTTGAACGGCCGAACCGAAGCCGTCAAAGCCCTGTTGGATGCCGGCGTGGACATAAACGGGAAAGATAAAAACGGGGAGACCGCTTTGATGCAAGCGGCCTTCCGCGGTCAGACGGAAACGGTGCGAGCCCTTTTGGATGCCGGTGCTGATGTGCATGCAAAAACGAACAATGGGGTCATCCCCCTGATGCATGCGGCTTTCGGTGGTCATACCGAGACCGTCGAAACCCTATTGGATGCAGGTGTGGATGTGAATGCGAAAGACAACGATGGCGCAACCGCCCTGATGTACTCGTTACTCGTTCGAGGTGATGCTGACCTCGTGAAATTGTTGCTGGATGCAGGTGCCGATGTGAGGGAGAAAAGCAACGATGGCTGGATGGCCTTGATGCTTGCAGAAGAGGAAGGCTACACCGAAGTCGTCGCGTTGCTCAAGCAGGCCGGGGCCAATAAATAACCCCCCTTGACCGGACGCCTTCTATGGGTACAGCTCCCTCGATCATCCCTTTACCTCCTTACTAAAAAGGCCTAAGCGATGGCTGATCGGATATCTCCGGATTCGCTCCACGGTTTGTTGACCCGAAAGAACCCATTCGCCTTGATCGATGTCAGGGAGGGTGGAGAGTACAACAGCACACACATTCCGGGCTCCAGTAACATTCCTCGCTGGCAGATAGAGTTCTCGATGACCCGAGCGGTGCCCTACCCAGGTACAGAAATGGTGATCTGTGATGACGATGGGAGACGGGCTTCTCTGGCCGCGGATACCATCGAGAAAATGGGCTACAACCGGGTTTGCGTGTTGGAAGGGGGACTCAATCACTGGTTCATCAGAGGATACCCAACCGAATGGGGCACCAACATTCCGAGCAAGGATTTCGGGGAAAAAATGGAAGTGGCTCACCATCTTCCGGTTATGGATGCAACGGAGTTGCACCGACGTATGGAAGGCGGCGATCAGCTCCTGGTTCTGGACGCAAGAACCCCACAAGAGCACCAGAGCTTCTGCGTTCCGGGTGGGCGGAGCCTGCCCGCAGGAGAGATGGCACTGCGAATCACCGATATCAGGAAGGAAGTCGGCCCTGATGCCACCATTGTGGTCCATTGTGCCGGCCGAACACGCAGCATCATTGGGGCACGAACCCTTCAGCGTATGGGGATCGAAAACGTCTATGCGCTGAAGAATGGCACAGCCGGCTGGATGCTGGCGGGTTACCCACTGGAGCGTGGTTCCCACCGGTTGGAACTGTCCCAGCCAACTCCCGATGGACTGGCCTCAGCTGAAGAATACGCAACCCTAATGGCCCAGGAAGATGGTGTGGGATTGCTCGATGTACCGGCGCTGGTGACCATGATGGAGAGACTTCAGGAGGAAACGATCTATCTGATCGATGTGCGAACCCAGGAGGAGTATCGACATGGCCACATTCCAGGCTTCAGGTGGTTTCCAGGCGGGCAAGCGGTGCAGCGCTCCGATGAGGTCGCTGTAGTCCATAACTGTCCCATCGTTTTTTGCTGCGATCGGCGAGCTCGGGCCATCTTGACGGCATCCTGGTATCGGCAGATGGGATTTGAGGAAGTGTACGCGGTTGAGGGCGGCACGACCCAGTGGGAAGCAAGCCGCCGAAAACTAGAGCGCACAAACGCTGGTACCAAGCCGTTTGGCCTGGACGCCGCCGAACACACGGTGAAGCACATTTCTGCACAGGAGTTGAAGGCCAGGGAGTCCGCACTCATCATCTTCGTCGAGACCAGTCGGGACTTTGCCGAAGCACATGTTCCCGGCTCTCATTGGGTGCCTCGAGGCTGGCTCGAGTTCCAGATCGAATCCGTTGCCGATGGGTACGAGACCCCGGTCGTGGTGACCTGTTGCGATGGGCAACAGTCTTCTCTGGCCGGCGCCACTTTAAAGCGAATGAGCTATCGAAAAGTGGAAGTCCTGGAGGGGGGCGTTCAAGCCTGGCTCAGTGCCGGCTTTGACGTGGAAAAAGGTTTGACCAACTTGATGTCGGCGCCAATGGATGTGGTGACGACGGGACCGAACCGCAACTTTGCAGACATGATGAACTATCTGCGTTGGGAAGAGGCCCTGGGAGAGAAGTACTCGGGTATTCTTGAGTGAAGATTTTCGCACCACGCCCAGAATCAGTCTTCAAGTAGAAAGCGGCTGTCCATCACCGCCTCCGGCTCCAAGGGGGGTTTCCCCAACTTTTGGGCTGTGGCGCCAAGAACCGGTTGCAAATCCTCTGCTTGAAGTTCAGCGCAAAAGACACGACTCAGATAGGAGTAACTCTTGGAGGCGGCTTCTTCCTCAACCTGCCACTGTTTTTGTATGAAGTCGATGACCTCTTCTCGAGCATTACGGATGTAGCGAGCCGCCTCCCGATGGGCCTTCACCATTTTTTTAATGATCTGGGGACGGTTCTCAATGGTCTTCTCGGTGACAACCAGGCCATGGTTGAGCAGGCCCGGGAAAAGAGTGCAAAGCTCCACCAGAGGTGCCCACCCGCGGGCTTCCAAAATCTCTCTTTCCAGGGGAATGGCCATTGGGACGTCGTCGGTCATACGGATCCATCCGCGTGCCCAGGTGGGCTGAGCGCCGTGGTAACTCACGCTGACGTCCACACCCGGTTCCAGACCTGCTTTCTCCAACCAGGCTTCCACCAATAAGGCGCTATCGCTGCCGCGCCCTCCACTGCCCACCGTCTTGCCCCGCAGCTCCCCGACTGTGAGGCCCGGTCGCCCCATCATCCAGTGGGGAGGATCGCGGTGAATGATGAGGACGATCTTCAGTCCGGCATTCTCGGTCATCACCAGTTTCAAGGCGGCGGCGATTTGGACGCTGAAGTCCACCTCTCCCTCGAGCAGACCTCGAATGCCCTTCTCCCCTGCCAGGGGAACCCATTGCACTTCCAGTCCTTGCGCCGAGTAAAATCCTCGCTCCTTGGCCAGCAGGAGATCCAACATGTTCGGGGTGAAACTGATGACGGCGATTTTGATGTGCTCCACCGAGGGTGCCCCCTTTCCTGGCCCTACTTGAGCCGGCTTCCCACTTTTGCAGTCTTGCTCTGCAAGTCAAAGCGCAGCGTTGGGATAGTGTCGAGATCGGTCCCTGTTACCCTGATAAAACGGGCCCCCTCGGGGAACTTGATGGAATGAATTTCCTCCGGCTCGAACTTGCCCGCCATACCCGGCTCCAGCCGAAAGGTCGTCTCCGGTTCGACTTCGGCATGGCCTTCTCCCCTGCCGCCGTCGGTTCGTTTCCACCTCGTCATGTCGGAGTATGCAACCGACTGGCCGTACACCGCCCAGGAAGTCCCATGGTCATGTGGCGGACCCGCCTTGCCCGTCTCATAAATATGGACCAGCACACAGAAGTCGGCTTCCGCATCGCGGTAAATGGTGCGAATGCCCGGTGGGGCATCATCACCAAGGTAGGTGCCGCAAAAGTCCGGGTCGCCAAGAAGCTTCTCCACATTACGCCGGACATTTTCATGGCCTGCCTCACCGGGGTCGGCCTTCAGATTCTCACGGCAATCTTTGCAGAAAGTTTCGAAGTCGTAATTCATCATTGGTCTCCTTACAATCGTCAAAGGTTTCCATCGGACGGATCCCTATTCGAAGGCGGCAATCCCCGTGATGCTCTGCCCCAGAATGAGGGTGTGGATATCGTGGGTTCCCTCGTAGGTATAGACGGTTTCAAGGTTCGCCATGTTGCGAGAGACGGGATGATCACCGAGAATCCCGTTGGCCCCCAGGATGTCCCGGGCCATTCGTGCAATCTTCAAGGCAATTTCAGCGTTATTGCGCTTGGCCATTGAAATTTGGTCAAAGCGATGCCGACCCTGTTCCTTAAGCCGTCCCAGCCGGTATGCAAGCAGTTGCGCTTTGGTGATTTCAGTGAGCATCCATACCAGCTTGTTCTGCACCAGTTGGTGAGACGCGATCGGTTTGTCGGAAAACTGTTTACGCTCCAATGACCAGCGCAGAGCCGCGTCATAGCAAACCATTGCTCCACCTACGGCACCCCAGGCGATACCGTATCGGGCCTGATTGAGACACATCAAAGCATTCTTGAGTCCGACCGTCCCCGGTAGAAGATTCCCCTGGGGGATTCGGCAATTGTCTAAAATAAGCTCTGAGGTAACAGACGCTCTAAAAGAATATTTATTCTGGTAGTCCCTGGTGCCAAACCCCTCGGCCCCTTTCTCGATGAGGAAACCCCGTACTTTTTCGTCCTCGCACTTCGCCCAAACCACCGCGACGTCAGCGATACTCCCGTTCGTGATCCAGGCCTTTTTGCCGCTCAGAACATAGTGATCGCCCTTTTTTTTCGCTCGCGTTGTCATCCCACCTGGATTTGAGCCGGAATTGGGCTCACTCAAACCACAGCATCCAACCGCCCTTCCGGATTGGAGCTCCGGCAACCATCTGGCCTTTTGCTCCTTGCTCCCAAAGGTGTGAATGGGATACATGACCAGTGCACCCTGAACAGAAGCGAAGGTTCGAAGGCTGCTGTCGCCTCTCTCCAATTCCTGCATGATCAATCCGTAAGCGACGGCGTTGAGGCCGGCACAACCGTACCCCTCCAAATTCGCTCCCAGGTAGCCAAGCTGACCCATCTGCCCGACCCACTCCATCGGAAAAGTACCTGCCCTATAGTGGTCCTCAATGATTGGAGCCACACGCTCTTCGACAAAGTCTCTGGCGTCCTCCCGGACCCCTTTCTCTTCATCTGTGAGGAGTTCGTCCAGATTCATGAAATCAGCTCCTTGAAATCCCATCAGGCGGTCAATATAGCACAGACCTTTTCGAGGCCCAAAAAACCCGCCCCTCAAAGGCTTCAGCTCCCCTCCAGCTGTTTGACGACATACGTCCGGGAACCGCGAACCAGGCCAAGGCGGGAATTCAAAAGATGTCAGAGATTCTATCGAGGGTCTGTTTGTTCCGATTATACTTGCTCCCATGAGAAAGGAGGCAGTCGTATGCAGCAGATCGATCCGCAGTCCTCACCCCCTTTAACAGGAATAAAAGTGGTGGATGTATCGAGAGTTTTGGCTGGACCCTATGCGTCCATGCTACTGGGGGATCTTGGCGCTGACGTGATTAAAGTGGAACGTCCGGACGGTGGAGATCAGACCCGTTCCTGGGGCCCGCCTTTTCTCAAGGGTGAAAGTACTTACTATTTGAGTGTCAACCGCAACAAAAGGAGTATTACCCTGAATCTGAAGACTCCCCATGGGCAAGAGATTCTTGAAAAACTGACCACTGAAAGCGATGTAGTGATCCAGAATTTCAGGCCGGCTGCCGTCCACAAACTGGGTCTGGAATACGAGCACTTACGGAGTCTCAATTCAAAACTCATTTACTGCTCGATCACCGGTTATGGCGAGACAAGCTCCTGGAAGGACCGTCCGGCCTATGACATCGCTCTACAGGCGGAGTCGGGATTGATGAGCATCACCGGCGACGAAAACGGCAGCCCTGTCAGGGTGGGGATCGCTGTTATTGACATTCTGACGGCTCATCATGCCGTGGAAGGAATTATGGCAGCCCTCATTGCTCGCCAGCGTACGGGTGTGGGTCAGAAGCTGGATCTTTCCATGCTCGACTGCGGCGTAGCCTTCCTGTCCTATATGGCCAGCCACTATCTGGCCACTGGAGAATCTCCTCAGCGGATGGGATCCAGACATCCCAGCATTGCCCCCTACCAGGCCTTCGCCACAAAGGACGCATGGATCATCATCGCCGGTGGAAGCCAAGAGATCTGGGCCCGTCTGTGCCGAGCGTTGAATGAGCCTGCGCTGAAGGAAGACTCTCGATTTATAGATAATGCCAAACGAGTCGAGAACAGGGTGGAACTGGAGCGTATCCTCGGCGATATTTTTCGGCAACGGTCCACCCAGGATTGGCTGAATCTGCTTCAGGCCCATGAAGTGCCGGCAACATCGGTAAACGACTTGCAGGGTGTCTTCGGACTGAAACCTTTGCAGGAACGCAACATGGTTCAAGAGGTTCATCATCCGAAAATCGGGGTGTTGTCCCTGCTGGGCTCTCCCATCAAATTGCAAACGACGCCTGCCAGCGTCCGTCTGGCACCGCCCCTATTGGGCGAACACACAGATGAGGTCTTGCAGCATCTGGGCTATTCGACCGATCAAGTCTCAGCTTTTCGAGAACAAGGAGTCATCTAACCCTGGAGACTCTGGTTGATGCGTCGCTCCGGATCATTGCGCCGATGCAGTAGAGTGGATGTGTAGGCTCCTAAAGGCCTAAGGCGTAGGTGACTTTGGCAATGAACGCCCTCTCTCTGACTTCCCCGGTGGTGGCACGCACCTCGTTGTAGACCAGGAAAAGATCGCTCAGAGACCTGTGGATGAAATTGAACCGGATGTTGCTCTCAATTTCTCGAACGGTATTATTGTATTGGATGAGGGCGTTCAAGAAAGTTCGGGGATTGAAAGCATAGAGCAGCCGAGTGTTGACCAGGTTCGTCGTGAAATCCCCCGAAGGTAAGGTGATTTCATCGTGATCCCACGATACGTCGGCAGTGAAATGATAGTTGGGCTGGAAACGCACGCCCAAGCTGTAGGAGTCCTTATCGCCATCATAAAAACTTCCGGTTCGCACGGCTGCGCTGCCGCTGAGCACGCGGCTCCCGTCACTGGCAAAGGCAACCGAGAACTCATCAAACCAGTAGTCTCCGACGGGGATTTCCTGCTCCGGTCGGATGGGAAAGGGCTCGTCCAGCCGTTCGAAATTAGCGTTCTGACGAAATACAAGGTTGCTGCTGTCTTCAAATCTGATGGTAACACTAGTCTCCACGGTCCGGGTCTCCAGGGTCCCCTCCTGGTCCTCAATGTAGTTCGCCTCCACGGCCGGTTCCCATTGCCGAATCCAGGCAACCTGCTCGGGTCTCGGTTTTAGGGAGAACCTGCCTCGAGTCTTGCGAATCCCGGTGCGAGGAACAAAACCCACTTCGGGATTGAAGTTCTCTTCAATGTTCAGGTGCTCGGCCAGGAGGTCCCAGAACTGATCGCGCCATCGGACACTGATATTGGTTGCCGTGTCTTTTCCGGGTCTATCCGGTGACTCCGTTTTCAGTGCTAAGGGGACAACATCCAGATAGTCGAAAAACCTCAGATTTGCGTCGACGCCATAGGTGCGGTTGTGTTGGCCCTCACGCTCCTGCTTGTTGACGAAAATCCCTCCAAAGTCCGAGTTGCGCAGGAAATCCCGGCGCAAGCGAACAACCGTGAAGTTCGTTGAAGGCGTGTCTTCAAACTGATCGGTCTGCATCGACAGAATGCCGAGTGTATAGTCGCCCGCTCGGCCGCTGAGGCGGGCACCTCCCAAGATGGGAACCAGTTGGCCCTGGGAAATACCGATCCGCCGGCTGAAAAAAGGGATGACGTCGAGCGCACTAGAGCGGCCAAAGCGCCTCTGCGACTTGCCAAACTGAAAAATTCCTGAATTCTCAAGGAAAAAATCACGCTTTTCGGGGAAAAAGAGGCTGAACCGCGTCAAATTGATTTGCTGCTCGTCCGCTTCCACTTGCGCGAAATCCGTGTTGACGGTCAGATCCAGGGTTAACCCTGCAGTCAGGCCGTACTTGACGTCCAGACCCACCTCAGGAACGAAGTCCACGTCATCCTCAGGTTTGCGCACCACTGGCGCGGACAGGTAGGGTTTAAAGTAAAGATTTCGGCCTTGTCGGATTTGCTCGAAGCCCTCCAACGTGCCGGCGAACGATACACTGCTCAGGACGTTAGGTCGTGGAACATCTGTCCACAGGGCGAATTCGTTCTTACGCCGGATGCGCCTCGAAAAATTCACCCCCCACACCTGATGTTCACCCTCTCGAAAGCGAAAAGTCGTAAAGGGAATCGCCATTTCTATCTGCCAACCTGATTCGGTGATCTTGGTCTTCACGTCCCAAACCGCATCCCAGTTAAAATTGTTGTCGGAACCATTTCCGCGAACCTGACCGTCCCGTTTAGCTCCTCCCGGGTTTGTGCCTATGATCACTCCGCTGCGATCATCGTCAAACGTGTCAAAGACTGCCGAGAAATGATCATTATTGAATGCAGCAGCATCTCTTGTCACATCGGTGAGAACAATCCCTTCTTTTCCAGCCGAATCAAAACAATAAACGCCCAGATAAAGATACTCCTCGTCATACAGAATGCGAACTTCAGTGCGTTCCGTGGAGGGTTCCCCCATGTTAGGATCGTTTCGAATGAAGTCGGTAGCCGGTTGGGCCTGGCTCCACGGCAGTTCGTCCAGATTTCCGTCTATGACGATCTCACTTTCTATCTGAACCGCCGTCATCTTCTTGTCGGTGAGTTGAGCAAAGAGGACCTCGGTCCAACTGCACAACGTGAAGATTCCCAGAAAGACGAATGTGTGAACCATGAATGTCGCAGAAAATGGTATCGGCAATGTCGGACCTCACGGCATTGTGCTACATTGTCCAATCCTGCACAAGATCGACAGGGGGCCACAGTGAATACACGCCGCTTTAGGGTTGCTTGACGACCTCCAAAGATTTAACATTCCCAGTACACAATGTACGCACAGAAGAATCAGAGGCCCAGGGCTATGGTCGAGACGACCACCAGCCCATAAGAAATCGCCGAGAAGATCGGCTCTCGGAGAAAAAGGATGGATACAATCATGGAAAAAACTGGAGCTTTATCATGGGTGGTCCTAGCTCTCGGATTTTTGGCTTTCCCAGTGGTGCAAGCTCAAAATGCCCTGCCACCAGAAGTGGCTCGCTACGGAACTCCCGATCAGATCGTGGTCAACGGCAAGATCGTCAGCATGGATAATCCGGGGTTAAACGACAATCCGGGTCGCGTTTATGAAGCCATGGCTTTGAAGGGAAACCGGATCATGGCCTTGGGATCGAATCAGCAGATTCGAGCACTGGCTGACCGGAATACGAAGGTCCTGGATGTGGGGGGTCTGACCGTCATCCCCGGTATTATCGATACTCACGCTCACATGTTCGGAGATGAACAAATTGCCGCTGAGCTGGGAATCCGGAGTCCTGATAAGGGACTCTCCCTCCAGGTCCAAGCCGGAAGGGATATGGAGGCAACTCGAATGGTCGTCGAGAATGCCCTCAGAAATGCCGTGACCCAAGTGCAACCTGGGGATTGGCTTGCCATGAGAGTGGACGCAAATCCTGAACTGGGGGTCCATGCGTCCCGGGTTGCAGCCTGGGTGTCTCGGGGTGAACTGGCGCCGCGAGTACGTCTGAGCCAGGTGGCTCCAGAGAATCCCGTCATCTTGCGGGGGGGGAGTCGCGGTATCATCAACTCTGCCGCCTGGGATCTCCTCTCGGAGCTGTTCCCGGGCTTTACGGACTATGAAGGCCAGGAGGTTCCCGATGTGGAAGGTGCCCAGGAAAGAGGCATTGTCGCCGTTGGTGCCATGACGGCCATTACCTGGAATATCTGGTATGCCAATCAACCCCGCTCTGTGCTGGCTGAACTGATTAGCAAAGACTGGGAGATGGCGGCAGCCCATGGAGTGACCGCCTTCGGCTCACGGGTTCACAATCCAAGGATTTTGGATGCAGTGACGCAGCTCAACCGAGAAGGAAGTGCGCCCATCCGATTCATGATCCTTTTGGAAACCCACCGGCGCCCGGGCGACCCGGAGGCCATCAGGCAGTTATATCGGATGACCGGAAATTTCACAGGGGTTGGGAACGATATGATGTGGTTCGGGGGAGTCGCCTCCGAGTTGTGGGATTCAAGCTTTCCACAGGTGTGTTTGGGACCCGATGTCCCGGCCAGCCCGAGCATCAAAATACGCGAAAAGTGTCCCCAGCCCGGCGAAATGTATTGGGACACACTGCAGAATGCGCTGGAAGACGGCTGGCGGCTGGCCGGAGTGCACGGGGTGGGAAGTCATGGAGTTCGGCTGTATATCCAGATGATTGAAATGGCCATGAAGAATTCCGGAATGACGGTCGAGGATATCCGACGACTGCGGCTCACCACCGAGCATGCTGAGGCCTTGGGCACTCCGCCTGACGTCATGGCGAAGCTGAAGGAATATGGCATTATCGTCAGCGGCAATCCACCACGTTTGCGCCGCGAAAGCGTCTATCTCGAAGATTACGGTCCCGCTGTGGAGCCTTTCCTGCAACCGGTGAAGACTTGGTTAAACCAGGGTATCAACGTGGTCGGTCAGTTTGAAGGTTATGAGGGGATCGGTACCAACTTTAACCTCTATATCACCCGGGAGGTGAATGGCAGGACCGTGCTGCCGGAAGAGAAGCTGGACCGGGTAACGGTCCTCAAAATGTGGACCAACTGGGCTGCCTATTACTTGCTGAAGGAAAAGGATATCGGCACACTCGAGGTGGGAAAACTGGCCGATCTGCTGGTTCTGGACAAGGACTTTTTCACTATTCCCACCGACCAGATTCCCAAGATCATCCCACAGATGACCATGGTGGGAGGAGAGATCAGGTATCTGGGAAGCGAGTTCGCATCCAAACTGGGAATGGAGCCGGTGGGATATGAGTTTCCTGAAGGACACCAACCCTGGGAAAGATAGCCCTCGCCTCTTGTGACGCCGGAGCCTTTCAGAGTTGTGATCAGGACAGGCTCGGGCCCCACCTGGGCAGCCATCTTTCAGGGCTGTGACCTTCTTAAGCCGACAGCTCTACTAGAATTGCCCGGGCAATTCATAAACGACTTGCCCGTCGATTACCGTCATGATCGCTTTCAGGTCCGAGATCTTGTCCTCAGGAACCGCCATGTAGTCCCCGTCCAGAATCACAAAATCTGCCAGCTTGCCCGACTCAATCGATCCCAGAGTTTTCTCATCTCCCAGGTAATAAGCGGCCCAGATCGTGGTCATCTGCAGAGCCTGCTCGCGCGTGACTCTTTCGGCCGCGTTCCAGACCTTGCCTGTTTCGATATCGGCGCGCCTCACATACGTCTCAATGAACCACAAGGGCGTCTTCTCGGTTCCGTCGTGATCCGTCCCTGTATTTCCAAGTCCCTCCATTCCCACAATGAGCCCGGCATCGATCATGCTCCTGATGGGCGACATTTTGACGGCCTCGTCTGCCCCGTAGATCTTGGCGTACCTTTCCATATTCTCCGCGGCGTTCTCCTCTGCACCAAAAACCAGCCCCATGCGCTTGCCCGCTTCGATGTGCTCGGGCTTGATCATCAAAGAGTGGTCAACGCCGTGGCGGAGACCGACGATGGATTTTTCTTTGTGGGCTTCCTCGTAGGCGGCCAGCAGCTCATCCACAGACCTGTCTCCCGCCGTGTGAATCCCGAGGATACGCCAACCGTAACGACTCAAAATCGGAATCGACTTCCAATCGGTCGCCTGGCGGTCTGCATAATAAGGAACAAAACCAAAGTCCGGCGCGCCCGGATTCCTGGCATGGCTCATGGCCGGCAGTTTGGGCTTGCGGGTCCAGCCCCGGCCGTTTCCCAATGATCCGTCAGGATTGCCCACGTTGGCTGCGGCAACCTTCAGCCAATCGTCCCCCAGTCCGTTCAAGTCGCCCACCCGTTTGATGATCGACTCCGGACGGTCAGCCACGCGAGCAAACTCATGGAATACCCGCATTCGCAGGCTGGCTTCCCCACGCTCCCAGATTCTCTTGAACACGGAGATCGAGTAGGCTGGATAACGAGCTCCCACAGTGGTCTTCCCCTGAGTGTTGAACTTCTTCATGGCAGCCTTGTACAACGGCACCAGTTTCTCGATGTCCGGCCAGGGAAGCACCTCGTAGTAGAGGCGCCCGTAAGCCGCCTGGTCGATAAAGCCGGTGGGTTCTCCATTCTCATCCTTCACCAGACCGGCGATATTCGACGGCATGTCGGCCAACCGCAGGGCGTAGCTGTTGATGACGGCGTCGTTGCCAGGCGGGCTCGTCCACACAAAGATCGGGTTATTCGGGGATATCGGATCCAGGTCATGCCGCGTCATGGCAAAAGAAGACTCTGCCCAGGGTTGCTCGACGGATCTCGTTGACCTGAGGATAATCCATTCCCCAGGCTGCGCGGCATCGACAAGCTTCTTGATCTCCGCCAGCCACTGATCGCGGTTCTGGAAAATCACTCGGGGCATCAGACCTCGTTCAGCATAGCTCTGGTAATGATTGTGGGTGTCGATGAAGCCCGGAACCACTGACCTGCCCTTCAGGTCGATCTGCCGTGTCTCGGGTCCCGCCAGGGCCCGAATGCGCTGGCTGGTCCCTATGGCCAGAAACTTCCCGTCGCGAACCGCAAAGGCCTGGTTGGTGCTGAACTCGTCGTCCACGGTCAGGACCTTACCGTTGTAAACAATCATGTCCGCATAGGCCAGGATTTCTGGGGGGAACGATCCCTGCTGAGCCTCGACACCCCAGGACGAAAGGACCAGTCCCAGGAGAGTTCCCATCCATACGTTATGATTTCGTTTGCCCAAAAGACGTCTGTACATTTCACAACCTCCCTAATTGAATTGATTATGCAGGGGGACACCCAGCGGGTAAAGCATTATTCCCTTGTCCAAGCTCCAAAAGTGGTCCCGCCTCAATGCATATAAAAGAAACAGGAAAAGACCAGTGTCGTCTTGCCGACGAAAATTTCTCCATTGTCGAGCCCGATTGCCGAGATGGGGCGGGGGCTATCGCCCGCAGTCTCGGCCTGAAGCTGTGGCTCGAGAGTCGCCACCGCATCCAGCGGCGCTTCTTCATCGACCTTAAAGACCAGATCCACGACAGTTCCGCTCGGAATCCACATTCCTGGCTCGGGGGTTACCGAGATCATGGCAACGGATTTCTCCACGTCTTTCTCGACCTCTTCGACAGTGGCAGTGACCTCGGCGTTGGATGCATCGGCTCCTATCGCCTTCCTAGCTTCCTGAAAAGTCACAAGGTTGTTGGGGAACTCAACCTGGATCTCGATCACGCCCACGTCCGTATCGTCTGAAACCTTCAAAGTCGCCTGGATGACAACCGACGCCCCGGGGGTACCCTGCCCCATCCCCAAATCCAGCGTTACCGCGGGGCGCTCAGTCTGAGCCTGGACAGCCTGCTGCTCGATGCTGAACACCCCCGTTGCCAACGGAATTGCGAGCCACAGGAGCTTCATGGCGCCAGCCCTTCGAGTTCTACTGCGCTGCATCTTCTCCGCCACCCGTTCACTGGTTATGATTTTCATCTGTCCCCAAACTCCCCCTAGTGCGCGTGTTCCTCCTCGCTGTCTGGCACCAGTCCGGCCTCGCGTGCTCCCACTTATCCTCCAGCATCGGTACTCTTGAGACTGTGTGGGCACATTATACACCGACCGGGAAGATCTCCCAAGAGTTCTGGTGTCCCCTGATTGTCTCCCCTCTGGGTCGTTTTGGCTCAACCTCCATTAGGTGAAGTAGGTTTGTTCTTACCAGGGGGATACGACGTCTATCCCGAGGTTCCAGTGCATTGCATTTTAATACTTGACTTGTAGAACAGCAGAATATAAATAAAGGTTCAGCATATATCAATAAACTTCGCACACAGTCCCTCCACGAAGTCGTCAAAGCCGTGTTCGTTGAAAAGGCCATTCAGTCTTTCGTAGAAGGGATGGCCGGCGGTGCGGGGCAGCTCACTGGTGGCGACCCACAGGTCTTCTTGCTGTCGACGTTTCTTTTTCCCCATTGCCATGGGGTCACTCTAGTGTCGCTGTGTGACCCCTTATCCTCGACTTTCACCACGGACTGCTAGTGCGCGTGTTCCTCCTCGCTGTCTGGCACCAGTCCGGCCTCGCGTGCTCCCACTTATCCTCCGGCATCGGTACTCTTGAGACTGTGTGGGCACATTATACACCGACCGGGAAGATCTCCCAAGAGTTCTGGTGTCCCCTGATTGTCTCCCCTCTGGGTCGTTTTGGCTCAACCTCCATTAGGTGAAGTAGGTTTGTTCTTACCAGGGGGATACGACGTCTATCCCGAGGTTCCAGTGCATTGCATTTTAATACTTGACTTGTAGAACAGCAGAATATAAATAAAGGTTCAGCATATATCAATAAAGCTAAGCTATTTCCCAAGAGGAGGAATTGAATGCCTATCCGACACTGTTGGCTTGTGATCGTCTTCGTTCTTGTCGCCGCTTCCTTTGCTCTTTCGCAAGGGACCGCAGACACGGTTTTGTACAACGGCAAGATTTTGACGGTCGATAGCAACTTTCGAGTTGCGCAGGCAGCTGCGATCCGGGGTAACAGAATTGCAGCCGTCGGGACCAACGACGAGGTGCTCAGACTCGCCGGGTCCAATACGACCAGGATTGATTTGAAAGGGAAGACGGTAACGCCTGGCCTCATCAATACCCACATGCATATGGAATCACTCGGGGGTTATCGGCGTGAAGTGTCTCCCACCAAGAGCAGGAAATTCCCTGTCAACATGAGAGCTGTGCGAACCAAAGACGACCTGATCCAGCAGATCAGCGACATTATTACCGCCTTTAATATCCCGCCGGGCCAGTGGCTCTTTTTCCCCACCAATCCGAGGGGAGATCAGGCCAAGCTCATCTTTGACGACATGAACGCGACGGAGCTGGATAAGGCTGCGCCCAACAATCCCATCATCATGTCGGTAGGGATGCCGGAGAGAAACATCAATATGGCCAGCGGCAATGCCATTCGAGAGCTGTGGCGCAAGTACGGCGACTTCCTTGAAACCTATGGGCGTTACTGGATCGACGCTTCGGGAAAGCCGAGTGGTATCCTGGAGGCTCCCGCCAGCCGTATTCCCTGGGAGGACGAGGAGTTTGGGCTGGGTCCTAAACCGGAAGACGTGGGTCCCCACTTCAGAAAGATTCTCATCGAGAATTTCTCCTCTATGGGTGTGACCACGCTCTCGGCAGGTCTGAACACCTGGACGGTGAGAGCCTATCAGTGGCTGGACTCGCGAGGCGAGATGCCACTGCGATACGCCTACGGGGCCATGGCGGCATTTGGTCCAGGTGTGGACCTCAAGCAGTTCAAGCTGGGCGACGGCACCGACAATGTCTTTATCGCTTCCATGAGCCCGCGGGCGGTGGACGGCGCGGGTGGCAGGATGTGCATTTCTCTGTCCAGAGACGCTCAGGCAGCTGCTACTGCTGAGGGGCCCGCAGACTCCAGGGGGATGATGGCAATATCTTCTGGCGCCCCCTGGTTCCCTCGGGGCCAGTGCAGCCTGGATATCGAGTACAACGGAGGCACCCGGGGAGCCCGGATTCAAGGCAACTACTTTCTGGAGTGGTACAGCCAGGTTGCCGCGAACGGTCTCAGAGCCGGCAATTTTCACATCTCTGGAGATGATTCCCACTCCCGTTTTATCAGCCACCTGGAGCGGATCGACCAGGCCGATCCGGGGGCGGTCAAGGGCTGGGCCATGGACCACTGCAATTTGATCGACCCCAGGGACGTCACACGAGCGGGAAAGCTAGGACTCATGTGGAGTTGTAACCCCGGCGCCGCCATCAGCCAATCTGTGGCCGCGGCCTTTGGCGAGCAAGTTCTCAACACCCATGCGGTCCCGGTCCGGTCGATGATCGACGCCGGTATTAACGTCTCACTGGAAGGGGAAGGCTCCGGCACCTTCTGGGGCGCTCTCGAACTCCTGATCACTCGGAAGGATGAAGACGGCAAGGTCTGGTGGCCCGCTCAACGGGTGGACCGGGTCCTGGCCCTGAGAATTGCCACTCAGAACGGGGCTAATTACGTCGCTAAAGGGGATGATCTCGGTTCCATCGAGCCGGGTAAGTTTGCAGATCTCGTCATTCTGGATCGTGATTATATGGCGATACCCGAGGAGGAGATCGGGGAAATGCGACCCCTGATGACCATGAAAGGGGGCCAGTTCATCTTCCTGCGCACCGACTTTGCCAACGAAAACAATCTGAGGCCGATCGGTGCCGAGATCAGCACCCACGAGGAATTGCTGGCACGACGGCCACAGAGGTGAAACAGGACAACGGATTCAATAATTTGAATTATGATTCAGTTTTTGGAATTGTCTTTTGCCCTTGATCGCGCTATCTAGTTGTGCTCTACTGCATGAACACAGTATATAGCGGACTTCAGATTTGGCATGTTGATTGCACGTAGTTACGCATAATTTTAGCTCTTACCTACAATGTAATATAAACGTTAAAAGCGGAGGTAACTGAAATGGGTGAATCTAAGAAATTTCAGGTCATAGGAATGTGCGCACTCTTTTTACTCTTCATCGGAGGGAATATGGGGCTGGCTGTGGCCCAGGGGACGACCGCCACCATCCAGGGCCAGGCTCTGGATGAAACAGGCGCCGTCCTGCCAGGTGTGGACGTCACGGTCCGCAACCTGAACACCGGGATTGAAAGAAGCACGATCACAGATGATGAGGGGTTGTATCGCCTCTTAAATCTCACGTTGGGAGACTACGAGATGGAAGCCTCTTTGCCTGGGTTTCAGACCTCGGTCAGAAGCGGCATCACGCTTACCTTGGGACAACAGGCCGTGGTGGATTTCACCCTTCAGATAGGAGAGATCTCGTCAAGAGTCACAGTGACGGGTGAGGCAGCGCTGGTGGAGAGCACCTCCACAGTGATCTCGGGCTTGATCAATACCTCGCAGTTGGAATCCCTGCCACTGAACGGACGAAGCTTCACCGAACTGGCTGAGCTTTCCCCCGGGGTCATGCACTCGCGCACGTCGAGGGCTGGAACCATTTCGGGGTTTGGCAGAAAGATCACCATCAGTGGTTTCCGGCCCTTTGAGACCAGCTATACGCTGGACGGGCAGAACATCAACGACTCCTGGAATATGGTAGGCGGTGCTACCGGCGGGGTGGCAGGTGTGGATGCGGTGCGAGAATTCAAGGTGATTACCAACCCGTTTAGCAGCGAGTACGGCCGCATGGCGGGGGGGCAAGTTTCGGTCGTCACCAAGTCGGGAACCAACGAGTTTCACGGCTCAGTCTACGCGTATCACCGCAATGACAACCTGGATGCCTCCAATTTCTTCGATGAGAGCATTGTCGATAGCTCTGGCGCTTTCATAGGCAAGGACAAACCCGAGTTCAAGCGGAACCAGTTTGGCGCCAGTATCGGCGGTCCGATTGTGTCGGATCGGACCTTTTTCTTTGGCAACTACGAGGGGCTGAGAGAAGGTCTGGGAACGACCTCGATATCGACTGTGCCGGACAGAGGTGTGCATCAGGGCTTTCTTCCCGACTCCAATGGGGTTCCTCAGTTCATCGGCGTGGACCCGAACGTAGCGCCCTTCCTGGCCCTTTATCCGCTACCTGAGGCGGCGAATGAAGACGGAGAGGGCACCGCCGAATTTCTTTGGGAAAACAAGCAAGTGACCGACGCGGATTACTACCTGGCTCGAGTAGACCACAATTTTGGCTCCTTTCTTGGATTCGGGGAATCGAACGCCGTTGAGGCACGCTATACGTTCGATGACAGCGAGCAGCTCACGCCAGTTATTGGGCTTATAGATACCACGAACTCGATGCGAACTCAGTATGTCTCCCTGGCTCTCAATACCGTGGTTTCGCCCCGGGCGGTCAACCGGTTGCAGGTTGCATACAACCGTTCGAGGTTTCTGGTATTCAGTGTACCCGGTCCGGACCTGGAAGCTGCGGGAGGTGCTCCCCTGCTGACTCTGGCAAATGACTTGCCGCCCTGGGACATGATGACCAGAATCGGTCCGGGAGATGGCGTCTTCAGTCTGGGTGGCGCCAGCAGCGCCCCTCGCAACTTGGTTTTAAACCTCTGGCAAGTCAAGGACGATCTGTCCTACAACTTCGGCCGGCACTCGTTGAAATTCGGTTTCAATGCAGAGACTATGAACAACAACTGGCTGCACACCTTTCGCGCCATAGGGCAGTACAGCTTCCGGGATCTAGAGGACTTCATGACCAACGTCCCTCGTTCCTTCACTTCAACGAGCGGCGACACCGAGCATTTCCGAAGTTTTCAACAGCGTTTGTTTGGCTGGTACATTCAGGATGATTTCCAGGCCGGCCCCAGTGTCACCCTGAACCTGGGCCTGCGCCACGAGTTCATCACCGAGGTGACTGAAAAATGGGACCGGATCCATCTTGTACCGAATTGGGACGATCCGACTGCGGATCCGGTGGCCGACTCTACACAGGGATTTTTTAAAAACCCGTCTCTGGCAAATTTCGCTCCCCGACTGGGTGTCGCCTGGGACATCTTCGGCACCGGGAAGACGTCGCTGCGGGCAGGATTTGGGGTGTTTTACAGCCAGATCATCAACAACAACTGGCGCTTTCCTGCGGCACAGACGGTACCGCTTTACAAGGCCGGTACGATCCGATCGCAGGATCAACCGATTGATTTTCCTGACGCCTTTGAAACCCAGCAGGGTCTGCTAGGGGGGGCCATCGCCGTTCAGAGCATCGTGGAGGACGCCGATCAGCCGACCACGCTACAGTACAGCCTCAACATCCAGCACGAAGTCATTCCCAACACACTAGTAACCGTAGAATATGCCGGGAACCGGGGTTATAACCAACAGCGCATCCAGGATTTCAACATGCGGGTGCCGGTACGAGAGAGCGACGGTCGATTGTTTTTCGGCCCGGCAGATCACAATATTGCAATAGGCGACCCGGGCAACCCCATTTTTAACACCTCCGCCGAGAGGCTCTGGATTGCCCATTTCGATGGAGAGTCGTGGTACCACGCCCTTCGGCTCGCACTGAACCGCCGTTTTACCTCAAACCTATCGTTTCAGATTGCCTACACCTATTCCAAATCCATTGATCTTGGATCCAATTTTCAGGGCAGCGGTAACTTTTTCAGCGAATCCGGGAACGGTTTTCGTGGGGCACCGCCTGGATTCGGCACCCAAGAGCCAGCGAATCGAAAGGGACTCAGCGCCTTTGACGTGCGAAATAACTTTATCGCCAACTTCACCTATGCCCTTCCCGTGGGTAGCGGCCAGACGTATGCGTTGAGCGGTGTAGCTAATTCCCTCCTGGGAGGGTGGTCTGTTAACGGCGTCATCCGGCTTGCCGATGGGAATACCCTGGAAACTCATGGCAGCCGCGCGTCCAACTATCGAGGAGATGATTTCGGCGACTTAAGCACGAACCCCCCCAATATAGTACCGGGCGCGAAGGCCAATACCATCTTTCCCCAAAATCCAGATCAGTACTTTGATCCGTCGGTATTTGAGCTGCCCGAGCCTGGATATTTCGGCAATCTGGGACGGCACTCGGTGATCGGACCCGGTGTTGCCAATGTGGACTTTTCGGTTTTCAAGACCACCGCCATCACTGAGACTGCCTCGATCCAGTTTCGGGCGGAATTCTTCAACGTGTTCAACCGGCCGAACTTCGCTGCGCCCAACGAAAACATCTGGAGTTCCCGAACCTTGAATGTCCGGAGCGATGCAGGCAGAATCACCAGTACGATTACCACTTCGCGGCAGATCCAATTTGCTCTCAGACTGACATTTTAAAAGATCCCGATTGCCAAGCTGTGGCCGGATTCTCGAATCCGGCCACAGCTTGTTTCATGGTGAGGGATATTCACCAACAATCTGATCGCCAATCAGGTTTAGCTCTACAGGACATGATCCACAGCGTGCGCCTTTAGCCGAATCCTTTGAAGAATTACCCACAGGAAGCGACGGAGGCGGCGACGGAGGCGGCATGGATACTTACGACGTTCTGATCGTGGGTGGCGGCATGGCTGGGTGCATATTGGCCACCCGCATCGCCGAACATGGCATCCATCCAGAAACGGGAGCGCGCCTCAAGGTTGCCATGGTCGAGCGCGGCCCCTATTTCAAGGGTGACCCCAAACCCGGTTACGGAATTCCCCTACGGCGGAAAATGTTCACCAATATCACCCGCGAATTCCGAGAGGGTGGTCGCTACTCCATGGGACTGTTTTCCAGCCGCTATGATGTCATGACGGGAAATGTCGACCGGTCGGGCACCGGGACAGCAGACGTGGCCTCGATCGTTGGCGGTGGGTCCCTTCACTGGGGTGCAATAACCCAGGTTCCCGAAGATGTCGACTACCAGATCTGGGCCCAAGAGACCGGGGTGGACTGGACCGCGGACGAGTGCCGTTCGGCGGGCGAGGAGATCCGTACTCTGTTCAACATCCATCCCCGGCCGGAGGCCTTGCTCAGGAAGGGGGACTTTCTGTTCAGGGAGGCCAGCAGGTCTTTGGGTTATGCAGTAAGGGAGCGGACAGTTGCTAAGAAAAACTGTATTCTCTGCGGTTTCTGCAACTCAGCGGATATGTGCAAGTACGACGCCAAGATGGGTCCCCTGATCACTCATCTGCCGCTGGCCGAGAGCATGGGTGTAAAGATTATTCCCGACGCGGAAGTGGGAAAAATTGTTCTCGAGAAGGAAGGCGGCCGGGTGGTGGCCAAGGGGATCCTCTATCGCCTCAACGGTCGCACGGAGAGCGCCGCAGCCGAAAAGATTATCGTTTCCTGCGGAACTTTTGGCACGCCTCCCCTGCTGTTTCGCTCCGGCTACGGCCGCAGGGATGTACTCGGCAGTAACCTGATCGTTGAAAATCCCAATATCGGTGAAAATATCGATGCCAAACCCAGCATGGGAAGTGTAACGGGTGTCTTTGATGAAGTACTCAGCGACGGTGACTATCGCGATGGAGGATTTTCTGTGGACCAGGACGTGGATTCTCGAGGGTATGCCGATCGCCTGCAACTAACATTCAGCTCCCAGGGGCTGAACACAGCTCCAGAGCTGTTGGCTATACATCCGCTGGCGCCTCAGTTGGGAAAAGAGCACAAAGAATTTATGCGGGAGATCTACAACCCGGAGGCTGCCTCGAATCCACGCCGCATGGCGCTCTTAAGGAGAGGGTCTGTTGGAGCTACGGTCATCCGTCCTTCCCAGGTCCGTGGCCGCATAGACGCCAACGGACGGTTCCAGTACGATCTCAATCATCCTTCCATCTTGAAGCGTTTTCGGGAAGCAAGAGCAATCGCAGTGGAGCTTCTGAGACAGATGGGTGCCAGGGAAATTCTTAATGCAAATAGACCTCTGCGGGTCAGTCGGGCCACCATGCAAGTGAGCTCTTGTCGTGCTGGAAGGGATGCGAGCACCTCCGTGGTGAACTCCGACTTTGAGTCCCACGACGTCGCCAATCTGTTGATCTGTGACGGCAGCGTCCTTCCGCGCAAAGCCAGCAACGGGTACGGGGCTCCGGTAGCCACCGTTGCCACCTATGCCGCCCAGCGTATCGTGGCAAAGCATTTCTCTGCCAGAAGCTAGACCAGCGGCTTCTGCCGGCGGGTCAGCAGCGAGGTGACGATCTTGATTTTTGAAAGGGTCAGGGAGGCAAGCAGATGAAAGAGAAGGGACTGACCAGGAGGAATTTTTTAAAGACAACGGCCCTTGGTACAGCTGCCATTCCGGTAACGGCGACTGCTGGTTCCCTTCCCCAGCAGCCGGTAGCTGTGGATCGCACCGTCTTTATAGCGGCCGTGGGAGACACGCTTATTCCCAGCGAACCCAATGACCCCGGCTACAGGAGCCTGGAGCCCTTCAACATTACGGCTGAAGTCATGAAGGGGCTAGGTGCTCTCCCTGACGAAGATCTGGCACTGTTTAACCAGAGTGCGGAAACTGTTTTTGCTGGCAAGACTTTTTTGGAATTGGACGAGAGTGGGCGGGAAGATTACCTGGGCCTCGTCATCGAAGGAGTCCGTTTCGACGACAAACGACTGCTGACAAAGCTGCAAGGTATTTACCGCGTGATGCGGATGCGGGTCATGGCCGTTTACTATCAGAATTATCCCGAACACCTCATTGCCAGGGACGAAAACGATGTGCCCATTCTCCCCCCGGGAGAGCCGCACCAGATTACCAATCCCAACTCGGCTCGAATTTACACGGGCTGGGATCGAGCGGCTTATCATGGGCCTTTAACCTGGGAAGAGGAGGAACGACGCCGGAACTATTGTAAGCAACTGGACTGGCAGGAATAGCGACAATAGGGATTGCTGTTCCGATCCAGTTAAAAACAGCGTGTCTCTTGCAAACGGGCAGCATTCTCACTTTTGGGGCTAGAAAGGGGTTTAATCGATATGAAAGAGAAACGGGTCAGCCGGATGGCAAGACGGAAGTTTATCCGAGATGCGGCGGTGGCTGGGACGATGGCGGCAGTGCCGTGGGGATGGCGTTTTTCGCCTCAGCTTTTCGGGCAGACGGCATCGACTGGACCGGCCGACTGGCCCGGCTTCGGCTACGACCTGCACAACACGCGGTTTAACTCGGCCGAGCGGACGCTGGGCAGGGATAACGTGGGAAAGCTCGAGTTGAAATGGAACAAGATGGTGGAGGCCCCGATTCAGACTGTTCCCACGGTGGTTGGCGACACGCTTTTCTTTGGGACGATGGCTGCCTATCAGTATGCCCTGGACGCCCGCACGGGAAGGGAGAAATGGAAGTTTTTCGTCGGGTATGATCACGGCTATGGTGGGAATCCCGGGATCCGGTCTTCCTGCCGGTACGACAACGGGCGCATTTATTTTGGGACCGGCATGGCCAAGGTGCACTGCCTGGATGCAGACTCAGGCGAAGAGGTCTGGCAGACCCAGGTCGACGATAACCCGGCCCGCAACAACACCCAGATCTTCTGCTCGACGGCGGTCTCCAACGGCAAGGTCTACGTGGGAACCTCCTCGACCCAGGCCCAGGCGGTGTGTCTGGATGCAAACACAGGCGCGGTCCGATGGCGGTTTTACGTGGTGCCGGACCGCAGCCGCGATGGCGGAGGATCGATCTGGACCGCTCCGGCCGTGGATGAGGAGACCAACACCGTCTATTTTACTACGGGAAGCGTGAAAAGCTTCATGCCGCCGGATCCGATGCTGTTTACCGAGAGCATAATCGCCTTCGACGCCGATACCGGTGAAATGCTCTGGTATGATCAGCTCCGGCGGGCGGATCCCTTTGATCTGGATTTCGGCTGCCATCCTATGGTCTTTGATGCCGTACATCCCTCCCAACCCAGTGAGGTCCGCAGGTGTGTGGGGGCGGGGAACAAGGCCGGATTTTACTGCTACAATCGCACCACGGGTCAAAGATACTGGAAGAACCAGCTCACCCCTGCGGGAGGCGGTTCGGGGCTGCGCTTAAACAACACGGCGGTGGCTTACAACCGGGTATTTGTGGTGTCCGCCGCCGGAGGTGTTCCCGGCCGGCCGGCCAGTTCGGTGGCGGCGGCGTTGCATGCCTACACAGGAGACATCTTGTGGTGGGTGGCCAATCCTACCCCTTCAATGGGGCCGGTAGCCGTGGCCAACGAGGTGTTTTATCAGGGGTTGGCAAACGGTACTCTGGAGGCCATCGATACGGCCAATGGTCGGCAGCTGTGGACCTATCAGCTGCCCCGCATGATCAGAGGAGGAGTTTCCATTGCCAACGGTTGGTTGTACACGGCCACGGGGCGCAGCCAGTCCTGGAGGCTGGACGACACCTCTTCGGACGAGACCTTCGGGATCTATGCGTTCCAGCCAAGTTCATCCTGACGACAGCAGAGGAGAAAGAGCAATGTGGTCCAAAGTTCATAGACGAGATTTTCTGAGGGTAGCCGGCCTGGGCACGGCCGCCCTTGGCTGCGAATACCTCAGCCAGGGGACAATCAAAGGCCAGAGCATGGGGGCCAGGGAGATCGTACAGATCCGAATTGAAAGCAACTATCGGGCTGGCCGGTGGTCCTTCAACCCGGTAGGCCTTCACTTGCAGCCCGGGCAAAGGGTCCGGTGGATCTGCCGTTCGATCGGCTCCTCTGCCACCGCCTTTCATCCTTCTAACGACAATCACGAACTGCGGATTCCTGAAGGGGCAAGGCCCTTCGATTCCGGTTACCTGACGGACCGTGATATGGCAGGCTCCTCCTTCGAATGGGTGTTCGAAGAGGAAGGGACCTATGATTACTTCAGCCGCAACCACGAGCGCCTGGGCGCGGTGGGCCGAATCGTAGTGGGTTCTCCAGGTGGACCCGGTGAGAGACCCCTGGGGTACGGAGGCAGTGAGGGAAAAACTCCGATGTTCCCTGATGTACGTAAGGTGCTGACCTGGTTAACCTCGGAGAAGATCGTTCGCGAGAAGGTTGTTCCCTGGCCCGCCCAGTTGATGGACCGAGCGTTCCCTAAGGATGCAATAAATCGAAGGCGCGTCAATCCATCTGCTTGAAGTAGAAGTAGAGGATGCTCAACTTCAACCCTGTCCCGTTCCGCCGGCCCACCGGATCTTCAGCTCCCTCAACAAGCCAGCCACCGCTGGAGAAGACCGTTGGTGAGCAAGCGTTTTGCTCTCCCTCTAGCCGGGATTACGCATAAATTGTCTACTGCAGTGCCACAATCATCCACGTTGACTGCGCGACCCGCAAGCGGGTACCCCTCGCACGCCTTGTCATCGTGGCGCCTGCGGCACTTCGTCACGAAAACCTAGGCATAATCCCGGCTAGATGATGAGTCGGTCCTTTTCCTGGTGATCACCCCTTACTGCAGTGCCACGACATCTCTTACAGAACTTTTCAGTATCATGGGCCGGTAAGTTTCCTCAAGCCATTTTCTGTGCTCCGGATGGTTGCGGTATCCCTCAAGATCCTCTTCATTGCTCACTCCGACCACCAGGCCATATTGAAACTCTGAGTCTTCCTGAGCCACCTTCCCCACCAATAAGCTTAATACCTGAGGAATGCCACCCAGCACTCTTCTCCCGCTGTCCAATACCGCTTTTTTTTGCTCATCTGAAATGCCGGCCTTGAAGCTGAATAGAACTTGATGAAAAATTCCAACACTGAAGGCCTCTTCAGATGGAGAAGCTGCAGGAATCAGAATCTCTTCGGCCTTTCTTTCTTCCACCGCAAAATGTTGGCTGAGGTAGTTGGCTATGATTTCAGCCTCCGATTCCATCCCGGGAGAAAGCCTATCCAGCATTTGAAATACGGTCGCTTCCCAATCTTCTCGACTCTTCCTTTGTTCGACGACAAAGTCCAATCCGTGACAATTTGTGCAGAAGGTCTGCACGTACACCTTTCCCTCACCGTCCGGAAGTCGATCACTCGGATCCGCGCTGGTTTGTCCTTGTGAAAAAGAAGCGACTGAGGAGCTGAAGAGTAGAGCATAGAAAAAGAACGGAGCACCCACACCCAAACGGATCAAACGAGATCTTGTTGTCATCACAGTTGACTCCCCAAGTAGATTTCTTGAGCCCTCTGGCTCCTTTGGCTTGATGCAAACCTGGAACTTGGAACTTGATCTTAAGAGCGATTGAACAGATTAACCCGCTGGCCTTGCGATCCACTGTCTGGGAGTTGGCAGGAGCGACCGCTTCAGGAGCTGACTGGAATCAATATTTCTTCATATTCCTGCCCCTAGACGTATACGGGGTGGCCCCCAATTTGAGGAGCAGCTCCGCCGTTTCCTGGCGCGATCCTAATTTGGCTCTCCGGAACCTATCGTCTCGGTTGTGGTCCTCGAGGTGCCGATACACCAAGCCATCAGGGTCCCCTAGGGCGATGCTCACTGCCGTCTGTCCATAGATGTCCTTCGCGTCCAGGTCGGCACCGTTTTCCCAAAGGAACTGAACCACATCGTTTAACCCGTAAAATGCAGCACCGTGCAGTGCGGTCCGTCCGAGGTGGTCGGCAGCATTGACGGAAGCTCCCAATCGCACAGCGAGCCTGACGGCTTCCAGATAGTTCTTCTTCTGCTTTGTGGTGCTGGTCCTGTCGTCGGAGCCCAGCCCCGCCGCCACCATCAACGGCGTCACACCTTCCAACGATGTCACGGTCGCATCGGCTCCTCCTTCCACCAGGGCACGCATGGCACGGAGATCGGCAACTGCGGCTGCCAGGAAAAGCGGAGTCGCACCAGCAAAGTACATTTGGGGCAGACCAGTACCCCTGCTGCGTCCGTAACGATTGATGTCATAAGGGAAGAAGTCCTTCTTGATTCGAGCGTTCGGATTGGCTCCATGGACCAGGAGCGCCTTGACCAGTTCCGGTTGGTTGGGGTGCACCCAGAACCGGTCCGTCTGCTTTGGCCTGGTGAAGATGGCTTTTATTCCTTCCTGCAGCACCCAGTGTAAAGGGGTAAGCCCATAACCATCCGTTGCGTTGGGGTCCGCGCCCTTCTCCAGCAAGAGCAGAACCACCTTCTCGTGGCCGTTGAAACTGGCCAGCACCAGTGGGCTGCCATCGTCGGGAGTACCTTCATTCACGTCCGCTCCCGCTGCCAGCAAGATGCGGACAGAGTCCAAATCACCCGCCTGGGCAGCAAACATCAAGGGGGTGAAACCGCCCTTCACCTTGGGAAAATAGCTTGTCTTCTCGTTGTAGAAGCCAAGCCTTTCGTCAATGATTCTTGGTGTGTAAAGAGGTAATTGAGTCGACCTGGCACGGAGGTCCGCCCCGTATTCAACCAGGGCCTGCACGACCTGCGGGTGTTTTTGTGCCGCCGCCCACATCAGAGCCGTCTGCCCCCGCTCGGTTTCTTTCGCGTTGACGTCCGCTCCCTGGGCCAGAAGCATCTTCACCGCTTCCGCATTGCCGGTACGCGAGCAGGTCATAAGTGGCGTCTCTCCTGTCGCTTGGGTGGTTTTCGGAGTCGCCCCCGCTGCCAGCAGTTTCTTGACCATGGCAGCGTTCCCTGTGGTGCAGGCCATCGAGAGAGGGGTGATACCGTAAAGGTTTGCCGTGTTCACGTTGGCACCGGCACGAATCAACAGCTCCCCTATTTGCAGATTGTCCCGCTCGACCGCCCAAAGCAGCGCTGTCGAGCCGTCTGCCTGGATGGCATTGACGTCGGCGGCCTGCTCCCTCAGCAGAGAACGCACGGCCTCATCGTCGCGCTGCTTAACAGCATCCACCAGCCCAAGGTCGCTGCTGGCGGCGGCAAGGCCGGCCACTGACAGCAAAAATACCATGCATGAAATGGGCACTCCCTTGACTCTTCTGCTCATGATGCTTCTCACTCCTCTCCTTATCACTCTTACAGTTACCGGCAAAGACCCGTCATCTACATGGTGGCGAGATCCAGCTTTCCGGTGGCATCGCTCCACTCTTTGTCGATGAAGCCGTCCGTGGGTATCCCTGCCCTGTCCATTGTGGTCAGGAGCAGATTCGACAGCGGCACATCCTGATAGTGGAGGTGACGTCCCCCCTTGAATCCTCCGCCCACCAGCAGCGTCGGAAGGTCGTGATGGATATGCCCCATGCCATCGCTTAAGCTGCTGCCGTAATGGATCAGAGAATGGTCCAGCAGGTTGCCATCGCCATCAGGAGCGGATCGCAGCTTGTCCAGGAAATAAGCGAACAGGTTGGAATGAAGAAGGTCTATCCTCTTGCAGTTCTCGACCAACTCAGTCCGTCCCCCGTGGTGAGATGAGGCATGGTGCCCTTCGGGAATGCCGATCTCGCGGTAGTTCCCCGTACCCTGCTCCTGAGTCCACATGAAGGTGATCACCCGAGTCAGGTCTCCCTGGAAGGCCAGTAACATGAGATCAAGCATTAATTTGCCATGCTCTGAAAAAGTGGCTGGAATCCCTGCAGGCCGCTTCATATCCGGCAGTTCCCGGTCCGTTTGCTGCTCGGCGACCTGGATGCGCCGCTCGATATCGCGAATGGCATCCAGATACTGGGTGAGCTTGCCTCGGTCCGCTGCACCGAGTTGCACCAACAGATGATTCACACTGTCCGTCAGCGAATCCAGAATGCTTTTTCGCTCCTGAATAATGCGCTGCCGCTCAGCCGGGTCGGTGCTCCCTTGCTCCCCGATCAGGCGTTCGAATACCTTGCGCGGATTGTGCTCCGTGGGGAGCGGCGTGGTGGGATTGCGCCATGAGATCGTCTTCAGGTAGTAGTTACTATAGTCACCGTCGGTGTTCCCCACAATGTCTCCCGATTCCAGACTGATCTCGAGCGACCCCAGCTGGGTGTGCTTGCCGAATTCCTTGGCTGCCAGTTGGTCAACAGAAATTCCCACCGCTTCGTCCGGCCTCGGATGAATGCCCGTCAGATAACCCGCGCAGGGCCGCGCATGAACTCCCCCGCCTTCGTTTCCCCGGGCATCGGCCGCGTTGAGGTCCAGTCCGCTGACCACCAGCATCTGATCCCGAAATGGAGCTAGAGGCTCCAGAGTTGGAGGCAGCTGGAATCCGGATCCCAGGGTGGACGGCGTCCACTGGTCCATGATTCTCCCATTGGGACCATAGAAAAATGCCAAGCGCTTCGTCGGTTTCGCCACCTCGCTGCTGGCTGCTAACGCCGGCACCATTGCGTCCAGTAAGGGCAAAGCAATCGTTGTCCCAACACCGCGCAAAAACGTGCGGCGGGGGATGGCTTTATTGAAAATAATCATAATGCTTCTGACCTCCTCATCTGAAAGTGTGTGCTTTTGATGATTCCTAAAACCAAGGACGACCAGCGATAGTTGGGGGCGCCCTCCCGTATGATCTCTCGAACGACCGGTGCATCGTAACTGTCGAGTCCTCGACCCAGCGCGTAGGTGAAAAGTTTTTCCGTGACGTTCTGGACAAATTGTTCAGAATCTTCCATCAGAACCTTTCTGAGTTCAGCCGGACCCTCAAACCGGGTCCCGTCAAGGAGTACTCCTGACGCATCAATGGGCGCTTCACCTTCGCTGCTTCGCCACTGACCCACCGCGTCAAAATTCTCCAGCGCGAAGCCGTAGGGGTCGAACTGGGCGTGGCAGCTCGAGCACACGGGATTCGCCTGGTGCTCCAACATCCGCTCCCGCATTGTGAGACCCCCGACTTCCCTCCCATCTTCGTTCAGGGCCGGAACGTTCGGAGGAGGAGGAGGGGGCGGTGCACCCAGCAAGTTTGCCGAAACCCACTTGCCGCGCAGAACCGGGGAGGTCCTGTTGGCTCGGGACGTCACCATCAGGATACTTCCCTTGCCCAACAATCCTCTCCGGTTTTCATCGGCCAGCTGGACACGCCGAAAGCCATCGCCATAGACTCCGGGAATTCCATAGTGCTGAGCCAAACGTTCGTTCAGGAACGTATAGTCCGCATTCAACAACTCCAAGATGTTGCGATCCTCCCGCAGCATGCTCTGGAAAAAAAGCCACGTCTCCTGCTCTAATGCGTGACTCAGCTCACCGTCGAAATGAGGAAACTCTCTGCCGGACGGCATCCAGTCCCGCACATTTCTCAGATACAGCCACTGTCCGGCGAAATTATCCACCAGAGCGTCCGAACGCGGATCGTCCAGCATGCGGCGAACTTCCCGTTCCAACACCACAGGATCTCTCAGCCTGCCCCCCTCAGCCAGATCTAAAAGCTGGTCGTCCGGAATGCTGCTCCAAAGAAAAAACGACAGGCGGGAGGCCAGTTCCACGTCGCTGATCGGATAAGAGGTATCCGGCGGTACATTCTCCGGATCACGTTCGATACGGAACAGAAACTCCGGGCCAACCAATATTCTTTGAAGCGCCAGTTCAATTCCTGCTTCAAAGCCCCTCTCCTTTCGGCCGATCTCATATATACTCAGCAAAGGCTGGATGTCTGCATCCACGACGGGCCGGCGGTAAGCGCGCCGGGCCACCGTTGAAAGGATCTTCTGGGCGCAAGACTCCTCCTCATCACGACTCTGTGGGTTACATACGAAGACCCTGCGGCGGCTCGCCGTGTCTCCCACCCCTTTTGCCTCGTAGGGTCCAGTGATGGTAAAACCGTCTATGGCTGGGTCGCCCCCTTTGAACTGACGGATGTCAGACAGCAACGGACGCGGTCCGGAGTCCAGCAGACCTTCAGGCTCCAAAGTTTTCTTCAGGAAAGTGACCGCCACCAGCCGAGGACCCGCCTTCACCGGGAAACGGACTTCCAAGCCCTCCTCCGCTCCCGCCGTCTCGTAGGCCTTTTGCCCAGGGTCACCCATATAGAAATTACCGGTGCGTGAATGCAAGATTCCCGACGCGCCATGACGCTCGCCCCCAACCGAAAACCGCTTGATTCTTGCGCCGTCCAGTAAAACGTCGAGCTGGTGTGGCTCGCCCAGGAGACCGCGGATATACGCATTGCCATTTCTTTGCAGTCGGATCTTGAGGACGTACTGGCCGTCGACCGGAAACAGATGGCGAATCGCCATTCCGCCACGCGACCCAAGCGGGAGATCGTCGCTCAGACGGCTGTCTTGAAGGAGGCTCTGGGAAACCCGGTAGGTCTCACCTATCGGACGGCTAGAGGGATCTCCAATGGCCATGCGACTGATCTTCGCTGCCGCCAACATATATCTTTCCATCAAAAGCGGCGATACCGAGAGGACCTCTGCAAGATTGTCAAAATTTTCTCCCGAATCATCGGCGGGAAGATACGATTCACCATCGAAATCCACCCCAAGCAAGTCGCGGATCGCATTAGCGTATTCGGCACGGTTGAGACGATGGATGGGCGGACTGCCCGGATGAGACTCGGCTGCGGACGGGCCGCCAAGCTCCGTCTCCAGGTAGGTGGCCAAAGAATCATAGGTGGCCTGGTCCGGCCGCGGCATGCCGGGAGGCGGCATGGCACGGGCCCGCAGTTTCTGAACCACCTTCCTCCACACCTCCGGGCTTTCGCCGACTTGCCCAATATCCACTTGATCCAGCAGAAGATCTGCAGTCCGTAGGGTTTCATTGTGGCAGGTCAGGCAGTAGCGATTGAGCACCTCACGGTATTGCGAACCGGCCGCTGGCGCGGGATTAGAGGACTGCGGCTTGGTCGGCTGAAAGGAGGTGGGCGGTACAAAGGGACTGGAGGGCCGCAGACTCCCTGTCTGAAGCGAGCAGGCCCCGGCCAACACGATTCCAATCGAAACCAAGATCGTTCTTGACATCGTTGTCTTTAACATCGGAGCCTCCAGCATCTCAAAAGAGCATAGGCACCGAGGCAGCCGAAGAGGGCAATAGTAGGAGTGATATTCTGGATCCTCTTCCCTCTCAGCTTGCGGGTCCCTCTATATAAGTCGACCTATGCGAAACCCTTGGTCGAACTTCCCGGCGAAAAATGGTTGGCCAGGATCCGTCTCCAGGCATACGCGGACCCTACGCAAAGCGGTATCATAGCCAGACCAAAGGTTCTCCTGGGCACCGCCGCCGCGCTGGCAATCATCAGGTTGTCGATATCGTGGCAATCGAAATCGGAGGTACAAACCGAGTTCGCCCGGCTGGACCCCGCCCGCGCAGTACCAAATTCATGCCCTGGCCGCAAGTTTTTAGCCTCCCCCTGTGGCTTGCCCACCTTCATGGGTTTCATCTCCATCTTTTCGTAAAGGGCATAGTTCATCTCGAAGATTTCCTTGATGGTGGCAGTGATCCTGGCCTCATCGTAGCTGACTCGTTCTTCCGTCCCATCCGGCCTCACCCGCCAGCTCCATGGCAGCACCTCTAAATAGTTCGTGAGCCTGCCGACCCGGCGCCAGCCATCCCGCATGAAATCCTTGAAGTCCATGCCGAACTCCGGGGCAAACTCGCTAAACGCCTGCGGATGCGGGTATTTATGGGCCCAACTGGCCATCTTTGAGCCGGTGATCTTCACCGTGAGTTCCCTGCGGGGGCCGGGTTTCATGGTGGCCCAGTCATAAGCCGAGGCGCCCCGAAGGGGCCGGATCGGCTCCGGCCAGATCGCGGGAAGGCGGACTCCCCCATCGCCATCCAGGTGAGCACCCACGTTCTTGTTTTCCACAATGAGATTGCTCCCCAGGTAGTCCCGCGGTCCGTAGCCGGATGCATAGAGCAACACGGGCGTTGCGAACGTACCAGTGGATAGAATCACGCGCGCGGCCTTCACCTCGTGCATCGTTCCCGTCTGGTCCTTGTACACCACCCCGGTCGCGACTGGCCGACTCCCGGCCACCTTTTCAATGAGGACCTTCTGCACTTCCGCGTTGGCGATCAGTTTCATCCCGTTGTTCAAGCCAATGTAAGCCCAGGGCAGAGAGGTCCCTTTGGCATCGTAGCGGCAGATGTGCCCGTCCCCGCAATAGCCCGAGTGCACACAGTTCCTCTTGGGGAATAACATCGGCTTCATGTCAAGCCCCAGCGCTCTGCCCGCATCGGTGTACAACCGCGCCCCTATAGGATAGGTCTCCTCCGGCATCGGAACGCAGTGGTACATGTCGCGAATCTCTTCAATCGCAGGCGTATATTTCCCGAGGGTCCAATCCACCCCGGAGGTTTCACGGTAAACCCGCATATCGTCTTCTTCCGGAAGGACACCGTTCGCCCCCCAGTGTATGGAGGAGCCACCCACGATTTTGAAGCTCGTATATTTGAAGCCATCTACTTCATAGTTAAGAGTGTGCCTGGCAGGGAGAGGCCCTTCGGGACCCAATGGATCGTAAGTAATGTTGGGGACCATCGAGCGTCGAAGTGGAGAGCCATAGCCCGGCCGGATGGCCGGGTCTCGGACTGTCCAGTCGTCTCCGGCCTCGATCATCGCCACCCTCAGCCGGTCCCCCGTCTTCGGGTTCATTCCGCGCTCGGCCAGTCGCCCGGCCACGATGCAGCCTGCCGAGCCGCCGCCCACCACCACCACGTCATAATAATCTTTCCCGTCGCTGGTCTTGATGGCCGGTGCCGCCACCGTCCCCTCAAGCCGGACATAGTCGCCCTCGTCCCAGTGGGGAAGGACTTTCTTCATCAGCTTCCGCTGATACTCTTCTTCCTCCCAGTCCATCGGCCCTCGGTGCCCGGTGATATCCCACCCCGTTACCATCTTCTTCGTGTTGGGATTGGTGATCTGGTGCGTATCCCCCGGCTGGAAGATGATCGTGCCATCGGGATTATGCTTGACCTCGTGCTCGGGATAGTTCTGAAAGTAAACCGTCAGAATCCGTGTCCGGGCCGCACGGTAAAATGCCAGCACCTGGCCACGCACTTGAGGATCCGTGATCTTCTGCGCATCCAGCACCAACTCGAGATACTGCTCTTTCTGTTTCTCGTCCAGCTCCAGAAAACTCTTGCCTCCAAAGAACTGCTTGGCCGTCTCGTTGAACCGGTCCAGAAGGTCCCCCTCCCCCACCGGGAGGTTCTTCAAAACGTAGTCTGTAATCCCGTACTTCTCCAAATCCCGGTATCCGGGGTCCCCCGGAGCGGAAGGAACGAACAGATCTCCCAGCGCTGCCACAAGGCTTTTTTGCAGATCGGCAGAAGGCGCTGCCATGGCGAGCACTTCCGCGGATGACGCCGTTAAAACCAGCGTGCCCAACCCAGACTTTTTCAGAAAATCTCTCCTCGAAATATCGTCCATCAGATTACTCCTCCCTTTCACTTTCGCCAAAGGCTCGTCGGTGCTCGCTGATCCTAATGGGGAAAAAACAACCCACTAACACAATGAAAACGGTTTGATACGCTCGCATCACTATCTGCATATTTCTCATCAAATGGCGGACGCCATCGCCAGGAAGAGTCCTGGGCAACCGGTCCCCTGGCCATGGCGGTCGGAAGTGCGGGGAGGTACACTTCCCCTCTTACGGTGTCCCCAGAAATAAGACTGGAACAAGAATGAATAACCTAGCATTGAGTTATTTTTCACGATAGACCTTCAAGGCGGACCTGTCAAGTTGACGAATTGCCTCATCAAAAATCTATTCGAAATGGATACGTTGCCTCATTAAAAAATCTATTCGAAATTGCCTGGCCCTGAGCAGGGGAATAGAAGTGTCCTCCATGAAGGAATGGAGGGCACCAATGAGGTTAACGATGGCAGAAAAGCGTGTATTGGTCAAAAGTTTTGCCCCCCGCTACCGGAAGAAGGGCAAGAAGGTGAAGGGGGAAGTGTTGACGGAGTTTACCCAAATGACGGGCTACAACCGCTGCTATGGAGCCTATCTGCTTCGCCACCAGGGCAAGCGGATCCGGTTGAGCCCCAAGCTGGTGGCGGTAGGGGATATCGGCAAGAGAGTACGGCGAGAGCGGGCCCGCAAATACGACCAGAAAGTTCTAAAGGCGCTGACGATGATCTGGGAGATACTGGACTATTTGTGTGGCAAACGTCTGGTCGCGATTTTGCCGGAAGTGGTACCCATTTTACAAAGACATGGGGAACTGAAAGTGGATGCCAGCACCCATGAGCGGTTGATGCAGATCAGCGCCGCCACCATCGATCGGCTGCTGGAGCCCGAAAGGTGCAAGCACCGTCTCAAAGGACGATCCGGAACCAAGCCGGGAACGCTGCTCAAACACCAGATTCCGATCAAGCGTTTCGCCGACTGGCAGGAGGATCGCCCCGGTTTTGTGGAAGTGGACCTGGTGGGCCATGAGGGAGGCCAGGGTCGGGGGGACTACCTTCAAACCCTGGATGTGACGGACGTGTACACGGGCTGGACAGAGGTCCGAGCGGTGCGCAATAAGGCCCAGGTGTGGGTCCTGGAAGCGATGAAGCTGCTTCAGAAGCGCTCGCCCTTCCCTTGGCTGGGGATGGCTTCGGACAACGGCAGCGAGTTCATCAACAAGCACTTGATTCGTTTTTGTGAGCAGGAAAAGATCAGCTTCAGCCGAACCCGCCCCTCGCGCAAGAATGACAACCCTTATGTGGAGCAGAAAAACTATTCGGTGGTTCGGCGGGCCGTGGGTTATGCTCGCTACGAGGGAGAGCGAGAACAGGAGCTGGTGAACGAGTTGTACGATCGGCTGCGACTGCAGATCAACTTTTTCAAGCCGGTCATGAAGATGGTGGCCAAGCAACGTCGAGGGTCTCGGATCTGGAAAAAGTATGATGTGCCGAAAACTCCCTACCGGAGGATCTGCGAGTCCCCTGAGGTGGCGGACAAGATCAAGCGGGAACTGGCCCGAGAGTATGAGAAGCTCAATCCGGCCCAGCTGGCACGGCAGATCGGCTGGCTTCAGAATTGCCTTTTGCTCAAACCGACTCCTGAGCAGAAGAAACGATGGGAAGCGGGCTGGATGTGAAAATCTTTCTCTTGCTGCAGGCTGCGGGTGTTGGGCAAGGGGTTGCCACTCCTCTGGTTGGTGCTTTTTACCACCACTTTTTGCAATCCCTTTCGGATAGATTCTTAGTGAGGCAACGAATACCCTTTGGAATAGATTTTTACGTGAGGCAACGGGGTTGAGCCGGACTCAGAGACAACAAGCGGATGGAACCACAGATGGTGCAGGGTGGGAATGCCAGTTGAGCGGGTCGCCGTACGTCTGGGTGAAGTACTTCAAAAGTGAAAGGAGTGGGTGAACTTCAAGATCAATTTTCTATCGGTGAGGTCTGACCTCCGTGTCTGATTGTAGACCACGAACAAATCGTCGCCTGGACGGTAGATATAGTTTAATCGAAAGTTGATACTCACCAGATCTTCCAGGTTGTCATATTGGACAGTAGTGCTTGCGAGCCACTGGTTGCTCACGTTGTAATGAATCCCTACATTGCTCACACTTGAAGAAAACTCACCGCCGGGCAACACGACATCATCCAGCCTATACTCGATATCAAAAGAGAGATTTTGGGACCACTTGATACTGGGGTTCAGGTTCAAGGTGGTTCTCTCGCCGTCCCAGAAATCATTTTCTCGCTGGAATTGGAAAAAGCCACTCACTCTCCTACCCGAATAGGAGATGACCTGCGCCTGGAAGCGATGACTCCTATAGGGTCCAGGCGGAACCGGAATTCGTTCCCTTAACAGGAAGCCATCCTCTAGAAATTCAAAAACCTTTGCGTAGCTAAACTGTAGGGAATCTCCGCTTTCCAACGCTAGGCCGAAACTCAAGGCTTGCTCTCTTGTTTCCAAAATCTCGTCCTGGTTGGTGAGATAACGCAAGTTGGCACCTATCTCAAAGCGCCGGATCCACTCGCTGCCGGGTCGTGGATTGACCTGGAAATCCAATAAACTCTGGTTCATATCCGCTCGAGGTACAAATCCCATCTCGGCATTGAAGTTCCGCCCTATGATCATGTGTTCCGCGTTGGCGGTCAAAAGATCTGTTTGCCAGGAGATCTGCAGTGGCCTTGTCGCCCAAGTGTTTTCTTCAAACCCGGGCGTCTGAGAACCGACGAAGAAGGATTCCAGGTGCAGGTTGTCAAAAAGTACGAAATTACTGTCCAAACCAAAGGTGCGATTGTAGTCGTCCTCCAGGCTGGACTGACGATTGGTGACTAGGGCACCCACATTTGAACGAGAGAGGAATCTTTTTCTGACTCTCAGCACCGTGAAATTGCTCCCCGGGGTATCTTCAAAATCAAGGGTCTGCATATTGATAAAGCCTAAATCCAACCCTTTGAGCTGCCCGGTGACTTTGACACCCGCCAGAATGTCTATGGGCTCCCGACTTTCCGATAAACCGATCGTTCGACTATGAAAGGGCTTCACTTCCGGCGCAAATCCCCCGGGACCGAAGTCAAATAGGCTGGCATTTTCCTGGAAGAATTCTCTTCTTTCAGGAAAAAAGACGGAGAATCGCGTCAGGTTCACGATCTGTTCATCGACATCTGCTTCGGCAAAGTCTGGATTGACCGTCACATCCAGAGTTAGACTCGGAGTCAGCTGATACTTCAAATCCTCCAACCCCGCATCGAATAGATGATCCGTTTCCGGTCTTCCTTCTCTGAAAACACGGGACGCCCCGCCAGTCACGAAGGGTTTGATGCGGAGTCTGTGTCCAGCGGAAATGTTCTCCAAGCCAACCAATTCACCCGCTTGAGAGACCTGGAAGAAGTTGAAGTCGCGCCGATAATTACTCCAAATAGCCTCTTCGTTCTTCCGCCTGATGTTTCGCTTGAAGTCGATTCCCCACACTTGGATGTCCCTGCCCGGCATTCGTATGGAACTAAAGGGGATCTCGATTTCCACCATCCAGCCTCTCTCATTTCGAGCGGCGGCCACGACCCAACGTTCATCCCAGTTGGAGTTCTCACGCCCTCCTTCGTCCGTGATCCAAGAGTCAAACTTCGTCCCCAAGGGATTGGTGCGAAAGATAAAGCCATCTTGATGGTTGTGAAAAGTATCCAGGATGATCTCAAAGGTATCGTCGCTCCCGAGGGAATCGTCCCGAGCTCTCTCCTTGGCGATAATTCCTCCGGCTTGAGAGTCTTCACAGACAACGCCAAAGAAAACGGACTCGTCATTGTAGATGATCTTGACAACGGTTCTTTCAGTAGCTGGCTCCCCCTCCCGCGGGTCTCGCTGGAGAAAGTCTGAGACGGCAGGCACCTCATCCCATAATGCCTCACTGAGATTTCCATCCAGAGTTAGTGAGCCATCGATCCGTACGGCTTGAGCGATTTTCCTCTCTGGGCCCTGCGCAACTGCGCCAGGGAGCATGGAGTGGGAGGAGCAATGGAGCCACAGCGCCATCATGAAAACAAGCGAGTTGATCCGCCAGGGCCTGTTCATGATCTTGTGCCTTCGTCCCCACGTGCCTTTGCGCGGTCGTGAGTGGAACTTTGCATATTTTGTCTTCAAGAAGTTTGCCCGACTGTAGCAGATCGGCTTTGAGAAATAAGGGCTAGAAATCAAAGGAATGGGTGAACTTCACAATGAAAGAGCGATCAATATCGGTCACTGGACCGCTGTCTTCCCGGAACTCATTGAAGACGATAAACAGGTCATCGCCAGGCCGATAGATGTAGTTCAGCCGGAAGTTGACACCCCACAAGTCACCGCTGCTATTGTATTGGACCAGGGCGCTGGTGAGCCATTTCCGGCTGAGTGCAAAGTTGAAGCGATTGTTCACCTGGTGGAGAAGAGGCGCCTCTTCCCCGGAAATCTTTATGCGGTTGATCGAATAGTTTATCCCCAGCGAGAAACGGCTGCTGAAGCTCACCGAGGGACCGATATCCCACTGTTGCCGCTGGCCGCCTGGTCCGTAGTAATTCCACTCAGTTCTGTAACCCAAAGTGCCAGTGAGCTTGCGGGCCGGATTCAAGCGATAGCGGAACTCCGAGTACCACCAGCTGTACCGCCCCGGAGGCACCTGTAATCCACCGGGAAGTCTTAGAGGTTCATCTTCGATGACTTCAATCTTATGGTGGGGATTGGCGGCAATGGAACTTCCGTCCTGAAACTGAATGGAGTTGTCCAAGTGATAGACTTCGGTGACCAGCTCATTGTCATCAGCCCCTCGGAAATGCTCGAAATGGACCCCCGAGTTGAACTGCCTGATTCGGTCATTGTCTGGCCGAGGTGAGAGCGTAATACGATAACCATAGTTCCGAACATTCTCTCGTTTTAGGAAGCCCAGTTGCGGATCAAAATTCTCCTCGACCACAAAATGGGTGAAAGCCGCGGTGAGGAAGTCGTCCTGCCAGGTCGTTTCTATCGCTCCCATCCACTGTCGATCGTCAACTCCGGCGGCGAAGGTCTTGGCCAACATGCCCACCACCTTCAGGTGCTGGAAGAAAACCAGGTTCTGATCCACCCCCACCACTCGATTGAAATCTCCTCCTTCCGCCTGCCGGCTGGTTAAATAGAATCCCAATGAAGAGCGGGAGAAAAGATCCCGTTTCAGGCGAACGACACCGAAATTGTCTCCGGGTCGGCCTTGGAAATCATCTGTTTGAGCGTTGAGTACTCCCAGTGTGAATTTGTCTCCAAATTTGCCCGTTAATTTAGCGCCCGCCAAAATTGGGATGGCCTCCCCCGACTCGGAAAGACCGATCTGACGACTGTGGAAAATTTCAATGTCCGGTGCTCTGCCGAAGCGAAGTGCATTGACCCCGAAGATGCCCGCGCCTTCCAGAAAAAACTCCCTCTTCTCGGGAAAGAAGACAGGAAATCGGTCGAAATTAATCACCTGATTGTCGACTTCCGTTTCAGCAAAATCTGTGTTGACTGTCAGATCCAGTGTGAGCCCTGATGTGACCGAATACTTGAGGTCTTCCAGGCCCACGTCTCCCAGTAAACTGGTGTTGCGCTCCTCGGCTCCCTGGGTTACCACCCGAGTGTTGATGTAAGGCTTAACTCGAAGTCGTAATGCTGCTTCGACTTCCACCAGTCCCACTAAATGCCCGGCTTGAGAAAGTTGCTGAAAGCTGAAATCCCGATCATAGTTGTTCCAGTAGCTGAACTCATTCTTGCGGCGAATAACACGCTCAAAATCAACTCCAAAGCTCGTACTGGAGGATGCAAAGCGGATGGTCCTCAGGGGAATCTTGATCTCAGCGGACCAACCTTCTTCATCCACTTGGGTCTCGACCTCCCATTTCTCATCCCAGTCGTCGTTAAGGTCTCTTCCCTCGTCTGTGACCAGCGCATCGTATTGCGTCCCCTTAGGGTTAATTTTGAACAAGAAAGCATTTCGGTGGTCATGAAAGGTGTCGAGGATGATGGTAAAGCTATCATCATTTCCGAAGTCATTATCCCGTCTCAGTTCCGTGGCCAGAATCCCGCCCGGCCGGCTGTCAAAGCACCTGACCCCAAAATACAGGTTGTCTTTGTCGTAAAGGGCACGCACTTCGGTCTTCTCAGTTGCCGGCATGCCTTCGTCGGGGTCCCTTTGGGCGAATTCCCCCGCCACAGCCACATCCTGCCACACCCCTTCATCCAGTCGTCCATCCAAGACGGGAGCTTCCTGGATTTGGAGAATTTTGAGCTCGCTGCTGCCGTGCTGCCGGCCGACAGACGAGTCTTGCTGAGCCATGGACCACAGCGGCGAAAGAACGATCAGGAATAGGGTAATGGCGAAGTGTTTCAAAGCCAGGTTACCTCATGTTTGAAATGACAATTGAACAAGCGAGCGAATAGAGAGGAAAAAATAATGGCCCTCTTCTAAGCACCACTTAGCTCTGGGAAAATCGAGCCATTTTCCCACCTCCCTCTGGTCAGTGTCAAGGCGAAGGTGCGGCCTGGCCGCCCGGGAGGCCAGGGTTCATTTTCGACTGGAAGCGTGACTACGGAATCTGTTTAATTGGCTTGAATGTGGGCTGTTGAGTAAGGGTGAACTTGAAGCGGCCGCCCCTCACTTTCAGCTCTTGTGCTCTGGCCAGGCCGATTGGAAGGGACTCACCGTTAGTACCGAAGGGAGACACTGACACTCGAGCACGAAAAGCGAGCCTGCACTTTCTGCACTCCCTGTACCTGTGCTCGCCAAAAATTTGGACTCTTTGACTTCCGCCGCGTATAATTGCGCCTATACGGGGGAATGAGCAATCTTGCACGTCTCTCGCCTGAGATTTAATCTACAGTCAAGTGACGCAGCAGACAAGTTTAAACTGAAAAGGGAGGTTTTCATGACCAGGAAATGGGTTACAGGGATGCTTTTTGTGGGGTTTTCGCTGTGTTCTCTGAAGCTGGGTTGGTCTCAGAATATTCCTGAGGAGCTGATCCGATATGCCGATATCGTGATCTACAATGGCCCGGTGATAACGATGGATGATCAGGATCGGATGGCAGAAGCCGTGGCGGTGCGTGACGGTGAGATCTTAGCCGTGGGGACGACAGAGAGGATATTAAGGCTGGCCGGCCCCCAGACCAGGAGGTTCGATCTGGAGGGGCGACACACGCTCATACCGGGAATCATCGACACTCACATTCACCCGAATAGGTCGGCTGTCAGGAATTTCTGGGAGGATGTTCCGCCTGAATACCAGGAGATTGCCGCCGGCACGCGCATCACACAAGAGATGTACAAAGACAAGGAGACGGTCATAGGGTTTGTCAAGGAGATTGCCGACAGGGCGAATACCGAGTGGGTGGGCCTTTCAGGGGGCGAGGTGGACAACCCCGTCATTTTAGGCCTAACCCGAGATGATCTGGATAAGGCTACTACGGAGAAACCTGTCGCGATTTTTGTAGGAAACTGGTACGCCGTCCTGAACTCAAAGGCTCTCGACATTCTGTTGAGCTCTTACCCTCCCCTGCCTGGGGTCTACGAAGATGATCAAGGGAGGCCGAATGGGAAGGTATTTGGCAGTCCCTTTTACATTGTCCAGATTGAGCTGATGCCACAGCTGCCCGATGATGTTCTGGCAACGGTGTACCAGAAACAATTGGCGGCGCAATTCCCCCGGCAAGGAGTGACCACTTTTAACAGCCGGCTGAACGCCAATGAGATTCGGGCTTTTAAGCTGATCGATATGAAGGGAGAGATGCCGGTACGCCTCGGTTATGCCCATGAGATCGGGCGATGGAATCCCCTGTTTGAGAGGGATGTCAAACGGACCCTGGGAACCCCGCAGTGGTATGGTACCGACATGGTGTGGCTCACGGGCATATCGGTGGCGATACCGGACGTGGCTCCTAACCGGGGGGGTATGCTTTGCTCCATGTGGGACAAGCAGAAAGTCCTGGATGGAGACATGTACCCACAGGGGATGTGTTTTTGGGATCTCGAGGGCGATCCCACTAAAGAGACGGTCATGGTTTTAAATCGTCACGGATATCGAACATCGGGAATCCACACCTATGGAGATAAAGGGTTAGAGATCGCAATAGACACCTTCATGGAAGCCGCTAAGGAAAGACCTTTATCCGCTCCCTTTGGTTTGGATCACAGCCAGATGTTCAATCCCAACGTGATTCGTAAGGCGGCCGAGATAGGGATGATCTTCAGCATCGGACCGGGGATGTTCTCGGGAACTCGAACGGGACTCACAACGGAGGTTCTTGGAAAGGAGGTGGTGGACAGATTCATGCAGCCGGTCAAGAGTCTGATTGACGCCGGGGTGCTGGTATCCTGGGAAGGCGAAGGGTCTGAGAGCCCTATGTGGGGAATGGAGACCATGGTGACCCGAAGAATCCAGAGCGGAGTTGTGGTCGGGCCCCAGGAAGCGATTGATCGCAAGACAGCGCTTCGGATGATGACCCGTAACGGTGCCATCTATGTGGGGCGAGAGAAGGAACTAGGATCGATAGAAGAAGGAAAGTGGGCAGACTTGGCCGTTTTGGACCGAAATCCCTTGGATCCATCGATCCCCGATGAGGATCTTTCGGAAATCAAGACATTGTTTACAGTGATGGCAGGGAAAGTTGTGTATGATGCGGCAACAACCTCAGAGTGATGCGATGTCGTTCCTCAAGAGATGAGAGGAGTTCGAACATTCCCAAATTATTCAGTGTGCATAGTGGATTTATGACCTGGACCGCTCTCATAGCGACCAGCTTAGGGTTGGTCTCTGTGGGATTGGCCCAGGCGGCTCAGAAAAGTATTGCCGTCGAGTTGCCAATCGTCACTGCGGCCCCTGGAGAGGAAGTGGCTGTTCCGCTTGTGTTGAAGGCTGCAAAGGATCAGGCAGTAGGTAGAATCCTGGCTGAAGTGGAGCTCCCCAGTGCTTTTTTGGAACTCCAAGCGGTGCAAGTGGGAAGCGCGGCTGATCAAGGAAAAGCCATCGTTACCCACACTCTGGGAGCAGAGGAAGGAGAGCGCCGGCCTGTAACTGTCGAAATCAAGAGCGACGGCGGCACCTCTCTTCCTCCAGGAGAGTTAGCCAGGCTCATTATTCGGATCCGAGAAGGTGTTCCCGAACAAACTGTGTATTTGACAAACGTTTCCCAGGCCTGGTCGGCGGGACCCTCCCCGGTCCAGCTGGAAGATGTGAAGAGTCTCAAGGGGATCATCACGGTGAACTCAGAAGGCCCGGCCCTGTTTGCCTGTTTTTTCTACATGCATTAATGCAGTGAAGGACGACTTGATGTCCTTCCCGACAATAGTATTTCTCCCGTATTCTTGCCCCACTGGACGCTCAAGAAAGCAAAACAGACCCCAGTCATTACGAGCCACACAGGAGCTGTCGCCGTCCTGAGCAAGTAACACGGTCATACGGTCACCACTCGCTCCCAGAAAAAGCTTCCCCGCCTCCTTTTTGCGTCCCCTCCCCTATTGCCTCTGGAACAGGACGGAGCTCTCTTGAAAACTCTTGACATGGTGGGGTCGACGGAGTACCTTCCACCTATTCACCTTATAGTAAGTTACAGCTTCGGTTCTTTCTGAAAAAGGGGGGAGTTATGCCTCTGAGAAGTTTCTTGCTGGTAAATTTCTACATTTTCGGGAGTGTCCATTTTGCTTTTGCCCAGGGGCCGGCCGACACCGTCTTTTACAATGGGAAAATTCTGACCGTGGACCGAAACTTCAGTGTTGCGGAAGCCGTTGCCGTCCTCGACGGCAAGATTGCCGCCGTGGGCAGGACCGATGAAGTGCTCAGACTTGCCGGCCCCAATACGCTCAGAATTGATTTGAAGGGAAAGACGGTGACCCCCGGGCTGATCAATACCCACGAGCATATAGAAGAGCAGCATTTGGATGGGCCCAGGAGCTATGCCCGCGGGCTGCCCGCCGCCAAGCTCAAGCGATATGCTCTGAGCTTTAGAGCGGTGAAAACCAAGGATGACGTTCTCAAGCAGATCCGAGACATTATTGCGGCCTTCGGGTTCGAGCCGGGCCAGTGGCTCTTCTTCCCCAGCGACCCGAGCGGTCCTGCTCACGCTCAGATACTCTTTAACGACCTGAACCGATGGGAGCTGGACAAGGCGGCTCCCGACAACCCCATCGCTCTTTCCATAGGGATACCGTACGTGAACGGGATGTTGGTGAACAGTAAGGGCATCCAAGCGCTGTGGGGCAAGCACGGAGATTTCATCGAAACCTACGGGCGTTACTGGATCGACTCCAGTGGCCGGCCGACGGGCCATTTGGAGCCTCCAGCCGTGCGTATCCTGCTTGAGGATGAGGACTTTTTGCCGCCTCCCGTTCCGGAAGACGTGGCCGAGGTGTACAGGAAGCTTCTCGAGGAATTCGCGGCCTCGGGTATCACGACAATTTCAGGAGCTCTGCATACTTCCACGGTACGGGCCTACCAGTGGCTCGACGCCCGCGGCCAGATGCCGGTGAGATATGGCTATGGGGTGATGTCAACCTTTGGCATCCCAGGTGCGGATGTGACGCCCTTCAAGATGGGCGCCGGCAGCGACACGGTCTTCATCACTTCGATCAGTGCCCGGGCAGTCGACGGGTCGGGCTCCAGAATGTGCACCGCACTCGAGAGAGACACCTCGACAGTGGCCGAAGGCGAAGAAGCTTCGGTGACAGCCCTTTCGGCGTCCTCCGAGTGGTGGCCTCGCGGCCAGTGCAGTTTGGACATTGAGTATGGCGGAGGCACGAATGGAGCCCGCATCAAGGCCAACTACTTCATGGACTTTTACAACCAGCTTGCCGACGCCGGTCTGCGAACCGCCAATGTTCACGTCGCCGGGGATGACTCCCACTCCCGCCTGATTTCGGCCTATGAGCGTATCGACCGGGTCAAGCCCGGAGCTGTCAAAGACTGGGCCATGGACCATTGCAGGTTAATCGATCCCAACAACATTGCGCGGGCGGCAAAGCTGGGACTGATGTGGAGCTGCGCCCCCCCCGGCGCCGGCGGCTTGGGAGAGGTGGCTGAGGCCTTTGGCGAACAGGTTGCCCATACCTATTGGTCCCCGATTAAGTCCATGATCGACGCCGGCGTCAACGTTTCCCTGGAAGGCAGCGACAACTTCTGGGGCACCATTCAGCAGTTGATCACGCGAAAGGACAGGCAAGGCAAGGTCTGGGGAGCCGATGAGCGGGTGGACCGGGCAACGGCCCTGAGGCTCGCCACTCAGAACGGGGCCAATTACGTCCTCAAAGGAGACGAGCTCGGCTCGATCGAGCAAGGAAAGTTCGCGGACCTACTCGTCCTGGACCGTGACTACAGTACCGTTCCGGTGGAGGAAATTTCAGAAATCCAGGCGCTGATGACCATGATGGGCGGCAAGTTCATCTTCCTGCGCACCGACTTTGCCACTGAATACAATCTGAGACCAGAGGATGCCGTCATCAGCACTTACGAGGAATTGCGGAGTCGTCGCTCAGCCAATTAGGCTCACGATCACAGGAGGGAGCACCTGCAGTCATCCAGACAAGAGGGATCCGAGTTCCCGCATCGCTCAGGCCGTGGCGGTCTCTAATGGAGCCGATAATGAGCGGCCTTTTAATTGCTCTGAGACCTGGGTCGGCGCGCCTGCAGGTCCTCATAGGTGCTGATGGCCGCTCCGGCCGGCCTCAGGCTGTGTTCGTCGGCGAAGTCCGTGTGCAGGAAGACGAACCTACCCCCCATCATCGTTAGCAGGGGTCGGATCTCTGAGATGTCTTCCTCCGGAAGGCTCATGTAATCGCGATCAATCACCACCAGGTCCGCCATTTTGCCCGGCTCGATCGAACCCAGCGTATCCCCCTTCAGGACATAGTTGGCCCCGTTCTGGGTGGCAATCCTCAGGGCCGTCCTCCGGTCCAACCGCTGATCCGGCCCCCACACCCTGCCTCCGTCCTTCCGCGTGATCAGGAGTTCGATCTCTCTCCACGATCCTTCCAAAGACACATTGATGCCATTGTCGAGCATCGTCTTGATGGGAGCCACATATTTCTGAATCGTATCTTCGCCGAATGCCGTGGCCATATAGGCAGGCCGGTTTCCTTCGCCCAGCGGCTCGCAGCTCCACATGACTCCGAGCTTTGCCACTCGTGGAATCAGCTGCGGATCGATCAGAGTGCAGTGGTCCAGGGCCCAACCCTTGACGGCCCCCGGATTGGCGGCGTCGATCCTTTCCCAGATCGAAACCACCCGATCGTAAGAATCGTTCCCGGAGACGTGATGATTAGCAGCCCGTGATCCGCTTTGTCCCACCCTGTTGTACCATTCTCTGAAATAGTTGGCCTGAAGGGGGGCTCCGCGGGTACTTCCAGCATACTCGATGTCCAAGTTGCACTGGCCGCGCGGAAACCACTCGGGAGAAACACCGAGCCCCATCAAGGACCCTTCCCCTCCTTCACCAGCGGCTACTGCCTCAGAGTCTCTCTCCAGCGAAATACACATTCTACCGCCGGCCCCATCGACTGCCCGCGCCGTCACTGAAGTAATCCACACATCATCCGTGCCCTCACCGACCCGGAACCGACTGATGTCCGCGTCTGGACTAAATGCTGCCATTGCCCCATAGCCATATCGGACCGGGAGCTCGCCTCGCGAGCCCAGCCACTGATAAGCTCGGATGACTCCAGTGTTCATACCCCCGGAAATCGTTGTCACACCCAATGACGAGTAGTTCTCCTCCAGAAGCTTCTTGTACAGGGGACCTGCATCTTCAGGCGCTGGAAAAAGCGCAAACTCGTCGTCTTCCCAAGCGATTTGGCTCGACGGGGACTCCACTACACCTCTTGGATTTCCCATCGCGTCAACCCAGTAACGTCCGTACTTTTCCATAAAACCGGGGTACTTGCGCCGCACCAGCGCAATCGCCTTGCCGCTGGCCATGTGGATGTTTGTCTTGGGCATCCCCACGCTGAGAATGATCGGATTGTTCGGGGCCGCCCTGTCCAGTTCCGACGCGTTTAACTCGTTGAAAATCAGCCGGGCGTGGCTCGGCCCCTGTGGATTGGTGGAGAAATAAAGCCACTTGCCCACCGGGACCTTAGCGGCCGCAATGATATCCTGAATCTGCCTGATCACGTCCTCCTTGCTCTTGACAAGTCGGAAGTTCACAGGAAATTCCGTGCGCCTGGAGATAGGGATCTCCGAAAGATAACTTCCCAAGCCTTCCAAGTGCACGTGGGTATTGATCAGCCCCGGGGTCATCGTCCTTCCTTTCAGGTCGATCCTGAGGGTATTGGACCCGGCCAGTCTGAGCACCTCGTCGTTAGTCCCCACGGCTGTAATTCGATTACCTCGAACCGCCACGGCTTGAGCGGTGCTGAAGTTGGAATTCACGGTCAGAATCTCCCCGTTGTAGAAAATGATGTGGGCGGTCTGCTGGGCTAAGCCCAGGCTCATACATGCCGCCACCACCAGTGCTGAAATCCAAACAGAGTGCTTATGCATAGTTTCCTCCTTGTGCAGTACCCTCTGGAGGGCAGTACGTTTCGTTTTTCCCGAGCCTTTGGCCCGGCCCAGGGCCACGAACAGCAACATGAACGAGGAGGGAGAGCTTCTAGTTTCCCCCGCCAAAGCTCCGCGGGCGACGGTTCTCCAATTCCTCAAGCGTGCTGATCACGGCACCTACCGGTCTCAGGTTATATTCCCTGGCAAAGTCGTTGTGCAGGAAAATGAACTTGCCTCCCAAAAGGGTCAGCAAGGATCGGATCTCTGAAATATCCTCCTCCGGGATGCTCATGTAGTCGTGATCGAGGACCACCAGATCCGCGAACTTGCCGGGCTCGATGGAGCCCAGCTGGTCCCCCTTCAACATATAATTGGCCCCGTTCTGAGTGGCGATCCTCAGGGCGGTGCTCCGGTCCACCCGTTCATCGGGTCCCCAGACCTTGTCTTCCTCGTCCTTTCGCGTGATGGCCAATTCCACAGCGCCCCAGAAACTGCCGGCCCCTTCTCCTTCCAGAGAGACGTTGATGCCGGCGTCAACCATGCTCTTGATGGGAGCCGCGTAGGTGTTGAGAATCTCTGGGCCAAAGGCTTGGAGGACCTGGCCCGAGATAGCGTTTCCGGGGCTGCAGCTCCACATCAGTCCGAGTCTTGCCGCCCGGGGAATGTCGCGCGGATCGATCAAATTGCAATGATCCATACCCCAGCCTTTGACTGCTCCCGGACTGATCCGGTCAATCCGCTCAAACTCTGAGATCATCCGGGCGTGGGAATCATTCCCGGAGACGTGAACATTGGCGGATCGCAGACCGTTCTGGGAAACCTTGTTGTAGAACTCCATGAAATAATTGGCTTTGACCCGGGCTCCCTTGCTGGCCCCCCCGTACTCGATATCCAGGGCGCACTGGCCACGCGGCCACCACTCGGAAACGGAAGACAGTCCCATCAACGAAGCTTCCTGTCCTGCGGCAGCGGTGGCAGCGGCTACCGCCTCGGAATTTCTTTCCAGGCTGATACACATTCTGGCGCCCGCTCCGTCCACGGCCCGCGAACTCACCGAGGTGATGAAGACGTTATCGGTACCGTCGCCCAGCTTGTACTGTGACATCTCCGAACCTTGAACGGGAACAAACGCTCTCAGGACCCCGTAGCCATATCTGAGAGGCATCCGCCCTCGGGCGTCGAGCCACTGATAGGCTCGCACCGTGGAAGTATGTAGACCCCCTGAAAGCCCGGTGACACCCTGCGCCGAGTATTCCTCGAGAATCTTCCGGTACAGCGGGGCCACATGCTCAGGCGCGGGACCCAGCCCAAACTCTTCATCTTCCCAAATGATACGGCTGGTCGGAGCCTCTACATGACCATCCGGCCTGCCGTATGCGTCGAGCCAGTAGCGTCCATAGGTTTCAATAAAGTCTCCATATTTGCGCCACAGCTCCTTAACGGCGACCCCGCTGACCAGCGCGACGTTGTGCTGCGGAACTCCAATGGACAGCACGATGGGGTTGTTGGGTGCAGCCTCATCCAGTACCGAGGCATTCAGTTCGTCGTAGAGCAGTTTGGCGTGACGTCCCCTGGGGTTAGTGGGAAAAAAAATCCACTGACCCGGCTTGAAATCGAAGGCCGCGATAATGTCTTTGATCTGCTTGACGACGTCATCGGTGGTGCTGACGTTCGTGAAGTTCAGAGGATACTGATTGCGCTGGGGAGAGGACAGTTCGGCGGCATATGAACCGGGCGACTCCAGATGCACGTGGGTATTGATGAGCCCCGGGGTCACCGTCCTTCCCTTCAAGTCAATCCTCAGGGTATTGGCCCCGGCCAGTCGGAGCACCTCGTCGTTGGTGCCCACGGCTGCAATTCGGTTGCCTCGAACCGCCACGGCTTGGGCGGTGCGGAAATTCGAATCCACGGTCAGAATTTTCCCGTTGTAGAAAATGATGTGCGCGGTCTCCTGGGCCAAACCCAGATTCATGCATGCAGCCAGCACCAGCGCTACGATCCAAACAGAGTGCTTATACATTGTTTCCTCCTTGCCTTTTTGCTTCCTTGGTAACTTTGTGGTCCCTCACCCTGGGCTTTTCAGTTCCGGGTCCGGTCTCCATTGGAGCCGATCATGAGCGACCCTTTAATTGTTCTGAGACCTGGGCCGTCGCTCCCGCAGATCCTCATAGGTACTGATAACCGCACCGGCCGGCCTCAGGTTGTGCTCGCTGGCAAAGTCAGTGTGTAGGAAGACGAGCCTGCCTCCCACCATGGTGAGAAGGGATCGGATCTCTGAGATGTCCTCCTCCGGAGTGCTCAGGTAGTCGCGATCAATCACCACCAGGTCCGCCAATTTACCTGGCTCGATCGAACCCAGCTGGTCTCCTTTCAGGACGTTATTGGCCCCGTTCTGGGTAGCGATCCTCAGGGCCGTCCTGCGGTCCACCCGCTGATCCGGCCCCCACACCTTGCCCTCGTTCTTTCGCGTGATCAGGAGTTCAATCTCCTCCCACGCTCCTTCCAAGGAAACATTGATGCCATTGTCCAGCATCGTCTTGATGGGGGCCACATATTTTTGGATCGTATCTTCGCCAAATGCCCCGGCCATATAGGCAGGCCGGTTTCCTTCACCCAGCGGCTCACAACTCCACATCACTCCGAGCTTTGCCACCCGTGGAATCAGTTCCGGATCGATCAGGGTGCAGTGATCCAGGGTCCAGCCCTTGACGGCTCCCGGATTGGCGGCGTCAATCCTCTCCCAGATCGAAACCACCCGATTGTAAGAATCATTCCCGGAGACGTGATGATTACCCGCTCGTGATCCGTCGAGAGCCACCTGATTGTACCAGTCCCTGAAATAGTTGCCCTCGATGCGGGCCCCACGGGTGCCTCCGTTATACTCAATGTCCAGGCTGCACTGGCCGCGCGGAAACCATTCGGCGGCAGCCGAAAGCCCCATCAGCGAACCCCCTGCTCCTTCAGCAGCGGCTATTGCCTCCGAGTCCCTATCCAGCGAAATACACATCCTGCCGCCGGCCCCGTCGACTGCCCGCGCACTCATCGCAGTGATCCACATCTGGTCGGTACCCTCGCCCACCCTTTGCTTTTCCTTGTCTGCGTTCGGACCAAATGCCGTCATCAACCCGTAGCCGTATCGGATCGGCAACTCGCCTCGCGAGTCCAGCCACTGATAAGCTCGCACTGTTCCAGGATTCAAACCCCCGGAAAGGGTGGTCACTCCCAATGAAACGTAGTTCTCCTCGACAAGTTTCCTGAGCAACGGACCCGCCTCTTCAGGCGCTTCATCAGGCGCGAATTCGGCATCCGTCCAAACAATACGGCTGGCTGGAACCTCCAGAACACCGCTGGGCTTCCCCGAAGCGTCCACCCAGTAACGACCGTACTTTCTCAGGAAATCCCCGTACCTGGCAAACAACAGTTCCAACGCCTTGCCGCTTTCCATGTGGATGTTCATCTTCGGCATGCCCACACCGAAGACGATGGGATTGTTGGGGGCCGCCTTGTCCAGTTCCGCTGCGTTCAATTCATCAAAAATCACCTTGGCGTGAGCATTGCCCTGGGGGTCGGCCGGGAAATAGAGCCACTGGCCGGCAGGGATCCTAGCGGCAGAAATGATATCCTGTATCTGCCTGATGACGTCATCCTTATTCTTGACCATTCGGAAGTTCAACGGAAATTCCCTGCGCTTGGAAATAGGTATTTCCGAAAGATAACCTCCCAGGTTTTCCTGATGCACGTGGGTATTGATCAACCCTGGAGTCACCGTCTTGCCTTTCAGGTCGATTTTGCGAGTGTTCGGGCCGGCAAGCCTCAGGATCTCGTCGCTTGTACCCACTCCTGTAATCTGGTCTCCGCTGATGGCCACGGCTTGGGCTATGCGGAAGTTGGAATCCACGGTTAGGATTTTCCCGTTGTACAGAATGGTGTCCGCCGCCTGCTGCGCAAAACCCAGACTCATGCTTGCAGCAACCGTCACCAGCGCTGCCCAGACATGGTGCTTATGCATTGCTTCCTCCCTGGCTGTGCCCCCTAGGGGCGGAATGTTGATTTTCAAGGTCCGTTGGGACCTAAAGTCTAATCCTCACCAAAGCTGCGCGGGCGCCGGGCCAGCAATTCTTCATGGGTGCTGATCTCGGCACCGGCGGGCCGCAGGTTGTATTGGTTGGCAAAGTCGGTGCGCAGAAAGATGAACTGGCCCCCTTTCATGGTCATCAGGGGTCGCATTTCCGCAATCTCGTCCTCGGGCATGGTCATGTAATCGCGATCCAGAATGAGCAAGTCTGCCAACTTGCCCGGCTCGATGGAACCGAGATCGTCCCCTTTCAGGATGTAATTGGCTCCGTTTCGGGTGGCGATTCTCAGCGCCGTCGCCCGGTCCACCTTCTGATCGGCCCCCCAGACCCTGCCTTGATTGTCCTTGCGCGTAACGAGAGTTTCGATCCCGTCCCACTCTCCTTCCAGCGAGACATTGATGCCGGCATCGAGCATACGCCTGGTCGCTACCGTATACCTGTTCTTAACGTCCTCGCCATAGGCTGCCACTAGGGAGTCCTGCACGATTCTCCCGGCATCACAGCTCCACATCAGGCCGAGCTTTCCCGCCCGGGGTATGTCCTGGGGATCGATCAAATCGCAATGGTCCATGGCCCAACCCTTGACCGCTCCCGGGTTGGCCTGGTCGATCCGCTCCAGGTGGCTGATAAAACGTGCGTGGGAATCATCTCCGGAGATGTGAAAATTGGCCGCTCTCAGACCGTTCGCGGCAACCTGGCTGTACCACTCCAGAAAGTAGTTGCCCTTGATCCGGGCTCCCCGCTCTCCTCCGCTGTACTCGATGTCCAGGCTGCACTGGCCCCGAGGGAACCACTGGGCGGTAGAAGATAACCACTGTGCCCCGTCTCCTTCCAGCTCTCCCACCGCCTGGGCATCTCTGGGCAGCGCAATACACATTCTGGCGCCCGCCCCGTCCACCGCCCGAGGACTCATCGAAGCGATAAAAACATTTTCGGTGCCGTCACCCAGCTTGAACTCCTTCAGATCCGCACCCGGATGAAAGGCCTCCATGGCCCCGTAGCCATATCGCAGCGGCATTTCGCCTCGCGAGTCCAGCCACTGATAGACTCTCACCGTCCAGGTGTTCAGTCCCGCTGAGAGTGTGGTCACACCTATCGACGAGTAATTCTCGACGAGAATCCTTCTGAAGTGGGGAGCCACGCCTTCCGGTTTCGGACCCAGTCCAAACTCCTCGTCCTCCCAGGGGAGACGGCTGGCGGGAGCCTCCAGAACGCCACTCGGCTTCCCCGAAGCGTCGATCCAGTAACGCCCATAGGTTTCCAGGAAGTCGCCGTACTTGCGCCACAGCTCTCGAATGGCATTGCCGCTGGCCATATTGATGTTTCTCTCCGGCATCCCCACCGACATGATGATCGGGTTGTTGGGCGCAGCCCTGTCCAGTTCCGTCGCGTTCATGTCGTCAAAGATGATTTTGGCCTGATCTCCCCTTGGATTGGTGGGGAAAAAGAGCCACTCACCCGGCGGGATATTAAAGGCAGTAATAATGTCGCTGATCTGCTTGACCAGGTCGTCTTTGGTTCGCACAGCTCTCATGTTGACAGGGAATTTCCTGCTCTGGGTGGGAGACACTTCACTCCTGTAATTACCCAGCGATTCCATATGCACATGGGTATTGATCAGCCCCGGGGTCATCGTCTTCCCTTTCAGGTCGATCCTGAGAGTGTTGGACCCGGCCAGTCTGAGCACCTCGTCGTTCGTCCCCACGGCTGCAATTCGATTCCCTCGAACCGCCACGGCCTGAGCGATGCGGGAATTCGGATCCACGGTCAGAACCTTCCCGTTGTAGAAAATGATGTGGGCGGTCTCCTGGGCTAAGCCCAGGCTCATACACCTAGCCACCACCAGCGCTGCAATCCAAACAGAGTGCTTATTCATTGCTTTCTCCTCGGTTGGAACACTCAATACAACAGGTTCTCTGATTCAGCATATGTTGGGCGGCATGCTCTATAGCGCCCGGCTCCATGCTCGTCACCTTAGTCTTTAACTATTGTGGCAATGGTTGCTCCATGGTGACTGCAGATGTCTTGGAAAGTCAAGCAGTTTTAGGGGGAAGTGCGGGGACAAGCCCCGAACTCTGGGAGGATTTTGGGCCTGTCCCCGCACTCCCCGAACTCTTCGTGACGGGAACCTATCCATAATCCGGGCTGGAGTGATAAGCTGCTTCGGTCGGCGACACAGAAGATTGCCCTTGAATACGATCGTCACGAAACAGCTTTGGGAGGAACCGGGGATGGCAGCCTATATGATTCTGGACATCGAGGTTAAGGACGCGAGTGCCTATGCGAAGTATGTGAAGAGGGTGCCTCCAATCGTCGAGAAATATGGTGGCCGATACATCGTCCGGGGAGGGAAAAGCACAACTCTGTCCGGTCAGTGGCAGCCTGAGCGTATGGTCGTTCTAGAGTTCCCATCGATGGAGCAAATTCACAAGTTCTCGACCTCTCCAGACTATGAACCGGTGGGTGCCATTAGCAAGAAGGCGGCCCACATCAGGGGCATTGCAGTGGAGGGATTCGAAGAGGAATAAGCGAGGGGCTGTCACGGGCCCGGCCCATGGATCATTTCTCCAGCTGTTTTCGTCAAGAGGGACGATCTTGCCATTAAAAACGATCAAGTCCGGCACTGAGCAGCCATTGCCTGATTGACATGTCTGTTCTTGATTCTTTAATGCATGTAGAAGAAGCAGACGAAGACGGGAGGGGTCTCGCTGACCTCGACGCTGCCGTCAGTGCCGGTAAGTGACTCTATCGGCTGAACAGGATCGCCATTGGTCATAGCACTGGGTTTGTTTTCCAGCTGGATCGTCCCTAGGGTCGCTTCCTCCGAGATCATGAAAGCCAGGTCTGCCACGATTCCGTTGGGAATTCTATTCTCCCCCTTGGTTGTCACTGTCAGACGCAGAATGGAATGAGCAGCATCAGCAGGGTCCGCCTTGACCACGGCACTGATATCGGCGCCCGCTGCCTCAGCGGCAAGTCCTCGTCGTGCCTCTAGAAAGGACAGGTCCTGGTTGGGAAAGGTGATTTCGCTGGCCAAAGTTCCCACCGAGACTCCCGCAAGAGCATCCAGACTCAATGCCACAAAAGCTTCCGCCCCTGGAGTTTGTATATCAGACCCAAGATTCAGTTGCGTGAAGTTGTCCGATTCTGCGCTCTCAGATTGAGCGAGGGCAGTACTGCTGGCGAAAACCAGCCCAGTCATGATCATCAAGAGGCCAAAGAGAATCGATTTCAAAAAAGTATGACGGCTCATGCTCTCTCCTGCGGGTAGTCCAATCCCATGGGAACCGACCTTTAGCGACTGCTTCCGGGCGGAAATGGCGACAGAAATTCCAGGGCTTACGGTGCTGGCAATGCTTCCTTCCGGGCATCCTCAACGTACAGGCTGGCGACTTTTTCGGTGATCAAGTTCTCCTTCCGCAGCTTTGCGGCAGTGCTCTGGACGCAGGCTACGTACTTGGCCCGACTGAACGTCTCGCCCGCTTTCAGCAGCCCTATCCGGTGCCACGCCTCCGTGACGGTCTCACTCTTGTCCCGGCGTCCGTTCTCGTTCATGTCCACAAACATCAACTGCCCATCCAAGGGTTCCAGAGTCGTTCCATCATAGGTCGCAAAACCGGTAGAGCCCGCACCTCGTGTGCCGCGGGTTTGAGGAAAGGGATAATACCTGCCTAGCGGACAGGCCGTCTCCGGCAGACCAATGGCGGAGACGCTGGCGCCCGCGCTGGGATGGTCAGATTTCGTCGCAGGTGGCTCGATCCCTCTCTCCACCCAATTATCCAGAAGATCAATCACCCCATCCATCAGTCGAGAAAGATCCAGAATCTGGACATCGCCATCCTTGCCATCCTCCAAACTTTCTCCGCCGCTGTGACTGACACCGCGAACTTCATACATCCGGAAGTTGTCTATTCCTTTGTCCTTCATGATCCTCGCCATTTTCCTCTTATTGTTCAGAGCGACCGGGGAAACTCCTTCGGGTATGTTATTCAAGTCCATCTCTCCGGGGACAATGTTGGAGTAGACGAGCGGGTAGGCCTGATGAGCGATCGAAAAGGATTTGACGAATTGCGCTTTGGACTCCCGTGTGCGGTACAGGACATCCTGACCATTCTTCACCAGAACAGGAAGGAACAGCCCGCCGCCCGGATCGTCGAGGATGAATCCACTAACCGTTTGCCTTCCATCCGCATCCTGATTGATGCCTGGGTTGGATTGGATCAGGTAATTGAGCGCCAAACCCGAGTAGGCGCCGGCCGAATGACCCCACCAGTAATTTCGGGTGGGTTCCCGGCCCAAACGTTCTCTCAGAAGATTGCCCACCATCCTGATCTCATCCAAAATCAGTTCCGGGACCATGTTGATGTTCTGGCCCGGCCAGACTGTGCCGTCATCTAAAATTGCGGAATAGTCTCCAATCATAAAGCCATCGGCATTCCGCCGGGTTCTCGCGATCGCATAGCCCTTGGCCAGCATCGATTTCTCATATTTGTTGGCATCAAAGGGCTTTTCGGAATCGAAATACTCATCCCACGGCCTCATGGTTCCTCTCAGGAATGACCCCGAGCGTCCATGCACCAGGACGTATAATTTCCCATTCCATCCGCTCTCCGGATAGGTGAGAGTTAGAGAGGTCCCTTTCGCGGCTTCATACCGCAGGATCCCGTGGAAACGTGGGCTGTGGGGATTTCCGTACTGGGTAAAGGTAAAATCCGGACCCGACGTGAAGTAATTCTGCCGCGCCCCCTGCTTAACGACCCAACCCGACAGGGTGCCCGTGATGCCCATGTCCACCCGGTGATATTTAAGATTGGGCTCCACAATGCCATGGTCCTGCATCAGGCACTCTTCCTGGCCCACCATCTTACCCTTGACATTCCTCTTAGGCGCCATGAACTGCGAGCAACTGACCTTCGGGTGCTCATCGGCCGAATAGCCGACCTGTTGACGTTGCTGTGCCAGACTTTGTTGTGTTCCCCCCCATACCCACACGATCGGGAACAGGACAAGGAAAAGCTTCCAGGCAATGGCTTTTTCTCTCATTGTGACCTCCCCTCCAAAAAGGAGTTTTGCTGAATGTAAACGGAACTCTATAAGCCAGAATTTCGGATCTCCGCTGCCGACAATGGTACCCCCTCTCTCGTCCTGAAAGCAAGCGATCGAATTGCCTCATCAAAAATCTATTCGAAATGGATACGTTGCCTCATTAAAAAATCTATTCGAAATTGCCTGGCCCTGAGCAGGGGAATAGAAGTGTCCTCCATGAAGGAATGGAGGGCACCAATGAGGTTAACGATGGCAGAAAAGCGTGTATTGATCAAAAGTTTTGCCCCCCGCTACCGGAAGAAGGGCAAGAAGGTGAAGGGGGAAGTGTTGACGGAGTTTACCCAAATGACGGGCTACAACCGCTGCTATGGAGCCTATCTGCTTCGCCACCAGGGCAAGCGGACCCGGTTGAGCCCCAAGCTGGTGGCGGTAGGGGATATCGGCAAGAGAGTACGGCGAGAGCGGGCCCGCAAATACGACCAGAAAGTTCTAAAGGCGCTGACGATGATCTGGGAGATACTGGACTATTTGTGTGGCAAACGTCTGGTCGCGATTTTGCCGGAAGTGGTACCCATTTTACAAAGACATGGGGAACTGAAAGTGGATGCCAGCACCCATGAGCGGTTGATGCAGATCAGCGCCGCCACCATCGATCGGCTGCTGGAGCCCGAAAGGTGCAAGCACCGTCTCAAAGGACGATCCGGAACCAAGCCGGGAACGCTGCTCAAACACCAGATTCCGATCAAGCGTTTCGCCGACTGGCAGGAGGATCGCCCCGGTTTTGTGGAAGTGGACCTGGTGGGCCATGAGGGAGGCCAGGGTCGGGGGGACTACCTTCAAACCCTGGATGTGACGGACGTGTACACGGGCTGGACAGAGGTCCGAGCGGTGCGCAATAAGGCCCAGGTGTGGGTCCTGGAAGCGATGAAGCTGCTTCAGAAGCGCTCGCCCTTCCCTTGGCTGGGGATGGCTTCGGACAACGGCAGCGAGTTCATCAACAAGCACTTGATTCGTTTTTGTGAGCAGGAAAAGATCAGCTTCAGCCGAACCCGCCCCTCGCGCAAGAATGACAACCCTTATGTGGAGCAGAAAAACTATTCGGTGGTTCGGCGGGCCGTGGGTTATGCTCGCTACGAGGGAGAGCGAGAACAGGAGCTGGTGAACGAGTTGTACGATCGGCTGCGACTGCAGATCAACTTTTTCAAGCCGGTCATGAAGATGGTGGCCAAGCAACGTCGAGGGTCTCGGATCTGGAAAAAGTATGATGTGCCGAAAACTCCCTACCGGAGGATCTGCGAGTCCCCTGAGGTGGCGGACAAGATCAAGCGGGAACTGGCCCGAGAGTATGAGAAGCTCAATCCGGCCCAGCTGGCACGGCAGATCGGCTGGCTTCAGAATTGCCTTTTGCTCAAACCGACTCCTGAGCAGAAGAAACGATGGGAAGCGGGCTGGATGTGAAAATCTTTCTCTTGCTGCAGGCTGCGGGTGTTGGGCAAGGGGTTGCCACTCCTCTGGTTGGTGCTTTTTACCACCACTTTTTGCAATCCCTTCCGGATAGATTCTTAGTGAGGCAACGAATACCCTTTGGAATAGATTTTTACGTGAGGCAACGGGCCGATTTTCCACTGGGAACCAAGCATCGATGCGGGTCGAGGTGTTCCAACGACTCCCCTCCTCAAGCCTGGATTCAATGCCCACTCAACAACGTGGCCAGATCGAACACTTCACCGTTCTTCACAACCCACCGCACCTTGCGTGCATTCCTGATATCTGTCAGAGGATCGCCCTCAATGTTCACCATGTCAGCCAGTTTGCCGGCCTCGATGCTGCCTAGATCTTGGCCTGCGCCCAGGGCTTCCGCCGCGAAAATGGTGGCGGATTGAAGTGCCTGAAAAGGAGACAAGCCACTGTCGACGTACTGTTCCAACTCAGCGTGTAGACTGATTCCATGGATCCCGGAGTCGGTCCCGGCAATGATTCGGCCGCCGGAGCGGACAATAGCAAGAACGGTTTGCCCCTGTGCCTTGAGCCGGGCTTCACGTATCTCCACATCTGAGTCCCGGATCCGTTCCACACTGCTGCGGACGGAGTCCACAACCCAGGCTGGAAGCAACCTGCGAAAACGCGGATCATCCAGCAAGCTCGGATCCCGACGAGCCTTCAACAGAAGTCCGAACCCACCGACGGTGGGAGTAATCGTCATTCCCGAAGCAGAGACCAGGTCGATCATATCCCGGTAGCTGTGGCCGAGCGCCGTCACCTTGGGAGAATATCCGCGCCGGCTGGTGCCGCCGATATGCTCAACCCCATCGGTACCATAGGAGACGGCCGGATAGAGCTCGTGTGAACTCACAGCAATGCCGTGATCGTGGGCGTACTCTACCACGCGCTTCTGCAGCAGATCGGGAAGGCGGACATAGGTCTTGATCCAGTCATAGCCTAGAATTCGTGCCCGCTCGAGTTCCATCTCAACCTGGGCCCCGGTCTGAAGAGGCAATCCTCCCGAGTAGTAGATGCGTGGCCCGTCAAACGTATTTCCGGCCATGAAGATCCGTGGCCCCGGTCGAACGCCGGAAGCGTAAGCCTCCCGATCTTCCAGGGCTTCGTAGGGCGGCCCTCCCAGGTGGCGAATCGTTGTGATGCCGTAGGACAGCCAAATTCGACCAAAAATTTGCCCAGGCCACTTCCTGATGTGGGTATGGGTCTCCATGAGACCCGGCATGACGGTTAGCCCGGTAGCGTCGATCAACCTTTCTCCGTGCAAGTCCGGACGATGGTCCTCAATGCTTCGTATGCGGTTGCCCTCCACGATAATGTCCACATCGCCACGCAGGCTGGATTCCTTCCCATCGAACAGCTGGTCCGCGTGAATCACCATTCGGCCCTCCGGGATCCTGGGCCTCCAGGTTAAATTCAGTGGAACAGTGCGGATCTGTCCGTCTTCAACCGAGACGATCTTCAGGAGGTCGTTCGAGTGGATAAGGATCTCTCTGGAATTTCCCGACCAACTCGGTGAGTCCGCAAGTTCGCTGGTCAGCTGACGGGGCGGTCCCATCGGTTCTCCCCTGCGATTCACGAGCTGTACCCAGAGAGTCCCGTCCATCACCATAGCCATCTGGGTTCCATCTGGAGACCACACAGGTCCGTCTGTCCCGCGGGTTCCCACGGAACGGTGGGGAAGCGGCACAAAATATCGCTCCGAAAGATCCTCCAAGGAGAGGGCCAGGATCTGGTTTGTGCCTTCTCTGAAGCGCGTCGAATAGCGTCGCAGGGCCGAAAGCGCGATGACGCGACCGTCGGGTGACCAGGTGGGATGGCCGGGACGAAAGAGAGCATCGTGGACTTTCTGAGTCTCACCACTTTCCACGTCGACGGTGTGAACTTCTCCGGCGTCGGTCAGGAAGGCGATTCGACCTCCGTCCGGAGCCCAGGCAGCGCCCATTTCGGCTGCCGACAGGTTGGTCAGCGCTCGTTCCTGCCCACTGCTCATGTTGCGCAGCCAGAGATCCATGGTGCCGGCGCGGTCAGAGGAGAAGACCAAATAAGCACCGTCTGGCGACCAGGCCGGATCCGTTTCCACGAATCGATCGTTTGTCAGGCGGCGGGGAAGACCACCCACGGTCATCACCCAGAGATCACCCAGAGCCGCAAATGCCACTCGTGCGCCGTCCGGGGAAATGACCGGCTTCATGATGCCCAGAGCCGGCCTCGATTGGGTGGAATCAAAGTCTCTACGCTTTCGCCTGAATGCTTCACGCGTAAGGGACAGGGAGGCCGTGAATTCAAGGGTCTGTACGTCCCCTCCGCGAATCGACTTTCTTTTGATCTTGCCATCCGCTGTGTAAAAGAACTCCTGGGGTGAAATCCACTGGGCTCGGAAGGGAAAGACATCCTCACCCGAAGTGATGGGGCGTCCTCCAAACACCAGCCGGCTCTGGTTGTTGGCGATGACATTGAACAGAACCTGCCGACCGTCAGGAGTCCAGGAGGGGGCGTTGACTGAGCCAGCCGACTCGGCCAGAAGGCGCTCCCTGCCGTCTAACGTCATGGCCCAGATCCCCGGAGAATCTGAACGATCAGCAACAAAAGCCACCTCAGCGCCGTCAGGCGACCAGGCTGGCATGTACTCATTCTCTGAAGTATGGGTCAGCTGCTGGAGCTCACCGGTCTCGAGCGCTAGCAACCAGATGTCGTAGCTCCCGCTGCGATCCGATGAGAAGGCCAACTGCCGCCCGTCAGGTGACACGTGAGGCTCTCGGTCATCGAAAGGACCCGAGGTCTGCTGCCGGAGGCCCGTTCCATCTGTGCTGACAGACCAGATATCCCAGGACCCGTGTCGATAGGACTGGAAGGCGATCGTCTTCCCGTCCGGAAACCAGGCCGGCTGTCTGATGTCACTCACCTCATCCGTGATCCGACGGGCAGAGCCACCCGCCGCCGAAACAGCCCACAGGCCTCCCAGCAGATCCATGGCCAGTGTCCTGCCGTCTGGCGACAGGGCAATGGCCATGGAAGTTCCTTCATTGATGTTCAGGTCTACTCGTCGGCTGCTCTCTGGTTGAGCAGTCACCGGAAATGCGGTCAGAAGCAGAGAAACGACAAACACCACCCGTATCACTCTTGGAATTCGTTGCCGCATAGAAAGCTCCTCTGTCCTTGTTTTGCATCGATACCACCATCCCCTCGTTGCCACTACACCTAGAAAGGTTCGTCACCATCGGGTGGCCAAACCGGCTCGATGATTCCCCCTTCTCCCTCCAGCGGTGGAACCCCAATCTTTTCCAGGAACTTTGTAATGGCTCATGGTGTTGCCGACCGTGATGCCCTCTTCGCTGTGTAAGACTATGGCACTCAATGCTAAAACTACAGGGGGTTAAAGGCAATCAAAATCTGGCTCTAGTTTGGTTTGGGTGAGTTGGAGTCGTTTGGATGGAGGCCTTCACTCCCTTCAGGCAGGGCTGATTGACAAGTTTCAGTCTGACAGATACGATTCGAAGTCAGAACATTTGAGGGCTGATCCCAGAAGACCACGATCAGACCCCCATCCCTGATCACTCATTCAGAGTAGGACAAGCTTGTTTCGGGAAGGCCACCTCTTATGAAAAACTCTCCTCTAATCGAACCCGTTACACTGTTCCTGGGGCGGCTTCTCATGGGCCTGCTGACTTTCTTTGTCATCCACGCTGATCACCTGCTTTTTGCTGAAACCTTTAACCTGGAAACCGCAACCATTGCGGATATCAATACAGCCTTTGATGCCGGCATCCTGACATCGGAGCGGCTGGTTGAGCTCTACCTGCGACGAATCGAGGCCTATGATCAAGCTGGACCCCGTCTGAACACCGTTATCACCCTCAATCCGAGGGCGTTGGAAAAGGCTCGGGCGCTGGATGCCGAGCGCCGAAGCTCGGGTCCCAGGAGCCTTCTCCATGGTATCCCGTTGATGGTGAAGGACCTTTTCGACACCCATGACATGCCCACCTCTGCTGGATTTGTGCCCTTGGCCAAGTCCCAACCCTGGCGAGATGCTTTCGTGGTCGACAGGTTACGCAAGGCAGGAGCCATTATCCTGGCCAAAGTCAACCAGGAGGATTGGTTCGGAAAGGTTGATTGGGGAGCCAGCACCCGGGCTGGTCAGGTGCAGAATCCTTATAAGCCTGGCTACATACCGGGAGGTTCGAGCAGTGGAACCGGAGTGTCCGTGGCAGCTTATTTTGCTGCCGCCGGTCTGGGAACGGAGACCGGTGTCTCAATCCGCAACCCTTCCTCTGAAAATAATCTTTTTGGCCTGGCTCCCAGCCAGGGTCTGGTGAGCCGGGCTGGCGTGCTGTCTATCGCGATCACTCAGGATCGGGCTGGGCCCATGGCCCGTTCCGTCTTCGATCTGGCGGCAGTGCTCTCCATTATCACAGGCTTCGATCCTGAGGATCTTTTTACCGAGGCCAGCATTGGACAGCTCCCCTCGAAAGGTTACACCTCCTTTATTGATCCTGATGGCTTGAGAGGGGCCCGAATCGGAGTGCTGCGTGATCTGTTTTCTACAAGCACCCAGGAGGCGGAAGGGACCGCCCTGATTGAAGCCGCAATTGCGGACATCAGGGAGCGAAAGGCAATCGTCATCGATCCCATCACAACAGGACTGGATCTTTTTGCAGTTATATCCGCTACCTCGGTACCCAGCTTCGAGAAGAAAATCAGCACCAATCTGTATTTTGATCGGATCGGACCCAATTCGATATTCAGAACCCTGGGAGAGATCGTTGAAAAACATCCAGGTCTGATAGCTCCCATATTGGTGGAACGGAACCAAGTCGGATCGCTGACACGGAATCCTGAATACGCCGCCCACCAGAAGAATCGAAAAGTGGTCAGGGAGATGATGATCGATCTGATGGATCAGCATGAATTGGATGCACTGATCTATCCTTTCAAGACTCTCCCTGCGAACAAGATTGGTGAGGGATGGACTTGGAGAACGGCCTACAACCCGTTGAGTTCGATGACCGGACTGCCCGCTCTAGTGGCGCCGGCGGGTTTCACTCAGGCAGGACTTCCGATTGCCCTGGAGTTCTTAGGGCGACCCTTTTCGGAACCGACTTTGATCCGTCTAGCCAGTGGTTATGAGCGGGCTACTCATCACCGCAAGACACCCACCACCACTCCGCCCCTGCCTGGTGAGGTCATTCCCTAAACAGAATCTTGGGCGGGGGAGAACGTTGTGGCGGCTCCCACGGATTCAGATGCTAGAGGATGTTGAGGATCACGGCCGGTGGCTCGATCCAGGTGATGATTTGCATTTCGCCGCCCTAGCAGCCCGTGGTGGAAGTACATTTTCTGAGCTCAGGTGGTACCCACCGGTGGAAGCAGCGAAGGGATCGCTGAGTTGGGTTTTTCGGGCCAAGCAGCCGGAATCAGTCCGAACAGGCCCTTAAGACGCTTGAACAGCGACAAAATCAGTAGCATCAGGGCGCAAATCCGCCCCTGCAGACCCCGCGGCGTTCCCACACCCAGGCTCTGACGCATCAGCATCCCCAGATTGAAGGCGCTCACCTGGATCAGCAGTCGCTTCAACACATTCTCATGTCCCCGGACATGCAGCCGTCTCATCCCTCCGCTCCCGTACAGATGCGCACAGGGTCGCTCCAGCTGCTCTCCTCGTTGCCGCAGCAGCCGCTGCCCTCGCTCTCCCCGGATGCGCCGCCGATTCGCATACACCGCTTCCTGCCCCTGCCGGTCTCCTCGCCAGCGTCGCTTCCCTCGCCTCGGTTCGCTCACATAGCTGCGCAGTCCCACCGCATCCAGGTCCACCATCCGCTGCGTGCTGTGATACCCCTTGTCGGCCACCACCTCTTCGATGCCTCGTCCCTCCGGCAGCGCTTGTTCCACCTTCTCGGCCGCTTCCGTCAGGGTCTTCACCATGGTCTGCGTGTCCCCTTGATCGGCTCCCTGTACCGTCACCGAGACAATCGCTCCGGTCTCCAGATCCACTGCATGCTCCGCCTTGTGCGCCAGGTGCGTCCGCCCGTCCTTCATTCTGGTAATCCGCGCATCCGCATCATGCGGGTGCTTCCAAACCCGGTTCGATCCTTTGCCCGTGCGCTTGCGGTCCAGTTTGGCCAGATCTTCCCGTCGCGGCGTCTCAATCCCGGAGGCTTTCGCCAGCTCCATCAAAAACTCTTCATACCCCTGCTCGCTGTCCCGGCGCACGATGCTGCGCAGCGCTGCATTCGCTTCCAGCGTAGTGGCATCGATGCCGATCGTCTTGCCCCGCAGCAGGCCGCTCGCCCCGATCCGCTTCAGTACCCAGTCAAAGACTGCTTCGTGGGTAGCCACATCGATCAGTCGTCGGGTTCGGGAGATCGTGGAGTGATCAGACGGCGACTCGCTCAGTTTCAATCCCAGAAACTCTCGCAGTGCCAGAGAATCAGCTGCTCTCCAGGCTATTCCTCGTTCCGATCCGATCCCTTCGAAATACCCCACCAGCAGCAGCCGAAAGTACACTCCCGGAGCCAGGCTCGGTCGCCCCATCTTGTCTGCATAGAACTTCGCACACAGTCCCTCCACGAAGTCGTCAAAGCCGTGTTCGTTGAAAAGGCCATTCAGTCTTTCGTAGAAGGGATGGCCGGCGGTGCGGGGCAGCTCACTGGTGGCGACCCACAGGTCTTCTTGCTGTCGACGTTTCTTTTTCCCCATTGCCATGGGGTCACTCTAGTGTCGCTGTGTGACCCCTTATCCTCGACTTTCACCACGGACTGCTAGTGGGTCCAAGAGCCGTTCCTCAGGCTTGGGAGCAACCCATCCGGGTTAGTGCATATAGAAGAAGCAGGCAAAAACGGGAGGAGTGGCGCTGATGGTTACCTCCCCGTCTTTTCCCGTAATGGATTCAATGGGAGTGGGAGGGACCTGGTCGGACCAGGCCGAGACCTTGTTTTTCAGGGGCACCTTCGTTTCGTCAGCAGGAGCCTCCTCGGAAATCTTGAATCGGATATCGGCCAGAATGCCAGACGGAATCGCGTCCCCCTCTTTTGCGGCAATGCTCACCCGCAGGATGGAGGTCTCGCCGCCGGAGTCTCCAGCCTCAGCCGTCACCTCTGCCCCTATTGCCTCTGCCGACAGACCTCGTATGACCTCCACAAACTCAAGACTCTCGCCAGGATAGGTAATCTCGCTCACTGCCTTTGAGATGCCAACGCCTTCCGGAGAACGGAGGTTCAGCGTAATCGTCACCTCGTAGCCTGGACTCTCGATATCAGAACTCAAGTCCAGAGTCGGTGCAGAGGAGTCCTGGGGGGCGGCCACAATGGGACCGCCCATCCAAGCCCATCCAATCAACGCCAGCAACGCCAGCGACTTGCTTAGAACCCGTCTGTGCATTCTTACCTCCACCCACCTGCCGTGAAGTGATCTACTCATCAATCCGTATCAATTCGAACATTCCTCCGTACATTGTCCCGCAGTTGCCTGACAGAGAAGGACTTCTCTGCTCACTCTGCTGCTACTCTGGCCTGTCTCACGGACAGGTGCACCAGCCGGACGGGTCTGTCCGAGGTGCTTCGTCGCTGGAAGGGCCATCCACTTATTCGGCTCCCCCTCGACGTTCCTGCAGTTCGTCGTAGGTGCTGATTTCCGCACCGGTCGGCTTCAGGTTGTATTCATTGGAAAAGTCGGTGCGTAGAAAGACGAACTTGCCACCCACCATGGTCACCAGAGGTCGAATTTCTGAAATCTCCAACTCTGGAACGGTCATGTAATCACGATCAAGAACGACCAGATCCGCAAACTTGCCCGGCTCGATCGAACCGAGCTGATCTTCTTTCAGGACGTAACGGGCCCCGTTTATGGTGGCCACCTTCAGGGCGCTTTGCCGATCGATACGCTCATGGGGCCCCCAGACCTTGTCTTCGTGGTCGATGCGCGTGATCATGGTTTCCATACCATTCCACCAGCCTGTTCGCCCCCCCTCTACTTCCAGGGAGACATTGATTCCGGCTTTGAGCATACTCCCAAACGGGGCTCCATAGTTGTGGAGAACCTCAGGGCCAAAGGCCACCAGCGGCGACCGTGCTCCTCTTTCCACGTTTGAGGCGATGGCATTCCCCGGGTTGCAGCTAAAGAACAGCCCGAGTCTTCCCGCCCGCGGAAGGTCCTGGGGAGCAACCAAGTTGCAATGGTCAAAGGCCCAGCCTTTGACCGACCCCGGCTTGGACCGGTCGATGCGGTCCCACGAGTCAATCATCATGGTGACCGATCGCTCCCCGGAGACGTGAGCATTGGCCGACCGCAGACCCTCCTGGGCAAGCTGGTTGTACCACTCACCGAACCAGTTTCCACTGATCCGCGCTCCCTTGAGGCCTCCGTTGTACTCGATATCCATGTTGCACTGACCCCGAGGCCACCAATCGGCCGCGACTCGATTCATATCCCCTGAGTTCTGGGCCTGAAGTCCTCCAGCCACCACGGCACCATCGTTTCTGGTCAGAGCGATACACATTCTGACGCCCCCACCGTCGTTGGCCCGCGCACTCATGGAAGTAATAAAGACATAGTCAGTGCCGGCGCCCAGCTTGAAGTCGTCTAAATCCGCACCTGGATGAAACGCCGCCATGGCCCCATAGCCGTATCTGAGCGGCATTTCGCCTCGCTCGTCGAGCCACACATAGGCGTTCTTGGTGGTGGTATTCAAAGACCCCGAAATCGTCGTGATTCCCATCGACGAGTAGTTTTCAACCAGAATCTTCCTGAAGTAAGGGGCCGCCACTTCGGGTCTGGGGTAGAGCGCAAACTCCTGATCCTCCCAGGGAATGCGGCTGGCCGGGGGCTCCAGAATACCAGACGGTTCGCCACTTGCGTCGATCCAGTAGCGGCCATACTTTTCAACGAAGGGTCCGTACTTGCGCCATACCTCTTTGAGAGCCACCCCGTTGAGCAAATTGATGTTTTGGTTCTGCATCCCCACGTCGACAACGATCGGATTGTTGGGAGCGGCCCTGTCCAGCACCTTCGCATTCAGGCCGTTAAAAATAATGTCCGCCTGACTTCCCGTCCAGTTGGGTTTGAAATAGATCCACTCACCCTGCTTGAATTTGAAGGCTGCGATAATGTCCCGCATCTGCTGAAGGACTTCGTCCGCGGTTTTCAACCCTCTCACGTTCACAGCAAATTCCCTGGTCTTCAGGGAGCCCATTTCGCGGGCATAACCACTACTATTACCGAAGGCTTCCAAATGAACGTGTGTATTGATGAAGCCGGGAATCATCGTCTTCCCCTTCAAATCAATCCTGAGCGTGTTAGGCCCGGCCAGCCTGAGCACTTCATCGTTGGTGCCCACAGCCGCAATCCGGTTGCCGCGCACCGCCACGGCCTGCGCCGTGCTGAAATCCGAATCCACGGTGAGAATCTTCCCGTTGTACAAAACCGTGTCCGCAGTCTGCTGGGCTGACCCAACCGAGATGCTCATGACTATCGCGATCACTGCAATGAGAATCTGGCGCTGATACATTTTTTTCTCCTTCGGTTTAAACCGGACCTCCCTAGTAAAGATTAGAAAGGGTAAAAAAGGTTCTACGAAACTTCGGCACTTTTATCTCATAACAGGACTCTAAAGGCAAGCTGATTTCGTCAGTTTTAGTGTCTCCTTCCATAAATGCGGTAACGTTTGCGAATGGAGGTTGCGAGCGATCTCTTTGTCGTTGGTCGTCGGCGATGCTTCAGCATCTCCTCCTCACTGCGCGACCTCGCCTCATTTCCCACTCTTCGCCCTGCAAAATTTGCAATTTCCCAGCCGAAGGTCTAATTTCCATAAGAATTAGGAATAAAGGAGGTTAATAGATGTTGCCAGGATATCGGGATCCCAAGAGCTATATGCCTGAAGGCCAATACCCGGATGATTGGTCTCCATTTGAAAGGATCCATCCTCCAGATTGGCGGAAATATGAACGTTCGAGCGCTCCTCCAGAATGGCTGAACCCTACAGAGCTGCTGCTGGATAAGCACGTGAACAACGGAACATCCCAAAAAACGGCGATCATCGCCGACGATGTCCCCTATACCTATGAACAACTCTTGAGGTGGGTGTGTAAAGCGGCGAATGTTCTGACACGGGAACTTGGACTTGACCAGGACAACCGCATACTGATTGTGGCCCCGGACCTCATCGGAGCCGTGGTCACTTGGCTGGGAGCTCACAGGTCAGGGGTGGTGCCCTGCTGGGTGTCGCCTCTGTACAAGGCGCAGGATATCGCCTATTTCGTAGAGGACATGTCGTGCAAGGCACTTTTCGTAGACTCCAGGGAGCTGGACAAACTGAAGGAGAGCCAGGGCCGATTGCCTTCCACGTTAAAGCACATCATCGTGTACGGGGCAGAGGGGCGAGAAATCAACGCGCACAGCTATGATGAGTTGCTGAGTTCTGAGTCAGACGAGTTTACCCCTTTTCAGAAACACATAGATGATTTCTCCTATCTCTTTTACAGCGGCGGGACCACAGGCAAGGCCAAATGTATCGTCCATAACGTAAGGGACTTTACCTGGGTCCCGGAGACCTTTACAAAGTTCATGGAGTGGAAATCCACCTATTTGCACTTCGACACTTCGCCCAAGTTTCACACTCATGGGATATGGCCGGGGATATTGATTCCTCTGTGGAATGGAGCTACTTCAGTGATGGTTAGCGATCGACTGTCCCCAAAGGTGGTCGTCGACGCTGTCGAGAAGTACAGGCCGCAAGTCTTAACCACCGTTCCCACTGTTTTGAAGTGGTTGATCTCTTATCCTTCCGATGAGGGTATAAAACCGGACTTCAGCTCCCTTACCATGGTGCACTCGGCAGCAGAGAAGATACCGATGGCCATACATGAGAAGTTCCTGGAAATCTATGACTTGGAAATATTCGACTCGATCGGTTCTTCCGAGATCGCCTATGAGTGGTTGGCTAACAGGGAGAAGGAACACAAAATGGGGTCGGCGGGGAAGCCGATCTGGGGTTACGAAGCCCTACTGGTGGACCCAGACACGTCGGAAATCATACGAGATCCCCATAAGGAGGGCGAGATATGGGTGAAATCCCAAGGCGTGTTTTTTTTCTACTGGCGTAAGTACCAGAAGACAAAGGACTGCCTGGTCGGTCCCTGGATGCGAACCGGGGATCTCGGGTACTTCGATGAGGATGGTTTCCTGTTCCACGTCAGCAGGATCGATGATGTTTTCAAGGTCTCCGGGATGTGGGTTTCGCCGCTTCAAGTCGAGGATTCCTTGCTCAAACACCCAGCGGTAAAGGATGTGGCTGTAGTTCCTAAGAAAGACGAATCGGATGGCCTGAGCTATTCCAAGGCATTCTTAGTGTTGTCCCCGGGGCATACTTTGACGGATGAGCTGGTCACCGACTTGAAGGACACGGTGAGAAATGACATCGGTGGGTATAAGACCCCCAAATGGATCGAGGAGATTGATGAAATTCCCAGGACAACAGCCCAGAAGATCAGTCGGGTGACCTTGAGGCAAAAGGAGCAGGTATGAGTGACAGGCAAAAGTTCCCCTCCGCCAAAGCTAAGCACCGCCTTGAAGCTGTGGACAAAAGGGGCAAAATCTAACGAGGTATCGCTATGCGTGAAGTCGATTTGATTGTGCATGACGCTGATTGGCTGATCACTCTTGATGAAAGGCGTCAGGTTTATCGGGATGGTGCCGTAGCCATCGAGGGGGAGAAAATTGTTGAAGTGGGTAAGACGGACGCTTTGCTGTCAAACTACCAAGCGAAGAAGAAACTTTCGGCCCGACGCGGAGTGGTGGTACCCGGGCTGATTGATGGGCACTTGCATTCCTCCTTTCAGATGAGTCGGGGCTTGGCCGATGATGTGGGGAGTCAGCAGTTTCTTTTCGAGCGGATGTACCCCTACGAAGCGGCCCTCTCCGCCGACGACAGCTATTTGAGTGCGCTTTTATGTGCTGCCAACTGCATCCGCCATGGGGTCACTTGCTTTATTGACCCTGGGAACTACCATCCTGAGCAGACGGTCAAAGCCATCGCCGAAAGTGGGATTCGGGCTGTGGTGGCCAAGAGCAGTATGGACATCGCCAAGTCTGCCCTTGGCACGCTGCCACCCCGTTTTCAGGAGACTACTGAATCCGCTCTGGACACCGGTCTTCAGGTGGTGAAGGACTTTCACAACAGCCACAATGGCCGCATTCGAGCTTCGCTTTCCTTTCGTGGTGTGAACAACTGCACGGACAAGCTCATCGAGCGCATGAAGCAGCATGCCGATGAATCTAATGTGCTCATCCAGGCCCATGCCTGTTTTGCCAAGGAAACGAGAGATGCATCGCTTCGTCAGCACAAGATGCCCGAGATTGAGCGACTTCATAGCATCGGAGCTCTGGGCCCCAACCTGCTTCTAATCCACTGCGGCTGGCTCAGCTCAAAGGAGGTGGTGCTGCTGAGGGAGTTTGACGTCAAGGTGGTTGCCTGTGCCAGCTCCAGTCTTCACAACGCTTACGGAAACATCGTCATGGGATTCATTCCGGAGCTCCTGGAGATGGGAGTAAAGGTCTGTGTGGGCTCAGACCATGCTTGCTCCGGTATTGTGGACCTAACGACAGAGATGTTCCTTCTCAGCACAGCTTATAAAGAAACGAGGTTGGACCCGGCAATTCTGGCTCCGGAAAAAGTGACGGAGATGGCCACCCTGAATGGAGCGGCCTGCGCCCTCTGGCAAGATGAGATTGGTTCCCTGGAGGTTGGCAAAAAGGCGGATATGGCCATTTACGCCGTCGATACCCCAGACTGGCTACCTCTTTACAACCCCATCTCCAATCTGGTTTACTCGGCCCCGGGAAACACAGCCCGCACGGTGATCGTGGACGGTGCCGTGGTAATGGACGAGAGTCGTATTCAGACCTTGGATGAGGAAGCTCTCTACGAAGAAGTGCTCAAACGCCAGGAGCACATTTTGGAAGTGACGGGGCTAGCGGACGCCATCCGGCCCAGGTGGCCTATTGAATAGTCCCTTGAGGAGCAGAAGAAAAAAAAATAATGCTCAGGATCCAGCTGAAAATTAACGGGAAGGAGTTTGAACACGATGTGGAACCCAGGCTTCTGCTGGTCAACTACATCAGGGAAAAGGCCCGGCTTACCGGCACCCACATAGGTTGTGATACGGGACACTGTGGAGCCTGCACGGTTCTTTTCAACAACAAGACTGTAAAATCCTGCATGCTGCTGGCGGCTTGTGCCCACGGGGCTGAACTCACCACCATAGAGGGTGTAGCCAAGGAATCTCTTCACCCGCTGCAGCAGGCCTTTATCGATCGATTTGCGATTCAGTGCGGTTATTGCACTCCCGGAATGATTATGAGCTCCTATTCCTTGCTGGAGCGGAATCCAGAGCCCGACGAGGTACAGATCAGAAGAGCCATAGTGGGCAATTTATGTATGTGCACGGGCTATCAGCAGATTGTGGATGCCGTGCGGTCCGCGTCCGAAAGCATCAAGAAGTAGCGGAGAGGCCTATGATGAAACTAGAGGACATTCTGGTAACCAGAAACTGGGTGGGAAAGGCCACTCCCAGGAAAGAAGATGTGCGTCTGGTACGGGGAGCCGCGACCTTTATCGACGATCTGGATATGAATTGCTACCACACCGCCTTCCTGGGAAGTCTTTATGCCCACGCAAGGATCAAGAGCGTCGATACCAGCAGAGCCGAGAAACTGAAGGGCGTGGTGGCGACCATCACGGGAGGGGAGGTGAAAAAACAGACCCAGCCCGTCGTTGCCAGAGCCATCACCGAGCCGGCCGTCCAATATGTGATGGGGGTCGATAAGGTTCGGTATGTCGGAGAGCCCGTGGCCGCCGTGGTCGCCGAGAATGCTTATATCGCCGAGGATGCTCTTGAGCTCATCGATGTGGAATATGAACCGCTGAGCCCGGTCATGAACATCGCCGATGCACTGAACGAATCCAGCCCCCTGGTGTTTGAAGAAGCGGGAAGCAATATCCTCCTCCATGATCTGATGGAACACGGCAGCATGGAAGAGGCTCACAAGGAAGCGGACCTGGTGGTAAAAGAGAAGTTCAACATCCAGAGGTTCAGTTCAACACCCCTGGAGAACTGGGGAATCATTGCACAATACGACCGGGCAAGAGACTCCTTTACGGTATGGGCGAATGATCAGCAGCATGGGAGGAGCATGGTCAATGTCTGCCACACGCTGGGCATCTCCAATGATCAGTTGAGAATCATCGTGCCCGACATCGGTGGTTCCTTCGGCATCAAGCTGGCGATCTGGCCTTACATGGCGATCCTGTCTCTGCTCGCCAAGAAAGTCGACAAACCGGTAAAGTGGATCCAGACCAGAACAGCACATCTCATGGTGGGAACCCATACTCCGGATGCTGAGCTCGAGATCGAGTTGGCGGTCAAGAAGGACGGAACCATTCTGGGGCTCAGTCTGAAAGACATCCAAAACGATGGATCCTTCATCCACACTGCCGGCATTTATGCTTTGATCAAATTCACGAACATAGTCGGATGTTACCAGATCAAGTCGACTCGAACAGAACTGATGAGTGTGGTGACGAACAAGAGCCCAACGGTCCAGAACCGAGGTGTGGGCAAGCCCGCCATGATCTTCGTCCTGGAAAGGATGGTGGACATTGCTGCCAAGAAACTGGGGTTGGAGCCCACCGAGATGAGGTTCAAGAACTTCGTTCAACCGGCACAGATGCCCTACAAGACCCCCTCCGGAGAAATCTATGAAAGCGGGGACTATCCAAAGTGTTTTCAGAAGGCTTTGGACATGGTCGAGTATGAAAAGGTGAGAAAACAGCAGCAGGACCTGAGGGAAAAGGGCCGCTATCTTGGTGTTGGAATGAGCACGGGGATAGAACCGGGAACCTCCAACCTGGGCTACTACAACACCTCACGGGGTACTCCTCCGGAGTACATGGGAAATGCCGAAGGTGCCATGGTAGGAATGGATTTTGATGGAAACGTCAACCTACTTTTGGGTTCTGTGGACTCGGGCCAGGGCCATGCTACCACAGCCTCTCAAGTGGTAGCGGACATGCTGGGCATCCATGTCGATCGAGTCAGTGTGAGCTACCACATGGATTCTATGGTCGCCCCTTTTCTGGGCCATTCGGGAGTGTACTCCAATAAGTTCAATGATGTGGACCTGGGGGCCGTGATTCTGGCCACCAAGAAAATCAGGGATAAGATGCTGAAGATCGCTGCCCATAACCTGGAGGTTGAGGAGCAAGAACTCCAGCTCAAGGACGGGGCCATTGCGGTCAAAGGCAAGGACAAGGCCATCTCCTTCAAAGACCTTGCTTCACTCGCTTACAAGAGAATCCTGCTGCTCCCCGATGGAGTAGAACCGGGGCTGAAGGCCATCGCCTACTATAAGAGCCCTTATGCCAAACTGCCCAGTAGGACGGACTTCAACGTTCAAATCACACACTCAAACGGTGTTCACGTAGTTGTTGTGGAAGTGGATGTGGAGACAGGAGTCGTCCACTTCCTTCGCTATGTCATCTCTCATGATTGCGGCAAGCAAATCAACCCCGGAGTTGTAGAAGGTATGGCTATAGGCTCCACGGTTCACGGTATCGGCACCGCCCTCTATGAGGAGTTTGTTTACAGTGAGGAGGGACAGCTTCTAACCAGTACGTTTATGGACTATTTGAAACCGATTTCGGTCGGGTTACCCAGGTTCGAAATCGGCCACCTGGAATCGCCCTGTCCCTATACCTTGCTGGGCACAAAGGCTGTAGGAGAAGGAGGTTCCATTACTTCTCTGGCGGCCATAGCCAACGCGGTGGAGGATGCTCTTTCCCCCTTCGGAGTCAAGATCACTTCCTTACCGATCACCCCTCAAAAGATCATCCAGATGATCGGCGGCCCTGCATCTTCTTAGTCGGGATCCGGGTTGGATTGGGGTTGCACTGTATCCGGTGATTCGGTACCCTTCCGCCTGATTCAGTGGAGTATTCTATGCACGCTGAGGGAAGACCATGAACAAAGGGCGGGAGACCCTGGATCGGATATTCAATGCCAAAAGTATCGCCGTCGTTGGAGCTTCCACAGACCCCAGCAAACCGGGTCACGAAATCCTTAAGAATCTGGTCGATATCGGTTATGAAGGTGAAGTATTCCCCATCAATCCGACCGCCCGCCGGATCTTGACTTTCCAATGCTATAAGAAACTGTTGGAGGTTCGAGAACCCATAGACCTGGTGGTCTTCGTACTCCCTGCCGATACGACCCTGGAGATTGTAGAGGAGCAGCTCCTCGAGAGGAAGAAGAAATTCGGTGACACCACAGGGGTGGTCATGGTAGGGGGAGGATTTAGGGAAACCGGAACCAGGGAAGGCGAGGAGAAGGAAGTCAGACTGAAGGAGCTTTTAAATTCCGTGAATATTCGACTCATTGGCCCCAACTGCCAGGGGATCATCAGTACCACAAGCAAGGTCAACACAACCTTTGACATTGGCGATTACAAAAGGGGAGGCCTGAGCGTCATTACCCAGAGTGGAGCCTTGGGTTGCTCGTTCTTGATGTGGGCCAAATCTCAGGAGCTGATCGGGTTGGACTATTTTATCTCTTTCGGCAACATGGCTGATGTGGATGTAGCCGAAGTATTGGAATACCTGGCAGATGCCCCTTCAACAAAAGTGATCTGGTTGTATCTTGAGGGATACTCGGACGGAGCGAGGTTCATGGAGGCAGCCAGGCGGGCTTCGGCCAAGAAGCTGATCGTGGTGCTCAAACCCGGGAAAACGGAATTAGGCGCCAGCGCAGCCTTTTCCCATACCGGAGCCATCGCCGGAGAAGATCAAGTATGGGATGCGGTCTTTCAGCAGACCGGGCTCATCAGGGCTTATAGCCTTCAGGAATTTTACGATACCAGCCGCGCCTTCGAGAAATTACCCCTGATCAAGGGAAACAGAATAGCCGTGCTGACCGTTTGTGGGGGTCTGGGTACCCTTTGTATAGAAGAGATCGCCACTTCTCCAACTGTGAAGATGGCCAGCTTTTCAGAAGAAACCCAGGAAGGGTTGCGCCAACTACTGTCCCCGAGCGCCACTGTCGGGAAGCCTGATGGTTACGTCGATATGACGGGCGCCGTGACCGAAGAAACTCACTACGAGGCTATGAGAGTTGTGCTGAAGGAAGAGCAGGTTGACGGGGTGATATTCCTCACCACGCCTCCCGCTTTTTTGCCCCCCAGGGGTTGGGCTGAACAGCTGGCAAGAGCGTATCATTCACAGTCAGCGAGCATTAAGAAGCCTGTCGTAGCCGTAATCGGCTTTGGCAGCTCTGCAGCAGAAAGTAAAACAGTTTTGGAGGAGGAAGGAATACCCACCTTCGACTTTCCCGAGCACGCTGCCGGTGTCATGAAGAACTTGACGAAATATGCTTTGTATCAAGAGAGATTCCGAAAGAATTGATCTTTTAGATGTGGCCGTGGATGGCTTGTGAGTGAGGAATCCTATGGGGGAGAGGGAACTTTTCTTGAAGTATTACGAACTTGCAAAAAGCGAGGACAGGAATTTTCTCTTCGAAAACGAGGCAGCAGAGGTTTGCCGAATCTACGCTCTGCCGTTGCCTGAGGCTGGTTTTGGAGTCGACAAGGAGGAAGCGGTGGCCCTGGCCGATAAGCTCGGCTATCCAGTTGTCCTCAAGGTGGTGTCCCCGGAAGTCATACACAAATCCGATGTCGGGGGAGTCAGGGTGGATATCAGCACACAGGATCAGCTGGTCGAAGCCTATGACGCCATTCTCGGCAGCGTGAGAGCGCATGAACCAGAAGCAGAGATCAAGGGCTTCGTGATTGCAAAGATGGCTGGCGAAGGCGTCGAAACCATCGTTGGACTCAAGCGAGATGTGGTTTTCGGACCCGTTGTCCTGTTCGGAATGGGTGGCATATTCGTCGAAATTTACAAGGATGTCACCCTCAGAGTCTGTCCTGTGGGAGATGGAGATGTCGAAGAGATGATTCATGAAATACAAGGACGCAAGCTGCTGGAAGGGTTTCGAGGAATGCCCAAGGCAAACATTGAGGCTCTGAAGAAAGTGATCCTGGCCGTTTCTTCTCTGGGAACGGAGAATCCTGAAGTGAGCTCACTCGATCTGAATCCGGTGCGGGTCAACGAGGAAGAGGCGCTGGCACTGGATACCCGAATCATTATCCAATAAGAAAAAGACCCCCTAGATAGAGTGATTACGGGTAGAAGGCAATTCCGAAAATTGAATTCCAATCCAAATTATTGAATCCGCTGCTGTTCTTATTTTCTCTGCAATACTGCAGTGCTCCTTCCTGTTCGAAAACGACCTTTCAGGGGAACCCCCTCACTCAGTGCATATAAAAGAAACAGGCGAAAACAACCGCAGTTTCATCAATGACTATCTCTCCTTCATTGCCAGTTACCGGCTCAATGGGTTGAGGTGGATCATCAGGGCTCCAGGCACTGGCGGTGTTTTTCAGCAGAAGGGTCTCCCCCAGTTGAGCCTGTTCCAGGATTTCGAACACAAGATCGACCAGGACCCCTCGTGGGATGGCCATTCCCGCCTTACCCTCGATGGTCACCTTCAGTATGGAATTTTCGGGATCCTGATCATCCTGTCTTACTTCAGTCGTAACCTCTGCTTCGGCCACCTGCGCCGCCAGACCCTTTTTTGCCTCCACAAACGAGAGCGACCGAGTCGGAAACGTGATCTCGTTGGTTGCACTCCCAATTTGTACTCCCCGGGGAGGAGTCAAAGTGATGGGAATCGAAGCATGGCTGCCAGGCGGTGACTGGACAAACCCCAAATCCAACCGGGTTGGCTTCTGGCTGGGAATTCCTTCTTCCTGTGTGGTGGCTGCTTCTACCCCGGTAGCTAGTGACAGCGAGGTCAAGGTCATGGTGAGAAGGATGGACCTTCCAACCAGCTCCCAGGGAATCACCCGTGTTCCTTTTCCGCTATTCATTGCAGGTTAACCTCCTCTCCATTTTGCGGAGCCAAGATCAGATGTCAGTTAGCCCGCGACGCCGCTTCAGTAAGGTCAACAAAACCTTGATGTCTTTGAGCTGGTTTTCAGCGGTCCCCAGCTTTCACTTTACCGCTCGGCAGCTTTCAGCTGCTTGTCGATCTGCTCCACGTCCCGTCCGACCCAGGGACCCGGATCGGCTGCATAATTCTCGTAGTTACCCGGGATGCTGATCCCGGGAATTGCCGGAATCCAGGCTTCCTGAAGGACCTCGTCGGGATCTCCATACTTGGTCGCCAGAGCCCTTACATCTGGGTCATCCAGGAAAGTGATGTGACCTTTGTCTATCACACGAACAGTTTTGCCATCCCGAGTTTCCATGTCAACGGTGTTGAAGTAGGTGTGAATATGAAAATGACCGCCAGGAAGGTTTTCGGCCTCCCGTTTGGCGTTGTATTCATCCCTTATGGTGGATGTCGGGGAAAGGGTTACACCGATACCCCAGTGGATCACCCCGGAGCGACCGCGCTCCCATGACATTCCTTCACCTTTGGTCACCGTGCTGACTCGGCCCCTTCGAGGGTTGGTTCCCACGGCCACCTCTTCCAACCATCCAATCCCTGGACCCGGGAAACCGGGATACTGGGCTCTTGCATACTTGGTGACCAGCTCCTGGACTGCTTCTCCGTAACGTCCACCTCCTTCTGCGCGGACTATTTTCCCGCCTTCCATGTGGAATTTGACTCGGGGAAAAACTCCGGCGTGGTTGATGGTACCGGCTATCACGCCTTTCGCATCGGTGTCAGGCATCACGACGAACAAGGGCTCCAGGCTGAGATGCCCCCGCTTGACGATGTCATAGGTGCCCGGAGGATAAAGAGGGTCTGTGTACTCTTCACGCAGCTTGTCAAAGTGCTGTGGCCTCACTGACCAGGTGATGTCCGTGCCTTCCGGATCCTGCACGTGTATGCTCCGAGCGTTGGAGTAGGTGTCCCAAATTCTCTGGTCGATCAAGTCTTGCAGTTCCGACGGAAAACTGGCCGATATATAGAACTTTTCCAGCGTACTCCATGGGATCCGCTCCCACCGGTAGGAACTCACCGGTTGTGGCCCCCCACCTCCTTCGATGACCAGATCGACCTGACCGGCTTCGGCCAGGGCCATCACCTTTCGGATATAGTTGGATCCTCCGCCACCCCCTCCTCCTTGGCTGGGTTCCAGCATTCTCGTAGCTTCCACAGATCCGTCCGGCGGCAGCCCCCGCGAAGCACGCCTCTCAACATCTGGATCCACGTTTGGGTGGATCAGCAGAATATCCAGGTGAGCTCCGATTTCTCGAATGGCCATAGCCAGAGCGTCCCTAACCAAGGGGTTGAAATCATTCGGAATCACCATGAGTATGTTCTCACCCGGTTTCACATCGTAGCCGGGACGCAGCGGTTCCCGGCGAGAAGGCTTTCGAACCACCAGGCGAGCAATATCCAGTATGTCCTCAGCCGACTCTACCTGTCTTCCCTCCGGATATCGTGGAGCCGGATAAGCCTGGCCGAATAGCGTGGCACCCAGTCCAGAAAGCAAAACAAGGCTGATGAAACTGGCTATCCATAACTTATTTTTTCCCACTCGTAATTCCTCCATTTTATTGATTAATAAATACTTAAAAGTCTTTTTTCCTTACCACCTGACTGCGCTGGAATAACAGGCAAGAGCACATGTGAAGGGTAAGCCGCATCATGATAGACCATGTGGGTTGCCTTGATGCGTCTTGTCACCCCCTCAGCCTGTGTGAAATGTGCGAGTTCCGCATGATTCAATGAGAAGCAAGCTTCTTTGTCTTGAGCCTACATCAGCGTCAAGCAAGCGTCAATCGAAATAGGGTTGTAAAATAACGTCGTCCCAACGACCCACTCTTCGGTTTCATCCCGATGGGTTCTGGTGTAAGATGGGATTCCCGTTGCAAGAATAAGAAAGGTGTTTAAGCCGATGAGGAAAAGAGGGGTCCTTTTATTTTTGTTGTTCGCGCCGCTGCTGGCGTTTCTGGTGCTGGCGGCCTGTGCTCCGCAGTCCGAGGGGACCTCTTCGGGTAGTGGCGAAGGGACGCCTTCGGGAAGCTTGAAAGAGCCGGTACACCTGCGGTTCGCTAGTTTCACAGAAGGGACTGCCTGGTACGCCTATGGAGCGAGCATTTCCGAACTTCTCCGTCCCCACCTTCCTTCCGGTTCCAGCCTGGATGTCCTGCCTCTGGCAGGTGGGGTGGCCAACCCGCAATTGCTGGACATGGATAAGGCTGATCTCGCCATAAACTTTGCCGTCAACACTGGCTGGGCTCATGAAGGTCGTCTCATTTACGACACCAAGATGGAGAGCCTTCGAGGACTGGTAGGCGGTTTCGATCTGTACTATCTCCTCCCTGTGGCCCGGGCGGATCTTCCCATCGACTCGCTGGACGAATTGAAGGAGAAGAAGCTGCCTCTTCGACTGTACACGATTACCGTGGGAGGACAGGGAGAGCGGGCGACTCAGATGATGTTGGAGGCCTATGGTCTAAGCTATGAGGACATCAAAGCGTGGGGAGGGTCGGTCGAGCACACGTCCTTTGATGTGATCAAGACAGCCTTTCAGGACGGCAGGGCAGACCTTCTGGTCCACGGCACTCCCATCGGACATCCCTCCGTCACGGAAATTTCTGTCATGAGCTCTGTGAAGTTCCTCTCTCTGTCAGATCCGGTTGCCGATCAGCTGTTCGAGAAGTATGGAATGGACGCTGCCCTACTTCCGGCTGGAAGTTTCAGGGGACAAGGTGAGGACGTCCACACTGTGGGCTGGTCCGTAACCTTGGATGCCACCACCCGGATGCCGGATGATGTTGCCTACTTGATCACCAAAACCATCATTGAGAGCAAGGATGAACTCGCACTGGCCCACCAGAGTCTGCAGGCCTTTGATCCCTCCCTGGCCGCCCAAAAAGTCGGAGTTCCTTTGCATCCGGGTGCGGAGCTCTATTATCGGGAAGCGGGTCTCCTGGAATAAGTCCCTCTTTAAGCAGACTGTAACTTGACGATGATGAAGCAATTCCTTCGAGTAGGTGCTCTGCTCGGGATTGTCTGGTCCTCCTTCCAGCTGTACACCGCTTGGGCTGGTTTTTACCCCGAAATGATCCAGCGCCCCCTGCATGTTGTTTTTGGCTTGTCTTTGGCCTTTCTGATCTTTCCCGCCAGGAGGGGGCCTGCTGCTCAGGAAGAAGGGCAGACCTTCTGGGGAAAGGTGGCCTGGTATGACGTGCTTCTCAGCAGCCTGGCGCTGGCTGGGGGACTTCAACTGGTCTGGAACTACGAACGGCTCGTTACCCGCATTCAGTTCGTCGACCCCTTACACCCGCTGGACATTACCGCTGCCCTTCTGCTCATCGTCTTAGCACTTGAGGCCTGCCGGCGAGTCGTGGGTTGGAGCTTGCCGGCGATCGCTGGAGTCGCTCTCCTCTATCAGCTGATTGGACCCTGGGTGCCAGGAGTGCTGAGACATAACGGAATCTCTTGGACGGATCTGGCGGAACAGCAGGGGTTAAGCGTGCAGGGTCTTTTTGGAATTCCCACCGGAGTTATCTCCAACTATGTCTTTTACTTCATTCTTTTTGCCGCCTTCATGGAGATCTCGGGGGGCGGACAGCTCTTTATCGACCTGGCTTTTCGTATTACGGGCAGGAGACGCGGAGGGCCGGCCAAAGGGGCCATCGTCGGTTCCAGCCTGATGGGGACCATCAGCGGAAGTGCCGTGGCTAATGTCAGCGGCACCGGTGTCTTTACCATTCCTCTGATGAAAAGGGCTGGTTATAGTGCCCCGTTTGCCGGGGCGGTGGAGGCGGTGGCCTCAACCGGCGGACAATTGATGCCTCCAATTATGGGTTCTGCCGCCTTTATCATGGCCGAGATGGTGGGGCTTCCATACCTCCAGGTAGCCCTATTCGCAACCATTCCGGCTTTGGCCTACTATGTCGCGGTCTTTTTAATGGTAGATCTCAAGGCCAAGCAGGAAGGACTTGTGGGCCTCAAAGTAGAGGAACTCCCGGACCTTGGCAAGTTGAAGGCGCGCCTGGGTCTGCTTCTCCCCATGGTTATTCTGGTCTATTACATCTTCGCCGGCTATTCCTTACAAAAGGCGGCTTTCACCGCCACTGTGGCGGTGGTGGTGGCCAGTCTCCTGAGCCGTGCCACACGGCTGTCTCCGGCAGAGGTTTTAAAAGCTCTGGAAGTGGGTGCCCGTCGAGCCGTAGGTGTGACGGTACCGGCGGCAACCGCGGGAATTGTGGTGGGGGTCGTTTCTTACACGGGAATCGGGCTGAAGTTCTCCAGCCTGATCATCATGTCTTCCGGGGGTTATCTGTTGCCGGCACTGGCTCTGATCATGCTGGGCTGTATTATCATGGGGATGGGCATGCCCACCAGCGGTGCATATATTATGGGTGCCGTCCTGATGGCACCCGCTCTGCAGAATATAGGTGTGCCCATGGTTCCGGCACACCTGTTCGTCCTCTATTTCTGTGCTCTTTCCATGGTGACTCCACCCGTGGCTTTGGCCTCCTATGTGGCTGCTGGCATCAGCGGTGCCGGGATCATGGAAACGGGCTGGACCGCTTTTAAGCTGAGCCTGGCGGGTTTCATCGTACCCTATGCCTTCGTCCTCAATCCTGCCATCGTTCTGCAGGGTACCTGGAGTGAGGTGTTGTGGACATCGGGCTCGCTTCTCGTAGGGATTTATGCTCTTGCAGGAGCCATCATGCAGCATTTGTCCAGGCCCAATCGACGATGGGAAACCATCACCCTGTGGTTCTGCGCAATCCTGTTGATCTCTCCGGAAGTCGTTTCGGATGCAATCGGACTTTTGGGGCTGGTTTTGATCCTGCTGAACCAAACGCGAAGATTACCGGCCACCCTGGCAATGGAAGAAAAGAAGGGTTAGCAACAGACAAAACCTGTTATTCTTGTCGTTGATCCAAAGGAACCTATGCTCACCAGGCGTCTGTTTACTACTTTGGAAGGATCGGCAGAACCGCCTCACCCAAGAGCGGTGCGTTACCGGAAGCTGACGGGAAGAGCTGGCTGCCTCTTTGTGATCCTGCTCGTTCTCACCACGGCCACCTCAGATCCCTGTCTGGGGCAGGCTGAGCCTGAGGAGCTCGAGGTAACCTTGCGTGGTTTTATAGCCTTTCCCGGAGAGCCGGTCCGCACGCCCCTTTATCTGAGTGGCAGGTCGGCCGGCAGCTTGGAAAGCCTCACTTTGGAGCTGCGATTCCCCGCTGCTCTACTGGAATTTGAGAGCCTGGAAGAGGGCTTCTTGTTGGATGAAAGGGAAGTTCAGGTGGAGAGGGAGGTTAGAAAAGAGGCTGATCAGGATATCGAAACGGCCGTCCTTGTCCTTCACCTGACCAGTCCGGACGGAATTCCCGAGGGTTTACTGGTGCGTATCACCTTCAGCGTGAACCCCTCAGCTCCTCATGGCGCCCAGATCTCCCTCAACAACAGGGCCCAGGCCCTGCGCATGCAAGAAGGGAACACTGCAGAGGTTCCGGTGGCCTTTTCGGATGCCATCATAGCCATTTCCAAATTAGCGAAAGAGGGAGACGAGCCGTTGTTCTCCTGTTTCTTCTATATGCACTGACCGCAGAGGACGTTCGATTGCGAGGGCTTCCGATTCTTGGCGTTTTACCACAATTCAATCACTAGGTGACAAACCTAACCCTCGAGGGTAGAAATCTAAGATAGCCCAAGCTGTCGTACGGACAGTTGATACTGAGAGTTCTGAACTCTCCACAAGCCACACCCGGCTTGTGGAAGACGGAGTAGGCTTCAATATGGCAAAGCATATCGGGATGGTCGCTGTGAGTGCGGAAGGAGCTGCGCTTTGCTATCGAACCATCTGCGTCGAGGGCGCTTCCCTTCTCGGCCCACTCAGCCATCCCGAAATCACGATGCACACCTATCCTCTCGCCGAATATATGGGTTACATCGAGACCGCACAATGGGACGAAGTGGGCCGCCTGCTGTTGGCGAGTGCTGAAAGGGTCCGTAAAGCGGGCGCCGATTTCCTAGTGTGCCCTGACAACACAGCCCACCAGGCAATTGATATCATTCGTGATCGATCTCCGCTTCCCTGGCTGCATATCGCCGAAGCAGTCACGACCGCCGCTTCACAAAACGGCTTCAAGCGAGTCCTTATTTTAGGAACGCGCTACCTGATGGAAGGCCCCGTGTATCCCAGCAAACTAGGTGCCAAAGGGATACATCACGAGATCCCGGAAGCAGCAGACCGCCAGCGAATGGATCAACTGATCTTCGACGAGCTAGTACGGGGCCGTTTTACTGAAGCGGCACGTGCCTACTTCCGGGAGATCATAGAGGAGTTCAAGAGCCGCGGGTGCGACGCAGCGGTACTTGGCTGCACAGAAATTCCCTTGCTTGTCAGCCGTTCCGATTCTCCCCTTCCAGTCCTCGACTCCACGCGGCTTCTGGCTCGCGCTGCGCTCCGTGAGGCGACTCTTGTGACCAGCGCGCCGAACAAGTAGCTCAGCTAGCAGGTCACAACCCATGGCTGCGTCTGGGGAGTTCGGGCTAGAGTCAGAGCGAATGTCAATAGACGATGCTAAGGTGCCCTTGGGGGTGATGAACTCAACGATGTTGGCTCGGGGGCCAGGACTCGAACCTGGATCGGCGGCTCCAAAGGCCGCTGTCTTGCCGATTAGACGACCCCCGAGTGGGTAGAGCATGGGAATCTTATCTCAAGCCTGCTCTGAAGTGAAGCGCCCCCGACTGCCGTCAGAGTGGAGAAGAATGTCAAAGGTTTTGCGTGCCAACCGGCCCATTGTGTGTTATTTTAAGGGGAAATCAACTCTTTGAGGAGGGCGTAATGAGAGGCATTGTATCCAAGACTCTGGTCCTAACGGTTTTTATAGGCTTCATTCCCGGCTTGTTGGGCTTCCAGGACAGTGACACCTATAATCAGGAGTACGATCTTTACGAGAAGGCTGAAGCGGAGAAAGACAGCAGCAAGAAACAGGCTTTACTCCTGGAATTCGTGAAGACCTACAAGCAATCCGCGCTGGATCCGAACATTGCCTATCTCTATGCCCAATTCTATCCAGGTCTTCGGCAGCGGGGTCAGTGGCAACAGTTAGCCACCGCTGCGGAGAATTTCTTGCGGTACCGACCCGATGACGCGACATCTATTCAAACAGCCACCCAGGCCTACCAGCAACTGGGCAACCCTAGAAAGCTGGTGGACTTTGGCAGCAAGCTGTACGCCGACTCACCCAATGCCAACACTGCTTATTTCGTGGCCAAGGCTTACCAGGCGTTGAACGACCAGGCCAATTTCCAGAAGTGGGGGCAGCGCGCCGCTCAGCACGATCCCAACAATTTATCGATACTGGTCGAATTATCCAGCTCTTACTGGGGTAGAAATAATCTCACCAGGGCTGTGGAGTATGCCAAGAAGGCGCTTGCGACCGCTGACAAGATCCAGAGGCCTGAGGGTCAAACGGAGGAACAGTGGACAGCACAACTGAATCAGGTTCGTGGTTATTGTCACCGGGCTTTGGGCGAGCAGGCTTACGTGAATAAGGACATGCGCACAGCCCGCAAAGAGTTCGAATCGGCAGCGCAAAACGACGCCACCAATGATTTTGCTCACTATCGTCTGGGGTTCATCTACTGGGGCGCGGGGAGGACGGATCAGGCGAACCTATCTTTTGCCAAAGCCTTTGTGTTGAACGGGCCCAGCTCAAAGGATGCCAGAGATCAGCTCAACCAGCTCTATCGGTCCACTCATGGCGACACCAGCGGAATTCCGACACTGATCCAGAGGGCAAGACAAGAAGTGGGGATGTAACTAAGAAGAAATCCCAGCCGGCAGACCGGCTGCTAGCTAGCTTCAGCTTTTTCCACTTCCTGCAACGGCTTTGCACTTCCCAGAGCCACCTTCAACTTATGCTCGATAGCACCACTGATTTCGGGGTTCTCCCGGAGAAATACCTTGCTATTCTCACGCCCCTGCCCTAATCGTTCCTGTCCGTAGGAAAACCATGAACCGCTTTTCTCGATAATTTTGTGCTCTACGGCTAAATCCAGCAGTTCCCCTTCTCGAGAGATTCCCCAGCCGAAGTTGATATCGAACTGAGCCTCTCGGAAAGGCGGTGCCATTTTATTCTTGACGATCTTGGCTTTCGTGCGGTTGCCGATATTTTGATCCCCTTCTTTAATGGAAGCAACTCGCCGGATTTCCAGACGAATAGAGGAGTAGAATTTCAGGGCTCGCCCGCCCGTGGTTGTTTCAGGGTTGCCAAACATGATTCCAATCTTCTCTCGAATCTGATTGATAAAGATCAAACAAGTCTGCGACTTGGACACGATACCGGTCAGCTTTCGCAGCGCCTGGGACATGAGTCGAGCCTGCAGTCCCATGTGGGAATCTCCCATGTCTCCTTCCAATTCAGCACGAGGCACCAAAGCGGCCACTGAATCCACGACCAGAATATCCACTGCCCCGCTGCGCACCAGCATTTCAGCAATCTCCAAGGCCTGCTCTCCACTGTCGGGCTGGGAAACCAGCAGCTCGTCAATATCGACTCCCAGGTTGCTGGCATAGCCGGCATCCATCGCATGCTCGGCATCAATGAAGGCAGCCGTCCCACCCTCTTTTTGACTCTCGGCAATGGCATGAAGCGCAACGGTGGTCTTCCCACTCGATTCCGGACCGTAGACCTCGATCACCCGCCCACGTGGGAAACCACCAATCCCCAGGGCCGCATCGATAGACAGGGAGCCCGTGGAGATCACCGGGACACTCAAGATGGTCTGACCTCCCAACTTCATGATCGACCCTTTTCCAAATTGTCGTTCAATCTGGGTCAGAGCCATGTCGATGGCCCGCTTCTTGTTCTGATCTTCGCTCATAATTTCTTCCTCTTTCTTCCTTTGGGAACCTCTCTTGCCTACTGCTTCTCCCTATTCTAAACCATACCCCCTGACCTTACTAGACACTCACTATAACGTCCGAAATGAAAAAGCTACGAACGAAGACGGCCCGCGGGCTGAAGCCCACGGCTGACTGCCTCTTACCACAAGCGGGTGCCATCCTAACCGTAGAGGTGCCTTCGTTGTGCGGTTTGGCTTCCCCATTCGGGTCTTTGAATGGCTTTCGGATTTTGGGATTCGTTTGGGATTTTGGAGTTGACCCGTTTTCGTGGACACCTGATTCTTTAGGGAGAAAGGAGAACACAATGCCAAGAAATGGTCGAAGGTACCCACCTGAGTTTCGCCAGCAAATGGTGGAACTGGTGCGGTCAGGACGAAGTCCAGGATCATTGGCCCGGGAGTTCGAACCGTCTGATCAATCGATCCGCAACTGGGTTGCCCAGGTCGATCGGGATGAGGGCTGGCGCAAAGACGGGCTAACGACGCCGGAGCGAGAGGAGCTGGGGCGGCTGCGTCGGGAGAATCGCCGCCTGCGTGAAGAGCGGGAGATCTTAAAAAAGGCGGCAGCCTGGTTCGCTCGGGAGACCGAGTCCGGATCTTCGGGTTCGTCAAGATGAATCAGGCCAGCCATAAGATTACCACCCTGTGCCGGGTACTGGGAGTCTCCACCAGCGGCTACTACGGGTGGCGGGGCCGTGAGCCAAGTGTTCGGGCTCAGCAGGATGCCCTTTTGCTGGCCCGGATCCGAGCCCTTCATGAGCGCTCTCGGGGCACCTACGGGGTTCCTCGGATTCACGCCCAGCTGAGTGCAAACGGGATTCCCGTCGGTCGTAAGCGTATCGCTCGTCTGATGCACAAAGCGGGTTTGCAAGGAGTGAGCCGTCGCAAGAAATACAGGACCACGATCCGGAATGAAAAGGTTCGGCCCGCTGCTGATCTGGTTCAGCGCGACTTCTCGGTGCAGGGCCCCAATCAACTGTGGGTAGCGGACATCACCTACATCCGGACGGGCTCAGGATTTCTTTATCTGGCTGTGGTGCTCGATGCCTTCAGCCGCCGGGTGGTAGGCTGGGCCATGAAGACTCACCTGAGGACTCAGCTGGTGCTGGCCGCCCTGGAGATGGCTTTATGGCAGAGACGTCCACACAGCGTGATCCATCATTCGGACCAGGGCACTCAGTACACCTCGATTGCCTTTGGCCAGCGTTGTCGCCGAGCTGGGGTTCGACCCTCCATGGGATCGGGGGGGGACTGCTATGACAATGCCCTGTGTGAGAGTTTCTTTGCCTCGCTGGAGTGTGAGTTGCTGGAGCGTCACCACTTCCTCACCCCGACTCAGGCCCGTAGTGCCCTCTTCGACTTTATCGAGGGCTTCTACAACCCCCATCGGTTACACTCGTCACTGGGGTATCATTCCCCGGCTGAGTTCGAAAGGAGATATGCTACGTTACCTGCAGTCCCAAACTAGAAACTGTCCACCAAAGCGGGGTAACTTCAGTTTGAATTTGGGATTTTGAATTTCCGGGGGAGAATTCGGGGCAGTCCCCGAATTCTCCCCCGGTTGACACCGGGAGAGGAAGAATGCTTTAATCGCTGTTCTCGGAAAAAGATGTGGAGGAAATATGTCTAAGGTTTGTGAGATCTGTGGGAAGGGACCCCGCTTCGGCAATAACGTCTCACATGCTCATAACGTAACCAAACGCCGCTGGAATCCGAATTTGCAGCGTGTACGGGCGGTGGTCGATGGGACCATCCGCCGCATCCGCGTTTGCACGACATGTCTAAAGTCGGGAAAGGTCCAGAAGCCGTCAATAGCCTAGAAAATTCCCGAATTCCTATCCACTTCTTCTTTTTTCTTTAGCCCGGATCTTGGCCCGCTCTACTTCACGCACTCCCTCGATGGCTTTTAAGCAATCCATGATTGCCTCGAGACGCTGGATATCGCTGATCTCAACGGTCATATCGATCACCCCGTAGCGATCGTCGACGGTCTGTGCGTTCACGTTCACAATGTTGGTGTCAATATGGGAGACGGCCGAAGTGACATCCGCCAAAATTCCGGTCCGGTCTTCGGTAGAAATAAGCAGGCGGACAGGGTAGCTACTTTTTCCCCCATCCTCGGTCCACTTCACCTGGACTTTCCACTCCGGGTTTAAGAGCAATTTTTCAACGCTGGGGCAGTCCACCGCATGGACTGAGATACCTCGGCCGGTGGTGATGTAACCGATAATTTCCTCACCCCGAATCGGATTACAACACTGGGCTCGATAGACCAGCAGATCATCGTAGCCGTTGACCTGAATGGCGCTATCCGAGCGTCGGAGAACCTTGTTGACCATCTGGGTCACCCTCGACGCTCCGCTCTCTTCGCCTTCCTGTTGCTCGACCTTGCCCGGCTCCAGTTTCTTCAAGACCTGGCGGGGGGAGGTTTTTCCAAATCCGATGTGCGCAAACAAATCTTCCATTTGGGAGACATTAAAATCGGGAAGTATCGATTCCAGCTTGTCCTTATAACTCTTGAGGTTCAACTTGTAGCTGCGGGCATTTCTTTCCAGCAATTTCCTCCCCAACTCGATGGCCTCTTCCTTCTGCTTCACATTAATCCAGCGTCGGATTGCGCTTCGGGCCCGTGAACTCTTGACGAAATTCAACCAGTCTCTGCCGGGATGAGCCTCACTGGAGGTGAGAATCTCTACAATTTCCCCATTACCGACTTTGTATTTCAAGGGGACGATTCGGCCGTTGACCCGGGCCCCCACACTCTTGTTACCCACTTCAGTGTGGATGGCATAGGCAAAGTCAACCGGTGTAGCACCACGAGGAAGGGTGATCACCTCTCCTTTGGGGGTGAGGGGATACACTTCCTCCGGGTACAGATCAATCTTGAGATTGCTCAGGAATTGATGAGGGTCCTTGACTTCGTGCTGCCATTCCAAAAGCTGCCGCAGCCACTGAAAGCGTTTGTCATCCTTATCCTCCTCCAGCTTCCCTTCCTTGTATTTCCAGTGGGCTGCGATTCCCTCTTCAGCGATTTGGTTCATTTCTTGAGTTCGGATTTGCAGCTCGAAGGGCTGTCCGTCGTGCCCGATGACGGTGGTGTGGAGAGACTGGTAGCGGTTGGAGAGAGGACTGGCGATGAAGTCCTTGATTCTCCGAGGAATCGGGTTCCACATGTTATTCACGATGCCCAACACGGTATAGCAATCACGCACTGTGCTCACCAGAACCCGGATGGCAATGAAGTCGTAGACCTGGTCAATGCTGATCTTTTGACGTTTCATCTTCTGGTAGGTGCTGTAGATCCCTTTGATCCGACTCTTCATTTTGGCTTCAATGTTCTGCTCTCGGAAACGCTCCTGCATGGCCTTCATCATCTCTTGACTGAACTCATGGCGATTCGCCTTCCTCTTTTCCACCTGAGCAGAAATGTTTTGAAAGGCGCCCGGGTCCAGGTACTGAAAGGCTAAATCTTCCAATTCACCCCGAACTTTGGCCATTCCCAGACGGTGGGCAATGGGCACGTAGATGTCCAGTGTCTCCCGAGCAATGATTTTTCTCTTTTCCGCAGGAAGGTATTGTAAGGTGTTCAAATTGTGGAGGCGATCGGCCAACTTCACCAGAATCACCCGAATATCATCCACCATAGCCAGAAGCAGTTTGCGGAAGTTTTCAGCTTGTTTTTCCTGACGTGAAGAGAATCGCATCTGGCTGATTTTGGTCACACCATCCACCAGATGGGCGATGTCTTCGCCGAAGTACTCTCTTATGGTATCAAGACTGGTCAGGGTATCCTCGACCACATCGTGCAGGAGACCCACGCTCACACACGCCACATCGAGCTTCATCTCAGCCAGAGTGTGGGCCACCTTTAAAGGGTGGGAGAGATAAGGTTCCCCAGAGAGCCGAACTTGCCCCTTGTGCTCACGCGCAGAAAAGACATAAGCCTTCCTGAGGAGTTCCAGATCTGCCTCAGGATGGTATCTTTGAACCTTTTCCTCCAAATCCTCAAAGCGAATCATAACGGCCTTGACCTATTTTACCACCTCAATAGCCAGGGTATGCATAGGTTCTTGTAACGAAGCGACGAAAGCGCCGACCTGACAAGGCGGGCTCGAGAGTTCGGGGGGAGTTCGGGGACATTGGATAAAAAAAAGGAGAGGGGTCGGTCCCTCTCCTCACAATCTCCAGTTTTTCGGATGGGTGGGCTACTCTTCTTCCCCTGCCATCACCCGCCGGCGAGCTTCTGCTTCCGCTTCTTCCTGTTCGCGTTTGAGCTCCAGTGCCTGTAATGCCAGCCCATCGGCCTCCCGCTCCCAGTTCCGCTTTTCTTCTTCTTCCATTGTAAGCTTGGCCTTTTCGCGGTAAAGCAGGTTCAGATACTGCATGGCATCAACATACTTTGGATTGATCTCCAAAGCCTTCTTTAAAGAGGCTATACCCTCATCCACAAGCTGATTGATTTCTGCACTTCGCTCCTCGCTGAGAAACGCGACACTCTCACCGGTCATGCCCGTCTCATCGTAGGCCAGTTGCCAATCGATCGTGGCAATCCCATACATCGGCACTGGATTATTCGGTTCCACTTCCAGGCGCTTGCGGTACCACTCCTTGGCCGTTTCGTAATCGCTCATTCCACTATAGATACCGGCCAGGTTCGCCATGGCCGTAGTCCGATCCACTGGATCCTCAGCTCTATCGATCACCTCTTTAAAAGTTGCGATCGCCTTTCGAGCCCGATCCACATTCGCGGGACTGGTCCCCTGGGGAACGTATTGGGCACGATAGGCTATGGCCAAATAGAGATAACTCCGGGTTAAATCAGGATCCTTTTCAATGGATTCCTGAAAGTGCTCAATCGCCTCATCGTATTTCTTATTGGTGTAGGCCTGCACTCCCATGTTGAGCTCATTACGGGCGCTCAACCGGTCTATCCAGCCACAACTCGAGGCCGTCAGAACCAACACCAACATGACTGCTAACATCGACTTCTTACCCGGAAAATTCATTCCTATTTTCGCCTCCAGGGATGGATCTTCTTGAAGTCTGTTATTCACCCGGCCTGTCCTCCGGTGTCAAGAGCCCTATATCCCCTACTCCGGCTCCCTTGGCGACGTCGATCACTTTAACGACATCATCAAAAGCAAGATCCACATCCCCCAGGATGAACATATTCTTGTTGGCGCGGGCGCTGTAGATATCAAAGAGTCTGGTCCCCAATTGGTCAAAGCTGACGTCATCTTGATTAATCCGATAACCGCCCTGGCGGTCAATGGAAACCACGATGGCATCGGACTTGATGATCAAATCCTCGGGAAGCTCATCGGGAAGTTTCTGGGGAACGCGAGCCTGCAGATCATACTGAATCATGGGCTGAATGACCATGAAGATGATGAGCAGCACCAGGAGAATGTCGATAAAAGGTGTGATATTGATATCGGAATTGGGCCCCTTGCCGGACGCTCCTGTCATTCCCATAATTACCTTCCCCCGTCCTCTTGTCGATCAACCATTAGGCCGATTTGTTCCACTCCCGCTTCACGGGCCTTGGCCACTAAATCCACAACGGTGCCATAGAGAACAGCCACGTCGGCTTTGATAAACAGCGGTAACTCGGGCTTGAGAGCAACTCGCTCGACGATCCTTTCCACAATCTGATTGGGGCCGACGGCATCACGATTAATGAAGATGTCCCCAAGGCGAGTAACGGTGACCATGGTCGCGTCCTCGTCATCCACCAGGGGTTGCTCCTGAGCATTTCTAGCCCTGGGCTTGTTGACAAAGACTCCTTCTTGTAACAGCGGGACCGTGATCATGAAAATGATCAACAGCACCAACATCACATCGGCCATGGGTGTGACGTTGATCTCCGAGTTGAGTCCTGTGGTGCCTCCGCTAATCGCCATGCTTTTCGGATCTCCGCTTGAGGAAATAATCGATCAATTCGGAAGAGGAGTTATCCATCTCCACCATAAAGGATTCCATTTTCCCAGTGAAGTAGTTGTACATCCACACGGCTGGAATGGCCACAAATAACCCGAAGGCGGTAGCGACCAGTGCCTCAGCAATTCCTGGTGCCACAGCGGCCAAACCAACGTTTTCCCCTGCGGCCATGCCCAAAAAGGCATTAATGATACCGACCGTAGTACCCAGCAGTCCCACAAAGGGGGCGGTGGACCCAATGGTCGCCAACCCTCCCAGACCTCTCTTGAGCTCCTCGGCCCCGATGGCTGTAGCCCGTTGAAGCGCCCTTCGTGAGGCTTCTACAATCTCACCGGGGATGGCACTGGAACCTTCGTGGGCTTGAAACTCCTGAAGACCGGCAGCCACGACCTTGGCCAAGTGACTCTTATCATGCTGCTCGGCCAGCTCAATCGCCTCACGGATGTTTCCCGTTTTCAAAGCTTCAGAAACAGCAGGAGCAAACTCACGCGACTGTTTGCGTGCAGCTGAAAACTTGAGATAGCGCTCAATCATCACTGAAATGGACCAGATCGACATGAGAGCGAGGACCACGACCACGGCTTTCGCCAAGAATCCCATCTGCCCCCACATTTCCATAAAACCACTCATATGTAATACCTCCCTGAAATAGTTAAGATCATCTTACAAATCCACAACACGATGTCAAATACCTACCTGAGAATAAAATTCACGGTCACCGTCGCAATGACCGGCACCGGTTCGCCGTTGAGCAATGTGGGCGAATACTTCCACTGTCGCACAGCTTTTGCGGCTTCGTCATTCAACAGCGGATGACCTCGGATGATTTTGAGATCGGTGACGTTCCCCTCCTCACCGACCGTGACCTGCAGCAGCACAATACCCTGAATCCGAGCCCGTTTGGCCAACTCAGGATATGACGGTTCCACCCGCTGAATGAGCTTCGAGGATTGAACATTTCCGCCCACCCGGATCGGTTCCTTCTTCTTAGGAGGAGGCGGGGGAGGCGGAGTCGCATCTGGAATTGCACCGATCACCCCACCCACGATACCTCCGGGAACTCCACCCATCAGGCCTCCCTGATTGTCCAAGATACTGGTGATTTCCGGAATATCCTCCATGGGAGGGGGAATCTCAGTGGGAATTTCAATAGGTGCCACGAACTGTGTTGGATCCAATTTGACCACCTGTACCTGCTGAACGGGTGGAGGTGGTGCAGCCGGTGGTGGTGGTGGCGGCGGCGGCGGCGGCGGCGGCGGCGGCGCAGCCAGAAACGTCAACAGCTCCTGCTGAGGCAAAACGTCGTAATAGATCAGCGGAATCAGCACCATCGTCGTAATGATGACGAGGTGGGCTGCAAAAGAAACGAACAATGCCGTATTACTACGACCCCCTCGATCAGGTGAGGATTCGATCAGGTTCTCAAACATCTACTCTCCCCTTCCAAATCTTGACTCTTAAGCCCCCTACCAGGAATAGCCCGTTGGATCGCGCAATATTACTACCGGCTCCCAGTCGAGTCAAGATTCTTCTCATAATTCCCGTAACAGACTCACACATATCAAATTAAGAGATGTCATTTCCAAACAAGACGGTTTAGGAACGTGTCTTCTTCCGGTCCAAATAACTCTGCCACCAAAGAACAATGGGACTGGCAATCGCAATCGATGAATAGGTGCCCACGATTATACCGACCACCAGCGCAAATGAAAATCCCTGCAAGACCTGGCCACCCAATAAATAGAGAGAAAAGACGGCCAGGAAAGTCATCCCGGAGGTCATAATGGTGCGATTCAATGTTTGGTTAATGCTGGTATTGATGATCGTGCCCAGATCACTTCTTCGCATGAGCCGCAGGTTCTCCCGCACCCGGTCAAACACGACGATCGTATCGTTAATGGAGTATCCCACCAGAGTCAGCAGAGCCGCTACTACGGTCAGGGAGATTTCCCGCCCGGTCAGGGAAAAGGCGCCTACCGTGATGAACACGTCGTGAAAGAGGGCTACCAGCGCGGCAAACCCGTAAATGGGCCAAAACCGAACGGCGATGTAAATCAACATCCCCAACAGGGAGAAGCCGACAGCATCGCGGGCTCGCGTCCGCATCTCCTGGCCAACCTTGGGTCCGACGCTTTCCACACTGATGATGGTAAAACTACCCAGGTAAGATTCCTCACTCAGGGTCTCCACAACAGCCGTCGGAATCCCCAATCGATCCAGTTCGGAAAAATCCCGGATCATTCCGCTCTGATCGGTTCGATAATCGATGATCTTGTCAGCCAGCTCACCGGAGTGTTCACTCAACTCCGAAATGGGCTGTTCCTCGCTGGAATTCTCGGGATTCAGTTCCTGTAAGCGTGTAGACAATGCGCTCCTGGAAACATTATTGAGATCGAGCTTTCCCGTCTCCGACTGGCTTTGATCATATTCTTGACGAAGGGCATCGAAGATCTCGTTGCTCTCAAGAGTGAAATCCTGGGCTTCCTCACCTTCAACACGGGCCATGCGGATTTGAACCTCGTTTAGAGAGAGTTCGTCAAAGCGTATGACTTCTTCTGCTTGCAGGGCTGCTTCACTCAGGGTGTCACGAATCCGCTCCAGTTGAGGCTCCTCTTTAAACTTCGCATGGACCAGCGTTCCCCCGGTGAAATCCACACCCAGATTCAGCCCTCCACGCACCACGGACACTCCTACAAGGACCATGAGAATCAGCGATATGCTGATAAAGACCCACTTCAAGGCCAACCAGTCAACATTAGGATTCTTGACAATATCCATAATCGCTTCGGAACTGACCTCTTGATGCCTTAGTCACCAAAGTGGTCACTTTGTTTCCCTTATTTTCTTCTTAAATAGAAAGCCTCCCCACTTCACGTCGTTCCAAAACCAAACGAAAGAATGTTCTTGAAACAAAGACGGCAGTAAAGATATTGGCGATCAAACCGACTGCCAAAGTCACCGCAAAACCACGTACCGGACCGGTTCCAAACTGGAATAGAAAAAGCGCGGCAACCAGAGTCGTCGTGTTGGTATCAATAACGGTAGAAAAAACGCGGTCAAAGCCAGCAGCGACGGCACTACGAACCGTCTTTCCCAGACCGATCTCTTCCTTGATTCTCTCGAAGATCAGGATATTGGCATCCACAGCCATGCCAATCGTCAAAATGACTCCGGCGATTCCGGGGAGGGTCAAGGTAGCATGAAAATAAGCCAACACTCCCAGAAGGATGAGCAGGTTAAAACCCAGGCAGAGAATCGCATTAATCCCCGAGAGTCTGTACACAAGCAACATTCCCGCCACCACCAGAGCCAACCCCACCAAGGATGCCAGGATTCCCCTACGGATGGAATCCAGTCCCAGGGAAGGCCCAATGATTCGATTCTCAAGGATCTGGATGGCAGCTGGCAGGGCTCCCGAGCGCAAAACCAGGGCCAGATCTTCAGCCTGCTCCGCGGTAAAGCTTCCCGTGATTCGAGCCGACTCACTGGCGATCCTCTCGTTGATGTTGGGCGCCGAGCGAATCTCATCATCCAGCACAACGGCCAGCCGATTTCCCACGTTCTGTTCGGTGGTCCGGCTAAATAGAGTCACCCCTTCGGCCTTCAGGAAAAACACGACCTCCGCACGACCCGTGAAAGTATCCTGAGAGCGACGAGCATCCTTGAGATGTTCGCCACCGATCGATTGGGCCTTGCGGACCACCATATACATGATCTGCTCCCCGGTTTCCGTCGGGTTGCGATAGGGCAGGATTTCGTAATCTGCAGGAAGGGTATTGCTAAAGGCCTGCAGAGCCCCCTCCCGTGTGGCATAGGGACCTCCCTGGCTGGGGTGGGCCAGCTTGAGTTCAAGTCTTGCCGTCGTCCTGATCAGGTTAAGGACGCGATCAAAATCCTCCACGCCCGGCAGTTCCACTATGATCTGGTCTTTCAACTGGCCGCTTCCATAAACCGTGATCGTCGGCTCAGCCACGCCGTACTGATCCACTCGCCTCTGAAGGGTCTCTCTGGCTTGCTGAACCGTTTCATCGGCCGTACGCACCTTGGCGGCCTCTGTCATGGACAGAACGGCATCGACCTCTCCTTCTCGAAACCGAATCTGAGAGGTCCAATCCACGGAATGCAGACTCAGGTTCTCTGCCAATTGCGCCTGTTGGTTCTGAACAACTCCCAAAACTTCAATCTCTAAATCCTCGGTCACTCTGGTGCGGGTAAAGACAATCCCATTCTCTCTCAGGTCCGATTCGATCAACTCCCGAAGTTGGTTGGTTTTCGCCTCTAAAGCGTCACGGGTCACCACCTGCAGCACCAGGTGAATGCCGCCTCTGAGATCCAGACCCAACTTAATATTCTGGGAGGGTGGGTAGAAGAGAAGAATACTGCCCAGCAGAACCACCAAGATGAGAATTAACCGATACTTCAGATTTCGCTTCATTGCGTATTACTTGGAGGTTGAATCCTCAGGAGCGGCTTGCAAAGAAGCAATGGCGTTTTTTGCCACCTCCATCTTCACCTGATCTGCAATCTTGAGAATGAATGTGGTTTCTCGGACTCCTGCAATCGTTCCATAAACCCCACCGTTGGTAATCACCTTGTCCCCATTCTTCAAGCTGGCGATCAACGCCTCCAGACCCTTTTGACGACTGCGCATGGGCCGAATAATCAAAAGATAGAATATGCCCGCGATCAGTACAAAGGGCAACAGTCCAAAGATCCCGGGCTGCGCTGACGGGCTTTGCTGCGCCAATATCGATGGAATCATGATCAAGAACCGCTGAGTATAGCACAAATCCTCAAGCAGATTCGGCATACTGCTCTCGGAAGTGTCCTTCCAATTCCGTTAGCGAATTGAGCGCGATACTCTGTCTAATCTGGTCCATTAAGTCAAGATAAAAATACAGATTATGATAGCTATTCAAAATACTTGAAACAATTTCACCGGAAACATAGAGGTGCCTCAGGTAACTTCGACTGTATCGCTTGCACACCCAACATCCGCAGTGAGGATCCAGCGGTCCCTCGTCATGCCGATAGCAGGCATTCTTGATGCGAATTCGCCCGACTGAAGTGAATAATGTTCCATTGCGTGCATTTCGAGTCGGTAGGACACAGTCAAACATATCCATTCCCTGTTTGACGCAGAACAACAAGTCCAAAGGAGTACCCACCCCCATGACATAACGGGGTTTGTCCTGCGGCATCAGACTCTCAAGCCGTTCAATCAGCTCGTACATCAGCAGCCTCGGTTCTCCCACACTGAATCCACCCAGCGCAAGTCCCGGAAAATCAATCTCACACAGGCGATCCAAACTCTCCTGGCGCAACTGAAAGAAAACACTTCCCTGGACGATCCCGAACAGAGCCTGCCCGGGCTGGTTATGAACATCCTTACAACGCTGTGCCCAGCGCATGGACCGGCGCATCGATTCTCTCGCTTCCCGCTCGCTCACCGGGTAAGGCGTACACTCATCAAACATCATAATGATGTCTGAGCCCAATGTCTGCTGGATCTGGATGGACCTTTCCGGAGAAAGGAAGTGAGAAGACCCATCCAGATGGGACTGAAACTGGACTCCCTCTTCTGTGATTTTTCTGAGCGCCTGGTGACTAAAAACTTGATACCCCCCACTGTCGGTCAGAATCGGCCGCCTCCAGGACATGAAGCGGTGAAGCCCGCCCTGGCTTTTGATGACCCCCTCTCCGGGGCGAAGATAGAGATGGTAGGTGTTGGCCAGAATAAGCTGGATATTCAGATCTTCCAGAAACTCCTGGGGAATGGCCTTCACCGTGCCCGCAGTTCCGACCGGCATAAAAACCGGAGTTTCGATCTCTCCTCGCCCGGTTTTCAGCACTCCCTGGCGGGCGCGGGTTATCTGATCTCGAGCTAGAATTCGGAAGGAAAAGGACATGAGAAAGAACCTGACCGCCTGACCAGCTGACCGCCTGACCGCGTGTTGAGAACCTCCTGACTTCTGGATTCTGAATTCTGGTCAGGGGGTCAGGGGGTCAGGAGGTCAGGTTTCCCCCCAGCTCAATGCGGAAAAGATTCGCGCTGTCCACCAGATAGAGCGAATTTCTTGAGTGGTCGTACACGAAACCCACTAACATGGGGCCGGAAACGGTCAGCTCGGGAGTACCATTTTTGAAGGTGTAGAGTCCTTTTCTGCCCTGCCAGGAGGCGGTCACCTGCAGGTTTCCCCGGGGGTCGAATCCGAGTCCCTGGGGGCGTCCCAATCCTCTGAAGAATACCTCAATTTGACCTTCCGGAGACACCTGATAAATACAGTCTTGAGTTGCCAACGTGGGACCGGTCACAAAAAGGGTGTCGTCCGGGGTCACTGCCAAATGATAGGCAGAAACACTGGGTTCCAAGCTGCACAAAACAGAGATCTCCTGATTGGAGCTCACCTTGTAAATCTTGCCGCCTCGGTCTCCCACCAGAAGGTTCTTTCTTGAATCGAAGACCAATCCCGTCGCCAACCCGAGTCCATCCACATATTTCTCAATCTGCTTATCGAAAGTTGCGCGGTACACGGCTCCTGTGTGTCGACTGGTGATGTAAAGACAGTCATCCGGGCCAATGGCCAAACCCGTCGGATTGACCACATCAGCAAGGAAAGGATGCTTACTCCCATCGGCATAAACCACGAACACGCTAAAGGGAACCTTTTCCCCTCGAGTTCCGCTGACCGTCACGTACACATTACCCATCGAGTCCACCACCGGATTGGCCACCGGATGGAGCTCGGAGGCGATGACTCGACCTACCTTCAGATCAATGCGCTGCTCCACCTGGTTGCGAATCACCAGACCGTTCCCACACCTTTCGGGAATCCTGACCGTCAACACCCTGGAGGAAGCCCCTGAAATCTCGGCTTTGACATCGCCCACTTCGACCTGAACTTCCGAGGGATCTTGAAGTCCTTCCAACTCCACTCGAACGATGCCTCCGGGCACTGTAATGGCGGGCTTGACGGCTTTGATTTGCATCCGGAAGGAACTATAACATGGGGGCAATCCACTACCAAAAACGTTCATGGTAGACTGAGTGTTTTGGTATGCCCAAGAACACCCCCCGTGGCAGGTGCATTCACCTTCTGGGGGCCCAACAACACAATCTGAAAAATATCGATGTGGACATCCCCATCAACCGTCTGACCGTGGTGACGGGAGTCAGCGGGTCGGGAAAGTCCAGTTTGGCCTTCGACACACTCTACGCGGAGGGACAACGTCGCTATGTCGAGTCCCTTTCCGCCTACGCCCGTCAATTCCTGGAACGGATCAACAAACCCCGCGTGCGTGAGATCCAGGGCATCAGCCCGGCCGTTGCCATTCGCCAAAAGAGCACTTCCCGAAATCCACGTTCCACGGTTGGGACCGTCACGGAAATTTACGATTATTTGCGGCTTCTCTATTCGCGGGTGGGAACCATCGTTTGCCACCAATGCGGCAGAGAAGTCACAAAGAACGTCATCGATGAGGTCATCGAGCAACTCATGTCTTTGGGGGAAGGCACCCGCATCTATATTACCTTTCCATTTAAGGGGAGCCGTCTGGACCTGAATTCAGACAATGACGGGAGTCCCTTCCCTTTGAATTCGATCCTGGAAAATCTTCTGAAACAAGGTTTCCGTCGCCTCATCGCAGGACAGATTTCCAAGTCCTCCATTCGTCAGCTTCCCGACAAGAGCTTTCAATCCATTGAAGAACTGGAGCACAGTGAAGTCCTGCTGGACCGGCTCATCATTGAACCGGATGCTGAAGATCGCCTGGCCGACTCTCTTGAGCTCTGTTACCGAGAGGGGAATGGAATCGCTCAAATCCACATCTTCGACGGAGAATCCGATTCTAAAGCCGTCCAATCACTTCGATTCACAGAGAGGTTTGAGTGTCAGTACTGCAACGTTGCTTACCGCTCCCTGGATCCTCGATTGTTCTCCTTTAACAACCCCTACGGGGCTTGTCCGACCTGTCAGGGTTTCGGAAACACCATTACCCTGGATCCGGAGTTGATTATCCCCGATCCGAACAAGACCCTGACGCAAGGCCCCATTGAGCCCTTTACCAAGCCCCGCTATCGTCGCTTTCAGAAGAAACTGGAGGCTTACGCCCAGGAGCAGAAGATCCCATTGGACAAGCCTTTTGACCAACTTCCTGACAGAATCCGCCGCAAGATTTGGGATGGAGAAGGTAATTTTCCCGGTGTGAAGGGCTTTTTTGCCTATCTGGAGAGGAAAAAATACAAGATGCATCTTCGCATCTTTGTCAGCCGCTACCGTGGCTATACCCTGTGCCCAGACTGTGGCGGGGAGCGTCTCTGTCGGGAAGCGAGAAACGTCTACGTGGGTGGCAAAAGAATGAGTCAATTGACCGCCTTGCCGATTTCCGAAATCGAGACCTTCTTTTCAGAACCCGATCTCAGCCCCACTCAACACAAGATCGCCGAGAAGATCTTGTGGGAAATCAAGCAGCGTTTGATCTTCTTAATGAAGGTCGGCCTGGAGTACCTCACGCTTGATCGGCTGACTTCAACTCTCAGTGGAGGAGAGATGCAGCGTATTCATCTGTCCGCCTCTTTAAGTTCCTCTCTGGTGGGTACTCTCTACGTTCTGGACGAGCCCTCGATTGGACTGCACTGCAGAGATGAATGGCGCCTGATTGAAATTCTCAAGGAGCTGCGTGATCTGGGAAACACCATCATCGTCGTGGAACACGAAAAAGAGATGATCGAGGCCGCGGACTGTATCATCGACATGGGGCCCGGGGCGGGTGAGCAGGGGGGAGAGGTGATGCACAGCGGGAATCTGGCTTCGCTGTTGACCAACGAAAATTCTCTTACCGGCCAGTATCTGACGGGAAAGCAAACCATTCCCACTCCGGTTTTCCGACGTTCCAGCAACGGAAACTTCCTAACTATTCAAGGAGCCCGTCAGCATAACCTCAAAGATCTGACCGTACGCATCCCCTTGGGTGTCCTGGTGTGCATCACCGGCGTCTCCGGATCCGGAAAATCCACACTTGTTCGCGACGTTCTTTACGCAGGACTCAAGAAACTCAGAGGAGAATGGAAGGACCCAGTCGGCGAATTCGACTGCATTGAAGGAGAAGAACAGCTGAGTGAGATTCTGCTGGTCGATCAAGCTCCCATTGGCAGAACGCCTCGATCCAACCCTGTGACCTACATCAAGGTCTTCGATCAGATTCGCAAGATCTTCTCTTCCCAGCGAGAGGCCCGTTCCCGCAATCTTTCCCCAGGACATTTTTCGTTCAACATTCCCGGTGGTCGATGTGAAAACTGCCAAGGAGCCGGCACGGTTACTGTGGGAATGCAGTTTTTGGCTGATGTCGAGCTCCTGTGCGAGGACTGCAAAGGAACCCGTTACTCCAAGAAGGTCCTGCAAATCACCTATAAAGGGAAAAATATCGCTGAGGTTCTGCAAATCACCGTGCGGGAGGCCCTGGAGTTCTTTCGAGCTCATCCCGGACTGGTGCGAAGACTCCGGATTCTCGACGAGGTCGGTCTCGGCTATCTTCGTCTGGGTCAGTCGGCGACAACACTATCCGGGGGCGAAGCCCAGAGGATCAAGCTCGCCTCTTACCTTTCCAGACCCACTTCCAAAGATCCCTTCCTTATTTTCGATGAACCCACTACCGGACTGCACTTTGACGATATCAGCAAGTTGCTGCGAGCTTTTGATCGACTCATCTTTCAAGGCGCTACCGTCTTGGTTATCGAACACAATCTGGACGTGATCAAAAGCGCCGATTGGATTATCGATCTGGGACCGGAGGGCGGTAACGGGGGAGGACGATTGGTTGTGGAAGGGCCCCCGGAAACCATTGCAGCTGCGGAGCACTCCTATACGGGACAGTTTTTGCGAAAGTACCTTAGTTCTTCATAGAACTCCGGAATGTAGGAGGCACCTCAGGTGCCGAACAGTCGGATTCGGCACCTGAGGTGCCTCCTACATTCCAGAACTCCCTGCCACACTACTGAGGTGCCTCCCACATTCCGGAGTTCTCCAGCTCATTGAGCTCCATGTTAACGAACCTCGAAGCGCCGGATGGACTGGGCGGAACCGTTGGACTCATCGACATCGAGAATTACGGAACAAAGACGGGGATTTTCTGTTGCCGGTTCAAAGTGAGACCGCAATCCGGTGCGAAAGCGGGACAAGGAGGCATCGACCTCCATCCCGATCACCGATTCATAAGAGCCGGTCATACCCACGTCGGAAACATAGGCTGTTCCTTCGGGGAGAACCCGCGCATCAGCAGTCGGAATGTGGGTGTGGGTTCCGATAACGGCCGAGACCTTGCCATTCATAAACCAACCAAAGGCGACTTTCTCTGAAGTCGCCTCGGCGTGAAAGTCAATGATGATCGACGAGGTCTGTCTGGCCAGCTTGGGAATGTCACGTTCGGCGAGTTGAAAGGGACAGTCGATAATCGGCATAAAGACACGTCCCTGAAGATTTACTACCGCCACTTGGGTGCCGGCAGAGGTTTCTCCTATAAACTGATAGTTGCCTGGGGTTCCTGGGGGATAGTTGCCCGGTCTCAGCAGGCGGGGCTGGGCAGTCAGATAATCATAAACCTCTTTCTTATCCCAGATATGATTGCCCGAGGTCATGACATCTACTCCATAACCCAGGATCTTCTCTCCAATTGCAGGAGTGATTCCAAATCCTCCGGCCGCGTTTTCGACATTGGCAATAGTAAATTCGATTTCGTGTTCCTCTTTGATCTGAGCAAGCCGTTCTCTCACTATTTTTCGTCCGGCCCGCCCCACGATATCGCCCACGAAGAGAATTTTCATGCCAGGGACTCACTTGGCATAATCCACGACCCGCATCTCTCGTATAAGAGTCACCTTAATCTGTCCGGGATACTGGAGTTCATTTTCAATCTTCTTGGTGATGTCCTTCGTCAACCAGAAGGCCTGCTCATCGGAAACCTGGCTACTCTCGACGATGATGCGGACCTCTCGACCCGCTTGAAGGGCGAAGGCTTTGGCCACTCCGGAAAATGAGGTTGCCAACTCTTCCAGCCGCTCCAATCTCTTCACATAGTTTTCCAGGACTTCCCGGCGAGCTCCCGGTCGAGCGGCGGAAGTGGCGTCGGCAGCCTGTACCAGCACTGCCTCAAGGGTGCGAAACTCAACATCGAAGTGATGGGCCTCCATAGCATGGACCACTTCGGGACTTTCCTTATATTTCTGGGCGAGCTTCACTCCCAGCTGCAGGTGGGTCCCCTCCATATCCCGATCGACTGCTTTGCCCACATCATGAAGCAACCCGGCTCGCTTACTGACATTCACGTCGGCACCTATTTCACGAGCCATGATTCCCGCCAGATAGGCCACTTCCTTGCTGTGAGCAAGGACATTTTGACCGTAGCTGGTTCGATACTTCAGCTTGGCAACCAATCGAAGAAGGTCCCGATGGATGCCGTGAATCCCCAGCTCAAGAGCCACTTGCTCTCCCTCTTGCTGAACACCCTCCTCTATCTCCTCCTTAACCTTACTCACGACCTCCTCGATACGGCTCGGATGAATTCGTCCATCCTTGATCAGGCGCTCAATGGACAGTCGGGCGATTTCTCGGCGTAGAGGATCAAATCCTGACAAGATCACCGCCTCAGGAGTGTCATCGACGATCAAATCAACACCAGTCGCCTGCTCCAAGGCGCGGATGTTTCTCCCTTCTCTTCCGATGATTCGCCCCTTCATGTCATCGGAAGGAAGATCCACCACAGAAACTGAGGACTCCACCACATGTTCGGCCGCACAACGCTGAATGGCCTGGGCAAGCACTTTCCGCGCCTCGCGGGCGGCGTTTTCTCGAGCCTCATCTTCGATGCGTTTGGCCATCATGGCCGCATCATGGTGAGTTTGCTCCTCGATGGATTGAAGAAGAACTTTCTTGGCTTCTTCAGCGGTCATCCCTGCTACCGATTCCAATCTCCTAACCTGCTCTCCAAGAACCTCCTCCAGGTGCCTTTCCTTGTCCGCTAATGTCCTTTCCCCTTCCTGGAGCTTTTTGAGGCGTCGGTTGCTATCCTTCTCATTGCGCAGTATGGCTTGTTCTTTGCTTTGCAGATTGTCTTCTTTTCTAGTCAGTCGCCGTTCCAGCTGATTGAATTCTCTTCGGCGTTCCTGTATCTCTTTCTCCGCCTCAGAACGCCAGTCAAAAATCTGATCTTTCGCCTCCACCAGCTTGTCCTTCTTCAGTCTCTCGGCCTCCTGCTCAGCGGATCTCTCGATCTCTTCGGCTCTTTTCTGAGCTTCTGCAGTACGCCGGTCTGCGAATCGGATTTTCACGACGAACCAAAGCGCAACCGTCACCGCCATCACTATCGCAAAGCCGATCACAATGGTTTCCATAAGACACTCCCGCTTTATCCTGAAGCGGCCGTCTTAAGGGGGGAGGAACAGGTAGGAGTCCTGGATGCCCAAGGTGTGGGCTTAGATCTTACGGACCCTCACAAGCCTTGCAGGGAGGGAAAAAACAAATCGCAGTTACCCAAAAGCATTCAGGAGGACTTGGAGCCAACCAAGGGGTCGAGTAGGGTGATCATTTTCTCACTCTTTTCAGTCACTGTATCGTCCAACGTTTCCAATTGGTGCCGGGCCGCAAAACACTCATCGGCAATGTTCAACGCCGCCAACACGGCTACTTTCAGACTATCCACTGCAGGCGTTTTGTCAAAAACTTCCGTCATCACCTTGTCGACGTAACGAGCAAGCTCCTTGACGTACTCGGGATCATCGCCACTGCTGACCTGATAAGTCTGATTGAAAATCTTAACGGCTGTAACCTGCTTTGAATCCTCACCCATCTCCCATCCAACCTACGATGAACTGAATTCCTCTAAGGCAACCACTTTCTCTGCAATTTTTTCCACCCTGGACCGAACCCTTAGACGGTCATTCTTAAATTGTTTAATCAGTTGATCCTTGGTGCTGTTATCTTTTTTGACTTCCTCCACATTTCTTCTTAATTTTTCAACCTCCTCCTCGAGAGCCTTTTTTTCAGCTTGCAGACTGTCCACAAGCTGAACCACCTGCGTGACGCGAGCTTCCATCTGGTCAAGAGACTTATTCGACACGGTCACCAGCGTCCTCGTCCGGTGCATAACCCGGACTCTAGGATCGAGCTTGCATTGAAAAAGTCTTCTTCAACACCGAAACAATCTCTTCGGTGTAACGGTTAACTTTCTCCTGCGTTAACGTTGTTTCCGGACTGACAAAGGTCAACCGTATGGCCAAGCTGACCTTGCCCTGAGGAAGTGTGGGGCCTTGGTAGAGATCAATGAGCTGAATGCCGTGGAGATCCGGTATCCCCAGATCCTCCACAACCGATACCATTGTAGCGTATTCTACCGCTTTGTCAACGATAAAAGAGAGGTCTCTCTCCACCGAAGGAAGTCTCTCAAAGCCTTCATATCGTGGCTCCGAAAGAGGACGCCCGTATAAGGGGTCTAGAAGCAACTCTGCCACGAAAACAGGCTGCAAAAACTTGTAGGCTTCTTGAAGCCCAGGTTGAAGCTGCCCCAAAAACCCCAAAAATTCACCATCCGCCGAGACACTGGCCGCCATCCCCGGATGAAGAAACGAGATATTCGAGGTGTCTTCGAACTCCCCCCTGCAACCCAGCTTCCCGAGTAAAGTTTCTATGACTCCCTTGAAATGGTGGAAGTGAAATTCATCGTGGGCTGTGTTCCAGAAAGGCTGATAGAACGTGCCTGTGACGACCAAGCCCAATCGCGAGGTCTCCTTAAAATCTGCACCGTCTTTTGCGGCTCCGGGAGCAAAGACTTTACTCAACTCGAAGAGTCTGACGTTCTTGTTCCCATGGTTCAGATTGCGGCGCAAGGCCTCCACAAGTCCCGGTACAAGGCTGACGCGCAGATGGGTGTCTTCCTCGGTCAAAGGATTGGAAATAGCGGTCATCGAGGGAGGAGAGTTCCAGAAAGCAGCCTCTTTGGAGGGCTGGGTAAAGACGTAATTAAACGCCTCCCAGAAGCCCAGCCCCTCCAGCACTCCGGTCAAGAGGCGGTCATGACCATCGGTGGACAGAAATCTTCCCACGCCTGAAGCAGCAGGATAAGTACTCTCGATCCGATCGTATCCATAGTGCCGAGCCACTTCCTCGACCAAGTCGTCTTCGATCCCCACATCCACCCGGAAACTCGGTACCTGTACCTGCCAGGTCTTCTCCTGGGTGCTGGAAGCTTCAAACTCCAGACGCAACAAGGTATCGGTGACAAATTCCGGATCGATCCGGACCCCCAGGACGCTTTCCAGGCGCTGAGAGCGCAGCTTGACAGAGTTCTGAGCCAGCGGATTGGGATACTCATCAATGATCGGGCCAGCCATAACACCACCTGCGATTTCCTGAATGAGACGGCAGGTACGATTCAAGGCCTTTACCGGTATTCGTGGATCCGCTCCTCTTTCAAAACGAAAGGAGGCCTCTGTACGAAGACCCAGTTTCTTGGCCGTATGGCGAACCGAAGCAGAATTGAAGTAGGCACTCTCCAGCAAAATCGTGCGCGTATCCTGGGAAACTTCACTCTCCTCTCCCCCCATGATGCCCGCCATGGCAACGGGTTGGCGAGCATCACCAATCACCAGCATGGAGGAGTCCAGCTGCCGCTCAACTCCGTCCAGAGTGGTGAGACGCTCTGAAGACTTGGCCGTGCGAACAACAATGCGATGTTCCTCCAGCTTGTGGTAGTCGAAAGCATGCAGTGGGTGCCCCATCTCCAACAGGACATAGTTGGTGATATCCACAATGTTATTAATGGGCCTTTGTCCAACAGCTTCCAGGCGGGTCTTGAGCCAGTCCGGAGATTCTCCAAGAGTGAATCCAGAGAGAACCCGCGCCGCGTATCGCGGACACAATTCTCGGTTCTCGATGCTCACCCCGGTGGACAACTGAGTGGACGGATCTGCCTCATCCCGGGGAGGAGAGACGTCAGGAAATTTGAGCTGGAGTCCGAGCTGAGCGGCGATCTCACGAGCGATTCCTAGATGATTGAGGCAATCGGGACGGTTCGTCGTCACTTCCACGTCCAAGACGGAGTCGTTCTCGAGTTCTTCAATCTCCTCGACCGCCAAGCCCACTTTGGTCAGGACTTGGGCAAGTCCACTGGCGTCGACGTCCAAGTCCACAAAGTCCCCGAGCCATTGATAGCTAATTTTCATGTCCCTTACTCAGCGGAATCAAAATTGGCGAAGAAAACGGATGTCGTTTTCAAAAAACAAGCGCGAATCACCCACCTGATATTTCAGCTGAGCGATGCGATCAATCCCCATGCCCCACGCAAAGCCCGTGTATTTTTCACAATCGTAGCCCACCATCTCGAAGACTCGGGAATGGACCATGCCGGCGCCCATAATCTCAATCCACCCGCTGCCCTTACATACTCGACAGCCTTTCCCTGAACAGAAGATACAGCTAATATCCACTTCTGCTCCCGGCTCGACAAAAGGAAAGTAACTGGGTCGGAAGCGCACTTGGGTTTCGGAAGAAAACAACTCCTTCAGGAATACCTCCAGCGTCCCCTTCAAGTCAGCCAAGGTGATCTCTTCATCAACCACCAGCCCTTCCATCTGGTGAAACATCGGACTGTGGGTGGCGTCGGTTGCATCGCGCCTGTAAACCCGCCCAGGGACGACGATTCTCAAAGGTGGGTCCTGCTTTTCCATGGTTCGGATCTGTACCGGAGAGGTATGGGTTCGAAGCAGTAAATTATCGGAAAGATAGAGCGTATCCTGATCGTCTCGAGCGGGATGCCCCTTGGGAATATTCAGTGCCTCGAAATTGTAATAGTCCGATTCGACTTCAGGACCGGACACAACGGTAAAGCCCATCCGGACGGAGATTTCCTCCATCTGCCGCCAAACACGCCGCAGGGGGTGAATTCCACCACGCGCAAGCTCATATCCAGGTAAGGTGACGTCGATTTGTTCCGTGGCCAGTTTTAAGCGGCGTTCTTCTTCCTTGAGCTTGGCCTGTCGCTGGGACAACGCCGCCTGCACCTGGGTCTTCAAATCGTTGAGTTGCTGACCTGTCTCGGACCGTTCTTGAGGAGTCAAAGCACCGAGTTTCCTGAGTTCCAGACTGATGAGTCCTCTTTTTCGACTGAGGTACTTGTCCTGGAGATCAGAGAGCTCGTCTGAACCAGAAACGGGCTCCAGGTCTTGACAAAACTCGTCCCACAAAGGATGAACTCTGTCTGAGGAGGATTTCATGGCCCTCGTTAATTCGCTTCAGGGGGGAGCGGATGATTGGTGGCAACCGCTTCTTGGGCCGTCCGAACAATATCCGCGAAGGCCTTCGGGTCTCGCACCGCCACATCCGCAAGCACTTTTCGGTTGAGACTCATACCTGCCTTATTAAGACCATGGATCAATCGACTGTAAGAAAAACCGTGCTGTCGAGCTGCGGCTGCGATGCGGATAATCCAAAGTCTGCGAAACTGTCTCTTCTTCTGTCGTCGGTCCCGGTAGGCATAGGTGAGCGACTTTAGGACCTGCTGTTTGGCAGCCTTATGCAGCTTGCTCTTGGTTCCCCAATAGCCCTTGGCCTGCCCCAAAATCTTCTTTCGGCGCAAAAGCCGCTTATTCCCTCTTCTTACTCTGCTCATCGTACAAGTCTATCTCAGTTTGAGCATCATTTTGACACGCTTTTCATCACTCTTACTAACCGCAGCCCATTTCCTCATACTTCTCTTTCGCTTGGGCGATTTCTTGGTCAGGATATGACTGTGATGGCTGTGTCGCCTCTTTATTTTTCCTGATCCGGTCAGCTTAAAACGCTTGGCTGCCGCCCTTTTCGTTCGTAATTTCATAATCGCTTACGTATCTTACACTAAAAGTGTCTCGTTCCGTAAATACGGTGACATTTGTGGCGAGCGCGACGGCGTCGAGTTCGCGAAACGACGACGACGCGATGTCAGTGTACATCACGGAGGAGGAGTGACAAAGAAATCGATGCCGTCCCGCCGCCACCCTTCGGGCTGATGGGGGTTGCGGGCGATCTCTGTGTCGCTCGTCGTCGCCGATGTCCCTGACATCGCCTCCTCCTCGCTCCTTGACCTCGCCTCGCAAGCCCCATCAGCAAACGTCATCTTATTTACGGAGCGAGACACTAAGCGCTAAGTCCCTGCTTTCTTGGGGCTCAAAATCATGGTCATGGTGTGCCCTTCCAGCTTGGGCGCTCTTTCCACAGCCGCTAAATCGTTGAGCTCCTCGAGCAAACGCCGCAAAATCTCTTCCCCGATTTCGGCGTGGGTGACTTCCCTGCCCCGGAACATCACCGTAGCTTTAACTTTGTTCTCTTCCTTCAGGAAACGGATACAGTGATTCTTCTTGAATTCGAAATCATGATCGTCAATCTTGGGCCGAAACTTGACCTCCTTGACCTGAACCATCTTCTGATGTTTCTTGGCCTCTTGGGCCCTCTTTCTCTGCTCATAGCGGTATTTGCCATGGTCAATAATGCGGCAGACCGGAGGCTTCGCCCCTGGTGCAACTTCCACCAGGTCCAGTCCTCGCTCTTCCGCCAGTTGAAGCGCCTCACCGGGCTTCATAATTCCTAACTGCTCTCCGTCTTCGTCAATGACCCGGAGCTCAGGGGCTTTTATCTGATGATTGATGCGAGTCCTATTAATGCTCTTCCTCCACTACTTTCTTATCCGCCAGATCATGGATCAGGGTGGCAAGCTCCTCAACATTCATGGATCCCTGCTCACCCTGGAAGCGATTGCGCACCGCGAGGGTTTGGCTTTCCGCCTCACGCTCCCCCACAATCAGCATGTAGGGGATTTTTTGCAGCTGGGCCTCCCGGATCTTATATCCTACCTTCTCATTCCTGAGGTCCGTTTCCACCCGGATGGGCCCTCTCTCGGTCTCCCTGAGCGCTTTTTCGACCTCAAGCGCGTACTGGAGACTCTTTTCGCTGATCGGAATAATGAGCGCTTGCACCGGGGCCAGCCAAAGCGGGAAAGCCCCTCCATAATGCTCAATGAGAACTCCCATGAAACGCTCCATCGATCCCAGCAGAGCCCGATGAATCATGACCACCAGGTGGTCCTTGGAGTCCGTTCCCACATAGGTCACGTTAAAACGCTGAGGCAGGCTGAAATCAAATTGGAAAGTGCTGAGTTGCCAGGGACGTCCCAGCGTATCGATCAAGGTCACATCGATCTTGGGACCGTAAAACGCGGCTTCTCCTTCACATCTTTCATAGGACCATCCTTTGCCTTCCAGTGCTTGGATCAGGACGGATTCGGCATTCTCCCAGTCCTCGCGACTGCCTGCATAATCTTTGGAAGCAGCGGGGTCCCAAACCGATAGAGTTACTTCATAGCGGTCAAAGCCAAAGCTTTTTAGAATGTGTTCAGCCAAATCGAGAGTCTGGATCACTTCATCCAGGACCTGATCAGGACGACAGAAGATGTGGGCGTCATCCTGGGTAAAACCACGCACCCGTAACATCCCGTGAAGAGTTCCTGATTTTTCATTCCGGTAGACCGTGCCAAACTCGGCAAGCCGCACGGGCAACTCCCGATAACTCCGTTTGGAAGACTGATAAATCAGAATATGCCCCGGGCAGTTCATCGGCTTGAGCACGTACTCTTCCTCACCCAGAGGCAAGGTGAACATGTTCTCTCGAAAGTATTCGTAGTGCCCTGAAATCTTCCACAGGTCATTCTTGGCAATATGAGGTGTGTATACGAACTGATATCCTCGTTTCTCCAGCTCCTGGCGCAGAAACTCTTCAATCAGCCCTCGGACCTTCGCTCCTTTGGGGTGCCAGAAAATCAAACCGGGGGCGACTCGATCGGAAACACTAAAAAGGTTCAGTTGTCTCCCCAGTCGACGATGATCGCGCTTGAGAGCCTCCTCCAATTGACCCAGGTAATCCTGAAGCTCCGTTTCCTGAAAAAAAGCCGTGCCATAGATGCGTTGCAGCTGTTCACGCTGCTCATCCCCTCTCCAATAAGATCCGGCAATAGACAGAAGCTTGAACGCACCCAGTTGGGAGGTGGAGAGAACATGTGGCCCGGTGCAAAAATCCACCAGTTCTCCCAACTTGTAGCAAGAGAGAACCTCCCCATCTCGCTCCTCGATCAGTTCGGTCTTGAGATCCTCCCCTTTCTTCTGAAAAAACTCCAGTGCCTTTTCTCTACTAACAATCGAAGGCACGAAAGGTAGATCCTGACTCCTGAGTTCCTGCATCTTCTTCTCGATGGTTTGCAGATCTTCTTCAGTCAATCGGTGGGGCGTCTGAAAGTCGTAGTAGAACCCTTCACTGGTAGCAGGCCCTATCCCCAGGTGCACCTCGGGGTAGAGCTGGCTAACGGCCAACGCCATCAGATGAGATGTGGAATGTCGCAAAATTCCCAGGGCTTCCTCGGAATTCGTCACTTCCAAAACCTCTCCATCTCTGTGGACGGTCCTAAACTCCAGCTCCGACACCTTGCCTTTGTCTAAAATAAGAATGGTAGGTGCGAGCGGATTTGAACCGCTGACCCCTTCCGTGTCAAGGAAGTGCTCTCCCCCTGAGCTACGCACCTACGGACTGTCGCCAAAACCCACAACAGACAACTCACCAGGGACAGATATCTGAACCGTCCCTGGCTCGTTGCCTGTTGGGTGTTGTCGAATTCTAGTGTCTCCCGCCATAAAGCTGCGCTATATCGTAGCAAGCGCTGCACGTTCTGTGACCCCTCGCCAGAACGCAGTCTCCGGTAATATATGATCGGGCTCAACCTCACCCGTCAGTTGACAGTTCCCAGCACGGACTCTCCTCATCCGTTGACCCAGGAAACCATCACCCTCAGCGATACAACGCCACTCGACGGAAAGGGACACTAGCGATGAGACCAATTAAATCGCTTCTTTGAGGGCTTTGCCAGCCGAGAATTTCGCAACTCTCTTGGCTGCAATTCTGATTGGTTGTCCAGTCTGGGGATTACGTCCCATCCGAGCGGCCCGGTTGGACGCTGAGAACGTCCCAAACCCCACGATGGTTACCTTATCTCCACCTTTGAGAGACGTTTGAACACTCTTCACAAAGGCATCCAACGCATCCTGCGCTTGGGTCTTCGTGATCCTGGCGTCTCTCGAAATGGCTTCAACTAACTGACCTTTGTTCATCTCTCCTCCTTTTGATTTACTGATTCCAGGCTAGTTGATGGGTCAATACCGAATATTACCTTCAGGCAGCCTCTTTCAACAACCGACTACGGACTTGCTTGAGTCCCTCCTCAAACTGCAGTGCTCGAATTGCGGTGTTGAGTTTTTGGTAAAAGTCATCTCGCAGAGCAGTTTGGCCCTCATCAGAAGCATTGTCAAAATAAAAGTTGGTCACAAAGTCTTGATCGGGAGATGCCACCTCCGGAGATATCCCCGAATCGCTCAGTTCTCTGCTCTGAATGGGTGCCCCGGTGGAACGATAAAAAAGCCCCGTCAAAATTTCCAGGACGGAACCATCCTCGAGGTAAATCAGGTCCTGAACTGAACCCTGACCATCGGTCCTTTCTCCCACCGTCCCAGCGATGTCATGATCCTTCAGAGCGGCAACAAGAACTTCCGCTGCGCCGCTACTTCCCCGGTCCATCAACAAGACTACCCGAATATCGGAAATAAGCGGCTCCGTCAAGGAAACAAATTCTGTCTTATTGCCATCCTGATCGCTTACCGTCAAGATTTTCTTACCCTGAGGGAGAAACAGATCACTGATCTTGACTGCCTCTTCAAAGGACCCCAGGGCCGTTCCTCGCACATCCACCAAAAGTCCTCTCATGCCGGAAGAGAGCAACATCTTCAGCTTTGCTGAAACGAGTTGGGCAACCCCTTCCTCAAAGTGCGGGATCGACAAAAATCCAATCCCCTCTTCCACAATACGGGCGGAAACCTCGGTCAGCGGCATATCTTCCCGAACCAAGTCCACCTGTGAAGGGGCGCTTCGACGGGCTCGAACCACGCGGAGATGGACTGAACTCCCCTCTGTGCCAAGCAACAATTTTCGGGCCTCCCACAGACTCATTTGACTGGTCAAGTTACCATCTATGGACTCGAGGAGATCGCCCGTACGCAAACCCCTTTTCTGTGCGGGGCTGCCTGAGACGACCGAGACGACATAGGCGTAACCATATCGTTTGGAGAGTATGATTCCGGGCGAGGCCGTCAACTCACCTTTGGATCGCTGAATCTCCTGATAGGTGTCCCCATCAATGAAACTCGCATACGGATCCAGAGCCTCCATCATGCCCTGTAAACCTCCCTGCATCACTTTTTCCAGATCAGGTTCCTCAACATAATCCTCTCTGACTTTGTTGAGAACATCGGTGAAAATTCTCAAACCTCGATAAGCGTTGTCCTTTGCTGAAACTCTGTTCAGCATTCCACCCACCAACCCATAGACGACAATCAGTGCGGAAAGGAAAACGATTATAATTTTGGCCTTACTAAACATTGATTTCCTCTAAACAACCGGGGCTCAGCCGCGATATGATACTAGCTTAGGAACTTTGCGGAAATAATGCAAGAAAATGGAGCAGATTCTGAGTGTATCATGAGGCGATGGATGGCCTTGGATGTGGGCTCCAAGACGATTGGAGTCGCCATCACGGATCCCTTAAAGGTTACGGCCCGGCCTCTGAAGACTCTGATCAGAGAAAATTTGGACAGAGATGCTGAGCGAATTGGCGAGCTCATTGACGAGCAGGACATTGAACGCCTGGTTGTGGGAATGCCCAGGCATCTGAGAGGCGAGAGAAGTAGCATCGCCGACCTCATCGAACCTCTGGTGAAGCTTTTGGAACGAAACCTTGAAATCCCCATAGCGTCAGCAGAAGAGCGCTTATCGACCAAAGAAGCAGAACGGCTTATGGCGGAAGCGGACTTGCCTCTAGCCGAACGGAGAAAAAGAAGGAACGAATTTGCAGCAGCCGTCATTCTCGAATGGTATTTAGAGGAATGCCGATGATCAACAAACTCGGGGACGCAAAGAGTCTGATTCTCTTAGGAGTGCTGGCAGGATTGGTTACGTGCTCCTTCTTACTCTTGCTGATGGTCCAGATTTATCAACCCCACCAGGGTTATGAGGAATCTCACCAGCTGATTGTGATTCAACGGGGTTCTACGGTTCCTCAGATTGCCCGAACTCTCGAATCCCATGGTATCATCCGCTCTTCCCTGCTCTTTGAATGGTATGCCCGCTTCGCCCACCGGCCCTTGGTACTGCAGGCTGGAGAATACCGCTTTGAGGGGCCCATGAATCTTCCCACCGTGACAGAGAAACTGCGCAACGGCATGGTTCACCATTACCGTGTGACCATCCCGGAGGGTCTGATCATGGATGAGATCGCCGAGCGATTCGTGGCCCAGGGATTTGGAACCAGAGAGAAATTTCTTGAAGCCATGAAGCGTACTGCCCTGATCAGCGACCGGGACTCTCTTGCCGAGGACAACCTGGAAGGGTATCTCTTCCCCGACACCTACTTCGTGACTCGAGATATGAGCGAACAGCAGATGGTTGAAGCCATGGTGGCCAACTTCCAAAGGGTGTGGACTCCGGAGCGCTTGAAGCGAGCGGAAGAATTGGATTTAACGACCAGAGAGGTCATGACCCTGGCCTCTTTGATTGAAAAGGAAACCGCTCTTTCCAGCGAGCGGTCCCTGGTCTCGGCAGTCTTCCATAATCGACTCCGGAAAAACCTCAAACTCGCCTGTGATCCAACCGTTATCTATGCCGTTAGGCTGGTGAAAGAATACGATGGAGTCATCAACCGGAGCGACCTGGAGCTTGACTCCTCTTACAACACCTATCTCTACTCCGGATTACCCCCAGGTCCGATCGCCAACCCGGGACTTGAATCCATTGATGCCGCCCTTTATCCGGCGAAAGTAGACTACCTCTATTTCGTCTCCACGAACGACGGCAGGCACCTCTTCTCGACCAGCTACCGAGATCACAGCCAGGCCGTCGCTCAGTATCAACGTTAGCCGGCACCCGTTGCCTCACGTAAAAATCTATTCCAAAGGGTATTCGTTGCCTCACTAAGAATCTATCCGAAAGGGATTGCAAAAAGTGGTGGTAAAAAGCACCAACCAGAGGAGTGGCAACCCCTTGCCCAACACCCGCAGCCTGCAGCAAGAGAAAGATTTTCACATCCAGCCCGCTTCCCATCGTTTCTTCTGCTCAGGAGTCGGTTTGAGCAAAAGGCAATTCTGAAGCCAGCCGATCTGCCGTGCCAGCTGGGCCGGATTGAGCTTCTCATACTCTCGGGCCAGTTCCCGCTTGATCTTGTCCGCCACCTCAGGGGACTCGCAGATCCTCCGGTAGGGAGTTTTCGGCACATCATACTTTTTCCAGATCCGAGACCCTCGACGTTGCTTGGCCACCATCTTCATGACCGGCTTGAAAAAGTTGATCTGCAGTCGCAGCCGATCGTACAACTCGTTCACCAGCTCCTGTTCTCGCTCTCCCTCGTAGCGAGCATAACCCACGGCCCGCCGAACCACCGAATAGTTTTTCTGCTCCACATAAGGGTTGTCATTCTTGCGCGAGGGGCGGGTTCGGCTGAAGCTGATCTTTTCCTGCTCACAAAAACGAATCAAGTGCTTGTTGATGAACTCGCTGCCGTTGTCCGAAGCCATCCCCAGCCAAGGGAAGGGCGAGCGCTTCTGAAGCAGCTTCATCGCTTCCAGGACCCACACCTGGGCCTTATTGCGCACCGCTCGGACCTCTGTCCAGCCCGTGTACACGTCCGTCACATCCAGGGTTTGAAGGTAGTCCCCCCGACCCTGGCCTCCCTCATGGCCCACCAGGTCCACTTCCACAAAACCGGGGCGATCCTCCTGCCAGTCGGCGAAACGCTTGATCGGAATCTGGTGTTTGAGCAGCGTTCCCGGCTTGGTTCCGGATCGTCCTTTGAGACGGTGCTTGCACCTTTCGGGCTCCAGCAGCCGATCGATGGTGGCGGCGCTGATCTGCATCAACCGCTCATGGGTGCTGGCATCCACTTTCAGTTCCCCATGTCTTTGTAAAATGGGTACCACTTCCGGCAAAATCGCGACCAGACGTTTGCCACACAAATAGTCCAGTATCTCCCAGATCATCGTCAGCGCCTTTAGAACTTTCTGGTCGTATTTGCGGGCCCGCTCTCGCCGTACTCTCTTGCCGATATCCCCTACCGCCACCAGCTTGGGGCTCAACCGGATCCGCTTGCCCTGGTGGCGAAGCAGATAGGCTCCATAGCAGCGGTTGTAGCCCGTCATTTGGGTAAACTCCGTCAACACTTCCCCCTTCACCTTCTTGCCCTTCTTCCGGTAGCGGGGGGCAAAACTTTTGATCAATACACGCTTTTCTGCCATCGTTAACCTCATTGGTGCCCTCCATTCCTTCATGGAGGACACTTCTATTCCCCTGCTCAGGGCCAGGCAATTTCGAATAGATTTTTTAATGAGGCAACGTATCCATTTCGAATAGATTTTTGATGAGGCAATTCGCGGCATTCCATGCAGGCCGGGAATGTTCTAAAATTATAGCCGGGATTATTCATAGTAAGGACTCCGGAATGTGGGAGGCACCTCAGGTGCCGAATCCGAAAAGAATGGGAAAGAATTCAAGCTGTTCGGCACATAAAGTGTCTCGCTCCATAAATACGATGATTGCACGAAAGCACCTGTTACTCATTCTCTTTCTGTTTGTCGCTCCCGCCGAGAACTGGGCAACGGCCAGGGCGCAGGTGGTCCCGCCCCCCTTGCGAATTCATATTCCTTTCGAAGCGGGTTGGGACGGTATGGTCGAGACCCTCGAGAAAAACGAGTTTGAGTTGCTCCGTCAAGATCGAGGTCAGGGATTCATCCTGAGCAGCTTTCGTGAGTATAGCTCAGGGCTCTTAACTGAAAGTCACATCAGCAAGATCGGTGAGAAGCCAAAGCTGATCGATGGCGACTGGGTTCGCGTGCGATATCGATATGAAATTCTTGTAGAGCTGATTGCTGACCGAGAGACAGTCGTCACAGTGTATGCCAACATTGAGGCTTTGAAGCGCGAGTACCTGGGAAAGGAGACCTGGATCGAAATTCAGACGATCGGAAAACTGGAAGAGACTCTCTTGACCCAGTTCGGGCAGCACCTTTTCGGAGGAACCTTTAGCCTGCAGAAACCCAAAAAGGGTTTCTGGGAAAGAGACCCGACCTACGCCCCTCATCCGTACGAAAGAATACCCCGGATCGTGGGCCCTGAGAGGTCACCGTGACCCACCACGAATGTCCCTGAGTAAGGAGCCCGGACTATGCATAAATTCTCTACTGCACCAACGAAATCATCCGCCCTGACTGCGCGACCCGCAAATGCGGGTGCCCCCGACCCGCAAGCGGGTGCCCCCGGCCTCCTCAACGTACTGCAGAGAGTACGTCTGCGGGCACCTTCCGTCGCGCGTGGCGCAGCGCACTCAGGTCGGCGCTTTCGTCGCTTCGTGACGAGCACCTATGCATAATCCGGGCTAGCTGATGAAATGAATGAGCGAACACTACAAATTCTTGACCGGTCGCTGGAACACTCGCTGTGGGTCTTTCTCTTTATTTTTCTTGCCAGTCTCTGCTTCATTGCTCTGCGACTTAAGGCGCGCAAACAGGGGCTGGCCGACTATCTTCGTGAGGAATTCGAAAGTCGGCATGAACAAGAGATTATGGGGGAAGATCTGGGAGAGGTGCTGGATGGAGCCGTGCCCTTATCCAATCGAGTGCGGATGGCCACCAAGGCGCTGATCCTTTCCGCCGCGCTGGCCTTTGTATGCTTTCTGGTGGTCGGCTTTACCCCTCTTTCTTTTTTCGGAAATTTCGCCACTGAACCCACCCGGGAAACAGGGCCATTGAGATTGACTTTGCTGACCTACGAGCGCTTTTACGAAGGCTTTTCTTTGGAGGGAGAAGTCTGGAATCAAACCGAAAGGCCGATGACAGGGTTAAAGGCCCTCGTCTCCGTCTGGAAGTCGGAGCAAGAGCTTCTGGATGAGGTCTCGGTTCAGGTCGAGCCCGATCCTCTTCCCGCTCTCTCAGCGGGCACCTTCAGCCTCCGTTACACGGAAAATTCACCTTTCTTGTACGGCTACCAAGTCACCTTTGAAAACGAGCAGGATCTGAAGGTTCCTCACGTCGAAGGATTCGACGTTGAGTAAATCCTTTCGCCTGGATCCCCGTAAACAGCAACTCCTGACCCTGATTCCTTATCTCAAGAAGTACCAGGCAAGGGTCGCCATTGGGGCAATCATGGTCCTCCTGACCAATCTGGTTGCCGTCGTTTCGCCCTGGATTTTACGTAATGCCATCGACCGGCTCTATCTGGAGATCAGCCGCGATATTCTCCTTTATTATGCGATGCTCCTGATCGCAGCCAGCTTAGTGGAAGGGCTGTTCCGTTTCCTGATGCGGCGAATCCTGATCGGCGTCTCCAGAAACATTGAATACGATCTTCGCAACGACCTGTTTTCCCATCTTCAATCCCTATCCCCAAGTTTTTACCAACGCAACCCCACAGGTGACATCATGTCTCGGGCCACCAATGATCTCAGCGCTGTTCGAATGGTGCTTGGACCCGGAATCATGTACTCCATAAACACCCTTTTCACAGCTGTTTTGACCATCAGTATTCTCGTGACCATTAATTTTCAATTGGCCATCCTCACCCTGCTTCCTCTCCTGGCTGTGAGTGTCTGTGTGAAGTACTTCGGCAAACAAATCCATGCACGATTCGAGAAAATCCAGGAACAGTTTGCAGTGCTCACGACTTTAGCCCAGGAGAACGTCTCGGGAATTCGTGTGGTCAAGGCATACCACCAGGAGGAAGCGTTCGTTGGACGTTTCCAGGAGGCTAACGAGGCCTACGTCGACAGAAGCCTTTCTTTAATCAAGGTTTGGGGAGTCTTTAACCCACTGCTCACCTTTCTGTTGGGCCTCTCTTCAGTGGGACTCCTCTGGTATGGAGGACGTCAGGTCATTCAGGGCTCCATCACACTGGGCGAGTTCGTCGCTTTTATGGCTTACCTCAGCATGCTCACCTGGCCGACCATCGCTCTGGGATGGGTGATCAACATCTTTGAACGTGGCGCAGCTTCCATGGGTCGAATGAATCAGATCTTTCAGTCGAGGCCGGAAATCAGGGATGAGCATCCCAGCACCCTGTCAACCCTCGAGGGCGACATTCAGATGAATAACCTTACTTTTTCCTATAACGGGACGCCTGTCCTCAAAAACGTGAACCTTAGAATTCCTTCAGGCCAAACTCTGGCCATCGTGGGAAGGACGGGAAGTGGAAAGTCAACGTTGGTGAACCTGCTGTGTCGCCTGTATCGCGTTCCCAAGGCAGGCATCTTCGTCGACGGCAATGACATCAACGATATTCCCCTGGAGACGCTGCGAACCCATATTGGGTACGTCCCTCAGGAAACCTTTCTCTTCTCCGAGACCATCCAGCAGAACATCGCTTTTGGGAGACCTGAAGCAAGTCCTCAGTCCATCCAGGAAAGCGCGAAAACCAGCAACATTTGGCCCGACATACAAGAGTTTCCCGGTAAATTCGAGACCTTCGTAGGGGAGCGCGGAATTACCTTGTCGGGAGGACAAAAACAGCGAATAGCCATTAGCCGGGCGCTTCTGGTGAATCCCAGAATTCTCATTCTCGATGACGCTCTTTCCAGCGTCGACACCGATACCGAGGAACGAATTCTGCAGGGGCTTTCCGGAGAATTCTCAAATCGAACCGTCATCTTGATTTCCCACCGGATTTCGACGGTCAAGATGGCCGATCAAATTCTGGTTCTGGAGAAGGGAGAAATCGTAGAACGGGGAACCCACGAGGATCTCCTGGAAGCAGCTGGACACTATGCCACCCTCTATGAAAGGCAGCTGTTGAAGGAAGAACTGGGAGTGGAATGAATCACTACCACGAAGAAGAAATCCTGGGGAAAGCCTATGACGGCCGGCTGGCACGTCGCTTGCTCAAGTATCTGGGCCCCTATCGCCGGGTTGTGGCGATTTCTATCCTGCTGCTGATCATTGTCTCCGGACTACGCCTGGTCGGGCCCTATCTCACCCTGGTGGCCATCGACCAGTACATCATGACCGGAGATTCTGATGGTCTTACCCCCATCGCTGTGCTTTTCCTGCTCGTTCTTCTCTTTCAGTTCGGCGTTGGATTCGTCCAGACCTACCTCATGAACTGGACGGGACAAAAGATCATGTACGACCTTCGTATGGAGATCTTTACTCACGTTCAGAAGCTGCACATGGGATTTTTCGACCGAAATCCAGTCGGTCGTCTAATCACTCGAATCACCAACGACGTGGACGTCCTTAATGAGCTTTTCACCGCGGGTGTCATCAGCATCTTCGGCGATATCTTCACCCTGGCCGGCATCGTACTTGTCATGCTCTGGCTGAATTGGAAGCTGGCTCTGGTGTGCTTTTCCGTTGTTCCTCTGCTGTTTGTCGCCACCATGATCTTCAAGGTCAAAGTGCGTGGCTCTTACCGTGGGGTACGCCGCAGTGTGGCAAAGATCAATGCCTTTCTGCAGGAAAACATTACGGGAATGTCCGTGGTTCAGATTTTTGTTCAGGAGAGGCGCAAATTCCACCAGTTCGATGAGAGGAACTCCGAGTATCTCAAGGCCAATCTCCAATCCATTTTTTACTATGCGGTCTTTTATCCGGTGGTCAACATGCTCGGAGTTGTTGCCATCGCCCTGATCCTCTGGTCGGGAGGCAGTCAGGTTCTTGGGGAAATGCTGACTCTGGGCGCCCTGGTGGCTTTCATCCAGTATTCAGAACGCTTCTACAAACCCATCAGTGATCTCAGCGAGAAGCTCAACATCCTGCAAAGTGCCATGGCAAGTTCCGAGCGTATCTTTACACTTCTAGATACCCAACCGGAAATCCTCCCTCCTTCTCAACCGCTCAGGCCCGCAAAGATAGAAGGGACAATAGAATTCAAAAACGTGTCCTTTGCCTATAAGGAGGACACCCCGGTTTTGAAGGATATCGACCTGAGAGTCAACCCGGGAGAGAAGGTGGCCATCGTTGGAGCCACAGGAGCTGGAAAATCCACCCTCATCAATCTTCTGTGCCGATTCTACGACGTCCAGGAAGGAGAAATCAGTCTTGATGGAGTTCGCATTCAAGATCTGGACCTGGGACTTTTGCGTCAGTCGATCGCCGTGGTCCTTCAGGACGCCTTTCTCTTCAGGGGCAGCATTGAAGAAAATATTCGTCTGTGGGGAAGACCGCTCGGGCAGCAGGAAGTGTCCAGAGCCGCCCGGCAGGTCCACGCTCATGAATTCATTCAAGCTCTTGCAGGGGGATACACCGCGCTCGTGGCAGAGAGAGGAGCTGGGCTTTCGGTGGGTCAAAAACAGCTCTTGGCTTTCGCGCGCGCGCTGGCGCATGACCCAAGACTGCTTGTATTGGATGAAGCCACTTCTTCCGTCGACACCGAAACCGAACTCCTGATCCAGGACGCTTTGGATCAACTCATGAAGGACCGGACCTGTTTGATCATCGCCCACCGGCTCTCCACGATCCAAAACTGCGATCGCATCATCGTTCTGCATAAGGGCCAGATCCAGGAAGAGGGATCCCATCTCGACCTCCTGAAAGAGCGAGGGATTTATTACAAGCTTTATCAACTCCAGTACAAGGAACAGATGGGACAGCTGAAAGCTGGCCGCTGACAGCGGAAATTAAAAAATTCAAATCACAAATTCCAAACAAATTCCAAGTTCAAAACCTCTGAAAGTGTGGGTTCACGGACTGTCCTATACTGAGTTTGTTTGTGATTTGGAACTTGGAACCTTTCCCTGTAGATTGTAGTGGGAGTGAACTAGACGCATGAAAGTGGAATGTATCGATTACCGACAGCTGCCCGATCTGAATCCTCTCCCAAACAAATTCCAAGTTCAAAACCTCTGAAAGTGTGGGTTCACGGACTGTCCTATACTGAGTTTGTTTGTGATTTGGAACTTGGAACCTTTCCCTGTAGATTGTAGTGGGAGTGAACTAGACGCATGAAAGTGGAATGTATCGATTACCGACAGCTGCCCGATCTGAATCCTCTTTTTCCGGAATATCTCTACCAGTACGACAAAGTGGAGTCCCTCTATGACTGCCCCGCACATCTGAGCCTGGAGGGTCTCAAGAAGCGAGCCGATTCGGTTTTAAGAAATCCTCCCACTTTTCCCCGTGATCAGCTGGTCGAATGGACCCTCGAGTTCAACCAAAGAGTTGGGGCCAGCGAGGAAGTTTTCCGGAATCTCGAAAAGCTGCGGTCCTCCAGGACTCTGGCGGTGGTTACGGGACAACAGCCAGGATTTTTCGGGGGACCGGCCTTTACCGTTTACAAGGCGCTCACGGCGGTTCGCTTGGCCCAGATCCTGAATGAAGAAGGCTACTCTGCGGTTCCTGTTTTCTGGTTGGCGTCGGATGACTCCGATTTCCAGGAGGTCCGCTCCACATCGTTTTTCGACGCTGATGGAGACTTGTTTTCGGTGAGCTACCCGGACCCACAAACGAATAGCTCACGAATGGCGGGAACAATCCCTCTGAACGCTGTCGAGGAGTGTTTCAGCCATTTACAAGAGCAAGGACCGAAAGGAGAGTTTCAGAAGAAAGTCCTCCAGATACTTCAGAACACCTACCCTCCTACAAAAAGTTTCCGAGAAGCCTTAGGCTCATGGCTAAGCCATCTCTTTCGACCGTACGGTCTGATTCTCTTTGATGCCCTTCTTCCCCAATATAAGCAAGGACTGGAGTCTTTGTTTTCAGTAGCCATAGAAAAGCGTCGGGAAATCGTCCGAGCTTTGAAAGGAAGAGCAGACGTTTTGAAGGACAAGGGATTTGAGCCCCAAGTTCGGGTTCAGGACTCCGAGAGTCTCATTTTTTGGACCGAGGGTGAAGAGCGATACAAATTGGAGTATGGAGCCGAGCGATATCAGAAAAAAGCCGGTACCCCACTGCAGTTGAGCGGTCAACAACTCTTGGAGGAGTTGGGCAAGCAAGCAGGGAGGTTAGCTCCCAACGTGCTCCTGAGACCCATTGTTCAGGACCATCTGTTCCCCACAGTGACTTATGTGGGCGGTCCTGCGGAAGTTGCCTATTATGCACAGATTTGTGCCATGAGTCCGTTCTGGAACAAGGAAATGACTGTCTTTCCGCGAGTGGGGATCACCCTGGTGGATCGAAAGACTCAGCGGTTGCTCAGGAAATATGGGTTGAAAGTCACCGATATTGTGCAATGTACCCCGCAGGAGATCTCTCGTCGAATCGTGGAAGGGACCGACCCGGAACAGATTCTGGGGAAGCTTGAAAGTGTGCAGGAAGAACTCACAGCCGCACTCAAGTCGTTGGGAAATGATATTGTGAAGATTGACCCAACAGTAGCAGAGATGTTGGGGGGGGCTGAGAAGAAGATTCTTTATCAGATCGAAAAGATCCAAAAGCGATTTGTTGCCAATAGCCAAAACCAGCAAGAGAACTTTGGGCGACACCTGGATTACCTGTATTCTCACCTTTACCCCAGGGGAAAGCTTCAGGAACGGGTCTTGAGTTTCAACCAGTTTTTGAGTGAAGAGGGTCCCGATCTGGTCGAGCGTTTAATGGATGTGATCAACCCGTTTTGCCCAAGTCATCAAGTGATATATTTGTGAGATCTTTCACGCACCTTTCCCATTTAGGCTCCTGAAATGTTTCATCGCCAGTATCGACTGTATGCGAATTTGCTTCTGGGTGCTGACGTCCTGGCAGGTCTGTGGGGACTGTATCTCGCATACTATCTACGCTACTACCTGGTCCGCTTCGCTCCTCTTGAGGTCAGTAGTTTTTTCAATCCGGAACTGCTTCCCTTCCGAGACTATCTTCTCTATTTTCTGATCGCTACTCCATTGTGGGTCCTTCTCTTGATGTTGACCCAGCGCTATTCTGCGGTGGTGCGCCTTCCCTTGGGGGTGCAGGCATTTCGGGTTTTACAATTCATCGTGGCCGCTGGCTTTTCCATGGGCTTTCTGGCTTATAGTTTCAAGCTCTTGGTCAGCCGGCCGGTTTTCTTTACCTTCTGTTGTTTTGCGGTCCTGATCCTTTCACTCAATCGAATGATCCTGCATTGGGTTCTTCGCAGCGGCAACATTAATGAGCACAGTCAGATCAAGATCCTCATCGCGGGTACGGACGAGCGAGCAAGACGGCTGGGGAAATTGGTGGAGAACTACAGAAACTGGGGTTACCACGTTGTCGGCTACCTGAGCAGCGAAGAAGACCGAAAACCCTCCCAAGACCTGGAAGTGGTGGGTTCACTGAAGGACCTGCCGCATTTGTTGCACGAGCATGTGGTCGACGAAGTCATCTTTGTGGGTTCCGAGAGGAAAAATTTGGAAGAGTTTGAAGATCTGATTGAACTCTGCCAGGATCTCGGCATTCGAATTCGAGTTGCCACTGACTTCCTTCTTAATCTCACTTCCGAAGTCTCACTGGAGTACCTCGAGGGCCTGCCCATGCTCACCTTTTCAACCGTTCCCGATGACACCATCGGCATTCTCGGCAAAAGAGTGGTGGATGTGTTGGTAGCCTTGGTCCTGCTGGTGGTATCTTCCCCCTTTGCCTTGATTACAGCGGCTTGCATCAAATTGACTTCCTCCGGACCCATCCTCTACAGACAGGTCCGATGCGGTCTTTATGGACGGAAATTCAAGCTGTTCAAACTCAGAACGATGATCGAGGGTGCGGAAGACAAATTGTGGGAGATTAAACATCTCAATGAGATGGGGGGCCCTGTCTTTAAAATGCGCAACGATCCTCGAGTCACGCCACTGGGTCGAGTTTTGCGGAAGTTCAGCATTGACGAATTACCCCAGGTCTGGAATGTCCTCAAAGGGGAAATGAGTATCGTCGGCCCTCGAGCACCGCTGCTCGAGGAGGTCCAGCACTACACCACCAAACAGAGGCGCCGGCTGAGCGTAAAGCCTGGAATCACCTGTCTTTGGCAAGTTTCTGGCCGGAACGATATCGATTTTAGTAGATGGATGGAACTGGATCTCGAGTACATTGATAATTGGTCCTTCTGGCTGGATATTCGAATCATGTTGAAAACCATTCCTGCCGTATTCACCGCGCGGGGAGCCCGCTGACACCGCTGACCTCGGTCAGCGGAAATCCCAAATTCAAAAGCTCTGAGAGTGTGGGTTCAGGGATTGTTTTGTGCTGAGTTTGTTTGTGATTTGGAACTTGAAATTTGTGATTTGTTTGTGATTTGGAATTTAGGATTTGGGATTTGCTTGTGATCTCAAATTCCAAACCTGACCTGGCTCCTGGCTTCCAAGGTATAATTTAGGGATGATTGATGGATTCGTGATCGCCTTTGGGCTGGCGATGGGAAGCTTCTTGAATGTCTGCATCATTCGAATTCCCCGGGGCCAGTCCATCACGCGCCCCAGGTCGCGCTGCCCTCATTGCGATCACGCCATCAGACCCTGGGAGAATATTCCTGTCTTCAGCTATCTCTTCCTGCGCGGAAAATGCAGCCAATGTGGGGCGAGCATTTCCTGGGTTTATCCCACCGTGGAGGTGGCTACGGGCCTCACTTTTTACCTTCTCTTTCTCAAGTACGGATTTTACACGCCCCTCTTTGTCAACATGGTCTTCTTTGGCGTGCTTCTGATTCTGACTTTCGTTGACCTTTTTGAAAGGATTCTTCCCAATGTCTTGACTCTGGGTGGCTCGGTCTTTGGTTTCCTGGTGTCACCCTTTCAATCGGGAGAGTTCTTTTACCCGTTTCGCTTTCTGGATCTCCCCAATGTGATGTGGACCCACTATACGGACTCCATCATCGGCATTTTTGTGGGTGGAGGGTTTCTTTGGTTGGTAGCCGAACTTTATTTCAGAGTGCGGAAAATAGAAGGCATGGGATTCGGTGATATCAAGATGATGGCAATGGTAGGCGCCTTTATGGGATGGGGCTATGCCTGGCTGACGATACTCCTGGGATCGCTATTGGGAGCCCTGGTGGGATCCCTTTTCATTTTGATGTTTCGTAAAGGGGGCAGATATGAACTACCCTTTGGAAGTTTCCTGGCCGTGGGCGCCATGGCCAGCACCCTGTGGGGACGAGAAGTCTTCTCTCTCTACTTGAGTCGATTCTAAAACTTCTGCCTCGGGAACGTCCGGAATGTAGGAGGCACCTCAGGTGCCTCCCACATTCCTATCTCAGCAGCGAAATTTACCTCGTAGTTTTTCCGATTGGCGCGTTATAGCCAGTAAAGAAAGGAGAAAAATGTAATGAAAGTATCCATGGCCATCTTGATTCCTCTTCTTCTCATCTCACTGGCACTGGGCGAAGAGATACCGAAGATCGACCTCAACACGGCGACGCTCTCACAACTTGATCGCCTGCCAGGCATCGGGCCGGTGATTGCCGAACGCATTCTGGAGCTTCGCGAGAAGAGTGGTCCCTTCAGAAAAATCGAGGATTTGATGAATATCCGGGGAATCGGCGAGAAGAAGTTCCTGAAGCTGAAGGATCTGATTACCATCAAAACGCCCAAGCAGGAGTCAGACGGCAACAGCCAGTAGTCAGGGGTCAGGAGAAACTGTTAGGTGTCAGCTGTCAGCCGGTTTACGCGTCGTCTCGCTTAAGCGTCGGTCGCTCCTTCTTTGGTTCTTGCTCTGAACCACCTTCTCCCGTGCCCTCCTGATTGGTCTTGCGCTTGAGCGTGGGCCTTTTGGCCGCACCGCCAGCGGCGGATGAACCGGGGGCAAGCAGGCTGTTGTCGATCTCGATCAGACGGTTCTTGACCCGTTCAAACTCAGAGCCACTGAGCATATATTCGTCCTTGACAGGAAGATAGGAAATCTCCTCCTGGACCTTAACAATGCGGGATTCATGGCTGGGATGAGTCCGCCAAAAGCTGGCGAATTTACCGGGTTTGTCCTCTTCCTTGGCCTGCAGCTTCTCAAAGAAGGTGATGAAGGCGTTGGGATCATAGTCGGTATTCCAGAGGTACTGGGTACCCAGTTGGTCGGCCTCCTCCTCTGAATTCCGGGTAATTCCGAGAACGGCCAGGGACATCCCCATCCCCAGAGCCGCGTTGATTCCGTATTGGGCCCAGTACCCGCCGCCGACGAACATGGCAGGAAGTGAGGCAAACTGCATTAACTGACCCTTCGTCATCCGTTCCGTAGCGTGACGGGCGGCCACGTGAGCGATTTCATGAGCCATAACACCTGCCAATTCGGATTCACTTTCCGCTTCCAGAATGAGGCCTTTGTTGATGTAGAAGTACCCTCCCGGCAAAGCGAAGGCGTTTACGTCATCCGAGTCAACGACTTTGATGACGAAGGGAACCTTGGCATCCGAGTGCTTCACGATCTCCTGGCCGAGTCGATCGATGTAGTCGGTAACAACAGGGTCCTCAACAAGACGCGCGGTTTGCTCGAAAACTTGTGAGTACTCCGCGCCCATCTGAATTTCCTTCTCCAAGGAGACGAAATTCGGGAAGAAAAAGGCGACTTTGCCGTTGATTTTGCGGTTCCCTATATCCTCCACGTCGCCATGTTTCCGTTCGGCAAAGGCCTGCAACGGAAACAGGAAGACTAGAAGGAGCAGGAATCCAACCGTTTTGTGTGCTTTGTGCCTCATTTCAGCGTGCCCTCTGTTTGATCTTCACTCTATTATACCCTATCTCAATCTTTTCTTCACGTCTATTGTTTGATACTGTCGTCACCTATTCAGACGATAACTCGCGCCAGATGTTTCACTTTCAACTAGGATTAACTTGAGAGCGGTTGGAAAGTCAACAAAAATCAACCCGAAATAAGCCCCAAATGCTTTAAATGAAGATTCTTACCGCGAAGCAGATCAATCAGGTGGATCAGCTCACCAGTGAGAACCACGGTATACCCAGCTCTTTATTGATGGAGAACGCGGGTCTGCATCTTTATGAAACGCTGGAGAAATATTTCGGGAATTTGGACTCCTGCCTTGTCGCCATCCTCTGCGGAAAAGGCAACAATGGCGGAGATGGGATCGTTCTCGCTCGTCACCTCGCCCAGCGTGGGATCAATCCCGACATCTACTTACTCAGCAAGGTGACGGATGTCTCCGGCGACGCGCGAGCCAACCTCGATGCTTGCTTGAAATCCGGAGAAGAGGTCACCGAGGTCACCGACACAGGAAAATGGGAGGAAATCAGTGAAGAATTCAGCCGATACGACATCATCGTGGATGCCCTTTTAGGGACCGGAATCAGTAAGCCTCTGGAGGGTCTCTATTCCGAGGTCGTTTCCACGATCAACCAAAGCGAGGCCTTTGTCCTGTCCGTGGACATCCCCTCAGGGATGTTTTCCGACTCGCTGACGGGAGACGTTCAGACCGTCCAGGCCAAAGCTACGGTCACCTTCACCGCTCCCAAGATCGCCCATATCCTCAATGAAGATCAGAAAGCCCTGGGCGAATTGCATATCGTCCCCATCGGCAGCCCCTCATCACTCCTGGAGAACCCGGAATACGACTTGAACCTCATCACTCGCCAACAGATCTGTTCTTACCTTCCTGCTCACGAAATCCGATCCCACAAGGGAGATTTTGGTCATGTTGCGCTGGTATCGGGAAGTCGCGGCAAGTCCGGAGCAGCCGTTCTCAGTGGCAATGCCGCCCTGCGGACCGGTTCCGGCCTGGTCACGCTTTGCGTCCCGGAGACGATTCAGGATGTCGTCGCATCGTTTCAGGCGGAACTCATGACAGAGGGTCTTCCTTCAACATCACAGGGAACCTTTGCATCTCAAGCGACCGATCACGTCATGCAGCTTCTCCAGGACAAGGACGCGGCCGGAATCGGTCCGGGCCTGGGTCGAGAAAAGGAAACCGTTGAGCTGGTCCACACAGTCGTCAACAAGGCCTCCCTTCCCCTTCTCCTGGATGCGGACGCCTTGAACGCCTTCGAGGGCCATACGAACAAACTGCACAACGACAAGGGGCAACCTCTGGTTCTTACACCTCACCCGGGAGAGTTCTCCCGTCTCCTGGGACGTGCCACCCAGGAAATCCTTCCCAAAAAGGTAGAACTTGCCCGCCAATTTGCTCAAGAAAGAGGTGTCTGGTTGGTTCTCAAGAGTTTTCGAACGCTGATTGCTGAACCGGCCGGCCAAGTTTTTGTCTGCCCACTGGGAAATCCCGGCATGGCTACCGCGGGTATGGGTGACGTTTTAACAGGCGCTATAACTTCGTTGTTGGGAATCTTTGCGGCTCGGGGCATGACCACACCCAACGAAATTTCTCAAGCGGTTCTGGTGGGCGTCTATCTGCATTCCCTGGCGGGTGATCTGGCGGCTCTAGAGGTGGGTCTTCGGGCCCTCACGGCCGGAGACGTGACGGCTCATCTGGGCCAGGCCTACCAGGCACTTACCAAAGATTTGCCCTGATGGAGACTCAATACTCCAAGAGTGAACAGGAGACTCTTCGGATTGGCGAGAAAATCGGCAGTAAACTGCACCCGCCGCGGGTGATCTTACTCTACGGTGAACTCGGATCGGGTAAAACCGTACTTGTTCGAGGATTGGCCCAGGGCCTGGGAGTGAAGGATCCAACCCTGGTGCGCAGCCCCTCCTTCACCCTCGTCAATCAGTATGCAGGCAAGGAAAGCACTATTTATCACATCGACTTCTATCGGCTGGAGGGCCCAAGGGACCTCTTTTCCATTGGTCTGGAGGAGATCCTTGCCACCCATTCCATCGTCATCATCGAGTGGGCGGAGAAATTGTTGCTGGAACCGGAAAACCCCCTCAAGATTCGTATCCGCCCCAACGCCAGTCCCGATACCCGTCGATTGGAAATCGAAGGGGATTGAGTCCGTGCCTCGCTTCATCGAAGCGAGGCACTCAATGGGCTGCTTATTGACCCAGACCCGGATCACTTGCGGTTGCCGCAGCATTGGCTGTGGTATAGCGGATCACACCCGATGCATCGGTGAAGAAACTGCGAACACCACTGGCACCGTAGACCAGAGGCCTCGCATCAACAGTGTACTGAACGCCACTCCCGGAAACCGAAAACGAATAAGCTTCCGCCGTTCCCGATCCCAGGACGCTGTCGATCAAATTACGCCCCGCCAGTGCGTTGAGGTCCGGTGCAAAATTGCCGCCCGAACCGCCTGTTGTTGCGTAGGTGATCTGGGCGGTCACAATGCTGCGAACTGCACTGATGGCAGAGGCTTCATGGGCCGCCATTTTCGATTTGACAAGATTCGGCGTCGAGAGAGCCGCAATGATCCCGATGATCAGGACAACGATCATTAACTCGATCAACGTAAACCCTTTTTTTTCTGGCATATAACGTACTAAGCCTTTGTTCATAATAATCCCCCCGATTCAAATTATGTTTGGCTGTATCCTAAAAAGTGAGAGATTTAAAAAACTTAAGAGCTATCTTAGCGGTATCGGAGAGTAGTTGCGGTGACCGGTATCACAGCAACCCCAAAGCCACCTTCAGCCGGGTGAAATTTCCCACAGTTTCTTCCCAAAAACACTCCGAAATATCCGTGGAGATCCGTTTAAAATCCGTGCGGTCCGCAGGCTAAAGGTTCAAGCCTTCATACTCTTCTTGAACCGATTCCTCGTCGTATTGCCTCTCCAACCGTCGAACCACGAAGTGTCCTTGAGCCATGTCCTGAAAGTGATTGATGAAAATGGAATTGATCAGTGCTCCGCCGGCAGCGCCAATAGCAGGGACAGACATGGCGGCCACCTTTTCGGAGACGGCGATGCCGAATCGCGCGGTCACTGCCGAGATGAGTCGAACCAGGGCGGGCGCGCCTTTTTCAACCAGGCCTTTTTCGGCGATGTGTTGAGCGGCATCACTTACGGCTTTTGCCAAAGCAGACCGAACTGCGAAATATCCCGTTTCAACAGCGTCATCGGCGCTTGATTTCCCTCCCAATGCGAAGACCTCCAGGCAAGCCAGTCTTGTTTCAACGGAGTCGATGTCTTCGCCTTCACTGCGAGCGATGTCCGCGATCGAGCGGAAAATGATGGTGGTGGATATGGGCAGTTCGACCAGCAACCCGGGCAAACCAAAAGCTCCTCCCGCGGCCCCTGCCGTGATGGCAGCCAGGGCGTGGAAACGGTCCTGGGTGGGACCTTGGGTTCTTCCCAGTGATCTCACCGCCACTTCCAGAGACTTCTGTAAAGAGCTGTTCACCACCTCGTGGATCGTATCGGACCAGTTCTCCGGTAATAAGGCAAATCCCTTTTCAATCGGCGTTCCCACCTTGTCCGTCAATTTGGCGGCCAGGCTGGGCCTCTCCAGCAAATATTTGGCCCAGCGGAGTTCCTCAAGATGCTGCCTGGAAATCTGCATGTTCTGTGTATTACATCCGTAAAGAGGCGCACTGACAAGAGCAGGGACAAGAAAATTTCGGGATCAAGCCCGGACTTCTCACACTGATCGTTGCGAGGCGGTGGAGATGGCTGTGGATGCAAGGCGCGCGACCCGCAAGCGGGTGCCCCGGAGGCCCCCGCAAACGTACTCTCTGTGGTACGTTGAGGAGGCCGGGGGCACCCGCTTGCGGGTCGCGAAACGCAGTAGACGCGGCCATATACGCCGCCGCAGTAGATTGGGTGTGAGGAATACGGGCTAGCGGACTTTGATCCTGATTTCCTGGCCGCTGCAGCGAATCTCAGGGACATACATCGCATGTCCCAGTACGGGTAAAGCGTGAAACTGGCCGGGGACCTCAGCCCTAAGCTGGTAGCGGATTTCCCATACTCCCTGGGGAAGCTTATCGATAAAGAGAGCCACCTTTCGGTCGCGCAGCTCCCGATAAACCCAGCGGCTGCGACCCGTGTAATCCGTGTGATTCCTCTCCCCGTTGTCCAAGAGAGCTTTTACGGCACCTGATTTGAGCTCCTTGACATAAAGGGGACCGCCGCTCTGGATGGCTACGGCTTCCAGGCCTGCCGGTTTTAAATCTTCGAAGACCAGATATTCGTAATTGTTCTTCGCCTCAATGGTCATGACCACTTCGACGCGCTCCCCACTGGAGGCTTCCTGGCCGTCTTCCAGACGCTGTTTTTCATGGACGTACCCATCAAGCAAGGTTTGCTGGGGGACCAGCTTATAGTAGCGCCGATCCACAAAAATCTCGTTGGCCGTGGCAGTCACCGGTTCCTCGAGACTGAAAAACCGGGCTTGTACGGCGAAGTAGAGGGCAGATGGACCCGATGTTTTGGAGACGCGAATCTGGTTATTTCCGTTTCGGATCAAGGCCGGATCAATCGTGAATCGACTGGGAGCACTGAGCGTGTCCTCCGGCGTTACTTTTCTGCTGGACACCAGGGTTCCATTGACGCTCAACTGGTACTCCACGTCAGCCTCCAGCTCTCCGCTCTGAGAGAGGTAGTCATTCATGGCCAGAATCACGATGGCGGTATCGCGGGTGTTCGACCACTGGGCTCCCCGACGGTTCTTGACGAGCCAGTTCATCACCGGTTCAATCAGTTTGTTTCCCGGGTCAATCTTCATGATGGCCTTCAGCGCAAAGGCGGTCGCTTCCACTCCTCCGTCGGACCAGCGCCAGAAGATTCCGTCTTCTCCCCAATGGGCGGTGGAGAGACTTTCTTCACCTGACTGTCCCTGCCCGGGTATCCACTCCGAATTCTGGGGAGAGCGGTCGATCTTGACTCCATTTTCAAGATTCCGCACCAATACCTGGGCTCGTTCCTGATCGCCGTAGTGGTGAGCACTCAGCGCCAGCAACGAGCGGGTGTAGGCGTTGAGCCGATCACGCTCGTTCCACAAATTGTCGAAAGCTCGAACCTGAAAGCGGCTGGGTCCGTTTGGAATCCATTGCTGAGTGGTGGAGAGGGCATGGAGCATCCAGGCCTGCAAATCGTAGCGGGTCTCGGCTTCCACAATCTCCTGATCCAGGTACTGGACGGCCCGTGTCATCACCGCAGGCTGCACTTCGATTCCGGATTCCTGGGCCAGGGACAATCCCCACACCACATAGGCGGTCATGAAGTGATCGCTTTCCCCTTCTTTCCACCAGCCCCAGCCCCCATCCGAGTGCTGGAAATCATAGAGTCGTTTGAGTCCCTGTTGAATCATCTCGTCCAGATTGGACAGGTCCCTTGTCCCCTGGGGATGAGTCTTGGAAGCGTACTCCTGCTCAATTCCGCCGAACCTTCTGCTCAGGATGGTGTCTCGATTCAGTCCCAGATCCTGCAAAGTCCGGGCCGTGATGGCGGCGGGTAGAAAACGGCTCATGGTCTGCTCCGTGCACCCGTAGGGATAGTCGATCAGATAGGGGAGAGCATCAAGCATGGTCACAGCCAGGCTGGGTGTCAACTGAACGCTCAGCGAGGTGCTCCCTGCCCTGCGAGGGGGAAGATCGAGATGGACGGTCAAATCATCCGAGCGCATCTTGCCTGCTTGGGAGATGAACTTTTCAATCCCGTGTTCGTGGACCAGGTAGGTCTTCTCCATGGCATCGGCATAGGGGTCAGCGTGGGCCAGGACGTTGAGCCGAGCCTGGCCCGCTTCCTGGACCGAGGCAATCCAGTTGAGTCGCTCCTGTCCTCCCGCTTCGACTCGAAGAGAGCCGATCTCGTCCGGGATGATGCGGCCGTCTCTGAGCAAACCCAGAATCTTAAGTCCATCGGCTTCCAGGCGGGCCTGGGTCTGGAGAGGCTCTTCGGTGTTGTTGTTGATCACGGCCGAAACGGTGACCTGATCCCCCACCACAAAAAAGCGAGGAGCTTGTAAACGCACGATCAGCGGTTGGTTGGTCCGAACCTCGGTGGTGGCCTGGCCCACCGTGCTGTCCCTTCCCACCGCCCGCACCGTGGTGCGCCAGCTGGTCAGGGAGTCGGGAAACTTCATGGTCAGAAATGCTTTGCCGTTGCCATCCGTGAGGAGATGGGATCGCCAAAAAGCAGTGGCCCGAAAGTCGCTGCGCACCTGGACATTCAGGTTCTCCCCCATCTGCCCTTGGGACAAGGTCTCCGCGGGCATGGACTCAGCGCTTACCTGAGCCATGGGCGCGTTAGCGGAAAGCTCTCCCGCGCTACGAGATTTTGCGGCTTCCAGACGGGCCCCGCCCACAGCGTCCTGGAAATATTCTCGCCCGGCCCCTTCTACCGAAGCGTCACCCCGCTTTCGCTCGTCGATGAGGCGATCCTCGTTCTCCACCAGTCTTGCGTAGCTCTTGAGTTGAAAGGAGCTGGTGGTTTGAACCAGGCGCTGGCGCTTTCTTCCGTAAAAGAACTGGCGAGGGTCGGCGGCATACTCGGCCTGGATGGCGTAGACGGATTCATCCACCGTTCCCACGGCGATTTCGGCCGATACAGGATGACCCTGGTTATCGGTAGTGGTGATGGTGATTCTTCCTTCCTGGCGCGGCTCGTACTCTTCGCGGTCGGCCTCAACTGCGATATTGAGAAACTGTTCCACAGGAGGAACGATCACCTCTTTGGTGTCCACAAAAATCTGGCGATCGCTGACCATGGCAGCGCTCAGAAAAAGGTTGGGCACATGTTGTGCCTCAATCGGCACCTGGATGAGCTTGGCCGTTCCCGTCACATGGACCAGCTGGTAGCTGTACAGATCTTCCCCCTCCAGGCTGAAGAGGATGTATCGGTTGCTGGTGGGGACACTCAGCATGACAGGAGCCACCTGGCCAACCCGGAAGGTCTCCTCGTCCAGGATGATTTCCAGCCCCCCGTGACGGTATCCCAGTTCGGTGGTCCCTCCCGTGGCCACCCACACGCTGGTTTCGGCACGAATCGGGGCGATGCGCTCTTCGCGACTCATCCACGAGATCCGATAGTACCCTTCTCGATCGGGGGAGAAACGGAGTTGGGCCTCTCCCTGATCGTTGGTGGTGATGGTTTGTGTCAGGATTTCTTCGTCCTGGTAGCCTCGACGCTGGAGCTGCCAGCCTGGACCCGAGGACACCTGGGGTGGAAAGACGGCCAACTCGGCTTGAAGAGTCTTGAGTCTCTCCCCAGAGACCTGGAGACCTCTGGGGTCAATCCAGATCTCCTCCCAGAAGCTGCGGAGCACCTTGAGGGTACCCAGGGCCTCGACGGGCTGGTGGTTGGCGTCAAGGGCCTTGATGTCGATTTCAACGGTATCCTGAGGGCGGTAGAGGTTGTGGCGAGGGCGCAAATAGGCGAAGTAGGGCTGGCGGGTCACCCGCACCATCCCTCCTCCGACAACCTCACGCCGGGAAGAGTCCCTCACCCGTGCCTCGATTTCGTACTCCTGATCCTGGTTACTGTTGGCGGGAGTCTGAAAGGAGAGCAAAGCCTCCCCATTGGCATTCGTTTTGATCTTTTCCCGGCGGATGACCTGCCCTCTCCAACCGCCATAGGAACCGCGACTGGATGAGGCATCACTATAAAGCCAGGGAAAATCACGCTGCGGGCGCCAGTACTGGTAAAAGGGTCGTTGGTAGATCAGCACCTCTACTTCAGCGTCCCCCACGGGGGCTCCGAAGTAGTAGTCCACCTCAAGAGTGACATTGACCGTTTCTCCCAATCGAAAGACCTTCTTCTTGCCGTTTTCTTCCGGCGTTGAAATGCCGACTTTAAACTCGGGCAGCTTGTATTCCTCCAGACGAAACATCTGGGAGCTACCGATCCAGTTTCCCCTGCCCTCATCCCAAAACTGAATGTTGTACTCCCCCAGAGGCATCGCTGTAGTCAATTCGAGAGAGCCCCAGGCACTGCCAAAAGCGTTCAGAGTGACCTTCTGCTTCTTCACGGCCGCTCCCTGGGGATCGTTGATCTGAAACTCAATGACTTCCTGAGAGGGGGTAAAGAGGCGAAAGTCCTGCTCCCGGCGTGCCACAATCTTCCAATGCATCTCCTCTCCGGGCCGGTAGGCCGGCCGGTCCGTAAAAGCGTAGAGGCGCCATTGTTGATCCGAGGACAGGTGGCGGGTATTCCCGACACTGAAGGCCTGGCGCTCATCCAGGGAAGCGAAGGCGAAGGCCTGCCATCCGGCGGAAGCCACATCCAGATCAAAGACAGCGATACCATCCGAGTTGGTCCTCATCTCCCACTCCCGCCAGACCTTTCCCTGACGAGAGTACTGCCAAAGGTGAACCTGGGCATTGGCGAGAGGGGATCCGTCCAGGGCATTGCAGTAATAGACCAGGGCCTGTGTGCCCTGGGTCTTCAGGACCAGCGAGGTATCGGTGACCAGAATCAGCTCTCTGGCGGTCTGCCCATTTCCGGAGGCCACCAGGAGATAGGCACCCACCGCTAATTCCTCTTCTACCCGGACGGGATGGGCACCCGGTTTGTGGTCCCCGCGATCTTCAGTCTCTTCGGACCAGGACTTGACAAGCGCCTGGCGGGGTGGAGTGATGGCATCCAGCCACCCATCGCCCTCGCCTCGGAAACGAATATGGCGGGTGAGGTTCACCCTGTGGAGGGTGAAATCGATCTCCTGGACGTTGCGCCAGTTCAGATGAAATTGAATCTCCGAGTCGGGCAGAAAAACGTTGGAGACGGCCAAACCAATGCGGGGAGAAGTGATTTCCCGAATCTGCTGGTTGGCCTGGTCCCAGTAGCGGGTCTCTCCCCGGGAGTACTGGCGGACCAGCCGGCGATACAGCTCCAGGGCTTTGACGTAGTCCGGCTCGTTGACCCATTGGCCATTCTCGTCAACACGCACCTCTCCGACGTTGGCCATCCACTGGGCATAGTGAAAGAGCGCATCATCGTACCAGTCCTGGGCGAGCCCATCCCGGTCTATACCGTCCCGGGCGATTCCTCCTTCCAGGACAGCCTCGAATTCATCGCTGACCCGTTGCCTCTGCGCCCAGTCGCCCTGGTTTTGCAGGGTCATTGCAATCAGGTAGTGGGCATGAGTCCGATCCTTCTCGTCCTGGGCAATTTTCAGAGCATTTTCCAGAATCTGTAGGGGAAGAATATTGCCGAAAGAACCGTAGTAATAGTATTGATCCTGCCAGGCGGGTTCGCTGATTTCCCAAACGATTTCCAAATAACGCCGGCGAGCAGTCTCGATATCTCTGGATTTGGCCCACCAGCCCAGGGCTTGCTGGTAGTGAGTCCAGGCGGAGCCCCAGTTTCTGGCGTCGTTGCGAAGCCACCAGAAATCTCCCAGGGATTTTTGAGCCTGGGCCCAGATCAGATCCTGATCCTCCGGCTGTTGGGCCTGGTTGATCAAGGCCAGCAGCGCTTCACGGGCTCTCTCAAATTCCGTGCTATCGGATGTGCGAGTCGCTGATTGAGCTCGCCATCGGGTATCCGCCAATCGAAAAGTCACCCAGCGAATCTCCCCGGCTGGCACAGTCAGTCTTTCGGCCTGCTCATAGAGTTCATGAGCCCGCTGGTAGGATCCTTCGGCGTAAAAGCTCTCGGCCTGCCGTTTGAGCTCTTCATATGGGATCGCAGGCGACTGTGCTAGACCAAGACCCAATAGGGTGAGCAAAAATAAAGCCGGTGATAGTCTCTTCATATGTATCCTTTGTACTCCTAATATATCCGGTAGTTCCCTGTCTTTGCCCGGACGATGCATAAATTCTCTACTGCAGCGACGAAATCATCCGCCCTGACTTCGTTCCACGACCCGCAAGCGGGTGCCCCAGGCCTCCTCAACGTACTGCAGGGAGTACGTTTGCGTCGGCCTCCGGGGCACCCGCTTGCGGGTCGCGCGCCTTGCCAGGTCGGCGCTTTCGTCACTTCGTGACGAGAACCTATGCATAATCCGGGCCGGTGGATATGCTCGGGTTACCGGTTAGGCCTGGACTCTGACGTCAATGCTCCGGCCCGTTTCACCAACTCCAGAAACTCTCCACGATAGCCATGAGGATCGCTTCCCTTACCCTCTTCCGCCAGTTCCAGGACCGCATCCAGGGTTCCATTCCCTTGGTAGGGAGATTGGCGAAGGATCATACCAAAGGAAGCTACCGCAGCCGCGAATTTGAAGTCTTGCGAAGCCTGGCTGTAGGCCTTGTCACCGTCGCGGACGGGAAACTCCAGGAGTTGACTGGTTTGCCCATCGGGTTGCTTGTAGCGCAGTTTGAGCGTCAGGAGCTCGCCGCTTTGAGCCACATCGGTGGTACTCATGGGCGTTTGATACTTGAGGGGATCGACGCCCGGAATCTCCAGTCCCTTTCCTGCGGGTACGATTTCATAGAGTGCTGTGACGGTATGGCCGGCGCCAATCTCACCGGCATCCTTGGTATCGTCGTTAAAATCTTCCTTACGTAGAAGCCGATTCTCATAGCCGATCAAACGGTAAGCGCTGACTTGAAGCGGATTGAACTCGATCTGGATCTTGACGTCTTTGGCGATGGTCACCAGAGTCGAGTTGATCTCGTCGACCAGGACCTTGCGGGCTTCATTGATGGTATCAATGTAGGCGTAGTTGCCATTGCCCCTATCGGCCAGTTTTTCCAGGGTCGAGTCCTTGTAATTGCCCATTCCAAAACCGAGCACAGTTAGAAAAACCCCACTTCTGGCGTTGTCCTCGATGAGCCTGCTCAGATCTCCCTGGTTGGTGGTACCCACGTTGAAGTCACCATCGGTGGCCAGAATCACCCTGTTGATTCCCCCTGTGATGAAGTGAGAAACGGCGGTCTGATAAGCAAGCCGAATTCCGGACCCTCCGTTGGTCGATCCTCCCGCTTCCAAATTTTCCAGAGCTGCCAGGATTTTCTCTTTTTGATCCGAGGAAGTGGAGGGCAGTACCAGTCCCGAGGCACCCGCATAAACGACGATAGCCACTCGATCCCCCTCGCCCAGCCGATCCACCAGCAGGCGCATCGCCTCCTTGAGCAAGGGAAGCTTGTTGGCGGGTTGCATCGATCCGGAGACGTCCAGCAGAAAAACCAGGTTACTGGAAGGCCGCTGTTCCATCTCCACCTCTCTGCCCTTAAGTCCGATACGGACCAATCGGTGCTCCAACATCCAGGGCACCTGGGCCACTTCCACACTGGCCGAAAAGGGGCCCTCTCCCGAGGGCACAGGGTAGTTGTAGGAGAAGTAATTCAGCATCTCTTCAATGCGAACCGCATCCTTTGGGGGAAGCGCTCCACCCTGCAAGAAGCGACGAACATTGGCATAGGAAGCCGTATCCACATCGATGGAGAAGGTGGAAAGGGGATTGCTGGAGGCTTCCAGAAATCGATTGTCCTCAATTCGGTCGTAGGCCTCCGTGTTGAATTCGGGAGCAGGACTGTCAAGCGGCCTGGCGTCTGCCACAACCGCCGGAGCTTCCGCCTCTCTCTTCGGTTGCTCGGAAGAACTGCCCAAGTAGGAACCGGCACCGCGCTCGGAGGGAGTCGGCGCGTCGGATCGAGTTCGACCCGTCTGGGCAAACTCCCTGACCTCTCCTCCCACCATCCCCGCACTGGGGGCACTTGCCGTGGGCTGGGATTCGGGCTCGGTCTCTTGGAGCTTGTTGGCTGCGGAAGGCACCTCCATTTGGGCAACACCTTCAGAGTCCTCGTTTCTCACTGGCGCATCGGCAGGCTCAGGTGCAGCCGCCTGGTATCGGCGGTTCCCAAATTCCGTGTTGGGATCAGCTTCATCAGCAAATCGCTCATCCGAGGGGCTCGGCAGCGAGGAAACGCCCTCCACCTGTGGGCGGCGAAGCTCAGCCACGGTGCCCATACTTGCCTTCGATTGCAGGAGATTCGGAGTCATGACTATGGCCAACATGAGACAGGCGGCAGCCGCCAGTGCTCCACCCATTGCCCACTTGCCCAGGCTTGAGGAGAAAAAGCCAACCGGCCCCTGCAGTTCTCTCTCAATGCTCTGCCGATGCTTAGGCGCCAGACCCGGAGAGGGTTCTTTTTGCAGTTCTTCGCTCATCAGGCTGGCGGTTTGGCGAATCTGAGTCACCATTTGGGTCAGCTCTTCAGAATTCTCCAGGGCTTTTTCGATTTCAATACGCTCATCCTCGCTCTCCAGCTCACCTAAGGCATAAGCGGTCAATCTCGGATCTTTAGGATCGATACTCATTTGATCCTCCTTATGGGTGTGGCACTCGAACGCGACCAGGCGTCCAGTTTTTGGCGGACCGTCTTTAACCCCGTGTGGAGCAGAAAACCCACGTTGCTGACCGAGAGGTGGGTCACCTCACTGATTTCCCGATAGCTCAAACCATTTTGAAACTTCAGACGGATCACTTCCTGTTGATTGGGAGGGAGTGTCTCCAGTATCTGAAGGACCCGGCCCAGTTCTTCTTTCTGCTCCAAAACTGTTGAGGGCTCCGGCTCCTGAGTGGCCTGATCCTCCAACTGGCTTTCCTTTGTGGCACTCATACGGTTTTCCTTTCTCCGCACATCCAGGGCCCGATTGCGACATACGGTAAAAAGCCACTGGGCCAGATGATCATCCACCCAGGAGCGTTTCTGCGAGCAGAGCCGTAAAAAAGTGTCTTGAACCACATCGCGGGCTCGCTCAATGTCCCCCGTAATGTGCACCGCGTAGCGGGTCAGAGGTCCCTCGTATCGAGCCAGCGCTGATCGAATCCATTCACTTTGACTAGATGAGCTCATAAAACCTCAAGTCGTTCTTACTGCTCTTAACATAATAGATAACGTTCGGGGTCGGTGGTTTATTAGAAGAAAACCGACAGCTGATAGCTGACAACTGACAAAAGAGGAATTGCGGGAACAGGAGGCAGGAGGGAAGAGGAGGGACTGTCGGCTGTCAGTTGTCAGTTGTCAGCTTTTTCTCGTAGGTTTTTCGTCAGGAGCGTTATAGCAGGAGGAGGTGAGAGTATGGACACGGCCCGAGGCTATAGCCTCCTGGAGATGATGTTGGTGTGTGCCTTGATCGGCTCCGGCTCCACTCTGGGACTTTCCATTTTGAACGGAATCGCCGAGCAACACAGGCTTCATCTGGCTGCAGAATCCTTCTCATCGGCCGTGATGGCCGCTCGATTTCAGGCCGTTGCCAGGAACCTGGCCATCCAGGTACGGGTGCACGCAAGCGGCAAAAAGTTCGGGCTGGCGGTGAAGGACTCGGAACCGCAATTCTGGCAAGATCTTCCTGCCGGAGTTGAGTTTTCCAAAACGCCCCGGAAGCCACCCCGCTTCTATTCTCGAGGGTACGCGTCTCCGGCGGGAACATTCATACTGGAGAACAGTCGCGGTCAGATTCGCGTGATCGTTTCTCTGAGCGGGAGGGTGCGATGGGAAAGAATTCTTTAGGTTTTACACTCATGGAGGTTATGGTTTCCTTGGTCTTCCTTCTGGTGGCAGCAATAGCGCTGCTACAAGGCCTTGAACTGACCTTTCGTCACTATACGCTGGCCCAAAATCGCTGGAAGGCGACCGTCGAACTGTGGAATCAAACTGAAGACATTCGGGCTGCTCGTTCCTCACGGGGAGAACCGCTCCAGGTCATCCCCAACTCCCGCCCTCTCTATCGCACGGTCCTCAAGGATGGGAGGCTGGAAGGGCACTCCGGCTGGGAGGTGCTTAGTGCTGAGAAGTAGCGATGGCTATAGTCTCCTTGAGACAATGATTGCCACATCACTATCCATCATTGTCCTGGCGGGCTTCTTTTCCATGACGGGCCTATTTCAAACCGGGTCCTCTAATCTAAGTCTTCTGTTGGAGCGCGATGCCAACCTTTGGCTGGCTCCTCTGCTCCTTTCCCGTTGGATCATACCCGCTGGGAATAACCGCTGGGATCAAGCCTGGTCCGGGGTAACCCTTGGCTCGGATCATGTAGAGCTCAAGAGTGATATCGATGGCCCCCGGGGGTTCCCCGATTTGAAACTCTCCAGCAGTTTTGAAGCACTGGCACTTCGATCCTCGAACTCCAATTTGCGGGTGCAAAGCAACGGAGGCTCCTTTCAACCGTTGATCAAGAACATTTCTGATTTTGAGGTCGATTCCAAAGAGAGCGGACTGGTTTCCATCCATCTCAGCGCCATCACCGATCGTCCCCTCTCGATGACCCGGGAGAATTTACCGGAATCCACCGAGTTGCTGTTTTTCCTGCGTAACTACCGCTCCAGTCTTTTCCCGGAGAACCCCCGGTGAGGGGATTTACTCTTCTGACCTCCATGATGCTGGTTCTGTTCATGATCTCCTTTTCATTGTTTCTCCACTTGAGGATCAGAACCCAATGGAAAATGGCCGCCGATGTGGAGTCCCAACTGCGTAGCCTGGTGCTGGCCGAGAATGGCATCGAATACGCTCGAACCCTACTCCCCCACATGGCGCTCAATCTCCTCTTGGCGGGGCTGGACGAAACATTTTCCGGGATTCGCTCTTCTGAATGGCGCAGCCCCATGCCCTTCGCTGAGGCCCTGCGTGTGGATCCATCCACCTGGAAACCTCCCCATGATGATGGTTTGCCCACTTACGACGGTCAACCGCTGCTCCCCGGGGGAAATCAGGGGACAGGTGAGGGTTACTTTTTCTTGAAATTCTCCAATAACCCTGAGGAAAGCCCGGAGCAGGACGAAGACCACATCATCCTGGTCCGAAGCCTGGGCATTGTTCCTGCCCCGGTACAAGACTCCTCCTTTCCCTATCTCAGAAACAGCGTGGCCCTGCTGGAGGCTCGCTTTCGCCAGGAACGGGCCTTCTCCCTGCCCAGCCCACTCACCCTTTTGGGGAGTTCAGGATCCTTCAAGTGGGAGGGTGAGCGCTTCAGCATTGAGGGTAAAGAGAACTTTGCCATTTCCCTTGTTTCGACCGCCCCATCCACTCTCTACCTGGACCTTGTGGGTTCCCTCTCTCGGTCACAAGAGCAGTCTATTCGAGGTCAGGGAGTCCATCCCTCGATTCGAGAGGCCATCCCCCAGGACCTGAGCGAGCCCCAGCGCCTGCTCAACCCCGCGTTCTGGAATCATTTCCTGGCTCAGCTGCCCCAATTTACCGATGATCCGGCCCATGGCATCGCCTTCTTTCCCGAGGGAGGAGTCTTCGATATACCCTTCTCCGGGATCCTCATTGCTCAAAGGGATCTGATTCTCGGCAATGGAGCTCAGATCAGAGGTCTGCTGCTGCATCTGGGAAAGGGTCAACTCACTCTCAAGGCACAATCCCAAGTGATCGGGGGCATCTGGATGTCCAATTTCGACTCGACGGGCGAAAAGCTGCAATCAGGGCCCATTGCTCTGCAGGTTTCCGATTCTTCGGCCATTCGCTATGATCCAGCCGCAATCGGAGAGGCCCTGACGCTTCTTCCTCCCACCCAATTAGGCTGGCGGATCCTGTTCCCCGAGACAGTGGAATAAGGTATAATAGAGGCATGACTAGAGTAATTCTTTTCGTGTTATTTCTCGTCCCTGCCTGGAGCTTTGCACAGGAAAACGAGGAGATGAACGAGCCCTCTCTCGCCGAGCTGGCACGCCAGGAGCGGGAGCGCCGAGCCCAGTTGCAGGAAGTCCCCGTCATTACCAACGCCAACTTGAAGAGGCTGGGGGGAGGTTTTGTGAGTACCTCCGCAGGCCCTGGGGCTAAGACCGTGGCTACAGAAGGCACGGAAGAGGGCGAAGCCGGGGCCGAAGAGACTTCTGAGGAGGCGGAAGATCCAGCAGTTTGGGAAGGACGCTTTGGTGAAGCGCGGCTCAACCTGAAAAATGCCGTCAATAGAGATCTCGTTCTTCAGCTCAAGATGAATGACCTCCGAAACGAATATTTAAGTGGCAACGGCACCAATCAAGGCAGGATCCAACAGCAGCTGCTGGAAACCCAGCAGGAAATTGAAAAGAACTCACAAAACGTTCAAACAGCTCGGCAAGCCGTGGACTCACTTCAGGGCGAGGCCCAGGAGCAAGGCATTCCCGACGATAAGATTATCGACCTGGTCGGTGAGCTTCCCCAGGATACCTCCATCTTCACTACACCTGAATAGCCTGGGCCAGATGCAGTGTAACGATCCCACCGGTGAGAGCATATTGTCCCCGGGGAGTGAAGCCAACTTCCTGGATCAGTCCCTCCAGGGTACTCGGATCAGGGAATTCTTTGACCGATTGGGGCAAATAGGCATAGGGTCCCAGTTTTCCGGAGAGACATTGCCCGATCCTGGGTAGGATCCAGCTCATATATCCGAGATAGAGTTGCTTGAAGACGGGAATCTGAGGCTGAGAGAATTCGAGAACCGCTAACATTCCTCCCGGCTTAAGCACACGGAACATTTCCCCCAGGCCGCTGCTGTAATCTTCAAGATTCCTCAATCCAAAGGCTATGGTGACTGCGTCAAAAGAGCATGCCGGGAAAGGGAGTTGCAAGGCATCCCCTTCCACAAACCGCACGCTGCTTCCCGTTTTTTCCTTTCCCAGAACGAGCATGGGATGGCAAAAATCGCATCCCAGGACTCGTGCCTTGGTGGACAATGCCAGTGCCAAGTCCCCGGTGCCCGTGCACAGATCCAAAACGACGGCTTGGCTGGGTAGGAAAGGAATCAATCGCTGGGAGGTCACTCGCCGCCATTGACGATCCAGAGAGAAAGACAGCAATCGATTCAGCAGATCATAGCGATGGGCAATCGATGCAAACATGAGCCTGATCTGGTGGGATTCTTTGTTCACCACTTCAGGTCCGCGCGATCTCTTCCCATGCCTGAATCAGGACGTCCTCTTCAATCCCTTCAGTGACCCTGGTCTTCCCAATGTCCTCGAGCAGGATAAAGACAAGCTGGTCATCCTGGCGTTTCTTATCGCACTTCATGGCTTCCAGAATGCCCTGCGTGGGAACCAGATCAACGGGCGGGAGTTCACCGATGCGGCGGATACAGTCTGAAATTCTTTGACTTTTCAGCTCATCCAGATAGCCCTTCATGAAGGAAAGAAGAGTCTCCGCCAGCATTCCCCAGGCGATGGCTTCCCCGTGTGTCAGTCCCTGAAATTCGGTGGCACCCTCGAGGGCATGGCCAAAGGTATGTCCAAAATTAAGAATTCTCCGCAGGCCCTTTTCTTTCTCGTCACTCGAGGTAATTTCAGCCTTGATTTCGCAACAACGACTGATGAGGTTCTCTAAAACATCGGGTGTCCTCTTTTGGATCTCTTCCAGGTGACTCTCAAAGAATTCAAAAAAATCCGAATCACAGATGAGACCATATTTCACCACTTCATACAGCCCCGACTGAAATTCTCTTGGGGGAAGGCTGGCCAGGGTGTCCGTGTCGATACACACCAGCTGGGGTTGATAGAAAGCCCCGATCATGTTCTTTCCCAGTCGATGATTGACGCCGGTTTTGCCGCCCACTGAGCTGTCCACCTGGGAGAGTAGTGTGGTGGGAATCTGTAAATAGGGAACGCCTCTCAGAAAGGTGGCTGCCACAAACCCCACAATATCCCCGGTGACGCCCCCACCCAAAGCAACCAGCGTCGAGGATCGGTCGGCCCGCTGGGTGATCAAGGCGGCATAGATGTCTTCAACCGTCTCTAAGCTTTTGTGTGCTTCACCGTCTGGAATGAAAATCTCGGCAACCTGGTAGCCGTTTTCTGAGAGTTTATGGAGGAGGCTTTTCCCGAACAGTTGAGAGACCGAGGGGTTGGAAATCAGGAAAATTCGCTTCCCCGTTTCGTACTGTTCAAGAAATTGGTGGACCCGATCGAGGAGGCTGGCCCCTATGAGAATATCGTAGCTTCTTTTTCCTAAGTCAACACGAACAGTTTTCACGCCCCTACGTCAACACTCCCTCAAGCGGACTACTGGCTGCGGCATACAGCTTTTTGGGAATTCGTCCTGCCCGATAGGCTAAACGTCCTGACTCAACGGCAAGTTTCATCGCTTTGGCCATACTCACGGCATCCTTCGCCCCCGCGATTCCCGTATTCATCAGCACACCGTCAACACCCAATTCCATGGTTATGGTTGCGTCCGAGGCTGTTCCCACACCAGCATCCACGATAACGGGAACGGAAACGGTCTCCAGAATGATTCGCAGGTTGTTCGGATTTTGAACCCCCAACCCTGAGCCAATGGGTGCCCCCAGCGGCATCACCGCAGCTGCACCCGCTTCCTCGAGCTTCTTACAAATGACCGGATCATCATTGGTGTAGGGCAATACCACGAAGTCCTCCTTGACCAGTGCACGTGTTGCCTCCAGTAGTCCTTCATTGTCGGGGAAAAGGGTTCGCTCATCTCCGATGACTTCAAGCTTGACCAGATTGGACAGGCCCGCTTCCCTCCCCAACCGGGCACAGCGAATAGCGTCTTGCGCCGTATAACAACCCGCGGTATTGGGCAACAGTGTGAACTTTTCTCGATCGATATAGTTCAGCAGGGATTCCTTGCTCTTATCCGATAGGTTCACTCTCCTGACGGCAACCGTGACGACATCTGCCCCACTCGCATCCAAGGCCTGGCGCATCACTTCAAAGGTCTCGTACTTGCCTGTTCCAACAATCAATCGAGAGCGAAATTTCCGTCCAGCAACCACTAGATCGTCAGACATTTCTCTTCCTCCCCTCCACCGACGAAATGGACAATCTCGATTCGATCTCCTGAGCCCAAAGTCTGTTCGGACCACCGATCCCGGCTAATGATTTGTCCGTTCACTTCCACAGCGACCTGCCTCCCCACCAGTTCCAAATCCTGGATCAGGTCGTCAACGGTCCATGTCGTCGACACCTGGGTTTGCTTTCCGTTCACGATTATCTCAGTTTTCTCGGCCATAGTGAAACAGCGGTTGATTATATACGAGAGAGGAAGAAAGCTGACAGCTGACCGCAGATCACAGACAACAGACCACAGACAGTGGGAAGGAGACAGGAGGAAGCTGGCTGTTTCTGCGGGCGAAGCGCGGTTAGAGACTAAAAGAGGACCTTCAGCGCAAACTGAATCTCACGGGCGTCGAAGGATTGAGTGGATTTGCCAAAGCTGGAGCCATTGAGATTGACATTGGGGAGAAAGAGGTTCACCTGGTTGAACAGGTTGAAAAATTCAGCCCTGAACTGCAGCCGAGAGTCTTCAGAGATCGGGAGTCGGAAATTCTTCAGGAGTGACAGATCTACCGTCCGAAAGGCGGGTCCCGTAAAGGTGTTTCTGCCCAGAGTTCCACTACTGCCGGCAGCGGGAGAAGGAAAATCACTGGTTTGAAACACGCCACTGATAAACTCGGAGGTCGTGGGGGTGTCACTGAACCGGCTTCCAAAGGAAGGCGTATCGGGACGATCTCCTTCCTGTGCATCGGCATTGTAGTCTCCTGCCGGAAACCTGCCCCCATTGACCACGCCAAAGGGCAATCCACTCTGAACGGAAAGGATACCACCGAGTTGCCATCCACCCAGTATATGGCCCAACGCTCCCGACTGATCCTTCATGAAGGGGATCTCCCACATGAAGTTGGTGACGAAGCGGTGGCGAATATCAAAGGCGGATCTTCCATAGTCCAGCTCGATGTTCAAGGGATCACTGAAATAGGTTCGAAAAGACTGTCCGACCAAGCCTCCTGAGTTCTCGCCAGCGCCAAAGAAATCGGACCCGTGGTCCAAAGCCCTTCCGAGGGTATAAGCAATCTCAAAGGCGAGTCCCTGGCTGAAGCGCTTGCTGAGCTGGACGTTCACGCCGTGGTAATTGGAGGTCACACGATTCTGTCTCAGGTTGAAACTATCAAAAGAGGCATTCAGTCTGTTCTCACTCGTATCTCCGGCGAAACGTCCCAGTGGGTCGGCATCCCCCAGAAGGTCTCCCGTGAATCGATTGGGATCCCCAAAGAAGGGGAGCTTACGTCCCAGGGTGCCCTGATAATTGATCTCAACAGCCGCATTCCAGCCAAGCTGCCGTTGCATACCCAGGAAAAGGTTCTGCATATAGGAATCCCTCAGGTTCGGGTCCACGACACGCAGTTTTGTTCTCACACCCTGGATACCCCCGTTTGGATCCAGACCCAGATCAGCTCCGGGAATCACGGTGCCAATAAAACCCCCAAAGGGGTCATTGGGGTCGGTTCCCAGGAAGGGCTGGATTTGGTCTCCAAAAAAAGGAGAAAGCTGGGCCCGGCCGTAAAAGGGCGGGTTGAAGCGAGCATTGGCAACGATATTGAAGAAAAGCTTCTCGTAGGATACGCCGTAGCCTCCACGCGAAACGGTCTTGCCATCCCCCAGGAAGTCCCAGGCGAATCCAATGCGAGGAGCGAAATTGTTCAAGTCACTCTTGTAGAGTTCATCCACCATCCCCACCCTGGCGTTGGCGATTCGCTCGAAATACCCTCCACTCTCAGGGTAGATCACATTCGCCAATCTTCCCTGTTCTTCAGTAATGGGTCGGAAGTAATCCCAGCGAATTCCCAAGTTGAGGGTCAAACGGGGATGAAACTTCCAGTCGTCCTGGACAAACCAACCTACTTCCGTACTTCTCCAGGAACGTGGCGTATCGGTTAAGGCTCCTGTTAAGGGATCCACTCCGGCTTGGAGCATGAAGGGGGCATCGTTGGCGAAATCAAACACTCCTTGATAAATGAAGAAGGGGCGCGACCTGTCGCCGAAATTACCATTTTCATGAAGTCTCCTCACATCGATGCCGGTACGGACCCAGTGGTTCCCTCTGTTGATGGAGACGATGTCCTGCCACTGGAAGGTGTGGCGCTTGAAAAACTGAGGCACGACGAAAAGAGATCCGAAGGCAGCGGGAAATCCCTGACTCCCTCCGCTTCCCTGGACCCCGGCCGGTCCATCAATGATCATGGCGGGAACCTCAGGGTTGCTGCCGGGCACAAATCCCGATCTGAGGTAGAGGTAGCCAACGCGAGCTTCATTGACCAGAGTCGGTGAAAATTCATGGACGAGTGTAATGTTGGCACTTTGATTCAGCTTTTCTTCATCGTCTCCGAAAGCGCTTCGGCTGGTGGCATCAGGAATGCGAAAAGTGGTGGCGATATAACGTCCGAAGAGGAGGTCCCGGCCGTTGTTGAACGCATGATCCAAACGAAAGCTGAACTGATCAAAGTCGTTGGCAGAGCTGGCAAAGGTATCGACTTCTCCGAGCACGGGTAAGTCCGCGGGAGGCATTGCCGGATCAATAAAAGACACCGACGCCGGATCCAGGTCGGCTGTGGTCTGGATGTTTTGTGTGGGAGCAGGGGCAGGAAAACGCCCGAACAACTGAGCCGCAATGCTGGAAGGGTTGTTCTCAATCACCCACTGACGAAACTCAGGAGTCTCCACCACAATGCGTTGGGATTCACCCCCTCTTCGCCTGAAGCCCTCATAGGAACCCGTAAAAAAGAGCTGATTCTCCATGATGGGACCACCGACGGTGAATCCAAACTGATTTTGAACCAGCGGCGCTTTATTCTTCTTTCCTGTCGCAGGATCAAAAGGATCGAACACTTCCCCTGCATCCAGAGCGACATTTCGGTGAAATTCCCACAGGCTGCCGTGAAACTGGTTGCTTCCGACTTGGTCACCACGCTGATCACGGAACCGGAATGAGTTCCGAAGTCCGCTGAAAAGTTATTGCGAATGACTCGAAATTCCTGGACCGTCTCCACCGTCGGAGTCACCACAGGGACCCCGCTCGCACTTTCGTCGTTATTGGTCTGCCCATCCAGTGTGAAATTATTGCCTCGAAATCGACTGCCGGCAGCGAAAAAGGCGCTCGATCCCTCTGAACTGGCGATAGAGGACATGGCCGGAACCACTCCAGGCTGCAGAGTGGCCAGGGAATAGACGCTGCGACCGTTCAGAGGCAAGTCCCGAATGCGCCGGTGATCGACCAATGAAGAAAGTTGGGAGTCTTCGGTATCGACCAGGGTTCTCTGGTCGCTCACCACCACAATCTCGCTGATGGCGCCCAGGGAAAGCGCGAGATCGACGGTGCGAACCGCTCCGATGGTCAGCACCACTCCGAAGTTCACAAGGGTCTTGAACCCTGCCAATTTGGCTTCAATCTCATAACTGCCGGGCTGAAGGACCGGGACTCGATAGATCCCGGAATCGTTGGTGACGGCCGTTCGAGCGGTGTTGGTGGCTTCATCACGAACCACCACTGAGACGCCAGGAAGCATCCCTCCGCTGGTGTCTGTGGCGACGCCCGTAAGGGTGCCCGTGCCCGTCTGTGCCCGAATCGGAAACACCCAAAGCAACAGGATCAATGCGGATAAAGGCCAGACCACTACCCTCTGGCATGCAACACTCTTGCTCATCCAGCTTCCTCTCGGTTAGAATTCCAGCTGCCCTGGCCCACCTCCAAGGAAATCGCCTCTACTGTGAATCTTCGCTCCCGCTCCAGCCTCCACTTCGTTGGACCAGCCAGGCGCACCCAAGGTGCTCTCGGCATTCCTTTTGCATTGCCAGCCACATCCGCTAAACGCACTGACACTGATCGACGCTTTATTATCACAACCATATGACAAGCTCGACCCAACCGAGAGCGCGGTCATCCCCTGCCAAAGTCCTTGTAGCGGCAGAAGTTGGTGGGTTGATGGGAAGATGTTATGGCTCAATTGCTGTACCCAGTTTTTTGGAGATCAAGACTTGTTCTGCAGTCGTTTTGCCAACAAGCCCCTCGACTCCCGGCTAGAATTCTATCAGCACGAGTAGGACCTGACTGTGACGGACATCACCAAAACAGATCCCTTGCAAAATCGTTCCCAATCCCTAATCGATCCTCCGGAAACGAGATTTGCCTCCTCATTTCCATGATTTACAGAACATGGGCTTCGATCTTTCAGGGTAACCTGACAACATTGAGAAGGGTTCAATAAGATCCGACTCTCTTCGTTCAGAGTAGAAGCCGTTCTACAATGGAGTTTTTTGCAGTGACATTGATTGTTTTTTACGGGCTGGCGGCAACCGCTGTAACAGCTGCTATTCTGGTGGTTCTCATGAGCCGGGCTGTTTACAGCGCGTTGGCTCTGATTGTCTGCTTTGGGGCCACAGCAGGGCTGTTCTTCCAACTCGAGGCACAGTTCATCGCCGCCATCCAAGTCATCGTTTATGCCGGGGCCATCATGGTCCTCTTTCTCTTCGTGATCATGCTGTTGGATCCCGAATCGGAAGTGTTTTCTCCCAGTCGCTTGAAGAAGGTTCCTGGTTTCGCCGTCATTCTTGCGGTGTTGTTCACTATCGTACTTCTGCAGACCATGGATCACTGGGCCGCGACCCAAGTTCTTAAAGACTCGATTCCAGGCACCGAAGGGTCCTCCGGGCCGGGTGTACAAATCGAGACCCTTGCCCACTCGCTCTTTCGAGATTACTTACTGCCCTTTGAAGTCACTTCAATTCTCATCCTGGTGGCTGTCCTGGGAGCGGTCGTTTTGACGAGACAACGCCACGAAAAAGAATGATCTCAGCAACCCACTATCTGACTCTAGCAGCGATTTTGTTTGCCATCGGAACTGTGGGTGTAATCACTCGGCGAAATGCGATCACCATGTTCATGTGTGTGGAGTTAATGCTCAATGCGGTGAATTTGACTTTCATCACCTTCTCTCACTTTCTGGGTCAGATCGATGGCCAGATCTTTGTTTTCTTCGTCATGACAGTCGCCGCGGCAGAAGCAGCTGTGGGTCTGGCACTGATCGTCGTCCTTTCTCGTCACACCGGCACACTTGATGTGGATCAAGCGAACACGATGAAGTGGTGAGTGGTGCTGGAACATTACTGGATTCTGATTCTATTTCCTCTGGTCGGTGCCTCGATCAATGGCATTCTAGGCCGCCGCTTCCCTCACCCAGTGGTCGCCTGGCTCTCCTGTTCAACTGCTGCCTTGAGCTTTCTGGTGGCATTGCTCACTTTTTACAACTTCATTCAACGACCCGGAGACCAGCGCATTATTACCCATCACCTTTTCACCTGGATCCAGTCGGGCGACTTCGTTTCTGATTTCTCTTTTCTTCTGGATCCTCTCTCGATGGTGATGATTCTCGTAGTCACAGGCGTGGGGTTTCTCATCCACATCTACTCCCTGGGGTACATGGCGGGCCAGAGTGGATACTACCGTTATTTCGCTTACTTGAATCTCTTCATTTTCATGATGAGCGTACTTGTCCTTGCCGACAACTATCTTCTGATGTTTGTCGGTTGGGAAGGAGTGGGCCTGTGCTCTTACCTTCTCATCGGATACTACTTTGAGAAGAGGAATGCTGGAGACGCTGCAAAAAAGGCCTTTATCCTCAACCGAATCGGAGACGTTGGTTTTCTCATCGGTGTCTTTTTGATTTTCCGCACCTTTGAAAGCGTACAGTACCTCACTGTGTTTCAAGCAGTCTCGGACCAATTCGCGGTACTGGGCGCGCAGTTTGGGGTCTTGGGGGCCATTACCCTGTTGCTGTTCTTGGGTGCCACGGGTAAGAGCGCACAGGTTCCCTTGTACGTCTGGCTCCCTGACGCGATGGAAGGTCCCACGCCTGTGAGTGCCCTGATTCATGCCGCCACCATGGTCACGGCCGGCGTCTATATGATCGCTCGTTCGGCTCCACTCTACAGTCGCGCTCCCGAAACGCTTCTCATCATTGCAGTCGTGGGTATCAGCACTGCTTTGCTGGCCGCACTGATCGCCACCGCCCAGAGAGACATCAAAAAAGTCCTCGCTTACTCAACCATAAGCCAACTGGGCTATATGTTCTTGGCGATGGGTGTGGGAGCCTTCGGTGCCGGCGTCTTCCATTTACTGACCCACGCCTTCTTTAAGGCACTCCTTTTTCTGGGCTCTGGGAGTGTGATTATGGCACTTCATCATGAGCAAGATCTTTTCAACATGGGTGGCTTGCGCAAATACTTGCCGGTGACTTTTTACACCATGTGGATGGGCACTCTTGCCATTGCCGGTGTTCCCTTGTTTTCGGGATTCTTTTCCAAGGATGCCATTCTCTGGAGGACGTTCGCCGCGGGAAACGAAGCCCTATGGGTGGTAGGAGTGGTAGTGGCAGGATTGACCGCCTTCTACATGTCTCGCCTGATGTTTCTCGCCTTCCACGGAAGGGAGCAATCGGAGAGGAGCCACCAAGACGCTCCTGATACTTCGCCCAAAGAGCCCTCCTGGTCCGTCACCGTGCCTTTGATCATTCTGGCCCTGTTCTCCCTATTGGCTGGGTACATTGGGCTACCGAGCTATTTGGGAAACAATCGACTGGAAAAATTTCTGGAGCCTTCCTTCCGCTTTCAATATAGCGGACAGCCAGCCCCGGCCATGGAACACGCGCACCTTACAGAGGTCATCCTCACCCTAGTCACTCTTCTTGTGGCCTTCTTCGGCTTCGCTCTGGCCTATCTCTATTACATCAAGGACCCACAAGTTACAGTACGCCTGGCCAATCGCTTTTCCTGGCTTCATGCATTGCTCCGGAGAAAATTCTTTGTAGACGAAATATACGATTGGCTGCTGGTGGGACCGGTGCAGCGACTTTCCCGCACGATTCTCTGGAAGGGTATGGACGTTCGTGTTATCGACGGGCTGGTTCATGGGACCGCATCCCTGACGCAGGCATGGAGCCACAGAGTGAAGCGCATCCAGAGTGGTTACGTGCGCCTCTATGCGACCTGGATCCTGGGTGGAGCCACCCTCATCCTTTTCTATTACTACTGGATCTTCCCATAGATCATGTTTGAAACGGAATCGCCGTTAACCCTCCTACTCTTGATACCCGGCTTTGGGGCCTTGGTGATTGCTTTCGTTCCTATCAAAACAATTCATTTGCTCAGAGGCATAGCTCTGTTCCTCACTTCCATGACGTTCCTCTGTTCTCTCCTGCTTTTCACTCGCTTTGACGCCGGGGCCGACACCATGCAGTTTGTCCAGAATGTGCCCTGGTTGGATGTCGGTGTTCTCCACATCCATTATCACGTGGGGATAGACGGTATCAGTCTTTTCCTGGTGCTTTTGACCACGTTTCTGATGCCTTTAGCCATACTGGCGAGCTGGAGCATTGAGGAGAAAGTAAGACCCTACGTATTCTTCATGCTTCTACTGGAAGTGGGCATGATTGGGGTTTTTGTGTCGCTTGACCTGGTCCTCTTCTACATCTTTTGGGAGGTCACTCTCGTTCCCATGTACTTTCTGATCGGTGTGTGGGGGGGAGAGCGTCGCGTCTACGCAACGGTCAAATTTTTCATTTACACCATGTCTGGATCCTTGCTCATGTTGGCCGCCATCCTCACCCTTTACTTTTTCAATGAAGCCCGGAACTTTGACCTGGTGGAAATCACCCAGAAGCTCTCGCTAAATCAAATCATACTGCCGGTTCCAGCAGAACTTCTACTCTTTCTGGCATTCTTCTTAGCATTCGCCGTTAAAACACCCCTTTTCCCTTTTCATACCTGGCTTCCGGATGCGCACGTCGAAGCACCTACAGCAGGCTCAGTCATTCTTGCCGGCGTACTGCTCAAGATGGGCACCTACGGCCTTCTCCGTTTCTGCCTGCCGATGTTTCCCAAAGCATCTGTTGCCCTGGCCCCAACGATCTCTCTTTTAGCCATTGTGGGCATTCTCTATGGTGCCTTGGTGGCGTTGGTGCAAACCGATGTCAAGAAACTTGTTGCCTACTCTTCGGTTAGCCATATGGGCTTTGTTGTTCTAGGAATTTTTGCCTTCAATCTCCAGTCCATTGAAGGTGCGACTTATCAAATGTTGAATCACGGGCTCTCTACAGGCGCCCTCTTCTTGCTGGTGGGGATGCTTTACGATCGTCGCCATACTCATCTGATCCAGGATTTCGGCGGCCTAGCTCATGTCATGCCCCGCCACGCGGCATTTTTCATGGTTATCATGCTGAGTAGTATTGGGCTCCCGGGTCTAAACGGATTTGTCGGAGAGTTTCTGATTTTGCAGGGTACGTTCCTGGAGAATACCGGGCGTGCTGCCTTTGCCGCGTCGGGCATGGTGCTTTCGGCGATTTACATGCTGTGGGTCTATCAACGAGTTTTCATGGGAACTTTGGAGAACGAGGAAAACCGTTCTTTGGCAGATCTCAATGTCCGGGAAACCATAATCCTGGTACCCATAGTCCTTCTGGCGGTGTGGATGGGACTTCATTCCAGCACATTTTTGCGCAGGATGGACGCCTCCGTTCAAAAGATGGTGGATCGCATCGAGCAGGTTCGCGAACCTCAAATTTACCGGGTGGAGTACCGTGGACATTAACTACACGGCTCTTTTGCCGGAAATCATCCTCTCCCTGATGGGTATCTTGATTGTGCTCCTGATTCCCTTTGTTCCCAGGGAGAGGCAGACTCACCTCGGATACGTTGCCCTGGCAGCTCTGGTCCTGGCGTGTTTCGGTGTCGCTATGGGAAGGGACCAGACCGACTTGGCCTTCTTTGAAATGATCTTTCAGGATGACTTCGGCCAGTTTTGCAAGATATTTTTCCTGTTCGTGAGCACGGTCATCCTCTTGATCTCGATGAATTACCTGGAACAGGAAAAACTGTTTCAGGGTGAGTTCTTTGCTCTTCTGCTCTTCGCTACTGTCGGTATGCTGTTCATGGCCACAAGCGCGGATCTTATTATGACTTTCCTGGGCCTGGAAGTCCTCTCCATTTCGACCTATGTCCTGGCAGGTGTCAAGGAACGGGAGAGGAAATCGAGCGAAGCGGCCTGGAAGTATTTCTTACTCGGTACCTTCTCCACCGCCTTTCTCCTGTACGGAATAGCCTTCGTTTACGGAGCAACCGGATCGACCCAGTATTTGCGGATCGCTGAAGCGATCCAGGCCTCACCCGACTACTCACTCATTCTTTTTCTAGGATTAGGTCTGATGGTGGTGGGTTTTGGTTTCAAGGTTGCCCTGGCTCCCTTCCATGCGTGGACACCGGATGTGTACGAAGGTGCTCCGATTCCCATTACAGCCTTCCTGGCCGTAGCTTCGAAAGGGGCTGCCTTGGTCGCCCTTGCCCGAATTCTCTACCAGGTCTTACCGGACCTCAGCCAACAATGGCAGGCCATCTTATGGCCTTCGGCCGTACTGACCATGGCCATTGGCAACATCGCTGCGCTGACTCAATCCAACATCAAACGAATGCTGGCCTACTCTTCCATTGCTCATGCAGGTTACTTGATGGTGGGACTCACCGCCCACAATTCTCTGGGCACGCAAAGCATCCTTTTTTACCTGATGGCGTATGCCTTAATGATCTTGGGGGCTTTTACCGTGGTACAGATCGTGGGCCGCCGGGAAGAACAAGATACCACGATCGAGGATTACAACGGCCTGGGCTATCGATATCCGTTTCTGGGTATTGCACTTTCAGTTTTCTTGATTTCCCTGGCGGGAATCCCTGCCACGGCCGGCTTTATGGGAAAGCTGTTTGTTTTTGCCGCCGCTGTGCGGAGTCAGATGTACGGGCTGGTGATCATCGCTCTTGTGACCTCGGCAATGGGTCTTTACTATTACCTCAGGGTGATCGTATGTATGTATATGGGCGAGTTTAAGAAAGAGGAGGTTCCCATCACGATTCCCACACCGATGCGCATCATTCTCGCCCTTATGGTGTTGGGAACCCTTTACCTGGGAATCCTACCTGGAATTCTTCTAGACCTGGCAGAGGAGGCCGTGAATTTTTGAAAGAAGCAAAGAAAAAACTAGAGGACGAAGTACGGAAGCTGGATCGAGAATTAAAAGAGGAGATCCCGAAGGCCTTGAAAATAGCGGCGGCAATGGGAGACCTGAGTGAAAATGCAGAATATCAGGCGGCTAAGGAAAGGCAGTCTTATCTTCAAGCCAGGCTGGCCCATCTACGGGAGCGACTGGCCAGACTCTCCCTGATCAACCTCAGCAAGGTCCCCACCGACAAGGTTTCCTATGGTTCGAAGGTGGTGCTTTTGGATTTGGACACCGATAAGGAGGTGATCTACAAATTGGTGAGCACTGAAGAATCGAACGTCAAGGAGGGATTGATCTCAACCACCTCTCCGATAGGAAAGAGTCTCATGGGACACGAAGAAGGAGATGAGGTACAGATCCAGACCCCGGGTGGAGTTAAAAACTACGAGATCGTCCAGCTCACCACACTTCACGATGGTTAGGGACGAACGACCGAAACCTCCGCAAAGCTCAGTCCGTTTCCCCTGCCGAACTCTGCTGATAGAGGCTTGAACCCCTGGCAAAATCATTCTCGAGTCGTCCCTTGAGGACGACGTTGTTCCCATAGATGCTCTCGATCGCCCGGACTTCCGCCAGCGAACCATCGGGCGATTCAAGCAGGATCAACCGAGCCGCCTTTCCGGGAACCATCCACTTAACATCCAACAGGGTTTGTCCTTCCGAGACATCGTTGGTGAGCGTTGCCACTTGCCGCCACTCTTTGGAGCCTTGAGGCCAAAGAAAAGCCCCACTGAGACCCAAGACCACCATCACCATAAGAAATCGCCGTAACATAAAGCTCATCATACGCTACAAACCTGAAAAAAGCCTAGCTCACGTTTCTCACACCTGATCGTAGCGAGGAGGCGGAGATGTGTGTGGATACAAGGCGCGCGAGGAAGGCCCCCACAAACGTACTCCCTGCAGTAGCAACGCCGTAGACCCGCTCATATCCGCCGCCGCAGTAGATGAGGTGTGAGAAATGTGAGCTAATCCAAGATTGATTCATGCACTTGGTGTAAAATAGAGGCTAGATGAAAGAAGCTCTTCGCCAATTCCTCAAACAGAAGCGTCATCACCTCTTTTGGGCTTCCTATGCCCTACTGGTGCTGGCCATTGCGGTTCTGGGAATGGTCGGGGGATTACTCTTCGGCTACGCCATCGACCTGCCTGAAGTGGAACAACTCGAGCAAGTGCGACCCAATATTGTCTCCTATGTTTACTCTGAAGACGGTCGAGTTTTGGGCCAGTTCGCCCTGGAAAAAAGGATCCTGGTCACTTACGAGCAGATTCCGGAAAACCTGAAAAACGCGATTTTAGCCGCCGAAGATGCCGATTTCTTTCGGCATTCCGGGATCGACTTTCAGCGCCTCTTTGTCACCGTCGTTCGTGACATCCTGTTTAACGAGAGAAAGGGCGCCTCGACCCTGACCATGCAGTTGAGCAAACTCCTGTTTACCGGTTCAGAGAAAACGATTGAGCGCAAGATCAAAGACATGCTTTTTGCCCTGGAGATTGAGAAAAACTACTCCAAAGAGCAGGTCTTCACATTTTACTGTAATCAGATTTACATGGGCCACGGGACTTACGGTATAGCGTCTGCCGCAGACTTCTACGCCAACAAGCCCCTCAATGAATTCACACTGGCGGAAAGTGCTCTGCTGGCCGGAATTATCCAGGTCCCCGGACGGCACTCCCCAATCAACCATCCGGATGATGCGATGAGGCGCCGTAACGCGGTCTTACGACAGATGTACGACAAGGGCTTTATCACCGCACGCGCCTTGCACGAAGCTCAGGGTGAGCCCCTCTTGGTTCGTGGGAAGAACTACGAGCAGAGCCCGGCTCCCTATTTGATCGAGTGGGTTCGACAGTACCTGGAGAAAAACTACTCCGTAGAGCAGATTTGGGAAGGCGGGCTGAAGATTTATACCACCCTCGATTACGAAACGCAGGTGGCGGCTCGAAGGACTCTGCGGGAAGGACTAAAGAGGTTCGACAAGGAGACCCTTGAAGGAGTTGGCTCCATCGAAAATATCCTGGAACAGGGTCAGGATCTGGACACCTATTTTCATCCTGAGTGGCAGCAGATTTTTTACGAGGGCCAGATCGTTCATGGCTTGGTGATGAAATCCACCCCCAGGGAGGCTCTGGTCAAATTGGGCAGTTATACCGCCCGAATTGAACCCGAGGGCATTGCCTGGACCGAGCAGAAACAAGTAGACCAAGTTCTTAAACCAGGAGATGTGGCTACCTTTTCCATTGAAGGGATCCAGCGAGCGGAGAAAACGATCGAGGCCACCTTGGATCGGATCCCTGAGGTCCAGGGAGCTTTAATCACCATTGATAACAAGACAGGTGCCATCAAGGCCATGGTGGGTGGCTTTGATTTCCAGTACAGTGAATTTAACCGGGCAACCCAGGCCCTGCGTCAGCCCGGATCACTTTTCAAGCCCTTTACTTACGTATCCCTGATGGAAGCGGGTTACTCTCCTTTTGAACAGGTTTTGGATGCTCCCGTGAGTTATCGTGAGGGACTCGGACGCATCTACGCTCCTGAGAATTCTGATGAAAATTTCAGGGGATTGATCACCATCCGCGATGCTTTCGCCCTCTCCCGAAACGTGCCCACGATTCGGTTGGCCAATGCGCTTGGGATCGACAAAGTGATTGAGGTCGCTCACCGCTTCGGAATTCTACGTGAACTCCCTCCCTATCTCCCCGTTGCCTTGGGTGCAGGAGAGCTCACCCTGCAAGAAATCACGTCAGCCTTCACCGTATTTCCCAACAATGGAGTACGAGGGCAGCCCCATTTCATTAAGCGGGTGGAAGACTATCACGGCGCGACCCTGATGGAGCATCGGAATCAGTTTGAACACGTCATTTCTCCTGAAACGGCGGGGAAAATGCTCTATTTGCTGCGCAGTGTCGTAGAGCGCGGGACCGCTCGCCGGGCTCGCTCCCTGGAACGCCCCATCGGAGGAAAGACGGGAACCACGAACGATTCGACCGATAGCTGGTTCGTCGGCTTCACCTCTCAGATCACCACAGGCGTATGGGCCGGCTACGATGAAAAGAAGTCCCTCGGAGAAAGGGTGTATGGCGCCACCTTGGCTCTGCCGATCTGGATTGATTTTATGGAAAAGATCTCCGAGACGATGCCGATCGAGGACTTTGAAGCCAGCTATACCCTGGATATCACTCTTGCCCAGAAACAGGAGGTGGGACCAGAAGGAAAAGAGGTGGCGCAACAGCCTTGGAGCGTGGAGGACATCCCACCGCCACCCCAGCCCTTCTAGGTCTAGCTAGTTCCCATCCGGAAGACTGTAAATAGTTGGAAATAAAAGGGTAAGTACGCATTTTCGAGCTCTGATTTTGTCAGGGTCGTTTGATAAGTTATTTGGTGTAAAACAATAAAAACAAACGACTTAAAACAAAACCAGGAGCCCGAAAATGCGTAAGAACCGAGAAAATCAACTCCCTCTTTCCCCTTCCTGGCCCGATCATCGCCTGGCCCGGGAACTGGAATCGATCTCCAAGATCCTGGATCAAAATCCATCGATCTCCGATCTGGTTTTATACGATCTGTGTGACAAAGTCAGCTCCAAGAACGGAGCCCGGGGCATGACGGCCGAGCAGGTCCTACGTTGTGCTCTGATCAAACAAACCCACCAGTTCTCCTACGAAAAGCTGGCTTTTCACCTGACCGACTCGCAGAGTTTTCGCACCTTCTGCCGGCTCCCCTATAGGGTCACCCCCAGCAAATCCACCTTGCAGGAGAACATCTCGCGGATTGAAGCCTCCACTTGGCAGGCCGTCAATCGGGTGCTGGTCAGTTGGGCTGATGAGAAAGGTTTGGAGAAAGGGCGTAAGATTCGAGTGGATGCCACCGGAGTCCAAAGCAACATCCGCCATCCCCTCGATAGCCAATTGCTTTACGATTCCATTCGGGTCGTGACCCGCCTTTTAAAACGGCTCAACCAGCAGGAGTCCCTCTCTTTTGTGGATCATTGCCGAGGTGCCAAAAAACGTTGTTTGAACATCCGAAACAGTCGGGGCGAGAAGCGCAAAAAGCATTATCGGGATCTCTTGAAGATCGCTGGCAGGACCCTGGGTTACGGCACCCTGGCACTGGAGCAGGCACCGCGGTGGCAGGACCCCATCAGCCAGGTCCTGGCCGAAGCGTTGGCCCACAATCTGAATCTAATGGGGCGAGTGATCCAACAAACCCAGCGTCGGGTGATCCTGGGCCAGAAGGTCCCGGCCACCGAAAAGATCGTCTCCATCTTTGAAGAACACACCGACATTATCGAAAAAGGCTCCCGCGAGAGCCTCTTTGGCCATAAGCTTTATCTGACCGTAGGCAAATCCTCGCTGATCCTGGATGCGGTTCTGATGAACGGCAATCCGGCCGACAGCCAGCAGGTCAAGCCCTTATTGCAGCATCAATGTCGGCAATACGGTCGTTATCCCCGCCAGGCCAGTTTCGATGGGGGCTTTGCCTCTTCAGACAATCTCAAGTGGGCCAAGAATCAGGGAGTTCAGGACGTGGCCTTTGCCAAGAAATGCGGATTGAAGATCCAGGATATGGTCCGATCCAGTTGGGTCTACAAACAGCTGAGGCGATTCCGAGCCGGCATTGAAGGTTGTATCTCCACCGCCAAACGGGTCTTTGGTCTCACTCGCTGTCTCTGGAAAGGTTGGTCTCGCTTTCAGCGCTACGTGCACCTTTCGGTCGTCAGCTACAACCTGGTCGTGCTGGCACGACTCCTTGTATAACTTCTCCCTGTTTGCTCACTTCCCCACGCCATCTTGCAGGGTGAGGTGTCGCCTTAACGTGCCTTTGCGGAGCGGCAAAGAACTCCTCCCGATAGCCAAGCAAAAGAGGGTGTCTTTCAGAGTGCTGTGATAGCCTAACTTATTACTATTCAATAAAATACCGGTTTGAAAACCCCAGTTTCCGGATGGGAACTAGCTAGCAGACTCGGTTCAATGTTTCCGGTCGATTACAAAGTCGGCAAGGTTGAGCAAGGCATCCCGGTAAATAGAGTCCGGCAAATCCACCAGGGCCGCTTTGGCCTTCCTCACGTATTCCTCAGCAAGGTTCTGTACCTCACTCAAGGTCTCATAGGCCTGAACCAGTTCCATGATTCGCTTCTTGTTGGCAGAGCTGAAGTCCTGGTTCCGCAACACCTCGCGAACGAATTCCTGTTCTTTCTGATCTGCTCTTTGCATGAGGTAGATGATGGGTAGGGTGATATTTCCTTCTTCGAGATCCTTGAGAACCGGTTTGCCCAAGGTATCCTCATTCGAAGTGTAATCCAGCAGGTCGTCGGTTAACTGAAAAGCCATACCCACAGAATGGCCATAAGTACCCAACTTCTCCTCCTGCTGCTCATCCATATCTGCCAAGATGGCCCCTAACCGGCCGCATCCAGAGAAGAGATGAGCCGTTTTGCGACGACAGATCTCCAGCTGCTCTTCGACCGAGAGATCGATGTGACCGTACTGTTCCCACTGAATGAGTTCCCCTTCTACCATCTGTCGTGTCACATCGATCAAAAGGTCCAATACTCTAAAGTTTCGCAACCGCAGGGCCAGATAGAAAGAGGTCATGTATAACCAGTCACCCATCAACACCGTGACCTGATTTCCCCACTTGGCATTCACAGAGGTTCGTCCGCGACGAACCTCTGCATTGTCAATAATGTCATCGTGAACCAGCGTCGCCACATGAATGAGTTCAACGACCACACTCAGGACAACGGCTGGTTTGCCTTCAAACCCGCCGAGCTTCGAAGAAAGGAGTAAGATAACAGGACGAAAACGCTTGCCCCCACTGTCGTGCAAGTAGGTGTTGATGTCATCCACCAGAGGAAAGGCCGAGTGGCCCTCAGTCTTCAGGGCGAGCTCCACTTGCTGCAACTCGTTTTCAATCAGTTTGAAGATATCCTTTGGAGTCAGGGAGACACTAGAGACTGTTTTCATATTTGATGCCCGCGCTAGCCTGGACTATGCATAGGTTCTCGTGACGAAGTGACGAAAGCGCCGGCCTGAGTGCGTTGCGCCACGCGCGACAGAGGCCCCCGCAAACGTACTCTCTGCAGTACGTTGAGGAGGCCGACCGAGTGCAACGCAGTCAGGACGGATGATTTCGGCGCTGCAGTAGGGAATTTATGCATAATCCGGGCTAATATACCAATTCGGCTTTCAAGTTCCAAGAGCGAACAGCCGCTGGAAGTTTCTCGTGGTGAGAGCACCGATTTCCTCCGAGGTCGTTCCACGAGACTCCCCCAGCACTTCGCTCACCTTCACCACAAAGGCCGGTTCGTTGCGCTTGCTCCGAAAGGGGACGGGCGCCAAGTAAGGGGCATCCGTTTCGATGAGCAATCGATCAGAAGGGATTTGTTCCGCGATTCGGCGCAGATTTTCTGCCTTCCGAAAGGTAAGAATTCCACCAAAAGAGATGTGGAAACCGAGGTCCAGACAACGTTGAGCCGTCTCGAGGCTTGCCGTAAAACAGTGCAACACACCCCCAGGCCCTTCAGAAAATTCCTCCTCCAGGATCTGGCAGGTCAAGTCTTCCGCTTCTCGAGAATGAATGACAACGGGTTTGGCGGCTTCTCGTGCCCTCCGAAGCTGCTGCCGGAAGGCTTCAATTTGTTGAGAGCGAAGAGAGTTTTCGTAGTGGAAATCCAACCCAATCTCACCCCAGCCCAGAATCTTAGGGTGCTCCATGAGCTGTTGAATCTCTTCTCCCAGCCCATCATGATAGAAGCGGGCATCGTGGGGATGAACTCCCATGCTCCCGTACAGGCAGTCATGGTCCTCCACAAGCGCCCTAAACGTATCGATGCTCTCCATTCCTTCCCCGACACAACCGATCGTCATGATCGCGGATACGCCGACATCCTTTGCTCTGGCGAGGACCTCTTCTAAATCCGGTTCAAAATCGGCGGAATCCAGATGGGCATGGGAGTCAATGAACATTACTGGAGTCTTGAACCCAGTCGAACGGGTTCACTGAAAGTGACAAGAACCGGCTTACCCTTACTTGTGGCCGCCACAATCATCCCGTTTGATTCGACACCCATGAGTTTGGCCGGTTTCAAATTCGTCACTACGGCCACCAAACGACCGGGTAATTCTTCCGGAGTGTACTCCTCGGCGATGCCCGCCACCACCTGACGGACTTCTGATCCAATGTCCACCTGTACCTTGAGCAGCTTGTTCGATTTCGGGATTCTCTCCGCTGAAACGATCTTCCCCACCCTCATCTCTACCTTGGCGAAGTCTTCAATCTTGATCTCCTCTTTCGGCGAGGAGCCATCCGCTTCCTGTACGGCCTGAGGGGGAGTTTCTTTCTCTTGTCTTTCTTCCTGGACACGGCTCAGGAATTCGTCTGGATCCAGACGTGGGTAGATGGCCTGGATCTTTCCGATGGAAGAACCCTTCTCTAGTTCTCCCCAGGCCAATTGGGAGATCCTGTGGTCTTCAAGAGGCTTGGAGATCCCGAGTTGTTTGAGAATTGAAGCCGTCCCGGTGGGAATAATAGGAGCCATCAAAATAGCGACAATCCGCAAGGTCTCCGCTGAGTAGTAGAGCACGGTTCCCAGACGATCTTCCTTGGCAGGGTCGCCCCCCATGACCCAGGGTTCATTAGCTACAATGTATTTGTTCACCATCGATATCAGTTCCCACACATTGTCCATGGCCTTATTGATTTGTAGGCTGTCAAAGTTCTTACGAAACAAATCGATCGTCTCGCTACTGAACTGCCTGAGCTCTTCATCTCTGGCTTCAGGCTCTCCACACTCCGGAATTCCACTATTGAAATAACTCTCAATCATGGTCAATATCCGATTCGACAGGTTACCCAGGTCGTTGGCCAGATCACTGTTCACTCGCTTCAGCAAAAGCTTGTAGGAAAAGTTCCCATCCGCACCGATGGGAATTTCGCGAAGCAGGAAATACTTAACATAATCGGGTTGCACAAGACTGATCAGTTCGTCGGCAGTGACGGTATTGCCTCTGGACTTGGACATCTTTTCGCCCTCTACGGTCCACCACCCATTGACCAGGACATGACGCGGTGGTTCCAATCCAGCTGCAATCAGGAAGGCAGGCCAGTAAACGGCGTGAAAACGTAGGATATCTTTGCCGATGAGCTGCACATCCGCAGGCCAATACTGTTCAAACGTTTCCCCTTGGCCGGCGAAGCCGATTCCAGCAAGATAGCCCGTGAGGGCATCAAACCAGACGTAAAAGATGTGGCTTTCATCTCCCGGTACTGGAATTCCCCAACTAAAGGAGGTCCGGCTGATGCTCAAATCCTTGAGACCGCCCTTGACGAAACTCACAATCTCATTCATCCGAGTCGTGGGGATGACAAAGTCCGGATTGGAGTCGTAGAAGTTCAGAAGCTTTTCCTCAAAGGCAGAGAGCTTGAAGAAATAGCTCTCTTCGGTCATGAACTCTGTAGGCCGCCCACAGTCGGGGCAGTCTGTCAAACCCTCAGGAGTGTAGGCTTCACAGTTGACGCAGTAGTTTCCACTATATTCGCCCAGATAGATAAAGTTGTTTTCTTTGATCCTCTCAAAAATCTCAACCACGGCCGCACTGTGCCTCTTTTCAGTGGTACGGATAAACTCATCGAAACTGAGGCCCAGTTTCTTCCAGGTCTGCCGAAACTTGGCCGCGTAGGTGTTGGTGAACTTTTGAGGAGCCATACCCTGTTCGCGGGCTGCTCTTTCAATCTTGAGCCCATGTTCATCCGTACCGGTCAGAGAGCAGACCTCCAAACCACACATCCTCTTGTAACGAGCAATCGCATCAGAGAGGACAGACGTATAGGTGTGTCCCACATGAGGGACGCCATTGACGTAATAGAGCGGAGTCGTCAAATAGAAGGTGTCACTCATAGCCTTGATCAATGATCTGTTCCATAACGTGTTGTCGCAGTGTTTTCAACGGAATACTTGATCTCTCAGCCATAGCTTTCAAGTCTTCATATTCCGGCGTCACATTCACAATCTCTCCTTTGTAACGTGCGATCTTGATCGCTACCTTCCCATACTCAGTTTCGAGGCACTTGACCTCGCGACTCAGAACCCACCGGTTCCCCAGAGTCCAGCGAACACCCAGTGTTGTCGTTTCGCGAAAGATCAGTTCCGCCATTCGCTCTCGATCAGCTGGTCGACAAAGAACAGAAAGCTTGATACCAGGTCGACTCTTCTTCATCTGCACGGGAGTGCAATAGGCATCCAACGCCTTCTCTTTTAAGGCCAATTCCAGGAAATGACCCAACATCTCCCCGTCCATATCGTCGATGTTGGCCTCCAAAAGGGAGATTCCCTCCTCGTGCCATGCCTCATCGGGTCCAGACGAGGCCCCTTCGGCCTCTGAGAGCCTTCGCCCCAGGACCAATCTTAGCATGTTAGGGATCTCCTCAAACTCCCTGTCCCCGGCACCAAAGCCCCATTTTTCGTACCGGCACACAGGAGAACCCGCCCTTTCCTCCACCAACGTGGTTACGATCGCGGCCCCGGTGGGTGTTGTGAGTTCGCCTTGCACCTGGTCGATGAACACCGGGAAATCGGACACCAACTCTGCAGTGGCCGGCGCAGGAACAGGCCATGTTCCGTGTGAGAAAGTCACGGTTCCACTCCCCAAATTCAGGGGCGCACTCTCAAACAACTGGACTCCGAAATGATGAAAGCCGATACAGGCACCTACAATATCCACAATAGCGTCCACCGCTCCCACTTCATGAAAATGAACCTCCTGGAGGGAAGTCTTGTGGACTTTGGCTTCAGCCTCCCCAAGCCGCCGAAAAATCTCACCCGCCTTTTCTTTCACCCACAAATCGAGCTCACTCTCATCAATCAGGGCCTGGATCTCTCGAAACCCTCGACTGTGATGATGTGAAGACTTGCCTGGCTGGACCCGAAAATTGATCCCTTGGATACCTTTGCGGACAATCTCGTCCGCCTCCAGTGCGTATTTCTCCAGTTTCAGTTTGCCCAGCTCCTTTTTCAGCTTTTCCAGTGGAAGCCCCAGATGGATGAGGGCTCCCAGAATCATGTCGCCACTCACTCCATTGAAAGGGTCAAAGCGAAGTATTCTACTCATGGTCGGCAGCACTATACTGCAGATTCACGGTCACAGGAAGGCGGCAGACTGGGTCTTTGCCCCGAAAGGGGGGTTCGCTTATGATTAGCCCTATGCTTCTCAAGCGGATCGAGGAAACCGAGCAGCATTTGCGGCAGTTCATCGCCCAACATTTCGGAGTGGAGTTGAAACGGCTCACGGTGGAGACACCTCCCCGCACTGAATTCGGTGATCTGGCTTTTCCCTTCTCTTTCGAACTGGCCAAGACTCTTCGCCGATCTCCTCGTGACATCGCTTCGGAGGTCGCAGAGAATATTGAGACTCCTCCCCACGTGGATCGTTTTGTAGCTGCCGATAACGGCCATCTGAATGTCTTTTTCAAGCGGGTTGCCTTCTTTCACGATCTTCATCGCTGGCTCCACAGCCCTTCGGCCGGACCCTCCGGTGAGAAGGTTATCGTGGAGCACACCAACATTAATCCCAATAAAGCCGCACACATCGGCCATTTGAGAAATGCAGCTCTTGGAGACACGTTCGTCAGACTGTTGCGGGATCGGGGTCGAAGAGTCGAAGTTCAAAATTACATCGACAATACAGGGGTCCAGGTAGCCGACGTGGTTGTGGGCTTTCAAAACCTGCGCCAGGTGTCCTTCGAGGAGATCCAGTCCATCGCAGAGCCTTTTGACTACTACTGCTGGGATCTCTATGCAGAGGTCTCCGCATGGTATCAGGAGGAGGAATCACGCCTGAAACTCCGCGAGCAAACACTCCAGGAAATCGAGAATGACGAGGAACCCACCCGGCAGCTGGCTGAGTACGTTTCGATGCGGGTCGTCTTCGCTCATCTGAAGACCATGCTTCGAATCGGAGTAAGATATGAGGTTTTGCCCCGGGAAAGTGAGATCCTCTCCCTGGAGTTCTGGGAGGAGGCCTTTGGGCGGCTCAAGGAAAAAAAGGCGATCACCTATCGAGAAGACGGCCCCTACCAGGGCTGTTGGACCATGCAGGTACCTGGGGCCAGCGGTCAGCCCGATGAGGAAAAAATCATTGTCCGGAGCAATGGGACGGTAACCTATGTCGGCAAAGACATCGCCTACCAGCTCTGGAAATTCGGGCTGTTGGGGAAAACTTTCCACTACCGCCCACTTTGCCAATACCGGGACGGCCAAGTCACCTTGCCTACCGATGGCGGCCCGAACGAAGACACGGTCTGGCTCACGACCACTGAGCCCTCCCCGCATCACGAGCCCCATTTCGGCCAAGGCCAGAGCGTCTTCAACGTGATCGATGTACGCCAATCTTACCTTCAGCGTGTGGTGGTGGAGGGCCTGAGAAGACTCGGTTTTAGCAGCGAAGCGGATCGCTCTGTGCACTTCAGTTATGAAATGGTTGCCTTGTCCCCCGCCTGCTGTTCGGAACTGGGTATCGAATTGTCAGAAGAGGAGCGCAGAAAACCCTATGTGGAAGTCTCGGGACGAAAGGGACTGGGGGTCAAGGCCGACGATCTGATCAACAAGTTGATCGAAAAATCGCTTGAGGAAGTCAATGCCCGTGCCAAAGATCTCACTCCGGAACAACAAAAAGCAATCGCTCAGAAGGTCTCCATCGGTGCCCTTCGCTACTTTCTTCTCAAATACACCCGTAACTCGGTGATCGCCTTCGACTTTGCTGAAGCTCTCAGTTTCGAAGGGGAAACAGGTCCTTACTTACAGTATTCGGTGGTGCGTGCTCACAACATCTTTCGCAAGCTGGAAGCGGGCGATAGCGAATGGAATCTGTCGATCTGGGAAAAAGAACGTGAGAGAATGTGGGAAAATTCGAATTCCATTGCCGAACTCATCGAGGACAATGAAGTCTGGAGTCTCTTGCTTCAGGCAGCACGTCTTGATTCAGCCATCGATCAAACGGTTGCTACTCTGGAAATCTCACATTTGGCCAAGCATGCTTTTAATTTGGCCCAACAATTCAATCTGTTCTATCATAAGTACCATATCCTCTCGGAAAGCGATCCGATCAAACAATGCTTTTATCTCACCATCACCGATGCGGCGCTTCAGGGACTTTTGAAAGGTCTCGATTTACTCGGAATACCCGTACCTGAGAGAATGTAAATAATGAAACTTCTCACCTTAGCCCGGGTAACGCATAAATTCTCTACTGCAGCGACGAAATCATCCGCCCTGCCCGCGCGACCCGCAAGCGCGGGTGCCCCCGGCCTCCTCAACGTACTGCAGAGAGTACGTTTGCGGTGGCCGACCCGCAAGCCGGTGCCCCCGTGCGCCTTGCCAGGTCGGCGCTTTCGCCACTTCGTGACGAGAACCTATGTATTACCCGGGCTAGTGCTCCTGCCTCTCGTGAGTCCCCTTCATCTGGCACAGGACGTTGATCCTCCTTTGACGGATCTCCTTACTGAGGGAGAACTTCGCGAATATCAAAGAAAGCCGAAATATCGCGATCGAATCGACTTGTTTCGAGAGGTCTTTGATCGTCGTGTCGATCTCCTGCAGAGATATATTCAACGAGGCCAGTTGGACGACACCGCTGATTTGCTGCAGAGTATTTCGGCGCTGTCCCATCACACTGTCGCTGAATCCTCCAACGCAGGAAACGACAAGGATCTTCGCTCGACTGAAGTCAAGAAGCTGGAAATTCGTCTTCGCAACCTGATCGAAATAATCGATGACTTACGAACGACCGTACCTTTTGAGTACCTGGAGGGGTTCGAAAACACCATTCAAGCCTTGGCCCAGCTCCGAAAAACCCTATTGGCCCAGCTGCTGGGTGAAGATATAGTGAAGAATCGAACCGAGCGTGAGGAAGCCAAAGGAGAGCTGACCGAAACCCTGGCATCCTTATCGTTTCATCCTGGGGAACTTTCCGTTGCACCCCCCCCGGCGCGATGGCAGTCGAGAGATCGTTTCACTGATGAAGAGTACGGAAAACTTCAGCTGCATCAAGAATTGGAAAAGAGAGTCGATGTCCTTCTGGAAATTGCCGAGGCTCGTCTGAAGGAGATCCAGAGAAGAATGAAGGGCGGGGAAGGGGAAGAAGACGAGGAAAATCCGCTGGAATTCCATACCTATTGGGACATGGTCCATGCCTATCGGCAGGCCATTGACGGGATCATGATCAATATCGATGAAAAGGCCATTCATAAAACAGCCTCTGAAGATGATATTCGAAAGTCCCTTGAGAAACTCAATAAAAAAATCCAAGAATTCATCCCCCAGTTGGAACCCATCAAACAGCTGGCCATCGATCGGAAGGATGAGGCCCTGTATCTGGAATGGGAGGAAGCCCAGAAAATCTCTGACATCGCCCAAAAGGGATCTCTTTATGGCTTGGGTGCTCCCGCCCAGTAGGGGCTCACATGCCACGCGTCGTCGCCGTCGGCACGGCTGTGCCTTCTTTTTGCTTTGAGCAACAGGATATCCGGGAATGGGTCCGCCGGCATTTCCAAGCAAAACTCGAGTGTACCCGAAGCCTGATTGGCGTTTTTGAAAACGTCCACGTCCACAGGCGATTCTTCTGTGTCCCTTTGGAGTGGTTTGAACGCCCTCACACCTTTGCAGAGAAAAACGAAGAATACATCCGCTGGTCAGAACGCCTGAGCATCGAGGCCATCGAGCGTTGCCTGGAAAAGGCTGATCTGGATACCCGGCATGTGGATCACCTGGTTTTTGTCTCTAACAGCGGGATGTCCACGCCCAGTATGGATGCCCGTATTATGAACCGGTTGGGATTCGGCACTCACACTAAGAGAACACCTATTTTTGGTCTGGGCTGTGCCGGAGGAGCTGCGGGGCTGGCCCGCTGCCGGGACCTCGCCAAAGGGGCTTCCGATCAAAGAATTCTTTTGGTCTCGGTGGAATTGTCCTCTGTCACCTTCCAGTCCACCGATTATCGGAAAAGCAACTTTGTGGCCTCGGCCCTTTTTGCAGATGGAGCCGCTGCTGCTTTGATCTGTGGAGATGCCTGTCCAGAGGAGGGCATCCAGATGGTGGATAGCATGAGTACGCTGTGGCCCAACACCCTTGATCTCATGGGATGGGATTTCAGCGAAACAGGGCTCAGTGTCATTTTCTCAACAACGATTCCCAAAGTTCTGGACCAACACATCAAAGAGAACGTCTCCGCATTCCTCCACCGAAATCAGATCAGGCTGCAGGATCTCGATCACTTTGTCCTCCATCCAGGAGGAGCAAAGATACTTCTTGCCATGAGGAAGGCGCTTGAGCTCAGCGAGGAAAAGCTCGACTCCAGTCGTTTCATTTTGGAACACTTCGGAAACATGTCCAGCCCAACCATCCTGTTCATCCTGGAACATCTGATAAGGGAAAGATCTCCTGAAAAAGCCGAGCAGGGGCTTTGTGCCGCTTTTGGTCCCGGCTTCAGCTCTGAGCTAATCCTTTTGAGATGGTGAAGTGCACGAAGAAGCTGACCACCTGACCTCCTGACCAGGTCAAGGGGTTAGGAGTTAAGCGCGCCTCATGAGCAGAAAATAGAACATAGAAGAAAAAAATTCGTTTCGGATTTGGAATTTGAGATCTTGAATTTTCAGCCAGTCTGCCGGCTGTGGTCAGGGGGTCAGGAGGTTAGGAGGTGGAACGGCTTCTACAGAAGCCGTTCCACCTCCCTGTGCACCCAGGTGATTCCGGCGGCTCCGCCGGCTCCGGTCTTGAAGACTTCCTCGAAATTGGACTCATCGATGCCTCCTATCGCGATCACCGGCGTCGACAGGGTCTGCACGGCTTCTTGAAGAGTTGGGCAGCCCAGAGGCGAACGATCCGATCGCTTGGAGAGGGGATCAAAGACCGGTCCCAGCAGGAGGTAGTCCACGGACTCTGCTTCAGCCCTTCGTGCCTCTGACAGTGTATGGACGGACTTCCCCAACAGAGCCTGCTTGGCTTGAAAACGGTCTCTGGCCCGTCTGGCCTCTCCAACGCCCTGGTTGGAAGTGAGATGAGCGCCGTCAGCCTCCTCTTCGAGAGCCATTTCAAATAGGGAGTTCACGAAAAACAGCTTGCCCGTTTCTCCCGCCAACCGCACCCCGTGTTGAATGAACACACGGTTCTTTTCAGCCGGTAGATCCTTTTCACGCCACTGCACGATGTCTGCGCGTGTCTGAAAGAGCAACTCCAGATAGTTCAACGGTTCCAAGTTGGGAAATGAAAGGCGGTTGGAAATGCCATAGAGGATGGGAGGTTGGAGGTTATGCTCTCCTAAAATATCGTTGAAAGTTCGCAACTTCCCAAGCCCCTAAGATAAGGTTTGCAACACCCAGCCCTGAGACAGCGCCTCGGAAAAAATCATTCAGGAGCACGACCCTAAGATAAGAAGAATATTGAAGCAGAAAATTTTGGTCCCAGAGGCGCATCCAAGGATAGACGAGAAGGAAGATCCCTACTTCAAGGCAGTAGAGGACATAGATGACAAACAGAACTTTGTTAACCATGATAGCCGGGATTACAGGGAAACCACTGAAAGATTACAGCCTTCGTTCTTTGATCCGAGCCGCTTTACCCTTGCGCTCTCGCAAATAGTAAAGTTTAGCCCGTCTTACCCGTCCCCTTTTAAGCACTTCGATACTCTGGACCGTGGGAGAGTAGAGAGGGAAAATCCGTTCCACCCCGTAACCCACTGAAACTTTGCGGACCGTGAAAGTAGAACTCACACCGTTCCTCTTGATGGCAATGACCACTCCCTCGAACACCTGAATCCGGGACTTGTCTCCCTCTTTGATTTTCACATTAACTCGCACCGTGTCTCCTGATCTGAGTTCAGGAATTTCCCGGTTGATATATTTCTGTTCAACTTGATCCACTAAATTCATATCAAACCTCAGTTTTCTTCAAGACCACTCGATCGATCTTCTAAACAGTCGTCGTTCAGCAGATCCGGCCTCCTTTGTTGCGTTTGTTCCAAGGCCTGTTGACGCCTCCATCTTTGGATTCCTACATGATCGCCAGAAAGAAGGATATCAGGTACTTTCCACCCGCGAAATTCTGCTGGCCTAGTATAGTGGGGAAAATCAAGAAGGTCATCCATAAAGGACTCCTCCAGAACGGAACTTCCCTTCCCTACCACACCTGGGATCAGGCGGCTCACTGCATCGACAACCGAACACGCTGCAAACTCTCCTCCTGAGAGTACGAAGTCGCCCACCGAAATCTCTTCGTCGGCCAAATAGTCTGCCACCCGTTGATCCACGCCCTCGTAACGACCGCAGATCAAAATAAGATGGGGCATCAAAGATAACTCCTTTGCCTTCTTCTGATCAAATCGCTTCCCCTGGGGCGAGAGTAAAATCACATGGCCAGTGTCGCCCCATTTTTTCTGACACTGCTCTACAGCTCCAAAAATCAAATCCGGCTTCAGCACCATCCCCTCTCCTCCTCCGTAGGGACGATCATCAACCGTTCCTCTTTCATCTGGAGCAAATTGTCGCAGATCCACTATTTCCGTCTCAAGAAGTCCCTTTTTTCGGCCCTGGTTGATCATACCGAAGTCAAAAACTCCAGCCAACAAATTGGGGAAAATCGTCACAACGCTGATCAACATACCTATGCGGCTAAACTAATCCTGCCGGGAGGTCCACTTGGATCACTTTCTTTCCCACATCGACCTCCAGCACAAATTCCCGGACCAGCGGCACCATGAACTCCTCTCCGTCGGCCCTTGTCACGACCAAATTACACCCCGCAGCTCCCGTTTCAAGAACCCCGGTCACACCGCCCAGAACCTCTCCACTCTCCAGGACTTTGCACCCAATCAGATCACAGTGGTAGTAGCTGTCTTCGGGAAGCGAAACACGTTGGTCTTCGTAAATCTGAACGTCACCGCCAATGAGCTCTTCAACGTTCTCAGGAAGATCACGTCCGCGAAACTTTAGAATGATCCTGTCTTTGTGAAACCAGTGTTTCTCGATTTTCTCCCAATACTCCTTTTCGTCATTGAAAATACGGACCTCATCAAGGGAGGAGAAACGCTCGGGAAAATCAGTCAAGAGTTCAGCTACAACTTCGCCCCGAAGTCCACGTCTCTTGACGATTCGGGCAATGCTGGCAAAACGGGCCAACTACTCCAGGATCTCCAAAACAAATCGCTTGCGGAGCTTCATCCCTGCAGCTCCCAGAAGGGTTCGGATGGAACGGGCCGTTCGTCCCTGTTTCCCAATCACTTTACCAAGATCCGACTGAGCTACCCTCAACTCAAGGACCGTGGTTTGCTCACCCGCAACCTCACTCACAACGACCTCATCAGGACTGTCCACCAACGCCTTCGCGATCATCTCGACAAGCTCTTTCATAACTCCTCCTGTAAAACGAACTTGGATATCTGGGCATCCAACCGGCTCGAGCGCGTGTCATGTCCGGGGCTCAAAGAGCCTCATCAAGATCGGCAATTAATGACGCACGTCAACACAAGATCTTGTTCAATTATGTCGACTGCCTGACTTTATTGATCAAGACTCTTACGGTATTCGAGGGTTGTGCACCTTGTTTGACCCAATGTTCAATTCGGTCAAGCTCCAAGTTCAGTCGAACAGGCTTCAGAGCTGGGTTGTAGTAGCCCACTATCTCAACGAATCGCCCCTCTCGTGCTTTGTGCTTTTCAGCAACAACAACTCGAAAATGAGGATCCTTTTTTCTTCCGTGCCGACTCAAACGTATTCGTAACAATGTTCGCTCCTAATAATGCAGCTTATTCTATCAGAGAGTGGTTAAATCGGAAAGTTTAATTTAGGTAACCCTTTGGAAGAAAAGCCTTTACTGACCTTATTCATCATCTTCCTTGTCTGAACATACTGCTTGAGTAGACGATTTACTTCCGGAACCGGCCTCCCGCTGCCTTTGGCGATTCTCTTGCGCCGTGAGGCATTGATCGTCTTGTAAGCAACTCTCTCCTTCAAGGTCATGGAGTTGATGATTGCTTCCAGATGAGTCAATTGTTTCTCGTCAACCTGAAGCTTATTCAATCCCTTCAGGGGACCCATTTGGGGAAGCATCCCTAACACCTGCTCTAACGGACCCAGCCTCCTGAGCTGCCTCAGCTGTTGACGGAAATCCTCCAGCGTGAACTCGTTGCGCTGCATCTTCTTGAGCATTTCCTGAGCCTGCTCTTCATCCACGATTTCTTCAGCCTTCTCGATCAGGCTCAGCACATCGCCCATCCCCAGTATGCGACTCGTCATTCGCTCCGGATGAAAGACTTCCAATGCCTCGTACTTCTCGCCGACACCAATGAACTTAATCGGCTTTCCGGTCACCGTCTTAATGGAAAGAGCCGCTCCACCGCGGGCATCTCCGTCCATCTTGGTCAAAACAACGCCGGAGAGATTCAATCGCTCGTTAAACTCGCGGGCTGAATTCACGGCATCCTGTCCTGTCATGGCATCGGCCACCAGCAGAATTTCCGTGGGTCGCACTCTCTCTGCAATGCGATCCAATTCCGCCATCAACTCTGAGTCGATGTGCAAGCGTCCTGCTGTATCAATCAAGAGAACCTCAAACCCTGTGTTGCGAGCGTGCCGTAGAGCATTGCTTGCCAATTCTACCGCATCACTACTCTTCTCCTCGTAGACCCCGATCCCAATGTCATGGGCAATAATCGACAGTTGCTCCATGGCGGCGGGACGGTAAACGTCTGTCGAGACCATCAGCGGTTGGAGTCCCTTATTCCTCAACCAGAGGGCCAGCTTTCCAGTGGTCGTCGTCTTGCCGCTTCCTTGAAGACCAATCAACAAAATCACGCTGGGAGACGGCTTGGAAAACACCAGTTCCGCCTCCTCCCGCCCAAAGAGCTCCATGAGCTCGTCACGAACAATCTTCACAACCTGTTGAGCAGGCATCAGATCGCGAAGCACCTCTTGTCCGAGAGCCCTTTCCTTGACCCGAGACACGAACTCCTTCACCACCTTAAAGTGAACGTCCGCCTCCAGGAGGGCAATGCGAATTTCTCGCATCGCCACTTCGATATGGCCTTCAGCAACGCGCCCTTCGCCCTTCAAATCGCGAAGAATTTTCTGTAACTTTGTTGATAAGTTTCCTAACATTCCTGTAAAAGGCTCCAGCACAGACATTTTACCGAAACATTCGGGAGCAACTCCAGATATAGTTGGTTCTGAGCGCTAATATGAAGGACATCATCGTCGGGACCGCAGGCCATATTGACCACGGTAAGACCACGCTTCTGAAAGCCTTAACCGGCATGGACACCGACCGGCTAGAGGAGGAAAAACGCCGTGGTATCAGCATTGATATCGGTTTCGCTCATATGCAGCTGGGAGATTCGCGGGTGGGCTTTATCGACGTCCCGGGACATGAAAAGTTTGTGAAAAATATGCTGGCAGGGATCGGTGGGATTCATCTGGCTCTACTGGTCGTTGCAGCTGATGAATCGGTCATGCCCCAGACCATCGAGCATTTTCAGATTTGTAAGCTGCTGGAAATTCCAAGGGGTATTATCGCCATCACCAAAAAGCATCTGGTTGAAGAGGAGCTACTTTCTCTGGTTGAAGACGAGATTCGAGAACTGGTTCAGGGCAGTCCGCTGGAAAACGCTCCCATCGTAGCCGTGGATAGCGTTTCCGGAGAGGGCGTGGAACTTCTGAAAGAAACACTCCTGGAAGAAATCGACAAATCCCAGCAGGCCATCATCGATGCTCAACGTTCCCATCAGATTTTCCGTCTTCCCGTTGACCGCATTTTTACGATCAGAGGGTTCGGTACGGTGGTCACGGGAACTCCTTATGCCGGTGTCTTGAAAAAGGGGGATGCAGTGACCGTGTATCCCTCCCTCAAGACAGGAAAGGTCCGAGGCATAGAGATTTTCAACCAGAGTGCTGAGCAGGCCATGGCCGGCCAAAGGACTGCATTGAATCTGAGCGGGTTGGAAACGGAAAATTTGAACAGAGGAATGCTGATTTCTAGGTCCAACGCTCTTGACTCCTCCTCCATGCTCGATGCCATCGTTCACTTGCTGCCCACTGCTCCCAAGGCGCTCAAGGACCGTAGTGCGATCCGATTTCACCATGGGAGTGCTGAACTGATAGGTCGAATCCATCCTCTTGAAAACGATCAACTTCTCCCGGGGGAGTCCATGCTCATTCAGTTCCGACTGCAAAGTCCTACAGTTTGCTGCCCCAAGGATCACTTCGTTTTACGCCGCTACTCACCCATGACGACCATCGGTGGGGGTGTGATTCTAGACAGCGCTCCCCAAAAACACCGAAAAAAGGACTTGCCCGGCATCCTCCCCGAGTTGAGAAAGCTGTGGTCGATGTTCAAAGAGAAGGATCCCGATCTGGATCGTGCCTTAGCCGAATACTTCGTCAAACTGCACCGTTTCTCGGGGGTCAGCTTGGCCAAGCTGGCGTCCCGCACCGGCTTTCTGGAAAATTACCTACTGGATCTCTTAAAGGGACTGGATTCCGTAGTCTTGATCTCTCAGGAGCCAGTCCGAGCCGTTTTTCAACCGGCTCTCGAGGAATTCAAGGCGCAAATCATCGGATTCCTTGCCGATTTCCACTCCAGTAATCCCTTGATTGTGGGTGTACCGCGAGAGGAACTCAAAGAGCGATTCTTTGGAAAAACCGGTAATGCTTACTTCACATTCGTTCTCAACCAGATGGAGAATGAAAAAAAGATTCAAATCAAGGGCAGCACCGTGTCGCTGCAGGGACAACAGCTGGCACTGAACCCAGAGCAAGACCAGGCGAAAAAAGACATTTTACAGCTGATTAAGAGAAAGGGTTTGCAACCTCCCACCTTGGAGGAACTCCTGGAAACACTTCCCTACAACCATAGCCAGGTCCGTGATGTGTATTATTTTCTTTTACAGCAGGGGGAGCTGATACGGGTAAGCGACAATATCGTCCTTTCGCCCGGCCGGATCACCTTTCTCCAATCCCAGCTCAAGGAGTCTTTTCCAAGCGGGCATACCTTTACGGTGCCCGAGTTCAAGGATCTCTTCGGAATCAGCCGCAAATACGCGATTCCCTTCCTCGAGTTCCTGGACCGCAAACGCATCACTCGGCGGATTGGCGACAAGCGCGTGGTGCTGTGATTGACAACAAAGAGGGTTAGGCGTAGCATAGGGGAATTAAACGAGGTGCAAGAGTATGGGCGGTCTCGGAATGTCAGAACTCGTCATTATCCTTCTGATTGTGATTGTGATTTTCGGCGCTAGTCGGCTTCCACAGCTGGGAAAGGGACTCGGGGAGGGCATTCGCAACTTCAAAGGTTCTCTCAAAGGTGGACCAGAGGAAGACACCGAAAAGGAGTCTGAGCACAAAACCCCTTCATAAGTGCTCTCAAGATCTTCAGCATTCCCCTACAGGTAATCGATATTTTTCACACCCATCGGGTATAGTTTCCCCTTTACGCTCTTAGGGAGGATTTTCTCTCGTTTCCGAGAGGATCCACTCCAGATAGGTGGGATCGCCATCTTCGATGGAAAGAGCAATCACCTCCGGGACCTCGTAAGGGTGGAGCTCTTTGATGCGATGGATCAATGTTGCTAGTCGATCCTCAGCACTCTTCATGATCATCAGATGTTCGGCAGCATGCTCCAGTGCCTCTTTCCATCTGTAAATCGAGGTGATCTTGGGAACAATATTGACGCAGGCGGCGAGTCGTTCTTCTACCAGAATCTGGGCGATTCGTTCGGCCTCCTCATGGGCGTCTATAGTTGAGAGAACTAAGTAACTCTTAGACATTCGTACTGGCCATGACATTCAGCCGAAAAGCCAAAAGAGAGCTTTCCTGGATCCTGCTGTTCACCGGTTGCCTGGCTCTGCTGAGCATCTTACTGTTGGGAGACGGCGGTTTGATACAGCTGCGCAAGTATCGGGCAGAGTTACGAGGATTGCAACTGGAAAATCTCGATCTCAGACGACAACGCCGCCACTCCTTGCAAAAGATCGAAAAGCTTAAGACCGACCCTTACGAATGGGAACGGATTGCGCGAGAACGATACAACTTCGCCCTCGAGGGCGACATCATCGTGAACCTCCCCGATCAGTGACACGCTCGTAATTGCCAAAAGGACCCCTGTAAATCAACAAGTTGAGAGGAGTCTGGTACCGAATGGCGCCCCGGTAGGTCTCGACCCCGTAAAGCCCCAAGTCCTGCATCCTCGGCTTGCCGAGTTATGTTTAATTCGGTGCCAGACCTCTCTTAAATCCTTGATTTATGGGGCCAATTTTCGGAACTACGTGCGTGTCACCGATTTGACGCGCGCTTCACCTGCTGGAGAAAATCATCGGGGCCCAAGTAACCCACCACCCGCGATTCCTGCACTTCCCTTCCTTGAACATCAATAAAAACGATGGTGGGAACGCCGACGACAGCAAATTGGTCTCGCAGCGGCCTGGCTTCCGGCGACTCGAAGTGTGTTAAATCCACCTTGAGGGCCAGGAATGGATTCAGGGCTGCGATCACCTCTTCATCGCTGAAGGTAAATCGTTCCAACTCACGGCAGGGGATACACCAATCGGCTGTAAAATCCAGAAGAACGGGACGGCCTTCTTCCCGGGCCTGATCAAAAAGAGCCGGATCATAGTTTTGCCACGCAATGGCGACTCCCGGCGCTTCCGGGATCACGGCAAAAAGACCCACCGCCAGAGCGGCCAATCCTGTGGCTTTCTTCAGCAAGTTAAATGCGGCGGCGCCACCGCTGCTCTTGTCCAGCCAACCCAGCCAGGCGCCACTGACGAGGGCCAGAGCGAAGACCATCCAGGGAACGACTCCATCCGGAAACAAGGGAGCAATGAAGTAAAGGGCCAGTCCCAGCATGGCAAAGCCGAAGAGCTTCTCCACCCAAAGCATCCAAACGCCGGATCTGGGTAACTTCTTGAGACCGCCGGAAAACGTTCCCAGTGCGACGTAGGGTATACCCAGACCCAAGGATAGAGTAAAGAACATCCAGAACCCCACCCAGGGATTGCCGGTTGCGCCCACGTAAGTGAGCAAACCGATGGTCACGGGCCCAACACAAGGCGCAGCAACGATGCCCACGACCAGTCCCATACTCAGCGCTCCCAGCACTCCTCCTCCGGCATCCCCGGAGACTTTCTGGCGAATGAAATTGGGTGCCTGAATCTGGTACACCCCAAACAGACTCAAGGCGAGAGCCACCATCATCCCGGCAATGCCCACTAGCACCCAGGGATTCTGAAGGAGTGCCCCAAACATCTGCCCGGTCAGGGCAGCCACGACCCCCATTACAGAATAGGTGACGGCAATGCCCAGCAGATACATGAGTGCCAATCCAAAAACGCGCGAGGTCTTGCCTTCACTCTGTCTGCTGAAATAGCCAACCGTCACCGGAATCATAGGATAAACACAGGGTGTGAGATTCAAGGCCAAGCCCAGGACAAAGAGCGCCAGCAGAGTCAGGAACCAACCCTGCTCCTCAATGAGAAGTCCGAGATTCGTTTCCGCCAAGCCCAGGGTCCCTCCCACGCTCTGATCCGAAGCGACGGACCCAAAGAGATCGGGATTGATCGGTCGGCTCGGCTGTTCCAAGCTGGCAATGTGAATGGGGATCCTGACCTCTTGGTTGGCAGGAGCCAAACAGACTTCGTCATTGCAGGCCTGGTATCGGAAAGTGCCCCGAATGACCTTCTCACCGGACAAGTCATCCCCCGCGATGCTCGTAGGGAAACGGATGATGACACGCCCCTCATAGACATCCAACTCTTCGTCAGCAAAGGCAAACTTAAGACGGACGGCTTCCGGATACTGCATCTTACCGAAGGTGAAACCGTCGGCCGGTTCCAGTTTCAACTCGGTTGGAATCAGATACTCCAGTGAGGGCGGATTGGCGTTGACATGCCAACCGTCTTCCACATCACCAATCACCGCGACCTGAAAGCTGCTCCCCGGGTGTACGGTGTCCACCGAAAGCGCGGTCTGGATCCTGACGAGGTTCTCGCCACTCATCAACTGGGCCTGGACCCATCCCGTGGCAATCAGACCCATCAATAACATCAGACAGGCGGATCTAATCTTCATGACGAAATATGATCTTCCCTTTCACAATGGTCATGACCGGTCCACCATGGAGTCTCCAACCATGAAATGGAGAGTTGCGACTCTTGGATTTGAATTTCTTGACATCTACAATGATCTCACAATCGGGATTGATCACGGTAATATCCGCAATCGCTCCTTCTTTAAGGGTACCTCGACCCAGCTTGAGAATTCGGTCGGGATTCGTACTGAAAAGCTCCACCAGTCTTGAGACAGAAACAATTTTGGGCCGGATCAAAAATTCCCAAGCCAGCGGCACCGCCGTCTCCATTCCGATGATTCCATTGGCCGCTTCCTCAAACGTCATCTCCTTTTCCAGACGTGTATGGGGGGCATGATCGGTGGCGATGCAATCGATGGAGCCATCGGACAGCCCTTTCAACATTGCCTTGACGTCGGATGCGGTGCGCAACGGTGGATACATCTTGAAGTTGGTGTCATAGTTCTTAATGTCGGTATCGCTCAACGTGAAGTGGTGGGGAGTAACTTCGCAGGTAACGGCGATTCCCTGCTTCTTGGCCTGGCGCACCCAGGCAAGTGACTCTCGAGTGGAAATGTGGGCGATATGGATACGTCCACCTGTGATCCGGCTTAAGATCGTGTCGCGAACGACATCTAATTCCTCGGCTGCCCGGCTTATTCCTCGAACTCCCAGCCGGGTAGACATCCCACTTTCGTTCATATGGCCGGCGGCGGCAAGATGTCGATCCTCGCAATGATCCACAACCGGTATATCGAAGATCTTGGCATACTCCAAAGCCCTACGCATGACCTGATTGTTCTCAACTGGATTCCCGTCATCGGTAATGGCTACCACTCCTGCCTTGACCATTTCGCCAATCTCGGAAAGTTCCTTCCCCTGTAGCCCTTTGGTAATGGCACCTGCAGGAAAAACATTCACCAAGCCAACCCGACCAGCCCGCTCCAAGATAAAACGCGTAATGGCCTCGCTATCATTCACCGGCTCAGTATTGGGCATGCAGGCAATGCTGGTGAATCCTCCAGCTGCTGCAGCTTGGCTTCCGCTTAGAATGGTTTCCTTGTCTTCGCGGCCCGGTTCTCGCAAATGGACGTGCATATCGATGAAGCCAGGGGCCACCACACATTTGGAGGCATCCACGACTTGCCAACTTCTCTTAGGCTTTATCTTTCCAAGAGCGGCAACTCTTCCCTTTTCCACCAGCAGATCCAGTCTCTTCTCTATCTTCTGGCTGGGATCAACAACGGTTCCGCCTTGCAAGAGCAGTGTCATAGGCCGGTTTCCTCGCTGGCACCCAGCAAAAGGTAGAGGACAGCCATTCGAACTGCCACCCCGTTGGTGACCTGTTCGAAAATGACGGAGTATCCTGCTTCGGCAAGTTCTGGATCGATCTCAATACCCCGGTTGATCGGTCCGGGATGCATCACTATGGCGCTTCGCTTGGCCCACTTCATCTTTTTCATATTCAGGCCGTAGAGAGCAAAGTACTCCTTGACCGACGGATAAAGGACATCCCTCTGCCTCTCCTTCTGCGTTCGTAACATCATGACCACATCTGCCCCCTGGAGCGCTTCCTTGATGTGATAGGTCACCTTGGCCCCGTAACTCTCGAATTCCGCGGGGATCAGAGTGGGAGGACCGCAGACGCAAACATGGGCTCCCATCTTGACCAAAAGGAGGACATTGGATCGGGCCACGCGGCTGTGGGCTATGTCTCCCACGATGGCTACATGGAGGCCTTCAATGCTCTTTTTATGGTCCAGTATGGTGAGAACATCCAACAGCGCCTGGGTCGGATGCTCGTGCATCCCATCCCCTGCGTTGACAATAGAGGCGGACTCACAGTATCGGGCCAGTAGATGGGGAGCTCCCGCCGCACTGTGACGAACGGCGATGATATCCGGATTCATTGATTGCAAATTTTTCCCTGTATCAATCAGCGACTCCCCCTTGCTCACACTGCTCGCGGAAACGTTGACGTTGATGGAATCCGCGCCCAGCCGCTTGGCCGCAATTTCGAAAGACGATCGAGTCCGGGTCGAAGGTTCATAGAACAGATTGATGAGGGACTTTCCCCGGAGTGTTGGGACCTTTTTGATCGCTCGGGTGGAGATTTCCTTAAAGCTTCGGGAAGTATTCAGAATCAATTCGATTTCATCAAGATCAAGCTCTTCAATTCCCAGTAAATGTCTCCCGCGCAAAGGCATAATTTAAGACCCTGACCTCCTGACCTCCTGACCGCCTGCCACCAGATCCCGCTCTTCGTGGGTCAGGTGGTCAGCTGTTCTTCTGCAAAAGCTCCTTTGTGGTCAAAAACACCCCTTCTTCTCCATCGACTGATGAAACGAGAACCTCCACCACCTCGTCTTCAGCAGTCTCAACGGATCTACCGATGTAGTCGGCTTGAATAGGCAACTCTCTATGCCCACGATCGATGAGGACGCCCAGTTCGATCCGCCTGGCACGTCCGTAGTCGAGCACACTCTCCAAGGCGGCTCGAGTCGTGCGACCCGTGTACAGGACATCGTCGATCAAAAGCACTTCCTTACCGGTCACATCGAAATCGAGATGCGATCCCTCGACAACAGGCTGAGTATCAACCAAGGAGAGGTCATCTCGATAAAAAGTAATGTCCAGAATTCCAAGAGGAAGCTCCTCACCCGATAGCTTCTCAATCTTTTTCTGAAGTCTTTGCGCCAGTGGGACACCCCTTCGTCGGATTCCAATCAGTACCATGCTGCTGAGGTTTGGATGCGCTTGAGTAATTTCCGTTGCAATTCTGGACAGTTCCGCTTCCATTTCCTTGGGGGTCATCACTTGTTGGAGGTAAGTTGGCTTCACTGTTTTCCACCGAAAGGCGCTGGAAATGATAGCACAGGCCGTTTCAGACTGACCAGTGTGGGCTGGCCCGGACTATACTCTACTGCAGCGAACGAAATCATCCGCCTTGCCCGTGTTGCACTAGGTCGGCCTCCTCAACGGTATGTTATTCTTTGGTCCTGGACCTGATTATGTCACCGGATGCCAAGGCCAAGCAGTTGATTGTGGCTCTCGATGTTTCGACTCAAGAAAAGGCCACCGAATTGGTACGGACATTGAAGGATCAGATAGGCTACTTCAAAATCGGCCTTCAACTCTTCACGGCGGCCGGGCCGACCGTCGTCCAGAAGATCCTTCAGGGAGGGGTCCAGGTCTTCCTCGACCTTAAGTTTCACGATATTCCGAATACGGTCGCTCAGGCCGCCCTGGAGGCAGCCCGGCTGGGCGTCCACATGATGACCCTCCACACTCTGGGTGGAGAAGGCATGATGAAACAGACCCGTGAAACATTACAGGAGCACTCTCTACGAGAGGGATGGTCCTGTCCCAAGCTGTTAGGGGTCACGCTCCTCACCAGCATTGATCAGCAAATGCTTCCTTTTCTGGGCATTGACCGTCCCCTGGATCAGGAAGTCTTGCATTTGGCTCGATCCGCTCAAAAGGCTGGACTGGACGGAATCGTTTCCTCCCCTCGCGAACTGCCTCTGCTCCGACAGGAAGGGCCGGAAGGATTCCTCCTGGTGACACCGGGTATTCGCTCCGCGGAAGCGAAAGGTGACGACCAACGGCGCACGATGACCGCTTCTGAGGCCCTGGCAGCAGGTGCCGACTATCTTGTGGTTGGGCGACAGATCGTCCAATCCAAGCATCCGGTCCAAGCAGTCCAAGCACTTCTTGGAGAAATTCCTATCGAATAATTCGTCCATCTTCGGTTAAAATGGAGCCAATGAAAAAGCTAACCTTCAGCTGTCTTCTCTTTCTTTTCTGCGGTTGGGTCTCAGGTCAAGCACTCCAACGACAGCCTCCTGAATCATCACGTTGTCACATCTTCATCGACGATTTGAACATTTGGACCATCGAGATTATTGAAGACCGGGGTGGAGTGATTGTACCGATCGTCAACCTTATTACTTTCTCACCAGGCGAATGGGACTTTCGACCCCGCGACATACACATCTATAGCGGGGCCCGGGAAACCCAGGCAGAAAAATTCTCGATGGACACGGGGGTTCCTGGCGAGCCCTACCTTATGGAATATCTTCGGGTCCTGGGTAACAGCTTTCTAGGCCTGGACCTTTTGGGAGGATTTGACGAATTTTCCGAACCCACCCAAGTCGTTATCGATCTCGGAGAGGATCGTTTCCAGCTGGAGCCTCTAGAATGCTTGGATTTCGAAGCTCTGGCAGAAAAAATTGACCGAATCAATTTCAACAGTCCCAACCTTTGGGAAGATTTCGAAGTCCTTCAGATCAAGTTTATGGGCCAAAAAATGCCCCTCCCCGTGGAGTAGCCGGGACTATTCATGAGTTCTCTACTGCAGCAGCGAAATCATCCCGCCTCGTGACTAGAACCTATGAATAATCCCGGCTACGGAACGACCATCTGGAGACTCTCACTGGAGGACGAAAACTCCATGGGACTCTGGCCAATCAATTCGCCATCCATTTGGATAGGAACGGGGCGATCACTCGATACCTTCAGGTACTGAACTTTTCGATAGAGGACATCGGGATAGCGAAGGTGTCTTCCCGACAGAACGCCCCAAAGATAGAGAAGGTAGCGCCACCTCTGTCGGCTGGTGAAGAGGCACACGTCCAGACAGTTTTCCTGGACACTGGCCTTTGGAGTAAGTTGTAGTTCCCCTCCATAGTTTCGGGCGTTACCGATCACGGCAAAGGTCCCCTGGTGCACTTCTCCTTCCCAACTCAACTCAAAGGGAGTCATCGGATACTTCAAAAGAGCTACATGAGCGACCAACCAGTAAGCACCCATGCCCAAAGTTTTTTTCATCTTTTGACCCGTTCTGGAAATCACCTCCCCATCAAATCCGATGCCCGCCATCAGGTGAAAATAATGTCGCTTGGTCTGGCTCGAGGAGATCGGGGACAGGGCCCCGGGGGCTGGTCCCCGATCTCCCCACCCCAAGTGGATTTGCTGCAACTTCCTTCGGGGCACCAGCGACAGCGCCCGCTCCGGGTCCCTGGGGATACCCAGTTCTCGAGCCAGCACATTGGTGGTGCCGGCCGGTAAAAGAGCCACGGGAATCTGCCACTTCACCGCTTCTGGGATCACCTCATGGAGGGTTCCATCACCGCCGTAAACGATGAGCAAATCCTTATTCTCTAGATTCAGCCCCGCAGAGGCCTCTTGTGACGGTCGAGTGCTGGCGGTCTCAGCCCGGATCCCATAGTGATAGAGGGTCTTGAGTAATGCTTTCAGCCGCTTTTCGGAAAGAGGGAATCGACCCGCAGCAGGGTTGTACAACAAGAGGGCATTCATTACTTTTCTACTGCAGCGGGGAAATCATCCGTCCTGACGGCGTTCCACTCCCTCGGACCTCCTTAGTGAACCCGTAGTACGCTTGCGGGGGCCTGGGGCACCCGCTTGCGGGTCACGAGCCTTGTCAGGCCGGCGCCTTCCCCACTTCGTAACGAAAAGGAGTGGACTCCTGTTTATTAGTCGGTCTGTGGAGTACGGCTGAGGAAGGGATCACTCTCCGGAATGGATGTCAACCGCTCCATGAGCTCGTTACGGAGTAGCACGAACTGGTTCCAATATGCCTTTTCCACCCCCCGATCCGAGGGTAAAGCTACAAGTTCTTTTGGATTGATATATTTGCCGCTTCGATTCTGGACCCGATAATCGAGATGGGGAGCCGTAGAAAGGCCGGTGGATCCAACTCTTCCGATTCGCTCTCCCTGCTTGACTCTCTGGCCCCGGCGCACATCCATGCGAGAGAGATGAGCATAGCCGGTGACGTAGCCATTGGGGTGACGAACCTCCACCAGGTTGCTAAAGCCTCCCTTTCGTCTAGCGGAGATCACGGTTCCATCGGCGGAAGCCAGGACGGGGGTTCCCCGGGGAGCACCGTAGTCCACTCCCAGATGAGGGCGTCTCTCCTTTAAAATGGGATGATAGCGCGAATGAGAAAATCTGGATGTGATACGGCGATCAAAAGCGAAGGGGGCCCTCAAAAAAGGCCTTCTCACCCCATCGCCATTCTCATGGTAGTATCCCCTGCTCTGGGGATTTTCAAATAGGAAAGCGTAATAGGTTCCAGCCCTATTGACGAACTGAACCGCCAAAATCTCTCCATACTTCACAAATTCCCCATCGAGATATTTTTTCTCCAAAATCAGCTTGAACGACTCTTTGGGCCAGATCGCGGTAAAGTCAATATCCCATTGAAGGATCTGGTGAAGGGACTCAATGAGCTGGGGCTTTTCTCCCTGAGCCACCAGTGTCTCCCACAGCGAACTGTCCACCTCCCCGTAGAACTCCTCAATAACCACCTCGAACTCATGCCTGTGGAGAGAGCCCACGTACTGGTCCGACTCACGCCTCACCCGGAGGTATTCCTCATCGTCAATGTGGTATTCCAGACTGTGGAAAGTCCCACCAACGAACCGTTCAATGGCAAAGCGATGCCCGGGCATCACCCGACTCAGGTTGTAGACTGGCTTAACATCTTGAACCAGATAGTGAATCGCACTGTGCGTGAACCCCAAGTCCAACAAGATTTCCTGGAGGGTGGACCTGGGGGCGATAACACGCGCCACTCTTTCGAGCTGCGGCCTTTCCACTTCGAAGTGACAGATGACCATGGGTTCTATTTCCAGAGCATCCGCCCCATCCGCGCTGACGGAGAACGCGTAAAGGAAAAGGAGGCTAAGACCCACCACAGAAACACCCATCAGAAAAACAAGTCTATTCCAAACGAAAAGCACCCTACCTCCTGATCTAACCTGCCTTTTTTTTATTCAGGAAATCCTCTACCACCGAGGGAACGATCCCCTCTACAGAGCCCCCCAACAAGAATATCTCTTTCACCAACCTGGAACTCAGATATGTGTACGCCTCCGCAGGTACCATGAATATCGTTTCGATTCCCGGCTGCATCCGGCGGTTCATGAGCGCCATTTGAAACTCGTACTCATAGTCGGTCACCGCTCGAATGCCCCGCAGGATCACCTGGGCCTTTTGGGCAACGGCGTAATTCACAAGTAAACCTTGAAAGGTTTCAACCTGAACATTATCCCATTTTCCGGTGACTTCCCGCAGCATCTCCAGCCGCTCGTCTGTAGTGAAGAAGGGTTCCTTTTCCATATTGACGAGTACCCCGACAATGACCCGGTCGAAGATACCTTGGCTTCTTTCGATGATATCGACATGCCCATTGGTCACCGGGTCAAAGGAACCCGGATAGATCGCAGTCACTTCCTTTGCCATAGATTGGGCCTATGTTAAAAGACTCCGCTTTCCTTGACAACTCTTTTCACGGCTCCTATAGTGAGCAGGCCTCGCTGGGTTTCCCCGTTTCTCTTCAGAGTTCGTCATTGCCGTTTCTGCGAAGCTTTTTTCGCATTGCTGGAACGGCTTTGGCACAAGAATCAGGCTATTCTTCGATCTCTTATTGGCAATATTCTGGTGGACCCGTCGAGCGTGGATGACGTTTTACAGGAAGCCTTCGTCAAATTGCTCGAATCCAACAAACACTTCTCCACCCCGAATGAGGCCTACAACTACATGCGAAAAGTGGTCCTCAATACCAGCATCGACCATTACCGTTGCCTGCGGCGCCAGAAGGCCTACTCCCTGAACACTGGCAATCTTTCTTCTCTATCCTCAAATGCTCCCAACCCATTGAACCTTCTCATTGAGAAAGAAAAGGGTGAGGTGAAACAATCGATTCTGAAAGAAATCCGCAAGACCCTGGGAGAACTGTCTCCCGAACAGAGAGAGGCCATCGACATCGCCTTTAATCGAAATCACCGGAAAATCAAGGATATCTGCACAGAGAAAGGAATTCCCTACTCGACCATCCGAAGTCGCGTGACCGCAGGCATCGATCACATTCGACGCCGGGTAACCGTCAAGGGAATTTATCGAACCCTCGGAGAAATAACCCTCGGAGAGGTAACCGTGGGAGAGACCCGAAAAGAGGGCTCAACGACGTCAACGGGGTCCACCAAAGGTTCGAGCACTGTGGGAGGAAGCGCTGAGGAGTAATCCAGGGCCTCATTGCCGACGACTTCCTGCCCTGCCAGCGGCTGGGTGGACTCGATCCGGACGAAACCGCCGATCTGATCGGCTGACTCGGGAATCAGGTCTTCGACCAACTGATCCAATCGCTCCCCCGGGCCCAGCGACAGCCTGGGTGGCGGTGAGTCACCTGGGAGCGTTCTCGAAGGGCTGGCCTCCCCCACCAGGTTTCCCAAGGAATCGAAAACCTTGATGGTGAGGTCCGCTGGCTCGTCGTTGGGATTGAACAAGACAAGGCGGGTAAACAAATTCTGGGCAGGATCGTCCGGATCGTCCGGATTGAGAGAACCGTTGGTCACCTGGCTGAAAAGAGCCTCGGTGAAAAGGGTTTCCTGCAAGGGTAGCGCCGCCGCGTAGTTGATGGTTTCGGGCGTGCCGGTGGCGTTGTCGCCCGGATCGCCGAAAATGACGTCCCCGATGACTCCTCCCCCTTCCACCTCGACGATGATGGAGCCAGAAACCAGGTTCCGGTCCGACGTCGGGTTCGCCATTCCAGGAAATAACAAATGCACCGGGCCCTGAAAGCTTCCGCCTGCCTGTAGGACAAAAACCGAGGAGGCGAATTCAACTCCATCGTCGCTGAAGGCTCTGAGGGTCACAGCCCGCAGCTCCTGAGTCGTGTTCACCAAATTGAGGCTGCTGAAGATGCCCCCGTTTTCCCCCAAACCACTGGCCAGTTGTGGGGAGTAAAGCGTCAACGCCTCGCTCCCAGGCGAGGCATTCAATACCAGGACGCTGTCGTCAACGACGATCAGCTCGAATCCCACCGCCCCGGGGCCCTCTACGTCTACCCGGACGGTGGCCGTGGCCACCTGCTGAATCTGGCCAAAAATGCCGCTCACCGTGTCAAACAAGCGGCCAAAGGCAGGAAGTCCCACCTCTTGAGTTTGGGCGATGTTGGCGCCGGTAACATTCACCAGGCTGAGCCTGAGGGTGATGGGCTCATCGTTAGGATTGACGATGGTCAAGAAGGTCGTTGCATCCTTGGGTCCGAAGAGGCCGAAATTAGGAAAAGTCGCCGGGCCCTCGTGGACTCGGGTGAAAAAGAGCACCTTGGACTGCTCGGTGAAAGCCACGGCTCCATCCAACCGGGTCAGCTTCCCCTCCCGTCCATTTCCGAGTTGGAAAAAGCCGGAGAGATCAGGAGTCGCGGAACTCATCCGTATCCAGCCCTGCAGCTCGCGAATCGGCTCATCTCCAAAAAGCTCGCTGCCCAGCAGGGCCACCTGGTTCTGCGAATCCAGACTCTCTTGAGCGGGGTTCTCCGGAAAGTCTATCAGCTGGCCGGCGTCGTCAAAGCCCTCTATCGTGATCTGGACAGCATCCGGGGAATGATTGAGCAGCCCATAGCCCGAAAAATTGGCTTCATCCTCAAAAAAGAATGGAAACAGGAGCGAGAAAGTCTCCTGCTCCTCCTCTTGAACGCTTACCGCCCAGGGAGCCAGGACTACCAGGCCCATGCCTAGGACCAGCCAGCCGGCGATCCTTATCCAATTCTTTCCTCGCTTTTTGGGCATGCTGTTTTCTCTGTTTGGGCCTTCTCAAAAGAATGGACCAAAGCCTAGCATACCTGTAACTTTTTATCAAGAAAGAAGATAGGGGCTACCGAGCCGTTGGGGTGACCGTCGGGATCATCGAACTCCCTTGGGTTACAGAACGGACCTGCTCAAAGAAGTCTAGAATTCTGGGAGAGAAGACTTTCGCGGACAACTGGTACTCGGGTTGTAAATTTAGCACCTTCTGGAACTGTTCCTTGGCGCCTTCGAGGACTACCATATCGGGTTCTGTACTGATAAAGGTTTGGTGACAGTACATCGCCCCCAAAAGAGCATGGACCTGGACGTATCCCTCTCCAATCGCCTTCAGAGCCGCTTCCAGAATTTGGATGGACTCGCTCGCTCGGCCATCGAAAAAAGCCAGCAGCGCCTCTCGTATTTCGACCTCGCTCCTGATTTTCCTGAGGCCCTTTTCGACCGCTGTCTGGCCAGGATAAAGAGTATTCGCCCTTTGGAATTTCTCCCTTGCTTCCTGGTACTCTCTCTCCTCGAGGAGTCGTTGCCCCTCGAGTGCTAACTGCTGGCTCTCGATTCGATTTCGTATCCTGTTGTACTGGGCTGCCAGGTTTTTCTGATTGTATAGCTCAGGATCCAACTCGCGAGCCTGGTCGTAAAGCGAGGCTGCCTTCTTGTAGGCTCTTTTTCGATTGGCTTCCTCGGCTTCTTTCCGGAGCTGGAGAAAGATCTCCAGCCTCCGCTCCTGAATAAACTCGATCGCTTTTTCGAGATCCTTGTCCGAACCTCGAAACCATCCACCGAGTTTACGAAAAACATTGCCACCTTCGTCCGTTCTTCCCTCGACACCCAAAGACAGGGCCAGAATCGTTATTTTCATCATCTCCGGGCGAGAACTGGCGCGGCGAGCCCGTTGATGCAGGTCCATGTAATAACGCTTGATGACACCGCCAAGATTTTTCTGTAGCTCCTCCCTTTCTCTGATGTCGGTCTCAGACTTCAGAGCCCTTTGGTAGACCTCCATAGCGGCAGGATAATCACCCACTCTTTCCAATTCTCGGGATTCGGCTTCCAAGAGCCTTGCTTTGGTGAATTTCTCAGTCCCCGTCTGGCTTAGGACAGGATAGGCACCGAGCGAGAAGCCCGCGAGAAGGATTACGATGAGGAGTTTGTTTTCAAGCATTCTGGAACACCGACACGCCCACTTTCATGGTAAAATAATCATGCACGGGACATCAAATTTCCGTCGTGGTCCTCAGAATTTGCCTAGTTCGGACACTCTAAGGATGCTTCAACTCCAAAATCATCCTAAGGCTCGAATGCTCGTACTCCGGTAGAACCTTATGCCCCCAAAAAAAATCGGGAGATACAGGATCGAAGGCTTGCTAGGCCAGGGAACGATGGGAGTCGTGTTCAAAGCCTATGACCCCGCTCTGGAGCGTCACGCTGCCATTAAGGTGATGAACACAGGTGTCGACGTGGATGACGAGCTTCGGGCCCGATTTTTTCGGGAGGCTCGCTCAGCTGCCAAACTCAATCACCCCAACATTATTTCCATTTACGAACTGGGTGAGAGCCGTAAACGCCCATTCATTGCAATGGAATATGTGGAAGGGGAAGACCTGAAAGCCATAATCAAGAAACGAGCCTTCATTCCCCTTAGGGAAAAGCTTCGTTGGATAAGCGACATCTGCGAGGGCCTGGATTATGCCCATGGTCATGGTGTCATTCATCGTGACATTAAACCGGGAAACGTTTTCATCACCGAAAACGGCAAACTGAAGATCCTGGACTTCGGCTTGGCACGGCTAGCCTCCTCGGAAATGACGCGAAGCGGAATGCTCCTGGGAAGCCCTTACTACATGTCGCCGGAACAGGTCAAAGGAAGCCAGGACATTGACGGGCGCAGCGATCTTTTCAGCGTAGGCGTGGTCCTCTACGAGTTGATGTCCTACCGGAGACCGTTTGAAGCTGACACTCCCACTTCCGTTTGTTTTCAGATTGTGAGTGAATCCCATCACCCCATATCCCTTGTTCTTCCAGGCTGTACTGCGGAACTGGAACACATCATCAATCGGGCCCTCTCTAAGGATCGGGACACGCGCTATCAAAATGGATCCGAGCTAACGGCCGCCCTGCTGGAATTCCAGGAGCAATTTCCCAGGCTACAGGAGGCTGTAGGGAAGGACATCGAGTCCCTCCAAGCGAAACTGAAAGAGGGCCGCAAGGAATTCAAGGATCCGCTCATTCAAGGTCTTGCCGATGATAAACTCTTCGATCCAGGGAAGCTTCCCCCAGAAGGCGGTGACGCCCTGCTGGGGTCTGAATCTGACCCGGACGACTACGGAAACCTGTTGCTTCGTCACGCCGACCTCAAGCATCGCCTCGATCTGATTTCCCAAAGGAAGTCGCAGGTCCAGCAGATCCTCGAACTTTTTCAAAGCGCTCACAAACAGTTAAAAAATAATGAACAGGATGCCTGTAGAACCAGCCTGCAGGCCATTCTCAAGCTCCATCCGAAGAACGCTGAAGCGCTGCGAATGGAGCAGACTCTCCAGGAACACCGCCACGACCAGGAATCACAGTTGCAGCTTGAGACGGCTCTGGCAGCGGCACGCAGCGCTTTGGATCAGGAAGACTTTGAGCGGTGTCTGAAGGTGACCTCATCAGCCCTGGAGCTCAGTCCAGGGCACCCCGCGGCACTGGCCCTCAAAAGCAAGGCCTTGGAGGGTCTTAATCTCGGGAATCTGGAGGAGTTGTTGGCCACCGTCCGCCGGTATGCGGGGGAGCAGGATTACGAGAATTGCTACCGAACAGCTGCTGAAGGGCTGAAGCTGCATCCGGAGCATCCTGAGCTCCTGGAGATTCAGCAAAGTGCCAAAAAAGCCATCGACCAGCAACGTCGAGTGGCGAACTTACTGGAAAAAGCCCACCGGCGGCTGGACAAAGAAAAGTACGGCCAGGCTCTCAAGTTCGTTGAGAAAGTGCTGGCGCTAGAGCCAGAGCACCCGGAAGCCCTTGAATTGAAGCGAAGTGCTCAGGAGGCATTAGACCCTGACCGTGCCGAGCTCAAAGAGCTTCAAGAAGACGCAGCGGAAAACTCCACCGCTCGGGAAGACTACCAATTACATGTTGGGAAACTGTTGGAATTTGTGCAAAGCGAAATCCAGCGAGGAGACCTTAGGTCCGCGCTTCACAATTTGTCGTTCCTGTTGGAACTGGAGCCGGATCACTCTGAGGCACTGAAACTCAAGGATGAAACCGAAGCAGTCCTCAGTAAGCAGGGCCCTCCCGCTTCATCGACTTCAGACCAGGAAAAGTCGGCATCTGAGGGCAGCGAGGATACTCAGGTACTGGAAGACGTGACTCTGGCCATCGAAAAAAAGGCCCTTACGAGGGAGTCCTCCCGCCTTCCCTTGAAGTTCCCCGCTTTCCTGGGTAAAGCGTGGTTGAAACCGCTGGCTGGAGGCGTTTTGGTGGTTCTTTTGCTACTGGCTGCTGTTACGGGTTGGCCCGGGAATCAAGGGGAGCCAATGGCTGGCTCGCTCATCCTGAATATTGTGCCCTGGGCCAACGTCGATTCGATCACCCGAATCGATACCGTTGAAGCGACCCTGATCGAGCAGGATCTCACCACCCCCTGTGTGGTGCCCATGCCACCAGGCAAGTACCGCGTTCAAGTGAGCAATCCCTACTTTCAGGGGTCGTTGGAGTTTGAAGTGAGCATCACTGCCGGAGAGTCCTCTGTGATTCACAAGAAATTGCCCACTTTTGATCCGGAGCAAGCGCTTTCCGCTGCCGTCGAACCCGAACTGTAGAGTCGTGCTGTTCTGCTGTCGGTGTGGGCAAGAAGTGCAGAGCCGTTGGCTCTACCGGATGATCCCGCCGCTATATCAGGCAGTTTGAGAGTTCCACTTGGAGGCAGGGGCGGGCTTGCCAAAGAGGTAGCCTTGGGCCAGATCGAAGCCCATTTGGCCACAGATTTCCTGTTCTTCTTTTTGTTCAACGCCTTCGGCCAGGCAAGCGACCCCGATTTCCCGTACCATCTTGGCCAGAGACTCGACCAACTTCTGCTTGGCAAAGGGGGCTTCGTGGATGTTGGCTATGAGAGTGGCGTCAAACTTGAGATAGTCGGGTGGCACTTCCACTAACTCAAGTAAGCGGGCCTGCCCAGCTCCGAAATCGTCGTACGCCAACTTCATCCCAAGATCCGTCAGTTGAACGCGCAGCTCTCGCATTTGTTCAAGATCGGTGACGGCAGCCTCATGGATTTCCAGGGTGATGGAAAGGTCAGGGGCTTCCAAGCGGAGTTGTTCGAGGGATGCCGTCAGTTTCGGCAATCCCAGCTCCGCTGGGTGGGTATTAACGAACAGGTTAGGAGAGCCTTGCAGGTTTTTCCCTTCATGAATCCCGCGAGAACGAAAAATTCTGCTGAGTTCCGCTTCCAAGCCGAAGCGTGCTGCGATGCGAAAGAGTTCGCTGGGTAAAGGGTCCAGTCCTTGCTGATCCCCTCTCCCCAGAACCTCGTATCCTATCCTTTCCTCCCCCTTGACTTTAACAATGGGTTGAAAGAAAGGAACAACCGCATGCGATTCCAACATTTGGTGAAATTCCCGCACCCCGATGACCAGTTGCTCGGAAAGATCTCCCGAAGAGACGTTACTGAAGATGGTTCGAGAGGAGTCCATCAACTCTGCGTCCCATCGGCTCACGCGGAACTCATATTCTGCGAAATGGAGGAGGTCCCCATCTCCCAGGGTGATGTCCTCACTGATTCTGGTGCGGTTCAAAAAGGTCCCATTCGTGCTGCCCAGATCTCTTGCCTACAGGTCGGTACCGTCCATATACAGTTGCGCGTGCTGGCCTGAAATCGTGGCAAAGGGCAGACACAGATCACTATCCAGGTTTCTCCCCACATTGTAGGGCAGGGGCTGCACCCTCCAGCGTTTAAACTCCTTGCTGTTGTCGATGTAGCCCTCAAGGAACCATCCGACCTGACCGGAATCTTTTGTCATTCAGCCAATCCTATTTTGAGGAGCCGATCGAGGTCAAGCGGCCACGCGACCTTACAAAGAACAATTGAGATGAGTTCCCCTGAGCCTTATCCCGAGAAGATCGATAGGAAGACCGGTGATTCAAGTCATTTCCTTTGAACAGGAGAGAGAGGCCATGAAAAAGAAAAGGATGGGCATGGGGTACTGGTTCGGGCCTTATTTTTGGTGAGTGGAAGCCCGGTACAGGCCCAGCGGACAGCGGATATAATCTTCCACAACGGCAAGATCGTCAATTACCCGGACAGGCTCCTAGAGTAACCCCTGGGCCTCAGAGCGCAAATGAAACACATAAACGTAGCCGCCCGGAAACTCAGCGGTTTTCGTATAGTCCACCACAATACCGACGTCCGGGTTTTCCGGGATCCGGTGAATTCGGACATCCTCCTCTTGAACACTGAACTGCCTAGCCTGACCTAACTGCACCACCTGCTCAGCAATGGTCCGGGTGTCCTGTTGATCGAGTGCAGCGCGGCCAGCAAGGTGAAGCAGATCTTCCTGAAAGGCTCCCTGTGCCAGGTACACGGGGACAATTCGATAACCCAGGTATCCCAGAATGCCTAAGAGCATGACCAGGACGATGAAGCTCAAAGCTTTCTCCCTGCGCTTTTTCAGTTTTACGACAAAAGTATTTCCCATCTTCTGCACCTTTCTTGAAAGTTTCTCGTTTTCTCCTTAGAATTTGCGTTCCGCGACCCGCAAACGGGTGTCCCCGACCTCCTTCAGCTAAAGGCGAACGAGTTTGACTCTCATTTTGGATCTATCAGGGTCGTTAAACAGTGATGTGGATCACCAAACACCCGAGCGGGAAGAATCCCCGGGCAGACCATCCTTCCGCTTTCAATAGAGGTGTGCTGTGTAGAGATCGAAAATTGACTTAATCGAGATCAGGCCTTCAATTCAGCGCCGTGCTGGCCTTCGCCAGTATCCCATCCAGACCGTCCAAGGAATCACCATTGAGCGGCTTGTAAATCTGTTCCAGGTATTCCCGAGCCTTAGCGGCCCAATCCTTGCCCAGAACGACCGCTTTAGCGAAAGCGTCCATGGCCGGTTCCAACTGTTGCAATTTCCAGTAGCTCAAACCCATGGAAAGATAGGTCAGATCATTCTTCGGTGAATACTTCAAGGATTCGGTGTAGTTTTGGATGGCTCCTCCGAAATTCTCTTTGTCATAGGAGGCCCTGGCCAGTGTCGTGTAAGCGGTCCCTTTCAGGATATTCCACTGTGCGGCCTGCCAACCCGAAGGGGTACCCTGAGGGTAAGCCTTCAGCAGCATTTCGTAGTACTGGACAGCTTTGTCCACATTGCGCTGACCGGTGTGATAAGTGGCTAGCCAGTAGGCAAAATAGAAGCCGTCCTTGGGACCCAAAGCATCCAGCGCTTTCACGCTGTATTCTTCAGCCTTGGGAGCATTATTGGTGGCAATATAGCTTTGAGCCAATATTACAGTGGTGTGCTGGTCCGGCTTGATGGCCTGGAGTTGCTCACCAACCTCGATGGCCTTGGCATAATCCTGTCTCTGGATGGCAGCACCAAGCGTTTGAGTTAACAGGGCTGTGCTATTAGGAAAAAGCTTCATCATTTTGTCGGAGAGTGCACTGGCCTCTTGGGTCTTGCCTGCCTGTTCGTAATCCGCAACAGTCCGACTGAAAAAGCTTTCGTAATACTGAAGGATCTTCGACTTGGGATGCAGCTTCTTCATGAAGGTTTCCAGTTGCTGTTCCCGGGCCGCTAAATCGGAGACCTTCATGATCTCCTCCAGCTGTTCCAAATGCTTCCCATAGGCCCATTCCGATTCTGGTGGGACTCCTTCCGGAAGTTCCACCGGCTCCTGAGCCGATAGGGATACGGTCCCGGCGCACCAGCCTAAGACAAAGAGAAAAACAAAACGTTGATACACTCGTAACTTCATTGAGCCGGCCTCCTGAATTTCGCATAATCCTGACACGATTTGTGGAATTATACCCTTTCTACTGAGCAACGGCCAAGACACAAAGGCGTATTTACTCTATATTACCCTTCGTTTTGCTTAGCGGACGCAGAAAAATCAACTGATTGTCTCCAACTCGAAGCCTGCGCACAACGGTAAAGAGCTCCGGCAAAGGGTCCAGCTTGGTTTTCTTAAAGGTCTCCAGTATGACCTCAGTACTGGGTTGTAAAGAAGCGAGTCGACTCACCGCCTTCAGAAGCTTTTCATAGCGGCCGAAATCACGAGGGGGGTCAAGAAAAACAAAGTCTAAAGTGGGAACCTCCAGCTTCTTCAAAAGTACGAAAACGTCCATTTGATAGATTTCGCAGCCCTCTTCCACCTGGCAGATTTCCAGATTCTTCCCCACCAGTCGCAGGGCTCGGGCACTCCGGTCGTTGAAGATGATATGCCGGGCACCGCGACTGAGTGCTTCAAGGCCCACGGCTCCCGATCCGGTGAAGAGATCCAACCACACGGATTCCCTTATCGAACCGGCCAGGATGTTGAACAGGGCTCCCCTCAAGCGGTCCGTACTGGGCCGGACATGCTTCGGCACAGCTGCCAGACGCCGCCCTCGATACTTACCGGAGATGATTCTCATGGTTTAGCCCACGTGGTAGAGTCCATAATGTTGCCTCCACCACTCCGCAAACTTGGAGAATACCTCTTGGGCAGGCTGAGCAGCCGATTCCAGGCATTGACTCAGGTGCTGCTTGGCTTCCTTTTGGGCCAACTCCAAGGGCTTGCGGTCACGTACAATATTGGCGAATAAGAACTCGGGTATCCCCGACTGGCGGGTGCCCACAAACTCACCAGGTCCTCGAATGGCCAGATCCTTTTCAGCGATCTTAAAGCCATCATTGGTCTCACACATGATTTTGAGCCTTTCCTGAGCTTCGTTGGAGTAAGGACCCTCAGTCATCAAAATACAAAGACTCGGGTACTGACCACGCCCGACCCTCCCTCTGAGTTGATGGAGTTGAGAAAGACCGAATCGCTCGGCATGCTCAATCACCATGAGGGTAGCGTCGGGAATATCAATACCCACCTCGATTACGGTTGTGGAGACGAGAACCTGAATTTCACCCGCCCTGAACCTCCTCATCAGCAGGCCTTTCTCCTCCACTTTGAGCCGGCCGTGCATCAGCACCACGGTAGCTTCCGGGAAAACCTCCTTTTGCAAGTGTTTGGCCATTTCCTCTGCTGCTCTGAGCTCCACTTTTTCAGATTCTTCGATGAGTGGATAGACCAGAAAAGCCTGGCGGCCTTCTTTCAATTCTCGGTGAACGGCGCCATATACTTCTTCACGGTGTTGCTCGCCTTTGACGATCGTTTGAACCGGCTGCCTTCCCGGCGGCATCTCATCCAAGACTGAAACATCCAAATCTCCGTACAGGGTGAGTGCCAAGCTGCGGGGAATTGGGGTAGCCGTCATGACCAGAGTTTCGGGGAGATCTCCTTTGCTGATCAACTTTGACCTCTGCAAAACACCAAAGCGATGCTGCTCGTCAATCACGACCAGGCCAAGGTTTTTGAACTGAACTCCTTTTTGAATCAAGGCATGGGTCCCGATGACCAAATCGGTTTTCCCGGATTGAATGTCACAAAGAACCGAATCTCGCCTTTTACCTTTGACACTGCTGGTGAGAAATGCGATCCGGTAGTCGGTACTGCTCAGAAGCTGGCAAACCGTGTGGTAGTGCTGTTCTGCCAGAATTTCCGTAGGGACCATCAGCGCCGTCTGGTAACCATTTTCGATCGCGATCACCATGGCCTGCAGAGCCACGATGGTCTTGCCCGACCCCACGTCCCCTTGAAGCAGACGATTCATGACCTGGGTGCTGCACAGATCATCTCCGATTTCCCTCAGAACCCGTTTCTGGGCAGGGGTCGGTCGAAATGGAAGGATCGATTTCACTTTTTGTTGAATGCCCTTCTGCATTCGAATCAACCTTTTCTTGGATACAATCTCGCGTTGTTTCTTGATGAGCTGAAGTCCCAATTGAAACAAGAAGAACTCTTCGAAAATAAATCTTTTGTGGGCCACCGTCTGGTTCAGGTCAAGCTCTTTGAGATAGGCCTTTTTCGAGACTCCCTCAGCAGGGCTCGGAAAATGGATCTCCTCTAAGGCAGACTTAAGATCTGGAAATTTGTACTTTCGCATCACTGACGTGGGAAGCGGCTCATCAAGCTGTTCCGGCAAATCAGCCAGCAATTGAAAAATGAACTGGCGCAGGGTTCGAGTGGTGAGTCGACCAATCTTGCGATAAATCGGAACAATACGTCCGCTATGCACCTTCTCGTCGGATCCCCCTGTCAGAATTTCATACTCCGGATTGATCATGGAAATGCCTGTACTGTACTCGTCGACACGGGGAACCCCGTAGAGGATAACCGTTCTTCCCCTCTGAAAAACCTGATCCAGGTAGGGCTGGTTGAAGAATTTGACTCGCAAGGAACCCGAATCATCCTTCACTACCATCTCAAAGATAGGCATTCTCTTCATGGGGGTGGTGTAGCGGCGGGTTGTGGAAACCTGACCTTCGATCACCGCCACCTGGTCAGGTTCTAACTCTCCAATGGGCCAAAAACGGGTTCTGTCCTCGTAACGAAGAGGCTTACACTTCAGCAGATCTTCTACCGTGTGAATGTTGGCCCCGGCCAACATCTCAGCCCTTCTGGGTCCAACTCCTTTGATCTCCTGGACAGATGTTGCAAGCGTAACGGCCATCGTGACCGGATTATGCATCAATTCTCTAGTGTCTCGTCCCAGGAATACCATAACATTCGTGGCAAGCGCGACGGCGTCGAGTTCGCAAGCTTCGCCCGTTCGCTCGTTATGCTATATTGGCAAACGTGAAGAGGTTGGGTCTGCTTTTCATTCTGTTGGGATTGCTGGGTTGCGGAAAGAACCTGGAGAGACAGGTTCAGGAACAGGTTCGTACCTTTGATCATGCCTCCCTTTCGGAGCAGCAGGTGGAAGTGCAGAATGTGAAGGAAATCGGAGACCACGCTGTGGCAGAGGTTCGGATTACGACGGCCGTAAGGCTCATCAAGAAAGATGGCACTTGGGTGATTGAGGAATTCCGCGTCGGGGACCGCCGCTGGGAGCGGGCTGAACACATTTTGGCGGTAATCAACGAAAAGCGCACGGAAACGACTCTCCAGCAGATGGGACTCATCACGGAAGGGATCCGCAGCTACGCCGCTCTGAATCATCAGATTCCGCAGGTTTCCAGTTTTGAAGAGCTGATGGATATACTGTCACCACAGTTTCACAACCAGGTGGTGCGCATTGATGCCTGGTCCAATTCTTTTTCTTACCAGGCGATCGGGACCGACGAATATGATCTCAAGTCGGCAGGTCCAGACGGGAATCTGGGGACCTCTGACGACTTGGTTGTTAAAAACCAGTGATCAATCCAGCAGGTGCCCGAGTTTCTCTTTCTTGGCTTTCAAGTAATCGTAGGAGAGACTAGAGGCCTCAACGATCAAAGGAACACGCTCAACGACCTCGATCCCCTCGCCACTCAAGCCTTGGATCTTGTCTGGATTGTTGGACATCAGGCGGATTCTTGCAGCGTCGAAATGCTTCAATATTTGGGCACAGAAACTGTAGGAGCGTTGATCGGCCTCAAAACCCAGCTGCAGGTTGGCTTCCACTGTATCGACTCCACGATCCTGCAGCTGGTAAGCGAAGAGCTTATTCAGGAGCCCAATGCCACGTCCTTCCTGCATTTGATAGATGAGAATCCCGGATCCTGAAGCTTCGATCTTGGCCAGTGCCCTCTCCAGCTGCTCACCACAATCGCATTTCAGAGAGTGCAGCGTGTCTCCTGTAAAGCACTGAGAATGAATCCGTACCAGTGGAGCCAGATCCTTTTGAACCTGCCCTTTGGTTAGTGCCACAGCCTGTTCCCCGTCCACTTCGTTTTCGAAGCCGAAGACTTCGAACTCGCCAAACCGCGTCGGTAACCGGGCGTGCGGAATCTTGTCCAGCCTTAATCGCGCCTTCGTCATAGGCCCGAAGTATAACACGGGGACACTTCAAGACCCTTCTCAGCGCCCATTCCGCTTGTTCTCAGGAGCCTACTTGTGGTAACAATGAGTATGAGGGACATCTCTCCTGAGAAGCGTAAGCACCTCCTTTGGCTTCAGTGGTTACTGGTTCTGGGGATTGCCTATCTTCTTTCCTTCAACAAACCCACGGAGCAATCCAGCACGCTTGCGATCCTGGCGCTCGTCACCCTGACAATTGTCCTGATTGCCGGACTCTTCGTTCTTCCTCTCAAGTATTTCGGAGATTCTAGAGTCAACGTCGCTCTGGTTTCCTTGAATATTGTGATGGTTTCACTGGCCATTTATCTGACTAACCAGGGGAACTCGGATTTCTATCTGTTTTTCTTCATCATTCTCATGATGGCCGCGGCGGCTCAGAATTTGAAGGCTTTCGTTATAGGCGCGATGATCACCAGTGGCCTCTACGTCCTGGTGGTCTACCGCACGGGAGTCTTCTCCTTCACCGAAGGATTCCTGCTTCGCATTCCTTTCCTGTTTATTGTCGGCCTTTTTTTTGGTTACCTCGTCTACCTCCAAAAACGGGAGAAGGAAGAGCTCGAACCAGTGGCTGAGCCTGCCTCCGATCTCTTCGAATTCGGAAAAGTCCTGGTTGAAACTGAGGATCTGCAGGTTCTGTACTCCCAAATCCCGAAGTTGATTAACGACATCATGAGGTCTGATGCCTGTGAGTTGGCTATCGTTGAAGGAGAGCATATCAGCGAACAGATTTTCGAGGGACTGGAGTCACAGGGGTCCTCTGGCCTGGATATCAGCAAAAGCATTCACCATGGGACTTATCAATCCGGCGACACTTTCATAGCTGCGGACCTCGACCAGAATCCCGAGTTCGCAGAGAAGGAGGATGCTCACCTTTATCCTTACCACAGCTACATGGGGAAATCGTTGAAATCTGTGGATCGTCCTTCAGCGCTTATTGCTGTTTATCGCAAGGATCAGGAGCAGTGGAGTGAGGATAAGATCAACAAGTTCCAGTTTTTGATGGATCAGACAGCATTGGGCCTTCAACATGCCCAGGCCATGAAAGAATTGGAAACCCAGGCTCGCACGGACGAGCTCACGGGTCTCGCCAATTACCCCTATTTTTCCGAACGAATGGACCAGGAATTCGCCCGTGCCCGGCGCCACAATATTCCGCTCTCTCTCATCGTCGTAGACATGGACCACTTCAAGAAGATTAACGATGAATCCGGCCACGCTGTCGGAGATGCTCTGTTGCAGTATCTTGCCGGCGTTCTTCTCAACACCACTCGCCCCATGGATTTAGCAGGACGCTGTGGAGGTGATGAATTCGTGATGCTCCTTCCGTCAACCGATGTCGAAGGCGCGGGAGCGCTTTCTCAGCGGTTAATCGAAGAAATCAAGGATCATGATTCCAACAATCTTCCCCGCTTTTCGATCAGCGTCGGTTGCTCAACTTTTCCGGAGAATAGCACCACCCTTGCTGAACTTCTCGCTCATGCCGATGAGGCGCTTTACTATGTCAAATCGAAGGGCCGGGGCTCTGTCTGTCACTATTCCAACATTCCCCATCCAGCCTAATGCTCGTGCTGTCGTGCCGGCGTTGGCTCTGCCCCCTTTTCAGGTGTGTCACCTTTTAAGTGCCCAGACTCAGGACGAACATGACGGATATTCCCAATGTAAAGAACACCAACTGCAGCAGAGAATCTCTGACTTCATTCTCCTTGTGGAGCTGGGGAATGAGATCAGATCCGGCGATATAGATAAATGTGCCGGCCGAGAAGGGGATTAAGAAAACCGTTATTTGCTGAGCAAAGTTAATGAGAACAATCGTGAGCAATGCTCCTATCAGCGCCGTTAAAGCAGTGACAAAATTGAAGAAGAGCGCCTTTTTGCGGCTGAGGCCACCATGAACCAGCACCCCAAAATCGCCCATCTCCTGGGGAATCTCATGGAACAATATGGCAATGGTTGTGGCAACTCCCACACGGATATCCAGCGCATAGGCGCTCACAATGACAACCCCGTCCACAAGATTGTGAACAGCATCACCCAGGAGATTCATATAGGCAAAGACTTCTACTTCCCCATGCGCCGGCGAGTGAACGTGCCTCCAGTGAACGAACTTTTCCACCACAAAGGAGCCGGCGATACCCGACAGTGTGTAGATGGAAACCCAGACTGTAAATCCGTTTTTCGCCACGGTTTCCGGAAGTAGATGAATGAACGCGTCTCCGAAGAGGCTTCCCGAGCTGAAACTTACCAGTAAAATAACTACGTAGTTGAGAATCCTTTCCTGCAGCAGGAGGAGCAGTATTCCTACTAGAGAAAACAGACTCACCAGAACAACACTTCCTATCCCGTACAGTGCTTCAGTGCCTGTCAATTTCTAATGTTCTCTGATTTTTCCACCATCCATTTTACTCCGGCACGACTCGGGACCCACGGGGCTTTTCATTCTACACTGCTCTTGCGTCTTTCGTGCAGGATTGAGTAAAAGAAGTCCCGTAGGCCTGCAGGCTCTGATGGTCGCTAGCAAGCCAGGCTGCTGAAGTTCGACCGCACGACAGCACGACGGCACGAGCGCGCGAAGCGCGTCTGTCATGAAACCAAAACTGAGGCAAGTTCAAAAGGAGATCGTTCAGTGTCGACTTTGTCCCCGCTTGGTCAAGCATCGTGAGAAGGTGGCACGGGAAAAGCGGCGTGCATTCCTGGATTGGACCTACTGGGGAAAACCGGTTCCCTCTTTCGGAAATGGATCGGCTCACTTGTTGATCCTGGGGTTGGCGCCCGCGGCCCACGGAGCCAATCGCACCGGTCGAATGTTCACGGGCGACCGCAGTGGAGACTTTCTTTTCCGGGCCCTTCACCGATTTGGATTTTGCACTCAGCCGTCCAGCCAACAGCGCAACGATGGCCTGCGCCTTCGTGACGCCTATATTACGGCTGCCCTCCACTGTGCACCTCCAGGCAACAAACCTGCCCGCGGGGAATTGGCCAATTGCCGACTCTACCTGAGACAGGAACTGCAGGTTCTCAATAAGGCCCGTGTGGTGGTGGTTTTAGGAAGGGTGGCGTGGCACGTTTACTTGCTGGCTCGGAAAGACCTTGAATGGCCTGTGCCCAAGCCCCGTCCCAAGTTTGCCCACGGCGTCAGCCACCGATTGGACGATCTCACCACCGTGATCACCTCCTATCATCCCAGTCAGCAGAATACCCAAACGGGACGACTCACCCCGGACATGTTTGATGAGGTTTTCGCGAGGGCCCGCGAACTACTGAGCTAGCTGTGCATTCTCATGACATTATTCATAAGGGGAAGTCTGCTGATAGGAGACAGACCACCCAGGCTCTGATGTTGGCGGTGATGATTATAGAAGTGAAGCCAGGGGCGAAGCCAGCGAAAACGGTGGCCTGAAGTGCGGTAGGGGAAGCGGTAGGCCCACTCACGGAGGAGAGTCTGGATCAAGCGTTCTGCTTTGCCGTTGGTTTGAGGCCGGTAAGGACGGGTGCGGAGGTGGCGAAGCCCCAGTTGCTGGCAAAGACCCTGGAAAGCGTGGGAGACATAACAGGAACCGTTATCGGTCAGGACCTGTTCTACCCGGATACCCAGCTTTTGGAACCAGAGGACGGCTCGGCCGAGAAAAGCCATAGCCGATTGTTTGCGCTCGTCCGGGAGAACTTCGACATAGGCCAATCGAGAGTTATCGTCGATACACACATGGACAAACTCCCATCCCACTCCCCGAGCTCGACGCCGTTTATCTCGAGTGATGCGATGCCCCACACCAGCAATCCTGCCCAGTTTTTTGATGTCCAGGTGCAACAACTGCCCAGGATGGTCGCGCTCGTAGCGACGAGCGGGCTGTGCAGGCTCCAGGCTCTTCAAGCGTCCCCATCCGGCTTGTTGCAGGATCCGGGCCACGGTGGAGCGGGCCAGACCCAAACGAGCGGCAATCTCGGCTGCCACCATTCGACGACGGCGAAGACGGTAAATTGCCTCTCGATCCCGCCTCGGGGTCTGCCGGGCAATCCGAGCGGGTCTGGAAGACCGGTCTTCCAGACCCGCTCGGCCTTGGGCTTGATAACGAGCCAGCCACTTGTAGACGGTCCGCTCACTGATCCCCACCGACTGAGCCACCTCCTGGACCGATTGTCTTTGCTCTTTCACTCGTCGGATGATCAGTTCTCGACTTCTTGGGCAGGTTCGGGCATTCTGGTGGATGTCCATTCGGGTTCTCCTTTCGGTGCTGATGGTCTAATCTTCCAATCAGCATTGCCGAAAAGACTCGGATGGACAACCCCTTTTACTGAACAACCTGTTGAGAGTTCACAGCTAGCCCGGGCTAGAGGATTTCAATCGTATCTTCGTCTTGAATCAAGCCGGACTGGACCACCCGGGCACAAATTCCGCTGTGCCCGACAAGCGCTCTGGTCATACCCGGTTGTGTAATGGACTGAATATAGCTGCACGGTGGCCGGGGCCTATCGTATTCCAAGATTGCCTGCCCAACCTGAAATCGCCTACCACTCAAACTTTCCAGCTCAATCCCCCGTGTAATCAGATTACGTCGGTGCTCGCCATTGTCCACCCGGACACCGGTGGTCCGCTGGGTGTCTTCCAAATCCTCAGCCGCAATCAACGTCACTTGACATTCATCAATGTCGGTCCAGTAGCCTGTTCGGCTGCAGTATCGATCACCCTCCAAACCACAGTTGACCAGAGCTTCGACCTGACTGACTCTCTGCATCTCTACCCCACCCTGGGGAGCAACATAGATTTTTTCAACTTTGCCTTGCATGGGAACGAACTCTTCGTTGGAGTGCTACCAGGCCCTATTCCAGCTGGAAAAGATCTTCCATGGGGCCAGGTTTGGAGGGAGACTCGCCGGCCGGGTTACTCTGGGAAACAAATGCTTTGAGTGTCTGCGGGGCCCGCCAGAAATCTGCCATGGAAGCCTGATGGACGCAGGAAATGGTGCAATTCTGGGCACAAGGTTTTTGGGTGAGATACTCGCGGCGAATATCTTCCCGCGTATATTCCTTCAGGGCAACGCCCGGGTAACCCCTCTGCTGTGAGCAATAGTGCACCACACCATCTTCGCAGACGTATAAGTAACGGGCACCCGCGCGGCAGCGCCATCCATTGGAGGTTCCATTCACCAGATTGTTCTGAAAATAACGATTGACCCGGGCATAGCTCTTCCTGCCCAGATCCCTCACCTGATAAAAAACCTTCTTCTCTCTCTCTCCCAGAGGCTTCAAGGCTCCGGTGCCGTCATGAATGAGGCCGACGGTGCAAGTGAAGCCTAACTCCACTGCTCGACGCCCGATGGTCAGTGCGTCTTCGGGGTTGTTGACCTCCGATCCCAGGACAGAATTGATGTTGACTTTGAAATCTGCCAACTCGGCCAGATAGAGAAGTTTTTTGTCCAGCACCTTCAAACTCTTCATGGAAGTCTCATCCGGCTCAACGTTGTCGATACTGATCTGCACATGCTCCAGGCCAGCTTCGTTAAGAGATTGGATGCGCTTGCGGGACAGCAGATAACCATTGGTGATCAGACCAGCCATCATCCCTCGCCGACGGATCTCGGCGATGATACTCTCCAACTCGGGATGCATGAGAGGCTCACCCCCGCTAATGGTGATGATGGAAGTACCCAGTTTGGCCAATTGACCGATCCTCCGAAACATGATCTGGGTATCGACGGGCTTCGAGACGTCGTCATATTCATTGCAATAGGCACAGGATAAGTTACAGCGGCGCATGGGGATGAGATGCACCAATATGGGATGGCCTTTGGAAATTAAGGCCTTGGCAACCATTTTCCACTCGCGAATCGTGGTGCGAAATCGCTTCCACCTACGCATCGGGGTACCTCAATAGGGTTACCGGCCTTCGGGGGCTTTGAAAAGCGAATGGTACAGACAGAAAGAACTCCTCCCCTTTTGACGATCCAGCGGATCATATCAAGTCGCCCTGTCAGAGTCAATGCAGGGCCGCGCTTCGCGCGGTGGTGCTGTGGTGCTGCTCTGGTTGCAAGAACGCCCGAGGCTTTGGGCTCCACCCGTTCAGCTCACGGGTCCGAAGAATGTGGGAGAGGCCTCAGGCCCCGAATCATTCTGGGTCGAATCGATTCGGCGACAGCACGACCGCACGACAGCACAACCGCACGAAGGCTCGACCATTCGCCGTGTTATAATTCGTCTCCCAGTGAACGCCCAGAGTGAGGACCAGTTAGAGCACGAATCCCATTCCAAGAGTGACCGGACAGTGAGCGTAGGACTCGTTCAGATGAGCTGCGGCGAAGATCCTGAAGAAAATTTCACCAAGAGCACTCAAAACATACACACCGCTGCCCTAAAAGGGGCTCAGATTATCTGTTTGCAGGAACTCTTCCACTACCGGTACTTTTGCCAAAAAGAGGATGTCGCCTTCTTCGATCTGGCCGAGCCGATCCCCGGACCCACCACCGACCACCTGAGTCATCTGGCCCAGGAGCTGCAAGTGGTGATTGTCGCCTCAATTTTCGAAAAGGGGGCTCCAGGGGTGTACCACAATAGTGCCGTCACCTTCGATCCTACCGGCAAACTGGTGGGTAAATATCGAAAAATGCACATACCTGACGATCCCTACTATTACGAAAAATTCTATTTTACTCCGGGGGACCTTGGTTTTCAGAGTCATTCAACTCCCTATGCTGACCTCGGTGTTCTGGTGTGTTGGGATCAGTGGTTTCCAGAAGCAGCAAGACTAACGGCCTTGAAAGGAGCCCAATTTCTCTTCTATCCAACCGCTATAGGCTGGTTGGAGGGCGAAGTCAAGGAAACCAACCAGGCTCAGTATGCGGCCTGGGAGACGATTCAACGGGGACATGCCGTGGCCAATGGTGTCTTTGTGGCCGCCGTCAATCGGGTGGGCCGGGAGGAGAAGCTGACCTTCTGGGGACAGTCTTTTCTCTGTAATCCGTTCGGGCGTATTCTGGCCCGGGCTTCGGCAGAGGAAGAGGAAATCCTGGTTGTCGAGTGCGACCTCCAGGAAATCGAAGAAACCCGCCGAAATTGGCCTTTCCTGAGAGACCGTAGAATCGACGCCTACCAAGCACTCGGTAACCGTTTTGATGAAGTGACCCGCGACTAAGTGTCTCGTTCCATAAATACGATGATGTTTGCTGATGGGGCTTGCGAGGGGAGATCAAGGAGCGAGGAGGAGGTGATGCAGGGACATCGGCAACAACGAGCGACACAGAGATCACCCGCAACCTCCATCCACGAACGCCATAGTATCTATGAAACGAGGCACTAGGAAGTCCAAGGAAGGGGGTACCCGCTTGCGGGTCGCGCAGTCAGCGTGGATGATTGCGGCACTGCAGTAGACAATTTATGCATAAACCCGGCTAGAGGGTGGCGGCGGGACGGCATCAATATCTTTGTCCCTCCTCCTCCGCGATGCACAGTGACATCGCTTCGACGCCGTCGCGCTCGCCACAAACGTCACCGTATCTATGGAACGAGACACGAAACAGGTTCCGGCTGACCTCGGTTATGGTATGCCCGCCGAGTGGCATCCTCATGAATCCACCTGGCTGGTATGGCCCAAGAATCCTCTGACCTGGCGGGATCGAGTCCCTGAGGTGCAGGAACTCTACCTGCAGATCGTTACCCTCTTGGCCTCTCAGGAGCGGGTCGACCTGCTGGTGGACGACCTGGAAACAGCGGATGCCGTTGCTGGCAAACTCCGAGAGAGAAGCACCTCGCTCGAGCAAGTCGCTTTTCATCCTATCCAGACGGTTGATTCCTGGATCCGCGACTACGGTCCGAATTTTCTCCTGCGTCGAACCCAGGATAAGGTTGAGCTGGCCTTTAACCATTGGAGGTTTAATGCCTGGGGCAACAAGTATGAAGACCTGAAGAGAGACGCGGTGATCCCCGCAGAGCTTGAACCGATCCTGAAGGTTCCGCGGTTCGCTCCGGAACTTGTTTTGGAGGGAGGCTCTATCGAGGTCAATGGAGAGGGCATTTGTCTCACCACTGAAGAGTGCCTGTTGAGTCCAAGTCGCAATCCAGGCAAGTCGAAGTCTGAAATCGAGCAGTTTCTGAGGAACTATTTAGGAGTGCAGCAAATTCTCTGGCTCCGGGCAGGGATCGCCGGGGATGACACCGATGGACATGTGGACAATATGGCCCGTTTCGTTAATCCGGGCACCCTTGTGTGCTCTCTCGAAGAAGATCCCTCTGAAGAGAGCTACGAACCGCTGCAAGAGAATTACCAACGACTCCAGACCGCTCGCGATGGCAAAGGGTCGCCGCTTGAGGTGATCCCTTTACCTATGCCGGGAAGACTGCAGGCCCGACAGGGAAGGCTTCCCGCCAGCTACACCAATTTCTATATCGCCAACGGACTGGTTCTCTTCCCGACCTTTGCGCATGCTAACGACACCCGTGCAGCGGACATCCTTCAGAAACTGTTTTCCACCAGGGAGGTCATCGGAATGGATTGTCGAGCAACGGTGCGAGGACTGGGCACTCTGCACTGTCTGACCCAACAACAACCCTCGCTATCCCTCTTCTGATTTACGAATTTTCTCGATTTCCTTTTCCATTCCTCGATTGAGCCGCTGTTTGTCATCGGTCATTCGCAGCTGGAGCTTTTCCACCTCATCGAAGGCACTGGACTGGAGAGCTTCTTTGATCTTGGATTGCGTGCTGATCTCCGATTCAGCCACACGGGCCTGGTATTTCCTCCGGATTTCCCCAATAGCTGCCTTCTGCTCTTCCGTCAACTTCTCTACAGCCATATCCTCCCGACCCTCCATTTTCTCGAGAGCAATTTCCCAGGCTGATTTCAACTCTTCAGACATCTTTTCTACACCGCAATAGGAAACCACCCCTGCTATTCGTCGTAGATGGTGTCGGCGAAAGTATGACCCGTGGGGATCATGGGGAGCACGTGTTCCGTATAAGGCACGACCACATCCAGCACGTAGGGTGTTTTAGCAGCAAGCATTTCATCGAGAGCATCCGAAACTTCTTCCTTGGTCGTGATGCGACGTCCGGGGATATCGAAGCCCTTGGCGATGGTCACAAAATCAGGATAAATACCCTCACGATCACGGGGGTTGCCCATGAAGGTGTGACCCCGATTACTGGAATAGAATCGGTCTTCCCACTGCACCACCATGCCGAGATGCTGATTGTTCAAGATCAAGGCCTTCACCGGAATGTTCTCCACACAGGCGGTGGCCAGTTCCTGGATGTTCATAACAAAACTGCCATCCCCGTCAATGTCAATGACCTCCCAGTCAGGACACCCCAACTTCGCGCCCAAGGCAGCGGGAAAACCAAATCCCATGGCTCCCAGTCCCGCAGAGGTCAGCATCGTACGGGGATGGAGAAATTTAAAGTACTGCGCTACCCACATTTGGTGCTGTCCAACGCCCGTGGTAATGATGGCTCTCCCTTGAGTCTTTTCAGAGAGAAGCTCCAGCACGTACTGAGGCATGATTTCCTTCCCGTTATCCTTGTAACAAAAAGGCTTTTCCGACTTAACCTTCTCAAGTTCCTTCACCCATGGTGTGTAGTCACTTGAGCCTAGATCCATCTTGTTCAACTGTTGCAGGGCATAGCGAACGTCACTGGTGACGGGAATGTGGGCGGCTTTGATCTTGTTGATCTCTGAGGCATCGATGTCCACGTGGACGATGGTTCCATGTTTAGCAAATTCCGCAACCTTACCCGTGACCCGATCATCGAAACGAACACCCAAGGCCAAGAGCAGATCCGCGTGATTGACCGCGTAGTTGGCGTAAACCGCTCCATGCATTCCCAGCATGTCGAAACAGAGCGGATGATTGGAGGGAAAAGCTCCAAGACCCAAAACCGTCATCACAATGGGGATCCTAGTTTTTTCCACGAACTCGAGGAGTTCCTCTGAAGCGTTAGCACAGATGGCACCGTTTCCTGCGTAGATGATAGGTTTTTGAGCGACCCGAATGGCTTCCGCAATCTGCTCCAGTTCTCTCTTCCGTGCTTCGATGTGCGGACGATAACTCCTCATATGGATCTCAGTAGGCCACTCCGGAATGGCTGTGGCCTGCTGTACATCTTTCGGGATATCAATCAACACCGGTCCCGGACGACCCGTTGAAGCGATATAAAAGGCCTCTTTGATGATCTGAGGCAGATCCTCGATCCGCTGAACCAGATAGTTGTGTTTGGTAATGGGACGGCTGACCCCAACAACATCCGTCTCTTGAAAGGCATCCTTACCGATCATAGCCTGAGGAACCTGACCTGTGATGGCCACAATAGGGACAGAATCCATCTTGGCATCGGCCAGCCCGGTGACCAGGTTGGTGGCACCTGGGCCCGAGGTGGCCAGTGCCACACCGACTTTACCTGTGGCCTTTGCATAACCCTCAGCAGCAAAAGCAGCCCCCTGTTCGTGGCGGGGGAGAATGACTCGCAGCTTGTGATCCGGATCCACTCGCGTCAGGGCCTGATGGATTTCCATGGAGGCTCCCCCAGGGTAACCGAAAATCACCTCGACACCCTCTCGGACGAGAGCTTCCACCGTCATTTCCGATCCCTTGAGGACTTCGCTACCGGTTTCAATCTTCGTTGTCATAGCACTCCACATTCCTCAAATCGAATGATCCAGCAGATTAATTCTAGCCTCGAAGGCGAGGAAATTCAAGAAAAGCCAGAAGCCAGAAGGCCACTGACAACTGACTCGTAACTCCTGTCTCCTCTCTTGTGCTACTCTTCAATCATGATCAGTCCGACACCCGCCCCCTCCTCTATTGCACTCCAACGGGACGTATCACTGGCTGATCTGAGCACCTTGAAAGTGGGGGGAACCGCCCCCTGGTTCGTACAGGTGCACGACCTGGAGCAGTTCCAGCAGACTCGCATCTGGGCGGAGAAACAGAAGCTCCCCATCTTGTATCTCGGTGAGGGGAGCAATGTACTCTTCTCCGATGAGGGTTTTCCCGGCCTGGTCCTGCAGAATTGCATCACAGGAATAGAGCAATATGGAGAGGAAGCGGAGATCGGAGGTGGCCAGAATCTGATCGAGGCCATTCGTCGGCTCAATCGTCTGAAGCTCTCGGGCATGGAACGCTTATATGGAATTCCCGGAACAGTGGCGGGCGCTTTGGTGGGAAATGCCGGTGCCTACGGCCAGCAGATCGGCGATTCAACAGTGGAAGTGAGCGTCTGGGCAAAAAATCAGGTGCAAGTGCTCCCGGCTCGTGATCTGGACCTTCGCTACCGCTGCAGTCTGTTTCAAAGGCAGCGAGACTGGTTTATCCTGAACTGCAGATTGCGCCTGCAAAAGAGCATCGAGCCCCTTCAGGGTATTTCTGATGAGATTCTGACCAAGCGCCTGGTGAAGTATCCTCAGGGATTGAAATGCCCGGGAAGTTTTTTTAAAAACATCAACTTGGATGAGATCCCCAAGACGGCATCGGAGAGAATCCCCGAGGATTTCATCATGTTTGGCAAGATACCGGCAGGCAAGCTACTGGAAGCCGTAGGAGCCAATGGAGTTCGCCGTGGAGATGCCCAGTTCGCAGACTATCACGGGAATCTCATGGTCAATCTGGGCCAGGCAACCAGCCAGGACATTCTCTCTCTGGCCGACGAGTATGCCGGGCGGGTGTGGGAGCGTTTTCGGATTCGTCTCGAACCGGAGATCCTCATCGTTGATGACGGAAACTGGACGAATCTGCACACGTTAAGGAGTGGAGATGAGTAAAAGGTTCGTGATCTCCGGACGCCAGCAACTTTCGGGGGCCTATCCTGTCCAGGGAAGCAAGAACGCCGCTCTTCCCCTCATTTCGGCGGCTCTACTCTCCAAATCCATCATTCATTTGCAGAACGTCCCCCGAATTGCGGATGTGGTTGCCCTACTGGAACTGGTCGAGTCCCAAAACGTGAAAATCCAGTGGGAAGATGGCACCCTGTCTCTGGACTCGAGAAATTTTCGAGGAGGAGAGCTACCACCTCTCCTGGTTGAAAAACTGCGTGGGGCCATCCTACTGCTGGGATCCATGGTGCCCCTGCTGGGCTCCGTCTCCTGTCCGATGCCGGGAGGCTGCCACATTGGCAGGCGTTCCTTCGATACCCACTGGGAAGTGTTCCGGGCAGCCGGATTCTCCGTAGCCGAGCGTTCCCGTCGAATCGAGTTGGAGAAAACTCAGACCGTTGCAATGCCCCGTGTGTATCTTACCGAAAGCTCGGTAACGGCAACTGAGAACGCGCTGATACTCTTTTCTGCGCTGGGCCAGGGGATTATTGAGAATCCGGCACGGGAGCCTCATGTCCTGATTCTGGTGGAATTTCTGCGTCAACTGGGCTGTGAAATCGAATTGTACCCCCTTTGGTATCGCATCAGGCGTGGAATCTCTACCCAGGCAAAAGAGTTGGTCTTTCAGGTACCCGCCGACTACATGGATGCCGGGACCATCGCCATCGCCGCCGCGGTTACCGGCGGAGAGGTTCAGCTGCAGGGAATCTCCAGGGCAGAACTCCGGCCCATCCTGAATGTCTTTGAACAGTTCGGTCTTCAATTTGAGGAGATGGAAAGCCAGGTGTTGAAGGTGAGGGGAGTCGATCTGACCAACCCTTCCCGGGTTACCGCAGGTCTTTGGCCCTCCTTTCCCACAGACCTGGTGAGTCTAGCCATCGTTTTGGCCACTCAGAGCAAGGGGCTTTGCCTGATCCATGACTGGATGTACGAAGCCCGGATGTTTTTCATCGATAAACTGGTCCGAATGGGAGCCAACATCACCATGTGTGATCCTCATCGGGTGATGGCTGAAGGACCCTCCCTGTTAAGAGGGACCCAGTTGGAATCCCCCGACATTCGAGCAGGCATGGCTCTGGTTGTGGCGGGTCTTTGTGCCGATGGCGTCACCGCCATCGAACATGTTGAAGTGATTCAGCGAGGATATGAAAGGGTGGCAGAGCGACTGAGCTCCATCGGCGCTCAGATTTCAGAGGAGGAGTGAGGAAACACCACCACTCTGCGAAGAGACGCCTTCCCCTTACTTTGAGAATAAAGCCCATGCTCATGGACGAGTTCGTGCTGTAAGCGTCGAATGTAAGAATTCTGAGGAGACAGCTCGGCGGGTTCAACATTGCGTTGAACTCTGATCACAGCATCCTCCGCCTCCTGGATGGCGAAACCAAAATCAGGAGCAAAATCGTCCTCAGGGTGCAGGACATCGCGAAAATAACTTCTCAAGAAATTCTTAATCTGGGTTAGCGTGTTACTTTTAATGACAAAGAATTCCACACCCTCATTGAGCGCCTCCTGCAATTTTTTGGGCTGACGCTTCTTTTGGGCTTGGAGGCTAAGAATAACGTCCGCATGGATTGGTTGATCTCCTACCCGTGCCGGTACTCCCAATTCCTTGATCGCCTTTTCCAAGCGAGTCCGGCTGACGGCTAAGGGGTAAATCCGTACCATCTCCGCTTTGCTTCGAAAATCCGTCTGCCCTGACGGCGCCTTCGATTCCTGCGTCCCGCCTTGGGGAACTTCTTTAATCTGGACACTCCCACTGGCACCGCGAACGCGGATCTCAGGGTGAAATCGGGCTCCCGCCAGGAATCGGTCCACTACGGTCGCGCTGTCATGGTAGATCACCAGACGATCCCGATGTTGAATTTCGACCAGATTATCGAAGGTGGGTGGAGCCTTCCGTTCCAACACCGTTTTTTGCGTTCCTCTTCTCCGAGCTTCTTCATCAGAGAGAGTCACGGCCTGAATCCCTCCCAGGAGATCGGAAAGAGTTGGATTCATGATGAGATTGTGGAGTGTGATCCCATGGGCGGTGGCAATCAGCTGCACTCCCCGCTCGGCAATGGTCCTTGCTGCCAGAGCTTCCTCGAGAGTTCCAATTTCATCAATGAGGATCACTTCGGGCATATGATTCTCCACGGCCTCGATCATCACCCGATGCTGCAGTTCCGGGGACAGGACCTGCATGCGGCGCGCCTTGCCGATACCAGGATGAGGAACGTCGCCATCACCCGCAATCTCGTTGGAGGTATCGACAATAACCACTCGTTTACCCAGTTCATCTGCCAAAACACGCGCCGCTTCTCGAAGAAGCGTCGTCTTTCCAACACCAGGCGGACCCAAAAGCAGCAGGCTTTCTCCGGTTTCGATGACGTCTCGTATGATGTCTACCGTCCCGGTGACCGCCCGGCCCACCCGACAGGTGAGTCCGATGATCTCCTGGCGTCGATTGCGGATGGCGCTGATCCGATGCAAGGTGCGCTCAATTCCAGCGCGATTATCCGCGGTAAAGGCTCCAACCCGGCTGGTGACGTAGTCCAGGTCCTGGCGAGTCACCTCCAGATCATCCAGGTAGACGACACGATCGAAAAAGCGAGCCTCAGGCTGTCGGCCTAAATCCTCTACAACTTCTACCAGGTCCTGAAGATCAAGCTCCTTTTCAAGGGTCTCCCGAAGGTGAGAAGGCAATACTTCCAAAAGCAACGGCAGGTCATCGATAACCTCCTGAGCTGCCTTGTCAACAGGTTTTTTCTTGACTCTTGCTTCCATCCTTTCTCTATATCATACGATTTTTTCCCATTTCGTTACAGGGGAGATAGGCAGAAACACTCAGGCTGCAGGTTAAAGAGGGACGACAGAACCGTGGGCTTCGGGTGCACCCGTTTAGCCCACGGGCCCAGCGAGAAGAGACTCCTCTGCTCGCACCCTGCGGAGCCCCGAGGGGCGGCACATTTCCCTCCTAGCTGGTTTTCAAACACCTCGCACACCATTTCTTGACGAAACGCTATAAATCATCCTAGAGTCTTTGTTGATGCGAAAGACTGTCTTCATCCTTATCCCCTTCTGTCTGATGCCTCTCTCCGCCCAGTCCGCGACAGAGGAGAAAGTCCTCGAGAGTGTCGGGCGAATTATCGAGAGTGAGGGTACCCTCGTCTTTTCTCAACTCTACAATGATGACCGGTTCAGTTCCGAGGAAAAGGCTTTTCTGGGACGCTTGTATGAAATTTTCTTCCAGATTCCCCCTTTTCTGAAATCGGAGTACGAGAGTATGGGGGAGATCCCCACTCAGAGCCACATCGCTTCCGGTTTTGGTATCACTCCCCAAACCGTGGATCTGCTGCTGACGATAATGGAGTCCGATTTTCGAATGCCTATCTTGTTCGAAAGAGGTTCTCTCAGTCGGGAAATTGAATCCCTCCAGCTGGGCAATATTGAGGCATTCATTCAAAGTCGCGGTAGCAAGGTTCAGGTCACCCGGTGGGAGGGACAAACCCTTCCCGGATTTGAGCTGACCAGTTTTCAAGATGAGAAGATGACCCGTTCCGATCTGGCGGAAAAAAGTGTGCTGATTTACTTCTGGTTTACGGGCTGTCCGCCCTGTATCCGGATTGCCCCCATTCTGGCTGACTTGGATCACCGGTATTCCGCCTCTAACTTCCAGGTCATCGGCTTCAACGCCGACCAGGTCCTTGGGATCATCGCTACCGACCAGCAACGAGAGGCCTATCTTCAGAAGAGCAATCTGCATTTTGCAAACGTCCACCTCGATCAGGCTACCTGGGAAACGTTTGGAAACGTAAACGTGTTTCCCACGCTATTCTTCGTTGCTTCCGACGGCACTATTTTCCGTTACATGATCAATTATCAAAATAGAGAGGTCTTGGAGAGCATCATCCAAGCACTGACTCAAGCGGGGTGACTCCAGACCATGCAACTGTGAAGCGTGACGAGACACTAACGAAGCCGCTGGACCTCTCCGGTCATGGGGACGAAGCGAACATCCGTGATATCGGCTCTTTTGACTTCTCCCTTCACCTTGGTCACCAAGGTCAGAGTTTGAATGGTTCCTTCCGCTCCCAGGGGCACCACCAGTCTTCCTCCTTCAGCCAATTGGTCGATGAGGGGTTGAGGAATCTCCTCCGGAGCGGCGGTGATCAAGATGATGTCAAAGGGCGCCCTCTCGGGCCAACCCTGGTAACCATCACCCTGACGAACCTCCACGTTGTCATAACCCGACTCGGAAAGCGCCTTTTCGGCTCCTTCCGCCAGAACAGGGATGATTTCGATCGTGAAAACTTCCTGAACCAGTTCACCCAGAACCGCCGCCTGGTATCCAGAACCCGTTCCCACCTCCAGAGCCCGATCCCCGGGCTTGGGATCCACCGTCTGAGTCATCAGCCCGACAATATAGGGCTGAGAAATGGTCTGATCCTCACCAATGGGTACAGGACTGTCGATGTAGGCATATTGACGCATTGATTCAGGCATGAACAGATGTCTGGGAACCTTTCTCATGGCCTCCAGGACAAGTTCATTTTGAATATCCCGGCTTTTCAGCTGAGTCTCCACCATCTGTTCACGCTGCTGGTGGAACTCCTCTTGGGTCACCGGGTTCCCGCTGACGGGAGGAGAGCTACAGGAGAAAAAAAGGAGAGAACAGAGAAGCAAGGGAGCAAAACGGAGCATGAATTGAGTCTATGCCTTTAAGTCAAAACTTTCCAGACTGGCCCGCAGGCTAAACGGGTGCACCCGTTTAGCCTGCGGGCCCGACAGCGATACCGGTTATCCCTGGGTCATCCAGCCTAGAACCAGCACGGCAACTCCGTTAGAATAGAAGGATCGTGCTGATTCGTTTTCTGATCCTCACTTTTAGCTTGGGAGTTGCTCTAGGTCAGAGTGTGGGGGAGTTTACTCAACAAGCCTCCCAGCTGGTCCTTCAGCATGAGTGGGAGAAAGCGATCAGCCTGCTCAAAGCCGGGCTCGATCAACACGCCGGTCAACCCGAGCTCCTGCTGCAGTTGGGAAGTCTACTGGTGCGCTCGGGACGGTTTGGAGAAGGCGAAACACTGCTTCAAGAGGCCTTGGAACAGCAACCCGGGAACTCGGAAGCGCTTCGCAATGCCGGAGAGGCTCAACTGAAGCAGGGTCGCTTTTCTTCTGCTGTTGCCTTGTTTCGAGAATCTCTAAGCCACAGTTCAGACAACCTTGAAGCCCATCACCGTTTGGCTTTCTCACTGCTGGCTCAGGGCCAGGAGGAACTTGCCCTTGAACATGCACGCCATGCGGTTGAGCTCAACCCGCTCGATCCAAGATTTCGTCGCCTTTATGCTTTCTTGCTTGACACTCAGGGTGAAGAAGAGACGGCCTACGAACAGTTAAAATTCGCTTATCGACTGGCACCGCGGGACTCGAAACTGCTTTTTGAACTGAGTGAGAGACGTCGGCTGGCGGGTCATCTTTTTCAGGCCCTGGAATACCTGGAGCTGGCCACCGAAACCGACCCTGAGAACCCTCTTTATCACGAAAAACTTTCCCATCTTTATGAACAGCTGGGTCAGACAGAAAGGGCAAGAGAGGAAACCAAGCGGGAAAACGATCTGCGCCAGGCTTTCGAAAAGTACATCACGGCCACGAGCCTGGCCTTCAAAGGAAAGAGAGCCGAGGCGATCGGCATTTTGGAGCCCGTCGTCCAGGCCCATCCGGAGTTCGTGACGGGAATGATGCTTCTTGCCGACCTCTATCAAAAATTGGGCCAGCAGAGCCGAGCTTTCGACCTCTATGTGAAGATTCTCGAGCAGGATCCTTTCCAAGCCTCTGCCCGGGAGGAAGGCGCCTGGATCCAGGTCCAGCGGGGTCTCCTGGATTCCGCTCTACAGTTATTGAAGGAATCCGGTGTTCAAACCCCCAACTACATCCTGATCGCCGCCTATCAGAGAATGATTCAAGAGGACTGGGCAGGCGCTCTCCAATACTTCCGTCAGGTAGAGACCCGGAATCCCCTACATCCCGATCTGTTACAACTGATCAGCTATTGCCTCAACGCCCTGGGAGAAAAGGAGGAAGCACTTCGTCATCTGGACAAAGCCGAAGCACTTCGGCCCGGAGATCCGGAGATTAAGCTTCAAAAGCGGGAGATCAAATTCGAGGACGCCTTGGACCTTCTCTCTCAGAAGAAATGGAGAGCCGCCCTGGAGATTCTCCAAGAGCTGATGAAAGAGGACGTCCAAACTGACTACCTGCTGCGCATGGCTTACTGTCACCAGCAACTGGGAGATCTCCGCCAGGCCGCTCAGGGGTATCGGGCAGGATTGGAGGCCGAGCCTACCGCAACCTGGGCCCGAATCAATTTCGCCTCGACCCTCTATCGCCTGGGCGAATATCAGGAATCGGCCAGCCAATGGGAACGGATTCTGCCGGAATCCAAGACCCCGGACACCTACTACCGGCTGGGACTGTCCTATTCTCATCTAGGTCGTTTTCCCGAAGCCGAGTACGCCTTTGACAAGGCCGTGCAGTTGGGAGATCAACGCCCGGAAGTGCTGTACAATCTGGGTCTAAGCCGTCTTCGCTCCAAAAAGCTGGATGAGGCCCGGGATCTGATCCGTCGGGCGGCCGTTGGGGGCTATCCACCGGCCAGAGAGTTCCTACCCAAGCTAGCTCAGTGACTCCTAAGACTCATTGATGCGGTCGATGAACTGTCTCAGGCGACCAAAATTGCGGCGATTAAAGGACACACTCAGGCGGGGGAGCTCCAACAAGTCGGGTTCATCCTGCTCTTCCCGATAGGGGTCACAGGTTTCAATCGAACCCTCCAGGATAATATCCTGAAACTCTTCGTTCAGGCTCTTGATGGATGCCTCAGACAAAGATTGGTTCAGGCGCAGGACCAGTTTTCGTCCGTGGTCCACGTATCGAGAAGAATGGTAGCCATGATAAAAGTTTAGAATCTCCCGCCGTGCTTCCTCCACATCGTCCGTGATGAAGAAGAGGGATTCATCCTCGGGAGACACATAGCCAGTGTCAAGAAGCTGGTTTTGGAAGAATTGATGCCAATCCTTCCAGTAAGTTCCGCCAGGGCCGTCCAGCATCACGATCGGTGTGGGTTCGCTTCTTCCGGTTTGCACGAGGGTGAGGGTTTCGAAGCCTTCATCTTGAGTTCCCAGGCCACCCGGCATCAAGACCACCGCCTTGGATTCTTTGACAAAGAAGAGCTTTCGGGTGAAAAAGTAGCGGAAGTTGATCAGTTTTGGGTCACCGGCAATCGTTTCATTAGCAGACTGCTCAAAAGGCAGCGAGATATTCAGTCCAAAACTGTTTGCCCGCCCAGCTCCCAGATGTCCAGCCCCCATGATTCCTTCACCTGCCCCGGTAATCACCTTGTATCCATCTTCAACGATCTTCCGGCCGAATTCGACCGCAGCCTGGAAAACCGGATCGGTAGGCTGAGAGCGGGAGGAGCCAAAGATTGTGACCTTAGGAACGTCCTGGTAGTCGGCGAAGACTTTGAAGGCGTAGCGCAGCTCCTTGATGGAACTCCTCAAAATCTTGAGCTCCCCGCGGCTGCAGCCCTCTTGAGCCAGCTTGGCTCCAGTGACCAGGACTTCCCGAATCAAATCCAGGTGAGGATAGGGCTTGAGCTCTTCCAGGAGGTCATCGATTCTTCCAGAAAGTGCTTCATCGTCCACATCGTAGGAGGGAGAAAGGTGATCAATGTTGCCGCGCTGTTTCATAGATGAATGACTAGTATACTCTTATAATGGACTCGTGCCGGCCAATTTGACACACGCATACCTTGAGGCTGAGAAAAAGTTCAAAAGTGCCTCCAGTAACCCCGAGAAGGTCGGGGCACTCGAAGAGATGCTCCGCGCCATCCCCAAACACAAGGGAACAGAGAAAATGCAGGCCGACATCAAACGGCGTCTTTCTCGACTGCGTAAAGAGGCCCAGAAAAAGAAGCCGAAAGCCTCCCAAAAACCCTTTCACTACGTCGAAAGAGAAGGCGCAGGGCAGGTGGTCCTGTGCGGGCCTCCCAACAGCGGCAAGTCACAACTTCTCAAGAACCTCACTCGCGCTGAACCCAAGGTGACCCAGTATCCTTTCACGACTCAGAAACCGCTACCGGGAATGATGACCTATGAGGACATTCAAATTCAGCTTGTCGACACTCCCCCGCTGGCACCGGAGACCCTGGAGCCGTGGCAGCTGGTCATGATCCAGCAAGCTGATGCAGGATTACTTCTTTTTGACGTGAACGACCCCAATCTGCTGATGCAGACGGACTTTGTCCTAACTGTGTTCAAGGATCGAACCATCGTGCTCGATGGCTCCCAAGACCCACCCCTGTTCGTTCTCGGCAACAAGATCGACGACCCTCAGGGGAAGGACAATTTCTCGGCCTGGCAGGAACTGTACCAGGAGCAATTTCAGGCGGAGCCCTTCTCCGCTCTGTCAGAAGAGGATCTCCGCGAGATTCCCAAGCGTCTGTTCGAAGCCTTGGAAATCGTACGCGTCTACACCAAGGCCCCCGGGAAAAAACCTGAAGCTGATCCCACTCCCTATGTGTTGAAACAGGGAAGCACGATTTTTGATGTGGCTGTTACCGTACACAGAGAGCTGGCCCGGGATTTCAAGTTCGCTCGAGTCTGGGGCAAGGCTAGATTTGACGGTCAAATGGTGGAACGAAATTATCTCGTGGAAGATGGCGATCTGGTGGAAATTCATTGGTGATTCGGCACCTGAGGTGCCTCCTACACTCCGGAGCTGAAGGTGGGAGGCACCTCAGGTGCCGAATCCGATAACTCACGACCTCATTGACTGCCTTCACTTCCCAGACTAAAGTGAGCACCCCATGCGCCTTTTCATTGCTGCTACCGTGGCCATTACTCTTCCCGCCATCTATATGCGCTGGTACCACATTCAACTGGATCCACGGCTGGATTCGATTATTTTTGGACTGGGCATTCTGGGAGCGGCGTTCTTACTGTCCTGGGCCGCGGAGGTGGCACAGATGGACGTCTCTCGAGGTTTGGCGTTGGCCATCCTGGCCCTCATTGCCATTCTCCCCGAGTATGCCGTGGATCTTTACTTCGCATGGGTTGCCGCCCACGATCCCCAGTATGTTCATTACGCCACTGCCAACATGACGGGTGCCAATCGCTTGCTGGTGGGTGGGGGGTGGCCATTCATTGTCCTTCTCTTTTACCTTAAGTTCAGGAAGAAGGCCATTCATCTGGATCGTAGGAATCGTGCAGAAATATCTTATCTCACGTTAGCAACCCTCTATGCCTTCATCATTCCTTTCAAACACCAACTCACTCTCATCGATTGTGTCTTTCTGGTGGGAATCTTTGGGGCTTATGCCTGGCGCACAGCCGTTATGGAGGTTGAAGAACCGGAACTCGTCGGGCCTGCCCAACTGATCGGCCAGCTGCCCAAAGGCAAACGCCGGCTGGTCAATGTAGCATTGTTCGGTTTTTCCGGAGTGGTCATTTTCGCCTGCGCCGAACCTTTTGCGGAAGCCCTCCTTTCCTCAGGCACGCTGCTGGGCATTGATGAATACTTTCTGGTGCAGTGGTTGGCACCCATAGCTTCTGAGGCTCCGGAGTTCATTATCGCCGCGCTGTGGACTTTGCGGGGACAGGCTCAAGCTGCCATAGGGGCACTCATTTCGTCCAAGGTCAATCAATGGACACTCCTGGTGGGGACGATTCCCCTGGTATACAGCATCTCTTTGGGAGCGGTTGGCCAGATGCCCCTGGATGCGCGTCAGGATCAGGAAATTCTGCTCACCGCAGCCCAATCGATGTTTGCCGTGGTTGTCTTAATGAACCTGAACATGAGTCTCTGGGAAGCGGCTGTGCTGTTTACTCTTTTTGCTGCCCAGCTGGTCTATCCAGCGATCCGTATCGAAGTTTCCATCCTCTACATCGTTCTGGCCGCGCTGCTGCTGTTCAGACGAACCCACGATCTACTCCCACTCATCCGAGAAGGTCTTCTCTTTCCCGGCAGAAGCAAAAGGTGAGATCAACCGATGCTGGATAGGATTTCCTCCCCGGTGGCGGCGGCTGTTCCCAATTTGCCCACTGCCACACCGGCCGCATGGTTGGCCAAAATGGCCGCCTCCCGGATCGAGGCATCCGCCGCCACAGCCAGCGTGAGCGAGGCAATTACCGTATCGCCGGCTCCACTGACGTCGAAGACCTCCTGAGCAACGGTGGGGATATGGAAGTGCTCTTTACCCTCAAAGAGGGTCATACCCTCTTCCCCGCGAGTGATAAGAAGATAATCGGAAGCAGTCACTTCCAAGAGCTTCTCACCTGCCCGGATAAACGACGGTTCATCCACGATCTCCAACCCAGCGGCCCGTACTGCCTCCTTCTTGTTGGGAGTAACAATAGAGGCTCTGCGGTAAACCGAAAAATCACCTGCTTTCGGGTCCACGGCAAGAAATTTCTTCGCTTCTCGAGCCCCCTGGATCAAATCCGCAACCAGAGCCGCCGATAAAGCACCCTTGGCGTAATCAGAGACAATGACTCCCTGGGCTTGGTCGAGAAAGGTCTGGTAGGCCCCTCTGATCTGCCCCATGGCGCCTTGGGAAAGTGGTGCCTTGTCTTCTCGATCGGTCCGGCAAACCTGCTGGTTGTGGGCGATAATCCGAGTCTTGATGGTGGTGGCCCGGTTATCATCTCGCACAATGCCTTCGCTGCTGATCTCCTGCCGATGAAGCTCCTCAACCAGCCGATCTCCCGCCTCATCACCACCCACAACGCCCACCAGAAGGGGCCGCGCCTTTAAGACGGCAAGATTACAGGCCACGTTGGCAGCCCCACCGAGATGAACACTCTCCTTGACGACCTCAACCACAGGCACCGGCGCTTCCGGTGAAATCCGCTCGACTCGGCCCCACACGAACCGGTCCAGCATAAGATCCCCCACCACCAGGATAGGTTGATCTGAAAATTGCTGAACAATCCTTTGGAGTTGTTGTTTATTCTTGGTCATAACAGTGACTGGACAGCCTCAAAGACAGGCTCAACGGGAATGGAACGAATACAGCGTGGCTCATCAAAGTGAAGACAGAAATACCCGGGACAGGGCATACAAGGCAAATCCGACCTGATCAATTGATGCTCCGTATTCCAAGGATACCAAACCTTAAAATCAGAGGATCCGAAGATGACAACAATTTTCTTCCCCAACGCCGCCACAATGTGAGTGGAACCCGTGTCATTGCCCACATAAAGACTACACAGCGAGGTCAAGGCCGAGAATTTTCCAAGGGACAGCGGATCGATAAACCGAATCGGGGAAGCACAGCGTTCTCGGATCCGTTCAAGCACGGGTTCTTCTCCCGGGCCTGCCGTCATCACCACTTCCTGACCTGTTTCAACCAGCCGGGTGGCCAGCGAGGCGAACTTGTCCGCATCCCACTGCTTGGTGTCAAAAGCTGCTGCAGGATGGATCAAAATGAATCCCTCCCCCACGCCCTTGCCGGCAAGGAGACCTTTAATCCACTCGAGATCTCCGGAAGGGATGGGAACTTCCGGAGGTGGGATCGGCTCGACAGGAAATCCCAGGTGTTTCAAGATCGAGAGCTGGTGCTCAACCGTATGAACGTGCTCCCGGCCCCATACTTCCCGAGATTCCGGAACCTTGACGTTGTACAGGTAGGAATGGCGGCTTTGAAGGTATCCCGCACACCTCGGAGCACCGGAAAGAGCGGTGATCAGGGCACTCGTGGTACCCCCGTGAAGATCCACAGCCAGAGTCGGTCGAAAAGCACGAATCTTACCAATCGTCCGGAAGCGAGAAATCCACCTGTTCCCATGGTTTTCAATCGCAAAGACAGAATCGATATGGGGATTGTCCTGCAAGATCTGATCATAGGGCTTCTCAATGACGACCCCCACTTGCCAACCCTCTACACGTTTCATAACGGCCAGCATGGGAGTCATCAGGACCGTGTCACCCAGCGAGCGCAGTCTGGTGAACAAAACACGGGATGGCCCCGAGCCTTCAGGCTGTAACTCTCGCAAGTTAGACACTGTCATTTACTTGGATGGTGTTCCTTCGGGGGACTCGATCGTCGCCTCGTCAATGAGCATCACCGGAATGTCGTCGCGGATGGGGTAAACCCGGTGGCAGGAAACACATTTGAGCCCTGTTTCATCCGAAGTGAGCTTGACCTCGGCCTTACAGGCCGGACAGGCTAGAATGTCGAGCAGTTCCTGATTGATGGCCATGATTGACTCCTTTCGGACAACAGACGGTGGACGGCAGACAACAGACAACAGACAACAGACAGCAGACAGCAGACAGCAGACAGCTGACAGTATACAAGGATACCACCGTGGAGGGCTTTGGGCGCTAGTGCTGCTGTGCTGTCGTGCTGTCTTGCGTTTGACCCCGATCCTAGCCACCGGCACAAACTTAGGAAATTCCGTATCATAGTGGATCTAGGAGGAAACTACCCGTGCGGGCCTTCATCGCCATTGCTGTCCCTGAGTCGGTGCTGAAGAGTTGTCAGGACATTGTGGCGCAGCTCAGGGGACTGAACCTGCAAGGACGGTTCGCAAAAACCCGGTCCATCCATCTGACCCTTCAATTTCTGGGCAATATCGAAGAGGATCAAATCGTCGGGATCGCACAGGTTCTGGAGCAGGCGGGAAGGGAGGTTGCTCCCCTTAATCTTGAGGTGGGCCGACTCGGCGTTTTTCCCCAACTTGCCAATCCCAGAGTGGTCTGGATCGGTGTGGAACCGGTCGATGGGCTCATGAAATTGCAGAGCAAGATCCAACGAGGTGTCGATCCCTTGGGTTTTCCTCAAGAAAAGCGCGATTTCCATCCTCACCTGACTCTGTTGAGACTGAAGTCGCGAAAGAACCTGGGTCCACTGACCGAATATCTTCAAGCCGAAGGCCCTCATCAGCAGGCCGGCGTGATCCAAGCAGCGCAAATCCACCTCTATCAGAGCATCCTGAAACCCCAGGGAGCCGAATACCACAAATTATTCACAGCCAGACTGGGAAAGTAAGGGAAAACCCACGACCGCACGACAGCACGACCGCACGACCGCACAACAGCACGAAGGCACGGGCGCGCGAACTCACTCACTTCCAACTCTTCCGATAGAGATCAAATCCCAAGGCGAAGTCGGTGGTTCCTGCGTTCACGCCGTATCGGGCGGGAGTGAAATCCCTGGTGTTGCTCAAGAGAATGGTAAACACATGCCCACGGGTGCGCAGCTTCACACCCCAGGACAAGGTGGAACGTTCATTTACGAAGCCCCCAAAGCCGGCGAGTCGCGGCACGTACTCACCCGTCAGGGAAACCCGGGGATGAAGGGCAAGGTCCGCCCCCAGACCCAGTGAGAAAGTGTTGTTGCTCTCCGGGTTGATGGGATTGGGTCGGAAGGCGACCTCCTCATCTTTTCGGGAATTGAAGATCATGGTAGGAACCACATGAGTGCGCAGTCGCTTGTAGTCGAAGAAAGTGGGCAGCTGAAGGAAGGTTGAATAGTGATTCCAAAAGTTTTCCTCCCCTTCCACTCCTCCCAGGAAGGACATCTTCCAGGGGGATTCTTGGCGGGTGTTGATTTCATAAGCTCCTGAAAACACAACGATTTGTCCGAATCGCGTGCGGGCTACTCCGGCCGTAATCTCATCGGTCAAGGCGTGATTCAAGCCCAGATTGATGTTGGCGCCCGAATCGATTCCAAAGGCCCGCCCGAATCCCGCCTCGACGATAGGCTCCAGGAACCGGTGCTCGATATGAGTTTCGGTGTCCCCCTTTTTGAGATCGACCGGGGCAGGAAGGTGCATGAATCGGGAGGTGGTATTGAGACGCAGCCTGGGTTCCCTCTCCGGCTGAACCTGACTCAATGGAGTCTGCGCGCTGCCGGAAGCGCTGCTGAAAGCACCGGCGGTGTACACGTAATCGCCGGCCGAATCCCCACTTCCGTCGGCCGCATTGCCTGCGGCGTTAAAGAAAACCAGTCCTGCTGAAGGATCAGGGGCAATCCAATTGAAGTGAAACTCCACCGGACCGTTGAGAACACCTTCCTGGGTTCCTGAGGAGTTGTGCTGGATGTACTGAATTCCTTCCGCTTCCTTCAGCTGGGTCCGATCATCGACCGTTTCCAGGCGGCCGGCCTGTTCTCCTGAATCGGCGGAACGAACCGACAGCTCGAATCCCCAGCGCCTTTGTCCCGGTTGGCCGATGACCACCGTAATGGGGTAGAATTCCCCACTCTGGTAGTTTGCCGGCACCCCACTGAGAAAGAACGTGCCTCCTTGAGTTCGCCCTTCATTGAGGGGAAAACTGTTGTGGCAGGAATGACAGGTCTCTTCCTGAAAGCCCCCCGTGAGCTGGGGTAGAGGACCATCTGAAAAACCCAGTAACAATGTGGTGAGAGGAAGAATCAAAAGGGATAGCAAAGCGAACAGCAGCTTAAGATGCATCGTTGATTCCTTTCTGCGGTAGGACTAGGCGATCAATCTCGCTCAGCTGTGACGAGGACAGCCCTGATTAAAAACTCGATTCTATCCGTTACCGGAGAATCTTCAAGGGTCCTAATACTCATCTTCCTCGTCGAACGGGTCTGGACCAGGATCTCCACCTGGGTCAGGCATTGGACCAGGACCGCGGGCAGAAGAACCTTCACTTGTGCCCGAGGGAGGAGGATCCTGAATCATGTAGGTACCAAAGGCAAAGCTGGGGGAAAAGACCTGGGCCGCACCGACCACATCAGCGGCCTGAATCGTGATTTCCAGGGTCAGATTGCCTCCGTCGGTCTTATAGGGCGTTGTGATCCCCGGAAGCTGATCCAGGATATCTTCGGCCAGCTTGATGTTCAGTGCTGATTCGGCTTCCAGGGATCCCAGATCTAGCGGTGTGGTAGTCAGCTCCGAAGGGGTCAGCCAGGCCACCGGCAATGGGAAGTGTGAAGACTCGGACGGTCACGTCCCCGCCACTCCAGCCAGGCCACCGGCAATGGGAAGTGTGAAGACTCGGACGGTCACGTCCCCGCCACTCGCCGACGGATTCCAGAGATAAACTCGCGCATCGAACTCATCGCTGTTGCCATTCAGGAAGTTGGCTACCAGTACCGTCGGACTTCCAGTCGAGACGGAGGGAATCTTCTGGGCCGGATAGACTCCAAAGCCAAAGCTGGAGGAAAAGACTTGGGCCGCACCCACCACATCAGCCGCCTGAATCGTAAACTCCAGGGTCAGATTGCCGCCATCGGTGACGTAGGGCGTTGTGATCGGCAGGGGCGTCAGAATATCGTCAGCGAGATTGATGTTCATGGCAGATCTGGCATTCAAAAGGCCGAGATCCAGCGGTGCGCCGGTCAGCTCCTGGGCCGGCTCACTGGCCAGAGGAAGTGTAAACACTCGGACGGTCACTGTCCCGGCGCTTGCCGACGGATTCCAGAGATACACCCGAGAATTGAACGCGTCGCTGTTGCCGTTCATGAAGTTGGCAACGAGAACGGTCGGACTTCCAGCCGAGGCAGAGGGAATGACGTGGAGTGGGTTGGTGCCAGAGGCAAAGGCGGAAGAGAAGACCTGCGCCGCCCCTTTTACATTGGCTGCGTGAACCGTAAACTCCAGGGTGAGGTCGCCGCCGTCGGTCGTGTAGGGTAGCGTGATCCCCGAAGGGGTCAAAATATCTTCGGCCAATTTCACATTCAGTGCCGATCTGGCTGCCAGGGTTCCCAGACTCAGCGCTGTGGGGGTCAGCTCCTGGGCCGGGCTTCCCGTCACCGGCAGTGTGAAAACTCGGACGCACACCTCCCCAGCGCTGGCTGAGAGATTCCACAGATAGACCCGCGAGCTGAAAGCATCGCTGTTGCCACTCACGAAATTGGCGATCAAAGTCGTACTCTGGCCTGATGAGGTCTGGCCCGCTGTGAAACCGAAATCGTCGATCACCGCCATGCCGGTGCCATTGCTTTGTAGTGTTATGGACCCTATGGATTGCCCACACCCTGGGGTTAAGACCAGCTGCACAAAACCTGCGGTTGCATCGGTCATGCTAATGACTTGACTGTTCTGATCGAAGACAGTGAGGACGCTCGGATTACCTGAAAACTGATCTCTCAACCAGAGATTCACCGATGCAGCGGGTGTTTCAAAGGTGATCGTGGCGGTGTTGCCAGGATCGACCATAAGGGACTTGACGCCGGTCACGTAGAGGCTAGGAATACCTTGAGACTGGGTAAACCCACCTGTGAAGGTCACCGAGTTGGGAGACGGAAAGAGCGTGAAGTTACCAAAGTTAGGAGCGGTCTCAAAGAGTCGAAAAATTGCTGGCCGTAGGCGGCCGTTGAGGATCCGATCAAGGTCACCAGAATGGCAAGTAACAGGAATTTCAGGAAATAGGGTTGGTGGATTGCGCGGTCAGTCTTTTTCATGGTTGTCCTCCCTTAGAGATTTCTTGGTTCATTCGACTATTCGTCCAACATCAAACCACCCAGACGGTCGAGCTGGCTGGAACGTTTCAAAAGTGAACCCGAGCTGTCGGCTGTCCGACAGGCAGTTCGTGCATGCGCTCTTGTGTTACCCGACACAACCAAAGCAAGAGGGATGCCAATAGCCTGCCTGGTAGGACTCGTCTTAGTGACTACAGCATGTCGTGGTTGAGAGGAGGGAGGCATTCAATAAATAGAATCTTGGTCCAACTTTTTGGACCTTTGCTACAGCAGACTTCTTCTTAGCCAGTCCAGGGCAAATCGTGAAGCCCGGATACGGATGGCCTCACGGGGACCCCCAAGGCGCATCTTCTTCACACGAACCTGGTCACTGGATAGACCGACGAAGACCAATCCGAGAGGCTTCTGGGCTGTTTCACCTCCCGGACCTGCGATGCCGGTAACGGAGAGGCCGACATCAGCACCGGCGCTCTCACGAATTCCTACTGCCATCTGAGCGGCCACCTGCTCACTGACCGCTCCAAAACGCTCCAGAGTAGTCTCGTTCACGCCCACCAGGTTCGCCTTGAGTTCGTTGCTGTAACAAACCGCCCCGCCCCGATAATAGTGGGAGCTGCCCGGCACATCGGTCAGCATCTTTCCCAGGAGGCCCCCTGTACAGGATTCCGCCGTAGCCAGCGTTTTCCCTTTTTCAGACAGCATCCGTCCCACCACTTGTTCCAGATCTTCCTCTCGGTCGGTAAATACGGACTCCCCCAGCTTCTCACCGACACGGGCCACCAACTCTCCCAGTTGCTCCTCGGCCAACTGCTTGTTTGCTTCACCCATCCAGTAAAAAGTGAGCTCGATCACTCCCGGAGAGGAGAGGATGGTGGTTTCGATTGAAGGATAGGAAGTGTAAATGGGGCCAATCGCAGAATCGACTCCAGACTCCGTTTCTGAAGCCACTTTCAACCGGCGGTTGAGCGGCGGGTCGAGTTTTTTGTATTGGCCAATCAAGTCCATGACCTGGCTCATCATGGGCTTCATTTCGCGGGGGGGCCCCGGCAAAAGAAAGAGAAGCGTCTTCCCTTCCCTCAAAAAAAGCCCCGGAGCCGTACCATTGGGGTTTTCCATGGACTCAGCCCCTTCAGGAACCATAGCCTGGCGCAGGTTATTTTCGGTCATCTTGAGGCCCACTCGTTGGTAGCGGCCTTTCAATCCTTCAAGAATCTTGGGATCCAGTGCCAGTTCCCGTCCCAGTACTTTAGAAACAACCTCCCGGGTGATGTCATCATGGGTGGGGCCCAAGCCGCCGGTTAGGATGACCACCTCGGAGGCTCCAAGCGCACTCCTCACAGCTCCTCGGATCTCCTCTTCACGGTCCTCCACCACAAACTTGCGCATGACTCTTAGCCCGGACTCGTTGAGCTTCTTGGTAATGAATACCGAATTGGTTTCGAGTCGAGCCTGGCTCAGAAGCTCGGAACCTACCGCGATAATTTCCGCTCTCATAGTGCTATAAAGGTTCCAGGTTCCAAGTTCCAGTTGTCAGCTAGAGTTGGTCTGGTCTGTTGTCTGTTGTCAGCCTGTCAGCCAAATCAAGAGCTTCAAGCACAGGCCGGCATAGAGACCCGCAATCAGGTCATCGCAAACGATTCCCATTCCTCCCGGTAGCTTCTCACTGGTGCGGGCCGGAAATGGCTTCACGATATCAAAGAAGCGAAACAGGAAGAACCCGGCCCCCAAAGAGACTGCGGAAACAGGAACAAACAGAAGGCAGAGCATCTGCCCCAAAATCTCATCGATGACGATCTTGGACGGATCAGGATGGCCTTCGGAGCGAGAAAATCGGGTGGAAAAGATCACCGCTGGAGCAGTCAGCAAGACGACGAGACTGCCCAGAATGATCGTTTCCTGAAGTGGGAAAAACCAGTGAACAGCGAAAACCAGAGGCAGCGTCCCCAGAGAGCCCCAGGTTCCCGGAGCCAGGGGTAGATAACCTAGGCCCAATCCGGTGACAAAGGCGCGAATGAAACGATCCAGGTCATTCCTCCACTTCGGCTGTTTCCGTCTTAGTTCTGGACGGTTCCGACAAGATCGTATTCGTGAGCCTCGGTGATTCGGACGGGAACGATGTCGCCGGGCCGGGTCTGCTCGGTGACTCCGTCGTTCAAGTACACACCCCCATCGATATCAGGGGCCTGAGTCGATAACCGGCCTTCCCAGAGCAAGTCGCTTTCTCGTGACAACCCTTCCACCAGGACGGGCAAACACTTCCCGATCATTTGGCTATTTTTCTCTCTTGAGATTCCTGCCTGTAATTTCATCAACCGCTTCTTCCGATCCTTTTTGGCTTCCTCGGGAACTTTTTCGTCGAGTGGATAGGCAGCACAATCCTCTTCGTCAGAATAGGCAAAGACACCCAGCCGATCGAATCGCATCTCTTCGACAAATCCCATCAGTTCATCCACATCCTCTTCCGTCTCGCCAGGAAACCCAACGATCATGGTCGTCCGAATGGCGACCTCGGGTATGCCGTGCCGGATCCGCTCAATCAACCGGGAGAGGGAGTTTCGATTTCCACCTCTTTTCATGCTCTTGAGGACTCTTCGTGAGGCGTGTTGAAGTGGAATGTCGATGTATTTGCAGGCGGAGGAAGTCTGGGCAATCGCTTCCAGAAGCTCATCGTAAACGTTGTTGGGATAAACATAGAGCACACGGACCCACTCGATCCCTTCAACCTCACCGAGTCCCCGGATCAGTTCGGCCAGGCCACGGCGATTTTCCAAATCCCAGCCGTACATGGTGGTGTCCTGCCCGATGAGATTCAGCTCCTTGATTCCCTGCTTTGCCAGGCTGCTCGCTTCTCTCAAGATGGAGTCCATGGGGCGACTGCGGAAGGGGCCGCGCATCTTCGGAATCACGCAAAAACTACAGGGGTGATCACAACCCTCAGCAATCTTGACGTAAGCACTGTAACCGGGAGTAGCCAGAACTCTGGGATCAGAATCGGTGTAAAGGTACAGTTCTCGGGACTGGTATTGAGGGACACCATTGGTTTGAGGAGCTTCAGCGCAGACCTGAAGGATTTCAGGTATTTCATTGGTTCCAATGACGGCATCGATCTCGGGAATTTGCTCCAGGAGCTCTTTTCGATATCTCTCCACCAGGCAGCCGGCTACAATCAGTTTGCGACAATTCCCCTTGATTTTCTGTTGTGCCATCTCCAGGATAGTGTCGATAGACTCCTGTTTTGCACTCTCGATAAAGCCACAGGTATTCACCACAATCACTTCGGCATCCTCCTGGGATGTGGTGATTTCGTTGCCGCTTTGAGTCAAAAGTCCCAGCATGACCTCGCTGTCGACAAGGTTTTTGGGACACCCCAGACTCACAAATCCGATCCTAGTGCCTCGTTTCGTAAATACCATGACGTTTGTGACGAGCGCGATGGCGCCGAGTTCGAGAAGCGACGACGACGCGATGTCATTGTACATCGTGGAGAAGGAGCGACAAAGAAATCGATGCCTCCCGCCGCCACCCTTCGGGCTGATGGGGGTTGCGGGCAATCTCTGCGTCCCTCGTCGTCGCCGATGTCTCAGACATCGCCTCCTCCTTGTTCCTTGACCTTGCCTCGCAAGACCCATCAGCAAACGCTTATGGTACTTACGAAGCGAGGCACTCGGCTCATGTGCGGAGGGTATTATATACCGAAGCCACACTGGTAAAGAATGTGCCACTCCGAAATGTAGGAGGCACCTCAGGTGCCGAACCGCTCGATCCCTAGATACTCTTCAGATTCGGCACCTGAGGTGCCTCCTACATTCCGGAGATCTATAAGTAATCCGAATCTAGCGGCGCAGTTCTTTCAACCAGCCGTATACGTCTGACAGATCTGAGGATTTCAGCGGGATATTCCCGAAGCGATTGCGGTAGTAAAGTTGTGTGATGAGCGCCGGCTCAAGCGGGTCAAAATCTGGTTGGATTCTCTTCACGAACTCATGAGGTGTCTCGGCTGCTTGCTTCTCAAATCCCCTTCGATTCAGAAGATCCAGCATCTCCAGGTAATACTCCGGGGCGATCCTCGAGCTTTCCTGTTTGAAAAACCACTGCCTGTAAAGAACCCGGAAATATCTGCGGTATCGACGGAAGGTCCAAAGCATGGCGACGATCAACGAGCCCAGGACAAGATAAACAACCTTCGAAAAGCCCCCATCCTTGAGTCGAATCAGCCATTCCAGATCGGAGATCTCCGTGAGCTCCAGGGAAATGTCCGAGATTCTCGTCCAGGCGTCACGAAGATTGTAACGGAGTGAACGGAAAACCCCGATCTGTTTCACTCGATCGAAGGTTATGATTTCCGTCCAAAACATATCCATCGCATCGAGGAACTGGTTAAACGAACGGGAAAAGGAGAGCCTTGGCTGGACCGCATCGATTGAGGGAGTGGAATCAAACTCTACCCATCCCAGGTTGGGAAAGTAGCCCTCAACCCAGCTGTGGGCATCCGATTGTCGGACAATGAAGTAGTTGCTGAAATCATTGAATTCTCCCAGCCGAAATCCATTGACGACCCTCGTGGGAATACCGATGCTGCGCATCAATACCGCTTGCGCAGTGGCGAAGTACTCACAATGCCCGGATTTGGTCTCAATCAGAAAATCATAAAGAGGATCCTCAGCCTTTGCCGACTGGTTATCCAGCAAATACCCGTAGTTTCCCTTCAGAAAATATTCGATGGCCAGTGCCTTATCGAGGCGGCTGTCTTGGTTCTCCGTCATTGCTTCCGCCTGCCTGTAAATTTGAGGATCCAGATCGGGCAGCTGTAAATAACGCCGAAGTGCAGCCTCCGGGATGGCGGTAACCGCCGAAGGATGAGCCACTTTCTCTTCTCGCGTGATCAGGTCTGAGTAGACCACATATTTGAGAGGCCCTCGTCCCCGCCGATAAATACCAATCGAGTCATTGCCATCGGCAAAGAGGAAATTTCTCGAAACGACGTCTCCGGTCAGCAAAACCATCTGAGGCGCCCCAAAAATCACATTGCTGAAGGGCTCCAGCAGAATATTTTGCTGAACCAGGAATTCGTTGCTACGGCGATCCCCGGAAACAAGTATTCCTCCATATCTGCCATCTCGATAGATTCGATGAAAACCTTCTCTTGTATTGGACCAGCTCCTGCCGTCGTAGTAGTCCAGAGCAATGCCCCGCCATTTCAGCTTCGGGGAAACATTTTCCAACGCAGTGTCCAGCTTCACGCGCATCACCACTTCCGAGTTGACCAGGATCTGTCCGATATCACCCAGGTTCACCTTGTCCGAGAAACCACTCACATGGACATCCACACGCCGATCCAGGTCGAAAAACCCAAGCGAAACCCGGGGAATCACTAAGAAAACGGGTATGGCAATCAGGATAATCAGGACCGTGATTCCCAAGGCCACATGGGCATAGCCTTTCAGTGAAAAATAAGCGGATCGATTGTCCTCGTAGGCCTTCTTGCTCTCGAAAAGGATAAAGCTCAGGATTGAAAAAAATATGTACAGCACCAGTGTGGCAAGAAAGGAAATGGAGATGGTGTAGGCGGACGCAAACAGCAGGAAACCGAAGGAGACTGAATAGAGGATCAAATAATCCCTTTCCGTCTGTCGAGTAAAGAGCTTTACAAGACTGACCAGGACCAGTAGATGGACCGTAGCGCTCACAAAATCGGAGAGGGTCAGGGCGTCAAACACAAAGAAGGCTATGAAAACAAAAAAGAGGATCAATTGAACCCAATTGGGGAGGTAGAGGGTTCGAGCACTCCAACTCCCCACCACCACCAGAACGTAGAGGGCTGTCACCACAGGACCGAGGGCTTCACTCGCAAACAGGGCGATAAAACCCGAAAGCAACAGAAGATAACTCGATAGTTTGAAAGCCTTTTCAAAACCCATGCTTCTCTTTTACTGAGCTTCCCTAGTGTCTCGTCCCAGGAATATCATGACATTTGTGGCGAGCGCAACGGCGTCGAGTTCGCGAAGCAACGACGACGCGATGTCGTGTGCATCGCGGAGGAGGAGCGACAAAGAAATCGATGCCGTTCCGCCGTCACCCTTCGGGCTGATGGGGGTTGCGGGCAATCTCTGTGTCCGTCGTCGTCGCCGATGTCCCTGCATCGCCTTCTCCTCGCTCCTTGATCTCCCCTCGCAAGACCCATCAGCAAATGTCATGGTATTCCTGGGACGAGACACTAGCCCGCATTATGCATAAATTTTTTACTGTGGCATCGAAACCATCCGCCCTGCCTGCGCGACCCGCAAACGCGGGTGCCCCCGACCCGTAAGCGGGTGCCCCCACGCGCCTGGTCAGGACGGCGTTTTCGACGCCTCGCTACGAAAACCTATGCATAATCCGGGCTACAACTGTAAATAATCCACATGAGGAATATCTCCCAGCTGCGCCGCATCCCCGGCCCAAAATACGATGCAGGGCGCTGTCGCCTCCCCGGAGCCTAAATGCGGACGCTCGGCAGGCTGCACTTGGGCCAGGTATTTCATGAACCCCTCTATTTCCTCCGTTCGTCCATTGACGGCAACTTCAAACTCGCCCGAACTGAACTTAAACCTGTGCCCCTTCCCTCGGTAGTAATCGCCGAGAGAGGCGATATAGGATACCGCCTTTTCAAATTGTTCCAGATTGGGGGGTGAGCGATCCGGCAAATAGGTCGAAAAGAAGACATTGAAAGGGACTTGCTCCTTTTCTAGAGCAAAATCCTTCACCATCAAGCGCGCCAGTTTGGCGGTAGCCTTCCAGTGTACAAAGCGGGCATTGTCATCCCGCTGGTGCAAGCGAACATTGTAGAGTTCACTGCCCCATCCCCTGCGGTTCGCGTGCTCCACTCCCTGGACATAGGGATGTTGGAGAAAGAGAGGATGCAAATCACACAGTTCAGGGTAAACGACAATGTCTCCACAAGCATCCAGTTTCTTGCCTCGCCAGAAAAGTCCGAATGGAAAAGTCGTCCTGATCCCAAAGCCCTGCAAAGGATAAATTCCTCTGCGCCGGAATTCACAGTGCAGCCGCAACCTCAGCTTCTCGCCTGCTCGAACATAGGGGAAGATCTTCTCTTGCATAAAGAAACCGGTATCCTCCAGATCTCCCCCCTGTTGTTCTCCCTTAAGTCTGAGAGCAAAAGAGGGAAACACCTTTTTCAGATTGTGCAATGTGATCAGGAAGATGGCTTTCCTTTTGGCGTGGATGCCGTTGGGAACACTGAGACTGATTTTGAGTCCAAAGAGGACCAGTTTAGCCACAATCCCGGAGGCCACCAGAGCAGCCAACAAGAATGAAAGAATTAGAACCAGCAAGTTGTTGCCGGTATTGAATGTTGCAAAGGAAATAATGAGAACAATCAGAATGAAAAAGGCTCCCCGGTGAGTAAACCGGAAAAAGCGCAGATTGTTCAAGAAGTCCAACTTGAGGCGAGCGACCAGTCTGGGGAGAAGCGTGACACAGACAACAAAGGCAAAAATCAGGGAAATGACGGCCAGAGCAGCGGCGGCGTAGTATTGCCCACTGCGCCGGGCCATGGAACTCAAAACCGCCAGAATAAAGGCAGAAATCAGAAAAGCAGAAGGCCAGAAGAACTCTTTGATTCCCTTGATCTGCACCCAGGCGGGCATGCGACTAAAGTGGAACCTCCACTTCCTCGATCAATCCCTGGATAATGGCGTCCGATTCTTCACTGCTTCGCAGGGGAGAAGAATATTTGGTGCTGACGATCACGCGGTGTGAAAAGACGGGTACGGCCAGTCGCTTGAAGTCATCGGGTATACAGTAGTAGCGCTCTTGGGAAAAGGCCCTCGCTTGGGCCGCCTGGTACAGTGCCATGGCGCCCCGGGGGCTAACTCCCAGGGTTAGGTATTCGCTCTTTCGAGTAGCCTCTACCAGCGTCATGAGATAGTCCAAAAGGGTCTCTTCCACTTCCACCTTCTCGATCAGTTCCTGGGCTTCCTGAACTTCCTTGGCCGATATCACCGGTGTGAGATGGTCGGCCGTATCGTAGCTGATGTGAGAGCGGAGAATCTGCTTCTCGTCGGCCTGACTGGGATAGCCCATCTGAAGGCGCATCAAGAAGCGATCCAGCTGCGACTCCGGTAATGGGTAGGTGCCGTGATGTTCAATAGGATTCTGAGTGGCGATCACCACGAAAGGTTGGGGAAGCTCGTAAGTTTTGTTCTCTATCGTGACTTTTCCTTCACTCATCGCCTCTAAGAGTGCGCTCTGAGTTTTGGGAGTCGTCCTATTGATTTCGTCGGCTAGAACCACATTGGCAAACAGCGGTCCTTTGCGAAACTCAAACTGATGGTCTAGCTGGTTGAAAACGGATGACCCGGTTAAATCCGAGGGGAGAAGATCACTCGTGAACTGTATCCTTTGAAACGTACAATCGAAGGACCGGGCCAAGGCATGAGCCAGAGTGGTCTTTCCCACACCAGGCACATCCTCGATCAGCAAATGGCCTTGCGCCAACAGAGCAACGGTGGCCATCTCCACAACATCAGGTTTCCCTTTGATCACCCGCTCGATGGAGGCTTGAAGCGCCTTGATCTTCGTGGCTAATTGATGGGGAGGTGCGGCAGTTTCCACACTTGATATGATACTGTTTGAACCGAACTCAGATCAATGCGGAAACGGCCCCCTGGCCGGCTGACCCCTGACCACCTTACTCCTGACCACCTGACCACCTGACATATGCGTGCGCCAGACTCACAGATATAATCCCTTCATGTCGTGGGGATTCTATTTAGGGCTCGTTGCTTTCTTCACGATAGTCTTTACCGTCTTCTCGGCTGTGACTTATTCAGCGATCTTGAGAATATGGGACAGCTATGATCGCTACTATCACAGGGAGGAGTCGCAAGAGGAAGCGGCGGGTCGTAAAAGGAAGTGGCCCGTCTCCAGCCTGGGGTGGTTGACCATCCTGGCGATGGTGGTTGCCTGGATGGTAGTGGAATTCGTGATCAAACCCCAACCCTGACGACTCCCTGTCCCCTTCTTGGTTGTCAGGGGTCGGGGGTCAGGTGGTCAGCGGTCAGGGGGGCAGCCTTCTTCTGTCAGCCGTCCGGTGGGATGTTCCATGACCTCCAGATTCATGGTTGCTACAAAGGGTAGATCTCGATAGTACTCTCGGTAGTCCAATCCATAGCCAATGAGAAATTCGTCATTCACATCAAACCCCACGTACTTGATGGGAACCTCAGCAAGGCGCAGTTCCGTACGATCCAGGAGAGTGCAGATGGTCAGAGAAGCTGGATCGCGTTCGAGCAGGATTCTAACCAGGTAGTTCAGAGTGAGTCCGGTGTCCACGATGTCTTCGATGAGCAAGACGTGTCTGCCCTGGATGTCTTCCTGTAAATCCTTGACAATTTCCACCTCGCCCGTGCGGGATTGCCTGCCGTAGCGGCTGATACGGATAAAATCAGGCGAGACCGGAAAGGATAAACTCTTGACCAGGTCGCGGGTGAATACCAAGGCCCCTTGGAGAATGCCCGCCACTATGGGATCCTTCTCCTCGTAATCACGGCTGATCTCGGATGCCAGTTCCTCAACACGAGTCGAGATGGCCATCTCGTCAAAAACCACCTTCTTGACCGCAGCGGGAGTGGTTTTGCGATTGCTCCTTGAGGAAGAGATCACTCGATGACCCCGAATTTGAAGAGGAGTTCGCGGTAGTCCCTTCCATACAGGATCTTGATCCGGGTGTCCGGATACAACTCTCTCATCTTTCGGACCTTGCGGTTCTTTCTAGTGACCAGCCTCTGTTTCATCGTGGTCAGTTCCACGAAAAGGTCAAATTGGGGGAGATAGAAATCGGGTGTAAAACTCTCAATGACACGACCCTGCTCATCCCAGCTCAAAGGGAAACAAACCGGCTCGTACCGCCATTCGATACTGTAGAAATCGAGAAGACCAGCCAACTCCTCCTCGCTTTCATGAGCGAAACTGGAGATAGACTGGGAGCTTTCTTGTGTTCCCATTAGCCCCTCCACTTTGTATCAAAGGGCACTGACACGAGAGAAATGATGAATGCAGAATTCAGAATTCATCATTCGGAATTCATCATTTCAAAGGGTAGGTACCCAAGGAAAGACTGGAGGAGAACACCTGGGCGGTCCCTGTTACGTCGGTGGCCTGAATCGTCAGCTCCACGATCAGGTTGCCCCCGTCCGTCGTATAGGGAGTGGTGATCTGAAGCGGGACCAGGATATCTTCGGCCAATCTAACGTCGAGTGCCGATCGGGCTTCCAGAGTTCCCAGTTCCAGCGGCGTGGGGGTCAACTCCTGGGCCGTGCCACTACTCAAGGGGAGTGTGAAGACCCGGACCGTGATGTCCCCTTCACTCAGTGAGGGATTAAAAAGAGAGATTCTGGAGTTGAAAATCGTATCGTTACCATTGGTAAAACTAGCCACCAGCCGCGTGGGACCGGGAATGGGGACGGGTGGGACTGACTGGAGCGTGTAGGTACCCGAGGCAAAGCTGGAAGAAAAGACTTGAGCGGTACCCTTCACATCGGCCGCCTGAATTGTGAACTCCAGGGTCAAATTTCCGTCATCGGTCGTATAGGGCAATACGGTCCCCAGAGGGAGCAGAATATCGTCAGCCACCCTTATGTTACGGGCCGAACGAGCTTCCAACGTGCCCAGAGCCAGCGGTTCGACCGTCAATTCCTGGACGGTGCCTTCGGCCACAGGAAGGGTGAAAACTCGCACCGTCACTTCTGCGGCGCTGGTTGAAGGGTTCCAAAGGTAAACACGCGAGGCGTTCGCCGAACTGCTGCCGTTGCTGGCGTTGGCCACCAAGACGGTGGGACCTGTACCCGAGGTTGCCGGGATCACTTGAAGCGGCTGCGTGCCATAGGCGAAATCAGAAGAGAAAACCTGAGCGGTACCTCTCACATCGGCGGCCTGAATCGTCAACTCCAGGGTCAGATTGCCTCCGTCGGTTGTGTAGGGCAGCGAGACGCCCAGAGGGACCAGGATATCTTCGGCCAACTTGATATTGAGCGCTGATCGGGCTTCCAGGGTACCCAGTACCAGTGGCGTGGGGGTCAACTCCTGAGCCAAATCTTCTCCTAGTGGAAGGGTAAAGACGCGCACCGTCACTTCCCCGGCGCTGGTTGAAGGGTTCCAGAGATAGACACGCGAGTTGAAGATCGCATCGTTACCGTTCATGAAATTGGCGGCCAATACGGTCGGACTTGCACCCGGGGTGGACGGAATCTCCTGAAGTGGATAGGTTCCAAATCCAAAGCCGGAAGAAAAGACCTGGCTGGTGCCTTGCACGGCGGGGGCCTGAATCGTTAACTCCAGGGTCAGATTTCCACCGTCTGTTGTGTAGGGGATTCCGATGCCCAATGGGGTCAGGATGTCTTCGGCTAACTTGATGTTGCGTCCGGAGTTAGCTTCCAGGCTACCCAGATCCAGCGCTGTGGTGGTCAATTCCTGCGCCAGACCACCTATGAGGGGCAGAGTGAAGACTCGGACGGCCACGTTCCCGACCTTCGCCGAGGGATTAAACAGATAGACGCGCGAGTTGAAGGCCGAATTGTTGCCATTGGTAAAACTCGCAAGTAAGACCGTTGTTACCACAGGCTCAAAGGCGATTCCCCCATTGAAATTGGGAGGGACGCCGGTCAGAGCCGTCACGACTGAGCCCGAGATCCACACCGTCCCATTCAAACTGGGATCAAACCGTAGAAGATTACCGACACCGGATTCAGCCAGGTAGAAGTTTCCGGAACTATCCAAAGCAATTCCACCTCTTGGTGTAACGGCGCCACCGTTGGCGGCTTCCAGCTGGGCCTGTGAGAGAAAGGTACTGACTCCCCCAGCCGGAGTCATTCGATGAATGACATCGGGGGATTCATCAGCGATGAGGAGGTCCCCGTTTGAGGCACGAGTCATGAATTGATCAAGGGCCTGGAGAGGATTTCCGCTGGTCAGGACGGAAGGCGCCCCCCCGGAACTGATCGCCAGCACTGCAGTGGGGGTGCCGTTCGATTGAATATAAAGAATTCCACCCAGACCTGCCGTGATTCCACCCTTAAGGGCAACGGTTGTTAAACCGGCTACGGACTCGAAGGCGACTGAGTCCACAAAGACGTTGACCTTGCCGGTGCGCGAATCGACACGAAGTAGGGCGTTGCTACTATCATCAATCGTGTACAAGAAGCCATCACTGCCGAAGGTGATCCCTTCTGCGTCTGCATTCGAATTTCCTGTCGCTGCCGAAAGATCGGCCTGTGAGGTGAGAATACTCAAGACTCCCGCGGGAGTTTTCTTGAGAATACTGGCATCTCCTCCAAAGAAACCACCTGGGGAACTGGAGGTAAAAACTGTAAAATACAGCGCTCCCGCGGCATCAAAGGCGATTCCCCTGTTCTCGTAAATCACTTCAATTCCGCCGGTCAGTGCCAGGATTTCAGAACGGTTGATTTCGATTCCTACCGAGCCAGCCGGCGATACGCGCAGGAGATGCCCACTCCCGCTATCCAGCACAAGCAGGTCTTCCGTCTCAGGAAAGGGCAGTAAGGGCGAAGCAGACGCGACATGAGGATCGCCCACAAGGAACAGGAAGAGCAGCATCCCGATGATCCGGTGGACCATCTTGATACTGGGCACTGCTTTCTCGAATCGCATATCCTGTTTTGATGAGTTTGGCGGGTTTGGGTTCTATCAGACCACCTATGAGCCCTTGTCCCGTTCCTGGACAGACTGTTCCAACGGATCGGTAGAAGAGTGGAGATGGGTGAGTTTCCAATCGGCTTCATCCTGATAGTAAATTTCTGTCCAACGCCCATTCTGTCGGACGAGCTGGCCATTTTGATGGTAGGCCATGAGATACTGTGAAGTGATCCATGCTACGTCACCATGGACTTCAATCTGGATATTTGAGGTCAGAATGGATAGCTCCTTCATCTGAGCAAAATATTGCTGCAAGGTATTTTCGAAGGTCTTGAAGTCGGAAAAACGGGCCGGTGGAATGATGTTGAAAACGACTGCGTCGCCGCTGTACAGGTCCCTCAGGTGATCCAGATTCTTCTGCTCCCATGCCTTCACGTGCTGGCGGTGCAGATTGAGCAGACGCTCCCTTGGATTGTTTCGCATGATTTCGAACCAGCTTATTCTAGCAGAAAATCGCTCTCGTTTACAGTATTATCTAGGCGGAGAGGCTTCGCCCTCTTCAGCCAAAGTGGTTATTCCAACAAGCTTAGCCTATTGTTGTACCCATGGATCTCACTCAAAAACAGAAGGCCCTGTTGGTCGAGCTCAAGCGAGCCAAAATCGTTATGTTTGGCAAGGAGATTCTCGCCAAATATGGCCTTCATTCGCCCATTTACCTGGATTTGAGGGAAAATCTGTACGAGCGTGCAGATCTTATCTGGCAGATTGGAGGTGAGTTCGCTGAGAAGATCCGGGCACTCACCCAAAATCCCCAATCCCGGCAGACGGTCATCGGGGTGCCGGATACCGCCACTCCCCTGGCCTTGTCCACCGTACTCTACTCTTCCCGGGAAGAAACGGGCTCTCCCATGCACTATCTCCTCTTGCGCAATGAAGGGAAGGTCTATGGTTCGGCCTCACCCTCTTACCTGATCGGCAAAAAGTATCATGACCATTGCGAATACAATCTCATCGACGATGTCGTAGCCTCAGGTCTGAGCAAGTGGAAGTCGCTCCAAAAGCTGGAGGGAGAAGGAATCACCGTTCAAAGGATCATCGCGTTTTTTGATCGCCAGCAAGGAGGAGTTGAACTCCTGAAAAAGGAAGGATACCCCGTCCATTCGGTCTTCAAACTGCTCGACGTCACCGCTTTCTACTTACAGGAAGGGTTCATCACTGAAGCGACACATGGGCAGATTCAGGAATTTCTTCGGACTCATCGTTTCCAAAAGCCTCTGTGGGAGAAATAGGGGAGTTGGGGAGAATTTGGGGACAGGCCCAAGGATTCTCCGAATTCGGGGCCTGTCCCCAAATTCTCCCCAACTCCCCTATGCTATAATGTCACGGCTTTTGAAGGAGATGAGATTATGCCTTCACTTTGGTCCGGATCCATTACCTTCGGATTGGTCTCCATTCCCGTTCGATTGGAAACATCCCAGCGAAACAAAGGCCTCAACTTCAACATGCTGCATGACAAGTGTCAGCAGCGGGTCAATCAGAAGTACTACTGCTCCACCTGCGACCAATACCTGGAGAGACACGAGCTGGTTCGAGGTTACGAACACGAGAAGGATCACTACGTGCTCATGGACAAGGGAGATTTCGAGAAGGCAGAGGGTCAAGCCTCCCGAAACATCGAGGTGATCGCTTTCGTAAATCGTTCGGAACTGCGACCCGCTCACTTCAACAAAACCTACTACTTGGTTCCTGAAGAGGGAACCGAAAAGGGCTATCTTCTCCTTCTCAAGGGTATGCAGCAAACCGATACGGTAGCCATGACCCGCTTCGTGATGCGCAGAAAGGAATATATCGGAGCCGTCGGGTTTTCCGACCAGGGACTGATGCTCCATATCCTTTTCCATAAGGGGGAGTTTACACGGATGGAAGAAGTGACAAAGCTTCCTGAGGTCGAATTGAAGGCCAAGGAATTGGACCTGGCCAAGCAGATCATTGAAAACCTGAGAGAGGAATTTTCTGAGGAAATGCTGGATGACCGGTATCGATCGCGGCTCCTGGAGCTCATTCGGCAAAAGGTGGAAGGTCAGCAGGTTGTCCTGGCAGACAAGAAAAGGCCAGCCAAGGTGGTGGACCTTATGGACGCTTTAAAACGCAGTCTCGACGCCACCGCCGGGAAAAAGCCTGCTGCACGTGTCGGCCTAAAAGCAGCTGGCCAGCAAAAGGAAGAGAAGCAAAGAAAGAAACGCGCATAATATGCTGAACTGCTTCAGCACCCGAGATGCTTCCAATATCCTGGGAATCAAGACGGGGCGTCTGCGCTACTGGAAGCGAATCGGGCTGGTCACACCCAGCAACTTAAAGAAAGGCAGAAGCTATTACGATTTTCAGGACCTGATCTGTCTAAAAACCGCACAAGGCCTCGTTGTCCAAGGCCTTCAAGCCACCAAAATGAGAAACGGCGTTGAATCTCTCAAAAGGAAATTCCCCGGTTTGGACAACTACTTGGCCAATAAGCGTGTTTATGTCTTTGGCTTCCATGCCATCATCCGTCACAAAGACCGTTTCATCGAACCCCAAACCGGGCAGTTGCTTTTCGAGTTCGACTTAGACGATTTCGCCGAAGAAGTGAAGAATCGGGTCAAACACTTCGATTCCGAAAAAACAGCGGAAAGTTGGTTCCAACAGGGGCTGAGGTATGACTCGAGTAAAGAAACGTATCCACTCGCTCTTGAGGCCTACCAGAAAGCGGTGGAGCTCGATCCGAACTTTGAGGACGCTTACGTCAATATGGGAAATGTCTACTACCTGCAAGAGCTGTTCGTTGATGCTGAGCGCTGTTACCGGCTTGCTATTGCCTGTGACCCGGATCATGCCAAGGCTTACTTTAATCTGGGCAACACCTTGGATGAACTCCATTGCATCCAAGAAGCGGTGGAATGCTTTCAGAAATCGCTGGAGAAAGACCCCCACTTTCCGGATGCCCATTACAATCTTGCCGCCACTTGTGAGAAACTAGGTCTATGGGACACGGCCTTTACACACTGGAAGACCTATCTCAACCTGGATCCTGTGAGCAGACACGCAGATTTCGCCCGCAAACGCATCAAATTGCTGCAGTCCGATCTAGCACCCCGCTCGCAGACGTGACCTCACTTATCATCACTCTAGTGTCTCGTCCCAGGAATACCTCGCCACAAATGTCAAGGTATTCCTGGGACGAGACACTAGGGATTACGGGGCCATGATTAGTCGGGCGATGGAAGACTACCTCAAGGCGATTTACCAGTCCGCCGGGGACGATGGAAAGGTTTCCACCTCGAATTTGGCCCAGCAGATGAACTGTTCACCCGCCAGTGTGACGAATATGCTGCAAAAACTTTCCGAACTGAAGCTGGTCGAGTATGAACCTTATCAGGGTGTGACTCTAACTCTGACAGGCAGAAACATTGCCTTGGAAATCCTTCGCCATCACCGGTTAATCGAACTCTATCTTGCAGATGTCCTGGGCTACAGTTGGGATAAGGTGCATGCTGAAGCTGAGCAACTGGAGCATGTTATTTCCGAAGAGTTCGAAGAAAGGATTGATCAGGCTCTGGGCCATCCAACCATCGATCCACACGGAGATCCCATTCCCACCAAAGAAGGAAAGATTACAGTGCCCCCGCTTCAACCCCTGTGGGAAACCCCTGGCGGTGAGAAGGTGAAGGTATGCCGCGTCAGCGATCGGGACCCGGAAGTGTTGCGCTATTTGGCTACCATAGGAATCTTCCCCGATGTGGAAATCAACGTGCTCAAGAAAAGCCCCTTCAACGGCCCCATCCACGTCAAGATCAATGATAGCGAACACAGCCTCAGTGAAGAACTAGCCAACCAAATTTTCGTCGTTTCAAAATGAAGGTTCCTTTGACCCAGATTCGGTTTCTTTACCGAGCACGGGACCAGTTTGGCGAAAAGGTAGGTGTAGTGGATGGCGAGCAATCCTGGACTTATAAACAGTACTTCCAACGTTGTCACAGCCTGGCCAATCTCCTTCTTTCCTGGAAGCTCGATCCTTCTTCCCGAGTCGCTTTCCTGTCTTACAACACCCATCATCTTCTTGAGGCTTATTACGGTGTTGTCCTGGGCCGCTGTATCTTCCTACCTTTGAATATCCGTCTGTCTACCCAGGACTTTCGCTTCATCCTCAATGATTGTGAGGCTCAGTGCCTCTTTTTCCATCCCGACTTTGCGCCCATCGTGGAAGAGATCAGACCTCATTTGAAGACGGTGAAGCAGTTTGTCTTGCTGGAACCAGACCCCGACTCCCATTGGAGTGACACTGAGGTCTACGATCAACTGCTGGATCAACAGCCGGATCAACTGGATTTCGACCTTCTACAGGTCAACGAAGATACGGTGGCTGAGCTCTTCTACACCTCAGGCACCACCGATCAAGCCAAGGGTGTTATGCTCACCCATCGTAATCTCTACTTGCATGCCCTTGAGGCAGCAATCGCTGTAGGCATCAAAGAAAGCGATGTCCAGCTGCATGCCATCCCCCTGTTTCACGTCAATGGTTGGGGCACACCTCAGTATGTGACCTGTGTCGGAGGACAGCACATCATGCTTAAGCAGTTCGAACCCCAACAGGTTTTCGAGCAGATCCAGCGCCACAAAGTCACACGTTTCTCGCTCGTCCCCACAATGGCCATCGCACTCATCAACTATCCGGACCGCCAGAAATATGATGTGTCTTCGATAGGTAAGATCATGGTGGGCGGAGCCGCAGCCCATCCAGACCTGGTTCGCCGGGTGGAACAGACCTTCCAGTGCGAATGTCTGGCCGGCTACGGGTTGACCGAAACCTCGCCCATCCTTACGGTCGCTTCACCGAAAACCTACCTCAAAGCGGATCAGAACAGGCGTTGTGAAATTCAAGCCATGACCGGTTACCCCATCCCCGGCGTGGAGCTGAGAATATTGGACGAAAAGGACCGAGACCTCCCCTGGGATGGCGTATCCATGGGTGAGATCGTGGTGCGCGGGGACATGGTCATGGAAGGATACTGGAAAAGACCCAATGAGACCGAGGAAGCCTTTCGGGGTGAATGGTTCCACACCGGGGATATGGCAACAGTCTCCCCGGAAGGCTATGTTCTCATCCAGGATCGCAAGAAAGATATTATTATCAGCGGCGGAGAAAACATCTCCAGTCTAGAGGTAGAAAAAGCCTTATTGGCTCATCCAGCTGTTTTGGAATGTGCGGTGATCCCCGTACCTCATCCCACCTGGGGAGAAGTACCCAGAGGCCTGGTTGTGGTAAAGCCAGACCAGCAGATTTCAGAGCAGAAGCTCATCGAGCACTGCCGAACAAATCTGGCCGGGTTCAAGGTTCCTAAAGGGATTGACTTCCTCGACTCCCTGCCCAAGGGAGGCACCGGGAAGATTCTTAAACGAGAGCTCCGCGAGCCCTACTGGAAGGGACACACCAAGCGAGTCCATTGAGGCGCGCTCTGGGCGGGCAGAAAATAGAAGATAGAAAAAAAGACTTCGTTTTGAATTTTGGGATTTGGGATTTTGAATTTCCGGTCTCCGGCCGGTGATTTTGAATTTCAGCCGGTCTGCCGGCTGTCACTTCCTTCTTTCCTGGGTTTTCCCGAATCCACTGACCACATAGGTGCCGCTGCGGGAATCCTCACGAAGGACAACCAGACCATTCTTCTCAGCGTCCTGCAGCAGCTCGCCGAAGGCCCGATAGCCATAGCGGCCTTCATTAAAAGCCGGCTGCTTGCGCTTCATCGTCTGCTTCACCATCGAAGAGTAGAGAATGTCCTTATTCTCTCGCATCAGTGCACTGACGGCCTCGATCAACAGCTGAAAAGCAGGACGCTTCTCTTTGGAGATTTCTTGGGTGAGTCGGGGAGGCGTCGTTGCAACCTGATCGAGTTCTTCGTAAAAAATGAACTCATCACAATTCTCAATCAGTAAGGCCGAGGCTGAACCCTGGGTTGCCAAGCCTATGACCGATTTGCCATTCTCCTTCAATTTGGAAACCAGAGGAGAAAAGTCACTGTCTCCCGAAACGATGACAAAGGTATCGATATGATCCTTGCTATAGCAAAGGTCCATAGCATCGACACAGAGACGGATATCGGCCGAGTTCTTCCCGGTTTGACTTCGCTTCGGTATATCCACCATTTCAAAGGCAGCATCGTGAAGCTGCTGCTTAAAGGGTCCAAAACGGCCCCAGTCGCAGTAGGCCTTTTTCACCATCACTCTACCCTTCTCCACCAGTCGTTCCAAGATCTTTTGGATTTGGAACTGCTTCTTGAGAGTTGATTTTTCGAATCCCAGAGCAAGATTTTCAAAGTCGAGGAAAACAGCCAGTGTCCGATCAGTTTCTGCTCCCATGGCCAGTAGGGTAACATAACCCTCCCCCAGAAACTCATTCTCAATTTTTGCCCGGTACCACGTTGAACCCCTACCCCGTTGCCTCACGTAAAAATCTATTCCAAAGGGTATTCGTTGCCTCACTAAGAATCTATCCGAAAGGGATTGCAAAAAGTGGTGGTAAAAAGCACCAACCAGAGGAGTGGCAACCCCTTGCCCAACACCCGCAGCCTGCAGCAAGAGAAAGATTTTCACATCCAGCCCGCTTCCCATCGTTTCTTCTGCTCAGGAGTCGGTTTGAGCAAAAGGCAATTCTGAAGCCAGCCGATCTGCCGTGCCAGCTGGGCCGGATTGAGCTTCTCATACTCTCGGGCCAGTTCCCGCTTGATCTTGTCCGCCACCTCAGGGGACTCGCAGATCCTCCGGTAGGGAGTTTTCGGCACATCATACTTTTTCCAGATCCGAGACCCTCGACGTTGCTTGGCCACCATCTTCATGACCGGCTTGAAAAAGTTGATCTGCAGTCGCAGCCGATCGTACAACTCGTTCACCAGCTCCTGTTCTCGCTCTCCCTCGTAGCGAGCATAACCCACGGCCCGCCGAACCACCGAATAGTTTTTCTGCTCCACATAAGGGTTGTCATTCTTGCGCGAGGGGCGGGTTCGGCTGAAGCTGATCTTTTCCTGCTCACAAAAACGAATCAAGTGCTTGTTGATGAACTCGCTGCCGTTGTCCGAAGCCATCCCCAGCCAAGGGAAGGGCGAGCGCTTCTGAAGCAGCTTCATCGCTTCCAGGACCCACACCTGGGCCTTATTGCGCACCGCTCGGACCTCTGTCCAGCCCGTGTACACGTCCGTCACATCCAGGGTTTGAAGGTAGTCCCCCCGACCCTGGCCTCCCTCATGGCCCACCAGGTCCACTTCCACAAAACCGGGGCGATCCTCCTGCCAGTCGGCGAAACGCTTGATCGGAATCTGGTGTTTGAGCAGCGTTCCCGGCTTGGTTCCGGATCGTCCTTTGAGACGGTGCTTGCACCTTTCGGGCTCCAGCAGCCGATCGATGGTGGCGGCGCTGATCTGCATCAACCGCTCATGGGTGCTGGCATCCACTTTCAGTTCCCCATGTCTTTGTAAAATGGGTACCACTTCCGGCAAAATCGCGACCAGACGTTTGCCACACAAATAGTCCAGTATCTCCCAGATCATCGTCAGCGCCTTTAGAACTTTCTGGTCGTATTTGCGGGCCCGCTCTCGCCGTACTCTCTTGCCGATATCCCCTACCGCCACCAGCTTGGGGCTCAACCGGATCCGCTTGCCCTGGTGGCGAAGCAGATAGGCTCCATAGCAGCGGTTGTAGCCCGTCATTTGGGTAAACTCCGTCAACACTTCCCCCTTCACCTTCTTGCCCTTCTTCCGGTAGGGGGGGGCAAAACTTTTGATCAATACACGCTTTTCTGCCATCGTTAACCTCATTGGTGCCCTCCATTCCTTCATGGAGGACACTTCTATTCCCCTGCTCAGGGCCAGGCAATTTCGAATAGATTTTTTAATGAGGCAACGTATCCATTTCGAATAGATTTTTGATGAGGCAATTCGCCTACTAGAGTTGTCAGGTCCGGTGCTGTACAATAATGAGAAAAAGGGAAAGGCAAGAGAGGTGGAAGCCCCTCTCACTCCGAGCATGCCCAAGAAAGCAGCATATGTCTTCATCGTCGGCTTAATCGCTCTTGCAGCCTCCGTCGCCACTTTGCGGGCTCCTCTCTTGGATGATGATCCATCCTACGACCCTTTGGATCCTGCCTACTTCCGGTTCGCTCGCGTTCAGTTTAGCTCCTACTCTTTTGGGAGCCGGAATCCCGGTTGGGCTCATGACTATCCACGAGCCGAGCGAAATTTGCTAAAGATCCTGTCTGAAGTGACGGGTATCGAGACAACTCCGGATTCCTATGTGATCGTTCAGCTCGACGATCCCGCCATTATGAATTACCCGTTCCTTTACTTCAGCGAGCCGGGAACCTGGAACATCACCCTGGAGGAGGCTCAGAACTTCCGTGAATACCTGCAGCGAGGTGGTTTTGCGATATTCGACGATTTCGACGGTCCGCGAGACTGGGCCAACTTCCAACGCGGCATGAAGATGGTTTTTCCGGAACGCAATATGGTCCAGCTCACGATAGAGCACCCTATCTTTCAGTGCTTTTACGCCATCGAAACTCTGGATATGACGCCACCCTATAACGTCAGAGGAGCACCGACCTTTTTTGGCCTGGATGATGAAAACGGGCGTCTTCAAGTCATCGCCAATTTCAACAATGACATCGGTGATTTCTGGGAGTGGTCGGACCAGGCTTGGGTTCCTGTTCAGCTCTCTAACGAGGCCTATAAATTCCGGGTCAATTACATCATCTACGCTTTAACGCACTAGCGTGCGCTAGTGCGTTCGTGCTGTCGTGCTGTCGTGCCTTCGTGCGGGTCAGGGGGTCAGCTCGCCGGGCGCGCTTCGCGCGCGTTCCAGGTCAGGTTTAGAATTTGAGATTTAGAATTTGAGATTCGGAATTTCAGCCGGTCTGCCGGCTTTGGTCAGCCGGTCAGAGGGTCAGGGGGTCAGGTTCCCCTGTCACTCATCTTCTTTCTCCCCCTCGATCGGTCCGTACTGGATTGAGGTATTCACTTCGAACTTCTTAAAATCTTCATACGTAATGAGTTCTCGGACTCGGACCTGCCGCTGTCCGAATCGAAGAATATCGTCTGCCTCCGTCCAGGTCGGAAACCAATAGTCCCCATCAATCTGCTCGCGAACCGTCTCGAACCTGGGAAACTTGTTGTCTGAGTAATCGGGAACGACCTTACCTTGGGTCATCACAATCTGGAAGTCGATATCATCCACCCAGATGCGCCCCTTAAAGTAACGCTGCCCTTTCTTGATTTCGCGGGGTTCCACATCAAACTCATAGGTATACAGTTCATCGATCAGCTTCTCGCCAAGATACTCAATCCTGTAATTGGGGAGCTCCTCGGTGGTTAAAACAAAAGGCTGCCGATAAATGGCATCGTCCAGGTCTTCCTTGCTCACGCCGACCGATCTGAGCTGGCCCCGTTCCTCAAGCGTTCGCGTCTTTCTCTTGCCATCACTGGTGAAATAGACCTCTACAGTCATTTCTTGCTCTTCTCTGACGTCTCCATCCAAGCTGAGGACCTGAAACACGATGCGCTGAGTATAAGTGTATTTCTCCCACACCTCCTTGAATTCAGCCTCTTTGGCAGCAAAGCGTTTGATGATCTCTTCCGGATCCGGATCGGCGGCCATCAGGTTCAATCCGGGAATAGCCAGCAGCAAAATGCATAAAATTCTTTTCATATTTCCTCTGATGCACATTTTTTGAAAAAGGCTCTCTTTAATCTTCCACCATGGAAGTGACCTTTTGCAAGGGAGGAATTCCTCCTCGAGCGCCATATTGTGTACAGGAAAGGGCCCCTGCCGCATTGGCGAAGCCCAGACAACGACCGACGCTCCAACCCTGAAGCAAGCCGTAAAGGAAAGCTCCATGGAAAACATCTCCGGCCCCCGTTGTATCAACGCTGTTCACCTCCATTCCGGGAATTTCAAAAATCTCGTCCTCCCAGAGCGCCGCCACTCCCTCTTTTCCACGCGTCACCGCCACAAATCCTGAAGTGGTTTCGGAAAGAGCTCGCAAACCTTTCCTCCAGTCTTCCTGGGCAGAAAACTCATGGAGAAAACTGGTACCCGGAATCAAGAAATCGGTTAAGGCTAGAAGCTCCTCAACGCCCGGCTGTACCTTGTCGATATCCAGTGAAACTTTCATGCCAACCTCTTTGGCCCAGCGCGCTGCTTGTATGGAAGCCGGCTGATCGTGGCCATCAAGATGCAAAAGTTGTCCCTGCACGATCCACTCGCGCTTGAGTGCCTCCTTTTCATAGTGCAGTGCCGGGTCCCTGTCCCAAAGAATGGTTCTCTCGCCGGTTGGCCGATCCACCAGGATTACGGCGAACTGGCTCACCGCACCGGGAACGATTTGCAGACAGGAGAGATCCATGGACTCCTTTTGGAGGTCCTGAAGTGAGAACCTGCCGATTTCGTCATCTCCCACACGACCCACGTAACGAACCTTCAAACCATATCGGGCACACAGGGCGGAAGCCGTCGCGACTTGTCCTCCACCCTGCTTGTACATTTCATCGATCTGCACCTTACTGTTGTGGCCAGGATAATGAGGGAGGATGCAGATCCAATCCACCGCGTTGAGACCCAGTCCAACCAACTGAAAGGGGCGATCTTCTGACCACTGGATACCCAAGGAAACATCTTGCAGGTCGCTCATTCGGAATCCAGAGAGGCTTCACCTGCCTCTTTGCAAAACCCCCTCGGCACCTTCGAGTAATCCCTGATCGGCAAAGCTAAAGTATGCGTGGGCGCCAATGATAACATGGTCCAAGGCTTGGATTCCCACGATTTTTCCCGTTTGTACCAATCGGCGGGTGATCTCCACGTCTTCCTGGCTGGGTGCCGGGTCACCACTGGGATGGTTGTGAACGAAAAGAATCCTGGCTGCCGCTTCCTGAATGGCGGGTCGAAAGACCTCTCGAGGATGCACCAAAGAAGCCACGAGGGATCCCTCCGATATCCGCATCACTCTCAAGATACGGTTCTTGCTATCCAGAAGCACACTCCAGAAGCATTCCCTTTTCAGGCCGTGGACAAGAGGTTGAAAATGGCGAAAGATTGCCATACTGGAGCGAAAGGACTGTCCTGGAAACAAGGGAATTTTTTGAAAGCGGCGGGACAGCTGTACAGCTGCCAACAGAGCCAGAGCTTTCTTTCGGCCCAAACCGGCCCGGCACAGCTCTTCATAACTGGCTTCCTGTAATTTTCTAGAGGAACCCACTGCTTCGAGCAACCTTCGGGCATCGCTCAAGGCCCGTCTCTCTGTAGTCCCGGGACCGACAAGCAGCGCCACCAGTTCCAGATCAGAAAGAGATTCCCAATCCAACTCGAACAGTCGCCTGCTGGGAAAATGGGCGGGGATGACATCCATATCAGTTGTTATAACGCTCGAACAGGAAAAACTGTGAAGGAACGAGAGGGGGTGACTCCGAGGGCTAGCCCGGATTATGTACTATACGTAGTCCGGGCTTTACTAGTGGGAAAGACCTCGCACCGGCTGCTCACAGTCCATTAAAACATAGTAGACCGTGTTTCTTTCCCTGTTATCCATCACAAGACGCCAATAGCCCTTTGAGATGACCCAGGCTCGCACGTAGTCGCATTGGAAGGCTGGATTGGGAGGCAGCCAGTCTGCCGGATCTCTATCCCCCTTGGACCTGTTAGCCGATGCAGAGACCGCAATGAGGCTTCCAGGAAACGATAGGTCGTTGGCGAACTTTCGTCGAAGCTTTGGTGGCCAGCGGTTCGCTCCGCTACGGTGTGCCTCAGCTAGAGGCACGAAGTGATCAATGTCGAGGTCGCTGGGATCGGTGAAGATCTGGCCTGTGTAGGGGTCGAGCCATTGGCCAGAGACGACATCGCAACCCAGAGAGTCAAACTGAACCGGAATGAGACTTTCTGCAATGAGTACCTCTTGCCGGGTATCCTGGCAATCCCCGTCCGCGTCGATCCATCCACCGTAAAGATCGCGATCGTAGGGAGCAGTCGAAGATTCCACTGGCGCTGGAGTATGCTGATCGGGGATCCCATTGTCCAAATTGCGGTTGGAAGCAATTGCAGTCTTGCCCCTCGTCAGTGCATCGAGGGCTGCCTTTTTAGAGTGAAAGGATTGTCCGGCCAATGAGCCCCGGTGGCAATGATACAGGCCTTGCTCCCTGTCGTGATGGCAGCCCAGGGAATCGAGGCCGCCTCCGTGGCCCAGAGCCGCAGAGGAAAAGAACAGTGCTATTACAAGTCGTCTTATCATTTCATCCTACCTGCTCACTTTTATCACCACCTCCATTACAAGACAGTGACCCTAATCACAGGTCTGGAAGAAAGGTTGGAAAAGAGGGGGAAGCCGCTCTGAGAGCAGCCGCTACAACGGGGTTTTCCCTGCAGCCAGGCGGAAAAAATCGATCAGGCGATTTTCTGCCCAGAAACGGTCAATATCCCTTTGACGGGTCCGTTCCAGGAATCCCACATGACCTCCTTGACGAGTCAAGCTGATGAGAAGTGAGGAGTTTGAGCGGACTTCTGGAAAAGCAAACGGTTCCCCGGGCAACAGCGGGTCATCGTCGGAGTGGATCAACAAGGTGGGAATTCGGATATCCTTCAGATAAGGCAGCGCACTCGCTTGTTCAAAGTAGTCGAAGGCATCGCGAAATCCGGCCAGTGGTGCCGTAAAGAGCTGGTCAAACTGGCGGAGGGTTTTAATGCGCAGCAGGGCCTGGACATCCACGAACGGACTCAAGCTGGAACGGTGTCGTTTGATGCGTTTCTTGAAATTCTTGACGAAGTGATGTTGAAAAAGGAAGTTCGAGGGTCTTTCCAGAACTTTCCAGGCAGTGGTCAAATCCACCAGCGGCGAAATCAACCCAGCAGCCCGAACGTCAACGGGAAAATCCGAACCCCACTCTCCCATTAATTTGAGCAGAATGTTGCCGCCCATCGAGACTCCTGCCAGGAAGAATTCCTGCACCTGATGATTCATCGATAATTTCTGTAGAACTTCCCCAACTTCCCGGCTCGAGCCAGAGTGGAAGATTTTGGGCTTCGGCAATTCCAGATTCGTGTTATAGAGATTCACGAGAACGGCGTTCCAGCCTTCCCGGTGAGCCTTATGGGAAAGCCCCTGCATGTAAGTGGAGGCGCTGGATCCTCCTATTCCATGCAGGACCACAAGGGTGGGGACGCCGGGGGACTGCCAAGCGCAGGTCAACCGCACACGCGATCCATCCCCTAAATCCACGAGATGGTCCTCAGCGTTCCCCCATCCCCAAGAAAAGTTACGCTTCAAAAGGGATGCGGCAAGAGTCTGAAGATGTCCACCCCTCAGCCATAGAGGAGGTCGAAAAGGTCGATCTTTCAATCTCCGCTCAAATTGAGCCAATAGAAGTTCAGAGGGAGGTGAATGGCTCTGCATCTGTCAGGTCCCTACATCATCCCGGCCATAGATCTCTTCCAGTTTTTTCAAAGCCCTCTGCAGAGACTGATGATCTTCGAGCATCCCTTCAAAAAGCTCACCTTTTCGGTCCAAGCGGCGGAAGATGGTTTTCAAGTTAAACGAGTCGGGTCGAAGCTGAGGCCTAACCTCCTTCCACTCCAGGGGAGTCGATACAGGCGCTCCCGGACGCGGTCTCAAACAATAAGGGCTGGCGATGGTCTTGCCTTGGCCATTCTGCAGATAATCCACATACACTCTGTTCTTGCGTTTCTCCGTACTCCGCTCCAGGGTGGCGATCTCTTCCAACCCGTCCACTGTAAGACGTGCCATAATCTCGGCAAAGTTGCGGACATCCTCATAACTGTAACGGGGTTGCAACGGAATCAGGATATGGAGTCCGGTCGCTCCTGATGTCTTCGGATAGGTTCTCAAGTCAAGCGACTCAGCAATCTCTCGAACCTTTTGTGCAACTTGGCTGACGGCCGAAAAAGACACTCCCTCACTCGGATCCAGGTCCATGATAAGAAAATCCGGACAGCCCAGCTGATCGACACGGCTACTCCAGGGGTGCTGGGCAATACAGGCCAGATTGGCCAGATAGACAAGAGTCCGTCGATCATTGCACAGGATATAACGAATCGTTCTCTCGGCTGAGTCCGATTTCACGCTAACAGTACTGATCCACTCGGGCAAAAATTCAGGGGCGTTTTTCTGATAAAAACTCTCTCCCTCCATGCCATCCGGAAACCGTTCCAGCACCATGGGACGATGGGCCAGGTAGGGAACCAGGACGTCTCCTATCTCATGATAAAACTGCACCAGATCCCGCTTTGTGTATCCTTCGCTGGGCCAGAACACCTTGTCGAGATTGGAAAGAAAACCGTAGGGGAGATCCTGGGCCTGCTCTTCCGGCTCTTTACCCATTTCTCTTTGACACTCCTTGGGCTCTCGATCAAGCCTCAGACCGGCAAAAATTGGAGCACGAAGGTAACCCTTCGGGGTCCACTCGTTAAATTTGACCTGGCAGACCAAATCGGGTTTTACCCAGGCCTTGATTTTCAGGCCTTTCGGTACCGATTCAAACGGATTCTTGCGCCGTGCTCTTTTCTTCAGCTGGCCATAGACGTGTTCCAACTGAGTCTCATCAAAACCACTGCCGGTTCGTCCAACGTAAACCAACTTTTCCTGCTCAAACAGGCCTAAGAGGAGTGCTCCGAAGTGCTTCCGACTGCGGGAGGGCAGCGTGTAGCCTCCAATGACAAACTCCTGCTGCTGCGCACATTTAACTTTCACCCACTGGCGGCTCCGCTGGCCTCGATAGGTGCTGGTGATATCTTTGGCTATGATCCCTTCAAGACCCTTCTCACAGGCCAGGCTCAAGAACTCTTGACCCTGGCTGCTGACACTGGCCGCACATCGAAGGAAGCGGCCTTGGGGATCCAGTGCCTTGAGGATCTTCTTGCGTTCCGCAAGGGTCACGCCCCGCAGGTCATATCCCTCACAGGCAAGGAGGTCAAAAACTAAATAGTAGGCGGGAACCTCTTCCGTAAACTTGCTGACGGCAGAGCGGTTGACCCGACCGAGCCGCTTTTGCAGCAACTGAAAACGAGAGCGCCCCTCCTCATCGAGAGCCACGATTTCTCCATCCAGGCAGAAGGAGTTGGCAGGGATTTCTTTCAATTCATCCAGGATCTCCGGGAACTGGCGCTCAAAGGGTTTGAGATTGTGCGAATAGAGCTGCAGCTGATCCTGCCTTTTTACTGCCAGGGCTCTCACTCCATCGTACTTGAGCTCACAAATCCAGTGAGGACCTTCTGGAACCTGGCTCATCAAGGTGGCCAACATCGGCTTGGCTTGCCCTTTAATCTCCCGGGGTTGAATTTCAAGTTCTTCCAGCAATCGCTGCGTGCGGCTGTGCCAGGTGGGTGCATCCCCCGCCTGGACTTCATCCACCTCCAGGCCCGAAAGGACGGACTCGGGTGCCTCTTTGACAATCTCAGTCTCCGAGTCGGCATACTCGTCCGATTTCTTGAAAAAGAGCCATTGATTTTCTTGGTCAGCCTTCAACTTGATCAGCAACCACATCCCCTTGAGCTTTCGGCCGTGAAGACGCAGGTCGAGTTTCCCCTTTTTCCAGGCTTGAACGGGATCGATCTCGTCCCCCAGACACTCGTAGGTCCCTCGATCCCACACGATGACCTTGCCTGCCCCGTATTCTTCTTCGGGAATGATGCCCTCAAAATCACCATATTCAAGAGGATGGTCTTCGACCTGAACGGCAAGGCGTTTCCGGGAAGAGTTCAATGAAGGACCCTTAGGGACCGCCCAGGAGCGCAAAACTCCCTCCATTTCCAGTCGGAGGTCGTAATGAAGGCGTCGTGCTCGATGTTTCTGGATCACGAACCGAAACTCCGGCCCGGATTCCGGTCCCTTGCCACGGGGTTCCGGGGTTTTGGAAAAATCTCGCTTTCGCTTGTACCTGTCGAGATCCATTAGTGCCTCATCCCGGCTAGCGCCACTTTCCCCTTCGCGTCAGCCACACCACACCCACAAAAGCTGTGGCTCCCAACACATCCATTCCGACGTCACCTAAGGATGCCACTCGATCGGGAACGAAGGATTGATGGAATTCGTCGCCGATCGCATAGAGGGCGGCGATCCCACCCAACAGAAGAGCACTCTTCGAGGTTAGAGGCCGGTGGAATCCCGAAGTCGCTCCCCAGGTCAGAGTCAGTCCAAAGAGGGCGTATTCGAAAAAATGGGCTGCATAGTCGGGTACGGTTTGTGCGCCGGGGGGATTGCTTTGATGGGAAAGAAAAAAGATGAGGGCGGCGTAGAGAAAGGCCGGCACCCAGTAGCGAAAGCTAGCGTCTCGTCCCACAAATGTCAAGGTATTCCTGGGACGAGACACTATGGAACACTGTACATGATCCAAGCAGCCGCAAACGAGCCCACAACCATGTAACCCAACAGCTTCAGGAAATAGCGGATGCGTTCTTCCTGAGTCTCTTTCGTGATCAGCGTGAAAACTGTGGCAATGCAAACGGACACGATGGAGATGGAGATGTAATGATTCACCGTTTTCTACCCCGCGCAATATCAAAGGCATCCACCACGATGAGCATGTTGAGCAGACCGGCCGTGAAGAGAAAAGTGTTCCCGTACTCGTATCCGTAGTTGGTCACATTGCCCTCTCCCCAGGCCATCAGTTTTCCCAGAACATAGGGAAATCCAGCTCCAGCAGCTGCCGTAAACTTGAGGAGCCCAAAAAACCCGAGGCTGAAACTAAACAACCTTCCTTCCATGGCCAAGCCACAAACAAACAAGACCATGATGACCGCAAAAAACGCGATCCCTCTTCCCCACTTCTTGAGCAACAGATGGCCGGCACCAGGAACAAACCAAGCAGCCACACAGATCCAGACAGGATGAAACATGAAGGGTCGATGATAGGAAAGAATGGACCGCCAGGTCAAGGCAGCCGACCTTCGGGCAAGCCCGTCTAGCCTGCGGGCATCTTATGTGGCCCATTCGACAGCACGAATGTCTCCACCTATGTTCTTTGTAGTATCATTTGCCGATGCACAAAACGAGACTATTTACGCCAGGACCCACTCCACTGATGCCCGAGGCTCAACTCGCGATGTCGCGTCCCCTTATTCATCATCGGACGACCCAGTTTACCGAGCTGTTTCTGGAGACTCGTCAGAATCTGCAGAAGATCTTCAGAACCGAGAACGATATCGTCATTTTGTCGTCCTCTGGGACAGGAGCTATGGAAGCGGCTGTGTCGAGTCTATTGTCTCCGGATGACCCGGCTCTTGCTGTCGTGACCGGCAAGTTTGGCGAGCGTTGGGTCAACATCTGCCAAAGCAACGGCATTCCCTGCACCTCTCTTGAGAAGGAATACGGGGAGGCGGCCTCGGCAGAGGAAATCTGTGCAGCGCTGGAAAACAATCCAGGGATTCGGGCGGTTCTGATCCAGGGATGCGAAACCTCGACGGCTGCTTCCCACGATCTGGAGGCGATCGCCCAGTTGGTTGGCGCCAAATTTCCCAAGGTCTTCATCGTGGTCGACGCCATCACGGCTTTATTGACCCAGCCCGTTGAGACAGACCAGTTGGGACTGGATATCGTCATTAGCGGATCTCAAAAATCTTTTGCTGTCTCCCCGGGGTTGTCTTTCCTGACGCTGAGTCCCAGGGCGATTGAAAAAATCGAAGCCAACTCCTCGCGTCCCTTCTACTTCGATTTGCTCCAAGAAGTGAATCAACAGCGGAAGGGCCAGAGTGCTTTCACACCTGCAATTTCATTGGTTGTGGGCCTGAACGAAACAACCCGGGAAATCCTTCGCCAGGGTCCCGATCACGTGTTGGCCGATGCCGAGTTGATGGCCCGCGGTACGCGAGAAGGGCTTCTGGCACTGGGCTTCAGGATTCTCTCCTCCTCTCCAGCCAACGCGGTGACAGCGGCCTTTCCGCCGGATGGCGTAGCTGCTGCCGAGCTTGCGAGGAAACTCGAAGTTGAGTTCGGAATCAAGGTGGCGGGCGGACAAGGTAAACTGAAGAACAAGATTGTCCGAATTGCCCATTTGGGCTATTTTGACTTGCTCGATGTTTTCTCAGTGCTTTCCGCTATCGAACTCTGCCTCATTAGGATGGGAAGGGAGGTTGATCTGGGTTGCAGCGTTCGGGCCGCCATGATCGAAGCTGCCGGTATGCAAGAACACGGAAAAGGTCGGAATACGAAGGCGTATATTCACGAACCATCATGAAAGTTTTGATTACCGATCCACTCTCGGAAGAGGGAGTGGATTATCTGAAGCAACAACCCAACCTTGAAGTCGTTTACCAGTCCGACCTTTCGTTGGACGTCTTGTTGTCGGAAATCCGTGACGCTGAAGGACTGATTGTTCGCAGTAAAACGCAGGTCACTCAGGAGGTCATCGAGGCAGCTTCACGACTTCGCGTGATCGGGCGCGCAGGGGCGGGTGTGGACAATATCGACCTGGAAGCGGCCACCCACAAAGGCGTCGTGGTGATGAATATTCCGGGTGGCAACAGCATCAGTGTTGCAGAGCACGCCTTTGCCTTACTCCTTGCCTTGGCACGCAAGGTTCCCTTCGCCGATCTTTCATTGCGAGCAGGAGTTTGGAACAAGAAGGCATTTGTTGGACAAGAGCTTCAAAATAAGACTTTGGGCCTGCTCGGATTGGGAAAGATCGGCTCCATCATGGCCCAACACGCACAGTCCTTTCGCCTGAAAGTCCTGGCCTATGATCCTTTCGTCAGTGAGGACTACACACGCGATCTGGGTGTCGAGCTCCGAACTCTAGAAGAAGTCTTGTCTGAATCTGACTTCGTCAGTCTGCATGCTCCACTGAATGAGAAAACCAGGGGCATGATCAGTAAAGACACCTTAAAGTTGATGAAGAAAGGAGCCTTCCTGATCAATGCGTCCCGGGGTGATCTCGTGGTGGAGGAGGATCTCGCCGACGCACTGGAGAAGGGACAGCTCGGAGGCGCCGCTTTGGATGTCTTCGAGAATGAACCGAAGATTCACCCTCGACTTCTCGCTTCAGAGCACACGGTCCTGACTCCTCACATAGCCGCTTCCACGGTGGAGGCTCAGTCCAAGGTGGGTTACGACATCGCCCAACAGATGGCCGCTTACCTGCAAAATGAAGTGATCGTCAACGCAGTCAACTTTCCTTCCATGACGCCTAAGGAATTGGAACAGATCCAGCCCTATTTGGGTTTAGCTGATAAATTGGGTTCTTTCATCAGCCAGGTTTCACAAATCCGCCTCTCAGAGATCGGTATCCGCTACTATGGTGATTTCGCCCAGTTGAATTACAAACCCATCAGTAATTACATTCTAAAGGCTATCCTGAAGCCCATCCTGTCGGAAGAAATCAACCAGGTGAATGCCAGAAACTATGCAAAGGAACGTGAGATTTCAGTCATCGAAACGGTGAGCAGCCGGCAGCGCAGCTATTCCAATCTGATCAGTATCCAATTACGCTCTCCAGAGAAAACCGAGTGGATCGAAGGAGCCATCTTACATAAGGGCAACTTCCGTTTGGTCTCCATTGATGGCATCCCCATTGAAACGGAGCTTGGGGAACACATCCTCTTCATCCGAAACCAGGATACCCCGGGGGTTATCGGGCTGGTGGGCACAATCCTGGGTAAGGCCAAGATCAACATCGCTTCCTTTGTACTGGGTCGGGATGGAGATGGTACTCATGCGGTGGCAGTGGTGAATACAGACGGCGAGATTTCCGAAGAGGTCATGCAGGAGATCCGGAGTATTCCGGCCGTGCAATTCCTTCTACCGATACGCCTATGACCCCGCGGATGACGCGAATCTGCGCTGATCTGTGAAAAGGGCAAACCCACCTGACACCCTCTTATTTTCTTAGGACTAGTCCTCAAACTGAAGTCGTGTTAGCCTAACTTCCGCGGTCCGCTGAACGATTTTCACCTACTTTGCCTGGTCGACGTTGGCAAGTCCTTTATTTTCAACGAGCGCCTTGATAGATTGGCAAAATAGTGACTAACGTGACTAAGTACAGTCCTGTTTGAGTCAGGTGGGTATGATATATATAGTGATTAATGTACATCCGAAAAACCAGTCGCATCTACAAGGGCAAGGAGTACACGAACTACCTGCTGGTGAAGTCGGTTCAGACTCCCCAGGGACCCCGCCAAAGAACGATTTGCTCTCTGGGCAATCTCGCCCCGGCACCCCCAGAAGAATGGCTGACCCTGGCCCACAAGCTGGAGTCGGCTTTGCGCGGCCAGCTTTCGCTGGAAGCTCCCGATGAAAAAACCCAAACTCTGCTGCAAAGGGCTCGGCGGGGCCGGCGCCGGCGAGAGCCCGAGCCTGGGGCAGAACTGGTCACCGTCGATGTGGAGCGGATTGAATTGGACGAGGCACGGGAAGCCGGGCCCGTGCACGTTGGACATCAGATGTGGCGGCGCTTGGGGGTGGACGAGATTCTCAGGCGTGCGGGCTTGTCGCAACGTGGGTGTCTGTTGAGCGAAGCGATGACGCTTAACCGGCTGATCTGTCCGCTTTCGGAACGGGCCATGCCCGACTGGATCCGCCGCACGGCGATGGGGGACATTCTGGGAGAGGACTTCTCGACGCTGCAGGAGGATGCGCTGTATCGGAACCTGGATCGGCTGCATCCAAATCGGGAGCCGATCGAGCGGGAGCTGGCGGAGCGGGAGAGAAGGCTTTTCAACCTGGAAGAGACGGTCTATCTCTACGACCTGACGTCGACCTACTTTGAGGGTCAGGCGGAAGCCAACCCCCAGGCCAAGCGGGGCTACTCGCGCGATAAACGTCCGGACTGCAAGCAGGTGGTGGTCGGGCTGGTGCTCGATGAGGAGGGTTTTCCCAAGGCCCACGACGTGTTTGACGGAAACGTGCAGGACCGCGCCACCGTTGATCAGATGTTGGATAGGTTAGAGAAACGAACGGGCCACAAAGTAGGCTCGACGGTGGTGGTGGATCGCGGCATGGCTTATGAGGAGAACCTCGAGCAGATCCGGCAGCGTCAGTATCACTACATTGTGGCGGGACGACAGTCGGAGCGAAATGAGTGGATAGAGGAGCTGGAGAAGGAAGACGACTGGGAAGAGATCATTCGGATCCCTTCCCCCCGGAATCCGTTTCAGAAGAAGAGCCGGGTCGAGATCAAACGGCGCAAGAAAGGCGATGAGGTCTACATTCTTTGTCGCAGCGAAGGTCGTGAACAGAAGGACCGAGCGATCCGGGAGAAGCAGCAACAGAGGCTGATCCGCGACTTAGAGAAGCTCCAGGCCCGGGTGCAACGGGGGCACCTGAAGAAGACGGAGAAGATTCACCAGGCCATCGGTCGTCTCAAGGAACGCTATCCCCGTGTGGCCCGCTACTTCGGAATCGAATACGACGCACAGAAGCGGAACCTGGTTTGGCAAGAGAAGGCAGAGAAGAAAGCGATCGCGGAGAAGCTCGACGGCAGCTACGTGCTGAAGACGGATCGGCAGGATCTGACCGCCGATGAGATCTGGCGCACCTACCTTCTGCTGACGCGTGTGGAACAGGCCTTCCGGGATATGAAGACCCCGCTGATGGAGCGTCCCATTTTCCACCAACTGAAGCACCGTACCCAGGCCCACATCTTTCTCTGCGTGCTGGCCTACCACCTGCTGGTCTCCATCGAAAAGTACTTCCTGGATGAGGGAATCCACACCTCCTGGTCGACCATCCGTCAGCAGCTCAGCACCCACCAAGTTGTGACGGTGGTCCTGCCCACAGCGAAGGGCCCCCTTCTCCGCATCCGGAAGGGAACCACGCCGGATGGCCAGCAGCGAAACATCTACAACGTCCTCAGGGTTCCTTCGCAAGTCATGAAACCGGTTAAGACCTGGCACGCGGCGGCCCATTTGTAGTGACTGAAAAAATCATAACCCCTTACCAACAAAGGATTGTGCTCAGCGGACCGCGGAACTTGGGTTAGGGCGGATTGCAGCCCGGCTTCTCCTGCCTGTCAATATTCTTCCATCAGTCCCAAAGAATCGACAAAACCCTCGGCTGAGAAGGGGATGAGATCTTCCTGATCCTCTCCGATCCCTATGTACAGTATGGGAATCTTGAGCTCCTTGACAATGGCGACCAAGATTCCCCCTTTTGCAGTTCCATCCAGTTTGGTGACGATGATTCCTGTGATTCCAATCCTGTCAAAAAATTCCCGCGCTTGATTGAGCCCATTTTGTCCCGTGGTCGCATCTAGGATCCAATAGATCGCGTGGGGAGCACCATCGACCTGTTGTCCCGCAATGCGCTTCATTTTCTCCACCTCTTGCATGAGGTGGGTTTTGGTATGAAGTCGACCGGCGGTGTCGACAAGGAGGACATCCTTGTTTCTAGCCTTGCTGGCCGCGATTGCATCAAACAACACGGCTGCCGGATCTGCCCCCGAGGACTGCTTGACGATGTCCGTTTGGGTGCGCTCGGCCCAAATCATCAACTGTTCCACCGCCGCTGCCCGAAAGGTATCCGAAGCGCAAATCAAGACGCTCCTCTCATCCTGACTCAGACGGTGAGCCAATTTACCCACAGTGGTGGTCTTCCCTACACCGTTCACCCCCACAATAAAAACGACGTAGGGGCGGGATGGCGCAGGACTCTCATGGTATAGATCCTGGCTGGGTTTCAGGATATCCAGCATCTCTTTTCGAATCATTCTCATGACCTTGTGGCGAGTTATGATTCGTTGCCCACGTGTCTCCTCGCGAATCTTCTCAACGATTTCCAGGGTTGTTTGGACTCCGATATCGGCGCTGACCAAAATCTCTTCCAGTTCCTGAAGTTGATCCTCGGTAACGGGGCTTTCAGCCGTTCCCATTAACTGGTTCATCTTATAATCGAGATCATCCTTGGTGGTCTGCAGCGCCTCTTTGAGCCGCTTGAAATAACCGGGTTGTTCCTGATAGTTGAAGATGCTCATAGTTCCTTTTCAAACTCGGCCTGCACAACTTCCCACTTCCCCTTTTCAAGCTGCCGGTAAAGGCATTCGAACTGACGGGTGAGACGGTCACAAAAGTCGAGCGGATGGCTGACCGTCATTCCTTCCTGGGCAAGAGATGTTGGGTGGCACAAATCCTCGGGAAAATCTTTCTGATAAAGATTGACTCCGATTCCAACAATCACCCACGTCATTCGATCCTCCATGCTACTCATCTCGATCAAAATTCCACCCACTTTCTTTCCTGCAATCAAGATGTCATTGGGGCGTTTCAGTTTAAGTTGAAGATCTACGGGGCTCTCTTCTCTTATGGCCAGAACCACCGCCAGTCCCGAGACCATGTTCAAGAAGGGAGACTGCTCTACCTTCCAGCCGGGATACAGGAGGTAGGACAAGTAGAGGCCTTCCTCGGGTGGTGAGTACCAGCTGTTCTCACCTCGTCCCTTGCCCGACGTCTGTTCTCTGGCCACCACGATCCGAGTCACACCTCCATCGACAAAGGCTTTCAAGTAGTCGTTAGTGGAATCCACACGGTGCAGATAGTCGAATTGTTTGAAGAGTTTGCTCTCTTGGCGTGTCTCAGGATTCATAGGTATTCATCAATAGGCTCAGTGTCTCGTTCCATAAATACGGTGGCGTTTGTGGCGAGCGCGACGGCGTCTAGTTCACGAAGCGACGACGACGCGATGTCAGTGTACATCACGGAGGAGGAGCGACAAAGGAATCGATGCCGTCCCGCCGCCACCCTTCGGGCTGATGGAGGTTGCGGACGATCTCTGTGTCTCTCGTCGCAAGCCCCATCAGCAAACGTCATCGTATTTATGGAGCGAGACACTAAAGTCGACTGATGGAGAGGAGTGGGTCAAGATCCCCAGAGAGATGAAATCAACTCCTGTCTCAGCGTATTCCACCACGTTACCTTCATGGACACCTCCGGAAACCTCCAGCACACAACGACCCTTGGCTATTTCGACCGCTTTCTGAACTTCTTGTGGACTCATATTGTCCAAAAGTACCCTCTCTGCTCCGGCATCGATGGCCTGGGAGAGCTCTTCGAAATTCATCACCTCAATTTCGACCTCCAGCTGGCTCCGGCAGGCATCCAATGCCGCTTCAATGCCCGCCACCATTGCCACATGGTTTTCCTTAATCAGAATTCCATCGTACAGCCCAAATCTGTGATTCAGCCCTCCCCCCTTTCTCACGGCATATTTTTCCAGGCTTCGCCATAAAGGAGTGGTCTTACGCGTATCCAAAATCTTTGCCTGTGTGTGGGTAACCAACTGGACATATTTGTGAGTCAGAGTGGCCACCCCGCTGAGGCGCTGCAGGAAATTCAAAGCCACGCGCTCACCCTGAAGCAGTACGGCGGCCTTACCCTGCAGCTTGCCCACTGTTGTTCCCCTATCCACCTGGGCACCTTCCTCAAAATAGACTTCGGCCTCAACTGCATCCATAAGTTGAAAAATACGCAGGAAGATAGGCCATCCGGCCAGGATCAACTTCTCCTTCGCTAAAACCGTAGCTTGAGCCTGGATGGCCCCTCCTCTCGAGGAGCTAGCTCTCTCGAGAATGGCTTCAGTGGTGAGATCTCCACGACCCAAGTCTTCTTTAAGGGCTTGTTTTAAGAGCGGGTCAAGGCTGAGAAAATCCATCCAGTTTTGCTTGTAGTTTCTTGAGCTGTTCGACCGCTTCCTGGTGCCGGCGGCGGGCAGCAACAACTACGTCCTCAGGAGCCTTTTGGAGGAAATCAACATTTTTCAGCTGCTTTTGCAGATGTTGGACATTGTCTGTAGAACGGCTGATCTGCTGGCTCAGACGTCGGCGGTCTGCTTCAAGATCAATGACCTCGTCCAAAATCAGTACGAAGTCGGCGATTCGGGAAACTCCCTCAACCCGAAGTCCTCCTGTCTCCAGATTGGAGACGAATTCCACCTGCTTCAGCTGGGCCAGGTTCCTGATGTGGTGCAGCTGGGATTCGAGAAAACTCTGATACTCTGGCTTGCATAACAACTGCAGCGGGATCTTCTTTCGTGGATCAATGTTGTTCTCTGACCTGGACGTCCGAATGGCGACCACCAAATCCTGCAGTCCCTCCATCTCCTTTTCAGCCGCTGGATCCATCCATTCCCGGTGAGCCTCCGGATATGGGGCAATCATTACCGAATCCCCGGAACGGGGAAGCTCCTGCCACAGTTCTTCGGTTATGAAAGGAATAAAGGGATGCAACAGCCTCAGGCAGCTTTCCAGAACGTAGGCCGTAAAGCGGCCCGTTTTTCGATGTTCTTCCACATCCTCACTGGTGAAACCGATCTTTGCCAATTCAATGAACCAGTCGCAGAACTCATGCCAGAAAAAATGGTACAGGTTATTGCTGGCCTCATGAAAACGAAAGTTCTCAAGATTTTCGTTGGTGTCAGCGATCACCCTCTGGAGCCGGCTGAGTATCCAACGCTCCCCCAAATCCAGTCGATTTTGCTGCCTCAGCTGATCCACCTCCTGCTCGCTGACCGACTCTTTTTCGTCCAGGTTCAACAGCAAGAAGCGAGCCGCATTCCAGATCTTGTTGCAGAATGCACGATACCCCGTCATCCGACTGATGGAAAAGGGGATGTCCGTACCGGGGACAGCCATCACGGCCAGTGTAAAACGCATGGCATCGGTTCCATACTCATCCATGATGTGTAGTGGATCAATCACGTTGCCGCGAGACTTCGACATCTTTTGCCCTTGCTCGTCTCGAACAAGACCATTGATATGGACGGTATGAAAGGGGACTGCCTTCATAAAGCGGAGCCCCATCATCATCATGCGAGCCACCCAAAAGAAAATGATGTCGAAACCCGTGATCAGGGTATCGGTGGAATAGTACACCTGCAGATCTTTGGTCTGATCCGGCCATCCCATTGTCGAAAAAGGCCACAAAGCCGAACTAAACCAGGTATCCAGGACATCAGAGTCCTGTCTGAGTGAACTCCCCTGACATCGGGAGCAGGCTGAAGGTTCCATAATAGCTACGGTGACTTCATGACAATCACCACAATGCCAGGCAGGGATTCGATGTCCCCACCATAGCTGCCTGGAGATACACCAATCGTGAATGTTGCGCATCCACTCAAAATACACGCGTTCGTAGTTCTCGGGGACGAAGACAGTCTGTTTGTTCTCCACGGCCTGAACCGCCACCTCAGCCAGGGGCTTCACTTTGACAAACCATTGCTTGGATACCAGAGGTTCGACCACTGTTTCACATCGCTGACAAAGGCCTATGTTGTAGGAATGATCTTCGATCTTAACCAGCACGCCCTGCTCTTGAAGGTCCGAAACCACTTTCTTTCTTGCTTCGTAACGGTCCAGTCCTCCGTATGCTCCCGCGGCTTCAGTCATCCGCCCATCCTCTCCAATCACCTTGAGAAGAAGAAGGTTGTGACGCCTTCCGGCTTCAAAATCGTTGGGATCGTGCCCAGGAGTGACCTTCACCGCTCCCGTGCCGAACTCTTTCTCCACAAAATCGTCCGTGATGACAGGGATTTCCCGATCCATTAAGGGTAAAACCACTTTCCCACCGTGCAAATGAGTGTATCTTTCGTCTTCAGGATGAACCGCAACCGCCGTATCGCCCAGCATCGTTTCGGGACGAGTTGTCGCCACCACTACAAAATCGTCGCTCCCTTGAATCGGATACCGGATGTGCCACAGTTTCCCCTGCGAAGGCTTGTACTCCACCTCCAGATCTGAAATGGCCGTGCTGCAACGCGGACACCAATTGACCAGGTATTCACCCCGATAAATGAGATCGTCCCGGTAAAGGCGGACGAACACTTCCCGAACAGCCCGAGAGAGCCCTTCATCCAAAGTGAATCTCTTCCGACTCCAGTCCCACGAACAACCGAGCCGCCGGGCCTGGTTCAGGATATTTGTCTCAGCCTGGTCCTTCCACTCCCAGACCATCTCTTCGAACTTCTCACGGCCCAAATCAGTGCGTCTCTTCCCCTGCTCGGCCAACTGCCGTTCCACGACGTTTTGTGTGGCAATCCCGGCATGATCCGTCCCAGGCAGCCAAAGCACATCGAATCCCTTCATGCGCTTCCAGCGAACGATGATGTCCTGCAGGGTGTGGTTCAGGGCATGGCCCATGTGAAGATTGCCGGTCACATTGGGTGGCGGCAACACAATAGAGTAGTGTGGTTTTTCCGAGTCAGCATCGGCCTGGAAGAAGCTCTGCTCCTTCCACCATCGATACCACTTCTCTTCCACCTCGGCCGGCTCGTAGGCTTTCGCGGGGGTCTGGTTCTTAGACACTGAAATCGTGACCTTTTCTAGCCCGGATTATGCATAGGTTCTCGTCACGAAGTGACGAAAGGGCCGACCTGACAAGGCGCGCGATGGTCGCCCCCCGCAAACGTATTCCCTGCAGTACGTTGAGGAGGGTGACCGAGCGGAACGCAGTCAGGGCGGATGATTTCGGCACTGCAGTAGAGAATTTATGCATAGTCCGGGCTAGAGGATCGAACAAAAAAAGGGGATTATAACAGAATCAGACGGCGCCCCGTTTCCCAACATCCCGCGTCACTTGGGTCACCATGCGACGAAGTTCAGGTTCCAGCAGCTCGAATAATCTATTGACCAGAAAATCCAGTTCTTGCCTATTCAGAGAGATGTGGGGCACAGATCTTGGGTCATCCTCAACCAGCGGCTTGGGACCGGCCCCCTGCGGAGTCACGTCCCGAGTATAGGATGTGGGACGGGCTTGACATTGGAAGGGGGTTAGGGAAAAAAAAGTTTGTTGATTTCCTGGGCAGGTTTCCGAGTGAACGGGAAAAGCGAGTTCTCCTTCAGGCGACTTCGCCGGACCAGTATGAGGAACCGGCGCTTTGAGTAACCGCTTGACCAGATCGACTAACTCTAACGCCCCTAAAGGCTTGGTCAGCCGACAATCGTAGCCCACCTGCTCGGCCCTCTGCACATCAAAACCATCAAAAACACCCACCAGCAAAATCACTGGGGTACTCGCCGTCTTGGGATTCTGCCTCACTGCCCGGCACAATTCATAGCCGTCGAGGCCGGGAATGGCTACGTCCGCCAACAGGACATCAGCCGGCCCCGTCTTGAGATACTCCAGCGTGGAGGTCCCATCCTCGAAACAATGGACATCAATGTCCTCTGTCTTGAAGCACAGCTGAACCAGTTTCCGGATTGTTGGGCTGTCTTCCGCCAGGACCAGGTGGGGCATCTAATTACTTGCCGTCGGACTGGGAATCCATCTGAGCGCTGCTCTCTTCCTGCTCCTTGCGTTCTTCCACTCTTCGCCGTGCCACTTCGTAGGGATCCTCCCGACCGGTAAAGGCCTCCTTCATCCCGCGTAGAGGAGCCATGAGGGAGAACCCCTTCTCGGGACTCAGATTAGCCTCATTCTTGGCCGCAGCAACAGGATCCACAGGGGGTACCGGCTTTTCAAGCAAGATCAGTCGCTGTTCCGCATCGCCAGCGAACTTACTAAAGGGGTACTCGGAAACGACCCGAGAATAGTAGACAGAAGCCTCCTCAATGCGCCCCAAGTTCTCCAGCGATTGACTCAGTCGAAACAAGGTCTGGTCCAACCTACTGTAGTCCGGGTAATTCTCCAATAAGCCTTTATACCGGCTTTCCGAGGCCAGATGAGAATTCCTACTGAAATAGAAATCCCCGATTCCCTGAATCCCCTGGGCAAGATTCTCCTGAACCTCCCACAAAAACTCCTCCGCAGTCGGAGCCAACTCACTCTCCGGATGTTTCTGTAAGAAATTCTTCAGTTCCCTCTCGGCCTTTATCGCATATGTCGAATCTCGGCCGGGGGCTCTCATCAATTTCACATTGACGGCGGCTATCTTCATTTGCGCGTCGTCGGCAATCTCATGGGTGGGATAAAAGATAATAAAGTCCTTATATTGCGCTTCCGCCTGCAAAAGATTGGTGGTGCCTTCCTCATGGTAATAGGAGTCGGCTATGGCCAGGAATGCGGCGGGTGTATGTTCACTGTCCGGGTAGGTATTGATCAAAGTCTGGAAGGAAAGTCTGGCTTTGGTATATTGGCTCTTTTCCAGAAATTGCATGGCATTTTCGAACAACAGCGTATCCGGAGCAACAGCTGCCTCCTGCAAACCCGCACTTTTCTGCCCACACGAGGAGAGCAAAAATCCAGCCAGAATCAAAACCGATACCCTAAGCAGAAATCGCATTGTTCCCTTTCAATACTGCAGCTTCTTCCGCAATCCGCTGCATCTGATGAAAAGTGTCCTTCGGACTCTTGGCATGGAAGATTGCCGACCCGGCTATCACGATATCCACACCCGATCTCACCGCTTCTTCAGTATTGTCAGGCCCCATGCCCCCATCAATCTCGATCTTGACATTCAAGCCCTGCGAATCAATCAAAGATTTGAGCTTTCTCACTTTGTCAAAGCTGGCAGAAATAAACTTTTGGCCCCCATATCCCGGATTCACCGACATCAACAGGATATAGTGACATTTCTTCAGAATTTCGTCCAAGACTAACACAGGTGTGTGTGGATTTAAAACCACCCCCGGCTGGGCACCCTTCTCACGGATTCTCTCCACAAGGAGGTCCAGATGAGTGACGGTCTCATAGTGAACGCTGAGATAGTCTGCCCCGGCATCGATATAAGCTTCGGCCATCTGCTCGGGGTTGGAAATCATCAGGTGAACATCCAGAAGAAGATCCGTGCTGTTCCTGAGTGCCTCAATCACGGGCAGGCCGATGGTCAAGTTGGGCACGAAATGACCATCCATAACATCCACGTGGAGAATTCGGGCTCCGGCCTCCTGGATGTTGCGAATATCCTGTCCCAGGTTGAGAAAGTCTGCAGAAAGAATCGACGGTGCAATAAGGGCCATCAGCGAGCGACCTCCAAATTAATGGTGTCTTGTTCGGTCAAGATGTAACCAGGCTCCGGAAATTGTCTGACCACCGCACCTCTGGCAGCGTCCGGATAGTCCCCATATTGAATGTCGCCCGATTTGAAGTCATTCTTCTCGAAATAGAGAAGTACCGCATTCAAACTGCGGCCGGTAAGATCGGGCATCACATAGCGGGAAAGGAATCCGCCACTGACCAAGACATCAATCTTGGGACTCAGAAGATCCTTCGAGTCAGGTGGCGGGAATTGCTGGACAATCTGTCCTTCCGGAATGTCGGCCATTGAAATCTCACTGATGTTTCCCAGTTCGAATCCTGCGTGTGACGCCATCAATCGTGCCACCCTTAAGGGAGATCCTCTTAAATCTGGAACGGGATTCGTTTTCGTTCCCAGGCTCAGAATCACCTGAACTTTTCTTTGTGACTTGATGCTTCTCCCCGGTTGAGGATGCTGGGAAATAACGACTCCTTTGGGAATCTCCGGGTCAAAGCGCTCTCCGATTACCTCCCGCTTCAGATGGACCCTGTCAAGGATCTCTGTGGCATCTCCCACCGGCCTTCCCATAATCGAGGGCACTTCCACTTCTGTTCCCCGAACAGCCAATCGCATTCCCATGTAAGCGCTGGAAAGCCCCACGGCAATCAAAACTCCCACCAGAACGGTCAGCTTGCCCACGATCAGCACCTGTTCAGGGATCGTACTTCCCTGCCCTCGCGCTGTCGTGCCGTTGTGCTGTCGTGCCGTCGCGCGGCCGTGCATGAGCTCTTCGCGCTTCGTACGGTCGTGCGGTTGTGCGGTCGTGCGGTCGTGCGTGGGCGCTTCGCGCTTCCTGTCGTGCGGTTGTTTTGTCATCTCTCTTCGTACCTAATTTAGCATGCTTCCTCGTGCAGTACCATCCGACTGCACAACAGCACAACGGCACGGGAGCGCGAAGCGCGACGGAACGACAGCACAAATCCACAACTTCACGAACGAGCCCGTTTCACTTTAGCGGCAAAGAAGCAATCCCCTGGATGAGGCTCTGGGTAGGTCCGATGAAAATCACCGATCAGCGCAGCATCGGGTTCCCCGGCCAGGAACTCCTCGATGACCGTTTCATTTTCCTCAGGTTCGGTCGAACAAGTTGAATAGATCAGCTCTCCCCCCGGACGAAGTATGGAAAAACCGTTTTGGAGCAGAGAAACCTGCCTGGAATGAAAACGAAGCAGGTCACTTTCCTGAATTTTCCAGCGAATATCCGGGTTCGAGCGCAATGTACCCAACCCGCTACAGGGAACATCCAGGAGTACGAAGTCAAACGGTTTCCGAAAAGGTGGAGCTGACCTGAGATCGGCATGGACAAAGCTTATATCGGGAACTCGAAGGAACTTCGTCCGATCCCGTGTTTCCCTCAGGCGTGCAAAGCTGGAATCACAGCAGCAAAGCTGCGCGTCCTCCGCTTTCTGAGACGCTAAAAGGAACGATTTCCCCCCTGGAGCGCAACACAAATCAGCCAGCCTGCGATGAGTCTTGACCTCGGCAAGATAGGCGACCTCCTGACTGGCCACATCCATAAAGAAACAGAGACCTTCCTCATAGGCGCGGTGCTGAGTGAAACCTGAGGCATCCACAGTGATGCAATTAGGCAATCGGGGATAGACTTGGTAGGAAATCCGCTCTTTTTCGAGTTGCTTGCAAAAGGATTGCAAGTCGGTCTTGAAGATGTTGACCCAAAGCGCCGGAATGGGTGGCTCGTTATTCCTTTGCAACAGGTGTTCCGTCTGCTCGGCTCCGTATCGGCCTAAATAGCGTTGGACCAGCCATTCGGGTTGGCTGAACCGAACGGCCAACGCATACTTAGATTGACCCTCAGGAAGTGTGGGTTTTTCGCGCAGGAAACTGCGCAGTATCGCATTCACGAATCCTGCGGCGGAAGCCTTACGAAACTTCCGGCACAACTCGCCCGCCTGGTGGACGGCCGCATGGTCGGGAACACGAAGAAATTCGATTTCATAAAGGGCCAACCGCAGAACCCAGAGGATGCTCTCATCCAATCTCTCAATCGGTGTTCGTGAGAGCTCTCCGAGATAGTGATCCAAGAGGCGCCGATTTCTCAGCACACCATACACGAACTCCTGGACCAAGCGGCGGTCGCGGTCAGTCAGGTCTAAAAAATCGACATCCTGAGAAAGGAAGTCGACGTGATGGTGATGTTTAAAAAGATCTCGCAGAAAGCGGACAGCCACAGCACGTGGTGGGGTACTCAAGTAAAGATGTCTCCCACCTTGGGGTTCACGCCATTCACAAAATCACGGGCCGAAACACGAGCCCGATTCGGCAGCTGGAGCTCTTTTAGAGACAAAAGCGTCTTTTGCCCGCACTCGATGATGATTTCACTTTTCCCAAGAGCCAAAATCGCACCCGGTCGGCCGCAGGGGCTCAAAGCGAGCAGGCTTTCTCCCATCCTCACGCTGCGCCAGACCTTGACCTTCATCCCTCCAAAAAGAGCACTGGCCGTCGGCCACGGATTGAGGGCACGAATCCAGTTATGGATTTCTTGAGCGGACCGATTCCAATCGATCTGAGCGTCCTGTCTTGCGATCCGAGGCGCATAGGTGGCCTTCTCGTGATCCTGAGGTTGGAGTTCAATTTCTCCCTTCGCATAAGAAGGGAGAGTTCGGATGAGCAGTTCCGCTCCTTCGTGGGCCAAAAGGTCCTCCAGCTCTCCTTGCGTCATGTTTTCATCTACAGCGAGTGTGCCCTGAGAGACGATGCTTCCGGTGTCCATTCCCTCGTCGATTTTCATGATGGTGACTCCAGTTTGGGTTTCCCCGTTGATGAGGGTATGGGGGATGGGGGCTGCGCCACGATACTTGGGAAGAAGTGAGGCATGCACATTCAGGCTTCCCAGAGTCGGGCAATCGAAAAACTCAGGAGTCAAAATTTGCCCGAAGGCAACAACGACCATCAATTCGGGATCTTTTTCTCTCAGGAACTGCAGGGCATCCGGATCGTCGCGCAGACGCTCGGACTGGAACACAGGAAGACCGGATTGCTCGGCAAGGACCTTCACCGGAGGAGGGGTGAGTTGCTGTCCTCGGCCAGCCGGCCGATCGGGTTGGCTAATCACTCCGACCAACTCATGGTCCGGATCGGAAAAATTCAGGAGTGCCTGAAGAGAAGGTACCGCAAATCCCGGGGTTCCCAGGAACAGCACTCGCATTACCACTCTCCAGCGCGAACGAGCTTTCGGATCTTCCTTTTGATCAGATCACGCCTCAAAACCGATGCACGATCCAGGTAGAGAATTCCATCCAAGTGATCAACCTCGTGACAGACGGCTCGTGCCAGAAGCCCTTCTGCATCCAACTCCTGGGGGTTGCCCTCCAAATCTTGCCCCACCACACGAACCTTGCCGGGCCGTTCAACAACGGCTGTGAATCCGGGGATACTCAGACACCCTTCCTCAGCCTCCTCGGTTCCTTCCTCTTCCGCAATCTCCGGATTGGTGAAAACAATCTGATGACCTTGCTCCTCTCCTCCCGTGATGTCGATGACCATCAGCCGAAGATTGACCCCGACCTGAGGCGCCGCCAACCCGACGCCAGGAGCGGCATACATGGTTTCCAGCATATCCTCTGCCAGAGTCTTGATTTCCTCATCAAACCGGGTAATAGACGAACTCTTGGTTTCAAGCTCAGGAGCCCCGTACTTCAAGATAGGTCGAATCATTTACATCTCCTTGAGACCCAAAGAGTAGTTTTCCAGATTGCTCCTGATTTCCTGTAGGGAATCCCCACCAAACTTCTCTTGCACGGCCTGGGCGAGAACAATGGTCACCATCGCTTCTCCAATCACCGCTGCCGCTGGAACAATACAGGTATCGGAACGCTCATACTGAGCTTCAAAGGGTTCCTTGGTTTCAAAATCAACCGACATCAAGGGGCGACGCAAGGTAGGAATCGGTTTGACTATTCCACGCACGATGATCTCTTCACCGTTCGATGTGCCGCCCTCAATTCCGCCCGCACGATTGGTTTTTCTGTAGAACTGTCGATTCTCTCCATTATAGAAAATCTCATCATGAAACTGGCTTCCATACGGGTCTGACTCAAGCCCGCTTCCTATATCCACACCCTTAATGGCATTAATCGACATGATGGCCTGGGCCAGCCTGCCGTCTAGCTTCCTATCCCAGTGAACATAGCTCCCCAGACCAGGAGGTACACCTGTCGCCCGCACCTCAAAGGTTCCTCCAATCGTCTCTCCCTTCTCAATAGCCTCATCGACAGCCTTTTTCATGGCATCATCCAGCAAAGGATCAGAGCAACGCATCTCGGAGGACTCAATTTGCGGAATAAGGTCACTGGAAACCTCTTCTAGCTGCTCGGTGGAGATGCGAATGTCCTTGATCGAAACCACATGGCTGTAGATCCGGATCCCCAACTCCTGCAGAAGAAGCTTACAGAAGGCACCTACCGCCACACGGGAAGTGGTCTCGCGAGCGCTCGACCGCTCCAAAACATTCCGCATGTCGTCGAATCGGTATTTCAATGCCCCGACCAGGTCAGCATGGCCAGGTCGGGGACGCGTCACCCGTCTCTTTTCAGCACCTTCAGGATTCGGTTCGGGTGACATGATCTCTGACCAGTTCACCCAATCTCGGTTGTGCACGATGAATGCGATGGGGGACCCGAGTGTAGAACCGTGTCTTACCCCGGAGAAAATTTCAATCTGATCGCTCTCTATTTTCATTCGGGCTCCCCGACCATATCCTCCCATTCGCCTCTTGAGATCCGCATTTATAAAAGAGACATCCACAGGAACATTGGCGGGAAAGCCCTCAATGACGGAGACTAGTCCTTTTCCGTGGGACTCCCCAGAAGTCAGGAATCGAAGCATAGAGCATTTCCCATTGGCAGGTTACAGAACCGTGGAATACCTAAAAACACTCAGTTTAGCACTAAATACCGCTCAATAGTTGAGCACGTTTTCCGCCTCGGACTACAATAGCCGAAGCACATGAGCTTTTTCTATCGAGCCCTCTACGAAATCCAAGAATTTACCCTGTTGTCTTTCCGAGCGGGCAGAAGCCTTTTCCGCAGACCCCGCTACTTTGAAGACATCCTCCGGCAAATGGAAGTTATTGGCACTGGATCTGTTTTTATCATCATGCTGACGGGCTTTTTCACGGGGGGAGTTTTGGCCCTTCAGTCCGCGAAATCCCTGAAGTCTTTCGGTGCCGTAAACCTCACCGGACAATTGGTCTCCCTTTCCCTAGTCAGGGAGCTGGGGCCGGTCTTGACGGCCTTGATGGTCGCTGGCCGTGTAGGAGCGGGAATCGCTTCTCAACTCGGCTCAATGGTGGTGACACAGCAAATCGACGCTATGCGGGGGCTGGGAACGGATCCCATCAAGAAGTTAGTGGCTCCCCGTATGATCGCCTCCACGGCGATGCTTCCTCTACTCACGGTGGTGGCCGATCTTTTCGGTTTAGTGGGAGGTTGGATTGTTTCCTTTTATACCCTCAGACTGAATACCGCGTTGTACTGGAACACAGCATTGCGCTCACTTGCGTACAATGACGCGTTGGAAGGCTTGATCAAACCGGTGGTTTTTGGGTTTATCATTGGAATGATCGGTTGCTATTTTGGCCTAAACACAACAGGAGGCACGCGTGGTGTCGGTCGGGCCACCACACAAGCGGTGGTAACTGCGTCCATCCTGGTCATCATTGCCGACTTCTTCGTGAGCAAGATCGTTTTGGAGTTCAGATATTGAGCGCTATCCGCTTTGAACACGTGTTCAAGTCTTTCGACGAAAACGTTGTACTGAGGGACTTCAACATGGAGGTTCGGCCGGCTGAAACAAAATTTATCTTAGGTGGAGGTGGGTCAGGAAAGACCACTATACTGAAGATGGTACTGGGATTGGTGAAACCTGATTCGGGCCGAATATTCATCGAAGATCAGGAGATCACCCGGTTAGAGGAAGCGGAACTGATGCCGATTCGCAAGAAGATAGGCATGGTTTTCCAAGAAGGCGCACTTTTTGACTCCCTTACCGTAGGTGAAAACGTCGCTTACCGAATGCGGGAGGCCGAAACTTACAGTGAGGAGGAAATCGAAGCCGTTGTTCGACAATTACTCGGTTTCGTCGAGCTGGGCAATGCGATCGACAAGTTTCCTTCAGAGCTCTCGGGGGGAATGCTTCGTCGAGTGGGAATCGCCCGTGCTCTTGTTGGAAATCCGCCGATTCTCCTTTACGATGCCCCTACGGCCGGCTTGGACCCTATTACCAGTCGCACGATTTGTGAATTGGTGATCAAACTGCGCGACCTGGAAGGGGTGGCTTCTATCTTTGTGACCCATGACCTGAAATCAGCCCTGACAGTGGCCAGTGAATTCGCTGAAGCTTTACCCAATGGAGAAGTGGTCTTCAAAAGCGAAGATGACAACCTTTGTCTGGTCAACACTCGCTTCTTAATGCTTAGGGAGGGAAACATTATTTTCGAGGGAAGCGACGAAGCCTTGAGAAAAGCCGATGATAGCTATATTCAGGATTTCTTGGAATGAATGGAACCGTGCCTTTCTTCAACAGATGCCTTTTTCGAGTGACTTCTTTTTCACTGAGGCTTGAAGACTTCATCCGCGGTTCCCGTCGCAGGCGTGGTCTAAGCTACGTCGAGGATCGAAGGGCGCGGAGAACGAAGAGCTTGGCTTCCTGGGGCTAAACGTCTGCACTATAAACAGTGAGGAGCGAAGATGACAACGAAAGGTAGGCCGAGTTTAACAGAACTCAAAGTAGGAATCTTTGTCCTGGTCACCTGCATCATTCTGGGTGCAGCGATCTTCACGATCGGGACAACGGTAGGCCTGCTTGAGGAGACCTTTTACGCGAGGACTTACCTGAACAACGTTTCTGGATTGAAACCCGGAGACCTCGTGCTTCTAGCCGGCGTGGAGGTAGGAAATGTAACGGACGTCCGCATTTCGGAGTCCGAAGATATACCTGCCACCGAATCCAACCAAGTATCACTCAGACAAATCGAAGCCTTGAACCAACGAGTAGAGAGGCTTCAGGAGGAGATTCCCACAAGCGAGGAAAACCTGCGTGGCCTGAGAGAGGAGTACGATCAGGCGGTCGCACAATACGGTGAAGAGGCTCGTCAGGTCAGGGATCTCGAGGAAGAAGTGGCCGATCTTGAACAGCGGGTAGCCAATCTGAGGAGAGATCTTGAGGGAACCGGAGACGCTGTAAACCGGGTCCGGGCGAATCTGCAAAACATCGTCGTCTCCGCACAAATCAAGTCAGAGTACCGTGACTGGATCAAGAGAGACAGCAATATCTCTTTGGGTTCGATTGGGCTGCTGGGGGATAAATACATCGAAATTTCCCTGGGGCGGAGCACCGAGCCTCCTCTCGTGTTGGAAGAAGAGACGGAAGGGTGGTTGGGAACTTCGACTCAGCAAGTAGTCCTCATCACGGGTACAACTCAGCCGGGGTTTCAGGAGTTGATTACGGGTGCGGACGACGTTTTAGCCAACCTGTCCCTGCTCTCAGAGAAGGTTAATACTATCCTGTCACCGCTCTCCGAGGGTGAAGGTAGCCTGGGCGAATTTATCGGTGACACCTCCTTTTACGAAAATGTGAACGAAGCCGTAGTCAAAGCCACCGAGACGGTGGACCAGGCCACCCAACTCATTCAGGAATTCCGACAAGGTCACGGGACTCTGGCCCGGCTGGTTCAGGAGGAGGAGGTCTATGATAAGATCAGCGCGGCCACCGGTCACCTGCAAAGCGTCTTGGCCCAGATTGACCAAGGAGAGGGATCTCTGGGGAAGTTTATCAATGATCCTTCCGTTTACGAGAAGAGTGAGAGCATGGTAGCCAACATCGAGAGCATCACTCGACGGATGGATCAGGGTGATGGAACGTTAGGTAAATTGTCCACCGATGATCAGCTTTATCGAAACCTGGATCAGTCATTAGAACGTTTTGCGGCCTTTGTAGACGGCATCCAACAGGGAGAGGGTACTCTGGGCCTCCTGGCCAAGGACGAGAAATTGTACGAGAATCTACACCAGATTTCTGCCGAGGTGGTTAAGCTGCTTTACGATTTCCGCCAGAACCCCAAGGAGTTTCTAACCATCAAACTCGACGTTTTTTAGTGTCTCGTCCCCTGAATACCATGACGTTTGCTGATGGGGCTTGGGAGGGGAGATCAAGGAGCGAGGAGAAGGTGATGCAGGGACATCGACGACGACGAGCGACGCTGAGATCACCCGCAACCCCCATCAGCCCGAAGGGTGGTGGCGGGACGGCATCGATTTCTTTGTCGTTCCTCCTCCGTGATGTACACTAACATCGCGTCGTCGTCACTTCGCGAACTCGACGCCGTCGAGCTCGCCACAAACGTTATGGTATTCAGGGGACGAGACACTAGTAAATGATTTCTGAAAAAATCGGCGCCGGCGCCCAAGTGATCCTGACGGCTATCATCAAGATACTCGTTTTCCTTCGCATCAATCCCAATCACCTCACCTTTCTGGGCTTTGTGATGAGCATCGTCACAGCATATACCTTCGCCCGAGGCCATTTCGGGACGGCTGGAGTGATCCTGATCATTGCCGGACTCTTCGACATGGTCGATGGAGTGGTGGCACGAAACACTCAATCGGAAACCCCCTTTGGCGCTTTTTTCGATTCGGTGATGGATCGTTATTCAGATCTGATCATGTATCTGGGGCTGATCATCTGGTACGGCAGCGAGGATCGAATGACCTATGTGGTGCTCGTGGGTGTGGTCATGATGGGATCGGTGCTGACTAGCTACACTCGAGCCCGAGCCGAATCTCTCATTCCTCAATGCAAGGTCGGCTTTTTAGAGCGACCCGAGCGGATCGTTCTTCTCATCATCGGCTCCTTTTACTATATGGATCCGGTCGTCTGGGTCATTGCTGTCCTTTCCAATTGGACCGTCGTTCATCGGATTCTTTACACACGGGCCCGCATGACAGGACGACCCTCCTGGGTCATTGCTCATCAGACGCAGGAGGAGGTCCGGGAAGTCAAGAGCCGGGAGCCTGAAGCGGGAAGCCAGGGGGCAGAAATCGGAGGCCAGGAGCGTCCATCGAAAGTCGCAAGCCCGGACTATTCATAGCCCGGACTATTCATAGGTTCTCGTCACGAAGGGGCGAAAGCGCCGACCCTGGGTGCGTTGCGCCACGCGAGACCCGCAAGCGGGTGCCCCGAGGGCCCCGCAAACGTACTCTCTGCAGTACGTTGAGGAGGCCGGGGGTACCCGCTTGCGGGTCGGGGGCACCCGCGCTTGCGGGTCACGCAGTCAGGGCGGATGCTGTCGCCGCTGCAGTAGAGAATCTATGAATTGTCCGGGCTTAACTGCCTACCACCTGAACATCCTTGGGTAACTTCAAGTCAAATCTGGACTTGGAGATGTCGGGATTCAAATCAATATCGTCGAAACGAATGAGCAGGTAGTCACGAGTGGGCTCCACCAACTTCTGCTGGATGGGAACCCACAGGGTGGTGTCAATCCACAGCACAATCTGAGAAAAATAAGCCGATAGCGACTGTGATTTCGGTGTCAGCTCCAACGGATAGGCCTCACGCCCTTCAACGGTTTCCTTTTCCCCAAGCCGGATCTGATAGGCCTCCTTCAATGCCTGCTTGTTGGAACTGAATCCGAGAAGTAGAAACTCTGCTCGATCACGCCTCTGACCCAAATCATATTTCTGCACCTGTTTGATCTTGGGCTGGTAGTAGAGGAGTTTTCCCTCGCTGATAATCAGAGTGTTTTCCTGTGGCTTGGCTATTTCCTTACGCAGGTGAAGCTCATCCTTCTCTTTCAGAAACAAGAATTGGCCGCTCTCACCCTGATCGAATTCCTGCAAAATATCGGTCCATCTTTTCTGTGAAATCGATGAACTCATAGATCGAAGACTCGTCCCTACTTGATCGATTTTGGTCAAAAGTTGCTCCAGAGTTAGAGACTCTGGTGTTTCCGCCTGAACGGGGTGCACGACAGAAACAAACAGCAGCAAACAAACAAGAAAGACCCGTTTACAAGGCTTCACCAAGCAGCTCTCCTTTCTCGATCATGAATCTTCAGAGAGAATCTGAAGCGCCGCTGGTTCTGTCATCGTCTGGTCCTTTTGTTCGATTTTCGGCGGGTCCTCTTCTTTTGAGAACGCAGAACCATCAAAGACTGTTCTTGGAGTTAAAAAGATGAAGGCTAAGATCAGAGCGGAGATAATGTCGTACTGCCAGCCACCACGTTCATAGGTCCAAAAGATGACTCTCGATACAGTCGGCAACACAAGTTCACTCCTTCACTCTAGCCCGGACTATGCATCATTCAGGCTAGCGCGCTAAGAACGCTTCTCTTCAACAGCGTAAAACATATTCTGAACACGGTTCAAAACCTTCCCGTCGCACATCTCAATAATACGGTCCGCAGATGAAGCGGCTTCAGGATCATGAGTAATGATGATGATCGTCTGTCCGCACACTGAATGCAGTTCCTGAAGCATACTCAAAACCATCCGAGAATTCTCCGAGTCCAGACTTCCGGTAGGCTCATCAGCGAGCAGGATGGCGGGTCGATTAATGACCGCCCGCGCGATGGCAACTCGCTGCTGCTCACCACCGGACAGTTCCCAGGGCTTGTGATCCATCTTGTTTTCCAAACCCAGCAGCCGCAGGATCTGATGAGCACCCCCATCCTCGTAGTGACCGTTCCCATGGAGTCGTTCGGCCAGCTTAATATTATCCTTTGCTGTCAGAGTACTCAGAAGGTTGTAGCTCTGAAACACAAAACCCATCCTGTGACGCCGAATTTCGGTTCTTTTCGCATCACTCACCGATCCGATGCTGACGCCTTCGACAAGGATCCGACCCGAGGTGGGTTTCAAAAGCCCACCGATCAAATGGAGCAATGTGGACTTACCACATCCGCTTGGCCCCATGATGGCCACAAATTCTCCCTCTTTCACACTGAAGTCTACTCCGCGCAAAGCCGGGACCTCGATCTTACCGACCCGGTAAACCATCTGCAGGTCTTCAACAACTACGACATTTTTTCTTCGAGTGATTCCGATCATTTCACTCATAGCCCAACGCTTTCACGGGATCCATTCCAGCTGCCTTGACAGCTGGGTAGAGGGCTCCCAAGGTACCACCTGTTACTGCCATTATGGCCGCTGTAGCCCGCCAAAACGGCGTGATGGCCACCGACAGGGTGGGAAAAGCCGCCACCAGGAGTTCAATCGCTATAAACGTCGAAATGAACCCGAGCCCCACCCCAGCAACGCAGATCAACAGAGACTCATTCAGAATCAGCCTGACGATATAGGTCTTGGAAGCGCCCAATGATTTCAGGATTCCAATCTCTCGAGTCCGCTCTGTAATGGTACTGTACATGGCCAGAAGAATAATAAGAAAACTGATGGTGACAGAGATACACACCATTGCGGTCACAAACTCCTTGAATACAGGAGTATTGTCCATCATGATTTCCTGCAATTCAGCTGCCTTGGTGATCTTATAGTTCTCAAACCTTTCCTTCAACGAATCGTACACTTGCTCGAGTGCGACTTCCTCTTTGGCCCGGATAAAGAACATCGTCGCCTTATCCGGAGTTCCATTGAGCTCCTGTAAGGTGGTCAGCGGAAGAAGCACCCGCGCACCGATACCCTGACGAAAGACCCCTGAAACCGTGAACTGATGACCCAGGATTTGCAACGGATCTTCGGCTTTCATTTTCCTGGAGTTGGCATAGATCGTGTCGATGATCACTTCGCGAGGACCCGAGAATCTTCCGCCTTCGACAAAGCTCAGGTTCCGATTGACCCGACCGAAACTTTCAGGATCGATCCCAAAAACAATATGGAATTGATCACCCAAAAACTTTGCCAAAATTGGAGTTGCCGCTTCTACACCCTCGACCTCTTCAATCACCTTTTGGACTCGAACTGGAATCGTGCCGCTGTTGAGGGCAAAAATCAGCGAGGCATCCGAAGGCTGAAGGATGAAGTCCCCCCCAATTCCCTGGGCTCGCTGGGCTGTATCCACGAGTTGACCGTAAGACAGCCCCATACTGACCAGCAGCAAGGCCACCCCTAATGCCACTGCGATCACGCTCACGAGGGTTCTCGTGGGCCTCTGTCGAAGATTGGAGACAATCAGTTTAAACATGCTTCGTCCTAATGTTACATATATTCTAGCGGTGTCACATAGATTCTAGCGGATTTCACCGATAGGGTTAAGTTTTCTTCCCAGAAAATTCTCCGTTTCACGGGACTCCCCTTCCACTTTGATCAACTCTGCACCGGGAGGAACGGGTACTTCAAACACTCCTTCTCTGATCGATGGGTTGACTTTGATGCCTTCTTGGGCCAGTTCAAGAGCGATCCGATAGTTTTCACGTCCCCTCTCGATTTGAATATCGGAAGGAATCAGCAGACCGTCGATCTCATTCGAGTGGTCATAGGTAATGGAACTGACTCGTTCACCGGAATCGTAATACTGCTGGCGAACCAAATGCAGGGTGCTTCGCTCGATCCAAAGTTTTCTCACCAATCGAACGACCTGAGAGGCATCTCCGACGTCGAGCACTCCCACAACGTAGTACTTGAATTGGGAATCTTCAGTCTCTTCCAAAAAATAACGATAGCGCAAGCTATTTACAGGAATTCGCTCCACCAGAATTCCCTCCAAAAGATGCTGAGGCCGAACATTGAAGATGGGATTTTCTTCTTCGAACTCGGCATCCGCTCTTCCCGTCAGATATTTGTTCTCTCCGGGTATCCAGATTTGAAAAGTCTCTCCGACCGCCGCCATGGCAACTACGGTTGAACTGGTCAGAGGATTGAGAATATTCACGTAAATCGAATCGGGCCTTTTGGCCACAAGATAGGCTTTTGCGCTGCGGTATTCCTCGATGTATCCGGTCTCGATGGAACCCCCTACGAACTCCACCTTCAGACTCGAAACCGAGAGAGTTCCCACTACAGCGTAGCGCTCATTGATCAACCGCACCAATTGATCAAGGCTTGCCACCCGGGCCGATGCATAGGCCGAAGGAGTAGCGACCTGGGTTCTCTTCTTGACTGCACCGCCGCAACCTATAAGAATCAGTATCCCAATCGTCGCTCCCAGTCTTTTCATGCTCTCTCTTGGCGAGGGTACCTTCTCCTTGCCCGCAGCCACATTATGGCATAACTGACCATGGCTGTGACAAAAAGTGCGAACAGCACGGTTCCCACTACAGGCAGATTCTGTTCGAGAAAATCCCTGGCCAACTCTCCGTACAACACCGCCAGAATTCCCCACATGAAGTATCGAATGCTGCGACCTACCGCGACGGACAGAAGAAACTTCAAAAAGGAAAGTCGGAATAGTCCTGCCGAAAGGACAAATATCTTGAAAGGAGTGGGAGGAGGCAGTACGGAAGGGATCACAACCGCCCAAACACCCCATTGACGATACAGAACCTCCATTTCCTTCATCTTTTCTTCTTTCAAGCGCTTGCGCAAGAAGGTTCCACCTCGGCGTCCAACCGAATAGAGCAAGACACATCCGCAGATCGAGCCAAGAGTGGTCATCACGACGTAGTACGTCATCAACTGCCAACTCTGGCCTGTGGACAACACCACAATCAAAATGTCATTCCCTTCCGGCAAGGAGAGAAAAGAAGAATCGGCAAGAGCGATAAGAAAAAGACCGGGTCCACCCAGGCTGACTATGAAAACATAGAGTTGGCTGATGAGGACTCGAACCGAACTCCAGAATCCTTGTGCCAGAAACATCATTCAAAAAAACGCCTATCGTAACACACAACTGGTAGAATGCCGGACGGTTCACGACAAGAGACACAGTGAAAAACCAGACGGCTATTCAAAAGGAGATCGAAAAGTTGGGCAGGACCTATGGGAAAGAGGTCCTGTCTGGGCAAACTCGTGTCGTGTCTTTGCCCGGCCGCAAATGCGAACCTCGTATTCTCAATACCTTTCTGGGTTTTGAACTCCAAGTCGCACAAAAAAGAATCACCTGTCCAGACATGAGCACTGCACGCTATTTGAGGGTTTTTGCTGAAGTCGGAATGCCTACGGTGAGAGCACCCTACGACCCCACTCTCACAACCTCCGTTCTTCCCCAACTCGAGCGGGCCCTAAAAAAGATTAAGGACCTCTTGTTAGAGGAAAATCTCAATCGGGAACAGCATCAATCGAAGCTCAGAAACACTTACCGGAAGGTTCGAGACAATTTGAAATTGGTGGAAAAGGAAGCAGGGTTAGGAGATTAGGGACAGGCCCCCCGGGGCCTGTCCCTAATCTCCTAACCCTTGTCGCCATAAATCTTCGCCATTTTGTCACGCATGTTGAGAACCACCTCAACACCCGCCAGATTGACACCCAATTCACGAGTCAGAGTCAATATGAACTCCAGCCTCTGCAAATCCCTTTCCCTATAAACCCGCGTATTGCCTTGAGTGCGGGCAGGTTTGAGCAGGCCCTCACGCTCGTAAGCTCGAAGCGTTTGGGGGTGAATCTGGTACCTGTCGGCGACGACACTGATTGTAAAACCTGCTCTTTTCTCGACCACGTCAAACCATCCTTTACAATCCGATCTTCTCTCTGGGATTCTGGGGGTTCAACTGGGAAAATTCACGCATAATTTCCTTGGATCGCTCGTCTTCAACGGTGGGCAGCACCACTTGCACTTCAACCAGTTGATCTCCACAACCCTCTCTTGCCGAAGGAGCACCTCGACCTCGTAGTCGAAACCTTTGCCCACTTTGTGTTCCGGAAGGAATCTTCAGGCGAGCCTTGCCTTCCACCGTCGGCACCTCGATCTGGGCACCCAAAATCGCCTCCTCGACAGTGACCGGAACGCTGCACAGAAGGTCGTTTCCCTGCCGTGAAAAAAATGGGTGGGGTTGAACTCGGACCACCAGAAACAGATCCCCGGCAGGCCCCCCAAACGCCTCCCCATCTCCCTTACCTGGAACCCGTATCCGTGAACCGTTCTTCAGACCCCTAGGAATTCTCACCCTTAGGTTCTCTACCTTTTGAACGAGACCTTCGCCACTGCATTGGGAACAGTTGCCGACGCGTATGCTCCCACTTCCCCCACACTGCAGGCAGAGCCTGGAGAAGCTGATGATTCCTCGCACATCCTGCGTTTTTCCGGTGCCCTCACACCCGGGACAGGAACGTTGTCCGGCTCCGGAAGTACCCCCTGTGCCCTTACATCGGGAGCACACATCCCGGCGGCTCACATGGATGCGAGTCTGGGTCCCTCTGATCGCATCCAGGAAGGGAATTTCTATCTGATATTCAAGATCCTGCCCTCGAGTGGGGCGAGCTGAATCTGCCCTGGAGTGTCTGCTTCCAAAAAGGTCCGAGAAGAGGTCACGAACCGCGCCCTGTCCTCTTCCCCCTCCGAAGTTACCATAATCAAATCCAGCAAACCCGGAGCCTTGGAAACCGTCTCCTGCAGCGGCCTGCTGCCCGTCCCGATAGTAGCCCTGTTGATCATAGAATTTTCGCTTTTCCTGATCACCAAGGACTTTATAGGCTTCCTGAATCTGCTTGAACCGCTCTTCAGCCGATGGGTCTCCGGGATTGACATCGGGATGGTATCGGCGCGCCAACCGCCGGTAAATTTTCTTGAGCTCCGACTGGGATGCAGTTCTCTTGGCACCCAAAATCTCGTAATAGTCTCGTGTCATTTAGTGTCTCGTTACTCACTTCTTCTCATCCACATCTAGTGTCTCGTTACCTACTTCTTCTCATCCACATCGACATATTCCGCGTCGATGACTTCATCATCCGGTTGACCCTCTTGAGCACTTTCAGAGCTACTCTGAGGATCGTCTGGCGTGGGCTCCTGGCCTCCCTGCTGAGTCGACTGGTACATCACCTCGGCCAGTCGGTGGGAAGCTTGAGTCAAGTTTTCGATTGTCTTGTTGATGGCCGCCACGTCATCTCCTTCGATGGACTTCTTGGTATCGGCTACCGCGTCTTCGATGGCTTTGGCATCATCGTCGCTGATTTTGTCTCGATTTTCCGTGAGGATCTTCTCGGTATTGTAAACAAGGTTGTCTGCTCGATTGCGCGCTTCGATCTCTTCCCTTTTCCGGCGATCTTCCTCGGCATGAGCCTCTCCAGCTCCAACCATTTCCTTAATCTCCTCTTCGGCCAGGCCACTGGAACTCGTTATGGTGATCTTTTGCTCTTTACCGGTGCCACGATCCTTGGCACTCACGTTCAAGATGCCATTGGCATCGATGTCGAAGCTCACCTCAATCTGAGGAACGCCGCGTGCGGCCGCTGGAAGTCCCACCAAGTGGAACTTACCCAGAGACTTGTTGTCGCTGGCCATAGGACGCTCCCCCTGCAAGACATGAATCTCGACAGAAGTCTGGTTGTCCGCTGCGGTTGAAAAGACCTCGGTCTTACGCGAGGGAATGGTGGTATTACGCTGAATCAACACCGTATTGACCGAGCCCAGCGTCTCGATCCCCAACGAGAGGGGTGTCACATCCAACAACAGTAAGTCTTTGACGTCCCCACCCAAAACACCGGCCTGAATCGCAGCACCCACCGCCACAACTTCATCCGGGTTGACACCCTTGTGGGGCTCTTTCTTGAAAAAGTCTTTCACGATTTGCTGCACGCGGGGTATCCGCGTCGAACCTCCAACCAGCACCACCTCATCGATCTTGTCCGGCTTCAAACCGGAATCATCAAGCGCCTTCTTGCAAGGGCCGAGGGTTCGCTGGAGAATATCTTCGACCAACTGCTCAAACTTGGAGCGGGTGAGCTTCATATTCAAGTGCTTCGGTCCGCTGGCATCCGCTGTGACAAAAGGAAGGTTGATATCAGTCTCTTGAGTTGTGGACAGTTCCATCTTGGCCTTCTCAGCCGCTTCCTTCAGCCGTTGCAAGGCCATCTTGTCTTCAGAGAGGTCGATCCCCTGGTCCTTTTTGAATTCTTCGACAATCCAATTGATAATACGCTGGTCGAGATTGTCTCCTCCAAGGTGGGTATCACCATTGGTGGACTTCACTTCAACGACACCTTCACCGACCTCCAGGATTGAGATGTCGAAAGTGCCTCCGCCAAAATCGAAAACGGCAATCGTTTCATCCTTTTTCGTCTCCAATCCATAGGCCAAAGCTGCTGCAGTGGGCTCATTGACGAGACGCAGAACTTCAAGTCCGGCGACTTTCCC
>CBDCMH010000006.1:0-96159 GCA_965218935.1 Acidobacteriota bacterium
CACATCCGAGTAACACCAGGGAAATCAGGCCTTTTTTGAATTCATGTGATCAGCGGCCTCCTCCATTAAGAAATAGTGAGCAGGATCAGGCAAGTCAGTCCATTACGGATTTACTTTTATACAACAATTCTGGAGAATAAGTATCTTCCGATGTTGAGTAAAGAGGAGAAACTCAAGCAGTTCGAGCGAATTACCCATCAGATTATCGATGATTGGTATGAGCGGGTGAAACAAAATTATGTCACCGAGGAGGATAGTCGAGACCTGGGGATCGGACCGGAGCTGAAACACTTTCATGAATCGGGCAATCACCGCATCAAGTTCTTCCGCGAAAAGGAACTTGATGTTACCTATGGTCTGGGGGTTAGACGAACCGAGGAACAGTTCGTCGTGGAATCAAGTGTGAACAACAAGTCGGAAGGCTTTGATTATGAAGCCTTTGTGAATAGCCTGAAGTCTCATTATTGGCGCAGCCGCAATGAAAAGCCTTGGACCGAGGCGGATTTTGATCACTTTGCCTACCAGGATCTTCTCTCTTTTAAGCCACTTATGGGTGAGTCGGTGACTCTGGACATGCGAAAAGACAAGGCAGACATCATCCGGCTCTCCTTTGAGGTCAACCCCCACCACGAGGATCTCCTTCTGGGCCGTAGGGACGTTCTTCGAGATCTGGTCGAAGAGTACTGTTTAGCTCCCCTCAGACGTATTTATGCCGAATCCTACCGGGAGCGGTAAGGGGGATCTGAAGCCGACTCCACCATTTGACTCAGGCCCTTCCTCTCGTCCATCATAGATTCCTCATGAAGAAGGCTATGACTAAGAAAAAAGTGGCTTTTTTGGGGTTGGGCAAGATGGGAGGAATACTCCTTCAGGCACTCCTTAAGAAGAGTGTCCTCTTGCCTAAAAACACGGTGGCCACGGTACGCCATCCGGAAAGAGCCCAAAAATTGAGCCAGGAACTGGGTATTTCCGTTACCACCGACAATCTCCAGGCCGCCCAGCAGTCTGACCTTATCCTGCTGTGTGTTAAACCTCAGACCGTTAAACCCGTTGTTCAGGAGATCGCAGCTGAAATGGCCCCTGGCAAGCAACTCATCTCCATAGCGGCTTCGGTGCCCACCCAATACATTGAAGAGATTCTGGATTCAGAGGTGCCCGTGGTGCGTGCCATGCCCAACACACCCTGCGTCATCGAGTGTGGGATGACGGGACTCTGTAAAGGCAAATTTGCCGATGAATCGCATCTGGACACAGCCCATGCTTTGTTTGACTCGGTGGGAAGGACCGTTACTGTGGATGAGAAACTGATGGATGCGGTGACCGGTCTCTCGGCCAGTGGGCCTGCTTTCATCTATATCATTCTTGAATCCTTGGCTGAGGCGGGAGTAAAAGTGGGCCTCCCTCGAGACGTGGCCACTCTTTTAGCCGCTCAAACCGTCCAGGGGGCCGCCCGCATGACCCTGGAGACGGGCCAACACCCTGCACTCTTGAAGGATGCCGTTACCACACCCGCCGGCTGTACGGTGGACGGGATTATGGAGTTGGAAGAGGGAAAGCTGCGGGTTACCTTGATTAAAGCCGTGGTGAAAGCCACCGAGCGCGCCAAGGAACTCCTAGTGGCGGATTAAAAGACCCATCTCTAGAGTGTGGGAGGCACTTGCGCCCAGGCACCTCAGGTGCCGAATCCGCTTTGTACCTCCGTTTTAGGGTTCTAAGCTACGACGAATAGACTGTCTAAATTTCCCCGGTGTCGTTTTCGTATGTTTCCTGAAAGCGCTCTGGAAACTGCCAAGACTTGAAAAGCCCACGTTCGCAGCAATCTCATTCATGGACTTGTACGTCTTCAGCGAGAATGGGACATTTGGGGTTCCAAGCTAAGAGACAGTGGGAACCGATGCTGATCGGGCTAGCCCAAGTTCCGCGGTCCGCTGAGCACAATCCTTTGTTGGTAAGGGGTTATGATTTTTTCAGTCACTACAAATGGGCCGCCGCGTGCCAGGTCTTAACCGGTTTCATGACTTGCGAAGGAACCCTGAGGACGTTGTAGATGTTTCGCTGCTGGCCATCCGGCGTGGTTCCCTTCCGGATGCGGAGAAGGGGGCCCTTCGCTGTGGGCAGGACCACCGTCACAACTTGGTGGGTGCTGAGCTGCTGACGGATGGTCGACCAGGAGGTGTGGATTCCCTCATCCAGGAAGTACTTTTCGATGGAGACCAGCAGGTGGTAGGCCAGCACGCAGAGAAAGATGTGGGCCTGGGTACGGTGCTTCAGTTGGTGGAAAATGGGACGCTCCATCAGCGGGGTCTTCATATCCCGGAAGGCCTGTTCCACACGCGTCAGCAGAAGGTAGGTGCGCCAGATCTCATCGGCGGTCAGATCCTGCCGATCCGTCTTCAGCACGTAGCTGCCGTCGAGCTTCTCCGCGATCGCTTTCTTCTCTGCCTTCTCTTGCCAAACCAGGTTCCGCTTCTGTGCGTCGTATTCGATTCCGAAGTAGCGGGCCACACGGGGATAGCGTTCCTTGAGACGACCGATGGCCTGGTGAATCTTCTCCGTCTTCTTCAGGTGCCCCCGTTGCACCCGGGCCTGGAGCTTCTCTAAGTCGCGGATCAGCCTCTGTTGCTGCTTCTCCCGGATCGCTCGGTCCTTCTGTTCACGACCTTCGCTGCGACAAAGAATGTAGACCTCATCGCCTTTCTTGCGCCGTTTGATCTCGACCCGGCTCTTCTTCTGAAACGGATTCCGGGGGGAAGGGATCCGAATGATCTCTTCCCAGTCGTCTTCCTTCTCCAGCTCCTCTATCCACTCATTTCGCTCCGACTGTCGTCCCGCCACAATGTAGTGATACTGACGCTGCCGGATCTGCTCGAGGTTCTCCTCATAAGCCATGCCGCGATCCACCACCACCGTCGAGCCTACTTTGTGGCCCGTTCGTTTCTCTAACCTATCCAACATCTGATCAACGGTGGCGCGGTCCTGCACGTTTCCGTCAAACACGTCGTGGGCCTTGGGAAAACCCTCCTCATCGAGCACCAGCCCGACCACCACCTGCTTGCAGTCCGGACGTTTATCGCGCGAGTAGCCCCGCTTGGCCTGGGGGTTGGCTTCCGCCTGACCCTCAAAGTAGGTCGACGTCAGGTCGTAGAGATAGACCGTCTCTTCCAGGTTGAAAAGCCTTCTCTCCCGCTCCGCCAGCTCCCGCTCGATCGGCTCCCGATTTGGATGCAGCCGATCCAGGTTCCGATACAGCGCATCCTCCTGCAGCGTCGAGAAGTCCTCTCCCAGAATGTCCCCCATCGCCGTGCGGCGGATCCAGTCGGGCATGGCCCGTTCCGAAAGCGGACAGATCAGCCGGTTAAGCGTCATCGCTTCGCTCAACAGACACCCACGTTGCGACAAGCCCGCACGCCTGAGAATCTCGTCCACCCCCAAGCGCCGCCACATCTGATGTCCAACGTGCACGGGCCCGGCTTCCCGTGCCTCGTCCAATTCAATCCGCTCCACATCGACGGTGACCAGTTCTGCCCCAGGCTCGGGCTCTCGCCGGCGCCGGCCCCGCCGAGCCCTTTGCAGCAGAGTTTGGGTTTTTTCATCGGGAGCTTCCAGCGAAAGCTGGCCGCGCAAAGCCGACTCCAGCTTGTGGGCCAGGGTCAGCCATTCTTCTGGGGGTGCCGGGGCGAGATTGCCCAGAGAGCAAATCGTTCTTTGGCGGGGTCCCTGGGGAGTCTGAACCGACTTCACCAGCAGGTAGTTCGTGTACTCCTTGCCCTTGTAGATGCGACTGGTTTTTCGGATGTACATTAATCACTATATATATCATACCCACCTGACTCAAACAGGACTGTACTTAGTCACGTTAGTCACTATTTTGCCAATCTATCAAGGCGCTCGTTGAAAATAAAGGACTTGCCAACGTCGACCAGGCAAAGTAGGTGAAAATCGTTCAGCGGACCGCGGAAGTTAGGCTAGTTTAGCATTGATCGCCTGCCGACGGGCAAGGGTGACTCCTTTCAATCTTCTCCTTTTTGTGTGGATGGAATCTCGTCTTGCGAAGTACATGTCATCGGGTGTGGCGTTACCCAGGGCCTCGTGATAGCGCCTGGAGTTGTAGTAGTCGATAAAGACCGCGATTTCTCGCTCCAACTCCTCGGGTGTCTCCCAGACCATTAGGTTGATGCGTTCCTTGCAGGAACGATGGTAGCGTTCGATCTTCCCGTTGGTCTGGGGATGATAGGGTGAGGCCAGGATGTGGCCCAGTCCCTTGGTCTCCAGATACTGACCAAAGTCTTTGGAGATCAAAGCCGGTCCGCGGTCTGTCACCAGCCGGGGCCGATCAGACAACGGAGCCTGTTCCACACCCGTTCTCTCACAAGCCGCCTCGACCACCTGGCTGAAGTCTCCAGCACGCATGGCCGTGTGAAGTCCCCAGGCCAGGATCCTCCGGCTAAAGTCATCCAGTACTGAGATCAGATAGTACCAGCCCCAGTTCTTGACCAGAAGATAGGTCGCATCCGTTTGCCACTGCTGGTTGGGTCGGGTCGTCTTGATTCGATATTCCGATTCGGCTGGAAAGCTCCGGAGTTGAACCTCCCGAATCAGCCCTTCCGCTTTCAAAATCCGGTAGACCGAGGATTCCGAGACCGTAAACCCGCACCTATCCGTCACCTGGCAGCTCACTTCTCGTGAGGACCACTCTGGAAACAGCAGCGCCATCTCCAGGATTCGGTCCCGTTCTTTGGGCAGGATCTGATTCCAAACCCGTCCTGATCCTGGGGGACGGTCCCGCAAGCCTGCCAACCCCCTCTTTCGAAAGGGGTGTCTCCAGCGATAGTAGGTCGAGCGGGGGATCTCGAGTTGATCCAGCACCTCCCGGACCGGTAACTCGGAGGCCTCCACTGTCCTTAAAACTTCCAGCTTGTGCTCGCTGAGCATCCTCTGATACCTCCTTCGCCTTACAGGCCCAAACTTTTTTTTAGCTTTTGGTTCTCCACTACCGTCTCGGCCACCGCCTTCTTCAAGGCCTCATTCTCCTCCTTCAAGCGACGCACCTCACCGGAAGTCGCATTCCGTTGGGTCTCCCGGGTTAGACCGTTTTTGCCCGAATCCAGGAAGGCCTTGGACCACTTGTAGTAGATCGAAGGTTGAATCCCTTCTTTGCGGCACAGTTCGGTGACGGGAATCTCTCCGCGGAGCCCCTCCAAAACGATGTGGATCTTCTCTTCGGCCGTGAATCTCCGGCGGGTGGCCCTACGGATCTGTTTGACGACGTCTGTGGTCATAGCGTTCTCCTTTTGGTTGTGCCATGACCAGCATCGGCTTGCTCTGATGGGCTGTCAAGATCAGCCCTTTGAGGGGGTGAGATCTCACCCCCTCAAACCTTCCAACTCTCTCTTAACTCTCGGCCCTATGTGTCCCACTTTCGCTGACGGGATACAGTTTCTACTGGGGCAGGTGGATCTGGGAATTCTTGCACCCACTTCGGCCCGCAACGTCAAGTTAGCTGAAGATATCCTGGCTCCATTAGGGATTCCGCTGCCTTATACGGATGACGGCGGCAACCTGACTGTAGAGTTCACCATTGAGGCTGCCAACGTGCGTGGCGCCGCGCAGGTCTTCTCTTCGGACATGGCCTTTGGCACTTATCCGCTTCAGCCAGTCCCAACCACCTCTGGTCCGGGTCCGACCGTTTTGGTTGCCAACCTGATGAACGGCAACAGCGCAGCCTTCAACTCGCGTGCCTACCTGTGGAATCCTTCGGCAAACGCTGGGGCGGTGACCGTGCGCGTGTTCACGCTTCCCCTGACCGGTGTCTCCACACTGCTGGGTCAGTTGGACCTGGGGATCCTGGGAGCGGAATCGGCCCGTAATATTAAGTTAGCCGAAGATATCCTGGCGCCTTCAGGGATTTTACTGCCCTACACGGGCGATGGTGGAAACCTGGCGGTGGAGTTCACGATTGACGCACCCAACGTTCAAGGTGCTGCACAGGTGTTCTCTTCGGATCTGGCTTTTGGAACTTATCCGCTTCAGGAGATTCCTGCCACCTCAGGTCCGGATCCCAGCGTCTTGGTGGCCCACTTCATGAACGGCAACAATGATGCCTTCTACTCACGGGTCTACCTCTGGAACCCTTCAGCTGTGGCTGCGGACGTGACGGTACGGGTGTTCACCCTTCCGATTAAAGGGGGTACGCCCCAGGAGTTGACCATCGCGCCTTTTAATCTTGGAACCCTGGGAGCGGAATCGGGTCGTAATATCAGATTGGCCGAGGATATTCTGGCGGTCCTGGGAATTCCGGTGCCCTATACGGACGACGGCGGAAATTTGATGCTGGAGTTCACGGTTGAGGTGCCCGACGTGAAGGGAGCTGGACAGGTGTTCTCGTTGGATTTGGCGTTTGGGACGTATACGTTGCAGTAGAGGGGGAGGAAAATATGGGGACAGCCCTCGCGCTTTTCCATTAAATAAGGGGATAGCATATAGGCCCCGAGTTGGAAACGTGAGGGCTGTTCCCACATTTTCTACCCCATTCCAAAGCTGGGAAGCGGGGAGTTGTCTCCCATATTCCCCGATGGTTGAGATTCGGTGCTTCAGCCGGTGTTCTTCTGTGCCGCCCTTACAGGGCTCGTGGCCGAATCTGACCAGTGTACCCTGGGGCTTTTACCCATTTCTTGTCGACCCTTGCGGGCTCCAGAGGGCCATGCCCACCGGGCTGATACCTGCGAGTAAAACAGCACGAATGCCCGACCACACTAATGGGTAAAGCCGGAAACTGATTCGGCACCTGAGAATGCCTCCTACATTACGGAACTCTATACTGTTGGGTGAAGACTTCTTCTTGGGCGCACGTCAGTGCGAACTGCGTGGTCCTACCGACATATCAGAGCGGATTGTCGAGAGGACCTAGTGTATCTTAGTAGACGGTACGAGAAGATCATGCCCATGTTTCCTTGTTTAACAAGTCCTCGTCCATTTCGGGTTTCCCATCCTCAGTGGACGCTGTATAAATGTGAGGAGATCATACGGTATGAGAGGTTGGCGTAGGCTGAGAGAGCTTTTCCTTTACAAAGAAGAAGTGGTGAAGACCACTTGGAAGCTGCGCATCACACTATTTGCTGTTTTCATGATCTTCTGCCTTGTCACTGGCCGATTTTGGCTTGTTTGGGTGGGGCAGAGTCTAATTTACGAAGACAAGTTAGCCCCCACTGATGTCATTCTTGTGGAAAACTTTGAAGCCCCATTTCTTGCCGGTTTGTCCCGGGCAGTCAAATTACGAGATGAGGGTTATTCAGAACGGATTCTAGTCGTTCGGTTGATTCCACGTGAGAGTAGGTTTATCTCGTCAAATTTTTTGGGGCAAGTCTGGGATTCGTACTGCCAGGCCGTGGGCATAGACGATCCTGAGATTGTTGCTGTAGAGCAAGTGGAGCCCGTCACTAAAAATATGGCGAAGCAGTTGGCATCGACCCTGAAGAAAACGAGCGTAGAATCAGCCATCCTGATAAGTGGGATCTTTCATAGCAAACGCTCGTGCCTAGTCTATCGAGAGGTTTTAGAACCTCTGGGGATACAGCTTCGCTGCCTCCCAGTGTCAGGGGCGGTAGATCCAGACCACTGGTGGAAAACATCTCATGATGCCCTCTATGTAGTCGAAGAGTTTCTCAAGTTGCAATACTATCGGTTGTTTGTGCTTGCAGATTAGAGGTCTAGTTTCTAGGTTACGAGTGACTTTCCCACTATGTGGATTCAGCACCTGAGGTATCTCCCGCATTTCAGAATTCTATGAACTACTGATCATTGGGCGCACGGTAGTGTGCCTCCACGGTGATTAAGCCGAGGGGCGGATCTGGTACTGCTCGATTTTGGTGAGAAGCGTTTTGTAACTGACCTTGAGTTCCTTGGCGGCCTTCCAGCGGTTCCACTTGGTTTTGTGTAGAGTCTTGACGATCATGCGTTTTTCAGCCACAGCAGCTGCTCTCCTGCTGATTTTCTTCAGGTCCATTTCGTTCTCGGTCCCGCGCAGGGAGTTGGCCGCAATTTCGTTGATCTCGTCGGATACTCCACGGGTCATCTTGTTCTCCAACTCAGCACGTAAGGACTCAGGATCGCGCAAAACAACATAGCGTTTGATGGCGTTCTCCAGTTCACGTACATTGCCCGGCCAGTGAAAGGAGTAAAAGAGCTTCTCCAAATCTTTGGGTAAACAGGTTACGGGGCTGCCGTACTGGGGACCGATGCGTTCTAAGAAATGCTTGCAGAGAAGGGGAATTTCCTCTCGCCGCTCCCGAAGAGGAGGCATGTTGATGTTCACCACATTGAGCCGGTAGTAAAGGTCTTCGCGGAAGGTGCCGTCTCTAACTTGCGGTTGGTGGCGGCGACAATTCGGACATCGACTTTGGTTTCCTGGTTGCTTCCCAGTCGGGTAAACCTTCCCTCCTGCAGCACCTGGAGCAACTTGGCCTGGATGGTGGAGGTAAACTCGCCGATCTCATCCAGAAAAATCGTTCCACCGTTGGCAAACTCGAACTTGCCTGCCCGGTCAATATGGGCACCGGTAAAGGCTCCCTTTCGGTAGCCGAACAGCTCGCTTTCCACCAATTCGGAGGGCATGGCTGCGCAGTTGACCTTCACAAACGGTTTGTCGTGCAGGTCCGATTCCCGATGGAGCATCCGGGCAATCAAATCTTTGCCCACACCGCTTTCTCCCTGGATCAGGACGGGGACTCGAGTTGCGGCAATCTGGTGAACTGTATTGCAAATCCGCTCCATTTCAGGAGAGCAGAAAACCAGCTCGGCTTCTCTTGATGAGCTCTTCGTTCTGGTTTCTGGATCGATCTTGGGATCTAGGATTGTGGCGATGGTCTCAGAAAGCTGCTTGAACTGGACAGGCTTGAAAACGTAGTCTCGAGCTTCAGCCTGGATAGCCTGGACAATTTTTTGAGGATCTCGGGAAGTCGATAGAACGATGACGGGGATCTGGTTGGCCTCGGCACAAATGTCCCGCAGACTTCGGCTGCCATTATTCGCCTTTAACAGAGGTTCTATAAAGATCAGTTCGGGATGAACGTCGGGATTCTTGAGCAGGCGCTTGGCTTCACCCCAGCCCGTGCTGGTGACGACATCATAGCCGATCGAAGAGAGGTTCTTTCTCACATAGCCCAAGACCTGCTCTTCGTCGTCAATAAATAAAAGCTGTGTGGCCTGGTCGTTCGTACCCAGCCCGCCATGGGTTGTTTCCGCTTTCAAAGTTCAAACGGGCAATTTGAGGGATTGAGATCGGGTCCCGCCAAGGTGCCTCTCCTCCATATCGATACGGCCCAGATAACCGACTGATTTTGAACATGTTAAACCCCTCTTATGGGAATCACAAGGGAAAAGTGGAAAAACTGTCAAAAAAATGTGAAAAATGTTGCGAGTATTGTGGAAAACCGTGCACTGGCTCAGGCTCTACGGCTTCCAGCCGGGCCCCTTCAGAACCCTTCCCGGGGTGGCCCCGGTGTGCTCTCCTTGTTCCAACACCTGCCGGCCATTGACAAAAACGTGGGTCACCCCAGTGGAATACTGATGGGGGTTTTCATAGTCGGCATGGTCCTGAATTTCCCGGGGATCGAAGATCACCACGTCAGCGTAAGATCCCGGCTCCAGCGAACCGCGGCCCTCCAATTTGAGGTTTGAGGCGGGAAGGGAAGTCATGCGGCGGATCGCTTCTTCAAGGGAAATGATGGCCTCTTCGCGCACGTATTTGCCCAGAAGACGACTGAAATTCCCATAGGCCCGTGGATGAGGATTGGATTCCAAGAAAACTCCCTCGGGAGCCAGAGATCCGGCGTCTGATGCGAAGCTCACCCAGGGGAGAGCGATCTTCTTTTCAATGTTTTCCTCAGACATCAGAAAGTAAACCGTGCCCACCTGGCTGTCGTCTTCGATGACCAGATCCATGGCGGTGTCCTCCGGAGATTTCCCGCGCATTTGGGCGACCTCGGCTAGAGTTTTCCCCGTCAGAGGCTTCAAGGAATCGTTCCTGAATTCGACCAGGAGCAGGTTATCCGCGGAGCCGGCAGCCAAATAGAGGTTCTCCCAGTCAGCACCGGGCGCTGCCATCTCCTGTCGGACACGCCGTCGCATGGCGGGGTCCTTCAATCGGGCGACCCAGGCATCGAGGCCTCCCTCCTGCACCCAAAGGGGCATGGCCGCATCCAGTCCTGTTTTACCAGCCGTGTAGTTGTACATATCGGCCGTAATCTGAAGGCCTGCGGCTTGGGCCGCCTCCACCTTCTCGATCACTCCTTGAAGCTTGTGCCAGTTGGTCTTGCCTGCTGCCTTGAGGTGGTAGATTTCCGCAGGAATGCGGGCATCGCGGGCGATGGTGATCAGTTCATCCACGGCTTCCAAGAGACGATCACCTTCGCTTCGAAGATGAGAGATGTACATTCCGCCATAGTCAGCGGCAACCTTGGCCAATTCAGTGAGTTCTTCGGTGCTGGCGAAAGAAGCGGGGGCATAAATCAGGGATGATCCCACTCCCAGTGCTCCTTGCTCCATGGCCTCACGCACCAGAGAACGCATCTGGTCCAGCTCTTCGGGCGAGGGGGAACGGTTGTCATAGCCAATGACGTGCTCCCTGACGGTGGTGGCTCCTACAAAAGAAGCCACGTTAGGCGAGACTCCCTTGTCCACCACGTGCTGGAGATATTCGGAAAGGGTAGTCCAGGGGATGTCGAATTGGATGTCTCCCTGCTGCTTCAGCATCTCTTCCTTCATCGATTCATTCAGAGGTCCCATGGAGGATCCTTCACCAAAGACCTCCAGGGTCACCCCCTGGCGGATGCCGCTTTGGGATCGGCCGTCCTCAATTAGAGACTCTGTAGCCCAACTGAGCATGTTGATGAAGCCGGGGGCAACGGCAAGACCCTCTGCCTCGATTTCGATCCGGCCCCGGGCTTGACCCAGCGATCCCACAGCCGCAATGGTGTCCCCTCGAATGGCCAGGTCTCCCTGCACAGGTGGCGCGCCGCTCCCGTCATAAAGGATTCCATTTCGAATGACGATGTCGTATTCTTGGGGAGTGGTGCAGGCGGTCCATGAAGCCAGAGAGACCAGGCAGATCAAAAAACGGAGCATATTCTTCTCCTTCACCATAAGTGTTTGCAACCGTGAGGCCATTTGCTCTATCTAGGTATGTAGATCTAGTATGTTAATAGGCGATCAGGGTTCCCACTCCCTCAACTCCAACACATTAACTCCTTTTATTATAGTAAGTTATCCAAGCAAAGAAAACACCCAAGACCCTCGCTAAGAGCCCAGGGTGCGTATAGGGTGCGGTTTTTCGCAATATTCCGTACTGCACTTGGACCTTTCCGTCACCAACCTAGAAGCAGGATTCCTTAGCTAACAGCAACACAAATCCTCCCAAATCTTTGGTTTTCATTGCGTTAGGAATATGGTAGCCTTTCGCAACCAACTCACCACACTACCCTGCTGCAAACGGCAGGGAGTCTCAAGGGAGGGACACAATGAAAAGCAAGTTTCGATTTCTCAGCCTGATTGCAGGGATTCTGCTGCTATCGTCGGTGACGCTGTTTGGGCAAGCGCCCGTCCTGACAAACGCAGTGGTGAATTTGGATGGGGGAACGCTAACCATCTTCGGCGACAATTTTAATCTTCCTAACCTCCAAGTGTTCATGGGCACCGACCTCGGTACGCTGGACGCGCTAGGAATCAACTCTTCAACCATGACGTCCATAGAGGCTGCGCTGTCATTCTCAGACCCCCGAGGAACCTTTCTGATAGTTGTTTCCACTAACGTGGGAATGTCTGCCATGGATGTGACGTTTGGTGCAAGGGTCGAGACCTTTGACAGCAACAGCAGACTAGGAGGCAGTGCCCTCCAGAACAACACAACCGGCACATTCAACACAGCGGTTGGATTCAATTCACTTCGACAGAACACCACCGGCCGTAGCAACACCGCGAATGGAGGCAATGCACTCCGAGAGAACACCATTGGCCAATTCAACACAGCCAGTGGGGTGGGTGCGCTCCGAGACAACACCGAAGGTAATAACAACACGGCGACTGGAGTCGCCGCCCTCCGAGCCAACACCACTGGCAACAATAACACGGCGAACGGGTTCATAGCGCTCCGAGAGAACACCACCGGCTCTAGTAACACAGCGATTGGAAGGAGTGCACTCCGTGACAACCTCACCGGCATTGACAACATCGCGATTGGGGGCAATGCACTCCGAGAGAACACCGAAGGCAATCGCAACACAGCGACTGGCAAGGGAGCACTCCGTGACAACCTTACTGGTGTTGACAACACCGCGACTGGGTACCAGGTGCTCCAGAAAAACACCGAAGGCAACGACAACACAGCGACTGGAAGAAAAGCGCTCTTTAACAACACCACCGGCGATAGCAACACGGCGGCTGGGAGCGAGGCGCTCCGAGACAACACCGAAGGCTTTGAAAACACAGCGATTGGGTTCGAGGCGCTCCGAGACAACACCGAAGGCTTTCAAAACACAGCGATTGGGGTCCGGGCGCTTCACTCCAACTCCACTGGCCGGAGCAATACAGCGATTGGGGGCGCTGCGCTCCTGAGGAACCGTACCGGCTCTCATAACATAGCGATTGGCGGGGGCGCAGGAATAGAGTTAATGAGTGGAGACAACAACATCCTTATTGGCAACGAGGGCCCCCAGACGCTTTCCAACAGAATCCATATCGGCGACTCCTCTCACGACTTGGCCACCATCGCCGGTGTCGTGATTGTTAATAACTCCTCAAAGCGGTTCAAGAAAGACATCCACGACATGGGCGAAGCCACCACCAACCTGATGCGGCTGCGTCCGGTCACCTTTCACTATAAAAAGGAATACGACGCGGGTGACGGTCAGCTGCAATACGGGCTGATTGCCGAGGAAGTGGCCGAGGTCTACCCCGAACTGGTTGTATACGACGACCAGGGGAGAATCAAGACGGTCTTGTATCAACAGTTGAGTGGAATGCTGCTGAACGAACTCCAGAAACAGCACCGGCAGGTAGAAGAACTCACAGAGCGGCTGACACGACTCGAGCAAGTCCTGACAGCGCAGCAGTCTCTTGCCGCACTGAAAACCGGTCAGTAAAGGGGAGGGATAATCGACTCCCCTTTTCTAGACCGGGCTAAGTTCACCTTGCGACTGCATATTCTTGCTGGCGCGACTCTCTTCCATTGAGAGAGGGGAGGCTGTTCATCGCTTCTCGCTGGCCTTCATTGGGGATCCACTTCGCGTAGATCTTCATGGTGATTCCTGGGTTGGAATGGCCGAGTTGCTGGCTGACGTAGAGGATGTTTGTTCCATTCGACAAGAGTTGAGAGGCGAACGTGTGGCGCAAATCATGGAACCTGATAGAACGAAGCCCGGCCTTTTTCAGCGCCTTCTTGAAATTCAGGGTCTTCACGTTATTGATGCTTACGAAGCTACCCGAGAGGGTAGTGAAGACCCACTCCGGGATTTCGTTCTTCCCCTTTTTTAGAGCCTCCTTTTGCTTCTGTTTACGTAAGTCTTTCAAGGTGTCCAGCAGGTGGTCCGAGAGGTCGATCCTCCTTTTTCCGCTCTTTGTCTTCACTGTTGAGACCTCACCAAAGCGGTTAATGGCCCGGCAAGGATACGCCTCTTTAATGTCAGTGATGCAACGTCATGATGAAGCGATAGCCTTAGCCAGAAGAGCGCAGCAAGTCGATCCCCTGGGTTCCGGACCAAGATACACAATGGGCAGGATGTTCCTGAATGCGCGCCGCTATGAAGAAGCAGAGCAACAACTTATGGCAGCTCTGGACATCACCCCGAGCAGCCTAGCGGCCCATTCTCGGCTTGCTCATATTTATGAACTGACAGGTCAATACGAAAAGGCTGCATCAGCTCTTCAGAGGGCATGGGTTTTTGGAGGAGCTACTGAGGAAGAGGTGGCAGGACTCCCAGATGCCGCGACTTTGGGTGCAGAGGGCTATTTGCGATGGGAGCTGGATTATCACAAAGGAAGAGAAGTACGGGGTGCGTACGTCCGACCGGATTTGTTTGCGATGATCCATTCACGCCTTGGCGAAAAGGACCAGGGGTTTGAATGGTTGGAGAGAGCTTTTGAGGAGCGTAGCGGCTCATTGATCTATATCAATACTAACGCCCGCTACGACCCCCTCCGCGACGACCCTCGCTTCCAAGACCTCCTGCGGCGGATGAATTTGGAGCCTTGAGGCAGCATCAATCTGCCGTCTAGTCTATCCGACCATGGCTCTTTTCCCTGCGCAAGTGAAGAACAAAGCCTGGAACAACCTTTTTTCATCTGCCAGGGTCTAAGACAACATACAGAATACAGACGCAAGGATTTTCCAAGCGAAGAAGGGAGTGGGATCATGGGATGGGTTCGGGTCACTGTCTTGCTACTGGGGTTGCCGGCGCTGGGGGCCGCTGCACAGACGACCACGTCGGATAGGTGGAGCGAAGATCTTCGGACATTGGTGGAGACACTGGAGTCCGAGCATGCCAACCTTTATCACACGGTCTCGCAAGCGGCGTTTCGCGCAGGAATCAACTCACTTGCCGCACAGGCAGGGTCTCTCAATGATAGTACGATTATCGCCGAGCTGGCGCGTTTGGTTGCGACTATCGGTGACGGCCACACGGAGGTAAAGCTCCCCTTTCTTCGACGCCTTCCGGTCGTTTTCGAACGGGCTGCGGACGGTCTCGTCATCCTGGAGGTCTCATCCGACTTCACTGACCTCCTCGGCGCGCGTGTTATTCGACTCGGGCAGCGCAGTGCCGACGATGCGCTGGCCGCCGTCCGTCCCCTGTATTCGCGTGACAACGAATGGACGTCACTTGGTGCCACAGACCTTCTTCAGATCCCGGAGATTCTACACGCGACCGGCATCACGCAGTCCGCGGATTCCGTGGAGCTTGAGGTGGAGACAAGGAGTGGCGAACTGCGCGTGGTGACTCTCGCCGCCGTGACACGAGAGGCGCTGGGCCCGTTGAATGTCAGCATCAGTGCCGACACCGCCCCCCTGTGGCTCCGGAACCGCGAAAATCGGTATTGGCTCGCGCTTCTGGCCGAACGACGAGCTGTTTACGTGCAATTCAACGGAGCAGATTGGGACAAGGAGGAAGAGTCACTAGCCGAGTTTGGGCCTCGCATGGAACAGACTGTCCGTGACCACGACGTCGATCGCCTCATCCTTGATCTGCGTTGGAACGACGGTGGGTCGCGCTGGCGCGCACGACATCTGCTCAATGCAGTCATCCGCGTTGAGGGATACTTCCGAGCGGAACGGGCGACGAGAGAACGGCAGCCGAGCGGACGGATCTTTACGATCATCGGTCCACGCACCTTCTCAGCGGCGACCCAGTTCGCGCTGGATCTCGACCTCCACACAAATACCTTGTTCGTTGGAGAACCGACCGGTGGAAAGCCGAATCATTACGGTGAGCTCGGACGAGCCCCCCGTCTGCCAAACAGCCGCCTGGAGGTCCGGTTCTCACAGTACTATCACCAGGAGAGCCACCCCCGCGACACTCGTCCGGCCATTTTTCCGGATGTCACGGCTCTCCCGTCAATTGATGACTACCGCACAGGTCGAGACCGCGCCCTCGAGGCAATCTGGAGCTATCGCAGGCCATGATCGCGGGACTGTGTGGGATTGCTTCTCCCCCCGACCCGCGCTAGCATTGATTCTGGCCGGTCCCTGAAAAAAACCCTTGTAACGCACGGGGGCAACAGCGATGTTGTCTTTCCCTGGACTGGCTCTGGCTTGAGCAATGGAGAGTTGAGTATCACCTACGCTGGGGGACGAACCATGAAACACATTTCTTCGGAATTAGCTTTGGTAGCTGTCGCGTGGGCCGTGCTTTTCCCACGTCCCGGTCACGCCCAATGGCCGCCGGAGGAGTTCAAGAACCTCAAAGTGTTGCCGCAGGAAATCAAGCTCGACGAGCTGGTGAGCCTGATGCGGGGATTTTCAAGGGGCCTGGACGTCCGGTGCACGTACTGCCACGTGGGAGACGACCCCAGCGATCTGTCCACGATCGACTTTGCCGTTGACAGCAAATCGACAAAGCTCAAGGCGAGAGAGATGCTGCGCATGGTGGAACACATCAACAACCAGTTACTGCCCAACGTTCCGAACCGATCCGATCCGCCGATCAAAGTGACGTGTGCCACTTGTCACCATGGTGTGACCAAGCCAGTATCGATTCAATCGATCCTCACCGAGAAAGCCAGGGAAGAAGGCGTAGAAGCCGCCATCGAGGAGTATCAGGGGATGCGCGAGGACTTCTACGGCTCGTACAGCTACGACTTCCGGGATTTCGTTCTCGCCAATGTGGCAGAGAACATCGCTGGTACCGATCCAAGCGGAGCGATCGAGATTCTCGAGTTCAATGCCGAACTGTTTCCGGAATCCACGATTACCCAGTTCACCATGGCCCAGCTTTACCAGCAGGCAGGGAATAACGAGGCGGCGATTCTAGCTCTCGAGCAGGCACTCGAGATCGATCCAGAGAACAGTTTCTTCAAGCAGATGATCGAGAGACTACGGCGCAACTAGGCCGGACCTATTTCTTCACGAACGATGGGATTTTGAAAATCGGGCAACGGTGGTTAGAGGAAGTTGTAAGAGGGGAACAGTAGCCTCGGCACCATCTGGCGTGCAAATTGTTTTCAAAAACTTTTCGGAAAGGCAGGAGTCACACCCGCGTTTTTCTGTGAGCATGCCTGCATGTGCGAGCCTCCCCACTGTCGTAGCAAGAGAAGGTAGGATTCCTACCGAAGTTGGTTTTGCTTCAGGCAGCCAATAGGCTCAAGCATACTTCTTGACTGCTTCCTCAATGCCATGCGCACCCTTCATCAGGTTCTTGACGTGCAGGGGTTAGCTGCTGCCTCTGAACAATCAGGGGCTGGCTCATGACCAGGGTGATTGTCAACAAAGTTAAATAGAGCATCGCAGCTTTCTAACTCCCGGTCTGTTCATGAAACAATCGTCCTCCGAGCGTGATCCTTGAGCTTCGTGTGAGCAGCCTACAGAAACCTGGAGTCTCAGCGTAAGGATCCTCGTTTCAGGATATAAATCTCTCCATTGACCGTTTCCAGAGAGATCTCCTGTCCACCTCCATTCAGCCGATAAGTCCCCCGTATTTCTCTGAGGTTTTCGTCTTCTTCATAACTCTCTGATGGAAAGTCCGAGTGGATGTTGTAGGTCTCACGGTCCGATCTCCGCCTCCGCCTAATGGTGATCCTTGCTTGAATTGTCGCCTGGGCGTCGTCAGGAAGAGACAATTGGATTTCTCCGTTATCAGTGTCAAGGCTGCTACTGCCCAACTCGCCCGGGATGAGCTCCACCTCTACATCTCCGCCCTCCGTCTTGGCGATAACAGAACCCGAAACTCTCCCCAATTTTATGTCCCCGCCGGCTGTCTCTGCTCTGGCGACCCCATTCGCGCTCTGCAGCACAATATCGCCACCCGCAGTTTTCAGCGCTGCGCTCCCCGCGACGTTTCCCAGAACGACGTCGCCACCCGCTGTAGTGACATCGGCATCACCACCAACATCGGCGATTCTAATATCGCCTCCTGCCGTCGTAGCGACGAGCTTTGCTGCGACATCACCGATGTTAATATCACCCCCAGAGGTCGCGACTTCCAAAATTCCTCTTGCAGCATTCACTCTGATGTCGCCCCCGGAAGTCTCAAGGGAGGCATCTCCTTGAATGGTTCCCGTGGAAACATCTCCTCCGGAGGTCTTGACATCGACTGTCCCTTCAACGTCACCGAGTGAAATATCGCCCCCCGATGTGGCTCCTTTGATCGTGCCGATGAGTTCTCCTTGAACTTCAATGTCGCCTCCGGCGGTACGCAAATCAAGATTGAACTGAGAAGGAACCCGGACTTCAAAGAAAGCCCGATTCCACCGCCCGTTGTAAGCAATGTGTACTGTGTTGCCGTCCTGGACGACATCCACATCACTTTCCGATACCCCTCTTGCAGTCACGGAAACTTCATTTTGTTCCCAGGGGATTACGGCAGTGTCCCCCACCCTGGTAGTGAGCTCCAAGGTGCCTCCTTCCGTGACCGGGAAAGAGCCAGACCAACTATTTCTCTGAGCCTGAGAGGGTGCAAGGAAGCCGGAAGTGAAAAGTAGCAGGAGCGGATAAAACCAAGTTTTCTTCATTGTAATTGGACTCCTTTTAAGACGCTCTCGGCGCGGCTGCGAATATAGTCGTTGTCGTCGAGTCGGGTTTTTTGCTCGAGAACAATCAAACTCTCAGAATCCGGGCCATGTCGCTCCCAGTGAAGTTGCTCCAAACCATCGATTGCACTGATGCGCAGCCCGGAGGTTTCATCGTGGAGAAGGACATGCAGGAAAGCGTCTTTAATATCCTCATCAAATGGGACATCAAGAAGCACGTCCAAGGCTCGCTTCCGAACTCCTGGGTTTCCATCAAACTTCAACACTTCAATCAGAGCCTTTCTGACCTCTTGGTCCGGTACCTGGGGAAGATAGGCACCGATCGTCTTTACTGCCTTCAGTCGAACACCGGGATTTTGCTCACTGCTCAGGGCGTGGGCTAGAACTCTTCGGACCGGCTCGTCGTGAACTTCACCTCTCATATGGACCGGCCGGACGACGTCGAAAAGCAGGTCTACTTTACCATCCGTCACGTCAGAATCCAGGAACTGAAGATTCGTAATCTGAAGGTCGCCTTGGAGATCAGGGTTGATCGGCCCAGCTGGCTCGATCGTGCCCTGCCCTGAGGTGAGTGCGAAAATCACATACCCAATGAACACACCCGCCACGACTGCTGATGGAAGGGCGAATCGGAGGGGCGACGACCAGGGAACTCTCGTGTGACGCTGCCAGAACGATTGCTCTTTATCGAGAGCCCTTTGCAGATCCAGGCGAGCCTCCGTCAGCAGCCGCTCCGGCGGCTCAAGAAACCGTTTTCTGCCCAAAACAGCGTGCAGTCTTTTCAGCTCTTCAAATTCTCCCTGGCACTCTCGACAAGTCTTGAGATGCTCCTTCATCTGAAGCCTTTGTTTTCCGTCCAGTTCGTCATAAAGCAGAAGGTTGAGCTGCTCTTTCGTTTGCTGATGGCTCATTTCGCCCTCCTTGAGATGTTACTCACCCGCTTACACAAGATCTCTCAACTGCTCTCGCATGCGCTCAGTGGCAAGAAAGAGATACTTTTTCACCGTGCCCTCAGCACAGCCCAGGATCGAGGCAATCTCCTTCAGTTTGTAACCATGGAAATGTCTGAGCATAAAAACCGTCTTTTGCTGCGGCGATAACACTTTCATAGCCTCTTTGACCTGGATTTTGATCTCGGAACTGAAGGTGTGCTGCTCGGCAGACACTTCGTTTGCTCGAGCCTCACCCGGTGGTGGAAACTTTGAGTGATCCTCCTCGAGGTTGTCGTCCCAAGAAATGCTATCGCAGCTCTCGTAGCGGGCCCGATGGGTTAGGCAAACATTGGTCACGATCCGGTACAGCCAGGTCGAAAAACTGCTCCGGAACCTAAATTTTGGCAGCGCTCGGTAGACGCGTAGAAAGACTTCCTGGTAAACGTCTTTCGCGTCTTCGGAGTTATTCATATATGTGAGAGCAATTGAGAGCACCTTTCTATAGTAGCGATAGACCAATTTTTCAAATGCATCCCGATCTCCCTTGTTCGCCTGGAAAATCAATTGTGTGTCATCCACGAGTGAAATCCTTGCGTCTGTACTCTATATTGTCTTAGACCCTGGCAGATGAAAAAAGGTTGTTCCGGGCGTACTATAGGGTGCGTATAGGGTGCGGAAAGTGCGGTTATTTTCCGCGTATTGCCGCGTCTCTCCACTCTAAGTTGTTGAAAGCTAGTAGTGGTGGCGTTTTTGCGATAATATGTTAATAGACGATATGCCAAAGAAGTCAATCTTTGTAGCACTAATTCTTCTCTTTCCTTTCCTGGTTGGTGGATCTACGCTTGCCCAGGAAGAAAAGGGAGTTCCGGAGACCCCGAACAATTTGAGGGTTTTGACGCGCTACGACGGTGCCACCGCCGTGGCCGAGCTGAGCTGGCAGGATCATTCCGACGATGAAGTGGGTTTTGAGGTGCTTCGTTCCGACAACGGCAAGGAGTTCCGAGTGGTGGCGGTGGTTGGAGCGGATACGGCCCATTACAACGACAAGGTCGGAAAGTACATTACCGGCGGGTTCTCTTATAAGGTCCGAGCGTTTAATGAGGCGGGGAGGAGCGAGGACTCCGATGAGGTTGCTATTTGGCTGTAGGTTGATCCCTGTGCCGCCCTTACAGGGCTCCGGAGTAGTGGCCGCTCTATGAGTGGACGCTACAAAGACCTCCAAAAATTCCACGTTGTGAAGTCGGCTACTTATTTTTGGGAGGAGCGAATGCACCTTCAAACAGGATCCCATTCCCGAGATTCTTGGTAAATCCTAAAACTGCAAGGGCTTAGGCAGAGTCTAGTCACCTTCTCGACATTCTGGAGCAGAAATTGCTTCGACCCAGAGAGCGATGATGTCCGCCCAGGAAGAAATTACGCTGGAGCTCAGGCCGGAGGCCCGCCTGGATGTGATCAACGTCACTGAGCGGATTACCCAGCAATTCGGCGATCTGCTTTCAGAATACCCAAAAGCACTTTCTTGTTCTTACCATACGACCGCTGGCTACTTCGAGCAAAGCCTCTGTACCCGGCTGAACCACAGCCCTGACTCCCTCGAGGCCTTTGTCCACTCGTTCCAGAAGCTGTTTCCGGGCCAGGGCAATTACCAACACGATCAGCTTCACCTTCGGAGAGAGCTAAGCGAGGAGCAGAGATGCAAAGAACCACTCAACGCCGATTCACACCTGACTTTCATCGGCTCCGGCCCGTCGAATTGTGTCACCTACCGTAACTGCCCTAAAACTCCGGTTTACTTTGTCGATTTGGACGGTATCTGTGGCGACACGAGGCGGAGGCGCCAGACCACGGTGATCGGCTTCACCGAAGAGAGGGTAGTTGGCACGGCTCAGCTTGCAGTCCCAGTCTCCAGCCATTCGGTCGACTCGGTGAACCTCAAAGATAGCGGCCTTGGCCTGTTTGACCAGCTCCACGAGCTTCTGAAACGCAATGAGATCGTCAACGGCCGGATCGACATGAGCCTGGCACCCAACGAGCATCATGCCGGTCTGACCGTTAATGAATACGAAACTCTACTGATGATGCACGATCTGGCGGAGGTGGTGCGCAACCCCTTTCGATTCATGGCCGAGAAGGGCAAGCATATGTTACTCGACCCGAGGGCCATACCGGCCAAGGTCAAGAATTATGCAAAGTATGACTTGGTCCACGTGGTCAATGAGTTTTTGGACACCTTGGGACTGAGCGAATCGCTCTTGCAACGCGTCCTCAACAAATTTCTGGCCGTATCGGCAGCTCGTTTCTTGGAGATGAAGCGGTCGATGAGCCTGCTGGTCTCCGACCAAAATGGAGCGGGTAGAGGATCCATCGTCCAAGGGAACTACCAAAGCCCGATCCTGGTTCAGTGGAGGAAGGCTGAAAGTCAAACGCGCCTGGTAAACGTTTCTTTGGTGCGCTTTGAATAGGTCCCGCCCTTACAGGGCTCCGGAGTTGTTGGCCGTTTGAGGCTTCGTTCGGACCGGATTCGGCACCTGAGGTGCCTCCCACTCTTAGCCGTGCGACGGCAGATCAACTGGACAGGAACTCCAGGACAGGTTCGATGGGTTGGAGGCTTTCGAAGGCGGCGTCGGGCTTGTAGGACTTCAGATCGTCCATTGAGTAGTTACCGCTGGCTACGGCTAAGGTATTCGCTCCTGCTTCCTTACCGTGGACAATGTCTCGGGGGGTGTCTCCCACGATGACGGTCTTTTCCGGATGGGTACGACCATTCTTTCGATGGCCGCGCTCCATGGCGACTCGGATAAGATCCGTTCTGTCTTCAGCATCGGAGCCGAAACCACCGAAGGAGAAAAAAGATTCAAGACCTCCACGCTCCAGCTTGAGTCGCGCCCCTTTCTCGATATTGCCCGTAGCCAAACCCAAAAGAAAGTTTTTCTTGCGGCTTAGGGTGCGGACCAACTCGTGGGCACCGGGCAGAACCCGAAAGTCTTTACCCTCCGTCAGTTCTTCTCTTAGATAAGAAAGATAAAGGGAGAACAGGGAAGACACTCTTTCATCGGTGAAGTTTTCTTCTTGTCCATGATAGGCGAGTATTTCACGCACAATTCGAGGGTCGGTCTTCCCGTCGTAACGGACACCATCGTTGCCGGCAGGGAGAGCGTAGATTTGGAGCAGAGCACTTCTAAGAGCCCGACCTCCGGCTCCGCCTCTCACCAGTGTGCCGTCAATATCGAAAAGCACTAAACGCATGGCCCTGATTATATCTAAAGTTGGCCCTGGGTTACTACAGTTTGGGGGTTAGATGGCGATAAACAGTGCTTAATAAAAATAGGTTAAGCTATTTTTATTAAGGTTACTTAAGAAGTCTAGAGAAATCTCTTTCGGAAGACCGCTCCTGCCAGTAGACCTGTGCCCAAAAGGAGGAGGGTCGAGGGCTCGGGGACGCTGGTGTAGATGCCCTTCACTGAATACTCGTGATTTTCACTTCCGATATCTCCGGGTGCCTTAAAATAGATGGAGTCCACATATTGGTCGACGTCCACGGTGTATTCGCCGTAAGTGTCACCGATGGTCTCGAGTGGGTCGGCGGAGAAGAAAATCTCGCCACTCGTAGTGCTTTGATTAGGTATAGTAATAAGACCCTGTCTCCAAGTATCCCCACTCGTTGAAAAGGTCGGTGAGATTCACATAGCTCAGGAGTACACTCTCCGAGAAGCTGATTTCCAGAATCTCATCGGACTCGATTTCATCGTTCTCATAAGAGTAGCGAATACCGATACCATCCTTGTAGCCCGCATTGTGATCCCAGTAAAGCGTTGCGCCGTCTGGGTGGGCTGTAAAGGTAACTTCAATACCGTCGACTGTGGGTGACGTCCAACTCGTTTGTCCATCTATAGAACTATCAAACGGCGCCACGGTGAAATCAATATAGCCACCGAAGGCAGGGGTTACTCCAAAAAACAAGACAATGAACAAGAGGTGGTATCGCGGTCTCATTACTCGACCTAGGGAGCAATACTGATGCCATGGATGTTCCCTTATCTGTGCAAAGGGGTAACCCATTACTGATCAATGACTTAAAGCTTGTTTATCGATCCGTATATTCGAAAAGTTGTACGTCATGCCAGGAAAAGTGAAAGCTATGCCACAGTGGCTTTACTTTTTCACCGCCGGGCCCCAGGCCAGATCCTCGACGATGGCCGCATCCAGGCGCATCTTTTCGAAGTTTTCGATCAGCTGCTGAGGCGACTCCACGATGGGCTCGCCCTGGGAATTGAGTGAAGTGTTGATCAGGAAGGGTAAGTTTGCTTTCTCTCGAAAGGCGAGCAGCAACTCGTGCAGGAGAGGATTTTCCGGGCCCACCGTTTGGTAGCGGCAGTAGTTGTTCAAGAGGACTTTTTCGAACTCGCGGCGATACTTCCCTCGGATCGTTCCCATAAAGGACATGAAGGGGGAGTAGTGGGCGTCATGAAAATACTTTCCCGCGCTTTCCTCGAGGATGGAGATCCCAAAGGGCTTGAGATAATCACGCCGCTTGATCTTTTTGGGCTCCAGGGTCTGGGGATTCATCAGGATGCAGCGGTTTCCGAGACTGCGGGGACCAAACTCCATCCTTCCTTGAAACCAGCCCAGGCTGTTTCCCGCCACCAGCAGGTCCACGGCCTCAGACACCGGGTCGGCCACCTTCTTGAAGGGCACTTTCTGGCTTTTCAGCACTTCAGCCACCTGGTCTGAGGAGTATTGAGAGCCCCAGAAAGCATGAGTCATCTCCGAACGGGGAGGTGTGTCACCCAGGGAGGCCAGCGCTGAACCCAAACACAAACCACTATTTCCCGGTGTTGGCGGGACATAGACCCCTTCGATGGCCGTTTCCGCAGAGATTCGCCCGTTCAGAAGGGAGTTGTAAGCCAGTCCTCCAGTGAAGACCACATTGGGAATGAGATATTCGGTGTAAAGCTCGTCAATGATGGAAAAAATGATCTCTTCGGTCAGCTGCTGCATGGAAGAGGCGATGTTTTGATGTTGAGCTGTGATCTCCTCCTGAGACCCTCTTTGCGACCCCAGCAGATGCTCCAGGTTCTCATTGTAAAGCTGAGTAATGTCGGGCGTAGCCTCAGACCAGGCGGTGTCCACTCCCGCTTCCTCAGAAAAGTATTTGAGATTCAAGCGGAGTTGTCCCTCGTCGCGGGAAATTATGGTACGAAGGCGGTCCGTGTATTCCGGGTAGCCGAAGGTTGAAAGCCCCATCACCTTGCTCTCGTCTCCGTAGTCGGAGAATCCCAGAAACTGACTGACCATGGTGTAAAAAAGCCCCACGGAGTGAGGAAATTCAATCTCGCTCAGCGGCTCAATGGTGTGGCCACGCCCGATCCCGGTCTTTAAAGAAACAAAATCTCCAAAGGCGTCGCAGGAGATAACAATGGCCTCTTCAAAAGGGGAGTAGTGAAATCCGGAAAGCATATGAGAAAGGTGGTGATCCTGTTCCTGGAGTTTGAAAACCAGGCTCTCGATGGGAACATCGAAATGCTGGGCCAGAGTTTCCTTGAAATTAATCAACTTCAAGTTGATGCGGTAGCGATCGTACAAAGACGTAATCTTGTAGATGCGATCCTGAAAATGAACCTGGTCTTTGCCCACAATCCGGGTATTGGTGGAGCGGGCATAAGTGATGACGTCGATATCTTTGAATTCCAGATTGGCCTGCTCCAGACAAAAAGCAATGGCGGAAAGGGGAATGCCGGCCGAGAACTTGACCCGGTTGTAACGTTCTTCTTCTGCCGCAGCCACCAATTCTCCCTTGGCAAAGAGAGCGGCTGCAGCATTGGGGTGGAAGAAATTGAGACCGAGGATGTTCATGAGAAGAACCTGACCGGCTGACCATAGACCGCAGACCGCAGACCACAGCCGGAAAACCGGCTGAAATTCAAAATTCCAAATTCAAAACTTAAGAAGACCACAGACAATAGACAATAGACAACAGACAGCTGGTCATCGGGTTAAGGTTTCGATCCAGTAAGTTATCACGACGATGATCCCAAAGTAGCAGCCTAAAATAACATAGGCGGGTTTCCAGTTCCTTTTGCTTGAGGTTTCCGGGAGGCCCTGGACAAGTGTCAGATTGTCAGGAGCAAACTCAAGCTCACCCGAACTTCCTGGGTGATCTGCATGGAGTAGAAGTGGGGTCCACACATGGAACAGAAGGTACTGCCTACTTGAAACGGTATACCAGACGCCCTCGGGTCAGGTCATAAGGGGAGAGTTCGACGATGACCTTGTCCCCCCTGAGGATTCGGATCCGATAGCGGCGCATTTTCCCGGAAATGTGGGCCAGAACGGTACTCCCATTTTCGAGCTCCACTCGGAACATGGTATTGGGCAACGGCTCGATGACCGTCCCATTCATTTCCAGGGCATCCGTCGGTTTGCGCTCGGCCGTTTCGGTGGTGGCGGCGTTCTTATTCTTCTTTCTCTTTTTCTTCGGCCATCTGCGCCTGACAGGTCTTCGAGCCATATGGTTGTCCAGTCTAAAGAGGTAATGCTTCAGGAGCAAGGGAATCTTTTTGGATAGGCATCATCCAATAGGTATCAGAAGGGCCAGAGGATAGGGATGACGAAGACGCTGATCAAGCCGATGAGCAGGGTTAAAGGGAGTCCCACCCGAGTGTAATCCGTGAACTTGTATCCGCCCGGGCCCCACACCAGAACGTTCGCTTTATGAGCGACCGGTGAGAGGAAGGCACAAGAAGCCGCCACTGCGGTCAGCATTAAAAAGGGGAGGGGACTCAGCCCCAGCTCCGAGGCCAGATCGATAGCGATGGGGGCCGTAACCACGGTCACCGTGGGGTTGTTCAGCACACTGGTCAGGGCGCTGATGAGCAGGTAGAGCAACCCCAGAATCAAATAAGGGTTGGTGCTGCCGACCAGTTCGATCGATGAGTTGGCCACCCAGGTGGCGGTTCCCGTGTTTACCATGGCCGTTCCCAGGGGGATCATTCCCGCCATCAGGATAATGATCGGCCACTCGATGGCCGTATAAACTTCCCGGGCCGAGATACAGCGGGTCAGGACCATCAGAAAGGCTCCCAGGGTAAAGGCCATGGAGACATGCAGGTGCCCGGTGGAGGCTAGCAGGATAGCTCCCAGGAAGATCCCCAGAACACGAAGCGGATGAACGGCCGCCTTCAGGGAGATCTCCCGATCGGCCAGAGGGAGGCAACCGATGGCCGGTAAGGTGGTATCGATCCTTTGGCGGTCTCCTTGAATGAGCAGGACGTCACCCTCTCGGAGCCGGACCTGCTTGAGTCGCCTGAGCACGGGTTCTCCCTGCCGCGAGATGGCCATCACCGTTAACTCATAGCGGCGCCGGAAGTGTATTTGCTTCAAGCTTCTTCCCACCAGGTGGGAATCAGGCATGACTGCCGCCTCCACCACTTCGACATCTGCGGAACTGATGTCGGCCTCGCCCGGTTCCGCGTCAGGCACGATCTCCAACCCCGCCTGGTTGCTCAGCCTGCTGAGGTCTTGTGGGTGTACCTCCACCAGCAGGAGGTCACCCTCTTGCATCCGCTCCTGGGGCAGGGGAATCAACACGGTCCTCTGGTCGCGAATAATCCCCAGGATGTTCAAGTCAATCTCTGGCCCCACATCGATCTCATCCAGACGCTTCCCGGCCAGGGGCGACTTGGGGGTAATCACCAGTTCGGTCAGGTAGTCCTGGATTTTGAACCGATCCATGAGGCTGGACTCTCCCCGACGCTCGGGCAGCAGGCGTTGGCCGATGAACGTCATATAGAGAATGCCGACTAAAACGATGAGGATGCCGATGGGGGTGAAGTCGAACATCCGGAAGGGCTCAATGCCGTGCTCCGCCATGATCAGGGTCACCAGGATATTGGGTGGGGTCCCAATCAGTGTCAGCGTCCCCCCCAGCAGGCAGCCGTAGGACAGGGGGATCAGGAGTTTGGAGGGGGGCAGATCCATTCTGCGAGCCACCATCATCACCAGGGGCAAAAACAGAGCGGCCGTCCCGATGTCATTGATGAACCCGGAGATAGCGCCAACGGCCAGCATAATGATCAAGGTCAGACGCACCGGGGTTTTACCCCACTCAATCATCTTCACGCCCACGATCTGGACCAACCCGGAGTTTTGCACCGCCTGGCTCATGACTAAAACGCCGGCTACGGTGATGACGGCTGGATTGCTAAAACCAGAGAAGGTTTCCTCCAGGGTGAGAATGCCGCTAAGATTCAAGGAGACCAGGACCAGAAGCGCGACCACATCGTATCGAATCCATTCGGTGACAAACAGAAGGAGGGCTATCAACAACAGACCCAGCGTCAACTCAATTTCAGACATGGTTTAGACTTATATATCTGAGTGATGTGACTAAGTGCCTCGCTTGATAAATACGATGACGTTTGCTGAAGGTGATTGCGAAGCGAGGTCAAGGATCGAGGAGGAGGCGATGCAGGGACATCGCCGACGACAAGGGACACAGAGATCGCCCGCAACCCCTTCAGCCCAAAGGGTGGCGGCGGGACGGCATCGATTTCTTTGTCCCTCCTCCTCCGCGATGCGCACAGACATCGCGTCGTCGTCGCTTCGTGAACTCGACGCCGTCGCGCTCGCCACAAACGTTACCGTATTTATGAAACGAGGCACTGACCTTAGATCCTAGATTCTCCAGCATGACGTGTAAACCATAGGAATCATATGTCTACTCGTGTGGACGCCCTGTGAGGAGGGCAAAGATTTGCCCCCATCTGTTATGCTCTCTGGAAATGGCCATAATTATATGATTCAATGAGTAGTTACAATACTTGGCTTGATTTCATGGGACCAGCAGGCGGATGAGTGGCACTGTAGTTGCTTGTATGAGGATCTTGTAGTCGTGTTTCTAAATGAGGTTCAAGGGGAACAGGTATCCTGACCGTTGATTTTCGACTCAAGTCCATCCATTTTCAATGAGAGACCGCTAGCCCTTTTTCTATGGTCAGAGGGGCATCTGTTTGCGGGCCGGCGCGGCCTCGCCGACAACCGCGCCTTTACGATGCTGGAAGTCCTGCTTGTGGTGGCCATTATGATCACCCTTGCCGCCATGAGTATCCCGGCCTTTGGAGATGCCCTCGAGGCCGTCTATGTAGCCCGGGCCATCGGAGACATCCGCACTCTTCAAACCGAAATCACTCGCTATGAGGTCCAGTTTCAAAAACTGCCCGACACTCTTCAGGAAGTGGGGGTTACCGATCTTCTCGATCCCTGGGGAAACCCCTACGAGTACTTGAACTATGATAATGCTGCAGGCCCGGTGCAACCGCGCAAAGACAAATTTTTAAAGCCGGTCAACTCAACCTACGACATTTACAGTAAGGGTCCGGACGGAGACAGTCAAATACCCTTTACGGCCGCAGTCAGTCACGACGATATCGTCCGTGCCAATGACGGGGCTTTTATTGGTATAGCTGATGAATTCTAGCCTGTTACAAGGGCCATGAAAATTGAGCCGAGATTTCTGCGCAGCAAGGTGGGGCGCCGAATCGTTTTGCTCTTTATCCTGTGCGCCCTCCTTCCCATCGGAGGGCTGGCCGTCGTTTCCTTTACCCAAGTCACCAATCAACTCAATGAGCAGAGCAGGCAGCGACTGCGAGACGCGAGCAAATCCAAGGGGATGGACATCCTCGAGAGACTGACGCTACTTGAGCTCGCTCTCAGGATGATGGCCGCCAACCTGAATACCGGTTCCACCATTCCCACCCCATTGTCCTCGCAAGGACCCAATGAAAGTGTGGAGCAGCGGTTCAAGAGGCTATCGGTGGTCACCGATAGCCCAGAATCAAACGCTCTGTTGGGCAGTGCATTGGAATTTCCCAGGAACTTGACCGAGGAGGAGAGGCAGCATCTGGGCACCGGTCAGAGTCTCTTGATCGGAAGTCCATCCGATGACGACCTACCCCTGGGTATGCTGATGATCCAGGCGCTGGATCCAACCAACTTGTCGCAGGGAAGTCTGGTGGCGGAAATCAACACCGAGTATCTGTGGGGCCTGGAGGGCATTTCACCGCTGACGGAGCTTTCTGTTTTGGACGCATTGAACCGTGTAATGTTTTGCTCAACCGGCAGTCCAGATCCCTTCCTGCCCCAGCTGACTCAGGAAATTGATCGTTCCAGCACGGGCCATTTTGAGTGGCAGGACGAAGACAGGGAATATATGGCCAGCTACTGGTCGGTGTTCCTGAAGTTTCGATTTCTTGCTCCCCCCTGGACGGTGGTGATGAGTGAATCCAAAGCCGACGTTTTGGCCCCGCTGGCGGATTTTCAAAGAATGTTCCCGCTGGTCATCCTCATGTCCTTCTGGGTGGTTCTGCTCTTGAGTCTTGTCCAGATTCGAAGAAGTCTGATTCCGCTGGGAAAACTTCAGGAGGGGACTCGACGTATCGCCCAAAGGGATTTTGACAGCAGGGTGACCGTGACCAGCGGCGATGAGTTTCAAGAACTGGCTACCTCCTTCAATACTATGGCCACCCGGCTCGGCCAGCAGTTCAATACCCTGACCATGGTCAATGAGATCGATCGGGCGATTCTCTCAGCTCTGGATACCGAGCGAGTCGCAGGTACGCTGCTTTCCCGCATGCATGAGATTCTACCCTGTGACTCGGTGAGCGTTACTTTCCTTAATGTCAATGGGACCCAGGGGGCCCGCACCTATGTAGCCAAGGCCCTGGGTGCCAAGCAGGTGGTGGCTAGTGAACTGACCGCTCAGGAGATCGAGACTCTCCACAACCATCCCAGCAGTGTCACCATCCCTGTGGATACTCATCTTCCCCACTACCTGTCCCCTCTGGCGGAGCAGGGGATGAAATCGATTTCCGTTTTGCCTATTTTCGTCAAAGATCAGTTGTCGGGAATCATCAGCCTGGGTCATCTGGCTGCATCAGCACACAGCGAGGAGGATTTGAGCTACGGGCGTCAGGTCGCCGATCAGGTGGCCGTGGCCCTGACCAATGCAGGCTTGGTCAAAGAGCAGAGAGAACTGATCAGTTTGTTTGAGCGCTACGTTTCTCCCCAAGTGGCTGCTGAAATCGCCAACAGGCAAGGGGAAATTGTCCTTGCCGGGCAGGAGATGCTCGCCACGGTGGTGTTTACCGATATCCGAAATTTTACCGCCATGACGGCTGGAAAGCCTTCCGCTGAAGTCCTTTCCTGGCTCAACAATTACTTTACGGCCATGAGTCATATCATCTTGAAGAATGACGGATTCTTGAACAAATTCATGGGCGATGGGCTACTGGTGCTCTTCGGTGTGCCCCTGGGTGAGACCGCTACCAAGAGTGCCTGCAAGGCTGTGCAGGCGGCAATTGAGATGCTGGATCGGGTGGAGAAAATTAATGCTGAAAGCGAACCTGGGCAGCCGGAACTTCGGATCGGCATTGGCCTTCATACCGGCACTCTGACAGCAGGGAATCTGGGAGCCCGGGAACGGATGGAATACTCGGTCATTGGCGAAACGGTGAATCTGGCCTCCCGTTTGGAGGAACTCACCAAGAGGTTCGATGCGGACATGGCGATGAGTTTTGAAACCTACGAGCTCATTCGAGACCGTTTTTCTGCAACCTGCCTGGGAGAAGTGTCGATTCGTGGCTTCCCGGGAAAGAGTAAGGTCTATACGGTGGAACCCGACCAAGAGGGGGTACAATAGGAACTAGATGAAAACCAAAGGAATCGTCATCGTCGTTGCCTTGTGTGTCACTTTCCTAGGATGTTCCAGAGAGATCAGCATGCCTGAGAATCTGATCGGAGTGTGGAGAACGGCAAATAAAAAATACGCCGATCGCTATTATGAGCTTCAGGCGGATCGGGTTATTTTTTCCACAGGGGGTTGGGGAGTCACCGCCCACCCCATTGATCGGATGGAAGAGCATCGTGAGAATGGCAAAACCTTCTACATTATTTACTACCCTAATGAAGAAGGTGATGAGTACCAGTTCTCCTTCTACTATGATCCCGTCCAGGACGTGATTCGATTCAAGAATCAGGAACAATTCGAGTGGGTCAAATGGGTGGAAGAGACAACAGATGATGAGCCCGAACTCTAGCCCGGATTATGCATAAATTCTCTACTGCATCGCCGAAATCACTCGTCCTGACTGTGTTGCGACTCCGTCGGCCTCCTCAGCGTACCATACAGTACGCTTGCGGGGGCCTCGGTCGCGCGTGGCGCAACGCACTCAGGCCGGCGCTTTCGCCGCTTCGTGACGAGAACCTATGCATAATTCGGGCTAGGGTTCTCTTTCGATACCCACAACCGTAGGTTTTGAGGAATCATTGCGGATGAAAACCTCGACCTTCTTCCTCCACTGCGGCTGTTCCTGGCTCGAAGTGCTGATTCTAACCATCAGATAAGCCGCGGAATCCTGGGGAACGGCCAGGGAAGGTTCTTCTGAGGGCCTCACTTCAGTAAGAGGCTCCAGTCCCTGCGACGCATTGTCGAAACGAAACCACTGATACCGGTAGGAGCTGCTCGAAGCGAATTCGGCTTCCAGACCTATATTCCTGAATACCAACCTCAGGGAGAGACCGGGCTCACCCGTCAATCGAAACTCGTCCACAGGATTCATCTGGGGAAGGTAGTAGCGAATGATCTTGTCGCGTCTCTTGATGAGAGTTTCCGCCAGGTAATTGCTGGCCTCAGGATCCGAGATCTGACCTGTGTCGACGATGGCCCGGACCATTTCGTCTGTGAAGCGCATAACGATGCGGGTGGCCCAAAAAGCGTCTTCCAGTTCCATCCGGTCGAAGGCGGGATTGGGATACTCCGGCCTCCAGAGTTGAGGCTGGAAGAAATCGGCCTCGAAACGGCCGATGGCCCGATAGTCCGGATACTTGACGTGTCGCCAGGGGCGATCCCAGAGTCCCAGAGTCAGTCCGGCCTTTGCGATGGGTTTTCCCTCGATGATGTACTCGTTGCCCGCTCGCCGGGTTTGCGGTTTGACACTTCCACTCCCCAAGGTTGACCCAAAATCGAGTAGATAATGTTTGACAAAACCCTCTCCAGGTTCCCCGACATAGAGATCCAGAGAATTGATGCTGCGCGAATCGTCATGGTTGAGCCAGGCAGAGAACACTCGGAGTCCTCTCAGTTCTCTGCGATTTTGATGGGGGAAAATATCGTTGGGGTCGTCACTGCGAGTCCCGTAATAGGTGAAATGCCCTACAGGACTCCCTGGAATCCGGAGGCTGGCAATCACGGGCGTGGTGCCATCGGACTCCTGGTAGGCCCATCTAAAGATGTTGTCGATGTCCAGCTCCCGAACCGGTCTTTCTTTTCCTTCTTCGTCCTCCAACCGGGCGTCAGGAGAAATCCTGAGATCCTGGCGCCGAATGAAGCTGAGGTAGTTTTCGGCAACGTTATAGCCGAAGGCATAAAAGAATTTTGTGGCGATCACTTCCGTTGAGGTGGCCAGCTGGGGGTAGTCGGGAGGATCAAACTTGATGAAATACACCTCGTCTCTCCCATCGCGGATGGTAAAACCGGGCGTGATGCCCTCAGATTTCACGTCAATGATGACCCAAGGTTCAGATCGGCCGGGACCGTCCAACTGATTGGGTCCACGAACGAGTTCCTCAATGGTCATCACTCGCCGGCTCATGCGATTGGTGAACCAACTGGAATCGGGTACCTCTCCCAGTGTGTTCACATTCTCCGCACTGGGAATCGGGATGTCTTTATCGGGGCGAAGAGCAAAAGTGTTCGCCAGGATGTCCATAGTCTGGCTCAACTCGACTTCTTGCGGCTGTGCAATGGGCAACTGGTCAGGGTCAACCCCTAAAGGGTCATCCGATCTGAATTTGCTCCCCTGGGCAAAGCCCGCGACACTCAGTAATCCGATCGCCAAGATCACCCCCAAAAAAAGATTCAAACGCCTCATCAGCAATACACCTTTTTTAAAAGGAGGGTCCAAACTGGAAGTGGACGACCGTGCCCTCGCGGCCACGACCCACGTCCAAACGGAGAATCACCTGATTCATTGCCTTGAACCGGATGCCGGCACCAATGTTATGTTCCAGGTGCTGGAATTCAATCTCTTCACTTTCCGGAAAGACCCTTCCGGTATCGTAAAAAAAGACACCTTCGATAGCGGCGCTGCTTCCCAGCGGTATTCAGCGGACAGATAAAGCAGTCTGGCGTCCCGGAAACGGAGATCTGCAAAACCCCGCAAAGTTTCCTTTCCCCCTAAAGTGTCCATCAGATAGAAGGGAACCCGACTGCCCGAATCCGCATTGTCCCGTGATGCCAAAAAGCGCACCGCCAGAACCCGCTGCCTTGAGCCCAGAGGAAGGTAGCCTCGCGCGTCTAACGCCAGGCTGTCAAAATCGAATTCTTCTTCGCCGCGGGCGTCATATCGGGAATAGGAAAGTCCTATTGCCCCGCCCTTGTGGGGGTTGCCCGGGGTGTCCATTAGATTCACGAAGATGGCTGAGTCGAAACGAAGGAAATCGGGCTGCCGCGCCAACCCCGGGGCCGTGCTGTCATCAAACAGGTCTCCAATCTCGGGAAAAGCATCATCGGTTCCGGGACCCGTGTTTACCTTAAGGTAGGCGCCGCGTGCTCCAACACCCACCCAACGACCAAACTGGTAACCGGCGGCAGCCCCGTAATGTCCATCCTCCAGTAAATAGGTGGTCCTGTCTTGCAGGCTGGAATCGGGGCCAATTCCGTAGAAACGCTCCTCGGGGTAATAGCGGTAGCGCAAGTCCAGGTAAAGGTAGGATTGCACTTTCCCAGGCCGCTCGTCTCCAAAGTCGAAGGGAGCTCCAAAGGCACTGGGACCTAAAAGAGTGTTGGGAGCCATCTGGTTGAACCGTCCAAAGTGAAACTCGGCCTGTCGGTAGCTGGTAAAGGAGATGGCGGCTGAACCTTCCAGATTCAGACCCAAACCGGTGCGCTTGTAGTAGCGCACTCCCCCACCCATGCCCGAATTGGAGCTGATCTGCCCAAACTTGGGGTAAAAGTCCTTCCAACGAATGGCCTTTATTTGGCGAACAATTTCGCCTTTTTCCATCTTAATGAAAGCTTTCACTACGCCACTGGTCTTTGGGGGAACGATCTCTTGAGCCTTCTGGCGGCGGCGCTCTCTTAACTCCTCGGCCCGGCTGTCCTGCTCAGCAGCAGGTCCTTGTGCTGCCAGAAAGGGAAGCTGAGCCAGTAACAAGGCCACAAAAAACGCCTTATAGATCACTTTCATGAGGCACCCTTCTCCCTCTGGTACTACAATACTAGGAGCGGTGAACAAGTATATGAAACTTCTGAGGCGAGGAGAAGCGTGAGCGGTCCACGAACAGACCGCAATCAGTCGGAGCACAAACAATCGGATGCAGCGGTCACGGCGGCCATGCTGGTGGCCGCTGCCATGATCGCCAATCATGTGGGTGGCCGGGCCACCCGCGATGCTTTATTTCTTTCCAACTTCGAGATCACGTCTTTGCCGATCATGCTCATTGGAGCGTCTTTGTTTTCTATTGCCACCCTTGTCTGTTTCTCGCAGCTGATGCCTCGTCTCAGCCCGCAGCGCATTGTTCCCTGGGGCTTTGGGATCAGTGCTGTTTTTCTGCTGGCCGAATGGTGGTTGCTTCTGATGAGTCCACGGGCGGCGGCGGTTGCCGTTTATCTTCACCTGGCCGTGGTCGGTTCCTTCCTGATCTCAGGATTCTGGTCCATCATCAATGAGCGGTTCGATCCGCGGACGGCCAAGAAACGGATCAGCCGCATTGCCGGTGCCGCAACCGTAGGAGGTTTGGTCGGTGGGATCGTAGCTGAAAGGGTAGCCGTCCTGCTGAGTGTATCGACGATGCTTCCTCTGCTGGCCCTGATGCACCTTTTCTGTGCCTGGAGGTTGGGTATTATGAGGCCTCCTTCAGGCTGTGCGTCTCCAACCGAAAGCCTGCCAGCTTCTGACTTGTCTTCTAAGCTTACCGGTTCGGGATTTCGGATCGTGGCCCAGGAATCCTAATCTGCGCAGCCTGGCGGTGATGGTGCTGCTGGGCACGCTGAGTGCCGCCCTGATTGATTACGTTTTCAAGGCGCAGGCGGCTGCCACCTTCCAACAGGGTGAAGATCTGATGCGCTTCTTTGCCGTTTTCTACACGGTCATCGGCTTGATCACCTTTCTTTTTCAAACCGGTCTTGGTCGAGTCTCCCTGGAAAGACTGGGACTGGCCAAGACCGTGGCGACCCTCCCTGCTGCCGTTGGTGTTGGGGCCCTGGGTGTACTCTTTGCTCCCGGGCTGGCCAGCGTGGCCATGGCTCGGGCCGGAGAATCGGTTTTTCGCAGTTCCTTGTTCCGCTCCGGATACGAGCTTTTCTATACACCGATCTCACCGCGGCAAAAACGCACCACCAAGCCTTTGATCGACGTGGGATTTCAGCGCTTAGGGGATGCCTTGGGAGGAGGCACGGTCCGCATGATTTTGTTTCTGGGACCCCAGATTGCTCATTCCACGATGCTGATCTCGGCCGTACTCATCTCTGGGGTGGGACTGGTGGTGGCCAGGAGCCTGCATCAAGGCTACATCGGAGCTTTGGAGAAGAGTTTGCTGAACCGGGCCGTGGAACTCGACCCTTCGCAAATCGAAGACAAGACGACCCGCCAAACCATGGTGCAGACCATGGTCTCTCTGGATCTCAGAGGGCTGGGACTTGAAGGCGCCCAAGCCAAGAGCACCCAGGAGTTGACTGATCCCAAGAAGGAGACGCTGGGGGCAGAGTCGGAAGCTTCCCTCGCTGCGTTGGATCCCATCCTCCGGCAGATTGTCCATCTCCGTTCGGGAAAGCCGCAGCAAATCCGTACCACACTGGCTCCGGCCAAGACTCTTGAGCCTCCTCTCGTGCCTCACGTGATTCCCCTGCTGGCATGGGACGAGGTATGTCGAGAGGCGATCGCTGCCTTGCGCCAGGTAGCCCCGGTGATTACGGGTCAGCTGGTTGATGTTCTCGTCGACCCCCAGCAGGATTTTGCCATTCGCCGCCGTATTCCCAGGGTCCTCAGCTTCAGTCGTTCCCAGCTAGCCGTAGATGGGCTGTGGACCGGTCTCAAAGATGCGCGCTTTGAGGTTCGCTTCCAATGCGGGCGGGCCCTGGCCCATATACTGGACAAGAACACGGAGATTAAGCTCGAGAAGGAAAGAGTCTTTTCGGCAGTGCTTCGTGAGGTGGCGGTGGGCAGGAGAGTGTGGGAAAGTCACCGGCTGCTCGATGAGTTGGAGGACGACGAGGAACATTCACCCCTTGTCGATGACTTTCTCCGAAACCGCTCCAGTCAGGGTTTGGAGCACGTGTTCACCATCCTTTCCCTAGCTTTGCCCAAGGAACCGCTGCAGATTGCCTTTCGAGGCTTGCACACCGATAACCGAGATCTCAAAGGCACGGCTCTGGAGTATCTGGAGAGCATTCTTCCGGAGACGATCCGAAAGAGCCTGTGGCCCTTCCTGGAAGATGACCGCAGGAAGAGAAACGAGAAGTCCCCGTCTCGGGAGGAGATTCTTGCCGAGCTCATGCACTCCAATCAGTCCATTGAGATAAACCTGGCTGAAATCCTTAAGAAGTCCGGTTAACCTTGCGTTGTGAGATTCACAGCACTCCTGTATATTCGCTGCGCTAGCTGGAGTCTATGGGAAGGCGCAAAACCGGCAAATGACGAAGTGAGCACCTAAGATATGGCGTCGTCACCAATACCGATTGCGGAGGGCAAGAGAGGGCTTCTGGACCGTGCCCTTTCGATCTTCGCCCAGGTGAAGGCAGGTGAGGGGTTCACGGTCTTGCTTCTCTCGCTGAATCTCTTTCTGGTGATGGCCTCCTATTACATTCTTAAGCCCGTGCGGGACGCCTTGATCCTGACCCAAGGTGGAGCGGAGGCCAAAGCTTACCTCTACGCTGCGACGGCGGTGATCTTGCTGGTCTTGGTGCCGGCCTATGGCGGCTTTGCGGCTCGGGTCAACCGGATTCGGCTCATCACCTGGGTCAGCTTGTTCTTCATCTCTCATCTCGGAATCTTCTACCTCCTGGGTGTGGCCGGAGTTCAGGTCGGGGCGGCCTTCTTTATCTGGCTCAGCATCTTCAGTGTCCTGGTGGTCGCGCAAATTTGGGCTTTTGCTAACGATCTCTTTACAGAGGAACAGGGTAAGCGGCTGTTCCCTATTGTGGGAGTGGGAAGCTCGGTGGGCGCCTGGCTGGGAGCGGAGATGGCCAGCTGGCTGTTTGGTCAATTTGACCCGGCCGCGGCACCCTACGCGCTCATGCTGGTGGGCGCAGCCGGTTTCGGAAGTGGTATTGCGATCAGCCATGCCGTTCACCGCCGCGAGCGGGAAAGGGCCACACCGGAGAAGGCCTCGACCGCGGAAAAACCGTTGGGAAAAGAGGGTGGCTTCGAACTCGTTTTTACTCAGCGGTATTTGCTTCTGATCGCGATTGCGGTCTTGCTCACCAATGTGGTGAACACCACCGGTGGGTTCATTTTAGACAAGGTGGTGCTCGCTTCAGTTGCACAGCAAACCGCCGACATCGCCGAGCAACAGGTGATCATCGGGCAATTCTTTGGCAACTTCTTTGGTTGGGTCAATTTGCTGGGCCTCTTGTTCCAGATGTTCCTGGTCTCCCGGATCTTCAAGTACATCGGGGTTCGGGGGACACTCTTCATTTTGCCCTGCCTGGCCCTGGGCAGCTACGGCCTGATGATCGCTACCCCCATCCTGGGCGTCATCCGGATCGTGAAGATTGCTCGAAAACAGCACCGATTACTCCATCAATAAAACCGCCAGTCAAGCTCTCTTCCTGCTGACCAGCCGGGAGGCCAAGTACAAGGCCAAAGCAGCGATTGACACGTTTTTCTGGCGGGTCGGGGATATGTTGCAAGCCGGTGTCGTGTTTGTGGGAGTACAGCTGGCCTTCGGCATCAAGAGCTACGCCACCGCCAATGTGATCTTCACACTGATCTGGCTCGCCATCGTGGTGGCCATTGTCCGAGAACACAAGAGGCTGAGCGCTGAGGCCTCCCTCCCGAAAGCAGCCTGATGAGCCGGGACTATGCATAAGTTGTCTGCTGCAGTGCCGCAATCATCCACGCTGACTGCGCGACCCGCAAGCGGGTACCCCTTTCCTTGGGTTCCTCGGCGTACTGCAAGAGTACGCCTGCGGAGCCCCTTCCTGGCAGGCCTTGTCATCCCAGCGCCTGCGGCACTTCGTCACGACAACCTATGCATATTCCCGGCTAGATAAGACATAGGCTTACGCTACACTCCCCCTGATGATCGCTAAGATCGACAATCCGGATCGCGTCACCTCTGCTGAGATTGTGGTAGGCATCCCCTCTTACAATGAAGCGGATTCCATTGCGGTTCCCGTCGAGGTGGCAAGTCAAGGTCTTCTCGAACACTTTGCAGACCATTCTTCCGTCATTATCAACGTGGATAATCATTCATCGGACGGGACCCGAGAGGCATTCCTCGAGGCACCGGGGAAGGTACCGAAGATCTACGTTTCCACACCTGAAGAGGTTAAGGGCAAGGGGCATAATCTACGCAACCTCTTTGAGGTAGCCGCTGAATTAAAGGCCAGGGCTATCGTGACCGTCGATGCTGATCTCAAGAGCATGACCCCCAGTTGGATTCAGCATCTGGCTGAACCGCTTTTTGACGGTTATGACTATGTGGTGCCGATCTACACCCGCCATAAATACGACGGCACCATTACCAAAAACATCGCCTATCCTCTGGTGAGAACCCTCTACGGACTTCGGACTCGCCAGCCCATAGGTGGGGATTTCGGAGTTTCCGGCAGGCTGGCCCGCGGCTACCTGGTGGAGAAATCCTGGAACGAGAACGTTTCCAACTTCGGGATCGACATTTGGATGACTACCATCGCTATTGGAAGAAACTTCAAGGTATGCCAGACTTTTATGGGTTCGCCTAAGATTCATCGCACCAAGGACCCAGCATCGGATCTGGGACCGATGTTTTGCCAGGTAGTGGGTGCCATCTTCCAGCTTATGATGGACTTTGAGTTCTTGTGGAAGGATACCTTCGAATCGAGACCGAGCACGATTTACGGGTTTGGACTGGGGGAGCGGGATGATCCGCCCGAGGTGAAAGTCAGTCGCGATCGTTTGCACGATTCATTCTTATTCGGGGCCAAGGACTATCGGGATCTGTGGAAGAAAGTGCTGTCCCCAGAAAATTGGCAGGAAGTGCAGAAACTGAAGGACAAGAACTGCGAAGAGTTCTATTTTCCCAGTGATGTATGGGCACGCATTTTGTTTGATTTTGCCGTTGCCTACCGGAGCCCGGATTGTGATCGAGACGAACTTCTGAACGCTTTGATGCCCTTTTACTTTGCCCGAACCCTTTCCTTTGTGAACAAGACATGGGACATGGATTCAAACGAAGCGGAAAACTATATAGAGAATATCAGCCGGGTTTTCGAAAAAGAGAAGTACTACCTGATTCAGCGGTGGGATCAATCACTCGAGGAGCAGGGAGTGGTCAACGTAGCTGATCTTCTTGCCTCTGACTCTTCCGATTAGTCGAGTGCAGAAGTCCTACACGGGTCCCGGGTCCGCCAGCATCGGATCCTTATCTTCAGTCGCTTCTTCGTCGATCTGCCACAAGTGGAGCCCACGGCGGTTGAGATAGTAGAGGCCCAGCAGGGTGACGGGTATGTAATTGCTCAAGTGGAAGTAGATTGAAGAAGCAAAGGCATCGGCTTTTTCCACTCCGAAGAGCTGCAAGATCACCCAAAAACAAAGCTGGATGATTCCGAAAAATCCGGGCGCGGAGGGGATCGTCACACCCAGCGCCGACACCCCGATGATCACGAAGGAAACCAGAGGCGTCAGGTGCAATCCAAAGCTCCACAGGGAGACGTAAACCATGCCAGCCATCAGCACCCACTGCAGGATCGAGGTCAGAACAATCCAGAAGACCAGTCCGCCACTTTGCATGGAAGCCAAGCCAAGAACCCCGGCTTCCATCGTTTCGGTCAGCTTTTCACCGAAGCGTTCGGGAAGGAAAGAGAAGATCCGTCGGGTAGCTCGGATGAACCGCCGGGTCCAAACTATGTATGCGGCCAAGAAAAGGATAGACAATGCAGCAAAGACCGATACAAAGAAAAGGGTGGTGGATACCCATGAAGGCAATCCATCCACCAGGAGCAGGCTCATGAGCAAAAAGAGGAGGACCACAGCCGTATCAAAGATTCTCTCCAGGACCACGCTTGAGAAGACGGCGGCTTTGGAAAGAGAGAACTCTCGACCCAGAGCAAAGATGCGGACGAGCTCACCCAGATGGGCCGGCAGCAGGTTGTTTCCCATAAACCCGATCATGAGGGAGGGAACGACCTCCTTGGTCCGGAATCTTCTCATGGGTTGAAGAAGAAGACGCCAGCGGATGGCTTTCAGCCAAAAGACGCAGAAGAGGAGACCCATAAGGATGGGTAGGGTAAAGTAATTCGCCTGCCGAAAGCCCTCCTCGATTTGTTCCCATTCGATTCCCCATAGGGCGACAATCAAACAGAGAATGGTGATGAGGAATCCGATGCTGAACTTGAGAAGGTGCCTTTGACGAATATTGATCTCCTTTGCCATTACTATTATCAACTATTCTGAGCCATCCTTGTGGGAATAGATTGGGCCAACGCTGGTTTCATTTGGACTTGACCTTAATACAGCCGCTGAAGCAGGTTGTCGTTTGTGGGATGCGGATGGTAATCTGTTGCCGTGTCCTTCCTGAAGATCAAGAAACCGTGGGAGCGGATTCCGGAATCTCAGGTCACCCCTGAATCGACCTACCTGAATCGGCGTCACTTTCTCAGAACATTGGGCGTTGCGGGACTTGATCTGTCCTCGTCTTTCACGGGAGCTGTGCAGGGTGCTGGGGGACCCTATGGACAGGTGCCTGAATCGTGGGCCATCAAGTGGGCGAAGCTCTTTCCGGCCGTTCGCAACCCCCGCTTTAAGGTTGAGCGAAGTGTCACCGATGAAAGGCTGGCTGCGGGTTACAACAACTTTTACGAATTCAGCACCACCAAGGAAGAAGTCAAGGATCTGGTTGAAGGCTTTGACGTGGATCCCTGGCAGGTGGAAATCTCAGGGGAAGTGGAGGAGCAGGGAACCTATGATCTGGATGATCTCATTGGCATGGGGCAACTTGAAGAGCGCTTGTATCGTCTGCGCTGTGTGGAAGCCTGGTCGGCCAATATCCCCTGGACCGGTTATCCCCTCTCCCAGCTTATTGAACAGCTGAAGCCCACCTCAGACGCCCGATACGTTCGTTTTCTTACCCTCCAGCGGCCCAGCCAGATGCCCGGTCAGAAGATCCGCTCGGGGTACATCTGGCCTTACTATGAGGCTCTAACGATGGAGGAGGCGATGACGGAGCTGGCCTTGCTTACCTTTGGGATGTACGGGCATCCGCTCAACAAGCAAAATGGCGCTCCCGTTCGCATGGTCTTGCCCTGGAAGTTCGGATTCAAGAGTATTAAATCGATCGTTAAGATCGAATTCACCCGTCGTCGACTCAAGACGTTTTGGGATGATGCTTCTAACGAATACGGCTTTTGGGCCAACATCAATCCGAAGTTCGATCATCCACGCTGGAGTCAGGCCACGGAGGTCTTCCTCAACACCTTTGGGCGCGTCCCCACCCAACTGTACAATGGGTACGAACAGTATGTTGCCCACCTGTATGATGAGAACAATCGTGAGTTTTTCTACTGATTGAAGCTTTCTGCTTGGAGCTTTTCCTGGACATGCGATTACTTCTCGCCGTCACACTGGGATTGATCCTGGGGTCAACCCTCCTCGGCTGTGTCCGTACCCCTGAAGGAGAGGATCGCCTCGATCTCTGGATCGGGCAGATGCTGATGGTGGGATTCCGGGGGACCGACCTGAAGGAAGGAGATGCCTTTCTGCAGGCGCTAAGAGATCTTCATCTGGGTGGAGCCATCCTGTTTGATCGGGACGTTCCCACTCAATCCCCGGTGAGAAATATCGTTTCCCCCCAGCAGGTTCGAGAATTGACAGCTCAGCTTCAGGCGGTTGCCGGAACGCTTCTTTTGATCGCCATCGACCAGGAAGGGGGGCAAATTGCACGCCTTAAAGCCCGACACGGTTTTTCCGCTACTCCCTCTCAGGCCGAGCTCGGCCGCTTGGATGATGAGCAGGAGACTCGATCCAGTGCCCGAGAAGTCGGCGCATTGCTTGCCGATCTGGGAATCAACCTCAATTTTGCTCCCGTGCTGGATTTGGCTGTAAATCCGGACAATCCCATTATTGCCGCTCTGGAGCGGAGCTATGGAGCCGATCCCGATCGGGTCGAGCGCCATGCCCGCTGGACCATCCAGGAATTTCATCGAGCCGGTGTGCTCTCTGCCGTGAAGCATTTTCCCGGTCACGGAGCCAGCAAAGAGGACAGCCATCTGGGTCTGCCCGATGTCACCCACCTGTGGTCTGAGACGGAGCTTGAGCCTTTCAGCAGCCTGATTGGCGAGCAGCTTCCGGATGTGGTCATGATGGCCCATTTGTACAACGCTCAGTGGGATGAGACCTATCCGGCCACGCTCTCCTCCGCCGTGATCACCGGCATGCTGCGCCAGCAGCTGGGATTTGAAGGTGTGGTGGTTTCCGATGACATGACGATGGGTGCGATCGTCCAAAACTACAGTCTCGAGGAAAGTATTGAGCTGGCTGTCAAGGCGGGTGTGGACATCCTTCTTTTTGGAAATAACTCCAGCTACGATTCCCAGATTGCCCACAAAGCCTTCAAGATTCTAAGGGATCTGGTGGAGAGGGGAGCCCTCTCCAGGGAGCGCATTCGAGAATCCTACGAGCGAATTACAGATCTAAAGTACAAAGTGAATAACTAGAAGTTAAACTACTGACAATATTATTTAATAAATGACCAACGTTGATCAGTTTGAAAGCTTTTTTAAGGCGGCCACCAAGACATCCTTTGTCTACCAGGCCGTTGATATTCGACGGGTCCTTCTGGTGACCGATTTGGAGGAGGAGCCGGCTCAGCAGCTGTCGGGCCAAGTCCGGAATTTTCTTGCGGTGTTGGGTGAGGACGCATCGGTCAACTGGCGGACGGTCCAGGGAAATGGATTCGGGAGCGTCAAAGAACTTCTGGATCTGGTTGAAGAGGAAGGTCCCGACCTGGTTTGTGCCTACCGGCACCTTCACAGCCAGGCCTGGAGATGGCCCTACAGCCTGGGTGAAGAACTGGATGTGCTGACTCAGATCACCTCCTCTCCGGTGCTGGTTCTGCCTCATCCCAAAGCTCAAGCCCTGGACGAGATCCTGCAAGGGACCCGTTCGGTCATGGCCATCACCAATCACCTCACTGGAGATCATCGGCTGGTCAATTTTGCAGCTCGCTTCACTGAGGAGAAGGGGGCGCTCTTTTTGACCCATATTGAAGATGAGGGTGTGTTCAAAAGTTACATGGATGTCATTTCCAAGATTCCTGCCATTACCACGGAGAGTGCCGAGGCGGAGATACTCAGACAACTGCTCAAGGAACCCCACGACTATATCCGTTCCTGCAGCGAAACGCTGCAATCGGAGGGTTTGGGTTTTAACGTTCAGGAGATCGTGACTCTGGGGCATCATGTTGCCGATGTCACCCGGCTCGTTGAAGAGCACCAGGTGGATTTTTTGGTGTTGAATACGAAGGACGAAGATCAAGCTGCCATGCATGGACTGGCCTACTCCCTGGCCGTTGAGCTGCGCAGGATCCCTCTACTGATGCTGTGATGCAAGCTCTTTTAACAGCACAGGCCACACACGGGGCGGGCCCGGTTCCTCTGGTGGTGACCGCTATGTTCGCTCTGCTTTTGGTGGGGCTGATTGCCGGGCTGGCCCTGGAAGACAAACTCCACGCCAAAAAATCCATCATCGCCGGTTGCTTTGCCTTTGTCAGTCTCTTTGCGGCTGATGCCCTGGACCTGCTGCCCATCGGGAGTGTGACCAATGTCTTTGGCGAACAAGTGGAGCTTCCCGTGTATATCCCGGGCATTGATTGGAACGTGGTGGCCATCATCCTGGGCGCCAGCCTCTTTGTGGATGTGACTTCCAGATCCGGACTCTTCACCTGGATTGCCATCCGACTCACCAAGATCTCCGGCGGAGACCCGCGCAGACTGCTCTTCTATTACGGCGTCATGACGGTGCTCTTTTCCGCCGTCCTGAATAACGTCACTGCCATGATCATCGTAGGTTCTCTGACCGGAGTTTCTCTCAACAAGCTGGGTCGCCAGGATAAACTGCTGGGCTTTCTTCTGGTGGAAGGCCTGTTGACCAATGTAGGAGGCTTGCTCACCCTCATCAGCTCGGTTCCCAATATTATCGTGGGTACTGCCGCCGGCATCAGCTTTGTGCGGTTCTTCCTCGTGACCAGTCCCTTTGTGGTGATTGCGACGACGGTCACTCTGATGATGGGGGCCCGGCTGTTTGCCATTGACAGTCTGGCGAGTGAAGAGGAACGGCAGGTGGCGGCTCGCCTGGTGGGCGATTTTGACGAAAACGATGGAGTGGAGAGCCGCTTCTTCTTCTGGTTTGGGGCCATCATGACGGTGCTCTTTATCGCTACCATCGCCACCACCTCTGTACTTCCTTATATTAGCGAGCTGGGTATGGGATACGTGGCCATGGCCTTTGGTTTGATCATGCTGATTCGCTACAAGGCGGTTGCTGACGAATTTTATAAGGCCCTGGACTGGGATTTGCTGGGTTTTTTCATGGCCCTCTTTATCGTAATCGATGTGATGGAGCACGCCCATGTTCTGGACCTGATTGGCCAGGGTATTGTTCCCATTATCGAGCTGGGCGCCACCCTGGGAACGGGGCTGATGCTGGCGGTTTCAGCGGTGGCCAGTTCCGTGACCGACAATATTCCCCTCTCGGCCATGCTGGCCAAGATTCTCTCCGGCCTGGGGACTTCAGCAGATTCACCTCTCTGGTGGGCGGTCATCTTCGGCGCCAACCTGGGCGGCAACATCACCCCCATCGGGTCGGCCTCGACGCTGGTGGCCGTTACCATCATCCATCGATACAAGCTGCCCCTCTCTTTTGCAGGGTTTGTCCGAAAAGCCCTGCCCTATGCGGTGTTGCAAATCGTGCTTGCCATAGCCTATGTGCTGTTGTTTTTGCGGTGAATCCCAGCTTTGCACTGCCTCCCGTCGTGTGTAGCGACGTTCACTTATTGTGTATTTGCCTGTAAACGGAGCAGATCTATCTGCCGTAAGATGTTGTAAATAAATGCTTGCAGAGCCTGGAGCAGGAATTGCTACTAGTAAAGTGGATTGAAGTATATTTGTATGTTCAGTAGGACGATGATTAAGAAAACAAGAGACACTCATTTCGTGGGTAAGACAAGGCGGTATTTCATGTTACCCCTTGGTCTGCTCGCGCTGTGGTTCAGCACTCTTCCTGTACACGCAGGCTCGGTCACCCTCAACGGCACCGAATGGACTCTTTCGGTTAGTTCTCCGGTAAACAACGGGAGTGGAGTGGACACCCTTTCGGTGACGCTGAAAGGCGATACCGCAAACTACACTGGTACTGGAACGCTCATTTCTAACGTGGCCATCAAGATCAGCGATAGCATCATCAATGATGTTGCGCTGATCAGTGCATCGGGAGGAACAACCAATTGGACGTATCTGTCAGGTGGGCTGAATTCGAAAGGATGTAGTGGAAAAGGAGAGGGCTGGGGCTGTTTTGACTTTAACGATCCAAACGATCCGCTGGTGTTTGGCGCTGACATTCTTGGAGGCGTGGCATGGCAATTCCAAGTGGATATCCCTGAAGGCACACTTCTCAGCGAGCTTGAGTTCAAGGTCGACTATCGGAACTTTGATGGCAGCAAGAATGGTATCGACGGGGCATATGTTTCGGTTCCGGAACCCTCTACACTCTTTTTGCTTCTCAGCGGCACGGGAGTCCTGGCCGGGGCAGCCAGATTCAGAAAGAAGACCTAGCAGTCCGTGGTGAAAGTCGAGGATAAGGGGTCACACAGCGACACTAGAGTGACCCCATGGCAATGGGGAAAAAGAAACGTCGACAGCAAGAAGACCTGTGGGTCGCCACCAGTGAGCTGCCCCGCACCGCCGGCCATCCCTTCTACGAAAGACTGAATGGCCTTTTCAACGAACACGGCTTTGACGACTTCGTGGAGGGACTGTGTGCGAAGTTCTATGCAGACAAGATGGGGCGACCGAGCCTGGCTCCGGGAGTGTACTTTCGGCTGCTGCTGGTGGGGTATTTCGAAGGGATCGGATCGGAACGAGGAATAGCCTGGAGAGCAGCTGATTCTCTGGCACTGCGAGAGTTTCTGGGATTGAAACTGAGCGAGTCGCCGTCTGATCACTCCACGATCTCCCGAACCCGACGACTGATCGATGTGGCTACCCACGAAGCAGTCTTTGACTGGGTACTGAAGCGGATCGGGGCGAGCGGCCTGCTGCGGGGCAAGACGATCGGCATCGATGCCACTACGCTGGAAGCGAATGCAGCGCTGCGCAGCATCGTGCGCCGGGACAGCGAGCAGGGGTATGAAGAGTTTTTGATGGAGCTGGCGAAAGCCTCCGGGATTGAGACGCCGCGACGGGAAGATCTGGCCAAACTGGACCGCAAGCGCACGGGCAAAGGATCGAACCGGGTTTGGAAGCACCCGCATGATGCGGATGCGCGGATTACCAGAATGAAGGACGGGCGGACGCACCTGGCGCACAAGGCGGAGCATGCAGTGGATCTGGAGACCGGAGCGATTGTCTCGGTGACGGTACAGGGAGCCGATCAAGGGGACACGCAGACCATGGTGAAGACCCTGACGGAAGCGGCCGAGAAGGTGGAACAAGCGCTGCCGGAGGGACGAGGCATCGAAGAGGTGGTGGCCGACAAGGGGTATCACAGCACGCAGCGGATGGTGGACCTGGATGCGGTGGGACTGCGCAGCTATGTGAGCGAACCGAGGCGAGGGAAGCGACGCTGGCGAGGAGACCGGCAGGGGCAGGAAGCGGTGTATGCGAATCGGCGGCGCATCCGGGGAGAGCGAGGGCAGCGGCTGCTGCGGCAACGAGGAGAGCAGCTGGAGCGACCCTGTGCGCATCTGTACGGGAGCGGAGGGATGAGACGGCTGCATGTCCGGGGACATGAGAATGTGTTGAAGCGACTGCTGATCCAGGTGAGCGCCTTCAATCTGGGGATGCTGATGCGTCAGAGCCTGGGTGTGGGAACGCCGCGGGGTCTGCAGGGGCGGATTTGCGCCCTGATGCTACTGATTTTGTCGCTGTTCAAGCGTCTTAAGGGCCTGTTCGGACTGATTCCGGCTGCTTGGCCCGACTCAATCCCTTCGCTGCTTCCACCGGTGGGTACCACCCTCAGAAAATGTACTTCCACCACGGGCTGCTAGATAGATCCTCTATTACCAATCTAAACAACCCCAGGCTGCCTCACGGCGGCCTTTTTTGTTTCGGCCGAACACGGTCTCCGGAGCCCCTTCAGGGCTCCGAAGGTTAGCCTTCATTCTAGGGTTTCGCGGGATGAACCTGCAACCCAGGGGGCTATTCCTTGTCGCCCTTTCAGGGCTCCGGAGGCTGTCCTTTGTTCGAGTAGGCGGCGGCGGTAAAATCCTGACCTGCGATGGCGAAGATGTTACCCTAGTGGATCACTCGACGTTTGGGGTAATCGATGACAGACGACAATCGCCATCCCCTGAAAAGCTTACTGGTTACCCAGTTCTTCGGTGCTTTCAATGACAACGCCTGGAAATTGATCGTCACCTTCCTGGCCATCCGAGCCTTGCAAAGCGGTTTTACGGGTACCGAGGCCGAGTTTCAGGTGGCATCTCAATTCCAGACCACACTGGCCTTTAGTGTGCTCACCCTTCCCCTGATGCTCTTCTCGCTGCCGGCGGGTCTGCTGGCAGACCGGGTTAGTAAGCGCAGCGTCATTATCTCCATGAAGTTTCTTGAAGTAGTGCTGATGTTCCTGGCCGCTCTGTCGCTGTTCGTGGCCCCGGACAAAATCGTGATGCCGTTGATCGTCCTGGGTCTCATGGGTGCTCAAAGCGCGCTGTTCAGTCCGGCCAAGTATGGCATTCTCCCGGAAATCGTTCCTCACGCCGGGCTTTCTTATGGGAACGGTCTGCTTCAGATGTGGACGTTTCTGGCCATCATCCTGGGTACGGCGGCCGGAGGACCGCTACTGGATCGCTCGGGCAGCCAAATCTGGATCGTGGGCCTATTCCTCCTGGTTACTGCCGTCATTGGATTTGCCGCTTCCTTTAAAATTCCCAAAGTTCCCGTCGCTCGCGCCGAGGGCGCGCTGGTGGAGACCATCCGGTCGGCCTGGGCGGCCATTTGTTCGGAAAAGATATTGGGCCTGGCCGTGTCCGGTCTCGGTATTGGCGTGGGAAGCGTTGTCGCCGGGAAACTCTCCCGTTCCAAGGTGGAGTACGGGTTGATCCCTCTGGGAGCGACCTTGATGGCGGTGGCCTGTCTTCTTCTGGCTCTGCTTTCTCCACAATTGACGGGTTTACTGGTCCTGATGGCGTTACTGGGTGTGGGCAGTGGATTTCTGATCGTGCCGTTGAATGCCTTGATTCAATGGCTGTCGCCTTCGGATCGGCGAGGAGCCGTGATCGCTTTATCCAACGTTTTTGTCTTTACCGGCATTTTTCTGGGTTCGATCAGCGCCATGCTTTTGGCCAGCCTTCGCTTTTCTCCTCAGTCCATCTTGTTGGTGGCCTCGCTGGCCGTCGCTATCGGAACCTTGTGGGCGATCTGGCTTCTTCCTGACGCCCTGCTTCGTCTGGTTCTGATGCTGGCCACCCACTCGGTGTATCGTCTGAAACTCATTGGCCAGGATCACGTCCCTGCGGAAGGTGGCGTGCTGCTGGTCCCCAATCACGTCTCCTTTGTCGATGCACTGATGCTGATTGCCAGCCTCGATCGGCCCATTCGCTTCCTGGTGGATCAGACTTATTTCGAGCGGAGGCTCTTTAAGCCCTTCATGAAATCGCTGGGTGCCATACCCATCTCCTCTTCGGGAGGTCCACGCGTCATCCTGAGGACGCTTAGAGATGCCGGCCAGTACCTGGATGAGGGGGAAGTGGTGTGTATCTTTCCGGAAGGACAGATCACCCGTACCGGAACCTTGCTTCCCTTTGAAAGAGGTATGGAGCGCATTACCAAGAACAGGGAAGCGGCCATTGTGCCCGTCTATCTGGACCGGCTTTGGGGCAGTATCTTCAGCCACGAAAGCGGCCGGTTTTTCTCCAAGCTACCGAGGGAGTTCCCCTATCCGGTCACGGTGGCTTTTGGTGAGGCCCTGGATGCCGGCACCTCAGTTCCCGAAATTCGACAAGCTGTTCAGGAACTGGCATCCACCGCTTGGTCCCACAGGAAGGAAGAAAGGCGACCGCTGCATCGTTCCTTTGTGCGCAGGGCCAGGCGAAAGCCCTTTGCTTTGGCCTTTGCCGATGCAAGCGAGCCCCGTGTCTCCCGCTTCAAGGCTTTGGTGGGTGCCGTCACCCTGGCGCGAGCTCTCAAACGTCATTGGTCCCAGCAGACCCATGTGGGAATCCTTCTGCCTCCAACCGTCGCCGGCGGGTTGGTCAATATTGCCGCTTCCTTGTCGGGGCGTACCAGCGTCAATTTGAATTACACGGTTGGGAAAAGCGGCATGGAATCGGCCGTTCGCCAGGCTGCTCTGAAATCTATTGTCACCAGCCGCACCTTTCAAGAAAAAGCCAGTCTGGAGATGCCCGATGGAATCGATCTGATCTGGGTGGAAGATCTTGCCGGCGGGATCGGCTTTTTGACCCAAGTATCGACCGGGATCGCCTCCTATTTATTGCCCCTTCGCATGCTGGAAAAGCTGTGTGGTGCCACCAGGCGTCCCGGGCCGGATGACGTGGCCACCGTGATCTTCAGCAGCGGAAGTACGGGGGAACCCAAAGGGGTCATGCTGACCCATGCCAACATCGATTCCAATGTTGAAGGCGTCGCCCAGGTGTTGAGAGCCACCACTCAGGACCGGGTTTTAGGGATCCTTCCCCTGTTTCATTCCTTCGGCTATATGTGCTTCTGGTTTGCCGCCCTCAAGGGATTGGCCATGCCCACGCACCCCAACCCGCTGGACGCCCCGGCGGCAGGGGATTTGATTCATCGCTACCGGGTGACTATTTTGCTGGCCACGCCCACCTTCCTGCAGCTTTATATGCGAGGTTGTACCCCGGCTCAGCTGGGCTCGCTTCGATTTGTCCTGACCGGGGCGGAGAAATTATCGGAACGCCTGGCGCTGGCTTTTGAGGAACAGTTTGGAATTCGTCCGCTGGAAGGCTATGGCACCACTGAGTGTTCTCCCACTATAGCGGTCAGCGTGCCCGATTTTCGTGCTCCTGGCTTTTTTCAGCCCGGCTCCCGGCGCGGATTCGTGGGTCAGCCCCTGCCCGGAGTGGCGGTCAGGATTGTGGATCCTGACACCTTTGAGCCGCTGCCGGCCGATAGCCAGGGGATGCTCGTCGTGCGAGGGCCCAATGTCATGAAAGGCTATCTGGGACGAGACGATCTGAGCAGCAGCGTGCTTCGAGAGGGCTGGTATGCAACCAGTGACATTGCCCTGGTCAACGAAGAGGGATTCTTGAAGATCACCGGCCGGCTCTCCCGATTTTCCAAGATCGGTGGGGAGATGGTACCCCATGGCAGAGTTGAGGATGCTCTGCACGAGGCCGCGGAAGTGGATCACCAGGCATTTTCCGTCACCGCTGTGGCGGATGATCGCAAAGGGGAAAGCCTGGCGGTGATCCACACTCATGATGAGGACAAGATTGGGGAGATTCTCAAGAAATTGGGTGAAATGGGATTGCCCAATCTCTTTATCCCCCGCAAGGATAAATTCCTGAAAGTGGATGAACTACCCCTCTTGGGAACCGGCAAGATTAATCTAAAGGAAGCCAGAAGGATTGCGACGGAACATTTCGAGTGAGGGCAAGCGAAGTGGAGAGGCCTGAAATCGCAATTCAGTTTTATCAGGTTTCCTATCAACGGGCAGAAACTGAAATCCTTTCCCGGCTCACTTTGGAGATTCGTCAGGGTGAGACCGTGGTGCTGGTGGGGAGAAGCGGCAGCGGGAAGACCACGACTCTCAAGCTGGTCAACCGGTTGCTTGAACCCACCCAGGGGGAAGTCCGTGTCCAAGACCGAGCGACGACCTCCTGGGATCCCATTGAGCTGCGCCGGCGTATCGGTTATGTGATCCAGGAAGTGGGTTTATTTCCCCATTTTACGGTGGAGCGAAATGTGGCTCTGGTCCCTTCTTTGGAGGGGTGGGAACAGGAAAAAGTGGACCGGCGGGTCCGGGAACTGCTCGCCCTGGTGGGTCTGGATGGGGACGAGTATGGGGGTCGTTACCCCTCGCAGTTGTCAGGAGGGCAGAGACAGAGAGTCGGAGTGGCCAGGGCACTGGCCGCCGATCCCCCGATTCTACTCATGGATGAACCCTTTGGCGCGCTTGATCCGCTGACTCGAAGTGAAATCCAGGAGGAGTTCAGGGAACTTCAGGGAAACCTCAAGAAAACCATCCTCTTTGTGACCCACGACCTGCAGGAGGCCCTCTATTTGGGACACCGGATCGGGTTGATGAAGGAGGGCCGACTGACCGTGATTGGCACTCCGGAGGAGCTATTGTTTTCCACAGATCCCGAGGTTAAGGCATTCCTCAAGCCGTTGCAGCGCGCTTCGCGCGCAGAAAAAAGAGAATAGAAAATAGAAAAAACAAAAGAGACAAGAGAACCAGAAACTAGGTTAGTGGTCAGGCGGTCAGGCTGCATTTGGTCAGCTGTCAGCTCTTTCTTAGGTAACCATCATGAACCTTTGGCAATTTTTTACCAGTAATTTCGATGAGGTACTCACCTTAACCGGACAGCATCTGTGGATGGTCCTGGTATCGATCGCGGTAGCCGTGATCATTGGCGTTCCGGCTGGTGTGTTGATCACCCGAAAGCCCGCTTTGGAAAAGGGCATTCTCGGTTTTGCTAATGTGGTGCAAACCATCCCCAGTCTGGCCTTGTTTGGTTTTCTCATCCCCATCCCACTGGTGGGAGGGATTGGGGCCAGCACCGCCATCGTGGCACTGATCCTGTACGCCTTGTTGCCGATTATTCGCAGCACCTACGCGGGTATCCAAGGGGTCAACCCTTCTGTGAAAGAGGCAGGCCGGGGCATGGGCATGACCGACCTCCAACTCCTGTGGCAAGTGGAAATTCCACTGGCCCTGGGAGTGACTGTGGCAGGGATTAGGGTCGCCGCCATCACCTCGGTGGGCATCGCCACCATCGCAGCGGCCATCGGCGCCGGGGGCTTGGGGATGTACATTTTCCGGGGGGTGGCTGGTGTTAACACCACCCTGATTCTGGCAGGTGCCATTCCGGCAGCCCTTCTGGCGCTGTTGACCGATTTCGGTTTGGGGTGGATGGAACGGCTGCTGAGCCATCAGGGGCACTCTGCATGAAAGGGACTTCCTGGGTTTTCACGACACTGATTTGCCTGCTCGCTCCAATCAGCGGATGCAGTTCTGCAGAGACGATTGTGATCGGATCCAAGAATTTTACCGAGCAGGTCATTCTGGGAGAGCTTCTGGCCCAGCAAATTGAAAATCAGACCGAGCTGCAGGTCGTCCGCAAGTTGAATTTAGGGGGCACCTTTATTTGTGATCAGGCCCTGCGAGCCGGGGAACTTGACGGCTATGTGGAGTACACGGGAACGGCCTACACGGCGATTTTGAAGAACGACCCGATCCGAGACCCCGAGGAGGTTTACCGGCGGGTCAAGGAAGGTTATGGGAAAGAAGGTATGGAATGGCTGCAACCTCTGGGATTCAACAATACCTTTGCCATTCTCATTCGAGGCGAAGCTGCGGAACGGTTCGGGGTCCGGGCCATTAGTGACATTGCTCCCTATACGCCTAACTGGCTGGCGGCTTTTGGTTATGAATTCATCGAACGAGCGGATGGGTTTGAAGGCTTATCTCAGATCTACGATCTGAAGTTTGCTGAGCCACCCAGGGTCATGGAGTTAGGATTGACTTATCGAGCCCTGGCCGATCAGAGAGTGGATCTGATCGCCGGAGATTCCACCAATGGTCTCATTGCCGCCCTGGACCTCTTCGTGTTGGAAGATGACAAACAATACTTTCCACCCTACGACGGGGTTCCGGTTTTTAGAAGCGAAACATTACAGCGATATCCTCAGCTGCGCGAGGTCTTAAACCAGTTGGCCGGCACCATCGACGAAGAGCAGATGCGGAGGATGAACTACCAGGTGGATGGGGAGGAGAAATCGGTGAGGGAAGTGGTGGGGGAGTTTCTGACAGCTGACAACTGACCCCGGCCGGAGGCCGGAAATTCAAAATTCAAAATCCCAAATTCCAAACCTGACGCACGAAGAGCCCGCGTGCTAAAATAGAGGGAACATGGTTAAGAAAATTCTCCTCGCCAGCCCTCGGGGTTTTTGTGCCGGAGTGGTCCGAGCGGTTGATATCGTCAAGATCGCCCTGGATACTTTCACCGACCCGGTCTACGTTCGCAAGGAGATCATCCACAATCCCCATGTGGTCAAGGAGCTCGGTGAGAAAGGTGCCATTTTTGTGGACAGTGTCGAAGATGTTCCCGAGGGCGGCAGAGTGATTTTCAGTGCTCACGGTGTCTCGCCGGAGGTTCGGGCAAAGGCTCAGGCCAGATCGTTGGAAGTGGTCGATGCCACCTGCCCACTGGTGACCAAAGTGCACATGGAAGCGGTCCACTATGCCAAGCAGGACTACACCATTATTTTGATCGGACACGACGGCCATGATGAGGTGATCGGAACCATGGGAGAGGCTCCCAAGCATATCCGGTTGGTGAAGACCATGGAAGACATCGAGGTTCTGGAGGTGGAAGATCCGGAAAAGGTGGCCTATATCACCCAAACCACGCTGAGTCTGCAAGACACGCGAGAGATGATCGCGGCCCTGCGTGAGAAGTTTCCCAGCATTAAGGGTCCTCCTTCAGAGGACATTTGTTATGCAACCGAGAACCGACAGGTGGCGGTGAAAGACCTGGCCGAGTTGTCCGATCTGATTCTGGTTGTGGGTGCCGCCAACAGTAGCAATTCCGTTCGATTGGTGGAAGAGGCTCAAAGGGCTGGGGGACAGGCCTACCTGGTGAATGACCTGGGTGCCATTCAGGATGAGTGGCTCGAGGGCGTTGATGTTGTGGGATTGACCTCCGGCGCCTCGGCCCCGGAAAGGCTGGTCCAGGAGATCGTGACGTTTTTTCAAGACCAGGGTGCCGCGCTGGAGGAGCTGGTCGTGCGTGAAGAGGATGTTGAGTTTGCATTGCCCTCCAATCTGCAGGCTGCTGTGATCCATGATTGAACCTTGGGACGAATCCAAATGGGGACCCCTCAATGAGGACAACATGCGCCGGAAACTCATGGCGGAAGGGTACTCGGTGGCTCGATACGTCTATCCCAAGGGGACCGTATTTTCTGATCACATTCACTCCGTGGATAAAAAAGATGCCGTTATAGATGGGGAGCTGCTGATCACGATGGGGGGAGAAGAGTTTTTGCTGAGAGCGGGTGATGCGATCGAGGTTCCCCGCGATGCGGTGCACAGTGCTCAGGTGGTGGGAGATGAAACTGTGGTTAGCCTGGATGCTGTAAAAGAAGACCCCGACTCCTGAGTAGCCCAGCCACCGCTATTGCCTTCACCCGTTGCCTCACGTAAAAATCTATTCCAAAGGGTATTCGTTGCCTCACTAAGAATCTATCCGAAAGGGATTGCAAAAAGTGGTGGTAAAAAGCACCAACCAGAGGAGTGGCAACCCCTTGCCCAACACCCGCAGCCTGCAGCAAGAGAAAGATTTTCACATCCAGCCCGCTTCCCATCGTTTCTTCTGCTCAGGAGTCGGTTTGAGCAAAAGGCAATTCTGAAGCCAGCCGATCTGCCGTGCCAGCTGGGCCGGATTGAGCTTCTCATACTCTCGGGCCAGTTCCCGCTTGATCTTGTCCGCCACCTCAGGGGACTCGCAGATCCTCCGGTAGGGAGTTTTCGGCACATCATACTTTTTCCAGATCCGAGACCCTCGACGTTGCTTGGCCACCATCTTCATGACCGGCTTGAAAAAGTTGATCTGCAGTCGCAGCCGATCGTACAACTCGTTCACCAGCTCCTGTTCTCGCTCTCCCTCGTAGCGAGCATAACCCACGGCCCGCCGAACCACCGAATAGTTTTTCTGCTCCACATAAGGGTTGTCATTCTTGCGCGAGGGGCGGGTTCGGCTGAAGCTGATCTTTTCCTGCTCACAAAAACGAATCAAGTGCTTGTTGATGAACTCGCTGCCGTTGTCCGAAGCCATCCCCAGCCAAGGGAAGGGCGAGCGCTTCTGAAGCAGCTTCATCGCTTCCAGGACCCACACCTGGGCCTTATTGCGCACCGCTCGGACCTCTGTCCAGCCCGTGTACACGTCCGTCACATCCAGGGTTTGAAGGTAGTCCCCCCGACCCTGGCCTCCCTCATGGCCCACCAGGTCCACTTCCACAAAACCGGGGCGATCCTCCTGCCAGTCGGCGAAACGCTTGATCGGAATCTGGTGTTTGAGCAGCGTTCCCGGCTTGGTTCCGGATCGTCCTTTGAGACGGTGCTTGCACCTTTCGGGCTCCAGCAGCCGATCGATGGTGGCGGCGCTGATCTGCATCAACCGCTCATGGGTGCTGGCATCCACTTTCAGTTCCCCATGTCTTTGTAAAATGGGTACCACTTCCGGCAAAATCGCGACCAGACGTTTGCCACACAAATAGTCCAGTATCTCCCAGATCATCGTCAGCGCCTTTAGAACTTTCTGGTCGTATTTGCGGGCCCGCTCTCGCCGTACTCTCTTGCCGATATCCCCTACCGCCACCAGCTTGGGGCTCAACCGGATCCGCTTGCCCTGGTGGCGAAGCAGATAGGCTCCATAGCAGCGGTTGTAGCCCGTCATTTGGGTAAACTCCGTCAACACTTCCCCCTTCACCTTCTTGCCCTTCTTCCGGTAGCGGGGGGCAAAACTTTTGATCAATACACGCTTTTCTGCCATCGTTAACCTCATTGGTGCCCTCCATTCCTTCATGGAGGACACTTCTATTCCCCTGCTCAGGGCCAGGCAATTTCGAATAGATTTTTTAATGAGGCAACGTATCCATTTCGAATAGATTTTTGATGAGGCAATTCGGCCTCTCCCCACCGCTCTTGTCATCTGCTAGAATGAAGACCTCTACACAACGTCGGGGCATGGCGCAGTCTGGTAGCGCGCCTGCTTTGGGAGCAGGAAGTCGGGGGTTCGAATCCCTCTGCCCCGACCACTGTAACTCCTTATTAATCAATCATTTAAGGAAAATCTGGCGAAGCCCTCAAAAGGGTCATTTGGGGCCAGGGTGCAGATAGGGTGCAGATTTGAGTGGTGAAAGTTAGGTGGATGTGGGTGGGGTAGGGAGCTGGACTGCTGTTTTTTTACGGTTCAAGATTCATCCGCCGCAGAGGCTCTTACAAGACTGGATTGTCCCGATGTGTACACCCTAGCAGTCCGTGGTGAAAGTCGAGGATAAGGGGTCACACAGCGACACTAGAGTGACCCCATGGCAATGGGGAAAAAGAAACGTCGACAGCAAGAAGACCTGTGGGTCGCCACCAGTGAGCTGCCCCGCACCGCCGGCCATCCCTTCTACGAAAGACTGAATGGCCTTTTCAACGAACACGGCTTTGACGACTTCGTGGAGGGACTGTGTGCGAAGTTCTATGCAGACAAGATGGGGCGACCGAGCCTGGCTCCGGGAGTGTACTTTCGGCTGCTGCTGGTGGGGTATTTCGAAGGGATCGGATCGGAACGAGGAATAGCCTGGAGAGCAGCTGATTCTCTGGCACTGCGAGAGTTTCTGGGATTGAAACTGAGCGAGTCGCCGTCTGATCACTCCACGATCTCCCGAACCCGACGACTGATCGATGTGGCTACCCACGAAGCAGTCTTTGACTGGGTACTGAAGCGGATCGGGGCGAGCGGCCTGCTGCGGGGCAAGACGATCGGCATCGATGCCACTACGCTGGAAGCGAATGCAGCGCTGCGCAGCATCGTGCGCCGGGACAGCGAGCAGGGGTATGAAGAGTTTTTGATGGAGCTGGCGAAAGCCTCCGGGATTGAGACGCCGCGACGGGAAGATCTGGCCAAACTGGACCGCAAGCGCACGGGCAAAGGATCGAACCGGGTTTGGAAGCACCCGCATGATGCGGATGCGCGAATTACCAGAATGAAGGACGGGCGGACGCACCTGGCGCACAAGGCGGAGCATGCAGTGGATCTGGAGACCGGAGCGATTGTCTCGGTGACGGTACAGGGAGCCGATCAAGGGGACACGCAGACCATGGTGAAGACCCTGACGGAAGCGGCCGAGAAGGTGGAACAAGCGCTGCCGGAGGGACGAGGCATCGAAGAGGTGGTGGCCGACAAGGGGTATCACAGCACGCAGCGGATGGTGGACCTGGATGCGGTGGGACTGCGCAGCTATGTGAGCGAACCGAGGCGAGGGAAGCGACGCTGGCGAGGAGACCGGCAGGGGCAGGAAGCGGTGTATGCGAATCGGCGGCGCATCCGGGGAGAGCGAGGGCAGCGGCTGCTGCGGCAACGAGGAGAGCGGCTGGAGCGACCCTGTGCGCATCTGTACGGGAGCGGAGGGATGAGACGGATGCATGTACGGGGACATGAGAATGTGTTGAAGCGACTGCTGATCCAGGTGAGCGCCTTCAATCTGGGGATGCTGATGCGTCAGAGCCTGGGTGTGGGAACGCCGCGGCGTCTGCAGGGGCGGATTTGCGCCCTGATGCTACTGATTTTGTCGCTGTTCAAGCGTCTTAAGGGCCTGTTCGGACTGATTCCGGCTGCTTGGCCCGAAAAACCCAACTCAGCGACCCCTTCGCTGCTTCCATCGGTGGGTACCACCTGAGCTCAGAAAATGTACTTCTACCACGGGCTGCTAGATTTCTCTCAGACTCACTCTCTGCCAAAAACCGCCAAGCCAAGGAATCCTGCTCCACCTGCGTCCAAGAGTGGGGATGGGACTCCAGTTCCTCGCTCGTCCAGGTGGGGGAGGATCGGGAGCCGCATCTTTCCTTTTGCCGAGTCACTCTGCGGAGACGAAACGTCACTTGGAGGAGTCCCGTTTCCTTCGATGTGGGGGGAGTCGCTTTTTCTCTGTATCTGTCTCAGAAAATGGGTAGGAGTCCCAATCTCAAAAATAAAAAATAAAAATCGGCTTTTGGCAGTTTCGTCAGTGTGTCATCTAAGGGCGCTTTCGCGGCCACGAGAACCTATGAATAATCCGGGCTACTTTCCCGCCCACTGGCGGGCGTACTCCTCGTAATATCCGCCCATGAGGGCGTCGTAGAATAATTGGAAGACGGCGGGCGCGATTCCCTTGGGCAGACCCGGTTCCGGCCTTTCATAACCGTGGACTCCGGCAAGGAACTTGGTCAGATAGGTTTTTGGAGGCGGCTTCATAGCGGCAAACATGGGCAGAATAATTTGGTTGTACTTCTCCAGCGTGTGGTCGCGGCTGGTTCCTGAGATACTCAAAAGAAGCGGTGGCACGGGCTTGACTCCTGGACCCGACAGCTCACGAGTGTAACCCTTGTATTGTTCAACCAACTTGTTCCTCTCCTGAGGGCTCAGTTTCAAGCGGCCGGCCGTCACCTGGGCCGCTCCGGCCAGGGACTCGACACCGTTTAAGTGGATCGGATACTCGGCCTTAAATTGGGGCAGTCTGGTGCCTTGCTCCCAGTTCTCGTGGACTTCCTCCATTAACATGGTCAGGTGGTTCAAGATCTCCATCGGATCCCTCATCTCGGCTGCCTCTATTCCAGCGCCGCGAGCGGTATCGCGCCAGGTGCGTATTTTCAGGCAGCTGAAGGGAATGTTCCAAGTGGCGTCAACCAGTCGTGAGAAAATGTAGCCAAAGGGAGAATTCTCCAGGCCCATAACTCCGACGATGTTGGGAACCCGCTGGGTGAGCATGAAAGAAAAGGGTCCTCCCGTCGAATGGCCGTGGATATAGATAGAGTACTCGCCCACAGGGAGGTGCCGTCCCATGAGGTCTCTGGCTCCCTCCTCGAAGGCCACCGGCCAACCTGCCATCCGATGATAAAATTCCGTCCCCTCCTTAGCGCAGGCCAAGATGATGGTGCCATATCGTTCCATCATCGATTTGTTTTCCTTCACCTCATATTGGTCATGGGTGATCAGTTTGTCCTTGTTCCATATGGGCAGTCGCACCGTACCGTCGGGATTCACGGTGTCCCCCGGCCAGTCTCGACTGGGGTCCAATAGATAGAGCCGACCCGGATAGGTCATGCTCACCACCTTAAAACCGAATTTTCCAGCCAGCAGTCGAGCCACGGTGTCTCTAGAACGGTGATCTCCCGAGCCCCCGTGGAGCAGGAAAACACCGGCCTTGTTTCCGTCCGGTCCCACCGGAATCTTTGAAGTGTCCTGGGGCTCATAGACCATGGCTCCGATATCCCAATCCATTTCCAGAACCTTAATACGGAAAATGTCCTCCCAAACGTTCAACTTGATGTCGGGTTTGGCCATGACCGCATCGGAGGTCTTGAAAATTTCATCCCGGGAAATCTTCGAGGGCGGATTCCAAGCTCCACTGACAGTTTGAATACTCAAGACCAAGGAGGTCGACAAAACAGCTGAAATTACAATCTTTCTGGACATAGCATCTCCCTTCCCCTCTTTGGGGTCTCGACTCAACACACTTAAATGACTCAACCGACATTCCTCAGATCAACTTCGGATCTGAGTTTCTCTAGCGTCCTCGTGATGAATGATCGAAATCTATCACTACCCCAACATTTGGGCAAGCGTTTTCCCCCCTTTGGAGTGAGCTGCGTCTAAAGCATCGGCAATCTGAATCCCCAGATCCAATAACTCATCGGTTTGCATGGAGCGGCCCTGAATGCGGCGCTTGAGAGTCTGCCCTTTCAGGTACTCCATCACAATGAAGGGCTGACCTTCGTGATCCCCAGATTCATCCGCCGCAGCAGGTCGTGGAAGCGAGGGTCTGAAGCCTTAATCTGGGGAGGCGCTGGAGTTGAGAGGAACACAAACCTTGATCTGGGTGCCAACTGAGGGTTGGGACTCGATCAAAAGCTCCCCACCTACAAGGCTGAGTCGTTCCCGCATGCTAACAAAGCCCAATCCACCATCATTTCCCACAGACTCAGGACTAAATCCGACACCTGAGTCGCAAACACGCAGGTGGAGCTTATCGGAACCTCCAGCCAACTCCACCTGGGCTGCCTGTACCTCACTATGCTTCAAAATGTTGGTCAGCGATTCCTGTAGGACTCGAAAAAGGCAGATTGAGACATCCGGTGGAATTGGGCTGGGAACACTGGTGTGGCTGAAGTCGATCTGAATACCCGAAGCTTTTGAAACCTCCATGCACAAGCTCCTGGATGCCGCCACCAGACCGACATGCTCAAGCGCGGAAGGGTGCAGTTGATGGGACAGATTGTGCACCTGGGATAAAACTCTCCTTATCTGTATTGTCAGTTCTTGCAGTCGCTCAGCCAACTCAGCCTGGGATTCGGGAGCCTTTTGATTCAGTTGTTCGATGTCAATCGATAAAAGCAACAGCTCCTGACTCAACTGATCATGGAGTTCCAATGCGATGCGTCGGCGCTCAGTCTCCTGTGACTGGATCAGGCGCCTGCTCAAAGCCAACAACTGTGTGTGTGCCTTGGACAGATCCTCAGTGCGTTCCGCGACTCGCAACTCCAAACTCTCATGGCTCCTTGCCAACTTTTCCTCCGTCTGCTTGCGCTCGGTGATGTCATGGATGGCTAGAACCACAGTTTTGTCTTGCTCGTTAAGTTGAATACCTGCTGCCGTTATCTCCAAAATTGATCTACTAGCGCCCTTGGAGAACTCGTAAGTTCCATGGGCTTTGTCAGGACCTTTCAGCGCTCTAACCAGCGGGTGCTGCTCAGGAAGAAGGCCCTGACCCTCGTGCTCTATAGGGAGTAATTCAAACAGCCTGGCTCCCAAGATTCCAAGATGGGTCCGCCCGACTAAAAGATCAAACGAGGTATTACACCATTGAATACTTCCCTTCTCGTCGGTCCACACTATGGCGTCGTCGATAGCCCCAAGCCCTATCTCCACCTTGCCTAACGTTGCGCGAAGTCGGCTGATAAGGTCGGCTGATTCCGTAGTCATGGGCTGCCCCTGAGCGGACGGATCATAGCCCCAAAAGCCCACTGATCTTCTTGGTGCTCGGCGATAATGTAGTGCTCGGCCTCAAACTCTTTACCATCTTTGGTGACTGCTTTGAGCTTGAGAGGCTGACCGAGCAACGTAGGTGTCCCAGTTAGGAGAAAGCGGGAAAAGCCGAGATTGTGTGCGTCATGTAGGTTCCTTGGGATAATCGTCGTCAAAGTTTTGCCAAGGATCTCGTCAGAGGTCCACCCAAAAACTAACTGAAAGGTTTCGTTTACGTAAGTAATGTAGCCTTCGCGATCTGCGATCACAACCGGCAAGTCGGTCTCACGCTTCATCTCATCGATTGTTTTCACGGGTTCTTTGTCGGAGATCATTTGTATTTTCTCTGATGGTCGAGAAGTTGCTCCTTGTTCATGAAGTTCCCCTCAAGTGTGTTTTTTTGCAAATGTTAAACTAGAAAGGAGTTAAAGGAAAGAAGAAGTCCCGGTTTTCAGCTTCTTCCTGTGCTAAGTAAGAAAAAATCTGTTTCAAGCAACTTATTGACTTCAACGTCAATTGGGAGTCTACTTCAAGGTAAGTAACATCAGGCTGGATGACTTAGAAGAATGAAACCAAACTTAGGGGGACAAGAGGGAAGCGCACAGCCAAGATGCGCTACTGTCTCGTGTTTTCATGAGACCGAGATCATCAGGATTTTTGCGTTGAGTGAGCCTTTTTTAAGATAGTAAAGTTTTTCACTTATAAGGAGGGACGGCTAATGAGTCTATTCAACAAAAAACACTTTGCACTCTGGATAGGAGCGGCCGCTGTGCTGTTGCTAGGGGGTTCGTCTCGCGGACTTGAAGCCCAGCAACTGTCTGTGCCACCGGAAATTTTGGCCTACGCCGATATAGTGCTCTACAACGGCCAAGTCCTCACGGTGGACGACGACTTCAGCATCGCCGAAGCAGTCGCTATTCGCGATGGAAAATTCCTGGCCCTTGGTTCCGACCAGAGGATTCGAGCCCTGGCCGGACCCAACACGCGGCAGATTGACCTGCGGGGAAAATCGGTGGTTCCGGGCTTCATTGACACTCACAATCACTACAACGGCTATGCCGAACGAGGTCTGATACCCCGAGTGATTTTTCAGAACCGCGCTCAGTGGGTGAAGGACATCAAGAAGCTGGTGGATGCCGCACAACCCGGGGAATGGGTCATCCTCAGGTCAGGTAGAAATGTCGACCAACCCTGGGCCGAGTCCTCTTTTGGAATGACCAAAGAGGACCTGGATCCCATCTCGCCCAACAATCCGGTCTTTGTCTGGACCAGCCCGCCTGGCAACGACGCGACGATCAACAGCTACGCCCTGCGTATAGCCGAGATGCCACCGGATATCTCCGGTCTGATCAAGGATCCCGACACTGGAGAGCCAACCGGCTTTCTCACCAGTGAGGCTTACGGCCGCGTCTTTTATGAGATGCTTCCCTGGCCGGACCTGGAAAAGCTGGTACCGCTGTACATTGCTACCCAGAGGAAGTTCAATACTCAGGGGAAGACCACCGTGGGGGCGCGTTTTACACCCTATTCTATCTCAGTGCTTAAGATGATCTGGGAGCGCGGGCAAGCCAGCCTGCGCATGCGAGTTTTCCACGAGTTTGCCCGTACTGCCTACCGTCCGGAAGCAATCATCAAGCGGGTGGGCGACTTGAACGGTCTGGGTGACGATTGGCTGAAGGTTGGCGCGGCCAACATCGGTAATCCCGACGGAGCGGCGGGCGCGGGCCGGGCTTGGACGCGCAAGCCCAAACTGCCGGCCATGAATCATTCCCCTGACCCGACCCAGCCAGACTATGGTTATGTTCCTTATTATCAAGACCGCCAGGGCAGCGATTGGAAGACCATTCCAATCTTGAGTCGTTACGGCTGGCGTATCCTCGGGATCCACACCGCAGGAGACCGGTCGGTGGATGAGTTGCTCGCCGCCTACGAGGAGGCCAACAGAGAAAAATCCATCGTCGGCCTCCGCCACGGCGTTGACCACTCTCTTATGATCCTCCCCGAGCACATCGAGGCGGCCAAGCGTCTGGGGCTGGTTTTCGGTGCAGAGGAGAACATGGCGGAGCGCGCCGAATCAATCTCCCGGGTCTATGGAGCAGACGAGGTTGTCAAAATGTCCCCCATAAGGACCATTATCGATGCCGGACTCATTGTGGGAATGGAGGGACTTTTTAATACCGGTACTGATGACGACGGAAACGAGAGAACGCCAATGTGGTACATCGAGACGTTTGTGAGACGCGCCGATATCAAAACCGGTCGGATCTGGAACCCAGACGAACGAGTGACGCGCGAGCAGGCTCTGAGGATGTCCACTATCTGGGGCGCCTATTACCTGGGAGATGAGACAACTCTAGGCTCGATTGAGCCCGGCAAGCTGGCGGACCTGGTGATTCTGGACGGAGACTACATGGCGGTTCCAGAAGACAAGCTCTCCGACCTGAAAACTCTCATGACGGTCATCGATGGGAGGATCTTTTATGAAGTACCCGGGGAACTGTAGAGCTCTTGGGTGAGCTTGACCCGGATCATTTGTACTTCCGCCGTGGGTGACAGCAATATGATGGCACGGTAGACCGCAACCTGGTGTTGGCCTGCAGCGGCGTCAATCGCGTGGCCCTGGTAGAAGTCAGTAAGAACTGAGGGGACAGCCAAAGGCGCGCCCACGGGACCTTCGGTGGGAGACTCGGCGGTGCTGCAACGGCTGGTGAATGATCCCGACTGTCACAATTCACCACTCACGATTCACCCATCTTCATTCAGAGGCTCCAAGGTTTCTCTTTTAAGGGTGGTTTGCTGAATAGTCAGTGTTGAGGCGTTCCCCAACTCAGTAATCCCAAATCACAATTTTCCTTGTGTCATACGAATCCCTGTCTGGGGCGACTAATAGTGCAAGGAGAATACGATGAAACAAAATATGAATGAAATCAAAGTTAAGCGGGTCTTTGAAGGACTCAACAGCATTCTTTGGAGTGACTGATGCTCTATCACCACAAGAACCCCATCCACTACTTGTTTTCAACAACTTAAAGTGGAGAGACGCGGCAATACGCGGAAAATAACCGCACTTTCTGCACCCTATACGCACCCTGTTTGACCCCTTGACGATAACGAAATCTTTTGGGAAAACGCCACTCAAGGCGCCAAATTCATCCGCTGAAGCAGGTCTTGGAAGCGAGGGTCGTCGCGGAGGGGGTCCCAGATTGGATTGACCTTCAGCCAAACCATCCACCAAGAGCGATTCTGATAGGCCCTCTCCAGCCATTCGAATGCCTTATCTCTCTGGCCTAGTCCCAAATAGACTTCCGCATACCCACTGGCGAGACATGCCTTGATTTCGACAGCTCCTCCAGCTCCCCGAGTATCGCTAATGCTTCCCCACTCTTACCTGCAAGTCCGTAGGCCCAGCCCAGCCACCTTAAGAACTCCGGATCTCTGCCACGAAGAGTTATCGTCTTTTCCAGTGCGGCGATGCCTTCTGTAAACATTGCCTTTTGCAAATAAGCCAGACCCAGCCAAGCATGTGGCCTATAGAAATTTGGCTCAAGTTCGACTGTCTCTTCCAGTTGCTCTATCGCCTCGTCATACCGGCGAGCATAGAGGTGAATCCAGCCAAAAGTTGCGTTTAGGTTCAACGACAGCGGGTCAAGTTCTAGTGCTCGCCTGATCTCCTCAAGGGCCTCGTTGTGTTGCCCCATAGCCGCCAGATAGAGTGCATACCACTCACGAGCCGAGGCCAGGCTGGGATTAAGTTCGATGGCACGCTTGGCTTCGGTTTGAGCTTCTGACCAGTTCCAATCGTAAGTCATGATGACGAAAGACAACGCCTTGTGAGCTTCACTGAGACTGTTGTCAATCTGTAGTGCCTTTGTTGCTTCCTCTCTGGCCTTCGGGGCAGACTGCTCTGGCGGAAGAACACCAAAGGTCCCAAGCCACATGTAGGAATCCGCCAGACCTGCATGGGGTTGAGCATAGTTCGGATCAATAACTATAGCTTCTTCAAAGTACTCTATACTCTTTTTAAAGCCCTCTTCTGTCTTTTTGTTTTGGTGGTAACGTCCCTCCAGGTAACTCCGGTAGGCCTCGGTACTTTCGGTGTACCGCTTGGTCATCATCCTCTCTTCCTCGCCGGTAAGCTCCCAGCGAAGGTTGTCAGAGACTTCCATGGCAATTTTGTCCTGTAACTCCATGAGGTTGGTCACTTTTTCGTTATACTGGTCACCCCACAACACGCTGTTGTCTTGAGTGTCTACAAGTTCAACGTTGACGAACAGGTCCTCCCCCTGTTGGTTGAGTCTTCCGATCAACACTGCACGGACGCCCAGATCGGTTGCTACTTGCTGAGAGTTGATGCTTTTGCCTTTGTACGGAAGAACCGACGAAAAGGAGATAACCTTCACTTGAGGTAGTTGGGAGAGGCTGTAAATAATACTCTGAGCGGTCCCGTCGCTCAGGTATTCCATTCCGGGGTCATCGCTCATATTCTCAAAAGGCAATACTGCTATCGAAGTGATGACCTCCTCTGTCGGGGCAATAACAGTGAAAGGCCAAAACAAGGCCAGCGCCACAACAATGATTCCTGGCCCACCCACTATCACAGGCCAGAAATAGCTGCCTTTGGTTGGACTCGCCGCGGGAACGGCTGCACTGACGGACTCCCCCGATGTATCTCTCTTCAGCCGCTTGAGGTCTGTCAATAGATCTTTGGCACTCTGACAACGAATGTCACTCTCTTTCTCCAGGGACTTGTTAATGATCCGCTCTAGCTCATCAGGTAGTTCTGGATTCAAACGAACTGGCGAAGTAGGTGCTTTGTTCAGTATCTCGTTAAAGAGCGCAGCAGTGGTGTCACCCTGAAACGGCAACTTTCCAGTCGCCATCTCATAAAGCACTACCCCTAGCGAGAAGAGGTCGGTACGAGCGTCCAGGTCTTTCCCCAGTGCCTGCTCAGGCGACATATAAGCTACCGTCCCCAAAGCCGTCCCAGGACTGGTCAGCATCTCCTCCGACACCTGGGCCGTGGGCATCTTCGAGTCCACTTCCGTTTGCTCCTGGGTCAGCTTGGCTAGTCCAAAGTCCAGCACCTTGGCATCGCCTCTTCGGGTGATGAAGATGTTGCCCGGTTTGATGTCTCTGTGGACGATGCCCTTGGAGTGCGCGGCATCCAGCGCATCGGCAATCTGAATCCCCAGATCGAGCAACTCATCCGTTTGCATCGAGCGGCCCTGGATGCGGTGCTTCAGAGTCTGGCCTTCCAGGTACTCCATCACAATGAAGGGCTGACCTTCGTGATCGCCTATGTCGTAGATGACGCAGATGTGGGGATGGTTCAGTGATGATGCCGCTCTGGCTTCTCTCTGAAAACGCTCCAGTGCCTGTTTGTTCTCGGCGTATTTCTCAGGCAGGAACTTCAGGGCCACATTGCGACCCAGGCGGGTGTCTTCCGCCTTGTAGACCACACCCATCCCACCGCCGCCTAGCTTCTCTGTGATCTTGTAGTGGGAGATGGTTTGGCCGATCATGACTTAGTTGGTCGGTGACGCTTCAAACGGAGTGGCTGCGCCATTCTTTGGATTCGGACCATATTGATTCTCGCCACTTTGACTATCCTGCAGCGTGAAAATGAGAAGAATAATCCCCCCAATGAGGGGAACCAGACCAATCAACATCCACCATCCACTACGATCCGTGTCGTGCAGCCGACGGAAAGTCACAGCAATGCTGGGAATCAGCATCGCTAAGACGAAAAGACCGCTAAGCAGACCCCCACCTTCCCCTCCGATGCCAAGAATGTTGTCGATGACAAAGAGAACGATGGCGAAGATGATGTAGAAGAGGTAAAACATCCAGTACTCCGTCCTCCGCGCCCGTCCGCTGAAGACGGCATACTTTTTCAATGCTTCAAGATACCAATTCACGTGGCATACCTCCTTTTAGTTAAGATAGTTTGGCCGATCATGGGGTGTACGTCTTCAGCGAGAATGGGACATTTGGGGTTCCAAGCTAAGAGACAGTGGGAACCGATGCTGATCGGGCTAGTTTAGCATTGATCGCCTGCCGACGGGCAAGGGTGACTCCTTTCAATCTTCTCCTTTTTGTGTGGATGGAATCTCGTCTTGCGAAGTACATGTCATCGGGTGTGACGTTACCCAGGGCCTCGTGATAGCGCCTGGAGTTGTAGTAGTCGATAAAGACCGCGATTTCTCGCTCCAACTCCTCGGGTGTCTCCCAGACCATTAGGTTGATGCGTTCCTTGCAGGAACGATGGTAGCGTTCGATCTTCCCGTTGGTCTGGGGATGATAGGGTGAGGCCAGGATGTGGCCCAGTCCCTTGGTCTCCAGATACTGACCAAAGTCTTTGGAGATCAAAGCCGGTCCGCGGTCTGTCACCAGCCGGGGCCGATCAGACAACGGAGCCTGTTCCACACCCGTTCTCTCACAAGCCGCCTCGACCACCTGGCTGAAGTCTCCAGCACGCATGGCCGTGTGAAGTCCCCAGGCCAGGATCCTCCGGCTAAAGTCATCCAGTACTGAGATCAGATAGTACCAGCCCCAGTTCTTGACCAGAAGATAGGTCGCATCCGTTTGCCACTGCTGGTTGGGTCGGGTCGTCTTGATTCGATATTCCGATTCGGCTGGAAAGCTCCGGAGTTGAACCTCCCGAATCAGCCCTTCCGCTTTCAAAATCCGGTAGACCGAGGATTCCGAGACCGTAAATCCGCACCTATCCGTCACCTGGCAGCTCACTTCTCGTGAGGACCACTCTGGAAACAGCAGCGCCATCTCCAGGATTCGGTCCCGTTCTTTGGGCAGGATCTGATTCCAAACCCGTCCTGATCCTGGGGGACGGTCCCGCAAGCCTGCCAACCCCCTCTTTCGAAAGTGGTGTCTCCAGCGATAGTAGGTCGAGCGGGGGATCTCGAGTTGATCCAGCACCTCCCGGACCGGTAACTCGGAGGCCTCCACTGTCCTTAAAACTTCCAGCTTGTGCTCGCTGAGCATCCTCTGATACCTCCTTCGCCTTACAGGCCCAAACTTTTTTTTAGCTTTTGGTTCTCCACTACCGTCTCGGCCACCGCCTTCTTCAAGGCCTCATTCTCCTCCTTCAAGCGACGCACCTCACCGGAAGTCGCATTCCGTTGGGTCTCCCGGGTTAGACCGTTTTTGCCCGAATCCAGGAAGGCCTTGGACCACTTGTAGTAGATCGAAGGTTGAATCCCTTCTTTGCGGCACAGTTCGGTGACGGGAATCTCTCCGCGGAGCCCCTCCAAAACGATGTGGATCTTCTCTTCGGCCGTGAATCTCCGGCGGGTGGCCCTACGGATCTGTTTGACGACGTCTGTGGTCATAGCGTTCTCCTTTTGGTTGTGCCATGACCAGCATCGGCTTGCTCTGATGGGCTGTCAAGATCAGCCCTTTGAGGGGGTGAGATCTCACCCCCTCAAACCTTCCAACTCTCTCTTAACTCTCGGCCCTATGTGTCCCACTTTCGCTGACGGGATACACTACTACCTCATATCCCTCGTCGATGTCCTGAGACATTTCTTTCTGCAACGTCGAGGTGCGTGTGGTAGCGAGAAGCAGGTAGTCATATTTTCGAGAGGCTTTCTCCAGCAGTACGACGATTTCGGGGCCTCCAAACGCCCCTTAGTTTTCCGAGTCACCATTTCATGAAAGGTTGGGCTAGTGAGTTTGCGCGCCTTCAGGCATATGCATTTGCCACCAGGAGGAGGCACGTTGCTCAGTCCACGGCTGCTCGACCTGGCAGGCAGTCAACAGCTGAGCAATCTCCGCCATGCTCTGTGGCCGTTCGTCCGGATCTTTTTCCAAAGATGACATAACCACTTGCTCAAGAGACTCAGGGATCCTGAGTTCCGACCTTTTGGATACAGCTACAGGTGGAGTCTTCGCATGGTTGACAATCACTTCCATGGGAGTCTTTCCCTCGAAGACCGGAAGTCCCGTCAACATCCAATAAGCGACACAACCCAGTGAATAGATGTCGCTTCGTTCATCGACTTGTCGGTTACCCAGAGCCATCTCCGGAGCCATATAAGCAGGTGTTCCTGTTGTCGAGCCTTCGCGGGTCAGCTTTGCGTCCCCATCGAGGTCCGCATGGACCCTTTTGACAAGACCAAAATCCAGTACCTTCACAAAGTCACTGCTCAGACCCATACGACTGACGTGCAGGTTTGACGGCTTGATGTCTCGATGAATCAACCCACGATGGTGGGCCTCAGCTAACGATTGGGCGGCCTGCTCAAGTATCCAAACCGTTCTCTCGGGTGGGAGTGGGCCAAAGCGCTTGACGAGACTCTCCAGATCCAAACCCTCCAGGTACTCCATGACGTAGTAAAAGACCCCTTCGTCGGTGATGCCAAAGTCGTAGAGTTGGACCGTATGGGCTGAGCGCAAACTTGCTGTGGCTTGAGCCTCGCGCTCGAACCTCCGTTTGACTGTCCTCATTTCTGTCTCATTTCCGCCACTCAGCATCTCTGCTCGGATTATCTTGATGGCTGCAGGTCGGGCCAGAAGGGTGTGTTTCGCTTTCCAGACCTCTCCCATGCCGCCGGTTCCGATCTGCTGCTGAAGCTGATACCTGCCCAGTTCCTTCTCTTTGGCAGCCGTGTGGCGGAGGGTGTGAATGATATGCGCTCCCAAAACAGAAAAAAGGACTCCAATCGCCAGAACCAGCACTGAGTAGCTGAATGGCTCCATCTGTCGGGTGTCCGCGGTGATCTGCTCAACCATCGGGTGACCCCGCCATAGATAGATGCTGAGTAGCAGCGGCGTCACAGCCATGGGAGAGATGACTGCTAAGGCTCGCTGCCAGGTGTTGGGGATAAACATTCCATACAGGACCATCAGGACAAAGAAGCTCTGGGGAATCTGATCGATTGCAACACTCGTGATCACTACATCACCCCGCTCAGCGAGCATTACGACGGCGAGATAATGGACCCACGCAAGATAAGCTAGTGAAGTTCCGAAAATCACTAACTCCAGCCATCGCAGCTGCGTGTGAGAGAAGTCGAGTTGGCTCCGCAGAAGGAGGATGCCTACACCGAGGATGATGAGTGGGGTGATTTGAACCCAAATGAACGAGTACTCAAGCAGGAGGCTGCGAACAAAGAACAGACTGTGTCCTAAAAGAGACACCGCAGAGATAGCAAGAAGACGCGTTCTCAGAATAGACCGATTCTGGGCAATGAGTTCCTGAGTTGCAGCCCCCACTAATCCACCGCGACGACAAAAGAGTCTGTGCAGGGGAGTCCGGGAGTCCTCGGGTCGATAGGCTTCCGATTCTACCTCTGAAGGTACGTTCGTCAGTCCCCGGCTACTTGCAGTACTCGTGTCTTGAACTGATTTGTTCATCGCACTTTCCCATATCCTGGACCGGCTGTTCTCCAGAGTCAAATCCTTGTCATTTGCCTTTAGTTCATTCGCCGCCAGAAACAGAAAGACCCGTCGTTTCAGACTCGTCGGCTTAGGTTCGACGGGGTGAAACAGGCTCTAGAATATGACAGCAATCAGAGGGAAAGAACGTGTGTTGCTTGGGTCAAGTCTTTCACGCCTGAGCTCCACCACCGGCGTGCGTCAGCCTGCATCCAAGGGTGTTCTTCGCCGATTGAGTCCAGGTGGCAAGCCAGTTTCCTACCATCTCTATATACTGCGATCCACTCCAAGAGGTTACACCCAGCAGGGCGAACCCATCCCACCCAAAGCTTTTGTTCAGTTTGAGAAAGTGACACTGATGGTGGATGAGAGGATGAAGTGGGAGAGGGTTGAGGAACCAAGTTGAATCCGGGATTGACTTGCCCGCTATTTTTTCTTTTTTGCTCGTTTTCCGGTCATGGGATCTATATTAAAAAAAACACCGGCTTCCAATCCTTCTTCGACTCTTTCTTTAGAGATAAAGGCCAGAGGCAGGCCATGAACGAGCTGCCGTACGTTGGAAGATTGTCGCCGGTCAGTGACAACACAAAGACCGAGAACGTGGCGATTTAGCCCCTTTTTTTACTCAAAATCTGCACCCTATACGCACCCGGGACTCTGAACAAGGGTTCTGGGTGCTTTTTCTGTCCCTCTCTTCTGTCCCCTTTTAAGAGACTTATATTTCCCTGCCTGTCATACGAAACCCTTGCCTGGAGCGACTAATAGGGCAAGGAAAACGAAATGAAAGAACTTGAAACCACAACTGACCGGGTCTTTGAAGGACTCAACAGCATTCTTTGGAGTGACTGATGCTCTATTTAGCTCTGATGAACCTCATCTTATTCATGAGCCCTCTGGAAAGGGAAGTCGACCGTACCGTGGACGAGTATCTATCCGAACTCAATCTGGCCTCGACCCGATACGACGTTGTCCTCTCGAATCAGGAGTCACAGGGGGTCGCAGTGGTTCACTGGGTTGAAGCCGGCAAGGATTTGGCGGTATTTTTCTTTGACCGAGAGCTGCTTCTTCAGTTATCGAGGCAGGAGAGAAAGGTATTGATCGCCCATGAAGTGGGTCATCTGGCTCCCCAGTGTCGATTGGGTGGGAGCAGAATCTTTCGCGAGATATGCGCCGACCAGATCGCTTCCCAGCTCGTTCCTATCGAGGATGTAGCCACCATGCTTGCCAAATCCATTTTCATGTTCCCCTACTATCCAGCACGGGAGGAGTTTATGTTCCGGCTGGCCATGATCCAGGAAGAGAGACACGCGACCGTGGAAATGGAACCCACCATCGCCCGATCCTTGGAGCCTCCGCCACAGGATGCCTGGATCCACTGTGACTGACCCCCACCTCCCTGACAGAATCTTGCAGTACGTTCAGGAGGCCAGGGTACCCGCTTGCGGGTCGGGGGCACCCGCGCTTGCGGGTCGCACAGACAGGGCGGATGATTTTGCCCCTGCAGTAGAGAATTTATGCATGATTCCGGCTAAACTGCAGGAAATGGGCAAAGAAAAGCGGTCCCCCTGGTGGAACGAAGGAATTCGCTTTGAGTGTCAGCAATCGGGCAATTGCTGTACCTCTCGTGGTGAATACGGCTACGTCTATCTCACACGGAAAGATCGGAAAAACCTTGCTGAGTTTTTCAAGATGACCACTCGTGAGTTCACAAAAGAGTACTGTGCTCGAACCGATGGGTATGATCACTTGGTTGAAAACGGAAGTCCCGACTGTATTTACCTTTCCGAGAAGAAGTGCACCGTCTATGAAGCCCGCCCCACTCAGTGCCGAACCTGGCCTTTTTGGCCTGAAAACATGAGCGCCAAAAAATGGAATGACAATATTCAGTCTTTTTGTCCTGGGGTCGGCAAAGGGAAACTCCATTCAGCAGAATCCATCTGCAAACAGATAGAAAAGCAAAAAAAGGCCGACTCGGAGTAGAGAGTGGGTTCAGGTTCTCAAAAGTTCGGCCTTATTGCCGGCACTCGTGCTAATATTGCTGGCTCAAGGCTTATGACTGAGACCACCTGTAAGTTTTCCATTGGTCAGCTTGTCCATCATCTGCTCTTTGACTATCGAGGAGTCATTGTCGATGTCGATGCGACCTTTCAGGGCGCTGCGGAATGGTATGAGCAAATGGCCCAAAGCCGCCCCCCTAAGGACGAGCCCTGGTACCATGTCCTGGTTGACCAGGCAGAACATACGACTTACGTAGCGGAAAGAAACCTTGAGATGGATGAACGGCACGACCCCATAGAACATCCCCTGCGTGACCACTTTTTCAGCGATTTCAAAAACGGGCAGTACATCTGCAAGCTGCATTGAACTCGCGGATCGCTACTCGAAATCTTTCCTACCGATCCACCTGCCTGCGGAGAATCGAAACCAGTTCAGCGCCTCCGAAACGAGTAGTACCCACGGTGAACCCCACAAATTCGAAACCTGTGTCCCCGGCCTCGGTTAATTCCTTCTGCATGGTTGAGGTTTTACTGGTGGCCAGGAGCTTGTATTCGTAATGTGAGGATGGCTTATTGCGGTCGCGCTCCAGAATAATAACCACCTCTTGTCCGCCAAATTGGGTCTTGAACACCGTCTGGCCCCGGTACTCGAACCCTTCATCTCCAGCCGCCTGGAGTTCCTTCTGCATGGTCGAGGTCTTTGAAGTCGCCAGAAGCTCATATTGGTAATCGCCCTCGTTCGGCTTGTCCCGATCTCTGGACGTCACCACCACCACTTCGGACCCCCCGAAAGCGGTCTCACCACCCATTACCCCGGCAAAGCGAAAACCTGCCTCGCCCGCTTCATTCATTTCTTCTTGCATGGTTGAGGTTTTACTGGTGGCCAGCAAACGGTATTCATACTGCTGGTTTGAGGCGACAGCGCCGTCCCCTTTTTCCTGTGACAGGACGATGCTGGTGGAAAGGACAAGCAGGAAAGCGGGAAAAAGGTAAAGTCTGGGCATGGCATCTCCCTTATATTGTGTTCTCATTTATTGTGTTCTCATTCTCAAGGGTTTAGATGATCCCCAGTTAGAAGGGTTGCAGGAGTCACCCACTCATCTGCTTACGGAGACTCTCGATGCTCATGCTGGTGGGTTTGACCTCGATGGCGTGAAAGACACCGAAGCAGTACTGCTTGCTTGAAACAACCTCCAAGTTCGCCTCTCCGACCAGCCCCAGAATGTGTCTGTTCCAGTTGCAGCCAAAGCGTTTAGCGTGCTTAGTGGCTTTCTTGTCCTGCCATCGGGCCAATCCCTGCTTGCTGCTTCGGCCATGTTCGAGAAGAAGCATCCGGCCGTTGGGTTTGCACACGCGGGCCATCTCGCGAAGAGCTTGTACCGGTTGTGTCAACGTGCACAAGCTCAAGGAGTCTACGACTGTGTCGAAGGCGTTGTCCGGAAAGGCAAGTCTTTCGGCATCCATCTCCTGTATGGAGATCTCGAGCCTTTGCTTGCGAGCCTTCTGTGAAGCGATCTTCAGCATCGCACGGCTCAAATCGATCAGGGTGATCTTACAATCTTTGGGGTAGTGACGGAGGTTGTTTCCCGTCCCGGCAGCCACCTCCAGAACATCTCCCGAGGCCTTTCGGAAAAGGCTCTTCCTGATCCGCCTGACTCCAAGGAGTTCAGGGATCTTTTCCAGGATGTCGTACCAGGTAGCATATTTATTGTAGTTGTCCGTGATTTCTTCTTTGGAGAGTCTATTTAAAGGCATAAGAAGGCCACTGGCATTCTAGTTGAGCGCGCTTTCTGGAGCAAAGTGTTAATTGTAGTTGACACAAATAGGTTAAGTATCCTTTGATGTCCGGGTCTCCAGTGCACCCCTAGTAGTCCCGTTAAGTTATTTAGCTACAGTATGTTAAGAATGTTTCCGTGTGCGTGACGGGGCCCCATGCAGGGGTTGGCATGCAATGTGCTTCAAATGCAGGCCTGAGGCGAAGAACACGTGCGCTCCTTTGAAGGGGAGAGGGGATCAAGCATGAGTGAAACTGAGTTCAGGCTTCGTTCCGAAGAGGATGCTTCTGCCGCTGAAACTGGCGTAGAACTTCCTACCGAAGATATTTCTACTACCGAAGATATTCCGACTACCGGAGATATTCCGACTACCGGAGATATTCCCACTACTGAGGATATTCCTACTACCGGGGATATTCCTACTACCGGGGATATTCCTACTACCGGGGATATTCCTACTACCGGGGATATTCCTACTACCGGGGATATTCCTACTACCGGGGATATTCCTACTACCGGGGATATTCCTACTAGTGAGGATGTTCCTACTACCGAAGATATTCCTACTGCAACAGAGTTTAGGCTCCAGGCAGACGATCCTCCCGTAGCCCAAGCAGCTCCTTCTGTAGTTTTGGGGCTGGAGAAAAGAACCTGCCCCTCCTGCAACCAGGAAAATGAGATCGCACGCGAATTCTGCTGGGCCTGCCATACAACTCTCGTCGCTCAAGGGTCAGGGAACGGCATAGCCCCGCAGCCCGAGCCAAACATTCCTCCCGTACAGGACTCTCCTCAAACATCGGACCTTCCTCAGGAACCCGAGATGCCCCAGGAACCGGATGTTCCTCAAACAGAAGACATACCGCAGCCACAAGAAACTCCTCCGGCACAGGACATTCCCGCCTCTATGGGCCCACGTGAAGAATCCGACCGCAGGGAAGATGCCTTTGTAGATTATGGACCCTCGGTGAAGCTGGCTTACACTCCCAGCGGACAGAAGGGGAACCCTTCCACTCTCTTATTTCATGGTGCAAGCGGCTTTCTGGTGGGGTTGTTCAAAGCAGCACTCGTGCTGGCTGCTGCGGTGGCGGTCAACATCGTCCACAATCTGCTACCGGTCTTCTTTTTCGTACTTCCTTTGGTCATCGTTGGACTCATGCTGATTGCCCCTGCTTTTGTGGGGATGGCTGTGGGAGACAATGTCTCGAAAGGGGTTCTGGGATCCAAGTGCCGCGTGCCCGGACAAGCAGGCTTCATCGCATTCCTGAGTACCGTGGGTGGGCTGATGCTGTTCGTGGTCATTGCCCAGGGTTTGACGACACCCGGCGAATCCTTTCTGTATGACAAGATGATCTGGTTTATTCGCCTCATGGTCGGTGGAAGCGTGAGTTTCGACTGGCTTGCGGAGCCGGAGGCAATCGGGTCGGTGTATGAGGGGATCATTTTAATCCTGCTGGGGCTCAGCGCGCTGGTGGGAGCGGGACTCGGCTACCATACCGCCAGTGAGACGGTGCGTTCGGTGCCCTTTTGTGAAGCCTGCGGAAAGCATATGGAACCCGTTCCTCTGTGGAGCGTTTCCCCGCTCAAGGCTCAGCAGGCCATCAACGCCTTCCAATCCATGAATTACAACGAGATCGCCCATATACCCCAATGCAGGATGTTCGACAACTTCGTCTCCGTTGACGTGTGGTCCTGCACCTGCGACTCCAAATCGATTCTGGAACTGGTGGGACATGGCGTCGAGCCCCCCGAGGAAGAGGGTGACGATCCCACCGTGCAGGATCCTGTGCGCATTTTCTCCAGGCCCCTTACTCCTGAGCAGCTTTCTCACATCAAACTGTAGCGCCTCGCTACGCGCGCGTGACTTCGTGCTGTCGTGACTCCGCGCTGTCGCTTGTCAGTTGTCAGCTGTCAGTTGTCAGCCTTAACGACTTCCAGTGTGAAGGTGAGTTGCTTTCCCCGAAACAGGAAGCATAGGTACTGTTCCCAGAATTTCCTCACGAATCTCAGCCCTGCAAAGCGATTATCCAGATTCATGAGGAACTGGAATCCCAGCATCTTCCAGATAGAAGCCATTTCCAACTCCCTCCTGATGAGCTTGAACCGCGCCTGAGTATAGTGATTGGTGTGATAGGACGGCTCGAAATAGCTGAATGAGTAGGAATTGAGGTGCCACTTGTGAGTGGGATCCTGCCAGGAGATGGAGTCGGTGTAGTGTGGGGTAATGAGTGTCACCCGAGCATGGGGACGGCAGATTCGATGGATCTCCTCCATGACGGCCAGGACGGAGTCCATATGCTCGATGACATGGGTGGCATAGACCTCATCAAAGCTGTTGTCCTTGATGGGGTAAGGGATCTGGTTCAGATTATGGACCAGGTCCACTTCGGGCAACTGAACCCGATCCATGCCGATGGCGCCAGGATGCTTGTTCCGACCGCAACCCATATCGAGGATGCGTTTTTTCATATCGAGAGGGGATTCTAACACCGGACACGGGATAACTGACACCGGAAACCTGACCCCCTGACCGTCCTGACCGGGCTTCCCATTTCCTGACTTCTGTCTTTGGGCTTCATCTGCTAGCATCGAAACAGGAATCTCATGGACAGTCAACGGATCTTTGTTCAAGGAAAGGAAACCACTCCTTCTCTGACCCGATCGACTCAGGTGGGTCTTCCTCCTGACCTACTTGAGGCGGCTTCTCAAAGACTGAGTCTGGTGGCCCTTCTCTATGCCATCGCCTACTCGCTTGCCTTTGGGATCGGCCGGTTGACGTCATCTCCGCAGATTGATCCGTACGAGCACAGTGCGGTGGGAGACGTGTCTGCCGTGGCCTCCATCTCACTCTCTTTGGCGGTCTTTTGGCTTGCCCGCAGCGGTCGGTTCGCCCCTCAATTTCTTCTGGATATCGGCCTGATTTACTGGGTCGTGGGTGCCTTTGGCATTGATTTTGGGATGTATTGGGGACTTTCCCCCGGTGTTCCCGTGGTGGGGATTTCCTGGGTCTGCGTGTGGCTGGTCCTTTTTCCGCTCATCGTTCCCAGTTCACCGGGAAAGACGCTCCTGGCCGCCCTGGTGACAGCAACCATGGGTCCGCTGTCGTTTCTCATCTCACTGGTCTTTCGAGGAATCCCGATGCCGGATGGGGTGCAAGTGCTCAACCTGTTTGTTCCCTACTATATCTGTGCTGGATTGGCTTTCGCCGGCAGTGGCATCATTTACAAGCTGGGATGTGATGTGACTCGAGCCCGGGAAATGGGGAGCTATAAGCTCATCGAACTGCTGGGACGTGGCGGCATCGGAGAAGTCTGGTTGGCCAAACACCGGCTGTTGGCCCGGCCTGCCGCCATCAAACTACTCAGCCCCCAGGTGCTGGGATCAGCGGCCGATGGGGGCCTGAATAAAACGGCCTTGAAACGTTTCGAACGGGAGGCTCAGGCCACCGCAGCTCTCGGTTCTCCTCACACCATAAGACTGTACGATTTTGGAACCACTGATGAGGGAAGTTTTTATTATGCCATGGAGCTGCTGGATGGGTTCGACCTGGACTCCCTGGTGACTCGTTTCGGCCCGGTATCTCCCAGCAGAGCCATTGATTTTTTGAAGCAGGCCTGCAACTCTCTGGCCGACGCCCACCACCACGGGTTGATTCATCGGGATATCAAGCCCAGCAATATCTATGTTTGTCGCCTGGGTATTCAATATGATTTCATCAAGCTTCTGGACTTCGGACTGGTCAAGTTGGACCACAGCGCCAGCGACCAGGAGACTCAATTGACCCGAGAGGGACTCACCACCGGAACTCCCGCCTACTTGTCCCCTGAAGTCGCTCTGGGCCAGGGAGCAGTCGATGCGCGCACGGACATCTATTCGCTGGGGTGTGTGGCTTACTGGCTAGTGACCGGACAACTGGTTTTTAAAGGTGAGACGCCCATGCAGGTCGTTCTGGACCATATTCAGACCGTGCCTATTCCTCCCTCGCAACGCACCGAGCTGGAGATTCCTTCGGCTCTGGAACAAATTATTATGTCCTGCCTGGAAAAGAAGCCGGAGAAGCGACCGCAAACGGCTTTGGAACTGGCGGAAAGACTGGCAGCCTGTGAAATTCGCGAACCCTGGACTCAGGAAAATGCCCGACACTGGTGGACACTGAACAAGCCGGCGGAAGAGCCCACTTCGCGTGAAAGAGGAAGGACACAAGAGACAGGAGATCAACCACCAGCGGGCAACTGACAACTCTTCTCTGTGATCTGTATCAGTTGTCAGCTGTCAGCTGTCAGTTGTCAGGAGTTCCCCATGCCCGAGTTGCCCGAAGTGGAGACAGTCCGACGGGGACTGGAGCCTCATATTGTTGGAGACTTCATTGACGATATTCAGGTAGGCGATTCCAAGATTTTGCAGGTCGAACCCGATCGACTTCTGAAGCAGGTCCGTGGACAAAAAATCCTGAGCCTGACCCGCCGCGGCAAATTCCTCATTTTCGAACTGGACGACCACGAGCTTATTTTTCATTTTGGCATGACCGGTCAGCTCACCTTTCGGGATCCGAATCGATCCGATTCCGAGGGGTTCAAGAGACATCCGGTAACCGGTCTCCAGCGGACCCGTCAGCATGCTCCCGATCGGCATACCCACCTGCAAATCCATCTCCGTCAGGGCGGAGCAATGCTCTTCCGCGATATCCGCAAGTTCGGCAAGGTCTTCCTCATTGAAAAGGAGAAAGGGGCTGTTTTCTTTGAGAGGTTGGGTTTGGAGCCCTGGACCCCCGAGTACAACCTCGAGAACTTTTTGAGCAAATTCCGCAATCGAAAGCTGGCCATCAAATCACTGCTGCTGAATCAAGGCTTTGTGGCGGGAGTTGGAAACATTTATGCCGATGAAGCTCTCTTTGCAGCCGGCATCCATCCCGCCCGGAAGGTTCGATCCTTGCGTCAAAGAGAGAAGGAGAGTCTTTTTGAAGCCATTCCAAGAGTCCTGGAACGAGGGATTGCATACGGTGGCACTACCTTACGTGACTTCGTGAACAGCGATGGCAATACGGGAAATCACCAGGAGGAGCTTCAGGTGTATGGGCGGAAGGGGGAATCCTGCCATCGATGCGGAACTTTGATTCAGAGAATGGTGATCAGCCAGCGTAGCACTTGTTTTTGCCCGGCCTGCCAGCCGCGCAGCGGTAGATCACCAGCACGCCCAGGGCCCATCTAATCCAAGTCAGCCATTTTTTCCAGCACTTTAGCCAGGACCTGTGTACCCTGCCCTCCTTCTCCGTCGGCCTGAGCCGATTTCAAAAATTTGCGGACCAGAGCGGTAGCCGGTAGGGATACTTCTCTCGAAGCTGCCGAATCGAGTACCAGGTGGAGATCTTTCAGCATGAGATCCACCATAAAACCGGGCGCGAAATCGCGCTGGAGGATCCTAGGACCCAGGTTTGCGAGCTGCCAGCTTCCCGCCGCGCCTCCCTGGACGGCCTCGATCATGACCTCAGGATCCAGGCCATTTTTCCGAGCAAAGGTTAAAGCCTCACTCACCCCCAGTAGATTCGCGCTCACCAGGATCTGGTTACACAGCTTTGTTAATTGCCCGCAACCCAATTCTCCGCAATAGGTGACGCTGCCCATCACTTCCAGAATGGGGCGAACACGCTCGAAGACCTCTTTGTCTCCCCCCACCATGATGACAAGCGTCGCGTTTCTGGCCCCCACGTCGCCTCCTGAGACAGGCGCATCCATCAACTCACACTCCCGGGCCCGAAGTTTCTCGCCCAGATTGCGCTCTACCTCAGGTGAGATCGTACTCATGTCGATGACCACGGAATGAGGCCTGATGTTCCCAACAACTCCCTTGGGCCCCGCCACAACCTTCTCCACATCAGGGGAATCGGAAACCATGGTAATGATCACCTCGGATCGTGCTGCCACCTCTGCGGGAGAGTCTGTCACCTCCGCTCCCCGGGAGGCCAGCGTCTCGGTCTTGGAACGAGTTCGGTTATAGACGGTAAGAGGATAACCCGCTTTAAGAATGTGCTCGGCCATGGGATGGCCCATAATTCCCAATCCAATGAAACCCACACCCACCTTCTGCATGTTCACTCCTTTCTAGACCGGATTATGCATAGGTTCTCGTCACGAAGCGAGGAAAGCGCCGAACTCTCGAGTGCAACACAGGCCGGCGGGTGATTTTCTCTGCAGCAGAGAATCTAGCATGATCCGGGTTAAAGTTGTCCGCTTAGGGTCGGTCATCTCCTGGAGATTTTAAGAAAAACTCCAGCTCAGTGGAACTGAAACGGGCCGGGCACTAGAATCATGGACATGAGTGGAAAAAAAATCTTGTTCCTGGTTCTCTTCCTTGTCGGAATCCTTTTCGTGACCATCGTTGTAGGAACCGGTTACCTTTTGATCTGGGGCCAGGACATCCTGGTCCAGGAAAACACCATCCTGGAGGTGGCTCTCACAGGATCCGTTTTTGAACTACCCCCGGAGAATCCTTTGGCCCAGATGTTTGGACCCGCCACTCTGAGCTTGTGGGAGTTGGGAAAGGCTCTTCGTTATGCGGCCAAGGATGATCGTGTCTCGGGCGTCTATCTGGAGATTCATCCTTTACTTTTGAGCTGGGCGCAAATCGAGGAATTGCGCGACTCTCTGCACAGCTTCCGCACCTCGGGCAAGCCGATTCACGCCTTTTTGGCCGTGGATATGGTCAGAGACCCTGAGCTGTATCTGGCTTCCGCAGCCGATTCCATCACTTTGAACCCGGGCGCGACTCTGCTCGTCAATGGCTTGCTGGCGGAAGTAACCTTTTACAAGGGAACCATGGAAAAGCTCGGGATCAAGCCAGATTTCATACAATTCAAGGAGTACAAGAGCGCCGAGAGCTTTACCCGGGAAACCATGACGCCGGAGATTCGAGAGATGTACGAGTCGATTCTCGGCGATATCGAAGAGCGTTTCATTGCCGTGGTGGCTCAGGACAGAAACGTGGATGGAGAAAGGATGCGAGGCATCCTGGAGGCCGGGCTTACCTCCGCCGATCAAGCGCTCGCTGAGAACTTGGTTGATGCACTCGGCTACAAAGGCCAGGTCCAGGAAGAGCTGGCTGGCAGCGGCGACTCACAGGAGTATGAAGGTCTGGCGGCCAGCTCCTATCTCGATGCGGTAGAGGACGACTATGGAACCCGATCGGAGCACAAAGTGGCGCTGGTGGGAGGACTGGGAACCATCACTGCGGGAAACAGTGATCCCTTCTCGCAAGTTATGGGAGGCCTGACCATGGCTTCTCGCCTGCGCAGAATCCGTGAGGATGACGACATCAAGGGAATCATCCTGCGGGTGGATAGTCCCGGGGGTTCCGTAGTGGGTTCGGACATGGTCTGGAAGGAGGTCACCCTCCTGGAGGAAGCGGGTAAGCCCGTGGTCGTGACCATGTCGGGGGTTGCCGGCTCGGGAGGCTATTACATCTCCATGGCAGCACGCCACATCATCAGCCAGCCCTCGACCATTACCGGCTCCATTGGCGTGATCTTTGGAAAATTCGACGTGGAAGGTCTTTACGAATGGCTGGGAATCACCATCGACCAGGTGAAAACCTCACCCAACGCCGACATCTTTTCGCCCTTGACCTCATTGACCGACGAGCAAAGACAGATGGTGGAATCGTGGATGGAAACCATCTATGAGACCTTTGTCCAAAAAGCGGCCGACGGCCGCGGCCAAACCTACCAGGAACTGGAACTGAGGGCACGAGGTCGAATCTACACGGGTGTTCAGGCGAGGGACATCGGGCTGGTCGACGAACTGGGAGGGCTCCCGGAGGCAATGGTTCAAATGAAGCAGGTGCTTGAGCTGGCAGAGGACGAGGAAATTGAACTGGTGCTCTACCCTCCACCCAAAGGCCTGTGGGAAGCGCTTGCCGGTAGAGATCTCTTTGGCATCCAGCAGCGCGATCCCTTGAGCCAGTGGCTCGAGGAGCAGGTTCCTTTTCTATCCGATCCGGCTCCCTGGGTGCTGATGCCGGAGGCGAGGATTTACTGAACGTCATGAAAAGGAGACAAACAGCACCAGGAGTTGCTATCGGAATCGCCGGGGCTGGACGCATCGCCCAGGCACTCGGTCGACTCCTGTTCCAACAGGGCCAGCCGATCGCGGTTGTGGCCAGTCGATCGCGATCCAGTGCGCTGCGGGCTGCCCGCTTCGTCGGTCCTTCGGTTCGAGCCGTAGACTATTCGCAGTTGCCGGCACAAGCCGAGCGTTTGATTTTGGCTGTCGCGGACGATGCGCTGCCCGAGGTAGCAGGGACTCTGGAGGAGGCGGGGATGGATAGAGGGTTGATCATCCACACCAGCGGTGTCTGGGGCCCGGAGGTTTTGTCGTGTCTTGCCGAGCAAGGAGTCTCCTGTGCGTCGATGCACCCCCTTCAGACCGTCGCCTATCCGAAACAGGGGGTAGAGAAGCTGCCAGGCTCGACTTTTGCTATTACGGGCAAGGGAAAAGCAGCACTCTGGGCCAAAGAATTGGTGAAACTGCTCGGCGGCCAGGTTCTGACGATCAAGCCCCTGGCCAAACCCCTGTACCATGCTGCGGCCGTGGTGGCCAGCAACTATATCGTCGCCTTGATCGACGCAGCTTTGTTGATGATGTCCAAGGCGGGGGTAACGGACCGCCAGGGACGAAAAGCTCTTGAGCCGCTTGTGCTTGCTGCCGCTCAAAACGCCCTGAGCCGTGGCCCGGCTGAGGCACTTACCGGCCCCATCGAGCGGGGAGATGAGCAAACCTTGGCCGCCCATCTGACCGCCCTGGAGGCTCTCCCCGAATCGGTGCAGGGCCTTTATCGGGCAGTGGGTCAACACACCGTCCAGTTAGCACGGAGAAAGGGGCTGTCGAAAGCCCAGGCCATCCAGCTGGAAAAGCTCCTGGAGAAAGAAGCAAGCTAGCATGAATGAGTCAAAAAAGCGGATTCGTGTTCCCGCCCTCAAGGAGAGAAAGCTGCGCGGTGAGAAAATCACCGTGCTCACGGCCTATGACTGCGCCATGGCGACCCTGCTGGATCGTGCAGGCATCGACGTGCTGCTGGTGGGCGACTCCCTGGGCATGGTGATGCTGGGGCATGAAGACACACTCTCCGTGACGCTAGACACGATGGTCGAGCATACCCGTGCCGTGGCACGGGGCGCCAAGCATTCCCTGGTGGTGAGTGACATGCCTTTTCTCAGCTACCAGGTGGACGTGGGCGAAGCCGTTCGCAACGCCGGTCGACTCATCCAGGGCGGGGCTGCAGCCGTCAAGATTGAAGGGGGAAGCAGTGTCCTTGATGTGGCCCGCAGGCTCGTTGCTATCGGTATTCCTGTGATGGGCCATTTGGGTCTTACCCCTCAGTCTGTTCATCAGTTGGGAGGTTTCCGCCCTCAGGCCCAAACCCCGGAGAGTGCCGACCTGTTGCTCGGGGAGGCCAAGTCGCTGGAGGAGGCGGGTGTTTTCTCGATCGTCCTGGAATCCATTCCCTCTGAGCTGGCCAAACGGGTGACCGCAGAGCTGGCCATCCCCACGATTGGGATTGGAGCCGGGCCCCACTGCGACGGGCAGGTGCTGGTGAGCTATGACGCCTTCGGCCTGTTCGAGGGGAGTGCTCCGCCCTTTGTCAAACAGTATGCACAACTGGGAGAGCAAATCCTGGAAGCCACCCGGGCCTACATCGAAGATGTAAAAACCGGCCGCTTTCCTACGGTGGAGAAAGATCAGGCATCGGACAGAAAGAAACCCCGGTGAGCACGGATCTGGTTCAGACCATCGCGGAAGTTCGTGAGCGATTGCAACCCTTTCGCAGTTCCCACCAGGTCGTCGGCCTGGTTCCCACCATGGGGGCTCTGCACGCAGGCCACGAGAGCCTCGTTCAAAGGGCTCGCAAGGAGGCGGATTGTCTGATTGTGAGCATCTTCGTCAACCCACTGCAGTTCGGACCCAGGGATGACTACACCCGCTATCCCCGCACGCCAGAAGCCGATCTCGATTTCTGCCGCAGACTGGATGTGGATCTCATCTTTGAGCCTGAGGTTGAGGAAATGTACCCCGCGCCTTCAGTGACCTTAGTGGAGGTCACTCGCATTACCGATCATCTTTGTGGGCCTTTTCGGCCCGGCCACTTTAGTGGAGTGGCCACGGTGGTCGCCAAACTGTTCCATATCATCCAACCCCAGCGAGCCTACTTTGGTGAAAAGGATGCCCAGCAATTGAGTGTCATTGAGCGGATGGTGTCTGACCTCAATCTGGGCGTGACCGTGGTGGCGGTGCCTACCGTGCGTGAATCGGACGGCCTGGCGGTCAGTTCCCGGAATCAGTATCTCAGTCCGGAAGAACGTCGTGTGGCTCCTGTTTTGTACAGAGCTCTACAGGCGGCTCAACAGGCGATCGCAGAGGGAGTCCTGGATTCCGGGGAGGTTCAAAAACGCGGGTTAGCCGTGCTGGAGGAAGATGAAAACGTCCAAGTCGAGTATCTGGAGATCGTCGATCCCATAGAACTGCAGCCGGTGGAGCGAATCACGGGCTCGGTCCGGGTGGCTGGTGCTATTCGCATCGGTGCCACTCGCCTCATCGACAACCTGCTCACTGCCCCATGACTTGGACCGCTACCTCACGGGTACGCGGCCCATTATCAAAGTCGAGCAGGACGATCTGCTGCCAGGTACCCAAGCGCATCTTGCCGCTGACCACCGGAACCACCAGGGAAGGCTTCAAGAGAGAAGCGCGAACGTGTGAGAAGCCGTTTCCGTCATGCCAGGTCTGCTCATGGTGGTAGTCGCGGGTGGGGGGAGCAAGTTTGTCGAATAGATCTTCCAGGTCCTTGACCAGACCGGGCTCATACTCCACTACGGTGATTCCCGCCGTAGAACCGACCACGAAGACCGTCACATTTCCACTTTCGATCTCACTTTCGTTCACCTGACTCTGCACCTCATCGGTGATGTTTACGACGTGGCAGAATCCCTCTGTCTTGAGCTGTAAGGTCGAATTCCTGATGATCATAGGGCCCAACCTTATCGCAAAATCCAGTTGACCCCAACCAGAAGCGTGGCTGCATTAATGCCTAGATTCTCTCCCGCCGTGCCCGCATTCGAGATGTGGTGATTGCGAAACTCGAATACCCAGGTCGGTCCCTTTTGGGGGATCAGCCGTACCCCCGCTCCGAAAAGCACCTGAAAATTAAAAACTCGGTCGATTTCCACGACGTCCAAAGAGGTCCAGATCAGGCCGGCTCCGGCACTCACAAAAGGAGCAAAACTGCGATCGTTCCAGAAGTGATAACGCCCTGCCAGCCCTGCCAACCCTACGGAAACAGCCGCCTCCGGCTCATGATAAAGCAGTAGCGTGGCCTCTCCATAGAGCTCCAGTCGGTCGGTGACAAACCATCCCATCTGGGGGTGGAAGGCGAAAAAGGCAATATCGGTGCTGGTGTGATCGTATCCTGGAAATCCATGGGGCCAGGAATGCCCCCAGCCCCAGGTCAGGCCTTTGGTCCGGCTTTCCGAATCAAAGCGTTCGGCCGCTGCCCAAACCGGGGAGAGCGCGAGATGAAGAAAGAGAAAAAGAGACAAACATTTGGAGATCACTTTTCTGCCGGGCCCATTATACTCGTGTTCGTGGCTACAGTCTCACCTCCAGACATCTCGGTCATTATCCCGGTTTTAGATGATGCGGAAGCCCTGGATCTCGCTTTAAACAGTACCCAGGATTGTACCGGTGTCGAGCGAATCGTGGTGGATGGCGGAAGTTCCGATCGTTCGGCAGAGGTGGCTCAATCCCGGGGTGTCAAGATTCTCCATTCTCCTCCCGGTCGCGCCCGACAGATGAATACGGGAGCCGAAGTGGCTGAGGGAGCGTTCCTGGTTTTCCTGCATGCGGACACTTGCTTGCCGGAGCGGTTTGACCATCACGTCGGTCAAATCCTCACTCAATCGGGGGTGGCCGCCGGAGCTTTTCAGCTTCAGATCGATGCCCCCTCTGCTCGGTTGAGGCTCATCGAAAAAGTGGCCAACTGGCGATCGCGATATTGGCAGATGCCTTACGGTGACCAGGCCATCTTCTTGAGAAGAGAGTTGTTCCGTGAGGTAGGAGGTTTTCCTGATCTTCCTATTATGGAGGATTTTCAACTGATTCGCCGATTGCAGAGTGAAGGCCAGATTGTCATCGCTCCTGCTGCAGTCTTGACCTCGGCCCGCAGGTGGAAGCAACTGGGCGCTTTGCGGACCACTCTGCTCAATCAGTTGATGATTCTCGGTTTTTATCTGGGTTTCGAGCCCTCACGTCTGGCTCGCTGGTACCGCGCGAAGCGCGCAAATCCCAAATTCAAAATCCCAAATTCAAAACAAACTCGAAATTCGATAGCACGACAGCACGACAGCACCAAGGCACGAAAATAGGGTGCATCTGATGCGGATTCGGCACCTGAGGTGTCTCCCACATTCCGGAGTGTAGGAGGCACCTCAGGTGCCGAATCCGAGCGCTACCTGAGGGTCCAGGCGGCCCAGATGAGAGAACCCCATCCTGCCAGCAGGGCCAGGCCGCCCAGTGGAGTCACCGCTCCCCACCAGCGAACACCACTCATGCTTAAAACGTAGAGTGTTCCGGAGAAGACCACCACTCCGGCCACGAAAAACCAGCCAGTCAGGTTCACCACCAGGGAAGGGGAGCGACCGGCCAACCAGGCAACGGCCAGTAGAGCCAGGGAATGGACCAGTTGATAGCGAACAGCGGTCTCAAAGATGGTCAGCATTTCCGGTGAGAGCCTGTCTCTCAGGCCATGGGTTCCGAAGGCTCCAGCTGCTACACCCAAAAAACCCAAAACAGCTCCAGCACCCAAAAAGATCCGTTCCATGGCAGACAATATAGCAGGCCGAGGCAACTTTTGACTGGAATTCTCGTAAAACATTGTGTTCAACTTGGGTAATGCGAATCAAGACGATCCGTTGGGTGGGCACCGCGCTTTGCATGGGGATCACCGCTGCCACCATTCTGACGGTGGGTGCCCAGAGTCTCGCCGACTTCGAAAAGAAAGTCCATGAGTTCACTCTGGACAACGGGCTCAAATTCCTGGTCCTGGAGCGGCACGAGGCACCGGTGGTTTCCTTTAACACCTATGCCAATGTCGGTTCCGTTGACGAGGTCAAGGGAATCACGGGGATGGCACACGTGTTTGAGCACATGGCCTTTAAAGGTTCCAGGACCGTTGGAACAGTGGATTACGCGGGTGAGGCCCAGGTTCTGGAGAGGGTGGACGAAGCCTTTCTTGCCCTCAAGCGGGAGCGAAGTCGAGGCGATGGAGCGGACCCGGAACGTCTGGCCGAGTTGCAGCAACGCCTCGATGAGGCTCAAGAGGAAGCCTCACGATTTATGGTTCACGACGAATTTGAAGAGGCTTTCACCCAGGCCGGGAGCGTGGGTCTCAATGCCAGTACCTCCAGCGATGCCACCCGCTACGTGGTCAATCTTCCTTCCAACAAAGTGGAGTTGTGGATGGCCTTGGAGTCGGATCGGTTTTTGAATCCGGTGCTCCGCGAATTCTACAAGGAAAAAGATGTGGTCAAGGAAGAGCGGCGAATGCGCACCGAAAGCAGGCCTCGAGGTCGCCTGATGGAGGAGTTTCTGGCCATTGCTTTCAAGGCCCACCCTTACGGTGAGCCCACCATAGGTCATATGAGCGATGTGGAAACCATGACCCGCTCGGAGGCCAAGGAGTTCTTCCGGAAATACTATGCCCCCAGCAATCTGACCATGGCCATTGTAGGAGATGTTGATCTGGAGGAGATTCGGTCTCTGGCTGGGACCTATTTCGGGCGCATTCCCGCTGCTCCCCCACCCGACCCGGTAGAGACGGTGGAGCCCCCTCAAACGGGTCAGCGCCGGGTGGTGGTCGAAGATCGTTCACAGCCCTGGGTGGTGATGGGTTACCACACCCCGGACATCAATCATCCAGATAATGCAGTTTTTGAGGCCATTAGCGACATTCTGGGCGCGGGAAGAACTTCGCGTCTGTACAAAAGCCTGGTCAAGGAAAAGAAGATTGCTGTCAATGCTTCCGCTTTCCAGGGTTTTCCGGGGAGCAAGTACCCGGGGCTCTTTGTGTTTTTTGCCACGCCGGCTCGAGGGCACACCACCCAGGAGTGCGAGGAAGCGGTCATTGTAGAGATTGAGAGGCTCAAGACGGAACCCGTGTCGGACCAGGACCTGGAAAAATTTAGAACCCGGAGCCAAGCCTCTGTGGTTCGTGCCCTTGCCTCCAATCGGGGGCTTGCTCGACAGCTGACCTTTTACGAAGTCGTGACGGGAGATTGGCGAAATCTCTTCAAGCAGCTGGATGAAATCAATCAGGTTACAGCCCAGGACATTCAGCGGGTGGCCGAGGAGTATTTCACCTCAAAAAATAGTGTGGTGGGCGTGATCGAGACACAACAGTCGGATCGCTGATCGAGGAGGGAGAAGAAGGATGAGGGAGAGACGGTCTGTACTCGCAATGTGGGTGATGGGGTTGATGGTTTCGTCCTGGGTTGCCGGATCAGTCCTGGCCCAGACCCCTTATCAGGATCTCAAATATCCGAAACTCAACGATATCCAACTGCCCCAGGTGGAACAGGTCACTCTGTCCAATGGAATGAGGCTGTTTATCCTGGAGGATCATGAGCTTCCCCTGATCAATTTGTCGGCTCGAATCCGAGTAGGCTCCATCGACGAACCCCCTGAAAAGGTGGGTTTGGCCTCACTCACCGGAACCGTCATGCGCACGGGTGGAACCACCAGCAGGACGGGTGAGGAGATCGATGAGGAACTGGAGCTCATTGCCGCTTCGGTGGAAACCGGCATCGGGTTGAGCTCGGGTTCGGCCTCCATGTCGGTACTGAGTAAAGACCTGGGAACCGGTTTGCCGATTCTGGCGGACATCTTGATGAATCCGGCCTTTCCGGAAGAGATGATCCAGCTGGGCAAACTTCGGCAACGCAGTGCCATTTCGCGCCGAAACGACAGCGCCGGCGGAGTCGCTTCCCGGGAGTTCGGCAAGCTTATTTATGGGGCAGACAGTCCCTACGCTCGATCTGCCGAATATGCCACCATCGATAGCATCTCTCGTGAGGATTTGATTGTCTTTCATGAAAGATTCTTTTATCCCAACAATATGATGCTGGCGGTCTGGGGTGATTTCCACACTCCGGAGATGATTCAGAAAATCGAAGAAGCCTTTGCAGGCTGGGAGAAGCGGGAAATAGAGATCTCCCCACCACCCAAGGTGAATTACGAGTTTCAAAAAACCGTCAATCTCATCCAGAGGGATGATGTGAACCAGACCAATATCTTCATGGGGCACATCGGAGGCCTCAGGAACGACCCGGACTATTTTGCCCTCGTTTTGGTGAACCGAATTCTCGGCTCGGGCTTCACCAGTCGTCTTTTCAGGGAAGTGAGATCGCGCCAGGGCCTGGCCTATTCCGTTTTTGGCTACTATTCTGCCAATTATGATTATGAAGGGATCTTTTACATCGGCTGTCAGACCAAATCGGAGACCACGGTTCAGGCCATTCGGGCCCTGACGGCTGAAGTGGAGAAGATGGCCGAAAGCGAGGTCACCGACGAGGAGTTGGAGCTGGCCCGGGAGAGCTTTCTCAACGCCTTTGTTTTCAACTTTGATTCCCGTGGTGAAATCGTCAATCGCCTGATGACTTACACCTATTATGGGTATCTGGCGGATTTCCTGGAGAAGGCCAAAGAGAATATTGAAAGGGTGACCAAGAGCGATATTCTGAGAGTGGTGCGAAAGCATCTGCACCCCGACAAGATGCAGATCCTGGCCGTGGGCCGTTCTCAGGACTTTGACGAACCGCTTTCCGTGTTGGGACCGGTCAACTCAATTGACACCACCATTCCGGGTCAATGAGTCTCACGACCAGTACCCACGACGTTAAAACCCTGGTTCTTTCCTTTCATCCCGTCATTGTCATCGAAACAGTGGAAGAAGACCGGGTCTACTCCCTTTTCCAGTCAACCGCGCTGGAACTTCGAATGCCATTTTACGAATGGTCGATCACCACGGGGTTGGTTCGGGTGCCCGGGAAAAACATCATGTATGGCACTGGAGAGCCTACGAGTCTTCTGTCCACTCTTCACCAGTTGGATACTCAGGCCATCTTTCTTCTCAAGGATTTTGCAAGATTTACTACGGATCATGCTGTGGCTCGCCAGCTTCGAGAGGTTTCCCAGAGATTTTCCAAGAATCGTTCCACCATCGTGTTATCGGGAGCAGCTATCCAGCTCCCTCCGGAAATCGAGCACGGTGTGGTCTACTACAACCTGAAACTCCCGGGGAAAGAGGAACTGAGGAAGGTTTTCAACGCGGTGCTGCATTCCTTGGTCTCAGCCAACCGGATTGAGGTCCAGCTCGACACCATGGATCGGGATGAACTGGTGAACGCCTTGAGTGGGATGACCTTGAACCAGGCCAGGCAAACGATCGCTTTTGCCGCTCTCAAGGATGGCAGGCTCACGGCTGGAGCCATCAAGGAAATTCTGGAGCGTAAAACTCAGGTGATCCGGGAGAGCGGACTTCTGGAGTATTATCCGGTCGAGGACAATCGCTTCCAGCTGGGAGGCTTCGCCCGCCTCAAACGCTGGCTGGTGCGAGCCCGGACCGGGTTTAGCCGCGAAGCTCGGGAGCTCAACTTGCCCACTCCTCGAGGGATCCTGATTGTGGGTGTGCAGGGGTGTGGCAAGTCTCTCGCCGCCAAGGTGATCACTCGTGAATGGAAGCTGCCGCTGGTGAAACTGGATGCGGGAAGACTCTTTGATAAATATATCGGAGAGTCGGAAAAGAACTTTCGTAAAGCCATCTCCCTGGCCGAGTCCATGGCTCCAGTCGTTCTCTGGATTGATGAGATCGAGAAAGCCATGGCCACGGGAGGAAGCGACGCGGATGGGGGGTTGGGTCGCCGCATTTTTGGCAGCTTTCTCACCTGGTTGCAGGAGAAGCAGCACCAGGTTTTTGTGGTTGCTACCGCCAACGATCTTTCCATCCTGCCTCCGGAACTCCTGAGGAAGGGGCGCTTCGATGAAATTTTCTTCGTGGATCTCCCCAATGCGGAGGAGCGGGGAGCCATATTGACGATTCATTTGAAGCTTCGAAAACAGGATCCGAGCCAGTTCGACTTGCATCGACTGGTTGAAGCCGCGGAAGGTTTCAGCGGGGCGGAGATTGAGCAGGCCGTCATCGCTTCACTCTATCGGGGGCTCCATTTGAAGCAGCCTCTGGATACAGAACTCCTGGTCAAGGAGATCGGCGAGACGGTTCCTCTCTCCGTTTCCCGGCGTGAAGATATGCAAGAACTCCGAGAGATGGCCCAGGGACGTTTCGTCAGCGTGAACTAACAATCGGCTTTTAGGGCCTGTTGTGGTAGTCTTAGGCGAGGAGCTAATCAACACCCATGGACAAAGATGTCATCGATCTCTCAAACATTCAATTACCCAACCTCTCTCCCAGAATCATTTTCATCGCCATCGCGGTCCTTGTCGGGGCGGTGGTGGTTCTGGACAGCTTTTACCAGATTCAGCCGGAAGAGGTAGGCGTCATCAGACGTTTTGGGCGATACAACGCGCCCCCCAGGCCGCCCGGTTTACAGTTCAAGTTGCCCTTTATCGACACTGTGGTCAAAGTGCCGGTGCAAAGACAACTCAAACAGGAGTTTGGATTTCGTACGGTAGAGCCGGGCAGGCGCACCATCTATTCTCCCCAGGACTTTTTGGGGGAATCCTTAATGCTGACCGGTGATCTGAACGTGGCTGTGGTGGAATGGATTGTGCAATACCGGGTCTCGGATCCCTACGCGTATCTCTTTAAAGTGCGCGACGTGGAGGACACCTTTCGTGACATGACTGAGGCGGTGGTGCGAAAAGTCGTCGGGGATCGAACGGTCACCGAGGTCCTGACCGTGGGTCGTCAGGAGATCGAAACCACCGTAAAGGTGCAATTGCAGGAACTGTGCAATCAGTACGAAACGGGCATCACTATTGATCAGGTGGTGTTGCAGGATGTGAATCCTCCCGATCCCGTGAAACCTTCCTGGGATGAGGTCAACCAGGCCCAGCAGCAGCGGGATCGACTCATCAACGAAGCCACCGGAGAGTACAACAGGGTGATTCCGCGGGCTGCGGGTGAAGCCCAGCAGACCATTTTGCAGGCCCAAGGGTACGCGCTGGACCGGGTCAATCGTGCTGAAGGGGATTCCACCCGTTTCAAGGCGCTTTACGATGCCTATCGCCGGGCACCGCAGGTCACCCGAAGACGCATGTATTTGGAAACCATGGCCAAGGTGCTGCCGAAGATGGGCGGCAAGCTTTACATCGATAGTGACGCCCAGGGAGTGATGCCGCTGCTTCCTTTGGAGACTTTGCAGGGTCTCACCGGAGCAAGTGGAGGATCTACCCGGGAGGGGGGGCAATGAACGGCAAAACAGGGGTAATTTTGTTGATTGTTGTTGGGTTGATCGTTTTCCTGTATAGCGCCGCTTACGTGGTGGATGAGACGCAGCAAGTGATTATCACCCAGTTCGGCGATCCCGTTGGGAACGCGGTCGACGAGCCTGGCGTCAAGTTTAAGGTGCCGTTTGTTCAGGTGGCGAACTATTTCGACAAACGCTTTCTGGCGTGGGACGGTGATGCTAACCAGGTTCCTACCCGGGACAAGAGATTCATCTGGGTGGATTCCTATGCCCGTTGGAGAATCAGTGAGCCCTTGAGGTTCTTTGAACGTCTGCGCGACGAACTGGGAGCGAAGTCCAGACTGGACGATATCCTGGATGGGGAAACCCGCAACGCCGTTGCCCGTCACGATCTGGTGGAGGTGGTTCGAAGCACCAATCGTCAACCGGATGCCTCCCTGCTGGAGTCTGAAGAAGAGACGGCTCAGCTGGAAGCCATTGCAAGGGGACGCCAGGAGATCATCGAGGCCGTATTGGAAACCGCTCAGGCCCGCACGGCAGACCTGGGTATTGAACTCATCGATTTTCAGATCAAGCGGATTAATTATGTGGAAGAGGTGCGGAGAGATGTTTTTGAGCGCATGATTGCCGAGCGCAACCGGATCGCCGAGCGCTACCGCTCAGAGGGAGAAGGGGAAGCTGCACGGATCCGGGGCGAGAGAGAGCGGGAATTGGCACGGATTCAGTCTGAAGCCTATCGGACCGCTGAGGAATTACGAGGCCAGGCCGATGCCCAGGCCACTCAGACCTATGCAGAGGCCTATAACCGGGATGCCTCGTTTTATGCCTTTATGAAGAGCCTGGAGACCCTGGAGCAGACCGCCGATCCCAACAGCACGCTGATTCTGAGCACGGATGCTGATCTGCTGGAATATCTGAAGGCAACTCAGTAACTACTCACCCACTCCATTTCGAATGGCGATAATCTGGGCCAGGATGGCCACCGCGATCTCGCCGGGTCGTCTCCCCCCTAAATTCAGTCCAATGGGCGCGTGAATTCGGGACAGCTGCTCATCGGTGATGCCCATCTCTTTGAGCGATGCCACCCGTCGGGCATGGGTCTTGCGGGAGCCGAGGGCACCGATGTAGCGGGAGGGATTTTCCAGGGCCAGTTTCAGGGCCGGGTTGTCCAATTTTTCGTCGTGGCTGAGGGCGACCAAATAGGTCCCTTCGTTAAAATCCGGTGCGGAAAGTGCCTCCTGAGGCCATTTGACGATCAGCTCGTCGGCGTGGGAGAAACGCTGGGGAGTCGCGAAGGCGGAGCGGGGATCCACGACCGTGGTCCGAAAGCCCAGTTCCTTGGCAAAGGTGATCAGGGGTATGGCCGCATGGACGGCACCAATGATGATCAATCTGGGGGGTGGAGAAACGACCTCGATGAAGACTTCGCTTTTGTCTCCCTCCGCATCAAAGGCGACTCTCTCCGATTTCTGCTGCTGCAAAAGGGCCTCGGCATGTCGAGAGACCTGGCGGGTTAAATCGGCGGAACCGAGATCTCCCTGGGTTTTCCCATCCGGCCAGATCAGCATTTTGCTGCCCAACTGCGGGCCGACAATCAAAGTACACAGGGCAACCAGCTCTTCATTCTTGAGAGAACCGACAAATTCTGTGGGAGATGGATCTCCCTCCACAAAGACTTCTATTTCCCCTCCACAGGTTAGACCTACCGTCCAGGCTTCTTCATTGGTGATGCCGAATTTCACAAGCTTGGGCTGGCCGGTTTTCATCACTCCCTGGGCTTCTTCAACCACCGCTCCCTCCACACAACCTCCACTGACGGATCCGACCATTTCGCCCTCTGAGGAGATAGCTAGCCTTGAACCCAACGGACGTGGACCCGATCCGTACACCTTGACGACTGTGGCGATGGCAACCTTCTTGCCTTCCTTACGCCACTGTTCAATATCATTCAAGATTTCACGCATTTCGACCTCACATCAATTGCCAACCGTCAACGATCGATGCAACCACGGAGAGAATCGTCAATCCGATGCACAGGAGAGCCACGATCTGATGATCCGTGCGTTCAGGCTGCAGGGGGTCCAGCCACCTGGCCATGCCATAGCCTCCGGCAAATCCTCCAAGATGGGCCCAGTTATCGATACCCGCCATCATCAATCCAAAGGCGAAGAGGATGACGGCAAAACCCATGGCCTGTCGACCTATGGCGCTGCTTCCTTTTTTTCCTGCGTAAACGAGCGCTCCCAGGAGTCCGAAAATAGGAGCTGAGGCGCCAATGGTCAGCGTTGCCCCTCGTAGAGGCCAGGGAAGAAATCCAAAAAAAGCCCCCATCCAGCTACTGAGGAAAAACCCGGTGATGGAGGAGACGGTATAGATGATCACGGTGCGACCGATCCCGTATTCGGAAGCGGTGGCGGGAGCCAGTTGGCGAACCCACATCATGTTGAAAACGATGTGCAGCAGTCCTCCGTGCAGCCAGGCGGCACTCAGCACCGTCCACCATCGTCCGGCCTGAAAAAGTGGCATCGCTCCGCTGGCCCCGAACAGGAAAAGGCTGCGTCCGCTGGGAGAAAACAGAGAAAGAGCCCCACCCATTTGGATTCCTCCAGGATCGGCCAACAGCGTGGCGATATAAAGACCGGCACAACTCCAGATCACCACCTGGACGAAGCCGAGGTCCTGACCCAACTGCCTCAAAAACCCAGCATAGCCCCACATGCCCGGGTTGGGACGGCCGCAGTAGTAGCATTTTTCCTCGTTGACGCCGACCAGCTGGTGACAAGAAGGGCAGACGACCGATCCAGTGGTTTGGCGTTTGAACATTAGAAAGCTGATCATACCAGCACAGGATAGAGGCAGACAACAGCCGGAAGACCGGCTGAAATCTAAAATTCAAAATCCCAAACTCCAAACAAATTCCAAATCTCAAATTCCAAATTCAAAACAACTTCGACCCCGCAGACCACAGACCGCAGACCGCAAACAGA
>CBDCMH010000007.1:0-784661 GCA_965218935.1 Acidobacteriota bacterium
CCTTTCAATCTTCTCCTTTTTGTGTGGATGGAATCTCGTCTTGCGAAGTACATGTCATCGGGTGTGACGTTACCCAGGGCCTCGTGATAGCGCCTGGAGTTGTAGTAGTCGATAAAGACCGCGATTTCTCGCTCCAACTCCTCGGGTGTCTCCCAGACCATTAGGTTGATGCGTTCCTTGCAGGAACGATGGTAGCGTTCGATCTTCCCGTTGGTCTGGGGATGATAGGGTGAGGCCAGGATGTGGCCCAGTCCCTTGGTCTCCAGATACTGACCAAAGTCTTTGGAGATCAAAGCCGGTCCGCGGTCTGTCACCAGCCGGGGCCGATCAGACAACGGAGCCTGTTCCACACCCGTTCTCTCACAAGCCGCCTCGACCACCTGGCTGAAGTCTCCAGCACGCATGGCCGTGTGAAGTCCCCAGGCCAGGATCCTCCGGCTAAAGTCATCCAGTACTGAGATCAGATAGTACCAGCCCCAGTTCTTGACCAGAAGATAGGTCGCATCCGTTTGCCACTGCTGGTTGGGTCGGGTCGTCTTGATTCGATATTCCGATTCGGCTGGAAAGCTCCGGAGTTGAACCTCCCGAATCAGCCCTTCCGCTTTCAAAATCCGGTAGACCGAGGATTCCGAGACCGTAAACCCGCACCTATCCGTCACCTGGCAGCTCACTTCTCGTGAGGACCACTCTGGAAACAGCAGCGCCATCTCCAGGATTCGGTCCCGTTCTTTGGGCAGGATCTGATTCCAAACCCGTCCTGATCCTGGGGGACGGTCCCGCAAGCCTGCCAACCCCCTCTTTCGAAAGTGGTGTCTCCAGCGATAGTAGGTCGAGCGGGGGATCTCGAGTTGATCCAGCACCTCCCGGACCGGTAACTCGGAGGCCTCCACTGTCCTTAAAACTTCCAGCTTGTGCTCGCTGAGCATCCTCTGATACCTCCTTCGCCTTACAGGCCCAAACTTTTTTTTAGCTTTTGGTTCTCCACTACCGTCTCGGCCACCGCCTTCTTCAAGGCCTCATTCTCCTCCTTCAAGCGACGCACCTCACCGGAAGTCGCATTCCGTTGGGTCTCCCGGGTTAGACCGTTTTTGCCCGAATCCAGGAAGGCCTTGGACCACTTGTAGTAGATCGAAGGTTGAATCCCTTCTTTGCGGCACAGTTCGGTGACGGGAATCTCTCCGCGGAGCCCCTCCAAAACGATGTGGATCTTCTCTTCGGCCGTGAATCTCCGGCGGGTGGCCCTACGGATCTGTTTGACGACGTCTGTGGTCATAGCGTTCTCCTTTTGGTTGTGCCATGACCAGCATCGGCTTGCTCTGATGGGCTGTCAAGATCAGCCCTTTGAGGGGGTGAGATCTCACCCCCTCAAACCTTCCAACTCTCTCTTAACTCTCGGCCCTATGTGTCCCACTTTCGCTGACGGGATACACTCGGAGCACGGCGCGAAGCCAGCTAGCACAATGGCAAGTGGGACATTTTGTTTCGTAACCTAATCTAAATCATGGACACCAATCGCTCGGGTCAAAATCATTCAGACACGGCGATCCCGAGCTCAGTAGACCTCATCGTATCTCATGGTCTCGTGATCACAATGGATCCGACACGTCGAATGGTCCTCGATGGAGCCGTGGCGATCAACGACGGGAAAATCATTGAAGTTGACAAATCACCCCACATCCTATTGCAGTATGCCGCACGTACTATTATTGACGCCTCAGATTTTGTCGTTATGCCTGGCTTAGTGGACGCCCACGTTCATATTACCGCCGAACACTTGGTGCGAAATCCTTCACCTGATGATGTGGGGAGTCAGTGGATGACAGATTGGGCTCTGCCTTTGTACGGTGCTGTCACGCCTGAAGAGGAGTATGCAGGTGCTCTTTTGTCATGCCTAGAGATGATCCGGAACGGAACAACAACTTTTGGCGAAGGTGGTACTTTACGCGATGTTTCGGCCTGTTGGAAAAGCTGGCATAAGAGGCGTACTGAGTCCATGGACCTGGGATTGCCACATTGGTCCAAAGGCACTACAGTTCACTACAGACGAAGCGCTTTCACGAACGGCGGATGCGATCGCTAGGTTTGACGGCGCTGCTGAAGGCCGAATCCGAGGGGCGGTTTCCTGCATAAACCCATTATTTTGTACAGGGCAGCTGTTGACCGGACTAAGAGAGTTGTCCGAGAAACATTCTCTGACCTTCACATATCACTACGGTATTTCACGTATTGATGAAGATACGCTTTATGCGAAAGTGGGTGAGATCGCTCCACGTTTACTCGCTCGAGCAGGATTTCGACCGTGCCCCAGATGGCCGATTCTTTAGATGAAGTCTCACAAACCATTTGCCGAATCTCCTGAGCGTCCTGTGGGATCCCACGAGAACCGTAGTGAGGTCTGGCCAGTACCCATTCTCTTATTGTCCGCCATGTCAACGGAGATAGAATGAAGCCATCCTTATTGAGCGATATTGACGAAATGTTTGCCTTTAAAAGGAGTAGCACCATCCATCTCGACCGGTTTACTGAGGCGGTAATGCGAGGTCCGTCTCCAATTCAGCCAGGATTCAGAGAACTCATCGCTGCTTTCACATCACAAGAAAATGATTGTAGCTATTGAGTAGATATACACGCCGCGGTCGCGGTTGAGTTACTTGGTGATGCAAGCCTGGTTTCGGCAGTCCTTGCAGACTACCGGACTGCTCCTTTATCGCACCGATACAAGGTTATTTCTGAACTTGTCACTAAAGTAAACGAGTGGCCGAGTGAGATTACCGGGGAGGACATAGGAAAGTTAAAAGGTGTCGGTTGGTCAGATGAAGCTGTCTATGACGTAATAACTGTTTGCGCTCTTTTTAAGTTTTACAATACATGGGCAGACGCCGTGGGTGTCCCACCTCTGTCAAAAAGAGCTTGTGCGGCATCCGCAAAGAAGCTTGCGAATTCTGGATATCTCCAATAATGGGCATCGTCAAACCCATTGCTTGCTCATCAAGGCTATAGAGTCTTTGAGCAGCGGCTTCACCAAACGGGAACAAGAGAATCTCTCTCGCCAACGTCTACTAGGATAAGCTTGCGCTGAATTTCACGCCCAGAATACTTGCCATTGAGCCCCTGACATGTTCAGACATTATTCTTCGAGCTTTATCGCAATCATGATCTCGGATTGCTTCGAAGAGAGCTCTGTGCTCTGATTGCAAAGGCTGATCAGTTTGGGAAACTAAGGAAAGCAGATAGCGCTGCAACTGGTTACGAACGCTGTTCACCATGGAAACTAGGCGGGAATTTTCGGTAAGTTCTGCAATAGTTACATGTAACTCCGTATCGTCTTGAATGAAGGCGAGGTAGCTATCGAAGTTGCCCAGCTCGTATGTGCATTCAGATAACTCTCCAAGCTTCTCAAGTAAGTCTGGCTGATGGAACGAGTTCTGAGCAGCAAGGTCAGCCGAGGCCACTTCCAATATCAATCGAACTTGACACAACTCCTTCAGATCTTTAACCGTTAATTCGTTTACGAAATATCCACGGTTAGGGACTGTGTGGATAAAGCCTTCTGTCTGAAGTTGAAGAAGCGCTTCTCTGACTGGAGTGCGACTAGTTTTCAGTTTTCCTAACAAGTCTTTTTCATCTATTAGTTGCCCTGGCTTTAAAGTGCATTTCAAGATTTCGGCTTTGACAAGGTCATATGCTTTTTGGGCTTTCATAAGAAATTCCTACCTAAACTCAAATTGCCGGCCGTCGTCGAATGGACAACCCTTTGACCAGTTGCTAGGAAAGATCGATATGCGTTCCAATCCCGGCCGACAGTGCTCGCCTGTATATATTCCAGCCCACCGTCATGTCGAGACTAGCAATACCCGTGGGAATTGCCATTACAGCTTCCTGAGCATCTTGACGTGGAGGCGCCTCTCCCACTACGACGGCAGCGAGACTGTTCCAGTTATCAGGCAGACGTAGTTTTGGTCGATCTGCAGGCAGATGAGCTAGCGCCTCATAGTTGTCCGTCACGATTCGGTGCGCTTTGTCAAATGCAAGATCATCCCAGCCTCTGAGTCCGTCTAAGAGAATGGCAAGAGTGCCCGGTTGCCACCATTCTCCCTTGACTGGGGGTTCCGGGGGTTGAGGTGTGGAAGATACCACGATATCCATGTCAACAACGGCATCTTGTACACGTTCGACTGGTGTTACTTTCCATAGACTCGATTCGGATATCTCTTCACAAAAGCGCTGCCTAGACGCGGCAGTCCGGGATACCACGAAAACTTGTTCCAAATCTGAGAAAACATGGCTGAGGGCACGAAGAGACCATCGGGCAAGTCCGCCAGCACCAACGAGCCCTATCCGTCTAACCTCGGGTGGGGCTAAGTATTTTGCAGCGACAGCCACACAGGCAGCGGTACGAGCATAGGTGATCCACATTCCTGCCATAATTGCCACAGGAAGGCCTTTTTCGGGATCATTGAGGATAATGAGGGCCGTTGAGTCCGGAAGCTGCCGCTGGGAGTTCCCCGGATAATAGGAGACCCACTTCATCCCCAAAGCCTGGGCACCTTTGACCCAAGCAGGCATGGCGTGGAGGAAAGAGCGGGGATAATCTGGATGCACTCCGACTTTTGTAGGAACTTCCGCCTTTCCTCTGGCCTCCATTCGAAGCGTTTCTTCAACGATATCGATAATCTCCGTGAGACTCGGTGCAACCCCCGCAATCTCCTTCTCTCCGAGTACCAAAGGAGCAGGTTCGGATACTCCTTCCTTCATCAATACCCCCCCACTTCGTTGTTCTCTCGCACCTTCAGTCTCCGGTCCGTGCAGATCCCATTAATATCACAGTCTTATACCACACCGTGACCGGGTTCCGACCGGAACCCGGCCGGATGGTCAGCGAAGGCCTCTTTCTTGACAGGCTGACCGCCAGCAACTAAGATTCCAGTTTCTGTAGTTACTATAATATACAATAGATATTTCGCAAAATCGGCAGGGGAATCACAATAACTCATAACCACTGGATAAATAAAAGGTTACATGAGCCCGAGCAGCCTAATCGATTTCTGATAATTTGGACGACTTCTAAGCACACTAGAGGAAATGTAAAGTGCGCCGATATGTGTTGATCGAATCCGATTTTGTTCCAGAGGAGGAAGCTAAAGTCAGCGTTCTTTCACACACCTTCAATTATGGGACAAGTGTATTTGAGGGCGTTCGGGGTTATTGGGACAAAAGCACCAAGCAGATGTACATCTTTCGTCTGATTGAGCACCTAGAACGCCTGAATCGTTCGGCTCGGCTCCTTCGGATTCAACTGCCTGGTGATACGGAAACTTTGGTCGGATATTGTAAGGAACTCGTTCGTCGAAACGAATATCAGCAGGACATCTACATACGACCTATAGCCTATAAAGGTGTTCCGTGCCGACTTGGTGTGACACTGACTGACGCTCCCGATCATTTCCTCATTTACAGTATGCCCATCGAAAAATATCTCGCAACAGAGCGGCCCTTAAGAGTATGTGTTTCGTCGTGGCAAAGAATACCAGACAATGCGGCGCCAGCGCGCGGCAAAATTGGGGGCACGTACATCAATGCTGCTCTCGCGAAGACAGATGCGATCGAACAAGGCTTTGACGAGTGCATCATGCTTACACGTGAGGGTACTGTTGCGGAGGGGAGCACGGAAAATCTATTTCTCGTTAAGGATGGATCTCTGATCACCCCATCAACTACGGAGGACATTTTGGTTGGAATTACACGAGATACAGTCATCCATGCGGCCGAATGTGATCTAGGACTTACGGTGAAGGAACGTGTCGTTGATAGGAGTGAGATTTACGAGGCGGATGAATGCTTCTTCTGCGGCACAGCAGCAGAAATTGCTGGAATTGGAGAAGTCGACGGAAGAAAGATCGGGGAAGGGAAGATTGGTCCGATCACTAAGACACTGATGAATCTGTTCTCCCAGATCGTGAGGGCAAGGTTAGAACGCTATCGTGATTGGTGCATTCCTGTCTATGAAGAGTGATATGGGGGTATCGCCCAAGGCTGTGAGAAAAGTTCACTCTGCGGGGATCCTGCCTTTTTTCAATCTTCCTAAGAAAAATCTTGTTGAAGGAGTTTTATAAGGTGCCTCGAATTCCTACTGAAGAGTATCGATCGCGGGTAAAGAAAGCAAAATCGTTAATGAATGGGCGTGGAATTGATGGGCTCATTGTCACAGATCATGTTAGTTACTACTACTTCACAGGCCATAAACCTGCTCCATGGATGGCGAGCCGCCCATTCATTTTCATTTTACCTTGTGAAGGCGACCCAGCGATTATTACTTGGTCTGGCCCCGAAACCTTTTCTCGTTGTTACAAAGTGTCTTTTCCGTCTTGGGTGGAGGATTGGAGATTCTATCCTGATTTACCCTTTTCAATGGAAGAGCCAACGGATTGGGGTATTAGGGCAGTTCTGGAAGAAAAGGCTCTTCAAAAAACTACAATTGGAATTGAATTGGGTCTGGATACGTGTCTTGGGATTCCTGTTAACGATTTTCTCCGTCTACGTAAGCAGCTCCCAGATGCAAACTTTGTGGACTCTGGACCAGTCGTGTGGGGATGTCGAATGATCAAATCAGACTGGGAGATAGCTGCTTCTAAAAAGGCTTGCGATATTGGCGGTCGGGCGTGGATGAGATGTTTAGACGAATTGCGAATTGGGATTTCAGTCGAACAGGTCAAGAGAAAGATACAGCAATACTATTTGGAAGAAGGGGCTGACCTCGATTCCGCTGAGGTTATGGCACTCGGGGCCACTGGGCCAAATGGAACCTTCCAGAAAGGGGATATTCTCTATCTTGATGTAGGTCCGGCCTATTTGGGATACCGAATGGATTATGCCAGGCGAGCTGTCTTTGGCAAGCCGAGTCGTAGGCAGGAATACGAACACAACCTGATGTGGGACATCCTCTTCAAAGTCATGGATGAGATGAGACCCGGAGTTCAAGTACGTGACATCTTTGAATATTCGCAGTCCCTTGTTAACAAAACAGGATTAAGGAATTACTCGGACCATCCAGCTAAACGTATAGGCCACGGGATCGGTCTCGAGAGTGAACCACCGTCCATTAATGCATTCGACACGAGAGTCCTACAGAAGGGCATGATTCTCACACCGGAACCAAAGATTGAAACGGTCGAAGGCCTTCTTAATCCTGAAGAACAAATAGTGATTACCGATGCCGGTTTCGAACAGATTTCTACGATTCCTGAGTGGAAACTTTTCGTTGTCAACTAGCAGGGTAATTTTTCGCTGACAGAACCCACTGGGTGATATCGGAAGAATAAGAATGAAGAAAAAACAGCTTGCTTCGTGGCAAGATTAGGAGGGGCGAATGAGTTTCTCGATAAAGGGAGCAAAACTGATAGACGGCACTGGAAATCCTCCTTTGGAAGATTCGTTAGTCAAAATAGAGGGAGACCGCATTGCATGGGTGGGACATGCTTCAGAGAAGGCTGAGTCTCGAGAATTTGGCAAACTCATACAAGCCGAAGGCATGACACTTCTCCCAGGTCTAATCAATTGTCACGTTCATCTTACTTGCAGTGGGGAAACGAATCCTCAGCGATTCATGGACGAAGCGCAGGAAACTATCTTGGCGTTGCGTAACATGGCAGCGACCCTTCTCAGGGGCGTGACGACGGTCCGGGATTGCGGTACGCGAACCCGAGCGACATTGCATCTTTCAAGAGCGGTCCAGAACGGCCTCTTGCTTGGTCCCAGAATTATCTCTTCTGGTAGGTGCCTGACGATAACCGGTGGTCACGGGATGTGGCTTGGATATGAAGTAGATGGCGTTGAGGGACTCCTAAAAGCAGCGCGGGAAGAACTCAAAGCTGGAGCTCATTGGATCAAGTTGATGGCCACGGGTGGAGTCATGACCCTGGGGACGGATGTTGGTGCCGCTTCTTTCACTGTAGAGGAAATGGCCGTGGCCGCAGAGGAAGCAAGAAAGGTAGGCCGTAGAGTGGCCGCTCATGCCATTGGTACTGTCGGGATAAAAAATGCCCTGAGAGCAGGTGTTCATTCCATCGAGCATGGTAGTTATCTTGACGATGAAGCTATTGAAATGATGCTTGAGAACCAAGTGTCGCATGTGCCAACCCTGTCTGCTTATCATCAGGTGGTAACTCACGGAGAAAAATCGGGTATTCACCCAGATTCCGTTCGTAAGGCTAAGAGTGCCGGCCAAAATAATTTAGAGAGTTTAAGGCGCTCGTTGGCGGCTGGAGTGAATGTGGCGGCGGGAACAGACGCTGGGATGCCCTACAACTATCATGGAGGAATCGCCCTGGAGTTAGAGCTGCTATTAGAAGCTGGAGCCAGTCCAATGCAAGCGATCGAGATAGCTACGCGACAAGCAGCGATTAACTTGGGGCTTGAATCGGAGATTGGAACGGTAGAAGCGGGCAAGATAGCCGACCTCATCCTACTGGAAGGGGATCCCCTGAAAGACATCAAGATCCTCGACAAGCCTGGAAAGGTTATCAAATCTGGCCGGATAGTCCCGAGTATCGGCTCCATTCAGGATACAGTAGCATTTTTCGAGAAATGCACCTTTGCAATGGAAAGGTCATATCAGTGATAAGAGGCGAAGAAGCGGGAAAGCTTACCCAAATGGACAGCGAGGTGGAATGCTAAATGGTCCGTTCATGTGTACCCCGTCATTCAACCAAGTGCAAAAAGGTCATATTTGCAATTAGCTGCAGGTCCCAGTTCAGCAGATTTATCGGCGGATTGGTTTAAGGAATGTAAGTGCATAAGCAGTCATATGGCAATGCAATGAATAGCACGAACAGGGAGCGTTACTCTATTTTTTATGGTTCGCATGTCCTACTGGCGGCATGGATCGGGGGAGTGCTGAACATCATGGTCGTCGTTGCATATTCCTTTGGAGTGTTTTTTGACGCCCTAATGCAGGAGTTTAGCTGGAGTCGATGGGAAACATCATTGGCATTTTCACTGTTTCTCCTAGCTGCAACAATCATTTTGCCAGTTGTGGGCTATTTGACGGACCTCATAGGAGCCCGTCGGATAATAATGACATCCGTATTGATCTTTGGGCTTTGTCTGACTCCCGAGAAGGAAGTGATGAGCACAGTTATTGCATTGGGCGGTTAGAGGTTATACGCCCTCAAGACGTTTTTGCAAGTGTGATAGTAGGAGGTAACTCCCGATGGGCAACAATCTATTGACAGTTTTATTGCAAGAGCTTAACGATGGACGACTAGAGGTGATTGACCTGACAAAACCTCTTGAGCCAGCGACGCCTGTGATTGTCCTCCCTCCGCAATTTGCTGATGCTCCCGCATTTTCAATCGAGACCCTATGTCGCTACGATGAGAAGGGTCCCAATTGGTATTGGAATGTGATACGCTTCGGCGAACACACTGGGACGCACTTCGATGCTCCCATACATTGGGTCACAGGAAGAGACCTTCCCCAAAACTCTTGTGACAAGATTCCCCCAAGACAGTTCATCGGGCCAGCTTGCGTGATTGATGTTGTGGCTGAGGCGGCCTCTTCGGCGGATTACATGCTGTATCCCGAACAAATCAAGGCTTGGGAAAACGAGCATTCTCGTATCCCACAAGGCGCTTGGGTACTGATGGGGACTGACTGGAGCAAGAAAAGGAGTGCCGAGGACTTTCTAAACATCGATGAAAGTGGGGCTCACTGTCCTGGTTTTCACAAGTCTGCAGTGGAATTCCTCGTTCATGAACGGGATATTCTTGGTGTGGGTGTCGAAACGGTAGGGATTGATCCGGGTCAGGCTGACAAATTTGATCCACCTTTCCCAAATCATGCAACGATACTCGGAGCCGGGAAGTTTGGGCTTGCAAGTCTCAGCAACCTCGACAAATTACCACCCGTTGGTGCCGTCATTTTCGCTGCGCCCCTAAAGATAGTCCAGGGAAGCGGGAGTCCTGTACGGGCCTTTGCACTGGTTTCTCAACAGTGAAAGTGAGTTTTCAGCTATAATCAGGTTCTTGGTACTTTTTCGGTGGTTGTCAAATTCTATGCTCTGCCTTCTCACCGATTTACAAGCTTGGGGCTCAACCGGATCCGCTTGCCCTCGTGGCGAAGCAGATAGGCCCCATAGCAGCGGTTGTATCCCGTCATCTGGGTAAACTCCGTCAGCACTTCCCCCTTCACCTTCTTGCCCTTCTTCCGGTAGCGGGGGGCAAAGCTTTTGATCAATACACGCTTTTCTGCCATCGTTAACCTCATTGGTGCCCTCCATTCCTTCATGGAGGACACTTCTATTCCCCTGCTCAGGGCCAGGCAATTTCGAATAGATTTTTTAATGAGGCAACGTATCCATTTCGAATAGATTTTTGATGAGGCAATTCGGAGTCTTGTCTGCTATCGTGGGATAGCGGAAAATCGACAACTGTACCCAAGACTGCAGAGAGTGCATTCAACTCCGAGCTGGCGAATAGTTCTGCGGAGGAAACATCCGCACTGGCCAGACCGGATCGGGGTGGAACAGACAAACGTCTTCAGCGGAGCACCCGGGCTTCAGCCTGACATTATTGTCCGCTATCCGGACGGCCTCACAGCGCCCTGGGCTATCGTCCTCCGGCACCGGAGGCCTTTCTGCCTAGGGCGTAGGTTGGAAATTCATCACCGCGGGCTGGACTCCACATGGTTCTGGCTTTAACTTAGAGGGTGGTACCACTCCTGGGGACAGATCAGGCTCGTGGTTCCGCGGCGTGTAGGTGAAAGGCGAAGTGCATCATGCCTGACGAGTCATATTTGGACGAGCGCTACTTCGTGGACGGGTATGTTTACAACTGTCCGTTTTGCAACCGTCGTCACGTAGCGTACACCGTCACCGATCGCTTGTCGTTCGATTGGGCTGAGACCAAGGAGTGCTACGTCTACATTGTGAATTGTAACTCGTGCGCCCATAGGTCAATGCACCTGTCTTTTACCGATGTGGAAACGCAGAGCATAGGAGTAAGGGCCGGTAGACAAATACGTAGATTTGATTTTGACAATGTTCAGAGGCCTGATGATCTGTTCTTCTATTCTGTTCCGACGTCATTCTTTGTTCTCGACAACCGCATACCTCGTATCCTTCGCGATCTTCTCACCGAGGCCGAGGGTTCGCTGAAGAGCAACTATCTAACTGGTGCATCTGCCTGTGCTCGTAAGATCGTATACGAGCTGACAAGGCTCGAGGAGACTAGTGGGAACAATTACGAAGACCGCATTAAGTCTCTGAAGGAAAAGCACCCTGAAGTAGAGCAAACCTATTTTGATACACTTCTAACAATACAACAAGTTACAAGCTCAAAGGTTCACGAGAATGCGTACGATGGATGGGAATCGAATCATTTGCGAGTACTCCTTGCGTCTCTTCGAAAGGTCCTTCATGAACTTTATGTTGCGCCTGCGTTGCGGGCCGACGGGAGACGGGAGATAGAAGACCTTAAGAAAAAACTGCTTGAGGACGGCGCCTCGACGTCTGTGCAAGGAACAAGTGCACCGCAAAGCTGAAGGAACCCTCGATGGGCCGTGGCCGGAGTTTACAGCTCAGGCGATCCGGGACTGGCTCAAGGCCGTTGGTGTCAGGCACTATACATCGGGCCTGGCAGTCCTTGGGAGAACGGCTACATGGAGAGTTTTAACGGAAAGCTCAGGGATGAGCTGCTCAACCGGGAGATGTTTGAAACCCTGAGGGAAGTCCAGGCACTGATCGAAAGATGGAGAAGAAAGTATATAACCAACGGCGGCCTCCTTTCGCTTTGACCATGACCAGCATCGGTAAGGTTAACTAGTTCCCATCCGGAAACTGGGGTTTTCAAACCGGTATTTTATTGAATAGTAATAAGTTAGCCTATCACAGCACTCTGAAAGACACCCTCTTTTGCTTGGCTATCGGGAGGAGTTCTTTGCCGCTCCGCAAAGGCACGTTAAGGCGACACCTCACCCTGCAAGATGGCGTGGGGAAGTGAGCAAACAGGGAGAAGTTATACAAGGAGTCGTGCCAGCACGACCAGGTTGTAGCTGACGACCGAAAGGTGCACGTAGCGCTGAAAGCGAGACCAACCTTTCCAGAGACAGCGAGTGAGACCAAAGACCCGTTTGGCGGTGGAGATACAACCTTCAATGCCGGCTCGGAATCGCCTCAGCTGTTTGTAGACCCAACTGGATCGGACCATATCCTGGATCTTCAATCCGCATTTCTTGGCAAAGGCCACGTCCTGAACTCCCTGATTCTTGGCCCACTTGAGATTGTCTGAAGAGGCAAAGCCCCCATCGAAACTGGCCTGGCGGGGATAACGACCGTATTGCCGACATTGATGCTGCAATAAGGGCTTGACCTGCTGGCTGTCGGCCGGATTGCCGTTCATCAGAACCGCATCCAGGATCAGCGAGGATTTGCCTACGGTCAGATAAAGCTTATGGCCAAAGAGGCTCTCGCGGGAGCCTTTTTCGATAATGTCGGTGTGTTCTTCAAAGATGGAGACGATCTTTTCGGTGGCCGGGACCTTCTGGCCCAGGATCACCCGACGCTGGGTTTGTTGGATCACTCGCCCCATTAGATTCAGATTGTGGGCCAACGCTTCGGCCAGGACCTGGCTGATGGGGTCCTGCCACCGCGGTGCCTGCTCCAGTGCCAGGGTGCCGTAACCCAGGGTCCTGCCAGCGATCTTCAAGAGATCCCGATAATGCTTTTTGCGCTTCTCGCCCCGACTGTTTCGGATGTTCAAACAACGTTTTTTGGCACCTCGGCAATGATCCACAAAAGAGAGGGACTCCTGCTGGTTGAGCCGTTTTAAAAGGCGGGTCACGACCCGAATGGAATCGTAAAGCAATTGGCTATCGAGGGGATGGCGGATGTTGCTTTGGACTCCGGTGGCATCCACTCGAATCTTACGCCCTTTCTCCAAACCTTTCTCATCAGCCCAACTGACCAGCACCCGATTGACGGCCTGCCAAGTGGAGGCTTCAATCCGCGAGATGTTCTCCTGCAAGGTGGATTTGCTGGGGGTGACCCTATAGGGGAGCCGGCAGAAGGTGCGAAAACTCTGCGAGTCGGTCAGGTGAAAAGCCAGCTTTTCGTAGGAGAACTGGTGGGTTTGTTTGATCAGAGCACAACGTAGGACCTGCTCGGCCGTCATGCCCCGGGCTCCGTTCTTGGAGCTGACTTTGTCACACAGATCGTATAAAACCAGATCGGAGATCGATGGATTTTGATCCAGGATCTTGGAGATCGATTCCAGTTCCCGGGCCAGGCGATGATCGGGCCAGGAAGGGGAAAGAGGGAGTTGATTTTCTCGGTTCTTACGCATTTTCGGGCTCCTGGTTTTGTTTTAAGTCGTTTGTTTTTATTGTTTTACACCAAATAACTTATCAAACGACCCTGACAAAATCAGAGCTCGAAAATGCGTACTTACCCTTTTATTTCCAACTATTTACAGTCTTCCGGATGGGAACTAACTAGTCCTTACGCCCCGGAGCCGTGGAATACTATCAACTCCTTACGCGGGTCCGTTGGTTTCCCCTCATTCATGGGCGAAGGGGAAACACATCAAACCAGCTAAAGAAACAGAAAATGAATCAAATCCAAACCCTTATCGACACCGTCCGCAAAGCGATCACGAGCAACAGCCCGCACGACACAATCCTTGCCGCGGGAATCGCGGCGATCCCGGTTTTGATCGTGTGCCTCATCATCAATCGGCTTCGCCATCCTGACCGGAGCTTCCTTGCAGCGGTCGGCGTTTCGTTGTTGGTTTTTTTCCTGGTGCCGACCGTATCAGGCGGCGCGGCGCTCCTTTGGGTCCGCACCGGAGGCGCGGGCGGGCAAGCTATCGGAGTCGGGATCGTCCTTCACATCCTTAGCTTCTGGGTGTTTAGCCGGTGGTTGCGGTCGGCTCCCCGATCCGCACGACGCCCAGGGCGCTTGCCAGCAACCCGGATGAACTCGCGGAGCTTCGGGATGAAGTTGCACGGCTTCGGGTCGAACGGATGAACCGCGGCCAGATGATGAAACCCTCTGAATCCCACCTTTAAACATGTCGGTTTGAAGTACACCTGTGCACCGAGATTGATGACGTTCTGGTTGGCGGCGCGCTTGTACTCGATGCTCCAAGTGTAGCCCTTGACTACACGATAACTTTAAGCTATATCTTTTCTGTGAAAGAAATTGCCTACAGCCGCACGGCCCAGAAGGCCCTGACACGGATGCCTCGCAATTGGGCGGAACGGATCATGGAGAAGATCAAGGCCTATGCGGAAGACCCGGAATCCCAAGCCAATAACATCACGGGGCTGAAAGGCTCTGACGGTTTGTCACGACTTCGGGTAGGCGACTGGCGCATCATTATGCGCTCTGGAGTCGTGCTGCACGTTCTCGACGTAACCATCCGAGGAAGCGCCTACAAGGAGTGAGAGCTATGACCAAAATGGTGACGATCCCAAAATCCGAGTATGACCATCTACGCGCCCTGGAAGAAGACTTAACAGATATTCAGACAGCGCTAACCATTGAGGCCCGGATCACCAGCGGCGAGGAAGAGCTTGTTCCGGCCAGTGTGGTTGAACGTCTCATCGACGGAGACCCTCCCTTGCGAGTCTGGCGTGAGTTCCGTGATTTATCTCAGGCGGCCCTCGCCCGCGCCGCTGGCGTCAACCGAGTGCAGATCGTCGAGATCGAGGCGGATCGTAACAGCGGATCGGTTCACACCCTACGCAAGCTGGCCGATGCTCTTCGGGTTGCCGTGGATGACCTCATCCCTACATCTAACGACGAGACCCGTGACTGAGGCCTCGAATAGAGAGCACCTCGCCTCTGAGGGTGTCGGGTTGAAGTATACCCTGGCCTAACGTCAGGGACGGTGCGCTGAGGCGTCAGTATAGGGTTATAAATTGGATTGATGGACACATCCCGTCCAGGGTTATAGAGTTCTTCCTGACAGACTGGATGCACGGTCACCGCATTGGCTAGGTCCGGGTGAGCAGCTTCAACCAGAACCCGGGGCATTGTCACGTTAATCGAAGGCAGACCGAATTTGCTGCTCGTCCTGGAGCCCAAGTCATTGAAAATAGAATCGTGACCAAAAGCCCGTCACCACGATTTCGCTGTAAAATGCAATTAAAGTGACAATGCCCGCAATACACCGGTCCGACCGTGGAGAAGAGGAACGAATGATGACAATCCCCAATGAGCCCGAACAGTTGGCTGGTGCCTGGACGCGTCTGTATCGCGCAAAAGAGAATTACGATGCCCTTACAGAGGAGGTCACGAAGTTCCTGTATGAATACGTGAAGGGGATGGTCAGGGGGTGGAATCCTGAAACCGGGGGCTTCGTTTTGCAACTTCGGCATCCCAGAGAGAGCATAATGACTGGAAGGCCACAAGCCTTGGTTGTAGATATTGTAGAGGATGTGCGTGCTGCACTCGACTACATGGTCTTTGAATTGTCTGCACTGAGCACGCCGAACTTGAATGAAAAGACACCACAATTTGTCATTGCCGACACGAAGGATGATTTCGACCGGCAGAGCAAAAGCAGGCTGCGCTACTTGACTGATGAACAAAAAACAGAATTCATTGAAAAATTACAACCTTTTAATGGAAATCATGTGTTGAGTCTATTGCGTGACATAGCAGGCCAAGGCAAACATAGGCGCTTGCTATCGGTACGGGACAATTCCGGCTGGGATATCTATATGGCGGACGCCACAAAAAGGGAGGAATACAAGGACTGCTTTATGTATCCGATGGAAAAGGGCCGTGCCTTTTTCGCAAGACCAAAATCCTGTAGCATCATTTTATTGGAAAAGTACGATGCGATGGGGATACTGAAAGCGATAGCCGAGCACATAGGGGATATCGTCCTGTTATCTCACTGTTTCTTTGAAGGCCGCCCGTTCAAGATGAGCATCGTACCATCCACAGCGTCGGAGGAATGCAGCGCTCACGTTGATCCTCCGCCAAGTCCATGTGCTTGAGGTCGGCGAAATCCATCTCTCCTGTACGCGTGATGTTGTTCAGCGGCAGCACTGGCCAAGCCACCAGACAGGTCAGCCCGGGTTCGTCATGACCGCTGCTCCACCTTGCCTCGCGTCGACATGGAGTGTGACCCGTAGACCGCCGTCAAGGGCAGCGAGCATCTTCATCAGCCGATCCAGCGTAAACCGCCCCAGGTCCGCGTTGCGAATGCGCGAGAAATCCGCTGCGGCGAAGCAGGTCTGCGCAGCGGCCTTGCGTACCGAAAGCCCGCGGTCGTCCAGCGCCGCGATGATCCGGGCCGCCAGAATCGCCTTGGCCTGTTTCAGGTCCGCATGCGGATCGTCGAGGTCACGAAACACATTGCCGCTTCCCTCAATCAGTTCGAAGTCGCTTTCGTTCATGGCAACAGCTCCCTCTTCAGTCGCCCCAGCCGGGACCTGACCAGATCGATCTCGGCCTTCGGGGTTTTGATCCCTGTCTTCGATTTTTTCTTGAACGCATGGATCACCCAAAATTGTCCAGCCAGTTCGGTCACGTAGACGACCCGCCAAGCATCGGTCCGGTACCGCACAGCAATCTCCATGACACCCGACCCGAGACTCTTCAGCGGCTTCACGATATCCGCCTTGCCGCCTTCGGCCGCAATCGTCAGTGCCGTGTTGACGCGGTCCCGCACGGCCGCAGGGAACGTCTCAAAGACCTTTCGTGCTGCCCTGATCCAACCGATAGGCCTCGTTTCATGGTTCATATCGTATGTTGTCATTGATGACTACACATGTCAAGCAAGTCCTCCGGGGGAATACGACACATTGCGTTCACGTTCAGGAAACGGTTGCCGCCATGCGTACAGGACATAGGCGTGCCTGCACCAGTGACCAGACCGAGGTTTTGTACCAATCGTTGTAGTGAGTTTACATGACAGCCTGTGGTTGTGAAACTAGTTTTGGGGGAGGGAATGGATTACAGGCCCCCGGCTCGACAAAACGCGTCCTTACGACGAGGCGGGCTATTGCAACTCGAAAACCAATAGGGCAACAACGTGCTGCGCAGTCCGTAGAGCATGGCCGTGACAGCGACTAACGTCAAAAAACCGTCAGAAAACTCGCCCCTCAAGCGAGTCTGAAGGGAAACCCGGCAGAGGTCGGGTCATGTATTTTCGTCTCACTTCCAAACAGCTTACCGGGATTAAAGAAGAGGCGGGTGTTCCGTCGTAGTTGGAAGCGTCCGCCGTCTCAGGGTAGGCTGTGCAACCCATGATAAAAAAACCATCACCGCTTCATCCGGCCAGCAGGATGTAGCCGACAACGAGTGCGGCGAGCGCGAGGCCCTGGAAACGGTCGTTGTTCGTTTCTGTTCCCTGTGGCTTTATTTTCCCATACCGCAATCGGGCCACGGCACACGGGTTGTCGTTGGAACGCAACCCGGCCTGACTTTTCGTTCTCGATCTTGACTTCTTGCTCGACCAGGTGGCGGTCGGGAGCTGCTTCGTCGGCACGTCCGGGACGGGACTACCGGTTCGGCTACAGCTTCGGTTATGACCGAGAACGCGGCCGCCAACGGCTCGGGACAACCCCATAGTTTACATCCGTTTTGTTGACATCAATTTTGTTGTATAAAATCACTGCTGTCCGGTTTAGATTCAATGTGGAGCTTATAAGTCTCATGAGGTCAGTGGTTTGTGGTAAAAAAGGGGTGTGAGCGATATGAATTTTTGTGAGCGTCTTCTGGACCCCCTCCTCCAGGGGTCACAGGTATAGGGCAGTCTCTGGGGATGCACCCAGGACGAACCGTGTTTGCTCAACTGATAGAAGGAATTCACCCGCAACAGTTCCGGCGCTGTGTCCAGCATTACGGAGGGGACCGCAAGGTGCGCCGCTTCTCCTGCTGGGACCAGTTTTTGGCCATGAGCTTTGCCCAGCTGACCTACCGGGAGAGCCTGCGCGACATCGAGGCGTGTCTGCGTTCCCGCAGCGAGCTGCTGTATCATCTGGGGTTCCGGGGCGTGGTGGCGCGCAGCACCCTGGCCGAGGCCAACGAAACACGGGACTGGCGTATCTACGCCGACTTGGCGCAGAAGCTCATTGTGAAGGCCAGACGCCTGTATGCCAACGAGGAACTCGGTCTGGAGCTGGAGGAGACGGTCTATGCCTTCGACTCGACCACCATCGACCTGTGCCTGAGCTTGTTTCCCTGGGCCCACTTTCGCAAGCGCAAGGGGGCTATCAAACTGCATATCCTGCTGGACTTGCGGGGTCCGATCCCCACCGTCATCGAGATCACCGAGGGAAAGTGCCACGACGTCAACCTGTTGGATTCGCTCGTCATCGAGCCCGGCGCCTTTTACGTCATGGACCGGGGTTATCTCGACTTTGCTCGCCTGTATGTCGTCCATCAAGCTTGTGCCTACTTTGTGATTCGAGCCAAGAAGAATCTCCGTTTCACTCGCTACACCTCTCGACCCCGGACCGATCAGCCCGGAGTTCGCAGCGATCACACCGGACGCTTGGCCTTGCCAAAATCGCGGCAAGACTATCCAGAGCGCCTGCGAAGAGTTCGCTTCTTCGACGCTCCCACCAGCAAATCTCTCGTCTTCCTGACGAACAATTTCACTCTTCCGGCCCTCAGTGTGGCCTCTCTCTACAAACTCCGGTGGCGGGTGGAGCTGTTCTTCAAGTGGATCAAGCAGCACCTGCGAATCAAGACCTTCTACGGCACCTCCGACAATGCCGTTCGCACCCAGATCTGGATTGCTGTCTGTGTTTACCTCCTCATCGCCATCCTGAAAAAGGAACTCAGGCTTCCCCAAAGTCTACACAGTATTCTCCAGGTTTTGAGTGTGACCGCATTCGAGAAAGTTCCCATTTATCAACTACTTATGAGACACAGCTTGCAGGAACCTCACAGTCCTAGCTCTAGCCAGTTGACTCTATGGTACTTATAACCGGACACTACTGATGTTCTTATATAAGGTGAAAGAAATGGTAACAAAGAGCCCCCGGTTGACGTCGCTGTTAAGAAACAGCAAATTATTTAACTTCTTCTATGAGGGTTATCTCACCTCGGGAACCCCTCAGTTAAGTCAAGCTGACCGCGATTCACTGAGGAGATACTTCGCAGAAGATGTAGAACAGCTCAAAAAGAGAGTTGGAAGAGAAGTCTCGGGATGGGTTGACTTCAGATAGACTAAATCCCTACCGCGATGACTGGCTTGCCTCCTGATACACCTCTGCAGTTTTCCGGACCATACGTTCGACCGTGAATTCTGTCCGGACCCGCTGGAAGCCTGCTTTCCCGAATCGATCCCGCAGCTCAGGATCTTCAATGAGTGTGTCCAGGGCTTCGGCCAGCGCCGAGACGTCCTGGGCCGGGACGAGAAGCCCTGACTTCCCTTGCTGAACGATCTCTGGGATAGACATGACGTCGCTAGCCACAACCGGTTTGCTACAAGCCATTGCTTCCAACAATACTAATCCAAAGCCTTCTCCGAAGCTGGGAAAGGCAAAGATGTTAAACCGGGGGAGAATCCTGTGGGCATCGGCTCGATGACCCAAAAAATGTACCCTGTTACCTAGACCCAGTTTTCGGGCTAAATTCTCAAGGTTGGAGCGCTCTGGGCCATCTCCAATCACGACTAAAGAACTCGAAGGATGAGTCTTGTTACAGGCCGCAAAAGCCTTTAACAGGACGTGGATACCCTTTTGATGAATCAAACGGCTGATCGTTCCTATTACAGGAGGTGAAACTTCCAAGGATAGATCTGCGGACACCGAAGGTCGGAAGCGGTCCCTCTCCAGTGCGTAGTGAATGGTGGATAGGTTTTCTGGACGCAGACCCTCGACCTTCACAAGCCAGTGTAACAAGGCATCCGAGATGGTTATGATCCGGTCTTGAAAGAACGATGCCAGACGGTCGAGACAAGCATAGAACCGTTTCGCACGCCAGGGATTGTAACCGTGTTTTGTGGAAACGACAGCAGGGACTCTCGCTAGACGCGCGGCCAGTGTTCCATAAAGATCAGCATGAATGAGATGAGTGTGAACGAGGTGACTGGGGTGTGCTCGCATGAATTGAACCAGTCGAATTGGGAGCAAGGGGTCCAGATTGTCTCTCATGGAGATCATTTCACAGTCGATGCCTCTGGACTTCATAGAAGTGATGAAGGAGGCCGGGCGGTCCCCCCGGCCCGCTAAGACCAGCATGGTGGGCTCGAAACCGTTTTCCCTCAGAGCGGGTAGCAGGGTTAAAAGAGCGTTGTTGCATGGATCGGGGCGGAGATGGAATTCGCCCTTTCCCAAGCGGTAGCGTCAGGCGATGCGTTCGAACACAGGCCGCCCGAGTGCGGTCATTGTGTTCAGAACTTTCTGGCCGACCTGGATCTCCGTGATTTGCCTGGAGAAGCTGCGAGATTTGAGCTTGGGGCCGATCACGCTCTTCCAACGACCGATCTGCGTTTCTATCCGGCTGCGTTGGTTGTACCCTGTGGCCACTTGCCAGACCATGCGGCCGTTGCTGCGGATCTGGGCAATATGGCGATCCCGAACGGTTGGATCCCGCGCCGATTGCGGTCGGATCACTGCGTTCTTCGGCGGCGGTATAACCACATCCAGGGTCTCCCCATACCGCTGCCTCAGCATATCCCGTATAGACGCTCCATCATAGGCGCCGTCAGCCAGAAAGCCCGTGACAGGAGCATCGAGTTGATCCAGGAGCCCGGGTAAGGCGGTGCTGTCTCCAACGTCATCGTGAGTCAGATCGGCGCAAACAATCGCACCGCTGGCCAGGTCCAGTCCGAGGTGGAGTTTGCGCCAGCGGCGGCGTATTCCCTTGATGTTATGCTTCTGGGCGAGCCATTCCCCCTCGCCGAAGATCTTGAGGCCGGTACTGTCCACCACCAGATGGACAGCCACAGACCCGGCTTGCCTCATCGCCTGAGCGATGCTCAAGCCGTTTGCGCGACGCGACAGTGTGGAGTAATCCGGCACCCGTATATCCAGCCCCATGAGCGTGCCGATGGAGCCCATAAGTCCCTGCGTTTGCCGCAACGCAAGCCGATACGTCGTGCGCAGCGTCAGGCATGTCTCGATCGCCAAATCCGAGTATCTCCACTGGCCACCCCGTGACGTGCGGCGCGGCGCGCTCCACACACTTTGCGCCTCCTCACTGACCCAGATCGTCAGATCACCCCGCTGGCGCAGGCTCTCGTTATATTCCGCCCAGTTGATCACCCGATACTGCGCCTTATCAAACTTGTGCCGTCGGGCTGCGTTGAACTTATGTGGCATCTAAGTTATCCCCAGTGTTGAAAAACACCATGATTAGACATCCTTCGGGATGATCCGTGCAACAAGGTCGCATTCCCTGAAGACTCCTCAAAGAAAATCCTCTCCAGAGCAGGTGTTAAGAGCCCACTCCAAAAAAAGAGGAGGGCTTTTGGGCTTTCTGCATACCGTGGATGCCAAGTACACGGTTATCTTTAACGAGCAGGATAAATCAGCTCGTTTCCCAGCCATCCATGGACAGGATATTTCCATGGCGGCCGGGAAGGATCAGAGAGACTATCAGTCGATCGATCCGCGACGTATTGAAGGACCAATTCCTTTTCAATGCCGTGTCGGAACCTGTGGAACCTGCTGGATTGGTCTTCTTAGCGGGAAGGAAAAGTTGTCCGCAATCAGTAAATTCGAAAAGGAGCGCTTGAAATATTTCGGCTACGACTTTGGCAGTTCCGAGCAGGAAACTAATCCTCCCATCCGCCTCGCCTGCCAGGCCAAATGCTTGGGCGGCGTTTCTGTTGCCATCGCCCCCTGGAATGGAGTTCTCAATGTCCGGAGATTTCAGAAGACATGACGATACCTCAATAGAGGAACGAATCCCTCCCGGCTAAAGGCCAGGTCCAGTCGCAGCAGGAGCGCCTCGCGGCTATGGAAGCGAAATCCAATACCGTAAGAGGCTTCCAGATCCTTGAAATGCAGATCGGCGTGATCGAAGGTGACCTTGCCGGCATCCACAAACAGGGTCATATTGAGGGAGGGCCAGGCTTGCCATCGGTATTCGGCGGTCAGGAGCAGGCTGTTGAGGTCACGGAATCTAAACTCCCGGAAACCGCGCAGCTTCTCCCCACCTCCCAGCGTCGGCATAGAGTAAAAAGGCACCGCGTTGCCGGTGCTGAAATCGGTCATCACCAGGTTGATGCGCAGAGCAATCACAGATCTTTTGGGGAGGGGGAAATATTGCTGTAAATCTCCCTCGAAGTGGCGAAAGTGAAAGGTATCCAGATCCCGGTCCAGGAAACTGGATAAGCGCCCCCCGTAGAATCCTCCGACACGGGGATTGGATGGCTGGTCCCGGTAGTCGTAATGAAAAGATCCGTGGTAGCGCCAGAAATCCGGCTGCGTTTGGAATCCCGGAAGGGTGGTCTCATCGAAGAGCTCCTCGGTGGAGAGGAAACGATCGTCTCGGCCCGAACCGATATGGGGACTCAAATGGGTGATGCCTCCTCCTACACTCCATCTCTTGAAAGGCCTAAATTGAAGCTCTGCTCCAACCTCCAGGGATCTCATGAGGTAGTTGGTCCGGTCCTCTTCACGGCTGGCTGGACCGAAGCCGAAGAAATCCTCCTGGGGGAGTTCGTCAGCCTTGCCCTGAAAGGCCAGGTTTAAGGGCACACCGCCGAGGTCGCGCAGGGTCAGGTCGAAACCGACCTGATAATACTTGCGCGTGCTGTAGGAAGCCACCAGGTCAAGATCGACTCGCTTGGGCAACTCCATATCACCCGCAAGGGCATCCGGCGCCAAAGGAGTGTAGCCGACACCGTAGACAAAGCCGGCACCTGCCGGGAAATCTCCAGGTGCAAAACGAAGACCCTTCCAAGTCCGTGTGATGTTTTCCAGGAAGCGCGAGGCCTCTTCGATTTTCTCCAGCGGCCCTCCTGCCGTCGATCCTTCCTGTGGTTCCTGCTCCGTCCCCTGGGCAAGGACTGAGGAGAAGGCTATCCATAGACAGAGAGCGGTCTTCAAGGTCCACATCTTGTTGTTGATTCTACTGCCGGAGGTTTCTCGGAATTGGTGACGGTGATTACGGAGTGAAGCCGGGATTATGCATAAGTTTTCTACTGCAGTGCCGCAATCATCCACGCTGACTGCGTGACCCGCAAGCGGGTACCCCCTTCCTTGGACTCCTCGGCGTACTGCAGTGAGTACGCCTGCGGGGCCCGACCCGCACAAGCGGGTGCCCTCGCACGCCTTGTCATCGTGGCGCCTGCGACACTTCGTCACGAAAACCTATGCATAACCCCGGCTGTCCTGGCCCTTCCAGGTGAACCAGCAAGTTCCCAGCACGCCGAAGCCGAAAGCCACCAACAGGTTCACTTCAGGACCGATGATCCAAAGGTAGGCTCCGCCAAAGGCTGCCACCGAGACAACCACGTCTCGCAGCAGATAATAAAGCCCGAACATTCCAGCCTTGCGGTTCTCCGGGGCCAGGTCCATGATGAGGGCCTTGCGAGTGGGTTCGCCAAACTCCTTGAACCCGCGAAGAATAAAGGCCCCTGCCAGTGGCCAGAAGGAATCGCAGTACAACAGGACCAGGGGAAACAGCGTGAAGAAGACGAAGGTCATCTGGACGAAGGGCTTCTTGTGGCCGCGATCGGCAAGGTAGGCGACCGGTATGTAGATCAAGAGAGCGGTGGCCATCTCCACCGCGGTCAGAAAACCGAACTGCAGGCCGCTCACCGGCCGGGTGATTACCTCCATGCACCAGATAACCACGAAGGCGTAGGGAATCTGCTCGCAAAAACGAATGAGGATATCGGAGATGAGCAGATTTCGCAGATCGGGAGTCATTTCCCGAAGCAGTCGCAAAGGGTTTTTTTCTGCTTCTGATCGGGTGGCTTGAGCCTCTGGGTCACGGGCATCATCCTGAATCAGGATCTGCTGCATGATGGCAGCGACCACAGCCATCGCCAGTGCCCCGATGAAAGCGATGCGAATGCCGGCCACACGTCCCCAGATGTCGATGCAGGCTCCACCCACGAGCGGACCCAGAGCCATTGGGAAGCGGCGAACCAGAGAGTGCATGGTGACCCCCATCGTGCGTCTGTTCTGGGGAAGCACCTGGGCAACCAGACCCATGGTGGCCGGCAGTGAAATGGCCGTCCAGCTCAAGAAGAAGACGGATCCCACGATGACCGCCTGCCAGGTGGGAATCAGGATAACCACGACGAATCCCACCATGGCAATGAGGTTGAAGACCAGCAGTGCCCGCTTGGTACCGAGTCGGTCGGCCAGATATCCTCCAGGGAAGGAATAGAGAGCCGACAACAGGTTGTCCATGCCGTTGAGCAGCCCCACGGACAGGGCACCGCCCCCCAGAGCGATCAGGTAAATGGGGAGAAACCGCTCCGCCATCTTCTCGCCCATACCCACCAGGACCACCATCGCGAAAAGCCCGACCATGCTCTTTTGCAGGCCGAAAAACTCTTTAATGCGATCAAAGGTGATCATGCTATGGGGCATCTTAGTCACTGGCTGGAACTTTGTCCTGTTTAGGGTTCACGATACAATTTCCTTTATGGAAGTCAGAACGATCACTGAAGCGGTTCAATTCAGTTCCGAGAAAATGCAGAAGGTGAATCTCTTTGAGAGTCCGCGAATGTTTTGCGACATCTATTGCCTGGAACCTGGGCAGATGCAGAAGATCCACAGCCATGAGGGGAACGACAAGATCTACTACGTCGTTGAGGGGGAAGGCTCTTTCACCGTCGGCCGGGAAACGCGCACACTCAGGGCGGGGGAAATCACTTGTGCCTTCTCGGATGAGCTTCATGGAGTGGAAAATACCAGCAGCGAGCGTTTGATTTGTCTGGTGTTTATGGCCCCCCATCCGTCAACCACCTGACCCCTGTGAAGCTCTTCTCAACCGGAGAAGAGGGTGCGGTAGTGGCGATACCAGTCGCTCTGGAAAAGCTCCTGCGGGTCATATTGGAGTTTCAACTGAAGGAATTCCGGGAATCGCGGGTAGCAGGCCAGCAGTTGATCGCGCGTTGCCCAGCGGTGGTAGGTCAAAAAGTAGGTGCCCCCGTAGGCACGGCCTCTCTCAATCAGCCGTCGGAAGTTCTCGGCCGTTTGATCCAGCGACTCCGCATCATGGGCCGTGTGCAGGTTGAAAATGACACAGGCCCAGGGCTCCCGGGCCCAGGCCAGAAAGGTTTCGTCATCGGGTTCGATCATCCGGATGGTCCCATAAATCAGGTTGACATCGTTTTCGATAAAGTCCGCTCGCACCTCCTCCAGGAAATTGGCCAGGGCGTCCCGAGGGACGTCAATCTCGGTGATCATCTCCGTGCCCTCCGAGAGCGGACCGATGCGTCTCCCCAGCTCGAAATGATAGTCGTCGATGTAGGTGGAGAGCTGATGGGTATCGGACCAGTAAACCTGGCCGTTGGTCCCCAGGTAATACGAGGAGTACTGATTGAAAGCCTCGGCCCGGTTCATGTGACCCAGCTCGAGAAGGCTCAACCAGTTCTCACGGCTGAGAGCGTGTTGGGACTCCGGCACAGGTGTGTCGGGGTCCACGGGCCGATAACAGGAGAAGACGCCTTGCCGCAGGAGCGACTCCGAGTGGACATCGGTCGAGTATTGGAAGTCTCCGAACATAAAGCCCTGCTCGATGCGTTCCGCAAAGCGACTGGCGATGCCTGAGACATCGGTTACCTCAACCACCCGCTCGATCTTCTGTCGGGGCGCCAGGCGAAGTCGCACGGAGGCAATGAGACCGAAGAGACCGTAGCCACCGATGGCCAACCGGAAGAGCTCGGTATTTTCCTGACGGCTGCAGCGGAGAACTTCTCCCCTTGCGTCGATGAGGGTGAAGGCTTCCACGTCCTGCACGATGGGCTTGTAGCTCAGGCCCCGGCTGTGTACGTTCGCCGCCAAGGCACCCCCGATACTGAGGCGGTCGGCGCCGGTCTGTTTCTGGACGATTCCCCACTGGTGCTCACGGCCGCCCTGCATTTCCAGCAACTGGGTAATCAATTCCGGCCACTGCATTCCCGCACCGATCTCGACCTCGCCTTTCTCGGCGTCGAACTCGTGGATACCCTGCATGCCATCCATGTCGATGAGGAGGGTGTCGCTGCCGAACTGCTGTCCTCCCATGGCGTGGCGTCCCCCCGTGACGGAAATCCTGCGCCCGTCGTTGCGAGCTTGGACCAAAAGAGTCTGCAGGGCTTCGACATCCGTGGGCCGGTCGATGCCAAGCACCCGGGTACGATTGAGCTTGGAATGGATATCGGTGACCCAGACGCCGGCTGGCTCTTGAATGGGCGCGGTGCAGCCGGCCGGCATCAGTGCAGCCGCTATTCCGGCCCGAGTGCCCTGTTTCAGTAATTCACGTCGTGTCAACATGTAAACCTCCATTCGACGGGCTATGGAGTCGACTCCAGGAAAGGAGATAGGCCGCCAGGACCCCATGGAAAACGATGGGAATCGTACCGCTGCCCAACCAGCGACGTTCCGGGAAGAAGGCCATGGTGATCAGGTAGCGGACCACCATAACGGCGAAGTATCCGTAGCTGAACCAGCGCAGCCCCACACCGAAGCGCGGATGGCGTCGGGTGAAAAATCCGGATCCGCGCCAGAGATCACAGGAAATGCGTGCTTGAAGCGCCAGGATGGCCATCTGGATGGGAAGCAGGATCGAGTAAGGGAGTAGACCCGAGTACCAGTCCTGCATGGTGGGTAACCAGGCGGGCTCAAAGAGAGCAACAATGACCTGGCCCAGCACCCGCCCCAGGAATGCGCATGCCAGCAAGCCGAGTATGACCGCCTGCCTCTTCATCCTCCCGAGTTCTCCCCCACAATGGAGCATATAACAGCTCTGTTCCTGCGGCAATGTTGCCTGGGTAGGTGTTCAAATCCATCCATTAAAGAGATGTAGACTCTTGCCTTTTTAGAGGATCCGTAACATTCTGGGAAGGATATGGAATATGGTGCCCACCTTCCCCTGATTGACTTCTCCGGAAAAGGGTTTTCGCTGAGGGAGCTGCGTGCCTATGCAAAGCAGGCCTCGGAGCTTGGCTACACATTCCTGTGTGCCAATGATCACCTTTTGTTCAGCCGGCCCTGGTTGGATGGTCCCACCGCTCTTGCTGCAGTCCTGGAAGTTTCCGGAGCCATGACGCTGGCCACAACGGTCTCTATTCCAGTTGTGCGCGGCCCTATGGTTTCGGCCAAGACTCTGGGAGCCATCGACCTTTTGTCGGGTGGCCGGCTGGTTGTCGGTGTGGGCCCCGGCTCTTCAGAGCGTGACTACAAGGCAGCGGGCGTGCCTTTTGAGGAACGATGGAAACGATTCAATGAGATTATTGAGGTGCTGCGCGCCCTCTGGACACCCCAGTCGGAAGGCTTCGAAGGCAGCTTCTATTCAACGGACGGCATCCAACTCGAGCCCTACCCCGCTCAGCGGCCTGCTCCATCGATTTGGGTGGCCAGCTGGGGGTCCCAAGCGGGTCTGCGCCGCGTTGCCCGACACGGCGACGGATGGCTGGCCTCGGGATACAACACCACACCCGAGGGATTTGCAGAGAGTCTGACCTATCTTTCCGAACAACTCTCTCTGGTCGGAAAAAAACCTGAGTCTTTCCCCAACTGCATTGCCACCCTGTGGATGTACGTTACAGAAGACCGCTCCCAAGCGGAAGAGATTCTTTCCACAGTGCTCAGCCCAATCTTGAACCGTCCCGTCGAGGAGCTGCGGGAACGGCTTCCCATCGGACCCGCGGAGATGTGTGCGGAAAGATTGACGGCCTATGCCGCCGCCGGGGCCGAACGAGTCTTTCTGTGGCCTCTGGCTGATGAAACGGAACAGCTCGAATTGTTCTACGACCAGGTGATACCTCTGATTGAGGGTTACGACGACAGGAGTTAGCTCCAACAAGGAACTGGTAAGAAAGGAGAGAACCATGCGTTTAGGATTTGCGTTGCCCCAAAGCGGCTCTTTAGCAGGGGCTGAGGCTCTGATTCGGGTGGCCAAACGTGCGGAAGACCTTGGATTTGATAGCTTGTGGGTACTGGATCGATTGCTTTGGCCGGTTGAGCCGCAGTCGCCTTATCCGGTAGGGGATGGCACCTTGCCCGAGTTATACAAAAACGTGCTGGACCCACTGGAAACACTCACGTTTGCTGCCGCCCACACAACGCGGATCGGCCTGGGAACCAGTGTCCTCAACATTCCCTACTATAATCCCCTCCTTTTGGCGCGGCGCTTGAGTACGCTTGATGTTCTTTCAGGAGGGCGCTTGCGAGTTGGCTTTGGAAACGGATGGTCGCCCGATGAGTATGATGCTGTCGGTACTTCCATGAAGAATCGGGGCAAGCGGGCGGATGAAGGCCTTCAGGTTTTAGAAGCGATCTGGACCACAGATCCGGTGGAATTCGAGGGAGAGTACTACCGCATCCCCAAGTCGTTCATTGGTCCCAAGCCCGTTCAGAAACCGCGTCCGCCCATCTTCATGGCCGCCTACGTTCCGGCCGCCCTGCGGCGAGTTGCCCAATACAGCGATGGATGGATGCCGGTGGGAATTCCTCTGGCTGGAGTGGCTCAGATGTTTGAAGGCGTCAAGGGGATGGCGCAGGAGTGCGGCCGCGACCCCGAAAGGCTGGATCTCCTCGTTCGGGCCAACCTTGAATTCTCAGACGCCCCGATTGACAACGAGCGTGCCGATTTCACGGGGACTCTGGAGCAGATTAAGGGGGATATTGCGGCAACCCGAGAGTTGGGTGCGACGGATCTGCTGTTTGACGTACAATTCTCTCCAGGTGCTGACTCGGTAGATCAAATGGTGGAATGGATGGAGCAGCTCTGGGAGCTTGCCCGGTAGATCCTGTCTTGGCCAAAGGACCTGTTTTAACCCAGAGGGAGAAGGAATTTCTAAGCACTGGGCGGGTGGCCCATTTGGCAACCACCGACGCCAGGGGACACCCCTTGGTTGTGCCCATCTGCTATGCCTTTGAGGATGCGGATCTCTACTCTTCCATCGATGCGAAGCCCAAAAGGATCTCCCCTCTGCTGCTGGAAAGAGTCAGAAACATTCGTGAAAATTCCTATGTTTCCATTGTCGTCGATCGATACGAAGAAGATTGGACGCGGCTGGCCTATATCTTGATTCGAGGGAGGGCAAAGATACTCACCCGAGGCCCGAGACATAAAAAAGGTATCCATCTCCTGCGCATGAAATATCCTCAGTATCAAGAGATGGCCATCGAGAAACGACCCGTCATCCATGTCGCCCTGAACCATGCGAAGAGCTGGGGAGTGCCGTAAGGGCATCTGGAGTAACAGCATGGGCTCTATGGAATTTCACAAGAGCAAAAGGGCGACTCTGCGAGCAGATTCACTTCATTTCAGCATATCGCTCACTGCTGCGCTCATCGAGGCCGGAAAGGCGACAATGATGACTCGCTTAATAGCGACTAGGTTGTCTATTCCCCACGGGCACTTGTCGATGATGGTGAGCAGGACGGCCACCACCATCAGAGCAACCCCGTAGATCCCCAAAACCCGCTTGATGAACTGCCACCTGTACCCCTTTAGATGAAATCGGTAAAAGTTGAAGTACACAAAGGCTGAGATAAACAATAGGGAAACAAAAGTAAGAGCGAGAACGTTCCGGAAGGGAAGCATTGTGCCCAAAGTCCACGTCTCTTCGGTGAATCCCACGGGGATGGCCAGAATCGAAGCGCCCACCACCATCTGCATCACGTCTCGGGCTCTGACCTCCACCATGAAGGGCCGAGTGGCGTGGCTGATGACCTTGCCCGTGCTGTCCACAATGGGCACGATGCGGTGCAGGTAGCCCCCGATCCGCTGGATGGTGTGATTCGGTTTCTGCTCTTTAGACATGTCCGTCTCCGCTTACCTTCTTATAGTCGATTAGGGTGACCTGCTGGAGGTCCTTTTCAGGGGGAAAATGCCGGCTAGTGTCGCACAAGTGCAGTCCCTATAATGGAGTGCTCATGGCGGGATCCTTCAGAGTTGGACTCATCAGCGGGACAGGGGAGGAGGGCCTGGGTATTGCTCTGCGGCTGGCTGCGGCCGGGCACACCCTGGCACTGGGTTCGCGTTCCGCCGAGAGAGCCGGTCAAAAGGCTCATGAAATCAATCAGCAATTGGGGGAAGAAAAAGTCCAGGGAATGGACAATCATGAGCTGGTGGCTGCCTGCGAAATACTCTTTTTGACCGTCCCCTTTGTCCACGCCGAGAAGGTGATCGGAGAATATCAACAAGATTTTTCGGAGGACCAGATTCTGGTCGACGTGACCGTTCCGGTGGTCTTTGACAAAGGTCCTCGGTTGCTCGACCTGGAGGAAAACTCAGGAGCCGAGCATCTGCAAAGTCTTTTGCCTTCAGGCCCCACGGTGGTGGGGGCGTTTAAGACCTTGTCTTCACATTCACTCTGTGAAATCGATTCACCTTTAGATTGTGACGAGTTTGTCTGCTCGGATTCTTCACCAGCCAAGGAACGGGTCCTGGAAGTGGTGAGTCGAATTCCCTCCCTACGATGGATTGACGCCGGGCCCTTGCGCTACAGTCGTTCCTTGGAAGCCATCACCCTGTTGGAAATTGGTTTGAACCGGCGTTACAAGGTTAAGGAGTCACGTGTTCAAATGGTGGGGCTATAAGACGTTCGACAAACGTCATCGTATTGATGGAGCGAGGCACTCAACATGATCGTGATGCTGGCTGGGGGCGTTGGTGCCTCCAAACTCATCTTGGGGTTCTCGAGACTGCTTTCATCCGATCAACTCAGCGTCATTGGAAATACCGGCGATGACATCGAGCTCTTGGGACTGCGAGTTTGTCCGGATCTGGACACCATCCTCTACACTCTTTGTGGGAAGGTGAATCCTGAAACAGGCTGGGGCATCCGGGAAGACTCTCTCCACTGCCTGAAAGCCTTACAGGAGTTGGGAGGGGAAAGTTGGTTTCAGTTGGGAGACCGTGATTTGGCCACTCATGTTTGGCGCACTTCACTGCTGAAGCAAGGTCGCTCACTGACCCAGGTTACGGACAGCCTTTGTCAGGCTTTTGGGGTGCATTACAAACTTCTCCCCATGACCGATTCCTATGTGCCTACCTATCTTGTGACCGACCAGGGGGAATTTCATCTCCAGGAGTACCTGGTTCGAGAACAGTGTCGTCCCATTCTCAAGGAGGTGAAATACTTGAATATCGAGCAGGCTCAACCTGCCCCCGGTGTGGCCGATGCCATTTTGAAGGCTGAGGCCGTCCTGCTTTGTCCCAGTAATCCCTTCATCAGCATTGGTCCCATCCTGGCCGTTCCAGGCATCAGGGAACTGCTGGTTCAAACCCAGGCCCCAGTCTTTGCCGTCACCCCGATCGTAAACCAGCGTGCGCTGAAAGGACCCACGGCCAAAATGTTATCGGAGCTGGACTGTGCGGTTTCGCCCACTACCATTGCCGAAATCTACAAAGATTTCCTGGATGTCTTTGTTTTAGACGAAAGGGACGGAGAGTTGCGAGAAGAGATCGAAGCACTGAACGTCAGGGTTCTGACCAGCAACACGGTAATGACCAACACGGAAGAGAAAATGAACCTGGCTCGTCGGCTTCTGGAAGAGCTATGAAAGTGGTTTTGTTACCTCTAAAGGATCCCGCCCACGGTAAGCAACGATTGGCAAGCCATCTGACTCCCGAGGAGCGCCAGGAGCTGTCCTGGGCTGATGTACTCCGTTTCCGGCGATTGGAGAATGAAACGAGAACCGCTCAGGTCTTGAGAAACTTCGACTCGCTAAAGCAACATTCCTGAAATCCGATGAGTGCACATGCCCGTGAGTGAGCTACGAGTTATTGGACTTCCCGGATTCCCCGAAGTATCCACAGGAGCCAACTTGGCAACACTCATTGCTCAGTCCATCCGTGATGCCAGCCTGGAGGTGAAAGATAAGGACATCTTGGTGGTCGCCCAGAAGGTCGTCTCCAAGGCCGAAGGGCAGGTGCTGAAACTGGAAGGTATCGAACCCGCCGACAAAGCCCAACGCTGGGCCAGAACCCACGGGAAAGATGCCAGACTGGTCGAGGTCATTTTGAGTGAGTCGCGGCGGGTGCTGCGGATGGAGCGAGGGTTACTGATCGTGGAAACGCAACATGGCTTTGTCTGTGCCAATGCCGGGGTCGATACTTCCAATACACCGAGTGGACAGGTCACGCTCTTGCCCAAAGATTCCGATCGCTCGGCCGCTCAAATGCGCAAGGATCTGGAAAGGGAATTCGGCGCCCGGCTTGCCGTCATCGTGTCGGACACCTTCGGGCGCCCCTGGAGGGAAGGCCTGATCAACGTGGCGTTGGGAGTTGCCGGCATGAAACCCTGGGTGGATTATCGAGGGCGAAAGGACCGCTTTGGGGAGGAGTTGCACGCCACTCAGATGGCCGTGGCCGATCAGTTGGCTTCCACTGCAGAGCTGGTGATGGGAAAAACAAAGGGTATCCCGGTGGCTCTGATTCGTGGCTTTGCCTACCCGGAAGGGGAGGGAAAGGGCCGGCAGATCCTCCGCTCTGCCCAGAAAGACCTCTTTCGGTGATTTCAATAAAGCCCTTTTTTGCCATGCCCTAAGGCCATCAGGAAAATAGCGCTTTTCCCCTGGGCATGGGGAGAGAAAAACTCAACAACCTCATCGTCGTAAAAGGTGAGCCCAGTGGCGCCGAGTCGTTGGGCATAGGCCGTCAGGTAGAGTTTTCCCCCCAGGATCCCAGCCTCCAACTGCACAGCTCGATACCCCCGATTACCCAACCTCTTCAGAATCGGTCTTAGATCGGCCAGGAAAAAAACGTTGGCACTGGCATCGGCCGGCAGCCTTTGCTCCAGACCCAAGTATCCGGCTTCGCTTCTGAAACCCCCCTCCTTCAGAAGCTCCAACACCCAGCCTTGACGATGCAAAACATAAGCGCCCGAGGGCAATCCCTCTACGGCGTTGACGATGAAATACCAGTCGTTGAGAAAAATTCCAGGGGGTTCCAGAAAGTCAGCGGATATGCCCTGTGCCGAGCAGTAAAGCATCGTCGAGAATTCCTGAAAGGAGATGGGCTTGTGCTCGAATTGGCGGCTGGAGCCGCGGCGCCGTATCACCTTCTCAATCGGGTCGGGTGCCGTTTCCGGGTGAGGATCGAGTTTCCAGACACGACCTTCAGGTGCAGGCAGGGTTTGGGCAGGAGTCTCTCCCCGCCATAGGGCGGCCTCCTTTTCAGAGAGGAGCGAGGTAGCGGAGTGTAGGGTACGCATTTCCGGGTAGTCCACCTCCCTTTCTGAAAGAGGCAGAGTGGGCAGTCCCAGTGCTTCTACTTTCGTCGAGGGCTCGGTAGCTTTCCGGGTGGTGGTGCCCACAGAGACGACGGACAGTGCCACTTCGCGCTGGGTATCCAGATCCAGCAGTTGATTCAATTCCTTGTCCACGAAACCCAGGATCAAACGAATCGGTAACTGCAGGGCTGAGCCCATAGCCAGCAAGTGAGCGACTATCGTGCCATTGTCCCAGCCGAAATGACGATAAGTTCGGGCCCGGTACTTCCAGGCGTTGCGCCAGTAGGTTCCGGTCGAAAGGATGAGCACAGGAGCGACCACCACATTGGGTTCTTCTCCACTGGCCCGAGCGACCACCGCCCGATAGTCGCCTTCGCGCAAGCGGTATAAGGCAGAGTCTCTGGGGCTGAAATGGTAGATCCCTGCCGGCAGGTCGGGCAGGTCCTCGCAGGCCACGTAGAGTTCGACTTCGTAGAGCGCTCCCGTGCAGGAGGCTGCCCGAAACAGTAAAGTTCCCCCGGGATAATCTTTTTGTTTGGTAGTTCCTGCCGAAAAATAGAGCAGCCGCGCCAGATCGCTTAAATTGGGAATGCTTTTCTTCTTTGTGGGGGCTGTTATTGCGGAGACCGCCGAAAGGGCAGTGATCTCTGTCTCTTCCCATTGGTGCGGGAGTGGTATGGGCTCCAGCCCAGGATAGGTCTTAAAAGGAATGGGCTGATTGGAAAAATCCAAAGAGTGGGCATCGGAACGGACGCTCCGGTAGGAGTGCTTGGTCTGCTCGTGATAATGATAGGCGGTTTCCGTATCGCTGTTCGACATCCTAATCCCAAGGGTCAGGAGTATGGATCTTCCCCTTCTCTGAAATACCCTACCCGAGGTCGACCAGGGAAGCCTGCTGTGTGACCGTGATCACAGTTCTTTGCTGATGTCTTGGTTACACTCTCTCTGATATTTCACCGATTTTTCAAGGGGCCCATTTTGCCATGTTAACTGGACTGCTTCTCTATTGCTTGATGCGAAAACGCAACAGGGCCAGGCCTATTCGGTTTAGCCCTCAGTCTTGGCGTCGTAGTGTGGGAACCGTTCTCCCAGGGAATCGAGCCTCGTATCCCCCTTTCGACCTCCGAAAACACCTTTTCCCCTCCATCTCGTAGCCTCCCAACAGTTTCTCAGTAGAAGACTCTCTCATAACCATTTGATAAATTGGGGTTTATGGAATATTCCTGGACCTCCACCACTCGCCTTCAACACCAAGAAACTGATTGTAGTATAATTTTTAGATACAATAGTATAAAAAAGAGTTCGTGTGCGTTATAGCCCGGATTATGCATAGGTTCTCGTCATGAAGCGACGAAAGCGCCGACCTGACGGAGCGTGCTCGAGAGTTAGGTGAGTTGCGTCCCCCAACTCACCGCAATACATCGATATCAATGGTCAGTGGTACGCGAGGGAGGGCACCCGGGTGTGTGACATCGGTTCCTGGAGAATCCTGGAAGGTCTCTGACTCTATAAACGGTGTGATCGCGAATAGTTGAAAGGACTGGTTGACGGAGTTTGAGATTCGGCCAAGTCTTTTGCTGGGAACTAATCGACTCAAACAACGTCTTGAATTGCAGATGGCTATGACATCAGGAGATGAGAAAGCGTGAAAGAAAAAATCTGGCTCATGGATGATGAGCATCGGGAGCCTGATTCCAAGATCCAAGGTCTGGATCAGTCCGATGATCTCGTCCGCGTCTATCTGAGGAAGATGGGCGCCGTCCCTCTTTTGACTCGAGAGGGAGAGGTCGAGGTTGCCAAGAGGATTGAAAGAGGTCACAAGAGCGGCTTGAAAGCCTTGTCGCGTTCGCCGGTCGTTGCCGGGCAGATTGTGAAGTATGGTGAGGGACTCAGGAGCGGTGATTTGACGATCAGGAACCTGGTGGAATGTGGAAAGGACCAGATCAAGGAGGCGCTTCTTGAAAAGCGGCGCAGGTGGGTTCTCAAGCGTATCGATGAAATCGCCGCCCTGGATGTCGAGTTCGAAAGGATCAGAAAGCGACTGCGCCGATGTAGGAAAGGCAGTAAGGCGTACAAGGGGTTGCGTTGGCGAATGGCGCGCTGTCGTATTTCCATAGCTCACCTCATTAGCGATCTGGAGCTTACCTCTTCGATTCGCCAGGAACTTGTGGATGTTCTCAGGACCACAGTCGGGAACATCGTCGCACTGGAGAGGGAATCGAAGCGACTGAAGAAGCTACTGGAATCTCCACTGAAAGATAATGAAGCCAAAAAGGTGAGATCGCGCCTGCGAGCGATTGGCAGGGAGATCAAGGAAATTGAAGCAGAGGCATTGGCCTCACATGCCGGGCTTAAACGAACCTTGGCGGCAATTCAGGAGGGAGAGTTAGAAGCGGAGATCGCGAAAAAGGAATTGGTCGAGGCCAATCTGCGATTGGTGGTCTCGATTGCCAAGAAGTATCTCAAACGGGGACTTCAGTTCCTCGATCTGATCCAAGAGGGGAATATCGGCTTGATGAAGGCCGTCGATAAGTTCGAGTATCAAAGGGGTTACAAGTTCTCCACCTATGCAACCTGGTGGATTCGCCAGAACATCACACGAGCCATTGCCGATCAGGCGAGGACGATCCGAATTCCTGTGCACATGATTGAAAGGATCAATAAGCTGATCCTGACCTCACGCTCCTTAGTGCAGGAGTATGGTCGAGAGCCCACTTCCGAAGAGGTTGCCCGTAAAATGAACAGTTCCGTGGGTCAGGTACGGGAGATGCTCGCGCTCACCCGAAGACCCATCTCACTTGAAACTCCCATCGGCGAAGACGAAGACGGCCACCTCGGTGATGTCATCGAAGACCGCAGCGCAGCTTCCCCTGCCGAAGTCTTGATCGATATCAGTATGAAAGACCAAACGGCGACCCTCTTGCAGACCCTAACCCCACGGGAAGAGCAGATCATCCGTATGCGGTTCGGTATCGGCGATTCATCGGAAGAGACTCTGGAGACGGTTGGGCAAAGGTTCTCCGTCACTCGAGAACGGATTCGCCAGATTGAAGCCAAGGCACTGCGGAAGTTGCGATATCCGGAAGAGCTCAGGCAGGGGGCAGACGAAAAATCAGATTCGATTCTGATAGATCCTCCAGTGCTGCCTGCGGAAGGTTTGTAAACGGCTGAAATTCGTTTCCTGCAAGTGATCAGGAGAGTTCGCTTGTACACATAGTCATCCCCGGACTAGCTGTGAACTCTCAACAGGTTGTTCAGTAAAAGGGGTTGTCCATCCGAGTCTTTTCGGCAATGCTGATTGGAAGATTAGACCATCAGCACCGAAAGGAGAACCCGAATGGACATCCACCAGAATGCCCGAACCTGCCCAAGAAGTCGAGAACTGATCATCCGACGAGTGAAAGAGCAAAGACAATCGGTCCAGGAGGTGGCTCAGTCGGTGGGGATCAGTGAGCGGACCGTCTACAAGTGGCTGGCTCGTTATCAAGCCCAAGGCCGAGCGGGTCTGGAAGACTGGTCTTCCAGACCCGCTCGGATTGCCCGGCAGACCCCGAGGCGGGATCGAGAGGCAATTTACCGTCTTCGCCGTCGTCGAATGGTGGCAGCCGAGATTGCCGCTCGTTTGGGTCTGGCCCGCTCCACCGTGGCCCGGATCCTGCAACAAGCCGGATGGGGACGCTTGAAGAGCCTGGAGCCTGCACAGCCCGCTCGTCGCTACGAGCGCGACCATCCTGGGCAGTTGTTGCACCTGGACATCAAAAAACTGGGCAGGATTGCTGGTGTGGGGCATCGCATCACTCGAGATAAACGGCGTCGAGCTCGGGGAGTGGGATGGGAGTTTGTCCATGTGTGTATCGACGATAACTCTCGATTGGCCTATGTCGAAGTTCTCCCGGACGAGCGCAAACAATCGGCTATGGCTTTTCTCGGCCGAGCCGTCCTCTGGTTCCAAAAGCTGGGTATCCGGGTAGAACAGGTCCTGACCGATAACGGTTCCTGTTATGTCTCCCACGCTTTCCAGGGTCTTTGCCAGCAACTGGGGCTTCGCCACCTCCGCACCCGTCCTTACCGGCCTCAAACCAACGGCAAAGCAGAACGCTTGATCCAGACTCTCCTCCGTGAGTGGGCCTACCGCTTCCCCTACCGCACTTCAGGCCACCGTTTTCGCTGGCTTCGCCCCTGGCTTCACTTCTATAATCATCACCGCCAACATCAGAGCCTGGGTGGTCTGTCTCCTATCAGCAGACTTCCCCTTATGAATAATGTCATGAGAATGCACAACTAGCCCGGATCGTGTATAGGTTCTCGTCACTGCAGTAGAGAATTTATGCGTAGCTCGTGCTAGAGTCCCCTGGATGTCCACAAATCCGCCCCTCAACGACTGTCACTGTCATTTTTTTTCGACTGTCTTCTTTCAGAAGCTGGCCACAGAGAAAGGCCTTCAAGAGGTTGGGGATCCTGTCGGGGAGGTCACCCGGTCGTTGGGCTGGGAGGCCCCCCAATCCCCCGAAGCGTTGGCTCAGCGCTGGGTCCAGGAACTGGACCCCAACCAGGTCGACCGGGCTGCCCTGATCGCCAGTGTCCCAGGTGACGAAGAATCCGTAGCCGTTGCTGTGGCCCAGCATCCTGAAAGGTTTGTTGGGTTCTTCATGGTGAATCCTACCCGGGAGAAAACAGCGGAGAGAATTCGCTGGGCCGTTGACGAACTTGGTTTACGTTGCATCTGCCTGTTTCCGGCAATGCATCAGTTTCATGTGTATGAAGACAAGGCTATCCAGGTCTTTGAAACTGCGGCCTCCCTGGATGGAGCCGTGGTTTTCGTCCATTGCGGGGTGCTGTCCCTCGGCGTGCGAAAGAAACTGGGGCTGGCCAGCCGGTTTGCCCTGCGCTTCTCCAACCCGCTCGATTTACATTCCGTTGCGCTGAGTTATCCAGAGGTGCCCATGATCATTCCTCATTTCGGAGCTGGGCTCTTTAGGGAGGCGCTCATGGTAGCGGACCTTTGTCCGAATATTTACCTGGACACGTCCAGTTCCAACAGTTGGATGAAGTACCACCCTTCTCTGACTCTTGAAAATGTGTTTGGTCAGGCACTCGAAGTGGTGGGGCCCGATCGGCTTCTATTTGGTACCGACTCCTCTTTTTTCCCGCGCGGGTGGCAGCGCGCGCTTTGGGAGGAGCAAGGTGCTGTTTTGGAGAGGATCGGGGTGGATGACCCGACGAAGGAAAAGTTTTTTGGTGGAAATTTTGACCGGCTGTTTCCCCTGAAGATTTCCTAGCCGGGATTATGCATAGTCCCGGCTAGACCTGGCTTGCTTCTGCCCCAGAAGCGCCTCTACATCTATAGTAATAGAGACATTGTTGCCCACGCTGCCGCCGCCTTTTTCCATTTCTCCGTTCCAGCTTATTCCGAAGTCATTTCGATCAATCATAGTTTTCGCCACGAAGCCAGCGCGACTCTCAGGCCCCTTGTCCTCCCCATCCTCTCGCCATACTGGCTTCAACAGGTCTACAGGAAGGGAAAGGCAATGGTCGCTCGAGGAAGAATGGGGGTGCGGGCAGACAGCTACTCGAGCATTAACACTAGCTCGAAGCCCGCTTGCAAAAGAGTGGTTTCCACCCAGGAGGCAAGTGGCAGCACCGGGCGGAGAGGCTCCTCGTTGGTGGCAGCCTTGGGTGTGGATGTTGTCCAGTCGACAGGCAAGGTAGAACTCTGAATCATTTCCACCTGTACGATATCAGCGATCGCTGTTTGAATCTGTATCGCCGATGTCAGCGTGGAGTCGTCGTAATAGAACAGTGCCGTGCTCGTTGTCCAGTCCTTCTCAGGATAAGGGCTGCGTTGAACATCCGCTCCCAATTCACTCAGCCGTTCTTCAATCTGGGCAGCATCTTCCGTGCTTTCTTTGCTGTGGACGATCCGGGTCTTGGTCCCTCGTATTTCACGGGTGTCCAATTGGGTCTGAATGCTTCGAACCCTGGCTTCAGATTCCTGCACGGCTTTCTGAATTTCTTCGATGTCACGGGTCAACGCTTCGACTTCTGCCGACACGGATTCCGCCAGATTAGCGAATTGCACTCGTTGTCTTTCCGTAAACTGCTGCCTTTGGGCCATGTTGTCATAGTCGGAGGCGAGCCGTACGTAACGTTCGGCCAGTTGGGTCTTGTCTTTCTCGGTTTGGGTCAGCAAAGCTTGGAGATTTTCACGCTCGGCAGCCAGAAATGCCAGTTCTTCCTTGATGGTCTTGTCTTTTCTTTGGAGTTCTTCGGCTCTCTGCTCATTGTCAGCTTGATCTAGAGTGTTTTGATGGGCCAGCTTTTGACTTTCCAGCAATGCTGCTTCACCCCGCAGTCTTGCGATCTCCTGCTCGTACTCCAAGACAGGCCGAAAACCAATCACCCAGGTGAGAAGAAGTACCGCAGCCACGACTCCGGCAGCGGACCATTGCAGCATTGTCGGGGTTTGCTGGTACCACTTGCTGTGGAGGCGTTTTCGGATCTCCTCTGCTTCAAGCCAGAGTTTGACTCTCTCAGCCTCACTCTTCCGCCTTTCTGCATCGAGCTTCAGGGCTAAAATGTCATCCGAGGATTTGGTCTTGGAAGCTAAAGCGTCTTCGGCGGCTTTTTTCTTCAGAGGTGAAGCATCCTGTGACGATTTTTTCTTGGAGGCTAAAGCATCCTCCAAGGATTTTCCCTGTGAAGCTAAAGCAGCATCCTCGGATTCCTGCTTCGACGAACTCTTCTTGCCGCGAGCCATCGATCGGGTTCTCCCAAACTCCTGAGGTTGACAGTTTCAACCGTCCAAAGGACGGCACTCCCCTGAATTCTAGAGGGATGGTCTGACAACCGGCGGGTGGTGTCCTAACTCCGGGACACCACCCGCCAGTGTGACAAAGGTTGCGTTTGGAAGGCGCTCGAATAGCTCAGAGAATGGAGCGACGCTGGGACACAAACCTAAAATGTTCGGTGAGATGACTGGGGAGTTGGTTACTCCAGCCTCGTCAGCGTGATCATCTTATTCACGCGAGTGGGTTCTCTCTCAACACTGATCCTGATGGACCCAGACTCATAGCCAGCCTTGGCTATGTCCAACGTGTAGTCACCCACTTCCCAGAATCGCACGACATTAAGGCCATCTTCGCCCGTGCTTCCCAGGATGTTGCTGCCGTCATAAACGATCGCGTCTCCAGGAGTACTTTGAATCTCCAGTTCGACGGTCCGGGTATCAGGCTCGAGAGAGAAGGAAGTGGTTTGAGCTGTGCTACCGTCGGGCCTTTTCGCGATTACCGTCCATCTCCCGGTTTGGTGAGGCATAATTTCCTTTGAACTCCAGGTTCTCCAGTTATTGGACCTGATATCGAGTTCAACAGCGGCAAGCAATTCGCCCTGCCAGTACCATTCATGGAGAATGGAGGTGGGCTCCATAGCTCGTTCGACCTTCGTAAAATAGAAGAGCCTCCCGACCGAAGAGGCGAACTTGTTGTCTGCTGTTTGGACTTCCGGCATCCGATTTTCGATCCTGGTAGTCACGACAGCGTTCGTCACCTCAAAATCAGAGGTCTGAGCCGATAGACTGGCTAGACTGAAGAGAGCAAGCGTTAAGACAAATACAAGCGTTCTTTTTTCCATGATATGTCGTACCCCCTTTAAAATAATCGTTGAAACGATGAATGAACCACTCACTGAGGGTTCATCTTCCTTTCTTTTTAACATCTATCTCTGTCTTCGGAGACTCACCAGTCTCCTGCACAGAAGATTTTAGTAGCATCGGAGAAGCTTTACTTGTGACGAAGGTCACCAAAGTCAGGGGAAGGGTAGTTCATCAACGGTCTCAACCCAGATATACACCATTTTTTCACCTCTAGCCCGTATTTCTCACATCCAATCTACTCCGGCTGCGGATACCTGCGGGTCACGCCCCTTGTATCCACAGCCGTCTCCACCGCCTCGCTACGATCAGGTGTGAGAAATACCGGCTGGGAGCCTGTTGGAGTACTGAATCGAGGTCGCGCTCGCCACAAACGTCACCGTATTGAGGGAACGAGACACTAAGCCTTCGCTGTATCCTGCATCTGGGCCAGGCGGGCCTGCATATCACGCGTCAGGTGAGGCACAATTCCCAGCATGCGCTGGATCAGCATCAGCTGGCCCCGGTGATGCATCTCGTGCTCTTTGACGGAAAGGATCATTTCCAACCGGCTCTTGTCAGGAGGGGGCCCACCGTGTGGCATGCCCACACGTTCCGCCAGGAATTCCTCAGAGAGTCCTTCCACCCATTGGGCCCACTTTTCTCCATTGTTGCGCAGCAGCTCGATGATCTCTTCCTTGTTTCGGGGCTGCTCCTCTTCCGCTCTGAGACGCTGCATCAGTGAGGGAAAGTCAAAGCCCTCCAGAGTGGTCCTGGCCTCGACGGCGTGGATCTGGTGCTGGAAGTTGAAGGCAACCGCGATGTGAACCAGCCGCTGGGCCACGCTGCCCGTGTCGGGGGTCGCCTGAAAGTTGTACTGATCCTCCGGAATGTCTTCGGCCGTGATGATGGTGTTTTTCCGGACGGTCCGGAAACTCTCACTCAGCTCTCTTGCTCCGTAGTAAGTCATTGTTTCCTCCAACGGGTTAATAAGGGAATAAGTTCCAAACTCTTTCGTTCCAATTTGAGGATTATAGCGGGGCGGGTGAAGGCCCGCAAGCCCCAGGCGAAGGGACTCTCGCTTGAAAGACTCTGACTATATATAGGACACTGAAATGAGAGTTGTTCTCCGTGAGCTGGCAGGATTTGCTGCCCCAGTCTTGAGTTTGAAAGGTTCAACACGATGGCCAAACCGGAACATCTGAAGATCTTACAGAAGGGCAAAAAGGCCTGGAATAAATGGAGGAAAAAACATCCTGATGAGAGTCCCAACCTCTACAAGGCGGAGCTCATGGAGATGGATCTCCCAGATGCTGATCTGACCAGGGCGGACCTGAGCGAAGCGAATCTCATGGGCGCCAATCTGAAGGGAGTAGACCTGAGCCAGGGGAACCTTGTGGGAGTGAACTTCTGCGAGGCAGATCTGAGCGAGGCCAATCTCACGGAGGCCAACCTCATGGGAGCGAAGCTCATCGGAGCGAACCTCGAGAGAGTGAATCTGAGCCAGGCCAAGCTCGATGAGGCAGACCTCAGTGAGGCCAACCTCAATGGGGCCGACCTGACTCATGCCAAGATCAGAGCAGCGGTGGTCAAAGGAACCAACCTCATGGGAGCGAATCTCACGGGAGCGGACTTGACGGGGACCCTCCTGGCCGATGCGGCGAATCTGACCCCGCAGCAGTTGAGTTCAGCCATCCTGGATGGGAATGCCCAGTCCGAGCCATCCCCGGAGACGAGCACGCCGCCGGCGGTGGATATTGAGGATGAGTCGCCATGGGGTCAGGAGCCGCCCGCTGCCCAAAGCTTTGAGGGGGCTGACACACCGGAGCCGTCCGCTGCCGAAAACCTGGAGCCGGTATTCACAGCACCGGAGCGGTCAGCCGTGGCCACCCTTGAACGGGAAGAGATCATGGAAGAGCAAGCCGCCTCCGTGAACCTGGAACCGGCATCGACCCTGGAGGAGCCTCCTGTTGCCGAAAACCTGGAACCGGAACCGATCATAGAAGAGGAGCCTGCTGCCGAGACCCTGGAAACGGCAAAGACAGCAGAGGTGGAGCCGGAGGTATTTTCGGGAGCTCCCACCGACTTGGTCCCTACCCATTCCGATAATCCGACGGAGATCGATGAATTGGGAGGAAGGCCCTTTGCCCAGATTCTGGCAGCACGAATCCATGAAGTCTGGGCCAGGCCTGATAAGAGCCAATGGACCGCCACTCGCAAGACGGAAGAGATGCCTGGAGAGGCCTTCGGGGTATTGATCTACGGGCCCTGGGGGTCCGGAAAAACGTCGGTGCTTAACTTCCTGCGCCAGGAACTTGTTTCGGGGAGGGTGGGACAAAAGTGGTTGGTGGTTGACTTCAACGCCTGGCGCCATCAGCAAATTGGCCCTCCCTGGTGGGCTCTACTCAACGCCATCTACCGGCAAAGGTTCCGCGCACTCAGAAGGATCAGCCTGTTTCGTGCCTTGCGGCTGGTGATCCGGGACCGGTGGTGGCGCTTTCAGGCCGGTCGGGCTTTTCAGATTCTCACGGTGGCCCTGATTCTCTGGGGCATCTGGTTCATGACCAGGGCGGACCTGGCGGGAAATGTTGAGATCATATTCAGGGCCCTGCCCGGATTGATGACGCTTTGGGGCGTGGGTGTTATTTTGAGTCGCTTTTGGCTCATGGGATCAAGGCGCTCGGCCAAGATGTTTATGGAGCATCACCGGGATCCCGTGCCCATGATTGTTCGGCATTTCAAGAAGATGGTTCAAGGGGCCTGCCAACCCTGCACCGTTTTTATCGACGATCTTGACCGCTGCGAAGGGAGCTATGGGGTCGAACTGTTACAGGGCATTCAGACCCTCTTTCATGAGTCCAAAGTCGTTTTCGTGGTTGCCGCAGATCGGAAATGGCTGCGAGCCAGTTATGACCACTCCTACGGGGAATTCAACGGATCGATCGGCGGGGTGGGGCACCCTCTTTCCCATCTGTTCCTCGAGAAGATGTTTCAAATCTCAGCTCCGGTGCCGAGGATGAGTGATGCTACCCAGAGGCGATACTGGGATCGGCTCGTACAAATGAAAACCTCCAAGAGCCCGAAACAAGTGGAGGCTGAGCTTCTGCGTGCCGAAAAGGAAGCCGAAAAAATCATAGGTAAGGAGAGTGACGAAGAGAAGATCCTGTTTAAGATTCACGACTATGGAGGCGACGTTCTTATTCAGCAGGCCTTGCTGGGTGTTGCCGCCAAGCGAATTATGAAGCCTGCTGCCCGCAAGAAGAGCGAGCACCTTTTGCAGCCGTTCGTCGATTTGCTGGATCCCAATCCCCGTTCCATGAAGAGATTTGTCAACGCTTATGCGTTTCGAAAAGCGATTGCTCTGTTGGGGGGCTGCGATATTGAAACGGGGCCCTTGGCGCTGTGGACCCTCATGGAGTTGAAGTGGCCGTGTCTGGCAGACTATCTGACCGATCACCCGGAGATGGTGGAAAAGATAGGAAGCGAATTGGCAAACGAAGGGATTCCCGACGATATCAAGAAGTTGTTTGCCGAGAGCGCCGTTGTGGCGGTCGTTCAGGGAAACGATCCGGTTCGAAGACCCGCCTTGGATGAGATGACGATTCGCAAGATCGTGGTCCGCTGATCAAGGATCTGTTCCCACTGTACGTCTTCAGCGAGAATGGGACATTTGGGGTTCCAAGCTAAGAGACAGTGGGAACCGATGCTGATCGGGCTAGTTTAGCATTGATCGCCTGCCGACGGGCAAGGGTGACTCCTTTCAATCTTCTCCTTTTTGTGTGGATGGAATCTCGTCTTGCGAAGTACATGTCATCGGGTGTGACGTTACCCAGGGCCTCGTGATAGCGCCTGGAGTTGTAGTAGTCGATAAAGACCGCGATTTCTCGCTCCAACTCCTCGGGTGTCTCCCAGACCATTAGGTTGATGCGTTCCTTGCAGGAACGATGGTAGCGTTCGATCTTCCCGTTGGTCTGGGGATGATAGGGTGAGGCCAGGATGTGGCCCAGTCCCTTGGTCTCCAGATACTGACCAAAGTCTTTGGAGATCAAAGCCGGTCCGCGGTCTGTCACCAGCCGGGGCCGATCAGACAACGGAGCCTGTTCCACACCCGTTCTCTCACAAGCCGCCTCGACCACCTGGCTGAAGTCTCCAGCACGCATGGCCGTGTGAAGTCCCCAGGCCAGGATCCTCCGGCTAAAGTCATCCAGTACTGAGATCAGATAGTACCAGCCCCAGTTCTTGACCAGAAGATAGGTCGCATCCGTTTGCCACTGCTGGTTGGGTCGGGTCGTCTTGATTCGATATTCCGATTCGGCTGGAAAGCTCCGGAGTTGAACCTCCCGAATCAGCCCTTCCGCTTTCAAAATCCGGTAGACCGAGGATTCCGAGACCGTAAATCCGCACCTATCCGTCACCTGGCAGCTCACTTCTCGTGAGGACCACTCTGGAAACAGCAGCGCCATCTCCAGGATTCGGTCCCGTTCTTTGGGCAGGATCTGATTCCAAACCCGTCCTGATCCTGGGGGACGGTCCCGCAAGCCTGCCAACCCCCTCTTTCGAAAGTGGTGTCTCCAGCGATAGTAGGTCGAGCGGGGGATCTCGAGTTGATCCAGCACCTCCCGGACCGGTAACTCGGAGGCCTCCACTGTCCTTAAAACTTCCAGCTTGTGCTCGCTGAGCATCCTCTGATACCTCCTTCGCCTTACAGGCCCAAACTTTTTTTTAGCTTTTGGTTCTCCACTACCGTCTCGGCCACCGCCTTCTTCAAGGCCTCATTCTCCTCCTTCAAGCGACGCACCTCACCGGAAGTCGCATTCCGTTGGGTCTCCCGGGTTAGACCGTTTTTGCCCGAATCCAGGAAGGCCTTGGACCACTTGTAGTAGATCGAAGGTTGAATCCCTTCTTTGCGGCACAGTTCGGTGACGGGAATCTCTCCGCGGAGCCCCTCCAAAACGATGTGGATCTTCTCTTCGGCCGTGAATCTCCGGCGGGTGGCCCTACGGATCTGTTTGACGACGTCTGTGGTCATAGCGTTCTCCTTTTGGTTGTGCCATGACCAGCATCGGCTTGCTCTGATGGGCTGTCAAGATCAGCCCTTTGAGGGGGTGAGATCTCACCCCCTCAAACCTTCCAACTCTCTCTTAACTCTCGGCCCTATGTGTCCCACTTTCGCTGACGGGATACACGCTGAAATATGGGGCGAGGCCATCCACTCCAACCGTCATCTCCGGGTGCTCTCTATCGGGTTGGGAATCGGCTTGCTCTTGCTCATCGTCGTCGTCATTCGCATTGTGTCGGTCGATCCGCCACGGCCCATCGTCGTGAGGGTCGATGAAGTGGGACGGGCGGAGGCCGTCGCCTACGAAGTGATGGAGGCCCAGGCCGATCCGCTGGACCCCACCACCAAATACTTTCTCAATCGTTTTATTTACGACTTCTACTCGCGGCGGCGGGCCACCGTTCAAGAGAACTGGTCCCGCAGTCTGCGCTTCCTGACGACAGAACTTGCCAACGCCTCGTTTCGCGCCGAGAGCCGGAATATCGCCCTTCTCGCGGCGGGCGCGGCAAAGGACGAGTTTCAGGTGGATCGCGTCGTTTTGAGGATTCAGGCCAACCCCCGGGAGCCGCACAGCGCGACGGCCGATTTCGATCTGGTGCGGATGGTGATGGCGAACGAAGTAAGCCGGGAGCGCTGGACCCTCTCACTTCAATTCCTGTTTCTCGATGAAATCCCCCCGGACCTGATCGGGTTCAACCCTATGGGTATCGTTATCAGTTATCTGCAAGGCGACCGGGCCATCGTCACTGGCGAGCAATGATGATCGAGCACTTGCGAGGCCGGGAACGAAAACTGGAACCGCTCGGCTGGACCGGGTCGGAGGCGGAGTGGATCGCGCTCGTGTGTCTGCATAGCGGCGTCTTCACCCGCGCTCAATTCTGTCACTACTTTGATGCGGATCGAAAGCGGGCGCTGCGCTTTGTGAAGGCATTGAAGGATCGCAAGGCGGCGGTCGAGGGCCAAGGTCCGGTGTTCAATGGGGGAGGGAAGACGTGCCGGATATCGAGCAAGCCGATCTACCGGGCGCTTGGAGTCGAGAACATCCGCCACCGGCGCAAGGCCCGTCAGCCGGTGGTGATGCGTCGGCTCCTCTCGCTCGACTTCGTTCTGGAGCATCCGGGCATGAACTGGCTCCCCGCCGAGCCGGAGAAGGTCGCATTTTTTGAAGAACTTGGCCTCTCGCGCCGGTTGATTCCGCGACGGATTTACTACGACGCTGTGGGAGCGCAGAAACGCTACTTTGCGCTCAAACTTCCCCTGGCCGGTGACGCTCGAACCGTCACCTTCGCCTACGTCGATCCAGGCCACCAGACGGATCGGGAGTTGCACTCGTGGGGAGCCGCGCATGGGCAGCTTTGGGATGCGCTCCGCAAGAAGGGTCGGCAGGTCCGGGTGATCGGAATTGGGGCGGAGAATGAAACCGTGGATCGGACGGCGCGTGTGCTGCGCGTGTGGGCCGCGACCGCCCCGAAGGAGACCGGGGAAGGGCGGACGTTGCAGCAGGAAATCAAGAGGATCGACACCGCTCTACGGACCAATGATGGAACGGTGCTGGCCGAGTACGGGGGATTCAATACGGCGATGAAAAAGGGCGCGGAACTCGAAAGTCTCCCGGAGGCGAAGGTGACGGAAGGGGTCTCGATTGACGACTACGAAACATGGCGGGCCACCCGGTTTGCGGACTCGGAAGAAACCGGATGAAAGAGAGGACAAATCGGAGGGTTTTTCGTGCCACAAATGACCGCATGTTAAATGCCACACCCTCAGAGGGGGGGGTGTGGCAAGATTTGGACAAGAGATGCGGCAAATCCACATTCCTTTATCTTTCTCATTCTTATCGGTTTATCCACTACTCATCGGCCTACCCCGCGCCGATCCAGAAAAATTGGGGAGGACGAGAGCGACCCCCCAAAAAAGCGGGGGGTCATGTAGCCCCGATAGCGGCATTCTGGGACATGCCCCTATCCGGCCCCATGGGGGTCGCTCTCGTCCTTATTGATCCCTGCGGGAAGGCTCGGAGCAGGCCCCAGGCGGGCCGCTGAAAGAAGGGAAACGGACCTATGAAATGGAGGCGATTCATTCCTCACGTTCTGCTGTTTTTCGGCGGGCTGGGGTACGCCGTCTGGAGCTTTGTCCGGCGGCCCTTCCCGGCGCTTGACGAGAATCCGTTGCTCGATCTGATGGACTACCACACCCCGAACTTCTACGGGTGGGTGATGCTCTGGTACTACGTTTCACCCTTCGTCTTGGTCATGCTCGTGGGCCTTATTTTCCTGTCGGTTTGGAAGGTCTGGCTGGAGGGGCGCGGGCGCGATTTCGCCACCTTCGGTGGGCTTCCGGCGTGGCCGCTTTCGCCCCGGCAAAAGGCCCCGGCAATCGTGATCGGGGAGGTCCATCACCCGGTCGAGGCGCGTGAGATTTTCAATCCCTCCTGGCTCACCATCCCGGAGCGGGGCCTGTATACCGGAGTGGCGATCTTCGGGGCGGTGGGGTCCGGGAAGACTTCGGCTTGCATGCACCCCTTCGCCCGTCAGCTTCTCGGCTGGCAAGCGAAGAATCCACAGAAGCGGGCGGCGGCGCTCATGCTCGAAGTCAAGGGAGATTTCTGTCACGACATCCGCCGAATCCTGATCGAAGCGGGCCGTGGAAAGGACTACATTGAGCTGGGCATGAAGGGCCGCTGGCAATGGAACCCGCTCTCGGCCTGGTGGCTCGATTCCTACTCGCTGGCCTACACCGTTTCCAGCTTGCTCAACCAGCTATTCGGGAAGGGCAAGGAGCCTTTCTGGCAGCAAGCCTATACCAATCTGGTCCGCTGGATCATCGAGCTTCACCGGGTATTCCCGGAGCGGTGGGTGACGTTGCAGCAGGTCTACCGCTGCGCCATCGACCCGGCGCTTTTTGCGTCCAAGATCGAGCAAGCGGAAAAACTGAGCGACGAGTTGAATAAAGGGACGGTTTTCGTCCGGGCTAATCTAGTGGCCGCGAACAAAATAAAGCTGGCTGAATGGGTGTGAAAAGGGGCGGTCGACATGGAAGAACAGCAAGCCGTCTACAGCCGCCCGCTACGCAACAAACTGGACGAACTCAAACTCACTTACCGGGTAGTTTGGGACCCCGGCCCCGGTGACGAAGTGAGAGAACGGGTGGAGGCGGTGAAGCGCTGGTTTGTCAATGACTGGCAAACGCTGGACAACAAAGTGAAGTCCTCGATTGTGGAGGGGGTTTCGGTGTTCCTTGCCATGTTCGATATGCCGGATGTGGCGAAGGTGTTTTGCCCCGATGCGCCGGAAGTCCCCGACGATCCGCAAGCCATTTCCGTTCAGGCGCAAGCGCGGAAAAAAGCGGCACTGGACGCTACGCGGAAGGGGCAAGAAACCCAGGAGCCGTCCGCCGGGGACGGCCATTCCCAGGAGCCGGACAAGTGGCCGGGCGCTGGCGTGGCGGCGGGTTTGGAATCGGACAAGAAACCGGACGGAGAGGATGAAGAAAAGAAACCTATACCCGGGAAGGCGGGGGCGGACCGAATCGAGGGGCCGCGACATTTGCCCCCGCTCTATGAACTGATCGAGGGGGGCAAGGTGCTGGCCTTGAACATGCCCGCCGGATCGAACCTGGCGCTGGCCCGCGCAGTGGGCGTGATGCTCAAGAACGCCTGGCTCCAGGCGCTTCTCATGCGCCCGGCCAAGATGAAGGAGAAGCCGGGGGTCTACTTCCGGCCCGCCGTCTTTATCTGTGACGAATATCAAGCCTTTGCTTCGGTGGGCGAGGACGATCCATCGGGCGATGAAAAATCCTTTGCCCTGACCCGGCAATGCCGCTGCATCCCGATTGTCGCCACGCAATCTATTTCCTCGTTGCGGGCGGTGTTGGGAAGCTCCGAAGCATGGCGCTCGCTGTTACAGACGCTTCGCACTCGGATCTTCCTGTCTCTGAGCGACGACGCATCCGCCAAGATTGCCAGCGAGCTGTGCGGGCAGGTTGCCAAGATCAAGGGAATGTACACGATCAGCGAGACTTCCAAGCGGGCGGAAGTCTCCCCGCTCTCAGGCCGGGCCGGTGGAGGCGGCGGCAGCATCGGCGCGACCAAATCATTCCGGGAGCAGCGCGAGGCCGTGTTTCACCCGCGAGACTTTGCCTTGCTTGGAAACTGTCAAGCGATCTGTCTGCCTTATGACGGGGCGCAATCGCTTGAACCGCGCCGGGTCTACCTGAAACCTCACTATCTGCCCCTCGAACATTCGTATTGGAGAGCCAAGGAAGCAGGCCAAATATGAGCGCCGCGAGTGGACTGGAACACCTGAAACCGTTTCTACCGGGATTGGAAAGCGCCCTGGAAGATTCCGAAGTCAGCGAGATCATGATTAACGGCCCCGGCAATGTGTGGGTTGAGCGGGCCGGGCGGTTGACGGCACACGAAGCGCCGCGCCTGGACGAATCGGCCCTCCTACGGGCGGCCATCCACATCGCCCGTCCTTTGGGCTTGGACCCGGCAAGCTCGCCGATTGTCGATGCCCGCCTGGACGACGGCTCGCGGGTTGCCATCTGTGTCCCGCCCGCAAGCCCCACGGTGGCAATCACTGTCCGGCGCTTCGGAAAGCGGGCGTTCTCGGCGGAGGATCTCGTGGCGCAAGGCGCGCTCCCCGAGGACGTGCGGAAGGAAGCGGAGCGGATGTTGCGCTCGCGGCGGAACATCCTGGTTTCAGGTGGAACCGGATCGGGCAAGACCACCCTTCTCAATGCGCTTATTGAACTGCTACCGGAGGACGAGCGTATTGTCGCCATCGAGGACACGTTGGAGCTTCGCATCGAGCGCTCGAATTGTGTCCGCTTCGAGGCTCGCGGCTTGCAGGAAGGAGCGGTCACAATCCGCGATCTCGTGCGCCACGCGCTGCGTCACCGACCGGATCATATCGTAGTCGGTGAGGTTCGCGGCGGTGAGCTTCCCTGGGAAGTCACCTGTAGGGGCGTGGTGGACGGCATCGCTATGGTGATTCACATGACGCGCCGTGAGGGACGCCGTTTCGTGGAAGAAGCTGCTTTTGTCAATGGCTACGATGCGAAAGAAAACCAATGGGACATTGAGAGAATCACGGAGCGGGAGGTTTGACAATGAAAATGCACCCCAAAGGCAAACTGATCGGGTTGGGTGTTTTGATCGCCGGTGCCTCGTTTATCACGAGCGCCCAACTCGATCCAGTTACAGCCCGCGTCGAGCGGGTGATGGATGGGGATACCATTCAGGTTCGTTTCGAGGGGAACAGCTACACCGTCCGGCTCATGGGAGTGGACACGCCAGAGACAAAGCACCCCACCAAAGCGGTCGAGTAGTTCGGGCGCGAGGCCAGCGCCTTCACCAAGACGCATCTCGAAGGCAAGACGGTTGCTCTTGTAAGGGATCGCACCGGGGATACATCGTCGGGATAGAGAGTTCTCTTTGAGCCCCGAAGGGGCGAGGGCTCCGAGAGGGCGAACCCTGGAAATATAGATGACTTTGGTAGAAAACCCAAGCACTAAAACAGAGGCATTTGACAGTGCTTCTCGGGCGGGCATAATGACTGTTGAGGAGGTCGCTCAGTTTCTGCATATGAGCCCGAGTTGGGTTTACAAACACTCGCATGAACTGGGCGCTGTGAAACTCGGGGGTTCTCTATTTTTTCCGAATAAGGAGGACCTCTATGAGTGTTTATTCAATAAAGGGCAAAGGCTGGAGGTACGATTTCACCCTCAAGGGCGAGAGGTACACTCAGGCTTGGTTCCCAACCAAAACGAAGGCCAAACAGGCAGAAGCAGAAACAAGAAAGGAGGTATTAGCACCACAGACGGAAACTCAGACCCCAACCGACATGAACTTCTTGGAGTTGGTAAATCGGAAACTTGATGATGTAGAGGCTCGAAACAGCCCTCAGATACTACAAGGACTTTCAATACATGGCGAGGCGATGGGCTCAGCTTTGGGGCGAGTTGAACTGTAGGCAGATAACCCGAGAAATGATCGAGCAGTTTGTCAGAAGACGGAAAAAGCAGGTTTCAGCACGCACCGCAAATAAGGAAATTCGCTATCTGCGCTCAGTCTTTAACTTCGGGAAGAAAAAGAGTTGGCTGAGCACCAGTCCGGTTGATGGGATTGACTTCTTCCCGGTGGACAAACAGGTACGGTACATCCCGACTGCTGAAGATGTAGAGAAAATCATCCTCCACGCTCGATCTGACAAGTGGTTGATGGCGCGATATCCTGATGCTCCTGATTATCTTGAGACTTTGAGAGACACACTGGGACGCATGAGTGAGATCAATAGGTTGAAATGGGACGATGTGATCCTGGAAGAGAGATACTTAATCCTCTACACTCGCAAGATAGACGGAGGACTTTCTCCTAGGAAGATCCCAATGACTCAAAGGCTGGACGAGATTCTTTCACTAAGATATGCGCACAGAGATCCCCAAAAGCCTTGGGTCTTCTGGAATCCCCGTACGGGTCTGCCCTACAGAGATCGTAAGGGCATCATGAAGCGATTGTGTGAGAAAGCCAAAGTGTCGTACTTTCGTTTCCATCCGCTACGGCATTCAAGTGCGTCCCTCATGGACAACAGCAACGTCCCAACGGGTGCGATCCAGAGGATCTTAGGCCATAGGAATCGGAAGACGACGGAAATCTATCTGCACAGTGTGGGGAAATATGAAAGAAAAGCCATCGAAATGTTGGAAGCTGTGAGAGAAAAAAGTCTCACACAGATCCACACACAGCGGTATGATGATTCCCCTGAAACACTTGATGCGCCCGTAGCTCAGCCCGGATAGAGCAACGGACTTCTAATCCGTAGGTCGCAGGTTCGAATCCTGCCGGGCGCGCCATTTTCCCCGGATGGGAGCCCCAGATGCTTCGGGTCAACGAGGAAGTGGATGATTGCTTGGATTGCCCGATATTGCGCTGGAATGCTAATAGCCGGAGTTACACGCCCTTTTAACAGCCAAAATGTCTAACCGAAAGTGTGCCTATCCTCTGCTCATGCGCCCACTCGAAAGGAGAAAAGATCTGTCAGCGCTTGTCCTTGACTCGGGCGCTATCCAGTGAAACCATTGCAGCAAATCTTGGTTTCTGGGAAATGGTTTGCTAGCAGGGTCAGGTTCTGCCCCTGGTGTCTCGTCCCATGAATACCATGACGTTTGCTGATGGGGCTTGCGAGGTGAGATCAAGGAGCGAGGAGGAGGTGATGCAGGGACATCGGCGACGACGAGCGACGCGGAGATCGCCCGCAACCCCCATTAGCCCGAAGGGTGGCGGCGGGACGGTATCGATTTCTTTGTCGCTCCTCCTCTGCGATGCACAGTGACATCGCGTCGTCGTCGCTTCGCGAACTCGACGCCGTCGCGCTCGCCACAAACGCTATGGTATTCATGGGACGAGACACTAGAGAGCACCCACGAAGGAGGAACAACATGTATGGAACTCGCCTGAATATGTTCGTAACTTGTCTGAGTCTGGTCTTTGTTCTGATGGTCGCGGATGACGCCCAGGCACAGGAACCTGAGGCCGTGGAGGTGGATGTCAGTGACGAACTGCTCAGCGTTCGTCAGGTTCTGGCGACTCCGCAGCTGAGGGAGGCTTTGCAGTACGTGGACCGGTCCAGAGACGACACGGTTCAGGAATTCTTGAGTGTTTGTAATGCCCACGGTCCGTCAGGCGATGAGATTTATCGAGCACGACATATCTTCAAATTGTTTCGGCTCTATGGTCTGGAGAACGTCCACATCGATGACAAGAGGAACGTGATTGGAATCCGCAGGGGAACTGGAGAGGGTCCGAAAGTGGTCTGATCTTGTACGTAGACCTTGCCATCCTGAGCCTTTCGAGTCATGGACCAGGAAAGAGCTCAAAGACTGTGCATCGTTGGAATTTAGGACTGCTCTGTCGGTTTGCGGGCCTGGTCCTCGATGGGGAGAAGAACCACGATCTCCCGGGCCACCTCCTCAACCGACTTGCCTGTAACTTCGATTTGCCGCCAGCCATGAGCGACACATGTCTGCTGAGAGTGACGAAGCTCCTTCCGAATGTTCCCCAATGAAGCGTACGGCTCAGCAGGAATCCCGAGGTAGCCCACCCGGACACGTCGCAATTCGAGTAGCCGACTGGGGTTCATAACGAGACAAAAAACCCGTTCGGAGGGCAAGGAAAACACCGCTGGGGACAGAGGAATCTCGGGGACGATGGGAACGTTGGCAGCAAACCAGCCCTGGTAGCCGAGGTACACAGTGGTTGGTGTCTTCATCGTTCGGGAAACACCTACGAGGACAACTTCTGCTCGGCTGAGCTCGTCCGGGTGCTGTCCGTCGTCGTGGCGGAAGGCGAACTCCACCGCCTCGATTTGCCTCGACTTGGCTTCGACCAACTGCTTGAAAAGCCCGGGCTTCTCTTCCGGTGTGAGGCTCAGGTGTGTGGCCAATCGATCCAGCACCGGCCCCATCAGATCCATCGCGTCCACGCCCGTGAACGGCATTCAGCCACCATCAGACGGCGCAATTCGTTCGAAACCAACGTATGAAGAATGATCGAATCATGGCCAGCCGCTTCCTGAACCACGGCCCGAAGCTGCGTTGGTGTGCGAACATGCCCACGCCGGACGACCTTGTTGCACGGATCATCCCGAAGGATGTCTAATCATGGTGTTTTTCAACACTGGGGATAACTTAGATGCCACATAAGTTCAACGCAGCCCGACGGCACAAGTTTGATAAGGCGCAGTATCGGGTGATCAACTGGGCGGAATATAACGAGAGCCTGCGCCAGCGAGGTGATCTGACGATCTGGGTCAGTGAGGAGGCGCAAAGTGTGTGGAGCGCGCCGCGCCGCACGTCACGGGGTGGCCAGTGGAGATACTCGGATTTGGCGATCGAGACATGCCTGACGCTGCGCACGACGTATCGGCTTGCGTTGCGGCAAACGCAGGGACTTATGGGCTCCATCGGCACGCTCATGGGGCTGGATATACGGGTGCCGGATTACTCCACACTGTCGCGTCGCGCAAACGGCTTGAGCATCGCTCAGGCGATGAGGCAAGCCGGGTCTGTGGCTGTCCATCTGGTGGTGGACAGTACCGGCCTCAAGATCTTCGGCGAGGGGGAATGGCTCGCCCAGAAGCATAACATCAAGGGAATACGCCGCCGCTGGCGCAAACTCCACCTCGGACTGGACCTGGCCAGCGGTGCGATTGTTTGCGCCGATCTGACTCACGATGACGTTGGAGACAGCACCGCCTTACCCGGGCTCCTGGATCAACTCGATGCTCCTGTCACGGGCTTTCTGGCTGACGGCGCCTATGATGGAGCGTCTATATGGAGCGTCTATACGGGATATGCTGAGGCAGCGGTATGGGGAGACCCTGGATGTGGTTATACCGCCGCCGAAGAACGCAGTGATCCGACCGCAATCGGCGCGGGATCCAACCGTTCGGGATCGCCATATTGCCCAGATCCGCAGCAACGGCCGCATGGTCTGGCAAGTGGCCACAGGGTACAACCAACGCAGCCGGATAGAAACGCAGATCGGTCGTTGGAAGAGCGTGATCGGCCCCAAGCTCAAATCTCGCAGCTTCTCCAGGCAAATCACGGAGATCCAGGTCGGCCAGAAAGTTCTGAACACAATGACCGCACTCGGGCGGCCTGTGTTCGAACGCATCGCCTGACGCTACCGCTTGGGAAAGGGCGAATTCCATCTCCGCCCCGATCCATGCAACAACGCTGTGAAGGGGGAAGTGTTGACGGAGTTTACCAAATGACGGGCTACAACCGCTGCTATGGAGCCTATCTGCTTCGCCACCAGGGCAAGCGGATCCGGTTGAGCCCCAAGCTGGTGGCGGTAGGGGATATCGGCAAGAGAGTACGGCGAGAGCGGGCCCGCAAATACGACCAGAAAGTTCTAAAGGCGCTGACGATGATCTGGGAGATACTGGACTATTTGTGTGGCAAACATCTGGTCGCGATTTTGCCGGAAGTGGTACCCATTTTACAAAGACATGGGAACTGAAAGTGGATGCCAGCACCCATGAGCGGTTGATGCAGATCAGCGCCGCCACCATCGATCGGCTGCTGGAGCCCGAAAGGTGCAAGCACCGTCTCAAAGGACGATCCGGAACCAAGCCGGGAACGCTGCTCAAACACCAGATTCCGATCAAGCGTTTCGCCGACTGGCAGGAGGATCGCCCCGGTTTTGTGGAAGTGGACCTGGTGGGCCATGAGGGAGGCCAGGGTCGGGGGGACTACCTCCAAACCCTGGATGTGACGGACGTGTACACGGGCTGGACAGAGGTCCGAGCGGTGCGCAATAAGGCCCAGGTGTGGGTCCTGGAAGCGATGAAGCTGCTTCAGAAGCGCTCGCCCTTCCCTTGGCTGGGGATGGCTTCGGACAACGGCAGCGAGTTCATCAACAAGCACTTGATTCGTTTTTGTGAGCAGGAAAAGATCAGCTTCAGCCGAACCCGCCCCTCGCGCAAGAATGACAACCCTTATGTGGAGCAGAAAAACTATTCGGTGGTTCGGCGGGCCGTGGGTTATGCTCGCTACGAGGGAGAGCGAGAACAGGAGCTGGTGAACGAGTTGTACGATCGGCTGCGACTGCAGATCAACTTTTTCAAGCCGGTCATGAAGATGGTGGCCAAGCAACGTCGAGGGTCTCGGATCTGGAAAAAGTATGATGTGCCGAAAACTCCCTACCGGAGGATCTGCGAGTCCCCTGAGGTGGCGGACAAGATCAAGCGGGAACTGGCCCGAGAGTATGAGAAGCTCAATCCGGCCCAGCTGGCACGGCAGATCGGCTGGCTTCAGAATTGCCTTTTGCTCAAACCGACTCCTGAGCAGAAGAAACGATGGGAAGCGGGCTGGATGTGAAAATCTTTCTCTTGCTGCAGGCTGCGGGTGTTGGGCAAGGGGTTGCCACTCCTCTGGTTGGTGCTTTTTACCACCACTTTTTGCAATCCCTTCCGGATAGATTCTTAGTGAGGCAACGAATACCCTTTGGAAATAGATTTTTACGTGAGGCAACGGGGTAGTCCAGCGGGCTCAGTTTTTAATTCCTCGATAAAGATAAACAGGATAAGATAATAGCAGGAGAAGCGATGTTCAACGGGTTATCCGGAAACCTCAGTATATGGGCCCTAACAGTTCTTCGTATCGTTACAGCCTTCTTGTTCTGGCAGCACGGAGCACAGAAGTTGTTCGGTTGGTTTGAAAGCGGACCCGTAGACTTCCTGGAATTACGCTGGTTTGCGGGTATATTGGAGTTTGTTGGCCCTTTCTTCATCGGGTTTGGGCTCTTTACCCGCCCTGTGGCCTTCCTCCTGGCTGGGGAAATGGCGTTCGCCTATTTTATTGCCCACTTCCCCCGCGGGTTTTGGCCCGTCCCAAACCAGGGAGAGAGGGCCGTTTTGTTTTGTTTTATCTACCTCCTTCTGGTTGCCACCGGCCCAGGCAGACTCGCCCTGGACAATCTCCTGTTCAAGAAGTCTGCGGAAGAAGAGGTGCCGGATGGTGACGATGATGGCGAGAGGCTAACAGCATAAATCCAAGAATGTTTCTCACTTTCCTCTGATCATCAATTGATCTATGCCACCCGGCAGAGGAAGGCGGCTTCGCGTTGACTGCGGCTCGACAGGTTGTGCATGGTGAGTGACCCGAATGGACCCCTTCGGAAAGGGTTGGCTGCCTCCGGCAAAAAGTTTTTTGCCTTCTTTTCTCTAATTCTGTTCTCTTCCTTGATACTGGGTTATCTCTGGTGGGGAAGATTTCAGTACGACTATCGCCTCTTCCAATTCATTGTCTATGTGGGCGTGGCCCTCATTGTGGCTGCCAACCATCTCTACCACCGCGACACCCTCCCCAGGCTGGGCTTTCGATGGGACAATTTCCGGAGTGCTGCCATCGGGTACGGTACGCCCACACTGGTCTTGGGAATCCTCATTTGTGGGTTGGGTTGGCTGGGTGGGAGCTTTCGGTTGGATCGCTGGAGTGATGTGCTCACCTACTTTGCCTGGGCAGCTGTCCAGCAGTACCTTCTTCAAAACTTCTTGCGGCTGCGCAGTGAGAATCTGTTTGGCTCGGTCACAGGATCTTCCTCTGTTGCTCGAAGTTCTGTGGTGCCCGTTTTGTTGGCGGCAACCCTTTTCGCACTCTATCACCTGCCCAACTATCCCCTTGTGGGTGTGACCTTTGTGGGCGGATTGTTTTGGTGTGTTTTATATACTCGAGTCCCCAACTTTTTCTGGGTGTGGCTGTCGCAGGCCTTTTTGACCACCCTGCTGCTGCTTTTTTTCAAATACGAGTGGGCCAATCAATTCGAGGTCGGATCTCCCGGCTACCGCTACGACTTTTATGGAAGCGGAGTCAAGGTGGCGGCCGGTTATAACAACTACAGGAACCCGATCATCGCCACTCTCCCTGGCGCCGATAAGGGAACCCCGGCGCAGGTGAGAATATTCGACGCCCGAGGGCTGAGGCTGGCCGAATGGAACGCTTTTGAAGAGCTGGATTTCTCGGGCGAGATCTCGGTGGGGGAGCTTGGATTCGGTCCGGGAGATGAAGTGGCCGTCGCACCGGGACCCGGTCCCAACAACGTTCCTCGAGTCCGCATCTTTGACCTCAAAGGCAATCTGCTTGGCCAGTTCGAAGCCGAGGACCTGGAGCGGGGATATGGGGCCTGGCTCTCCATTCATTGCGGGAAACTCTATGTCTCTCCCGGGCCAGGACCGGGGCGGCCTCAGCAGGTTCTTGAATTCAGCTCGGAGGGTCAGCTTCTCAGGAAATGGGAATTTAACGATCTATCCCTGGTCAATGGACTGCGAGCGGCGGCCCTCTGTTCGGATCCGGCGGGTGCGACCCATGAAAGGCAGGCATCGAGTTTACTGATGTGGGCATCGGACATCTCAGCCAACCCCTCGACCCTCTTTCTTTACGATATCGCCCGGAAATCCGTTCGATCACTGGAGACGCTGAGCACAACCTTTGGAATCAACGCCACCTTGGTTCGGCTCGCCGACAACGGCCTGGGTGTGGGGGTGGCTCCGGGTCCTCTGCAGGGCTATCCTCCCATCGTCCTGGCTGTCGACTTGGAGGGGAAAACACTGTGGGAATTCCGCGCCTTTGAAGATCCCGAAACTTACGGCAGCAACATCGCAGCTGTGGATATCGACGGCGACGGTACAGATGAGGTCGTCCTGGGAGAGGGGATCGGTCCTGGGCGCCCTTCGCGGGTCCGTATCTATCGATTGGATGGGCAGCCCGTGGCAGACTGGGAGGCCTACGAAGACTAACCCGGACTGTTCATAGACTGTCGTCGCGAAGCGGCGACAGCGCCGGACGGATGATCCCGACGCTGCAGTAGACAGTTTATGAATAGCCCGGGTTACCTCGTTATCGCGCCAGCAGATCGACCAGGGCCAAAGTCATGATGGGCAAGTAGGTAATGAGAAGCACGCCCAGCAGCAAAAGCAGCCAGAAAGGCAGGACCGAACGAAAGAGCGTGGTCAACGAAGCGTCGAACCGGTAGGAGGACAAAAACAGATTGAGCCCTACGGGCGGAGTCAGATATCCCAGCTCCAGATTGGCCAGGAAAATGATGCCTAAATGCACGGGATCGATACCGAAGGCGATCCCGATAGGAGCAATCAGAGGGACCACGACGAAAATGGCCGAATAGATGTCCATCAGGGCACCCACGATCAGTAGAAACACGTTGAGCGCTAACAGGAAGACCAAGGGGGATTCGATATGCGATTGTACCCAGGCCAGGGTATGCATGGGGATCTGGGCATCCACCAGGTAATTGGTCAGTCCCAGAGCTACTCCAAGAATAATGAGGAACCCCCCCACCAGTGTCGCGCTCTCGACAGTAATGCGTCCAATGTCCCGGCCCACCCGCAGATCCTTGTAGACAAAACCCTCCACCACGAAAGCATAGAGAACCGTCACTGCCGCTGCCTCAACTAACGTCGTGAGACCTCCGAAGATGCCCACCAGCACCACCACTGGCAAGAGCAATTCCCACTTGGCTTCCCATGCAGCGGCCAGGGCTTCTCCAGCCAGAAAGGGCCGCCGCGGGGTCCGGTTGAGCAGTCCCTGGCGGACGCTCCAGCCAGCCACCAGGAGAATCAACAGGAAGCCGGGCAGTAGTCCCCCCACAAAAAGCTCGATCACCGATATGTTGGAGGTGACCGCGTAGAGGATCACCGGCAGGCTGGGGGGCAGCGGCAATCCGATCGAGCCGGCAACGGTCACCAGACCAATGGAAAATTTCTCTGGGTATTGGTCCTTGACCAGCATAGGGCGCAGTATCCCTCCCATGGAGAGGATGGTCACTCCGGAGGCACCAGTAAAGGGTGTAAAAAAGGCCAGTATAAAGGTGGTGACAATGGCCAGGCCACCCGGCATCCAACCCACCAGAGCCGTCAGCACGCGCATAAGACGCCGGCTGGCGCCGCCTTCGGACAAGATATAGCCGCCCAGTGTGAACAGGGGAATGGCAGGTAACATAGGGAAGGCGGCGAGCCGGTAAGTTTCGAGCGGAACCGAGGTGGCTGGAATACCTTCGTTCCAAAAAAACAACAGGGCCAGGCCCCCGATCGCTGCAAAGATGGGCAGGCCCAGTAGGGTGGCCGCTAGGATGACCAGGGCGCAGATGATAATAACTTCTGTCCCTTGTAGGGAAGGCAAGCTTTCCAGCAGTACCGGGATGGCCAGGCCGACCGTGGCCAGCAGCCTGCCGGGCCATTTTCCTGAAGCATGCCAGATCAAGCGAAATGCAACCAGGCCAAAGCCCACCGGCATGATGCACATGGCCACCCATACCGGAATGCCCTTAATGACCAGGGTACCGGCCCCCCGCTCGGCCCCGATCAGATCCAGGCTGGCCCACAGCAGCCATGCCGCTATCCCTGCACCCAGGCCACCGGTCAAGACGCGAACAGGGCCACCCCAGCGCTCGGGAAGAAAACTTGCTGTGGACAGCGCCAGCAGGCGATCGGAACGGGCCGCCAGGGCGGCACCCAGAAAGGCGATCCACAGGGTGAGATGTTCGACCAGAGGGATAGAGCCGGGAATGCCCCGGCCCACCATCGTCCGGCCGGCGATCTCGATCAGGGGAAGCAGAGACATCGCCGCCAGGAGCGCGATCGAGAGAGTGTTTTCGACCTTGTCGGCCCCGCTGTGGTTTTCCGTTTTTTCCATGAAAAAGACTACTGGCTCGGCGGCTGGGCTTTTTGACGAAACTCGTCGCGGAACCTCTGCACCTCATCGAAAAGATCGGCCGGTGCGTACCGTCCACGCAGTTCCGGATAGCTTTTGTCTGCCTCAGAACGCCAACGAACCCGTTTGGCCTCATCGACCTGAATGACGTTGAGCCCCCTTTTTTGCATGGCGGCCACGGCATCCTCATTCAACCCGCGGATTTCGCTCAGCAACCGACCCCCCGCCACACGTGCCGCCTCCAGCATGGGCTCCCGCAGCTCCAGAGGGATCTTTTCCCAGCTGTCCTTTCGCAAGACGGTGGCTGCGACCAATGGGGACCACTTCACGTCAATCATGTTTTCGGCCAGTCCAAACCACTGCTCCACCAGGGCATACAGGGGCGGTCCTTGAACGGCCTCAACCATACCGGTTTGTAGGGCGGTCAGCACCTCGGTATAGGCCAGCGGTACCACCTGGAATCCAAAATCCTTGTAAAGCTCCTCGGTCTTGGGGTCACCGGAGGAGGTCAGCAGCTTCATTTTCCTAATTGCGTCCAGCGTGGAGGCAGGTTTCTTGGTAAAGAAGTAGACCCAACCGGCATCGCCCCAGTTCAAGATCTTGAATCCCTTTTCTTCGATCATCCCTTCCAGCCGGGGCGCCAGTTGGTCTCGCACATAATCAAGCTCCTCATAGGAGTCGAGCATCATCGGAATCATCAAGGAGGAAACGGCAGGTTCAATCCGTGAAAGACCGTTACCTGTGATGGCCACTCCGTCCAACTGCCTGATGCGCATCCTTCGGATCATGGTCGGCTCGTCGCCCAACACCCCGCTGGGATAAATCCTGAGGGTTACCCTGCCGGCTGAAATCTTGCTCCAGTCCCCTTTCATCTGCAGCAGGATGTCGTGCCAGGCGGTACCTTCGGGTGCCAGAGTCCCCATTTTTATCAGGACGTTTTGGGCTTCCAGCGGCAAAACCACAGACATGAAGATCAGCCCAACTATTAATCGAAGAGGTTGCCGGCTCATCCCCTTCCCCCTTCCAAATCGGGAGTTTCCTCCTCTAGGAACAGTTCGTGGATGCGCCCCAGCAACCACTGCGCCCTCCGCTGGGCCACCAGATTCACCAGCTGGACTTCCTCGTATTGGGCAGGATCGATGGCCAGCGCCCTCTCAAGCAGTGAGCGGAACTCACTGCGGTTTTGTTCCTTGACGGAAACCACTTCAGCGTAGGCCACGTAGAGCCCTGCATGGCCTCCTCCCGAGAGTTGAAGGGCTCGGTCAAAGTGTTGTTTGATCTGATGGACGTCCAGGGCCCCAGGTTTGGCTCCAGCCAGGGTGATTTGAAATTCATGAAGTGCCCCCTCATCCCAGCTTTCATCCAGAGCCAGCGACTGCTCCAGAAAAGCTTCCACCTCCGGCAGGCGAGCCAGCATTTCCGCATCGTTCTTGGAGACGGAAATGGCTAATCCCAGTGCAGCTGCGGTCCAGTAAAGCGCCGGTATATCCTCTCTTTTCACCACAGAGAGGGCAGCCTGGGGGTCCGTCTCCAGTCGCTGGGTAATGCCCTGGTAAGAGGCTTCCAGTCTGCGAAGACCATAGCGGTGGGCGCGCAGGTAGAGTTTGCGGGCTCGGGTACGGATCTGTCTGGCCCGCTGGAGGTTCTCCTGGGCAACCCGGTCGCCCTCCTGCTGCACGTACACCCAGGTATAACTGGTGAAGCCTTCACAGGCGGCCAGCAGCAGTCCCTTGTGCTGCGGTGACTCGGCCAGCAAACTTTCGATCAGTTTCAGCCCAAAGGGGAGAGCTTCTCCCACCAATTCAAGGTCCTCGTCGCTTGCGTAAGTGGAACTGCCGGAGGCCAGTGCGTCACCTATTTGGTTGATGGCGTAGCGGCGAATGGAGCAACCGGGTGTCACCAGCAAAAGTAGAAGGGGGAGCAAGAGGCGACAGCGCCGCCGCCCAGGAGATCCTGACAGTCCTTGTAGGTCTGCTGGCCAAGATAGTTCATACATGTGGGCTCCTTTCTGCAAATACTAGACGAAACCTCGGTGTTCCAGGATTGTCCGATACCCATACTCTCTTGGCAAGTGGAAAAGCTGTGGAAAACGGCGGGGAAAGGGAGTTTCCAGTTTTGATGGGAACAGGTCCCGAATGGCTTTTCGCTAATCCGAATAGAACCTGGAATTTGGATGCGAGTTGTATCATACTGTCTCGACTATGGAAGCTGGCAAGGATCCGAAATCCAGAGGTCTGTGGGTAAGCCTGGTTTGCCTGGTCTTGCTGACGCAGATGAAGATCGCTGTTGCCCAGGACTATTCGACTCTAGACGTTCGAGAAAAGCTTGTGGTGGCCAACAACATCCTGGCCATGGAAGGGCTGGTGGGTCCTTTCGGACATGTGAGTGTCCGGATGGAGGGAGAGGGGAAGTTCCGAATTTCCGATCATCGCTCGCCCAACGAAGTGACCATTGACCATATCAAGGAAGTGGAGATCGGGATTACGCAGGAGGCGGTGGAGGAGCAGGGCCTCTATCGAGAAGTTTTCATCCACTCCTCCATTTATCGTGAGCTCCCCGAAGTGAAAGCCATCGTCCACACTCATGCCCCCTATGCGGTTGCTCTGGGCACCTTGAAGCGATCTCAAAATAGGGTATTGCCAACCACCAGTCCCGGGGCCAACTTGGGAAATTTTATCCCGGTGTTTCAGCCGGTAGGCCTGATTAGCACCCCGGAAAAAGGGATGGAGTTGGCCCGGAGTCTGCAGGGACAAAATGGGGTTTTACTTCGCGGGCACGGCACGGTAGTTGTGGGCACCACCTTGGAGCAAGCTGTTTTGCGAGCCATCTATCTCGAATTCGAAGCTCGCACTCAGATCCGGAGTCGCTCTGCCGGAGAACCGATACCTTACGATTCCAGTGAGTCGGACCTCTTCAAGCGAACCGTGGCCGTCGAACATGCCTGGCACTATTATGTAGACAAGTTCAGGCAATCTGTGAAGAACAAAACATCAAGATAAATAAGGACGGGGCACTAGTCAATCCGATCCGGATGATCCCGCTGAAGCAAGTGTGAAGATGCGAACGAGTGAACTCATCCCTTCCTACGGCGGAAAGCTGGTCGATTGTTTGACCCCGGTTGAAGAACTCCCCGACCTCAAAGCAAAAGCCAGTGAGCTTCCTACACTTCGCATTTCCGAGAGGTCGGTCTGTGACCTGGAGCTGTTGGCCACGGGCGCTTTTTCGCCTCTGAAGACCTTCATGGGTGAGGAGGATTACCAGCGAGTGTTGGCTGAAATGCGCCTGAAAGATGGACACCTCTTCCCGATCCCCATCACTTTGCCCGTTGATCCTGCTCCTCACATCGGCCTGGACCGGCAAATCGCCCTGTGTAGCGCCAAGAATGAACTGCTGGCTGTCATGACCATCGAAGAGATCTACGAGTGGGATCTTCGCGAGGCCGCTGAAAAGGTTTTCAGGTCTCAGGATGTGCGCCACCCCCTGGTGGCAGAAATGCACCGCTGGGGTAAGCTGCACCTCTCGGGACACTTACGGATCTTGCAGCTTCCCAAGCGCTATGACTTCCAGGACATACGCCTGACGGCCCAGCAGACCCGCCAGCGACTTGCGCAGCTCGACGCTAAGAATGTCGTGGCTTTTCAAACCCGCAATCCTCTGCATCGCGTCCACGAGGAATTGACCAAACGGGCGAGCGAAGCATACGATGCGACACTGTTGCTTCATCCGGTCGTGGGTATGACCGAACCGGGCGATGTCGATCACTACACAAGGGTTCGTACCTATCGGGCTCTCGCCGCTCACTACTACGATCCGAAGCGGGTCCTTTTGGCCTTGCTGCCTTTGGCCATGCGGCTGGCCGGGCCTAGAGAGGCCCTCTGGCACGCTTTGATCCGCCGCAACTTCGGCGCCAACCATCTGATCGTGGGCCGGGACCATGCCAGTCCGGGAATGGATTCCACGGGCAAGCCTTTTTATGGCCCCTACGAGGCGCAGGAGTTAATGGAGCAGTTTTCTGAGGAACTGGGCGTAATCCTGGTGCCTTTCCGCGAGTTCGTCTATCTCCCCGATGAGGACCGCTACGAGGAGGTTTCAAAAATCGATGAGGGAACTCAAGCAGTGTCGCTCTCCGATACTCAGATCAGAGAACAGTACCTGAACGAAGGGAAGATGATTCCCGAGTGGTTCACGCGGCCGGAGGTGGCGGAGATCTTATCGGAAACTCATCCGCCCCGGCACAGGCAAGGGGTGTGCGTCTGGTTTACGGGTCTCAGCGCGGCGGGCAAGTCCACAACGGCTGAAGTGCTCATCGCACTGCTGCCGGAGCACGGCCGGCAGGTGACGCTCCTGGATGGCGACGTAGTTCGCACCCATCTTTCCAAGGGTCTGGGCTTTAGTAAGGAAGACCGGGATACCAATATCCGCCGGATCGGATTCGTAGCTGCAGAAATCGTCCGCCACGGGGGCACAGTGATTTGTGCTGCCGTGAGCCCTTACCGCGCCACCCGTAATGAGGTGCGAAACTTGATTCCCGACAATTTTGTGGAGGTCTTTGTGGATACGCCTCTGGAGGTGTGTGAAGGTCGAGATACCAAGGGCATGTATGCCAAAGCCCGCCGTGGCGAGATCCAGGACTTCACCGGAGTCGATGATCCCTATGAGGCGCCCGAGAATCCGGAAATCGCCCTGGATACCGTTAACGGTACGCCCGAGGAAAATGCGAGACGCGTTGTCGATTACTTGAAAGAAAGGAATTTTCTCCGGCGGGAGGAATGATGGGTTTGATGATGACTTATTTGGTAACAGGTGCTGCCGGTTTTATTGCTTCCAAAGTATGCGAATTTCTACTTGCCGACGGCCACAAGGTGGTGGGAATCGACAACCTCAATGACGCCTATGATGTGCGTCTGAAGCAGTGGCGTTTGGAGCAACTTCAGGGCAAGCCTGATTTCCAGTTTCACCCTGTGGACATCTGTAAGCGGGATCAACTGCGAGACCTGTTCTCTTCAGAGTTCCAGGCCGTGATTAACCTGGCGGCCCGGGCAGGCGTGCGCCAATCGGCGGAAAATCCATGGGTCTATATCGAGACCAATACCACCGGAACGCTGAATCTCCTGGATCTGTGTAAGGAGTTCGAGGTCAAGAAGTTTGTGTTGGCCTCCACTTCGAGTCTTTACGGTGCCAAAAACCCCGTGCCCTTTCGAGAAGACGCCGATACCGATACCCCTCTTTCCCCCTATGCGGCCTCAAAAAAGGGGGCTGAAGCACTTTGCCACACCTACCATTACCTGTACCAGATGGACATCACGGTGCTTCGATATTTCACGGTTTACGGACCTGCCGGACGACCCGACATGAGCCTCTTTCGTTTCGTGCAGTGGATCAGTGAGGGTCAGGAGGTCACGGTTTTCGGAGACGGGCAGCAGTCTCGAGATTTCACCTACGTGGATGATATCGCCCGCGGCACCATTAAAGCGCTCAAACCCCTGGGTTACGAAACCGTCAACCTGGGATCCGATAAACCCTTCGTACTCATGGATGCCATCCATCTCATCGAAGAGATGGTCGGCGAAAAAGCCAGCCTGGATTTTCAACCCCGCCATCCGGCTGACGTGCTGTCCACCTGGGCCGATATCACTAAGGCGGCCCAGCTTCTGGAATGGCAACCGGAATACGATTTCAAGCAAGGCCTGGAGTCTCTGGTCCGCTGGTATCAAGCCAACAGAACCTGGGCAAAGGAGGTGACCACGCGACCCCACGGATAATTGGTACACTGAATACTGAGCAAAGATGGAAATTGTGGACATACATTCGCATGTACTGCCGGGAGTGGATGATGGGGCCGTCAGTGTGGATGAGACGATTGCCATGCTACGGATTGCTTATGATGCGGGGACGAGAAAGATCGTTGCCACACCCCATATGTTTCTCGACCTCTTCCACAATAATGATTTTGTTCAGATCCTCGACCGCTTTGAACAACTGAAGTCTGATTTAAGGTCCTGTCAGGATGCCTTTCCTTTCCTGCAGGATATGCACCTCTACTCGGGGGCCGAGAACTTTGCCTCTCCGGAGTTTCTGACGGCGCTGGATCAAGGGTGTGTGCTGACCCTCAACGGTAGCCGCTATCTGCTGATCGAATTTCCTCCACCCCTGCCATTCGGCCAGATCCAGCCTTTCATCGAGAAGGTTCTTTCCACGGATTACACGCCCATCATCGCTCACCCGGAAAGATATGGGGCGATTCAAAAGGACCCTTTGCGGGTGGAGCAGTTGCAGCACATGGGGTGTGTCATTCAGGTGAACGCGGACAGCATCAGGGGGGGATCGGGGTCACGCGCCAAACAGTGTTCACGGAGCCTGCTGCAGGCGGGACTGGTTGATGTAGTTGCTTCGGATGGCCATCGGCTCCGCTGGAGGCCGCCCAACCTGGGTCGGGTTTTAAGGAGGCTGGAAGAAGAATACACAAAGGACGATATAACGGGTTGGCTGGTGGAGAATCCGGGGAGGATCCTGGCCAATAAGAGGCTGGTTTCCGAAGTGAGGTCGTAGGACCCCATGGGAGAATAGCTCACCTGCCGGGTTTGCCCCGGGTTTTTGAACGAAAACGGGGTGTGTTCAGGATCACAAGTGGGCTGACGGGAGCTATGTATAATCCGTGTTCTGTGCAGACTTTTGCAAGGGGATGAAAAAGAACAGATGAGCCGCCAGGGACTCGAACCCCGAACCTACTGATTAAGAGTCAGTTGCTCTGCCAGTTGAGCTAGCGGCCCACATCTGTTGTTGAAGAAGGGACTCGATTCTATTGATTCTTTCTATGCACTGTCAATCACTGCCCGCCGATGCCCCGATCAGCTTTCCTGAACTTGAGTTCCGGGATGCGAATGTTGAAGAGGATTGCTGAATGGAAGCTCTCAAAAATTACCTGATCAGAAATTTTGAGCAGGTTTTTGTTCTACTGATCCTGGTCAGCGTGGCCAGCATTAACTATTTGATTCCCTATAAACTGGCTTTCCTGAATTTTTACTTCATTCCCATCCTGCTTGGGGCCTACTATCTGGGAGTGCAGAAGGCCCTGCTGGGAGGCGTCCTTTGTACGTTGGTCGTCACCTTTTACGCCTATCTGTTTCCTGCCTCCTTCATGCCCGCTTTTTCACAGCTTGACCTGTGGATGAATATCCTGGCCTGGTCCAGCTTTTTGATTCTGACGGGAGCTGTGGTGGGGCAGTTGACCTCCCGTTTAAAAACCGAGGTGGAACAGGTGCGAGATCTGAATCGGAATTTGGAGGATAGCCAGGCCAGGATTGAGGCGGCCGACAAGGAACTCAGAGATCATGCCGAGAACCTTGAACATAAGGTAACTGAAAGGACGGAGAGCCTCGAGAAATCCAAGCATGCTGTCGAGGACCTGAAGAAGAAGGTAGAGGACGCACTCTACTCGACCATGGATGCCGCGGTCGTGAGGCTGATCATTGAGAAACGGCTTCGCACGGAAAAGAGAAGAATCAGCATTCTGTTCTCTGATCTCAAGGATTTCACCCAGTTTTCCGAGGAAAGAAGACCCGAGCTGGTGATTACCGATCTCAACAGGTTGCTGGAGGAGATGGAAGAGGTTCTTCTGGACTACCGGGCCCATATCGACAAGTACATGGGGGATGGCATCATGGTCGAGTTCGGGGCCCCCGTCGACTATCAGCGTCACGCCTTGATGGCGACTCTTGCCGGATTGAAAATGCAGGAGCGGATCGCCAACGGGAATTACCCCTGGCAGATGCGGGTGGGAATTTCTACAGGGGAACCGATCATCGGGCTGATTGGCCAGCGGCGGCAGACCTATACCGCCATTGGTGACGTGGTCAACCTGGCCTCGCGGATTCAGGAACTGTGCTCCCCTGGAATGATCACCCTAGATGCCTCCACCTATGAGGAAGTGGGCCGTTTTGTGGAGGCGCGGAAAAAGACCGTTTTCTCATTTGCCGAGTCTGAAGATCCGGAATTTGTGAAGAAGATAGCGGATTGTTCCGAGCGGCTGGATGGAAATCCGGATGATGTCGATTTGATGAAGAAGATCGGGTTCCTGTTTCTTAAGGGCAATTACATCCTGCAGGCCCAGGAGCATCTGGGTCAGGCGCTGCAAGTGGATCCCAGAGACGATAAGGTCAAGCTGGCCTACGCCGAGACCACTTTAAAAATGAATCAGATGGATGCGGTGGCGATCCGGGGCAAGAAAAACAGATTGAATCTTTACGAGGTCCTGGGGCTCAAGCAAGCCCTGGCAGATCGGGAAAAGGTTCCCCAAGAGCTCTGTGATCAGTATGAGGACGAAGTGAACAAGCTTGTGGAATTTCCGGAAGACATCCTTCTCCCCGTAGAAGCACTGGATGGGTCCGTGGGCCACTCTCGTGTGGTGGGCTTTTTGTCCTATGCGATAGCTGACGTCCTGGGCTTGAGCGCTCAGGAGAAGTTGGACATTTTGCAGGCGGGTTATCTGGCAGACGTGGGCAAGGTGATTGTTCCCCACCATCTTCTCAATCGGGCCGGGAGCTTGAACAAGGGTGAGTTCGAAGAGGTCACCAAACACTGCCGGGAATCGGTTCGCGTGTTGAGGAAGATGGGTTACCAGAATAACTCCCTCTTCGAAATCATCGAGGCCAGCCATGAGAGTTTCAGCGGATCGGGTTATCCGTTGGGTCTCTCCGGAGATCAAATACCGATGGGTGCTCGCATCGTCTCGGTGGCAGACACCTACAACGCTCTCACTTCCTGGCGGCCTTACCGGGATCGATGGGACCATCGGGCGGCCTTCGCAGAGATGAAGCGAGATGCCAAAAAGGGCAAGTTTGATCCCGAAGTCATGGAAATCCTGGGCAAGTTGCTGCAGATGTAAGGAAGCTGACAACTGACAGCTGACAACAGACCGATTAGCCACCTCACATCCGAAACAAATCCGAAGTCCGAAACCTGGAACTTGGAACCTGGAATGCGGGTTTAGCTCGCTTATTTCCATTGTCAGCTGTCAGCTGTCAGCTGATGTGTCAGGTGATACAATGGCACGCCCATGGAGATTCGTGTCGAGCTTGAAGACCTCAGTAGCGTGAAGAAGCGCCTTAAGGTGGAAGTTCCTGCAGGGATTGCGTTGAAGGAATTCGATCAGGTGGCTAAATCCTACAAGCGGCAGGCGCGTCTTCCCGGATTTCGTCCCGGCAAGGCGCCGGTGGAACTCATCAAGCGACACTTTAAGAAAAGTATTCGCAGTGATGTTCTTCAGAAGCTGATCCCCGATTCTTACGACCAGGCGATCCGTGAAAAAGGAGTTCAACCGATTGGTGAACCCAGTCTGGATAACCTGACCTTTGAGGAAGGAGATCCACTGGTCTACGAGGCCAACTTTGAGATTCATCCGGAAATCGAGCTTCCCGAATACAAGGGCCTGCAGGTCACGGTCGAATTGAAGCCTGTGACTCCGGAAGACGTCGAGGAGGAATTGGAGAGGCTGCGCCAGGAGCACTCCCGACTGGTCTCGGTCGAGAATCGATCCATTAACAAGGGAGACTACGTGGTTATCGAACTCCAGGGGGAATACCTGGAGGGGGAGGAGGGTGCTCCAGCACACGAACCCTTTAACGAAAAAAACGTGGTGGTCAACGTGGGAGACGAGCAGACTCATAAGGCTTTTACCCAAGCCTTATTGGGGAGCAGAGTCGGTGAGGAAAAGAAGTTTGAAGTCGAGTACGATACCGATTATCCGGAGAAGAAGCTGGCCGGACACAAGGTGCTGTTCACCGTCCAGATCGAGGAACTGAAGGAGCAGGAACTCCCCGAATTGAACGATGAGTTCGCCAAGGATTTGGGTGACTCCAAGACGATGAAGGAGCTGCGAGAAGAAATCGAGAAGCGTTTCACTGTGGAGCGGGAGAAAAATCGCGAGAAAGATTTTGACAATAAACTCCTGGAAGCGTTGGTCGAGAAGACGAGTTTTGAAGTTCCAGAGGTCCTGGTGAAGGATCGAAGTGACGCGATGCTGAGCGATCTGGCTTATGGAATGGTCTCCCAGGGGGTTGATCCCAGTAAGGCGAACGTGGATTGGGCAAAAATTAAAGCGGACTTCCGACCTCAGGCGGAGCAGCAGGTGAGAGGAAGCATGATCTTAAGTGAGATTGGACGCCGAGAAGACATTCAGATATCCACGGAAGAGTCGGAGCAGGAATTGGAACAAATGGCTGAATCGATGAACCAACCCAAGGAGAAAGTGCGGCAATATTTTCAGCAGGAGAATCGGATGGAGGGTGTCAAGAGCCGGTTGATTCGAGCAAAGGTGTTGAAGATGCTGCTGGAAAGTGCCAAGGTAAGCAGCTGACAACTGACAACTGACCCATGAGGTGGGCGGGCTTATGATAGAGAAGGGGAGCAAGCAATGACTCTGATCCCGATGGTGGTTGAGCAGACGAACCGAGGTGAACGCGCCTACGACATTTACTCGCGGTTGCTCAAGGACAATATTATCTTTGTGGGGACACCCGTAGACGACAACGTGGCCAATCTGGTGATCGCCCAGCTTTTGTTTTTGATGGCGGAAGACCCCAATCGGGATATCTCCCTTTACATCAATTCTCCGGGAGGATCGATCACCGCCGGATTGGCCATTTACGACACCATGCAATTTGTTAAAAATGATCTGACCACAATTTGCATCGGTCAGGCGGCATCGATGGGAGCTTTGCTCCTTGCGGCCGGAACTCCCGGAAAGCGATTCACTTTGCCCAACAGCAGGATCCTGATTCACCAGCCTTCGATGACAGGACTCTCCGGGCAGGCGACCGATATTGACATTCATGCGAAGGAAATTCTTCGAATGCGAAGAATGACCAATGATATCCTTGCCAAGCACACGGGACAGAAGGTAGAACGAATCGAGCAGGACGTGGAACGTGACTTTATAATGGGCGCGGAGCAGGCTCAGGAATATGGTATAATTGACGAGATCATAGAAAAACATATAACACCGGAAGAAACGGGCGGACAGGCAGCTGACAGCTGATACGCAACAGCCATGAAAAAAGACGGAGACGATGTTCTGCATTGTTCATTCTGTAACAAGAGTCAGAATGACGTAAAAAAACTGATTGCAGGTCCCACCGTCTTTATTTGTGACGAGTGCGTTGATGTTTGCAACGAGATCATCTCCGACGATATGACGGTGGAAGCGTCCTCCGTCAAGGAGACGCTTCCCAAGCCTATGGAGATCAAGGATTTCCTCGACCAATACGTGATCGGCCAGGAGGTCAGCAAGAAGAAACTGGCCGTGGCCGTCTACAATCATTACAAGCGAATCAAAATCGGCCGACGTCGCCACCGGGATGTAGAGCTGGCCAAAAGCAATGTCATGCTTATCGGTCCCACAGGGACGGGCAAGACCCTGCTTGCCCAGACTCTGGCCCGCATGCTTTCCGTGCCGTTTGCTATTGTCGATGCAACCACCCTGACCGAAGCTGGGTATGTCGGCGAGGACGTGGAAAACATTATTCTCAAGCTCCTGCAGTCTGCAGGAGGCGACCGCGACCGCTGCATGCAGGGGATCATCTACATCGACGAAATCGACAAGATTTCGAGAAAAGATGAAAATCCCTCCATCACCCGCGATGTCTCCGGGGAAGGGGTGCAGCAGGCGCTTTTGAAGATCCTGGAAGGAACGATGGCCAATGTTCCGCCCCAGGGAGGCCGCAAGCATCCGCATCAGGAGTTTGTTCAGATCGATACCACCAATATTTTGTTTATTTGCGGTGGAGCTTTTGTGGGGCTGGACAAGGTGATCAAGAGGCGGATCGGACGCAACAGTGTTGGGTTCAACGCTTCGGTGAGCTCTCCTCACTGGGGCAATGAAGAAGACTCGCAAATCCTGGAAGAAATATTACCCGAAGACCTCATTAAATACGGGTTAATTCCTGAATTTGTGGGAAGACTCCCCATCATTTGCACCCTCCATGAGCTGGATAAGGAAGCGTTAGTACAGATTCTCACTGAACCGACCGATGCCCTGGTGAAGCAGTATTTGAAGATGTTCGAATTCGAGGGCGTGTCACTCAAGTTCACCAGCGATGCGCTGGAGACCATCGCAACGAAAGCGCTGGAGCGAAAAATCGGTGCACGCGGCTTGCGCTTGATCACGGAAGACCTTATGTTAGACGTGATGTACGAGCTGCCTTCGACCAAAAAGGTAAAAGAGTTCGTGGTAACGCGCGAGATGGTCGAGAACAAAGAGGTCGTTTTCAAACTGCTTGAAAAGGCAGGATAGCCGCCGAGCACATCCTGCTGATCAATGATCCTCTAAATTCCCTGTGTCAGATTTTGGGGACGGTTTGTGCGAGAAAGGGCGGCGCGAACTCCACAGGAGTGAGGCTCTGGGGAGCTTGAAATGGTCAGTACCAGGTGATAAACGGTCACTGTTCGTTTGAAACGTTTGCTTCCCACGTGGATCTGTAAGAGAGAACCTGATTGGAATTTTGTTAAGGTATGAGCGATCTTGAAAAGAGAGTAACCCAAATCTACCCCATGGTGCCGATCCGGGACGTGGTGGTCTTTCCCCACATGATGGTGCCCTTCGTCATCGGGCGCCAGTCCTCAGTGTTGGCTCTGGAGAGGGCTCTGGAAGCCGACAAGAAGATCTATCTGGCTACCCAGATCGACGCTTCCCTGGACAATCCTGCTCCCACCGATATCTATAAGGTGGGAACTGCGGCCAATATCGTTCAGAGCCTCAAGCTTCCCGATGGCAATATCAAGGTTCTGGTTGAAGGCTTGCGCAGAGCACGGGCGATCCGGGTGGAGGAAGTGGATGGATTCTTTCAGGCAGAGGTGAGGTTTGATCCCGTCAGCAAAGTTTCCCAAGCCAAGCTGAGCCTGCTGACCCGGCGGTTGAACACGCTCTTTGAAGAGTTCGCCAAGCTCAATCCGAATATGAATTACGACACTATTGTTCAGGCGGCACACAGCAGCGACGCTGATCGCCTGGCCGATACGGTTGCAGCCAATTTACCCATTTCGGTGCAAGATAAGCAGGCCCTGCTTGAAATTGCTAATCCCGCCAAGCGGATCGAGAAAATCTGCGAGTTCATCGACGTAGAAATCGAGAAGGTCAAGATGGACAAGTCGCTGCAGGGACGTGTGCGCCGCCAGATGGAAAAAGCCCAGCGAGAGTACTACCTGAGCGAAAAAATGAAGGCGATCCAGAAGGAGCTGGGAAGAAACGAAAAGGATGAAATCGAACAGCTGAAGCAGAAGGTCGAAGAGGCGAACATGTCGGAAGACGCCTATGAGAAAGCGACCAACGAGATTCAGCGCCTGGAGCAGATGCCTCCCATGAGTGCCGAGACCACCGTCAGTCGAACCTACATCGATTGGCTTGTCGCCATGCCCTGGAAAAAGAGAAGCCGTGAGATCAAGAGCCTCAAGAGGGGCGAACAGGTCCTTAATGAGGATCACTATGGGCTTGAGAAAGTGAAAGAGCGCATTCTGGAGTTTCTGGCGGTTCGCCAACTCTCTTCCAAGACACAGCAGGGATCGGTCCTCTGTTTCGTGGGTGCTCCTGGAGTGGGAAAGAGTTCCCTGGGACGTTCCATCGCCCGATCCGTCGGACGCAAGTTTGTCAGGCTATCTCTGGGTGGAGTGCGGGATGAAGCGGAAATTCGCGGCCACCGCCGGACCTATATCGGCGCCCTGCCGGGTCAGATCGTCCAGATGATGAAGAAAGCGGGTACCAAGAACCCGGTGTTTCTTATGGACGAAGTAGACAAGATGAGCATGGATTTTCGTGGCGACCCTTCTGCCGCGCTGATGGAAGTGCTGGATCCGGAACACAACACGACTTTTGTCGACCACTACCTGGATACCGAGTTTGACCTGTCCAACGTGATGTTCGTGTGCACGGCTAATGTGCTGCACACCATTCCAAAGCCCCTGCAGGACCGAATGGAGATTATCCGTATCTCGGGCTACACAGAATTGGAAAAATTGAACATCGCCAAACAGTATCTGGCTCCAAAGCAGTTAAAGAAGCAGGGCTTGAAGCCTGAGTACATCGAGTTCACCGAGGAAGGTCTTCTGGAAATTATCGGCAGCTATACGCGTGAGTCGGGAGTGCGAAATCTTGAGCGAGAGATCGCCAATATTTGTCGAAAAGTGGCCCGCAAGGTGGTGACTGGCAAAGGGGAGAAGAAGGAGATCAGGAAGACCATCGTCAACCAAAAAGAGGTGGGGGAACTTCTGGGCATTCAAAGGTTCCGCCAGTCGTTGGTGGCCGAGGCCAATGAAGTGGGTTTAGCCACCGGTTTGGCCTGGACTGAGGTGGGCGGAGAAGTCCTGCTGACCGAAGCGACCACCATGGAAGGGAAGGGTGAGCTGACTCTCACCGGTAATCTGGGTGATGTGATGCAGGAATCCGCAAAGGCGGCATTGTCCTTTGCCCGCTCCCGCAGTGAGAAATTTGAGTTCGGCACGGATTTTCACAAGTCACTGGATATGCATGTCCATGTGCCGGAGGGTGCCATTCCCAAGGATGGCCCTTCTGCGGGTATCACCCTCGCCATCACGATCATTTCGGCGCTGGCGGGTATTCCCGTGCGTCGCGACGTCGCCATGACCGGTGAGATCACCCTGCGGGGTAAGGTTTTGCCCATTGGCGGAGTCAAAGAGAAGGTGTTGGCTGCTCACCGTGGTGGGATCAAAGAGGTGATTTTGCCTAAAGATAATGAAAAAGATCTCAAAGATATTCCCAGTTCGATCCTAAAAGATGTTAAGATTGTACTTGTCGAGACCATGGATGAGGTTCTGGACATCGCGCTAGAGCAGCCCATCCGCAAGATGAAGGGACAGAGACCTCCTCAGATCAAAGAAGGAGATCGCCCCGGAGTCCACTAAACAGCTGATCACTGACCGCTGGCAATTGCCAATTAACGACATAAATCCAGAAAACGCATAGCACGCAGCTGTCAATTCAGCCTTTGGTTTCGAATCGTGATTCTGCTTTATTAGCAGTCAACTGTTAGGCGTCAGTGGTTGTTCACTTTCTCAAAAGCGCGACTCAAAAGGGTGAATATCCCAAGCTGAAGCTCCCCAAAATCGCGTTTTCGGGAAGATCGAATGTTGGGAAATCCAGCTTAATCAATAATTTGGTTGGTAGGAAGGGATTGGCCCGGACCAGTTCCAGCCCGGGGCGAACCCAGGTCATCAACTTTTTCAATGTCGAGAATAGATGGATGTTCGTGGATTTGCCCGGTTATGGATTTGCCAAGGCCCCGAAAAGCGTTCGGGTCCGTTGGGGAGGCATGGTAGAAGAATTTCTCAGAGAGGATGAGAACCTGAAGCTTACGGTCATGATGGTGGATGCTCGCCGAGAGCCAACTGACTTGGACCTGGTGATGAAAGAGTGGCTGGAGCAGTTCAGCATTCCCTACCAGGTGGTCGCAACCAAAGTGGATAAGCTGTCCTCCAACAAGCTTCAAAAGTCTCTTAATCAGATCGAAAACACTTTTCATTGTAGTGCGCTTCCTTATTCCGCTGCCACAGGAATGGGGAAAAAGAAATTGTGGCGAATACTTGAGAGGATTTAGTCATGGGTGAAGCAAGTTCCCCCTCAGTCAAACAACAGAACGTGGACTCTTTGAACATTCAGGAGCTCAAGGAATTGAACATTCAAGCACTGGTTCAGATTGCCAAGGACTTGAGTATTCCTGGAGCAACAGGGATGCGCAAGCAGGACCTGATTTTCGAGATCTTGAGGGCGCAGACCGAACGCAGCGGGCTGATTTTTTCAGAGGGTGTGCTGGAAACTCTCCCCGACGGGTTCGGTTTCCTGCGGGCACCCGAGTACAACTACCTCCCTGGCCCGGACGATATCTATGTCTCACCGTCTCAAATCCGCAAATTCGACCTGAGAACCGGGGACACGGTTTCGGGACAGGTTCGTCCCCCCAAAGAGGGAGAGCGCTATTTTGCTCTGATCAAGGTGGAAGCCATTAATTTCGAGCATGCGGACGTAGCTCGAGAGAGGACCTTTTTTGAAAATCTGACACCGCTCTATCCCGAGGAGCAGATTCTTCAGGAAACCACTCAGGAAAACCTCTCAGGGCGAGTGATGGATCTTCTGGCCCCCGTTGGAAAGGGCCAGCGGGGATTGATCGTCTCACCGCCCCGGGCCGGAAAAACCATGATTCTGCAAAGCCTCGCCAACTCGGTTACCACCAACCATCCCGATATGGTGCTCATCGTGTTGCTCATCGACGAGCGCCCGGAAGAGGTGACGGACATGGAGCGTTCGGTGAAGGGTGAGGTCATCAGTTCCACATTTGACGAGCCGGCCACCCGGCACGTCCAGGTGGCTGAGATGGTGCTTGAAAAGGCCAAGCGGCTGGTGGAGCACAAGAAGGACGTAGTCATCTTGCTCGACTCCGTCACTCGTCTGGCCCGCGCCTACAATACCATCGTTCCTCCCTCTGGAAAGGTTCTCTCGGGTGGTGTGGATTCCAACGCTCTGCAACGCCCCAAGCGCTTCTTCGGTGCCGCACGAAACATCGAGGAAGGCGGCAGTTTGACCATTGTTGCCACTGCCCTGATTGACACCGGTAGCCGCATGGACGACGTGATTTTCGAAGAGTTTAAGGGAACCGGTAACCTGGAACTGCATCTGGATCGCAAGCTGGTGGACAAGAGGATTTTCCCGGCCATCGATATCAATCGCTCCGGAACCCGGAAGGAAGAATTGCTGTTGAGCAAAGAAGATTTGAACCGGGTCTGGGTGCTGCGGAAGGTTCTCAACCCGCTCTCCTCCACCGAGGCCATGGAATTGCTGATTGAAAAGCTGCGTAAAACAAAGTCCAACGCCGAGTTCCTGAAATCGATGTCCGGTGCGGCGTAACGGACAGCTGACAACTGACATTCGGAAGGTGTCAGAAGCCACCCATTTCATCTATCCGTGGCTATCCATCCAAAAAAGTTCTTGACTTAGAGAGCCGGGTCCTCCTATCCTAGTGACGAGGAAGGCACTATGGTGATTCGCAGTTTTTTCTGGCGCAACGGGAACAATTAAGCACCCAGCTGCCGGAGAACTGTAATCTTCCTAGGGCCAAGTAGAGATCAAAGCTGAAAGGCCGTGGAGAGTTTCTCCACGGCCTTTTTATATTTGGACCCGGAATTTGCGTAAGTTCTCTACTGCAGCGACGAGAATCTGTGCATAATCCGGGCCTAAGCACTACTAAGATGATTTATCACAAATCCATACTGGCCGACCTGCTCACGCCGGTTTCCGCCTTCATGAGGGTTTCCAGGGAGGCCGAAAGGGCCTTTCTGTTGGAATCCGTCGAGGGCGGAGAAAACATGGGTCGCTATTCCTTCATTGGGATCGACCCTGATCAGAGCTTCGAAGGCAATTTCGCAGATTTCTGCTCCAATTTTCCAGAAGAACGTCCCTCCCATCCCGATCTTCCCCCTTTTACCGGAGGTGCCGTGGGTGCCTTTTGCTACGAAATGGTCCGAGAATTTGAACGATTGCCGGAGTTGAAAGAAGCCAGAAGCACTGCCTCCGGTGTGGGCTCAGGACCCGTGCTGATGGACTTTTACTCCAATATCCTGGCTTTTGACCACTTGAAGCATCAAATCATCATCCTTTCTCACCAGGGCGAGAAAAAGGTGGAAGAATTGGGGAGCAAGCTGTTTGGAGAAAAAAGGGACCGTCACGAAATTTCACGAGATTTTGTCACCGTCCCTTTTGCGCCTCCAGGTTCACCCAAGAAGATTACATCCAGCTTTTCACATGAAGGTTTCCATGCCGCCGTGAAGAAGGCGAAGCAGTACATAGCTGCCGGAGATATTTTTCAGGTGGTTCTCTCCCAGCGTTTTGAAACCGATTTCAAAGGCGATCCCTTTAACGTCTATCGAGCCCTGCGTTTTCTGAATCCGTCGCCCTATATGTTCTTTCTCAAGCGTGAGAATATGAGCATCGCCGGCTCTTCTCCGGAGATGCTGATCCGTGTTCAGGGACTGGACCTTCAGTATCGTCCCATCGCGGGAACCCGCCGCCGGGGCCGTGATGCGGCAGAGGAGAAGGCACTTGAAGAGGAATTGCTCCATGATGAGAAGGAGAGGGCCGAGCATCTCATGCTGGTTGATCTGGGTCGCAACGATCTGGGGCGTGTCAGTCAATACGGATCGGTGCGGGTGGAGAATCTCATGTTCCCGGAAAAGTACTCTCATGTCATGCACTTGGTGAGTGCCCTGAGAGGTTCATTGCGTCCGGAGTTGAATCGCTTTGATGCCCTTCAGGCTTGTTTTCCGGCTGGAACGGTCAGTGGAGCCCCTAAAGTGAGAGCCATGGAAATTATCCAGGAGCTTGAGCCCACCCAGCGGGGCATTTATGCGGGTGCTATCGGGTATCTGGATTACTCGGGGAATCTCGACACCTGTATTACCATTCGCACGGTGGTTCTCCAGGACGGAAAAGCTTATCTACAGGCCGGGGCTGGAATCGTGGCTGATTCGGTTCCCGAGTTCGAAGACAAGGAGTGCTACAACAAGGCCGAAGCGCTTTTTCGAGCCCTGGAGCTAGGGGAGGAGCTGAGTGACAGCTGACAACAGACAGCTGACAACAGACAACAGATAGGGGAACTCGAAACCCGAAAGTCGCAACTTGGAACCTGAATATGAGCGTTCTGGTCATCGATAACTACGATAGCTTTACCTACAACCTGGTCCAGTATCTGGGTGAGCTGGGGTGTGAAATCCAGGTCCACCGAAATGATGCCGTGAGCCTTTCCGAGATCAGTTCAATGAAACCGGATTGTATCGTGATCTCCCCAGGGCCGGGGTTGCCCTCGAATGCAGGAATCTCTGTCTCTCTGGTTCAGGAGTTTGCGGGCCAGATCCCCATCCTGGGAGTCTGCCTGGGTCACCAGGCCATCGGAGAAGCCTTTGGAGCCAAGGTAGTCCGTGCTCCCCAGCTGATGCATGGCAAAACTTCCATGGTCCACCATGACGATGACTCAGTGCTCTTGAACCTTCCTAATCCATTCGAGGCCACCCGCTACCATTCACTGATCGTCCGTCGAGAGGATCTGCCTGACTGCCTGCTGGTGAATGCCTGGACTGAGGATGACGTGATTATGGGTTTGCGCCATCGGGAATATGACCTTTTCGGGGTCCAATTTCATCCCGAATCGGTGATGACCCGGGAAGGAATGAAGATCCTGGAGAACTTTCTCCAGCTGACAGCTGACGCTCCGCAGACCGCAGACCAGAGACCGCAGACCGCAGAGAGTGAGACCTGAACGATGCTCGAGGAATTCACAAAAATCGTCAGCGCGGGCGAAGATCTGACGGAGGCTCAGGCCGAGCAGTCACTGGAGTTGATTCTTTCAGAGGATACACCCGATGAGGACATCGCTTCCCTCCTGACGGCCCTGGCGGTGAAAGGGGAAAGCCCTGCGGAGATCGTGGGTTTTGCTCGCGTCATGCGACGGCAGGCGATCCCGGTACGATCCGATCATTCCCGGTTGATCGACACGGCGGGAACAGGAGGGGGTGCCGATACCTTTAATATCTCGACTGCCGCGGTTTTTGTCATTTCCGGTGCGGGTCTCCCTGTGGCCAAGCACGGTAATCGGGCGCTGACTTCCCGCTGTGGTAGTGCCGATGTCCTGGAAGCTCTGGGCGTTCGGATTGAAAGATCTCTGGAGGTTGCACAGCTGTCTCTCAACGAGGTAGGTCTGGCCTTCATGTTCGCTCCCCATTTTCATCCTGCCATGAAGAGGGTGGCTCCCATTCGGCGCGAACTTGATCGGCGGACCATTTTCAATCTGTTGGGACCCTTGACCAACCCGGCTTCGGCTCCCTATCAGATCGTGGGGGTCTATGCTCCGGAGCTGACCGAGAAGTTGGGTCGTGCTCTGCTGGGATTGGGCTGCCAAAGAGCCTGGGTGATCCACAGTAACGATGGTCTGGACGAACTTTCCACTGGAACACCGGCGCGCGTGTGTGAGGCTGGGGACGGAAAGGTGAAGAATTTTGATCTGGATCCGAAAGAGTTCGGCTTTGAGGTCAGCTCCCCGGACCGCTTCTCGGGCGGCTCAGCCCAAGAGAATGCGGACATCATCCGCGGCGTTCTGGAGGGTCGCATTCAGGGTCCGGCCCGGGACGTTGTGGTTCTCAACGCGGCGGCGGCGCTGCATGTGGCCGATGGAGGAGAAATGGATGAGGCCATCACAACGGCCACCCGGTCGCTCGATTCCGGTGCCGCATTGGAGAAGTTATCTCAGCTGGTAGAGATCTATTCGGCAGGTTAAAGAGAGTTCGAAGAAGGACGAGAGAATGATGGAACGGGTCAGGAGGTCAGTCGGTCAGGTGGTCAGGTAATGATGCTCGATCAAATCGTCGCATCCAAGAAACAGGAACTCATCCAAACCAAGGAGAGCGTTCCGCTTGAGAAGCTGCTTGGCCGGATTCCTGAGGAGCCACCTGTTTCCTTGAGATCCGCCCTGGCCCAACCGGGAGTCAATATCATTGCGGAAATCAAATATAAGAGCCCCAGCCGCGGGGAATTCGCCTGCCAGTTACCTTGCCTGGATCTGGCCGGGATCTACTCCGAGAACGGAGCTGCGGCCCTGTCCGTGCTCACGGAGAGAAGCTACTTCTCCGGAGACTTGAGTTTCTTGCAGGAGATTGCCCAGGAAAAGCCCGAGTTAGCGCTGCTGCGGAAGGATTTTATTGTGGATCCCTATCAAGTTGTCGAAGCCAGGAGTTCGGGCGCCTGCGCTTATTTGCTGATTGTTTCCTGTCTCTCCGAGCAGCAGCTGCAGAGTCTGATCCACTATGGGCAGGAGTTTCAGCTCGATGCTCTGGTTGAGGTTCACAATCCGTTTGAGCTGGAGAAGGCGGTGAACGCCGGTGCTCGCATCATAGGGGTCAACAATCGCAACCTTCAAACCTTTGAAGTTGATTTGGACACTTCCTTTGACATCGTCAGGAGGATGGAGGGGGAGGGGAGCTACACTTTGATCTCGGAGTCGGGAATCAAGGAGCACTCACAGATCGCTGAGCTGCAGGATGCGGGTTTTCAGGCCTTCCTGGTGGGATCGATTCTCATGGACTCTTCCGACCCGGGAGAGAAGTTGCGCCAGCTGAGAGGTGAGGAATAATCCATGTCCCCTGTTGAGCATTCGAGACCGTTCCGGGTCAAGGATCCGCCTGAATTTCTGGTGAAGATCTGTGGGATCACCAATCTTGACGATGCCTTGAGTTCCGTGCGGTTGGGAGCTAACGCGCTGGGCTTTAATTTTTACCCCAAAAGCCCCCGTTACCTGGACCCGGAACAGGTGGAAGAGATGCTTACGGAGATTCCCGAGCATGTTTTGACGGTGGCGGTGATGGTCATCAGCGGTGAAGACGGCCTCGGTACCCCTTCAGCGGTGGTGAAGCGTGTGCCCTCGATCGGTGCCTTTCAGTTGCACGGTCTGCACCATGAATCCGAGATTCCTCTCTCTGAGAAACCCCTTTTCATTGCCGCCTCGCCGATGGAAGCGGATCGTTTTCCCAATCACGAAATTCTTATTGATACCTCCTGGGGTCGAGGAAAGACGGAAAACTGGGAAGAGCTGCGAAGAATCGACCGTCCTTTCGTCCTGTCGGGAGGCCTGAGGCCGGGGAATGTCAGGGAAGCCCTCGGGCTACTTCAGCCCGCTGGTGTGGATGTCTGTTCGGGAGTGGAGCGGGCACCGGGAATCAAAGATGTCGAAAGACTCAAGCGTTTTATGGAGAATGTGAGAGAAGCGGTAAGAAGGAGACAGGGAAGAAGCTGACAGCTGACAATAGACAGCTGACAGATGGAACTGGAAACCTGGAAGACGCGCGAAACGCGCTCCGACGGGAGATTGGAGAGTGAGTGAGCAACATGGGTAAAAAATCTCAGCTAGCGACTTCAGATCCAAGCCATTTTGGCGCCTACGGGGGCGTATTCGTGCCGGAAACGCTCATGTCCCCTTTGGAAGAGTTGGAAGAGGCTTATGGGGTAGCCCGTGCCGATGAGGAGTTCCAGAGAGAGCTCGAGGAACTCCTGCACCTTTTTGCAGGACGCCCCACCCCGCTTTTCCCAGCCCGCCGCTTTTCCGAGCACGTGGGGTGCCAGGTCTATCTGAAACGAGAGGACCTCTGTCATACGGGAGCCCATAAAATCAACAACGCTCTGGGCCAGGCCCTTTTGGCTCGCCGCATGGGAAAAAGCCGTATTATTGCGGAAACAGGAGCCGGCCAGCATGGGGTAGCGACGGCCACCGTTTGTGCCCTGCTGGATCTGGAGTGTGAGGTCTATATGGGCGTTGAGGACATGCGGCGGCAGGCTCTGAATGTCTTTCGTATGGAGCTTCTGGGAGCCCGGGTGACTCCGGTGGATGCAGGAAGCTGCACGCTCAAGGACGCCATCAATGAGGCCATGAGAGACTGGGTGACGAACGTCGAGAACACTCATTACTTGTTGGGTTCCGTGCTGGGTCCTCATCCCTATCCCACCATGGTGCGCGATTTTCAGTCGGTGATTGGCCGAGAAGCACGCCGGCAGATTCTGGAGCTGGAGGGAAAGCTTCCTGATCTGCTGGTCGCCTGTGTGGGCGGAGGCAGTAATTCCATTGGCCTTTTTTATGAGTTCCTCGAAGACGAGCAGGTCCGGATGGTGGGAGTGGAGGCAGGTGGAAAGGGGCAGGATCTGGGCCAGCATGCGGCTCGTTTCCAGGGAGGCAAGCCCGGGGTTCTGCACGGGACCTACAGCTACCTGCTGCAGGACGAGCTGGGCCAGGTCTCGACCACCCATAGCATCTCGGCCGGACTCGACTATCCTTCCATCGGGCCTGAGCATGCCCATCTTCGGGACATAGGACGCGTCGATTACACTTCGGTTTCCGATCAAGAAGCCCTGGAGGTCTTTAAAAGACTCAGTGAGCTGGAAGGCATCATCCCTGCGTTGGAGTCCTCCCATGCTGTGGCTTATTGCCTGAAAAAAAAAGAGTTGGAGCGAGTACTCGGGTCCGATCTGAGTGATCTGCGGATGATCATTAACCTTTCCGGTCGTGGAGACAAGGATGTCGAGATTATCAGAGATCTTCGCCAGAAATAAGAAGTGCTTTGTTCCCTTTGTGACGGCGGGTCATCCTGACCTGGAAACCACTCGGGAGATCGTGCTCAGCCTGGCGGCAAGCGGTTCCCATGTCGTTGAAATCGGTATTCCTTTCTCGGATCCCATTGCCGATGGCCCCATTATTCAAAAGTCGTCCTTTCAGGCCCTCAGGCACGGTTACTCTTTTGCCGATTACCTCGATCTGATTCGTCAGATACGAAGGGAGACGGAAGTCGGACTGGTCTTTATGACCTACATGAATCCGGTTTTGAACTACGGGCTGGAGAAGCTGGACCGGGAAGGTGTGGAGGCAGGGCTGGATGGCGTACTGATCTCCGACCTCACACCCGAGGAATACTCTCGGATGGAGCCTTTGCAGGCTCTGGATACCATTTTTCTAGCGGCGCCCACCTCCTCGGACCGGCGGCTCGAGAAGATTCGTGAAGTCAGCCGGGGGTTTGTCTACCTGGTGGCCCGCACGGGAGTCACGGGGAGGCAGTCCGATGTGGAGGCTTCGGTTCCCGAAACGGTGGAGCGACTTCGCCGCTACACCCAGCTCCCCATTGCCGTGGGTTTTGGGATTGCTTCGGCTCAGGATGTGAGCAAGGTCTGGCAGTATGCAGACGCGGCAGTGGTGGGGTCTGCCATTGTGGGCTTTATCGAGGAGCACCGATCGGAGGCGGATCTGGCCCGAAAGGTTGGAGAATATGTCAGAAAAGACTTGATTTCAGCTCCCTAGTTGGCTAACGTTAGTGGGCTTATGAGTTTAGCTCGCGATTTTTGTTTTTTTTATTGGTGGCACAAGAAGAAACCCTGCCCACCGGTATAGGTAAAGGTCGCAAGAGAATAGAGAGGCCGTGGGTAGGGACGCTACTCACGGCTTTTTTTGTTTATATCCCGCGGGAATCCCGCGGATGACACGGATTCGACCAATGGATGACATTGCCAAGTGGCGCAAGAAAATCGATGAGATCGATCTGGAGCTGGTGAAGCTTCTCAATCAACGCAGTCGATGCGCTATTGAGATCGGAAAGCTGAAACACCAGTTGAACGTGGAGATTTACGATCCGAGACGCGAAGAGGAGGTCATTGGCCGTGTTTGGAAGGAGGCCAATGGCCCCCTGAGCAAGGAGGCGGTCAAGCGCCTGTTCGAAAGAATTATCGATGAGTCCAGGCGGGCCGAGCGGGAGTCCAGAGGGCCGGAGGACTTGGAAAAGACACAAGAGCATTAGCCCGGATTATGCATGGTCCGGGCTTGACTGCCAAGAAAATAGAAAAGGAGTAACAAACCATGGTTATCGTCATGAAACAACATGCGACGGACAGTCAGATTGAAGGGGTGGTCAAGAAGCTGGTCTCCCAGGGATTTGACGTGCACCGCTCCACGGGTGTGGAGCGGACCATTTTGGGAGCAGTAGGTGCCAAGGTGGTGGACCCTCGCGATTATGAGCTGGTGGACGGCGTTAAAGAGGTCCACCGCATCACCCAGCCTTACAAGCTGGCTTCACGAGCCTTTCGCCCCCAGGGAACCGTCATCGAGATCAAGGATGTGAAAATCGGCGGCAGAGAGACGGTGATCATGGCTGGCCCCTGCACGATCGAGGATTACGAGCAGTGCAATCTGATCGGGGAAAGAATCCGGGCCGCAGGAGCCAGGGTGATGAGGGGTGGAGCCTTCAAGCCTCGCACCTCTCCTTACTCTTTTCAAGGGCATGGCGAGGAGGGGTTGAAGAGTATTCGCAAGGCAGCCGACAATCACGGGTTGCTGGTGATTTCCGAGATTATGGAGTCGAATCAACTGCCCTTGGCCCGGGAATACATCGACATTATTCAGATCGGAGCCCGCAATATGCAGAACTATGGTCTTCTGCGCGACATTGGCCAGACCGATATTCCCGCCCTTCTCAAGCGCGGAATGAGCGCCACCATTTCCGACCTGCTGCTGGCCGCCGAATACATCATGTCGAAAGGGAATCACCGCGTGATCCTATGTGAGAGAGGGATCCGAACCTTTGAGACTCACACCCGGAATACCCTGGACATTTCGGCCATCCCGGTGATTCACGAACTGAGCCATCTGCCTGTTGTGATCGACCCCTGCCATGCCATTGGAATTCGGGATAAGGTTCCCCCTCTGGCACGAGCAGCCGTAGCGGCGGGAGCGGATGGATTGCTCCTGGAAGTTCACCATGATCCCGACAATGCCATCTGTGATGGGGCTCAGACCATGACTTTGGAGCAGTTTGAGGAGCTCATGGGAGAGTTGCAGGTAATTGCGGGAGCAGTGGGTAGGAAAACAGCCGGTGCCGCCGTGAGCGCCTGACCAGTAGACCGCCTGACCACGGACCGCCTGACCACGGACCGCTGACCACGGTCAGCGGAAATTCAAAATTCAAGATTCCAAACAAACCTGGAATTCAAAATTCCAAACCTCACCGCCCGCGCTAGTTGTGAACTCTCAACAGGTTGTTCAGTAAAAGGGGTTGTCCATCCGAGTCTTTTCGGCAATGCTGATTGGAAGATTAGACCATCAGCACCGAAAGGAGAACCCGAATGGACATCCACCAGAATGCCCGAACCTGCCCAAGAAGTCGAGAACTGATCATCCGACGAGTGAAAGAGCAAAGACAATCGGTCCAGGAGGTGGCTCAGTCGGTGGGGATCAGTGAGCGGACCGTCTACAAGTGGCTGGCTCGTTATCAAGCCCAAGGCCGAGCGGGTCTGGAAGACCGGTCTTCCAGACCCGCTCGGATTGCCCGGCAGACCCCGAGGCGGGATCGAGAGGCAATTTACCGTCTTCGCCGTCGTCGAATGGTGGCAGCCGAGATTGCCGCTCGTTTGGGTCTGGCCCGCTCCACCGTGGCCCGGATCCTGCAACAAGCCGGATGGGGACGCGTGAAGAGCCTGGAGCCTGCACAGCCCGCTCGTCGCTACGAGCGCGACCATCCTGGGCAGTTGTTGCACCTGGACATCAAAAAACTGGGCAGGATTGCTGGTGTGGGGCATCGCATCACTCGAGATAAACGGCGTCGAGCTCGGGGAGTGGGATGGGAGTTTGTCCATGTGTGTATCGACGATAACTCTCGATTGGCCTATGTCGAAGTTCTCCCGGACGAGCGCAAACAATCGGCTATGGCTTTTCTCGGCCGAGCCGTCCTCTGGTTCCAAAAGCTGGGTATCCGGGTAGAACAGGTCCTGACCGATAACGGTTCCTGTTATGTCTCCCACGCTTTCCAGGGTCTTTGCCAGCAACTGGGGCTTCGCCACCTCCGCACCCGTCCTTACCGGCCTCAAACCAACGGCAAAGCAGAACGCTTGATCCAGACTCTCCTCCGTGAGTGGGCCTACCGCTTCCCCTACCGCACTTCAGGCCACCGTTTTCGCTGGCTTCGCCCCTGGCTTCACTTCTATAATCATCACCGCCAACATCAGAGCCTGGGTGGTCTGTCTCCTATCAGCAGACTTCCCCTTATGAATAATGTCATGAGAATGCACAGCTAGTCCCCTAACCGGTAGTTGGGTGCTTCCTTGGTCACGATGACGTCGTGAACGTGGGATTCGCGCAGTCCCAGGTGAGATACTCGAATGAGGCGGGTCTTGGTCCTCAGCTCTTGAATGTTCTTGACCCCACAGTACCCCATTCCAGCCCGGACTCCGCCCATGAGGACCGGGATTAAATCTTCCATGCTGCCCTTGTAGGGAACTCGCCCTTCGATGCCTTCCGGAACCACTTTGCGCTCCACATCGGTGGTATCGTCATGCCCGTAGCGATCGGCGCCACCCTCGCCCATGGCTCCCAGCGACCCCATCCCCCGGTAGGTTTTGTAGCTGCGGTTCTGATAAAAGACCAATTCACCCGGAGATTCGTCGGTGCCCGCAAACAGGTTCCCGGCCATCACGCAGTCGGCACCTGCGGCCAGAGCCTTGCTGATATCCCCCGAATATTTGATTCCACCGTCAGCAATGAGAGGAAGTTTCATCCTGCGGGCGACCTTGGACGTATTCATGATGGCCGTGATTTGGGGGACTCCGGCTCCCGTGACCACCCGAGTGGTGCAAATACTTCCGGGTCCCATGCCTACTTTGAGCCCGTCCACGCCCAGATCTCCCAGTTCGAGGACCGCCTCCCCGCTTGCGATATTGCCCACCACCAGGTCCACCTTTTTCAACTTCTTCTTGAGTTCCCGGACCGCCTTCAAGACACGTGCGGTGTGTCCATGAGCCGTATCCATTACGATGACATCGACCTTGGCCTTTTCCAACTCGATGGCCCTTTCCAGAAAGTCCCCGCTGGCACCCACGGCCGCGCCCACTCGCAGGCGGCCATAGGAATCTTTGGCTGCATTGGGATAGGTGATCACCTTCATGATGTCTTTGACGGTAATGAGACCCTTCAACTGGTTCTTTTTGTCCACCACCAGCAGTTTTTCGATGCGGTGTTCGTGGAGCTTTTTCTTGGCTTTTTCCATGGAAATCCCCTGGCGCACGGTGACCAGATCGTCCTTGGTCATCAATTGCGAAACCGGAAGATCCAGATTGGTTTCGAATCGCAGATCGCGGTTGGTGAGAATCCCCAGCAGCTTTCCCTTCTTGTCGGTAATGGGAACGCCTGAGATCTTGTGTCGATCCATCACCTCCAAAACTTCCCGGATGCGATCCTGGGGCCGCATGGTCACAGGATCCACGATCATTCCAGATTCGGAGCGCTTCACCTTATCCACTTCGGCAACCTGGGCTTCGATGGACAGATTGCGGTGGATAATCCCAATCCCCCCCTGTCCGGCCAGGGCTATGGCCAGCTTGGCTTCTGTCACCGTATCCATGGCGGCGGAGGAAAGAGGGATATTCAGGAGGATGTTGCGAGAGAAGCGGGTTCGGAGGTCTGCTGCACCCGGCAAGACCCTACTCCTGGCCGGCATCAGCAAAACATCGTCAAAAGTTAAGGCTTCCGGGATCTCCATTGACGGATTATAACCCACGGATCACGCAGATGCTATCCCGCGAATTGCCTCATCAAAAATCTATTCGAAATGGATACGTTGCCTCATTAAAAAATCTATTCGAAATTGCCTGGCCCTGAGCAGGGGAATAGAAGTGTCCTCCATGAAGGAATGGAGGGCACCAATGAGGTTAACGATGGCAGAAAAGCGTGTATTGATCAAAAGTTTTGCCCCCCGCTACCGGAAGAAGGGCAAGAAGGTGAAGGGGGAAGTGTTGACGGAGTTTACCCAAATGACGGGCTACAACCGCTGCTATGGAGCCTATCTGCTTCGCCACCAGGGCAAGCGGATCCGGTTGAGCCCCAAGCTGGTGGCGGTAGGGGATATCGGCAAGAGAGTACGGCGAGAGCGGGCCCGCAAATACGACCAGAAAGTTCTAAAGGCGCTGACGATGATCTGGGAGATACTGGACTATTTGTGTGGCAAACGTCTGGTCGCGATTTTGCCGGAAGTGGTACCCATTTTACAAAGACATGGGGAACTGAAAGTGGATGCCAGCACCCATGAGCGGTTGATGCAGATCAGCGCCGCCACCATCGATCGGCTGCTGGAGCCCGAAAGGTGCAAGCACCGTCTCAAAGGACGATCCGGAACCAAGCCGGGAACGCTGCTCAAACACCAGATTCCGATCAAGCGTTTCGCCGACTGGCAGGAGGATCGCCCCGGTTTTGTGGAAGTGGACCTGGTGGGCCATGAGGGAGGCCAGGGTCGGGGGGACTACCTTCAAACCCTGGATGTGACGGACGTGTACACGGGCTGGACAGAGGTCCGAGCGGTGCGCAATAAGGCCCAGGTGTGGGTCCTGGAAGCGATGAAGCTGCTTCAGAAGCGCTCGCCCTTCCCTTGGCTGGGGATGGCTTCGGACAACGGCAGCGAGTTCATCAACAAGCACTTGATTCGTTTTTGTGAGCAGGAAAAGATCAGCTTCAGCCGAACCCGCCCCTCGCGCAAGAATGACAACCCTTATGTGGAGCAGAAAAACTATTCGGTGGTTCGGCGGGCCGTGGGTTATGCTCGCTACGAGGGAGAGCGAGAACAGGAGCTGGTGAACGAGTTGTACGATCGGCTGCGACTGCAGATCAACTTTTTCAAGCCGGTCATGAAGATGGTGGCCAAGCAACGTCGAGGGTCTCGGATCTGGAAAAAGTATGATGTGCCGAAAACTCCCTACCGGAGGATCTGCGAGTCCCCTGAGGTGGCGGACAAGATCAAGCGGGAACTGGCCCGAGAGTATGAGAAGCTCAATCCGGCCCAGCTGGCACGGCAGATCGGCTGGCTTCAGAATTGCCTTTTGCTCAAACCGACTCCTGAGCAGAAGAAACGATGGGAAGCGGGCTGGATGTGAAAATCTTTCTCTTGCTGCAGGCTGCGGGTGTTGGGCAAGGGGTTGCCACTCCTCTGGTTGGTGCTTTTTACCACCACTTTTTGCAATCCCTTTCGGATAGATTCTTAGTGAGGCAACGAATACCCTTTGGAATAGATTTTTACGTGAGGCAACGGGTCCCGCGGATCTGCGGGAACGCGTGATCTGCGGGATGGTGGTAGAATCTACAGGTCATGTTCAACACGATTTTGACCAAGATCGTCGGGAATCATAATGAGCGCGAGCTGAAACGAATTCAGCCCTTGGTGGTTCGCGTCAACGAGCTGGAGAAGGAAATCTCTCAACTCTCGGATGCTGATCTGAAATCCAAGACAGCCGAATTCAAATCCCGTCTGGAAAAGGGTGAATCGCTTGACGATATCCTTCCGGAAGCCTTTGCCGCGGTCCGCGAAACAGGCCGGCGTACCCTGGATATGCGTCATTTTGACGTGCAGCTTGTCGGTGGTGAGGTCCTTCATCAGGGCAAAATTGCTGAGATGAAGACCGGGGAAGGAAAAACCCTGGTGGCCACTCTTGCCGTCTACCTCAACGCCCTGTCCGGAAAGGGTGTTCACGTGGTCACGGTGAATGACTATCTGGCCCGGCGTGATGCCGAATGGATGGGACCGCTTTACCAGTTTCTGGGCCTGAGCTTCGGTGTGATTCAGCACGACATGCCGGAACCGGAGCGCAGAGCGGCTTACCTGTCCGATGTCACCTATGGGACCAACAACGAGTTCGGCTTCGATTACCTGCGCGACGCCATGAAATACTCGCTTAAGGACTGCGTTCAAAGGTCTCACCACTATGCCATCGTCGACGAAGTGGACTCCATTCTTGTGGATGAAGCCCGTACGCCTCTGATCATCAGCGGTCCTTCTGAAGAATCCACCGACAAATATTACAAGATCGATAAACTGATCCCGCGGCTGGTTCGTGAACAGGACTACAAGATCGACGAGAAAGCCCGGACGGTTGTGCTTCAGGAATCAGGTGTTGAGAAGGGAGAAAAGCTTCTGGGTGTCGAGAACCTCTACGATCCGCTCCACATGGACCTGGTTCATCATATCCAGCAGGCCCTGAAAGCCCACACCTTGTTCAAGAGGGACGCGGATTACATGATCAAGGACGGCCAGGTGATCATCGTGGACGAGTTTACGGGGCGCCTGATGCCGGGACGCCGCTACTCAGACGGCCTGCACCAGGCGCTGGAGGCGAAGGAGGGTGTGCGCATCGAACGCGAGAACCAGACCCTGGCCACCATCACCTTTCAAAACTACTTCCGCATGTACGACAAGCTGGCGGGCATGACGGGAACAGCGGAGACGGAAGCCGCTGAGTTCGAGAAGATCTACAAGCTCGAGGTTGTGGTTATTCCCACCAACAAGCCACTGATTCGGCGCGAGTATCCGGATCTGGTGTACCGTTCGGAGCGGGAGAAGTTCAATGCTGTTGCCGATGAGGTCAAGGAACTCAATGAATTGGGGCGTCCTGTGCTGATGGGGACAACCTCCATCGAAAAGTCTGAGCGGCTTTCCACTCTGCTCAAGCGCCGTGGCACCAAGCATGTGGTTCTCAACGCCAAGTATCATGAGCGGGAAGCTGAGATTGTCGCCCAGGCGGGCAAGATCGGGGCAATGACCATTGCCACCAATATGGCCGGACGTGGCACCGACATCATTCTGGGCGGAACCCCCCCGGACGCTCAAGCCAAGATGAATCTGCAGGCTCGAAACCTGAACCCGGAGGAGAATCAGGAGGAGTATCGAAAAGAAGTGGAGAAGCTGTCTCCGGTTTGGCAAGAGGAGCACGATAAGGTCATCGAACTGGGTGGCGTTCACATCATTGGAACCGAGCGACATGAGGCTCGGCGCATTGACAATCAGCTCCGGGGTCGATCCGGTCGCCAGGGAGATCCCGGCTCCAGCCGCTTTTATCTATCGCTTGAGGACGATCTCATGCGAATTTTCGGGTCTGACAATATTTCCGGGCTTATGCATAAACTTGGAATGGAGGAAGGAATCCCCATCGAATCCAAGCTGATTACCCGGCAGATTGAACGAGCCCAAAAGCAGGTCGAGGGCAGGAACTTCGAAATAAGGAAGCATCTCCTGGAATACGACGATGTCATGAACAAGCAGCGGATGGAGATCTACCGATTCCGCCGCGAGATGTTGGAAGGAGAGGACCAGAGGGAATATATCCTGGGACTGGCAGAGGACATCGTGATCGAGTTTTTGGATAGCTATGCCCATCTCGAGACCGATCCGGAGGAATGGGATCTGGAGAACCTGAAGGTCAACCTGCTGCGGGTTTATGGGATCGATCTTCCTCAAAATGTGGATCAGTTGTCGCGTCCCCAGTTGGAACAAGAACTGATCCATCAAATCAAATCGAAGTACCAGGAAAAGGAGAGTCAGGTCGGGACGGAAATGATGCGATGGTACGAGAGCATGGTGATGCTGCAGATTATGGATCAGCAGTGGAAGGATCACCTACTGGCTCTGGACCACCTCAAAGAAGGAATCGGTTTGCGGGGTTATGGACAACGTGATCCCCTGGTGGAGTACAAAAGAGAGTCGTTTGCATTGTTCGAGGAGCTCTGGAACCGGGCTACTGAGGAAATGGTTCGGATGCTCTTTTTGCTGCGACCGATCACTGAGGAAGACGAACGAGACCTTCTGAAGCGCCGTCGTCAGCAACAGTCCTTGAGTTATTCCCAACCCGAGGACACCCCCGAGCCGGTCTGGCAGCCCAGTCAGCCACAAGTGCAACAAAGTGCAGCAGCCGTGAAACCGATGGTTAGAAACACCCCAAAAGTCGGCCGCAATGAACCCTGTCCCTGCGGATCGGGTAAAAAATACAAGAAATGCTGCGGGAGGTGAAAAAGCTGACAACTGACCGTCCTGACCTCCTGACCATCCTGACCCCCGGAAAAAGTAGTCTTCAGTGTATTGTATTCGATCGCTGTCAGCCGGGCAGGTGGTCAGGACGGTCAGGGTACCTTCAGATCTTCACCACGTCACAGGCATCCACTTCGCAGGCGACCGCCTGCTGGATCAGGTCAATCGACAGAATGAATCGGTAGGCACCTTTTTTCTCGGTGAGGATTCCCTGCAGCCCCCTTAATGGACCTTGAACGATTTCCACTCGATCCCCTTCTAGAATATAGGGGTAGGGATCGTAGGGTAGAGTGCTGAAGACCAGCCTTTTGACGGCCTGGACTTGTGTTTCAGGGATTAAGGCCGGCTCACTATTGAAGCCGATGATGCGAACGATCGACGGAATCTTCAGAATGTCCAGTCGCCGCTTCTGAATCGGGACGTGAACGAAAAGATAACCGGGGAACAAGGGGAACTGAACCTTTTTGTAGCGGTCTTTCCATTTCGAGAGTACTTCACGCAGTGGCAAAAAGCATTCGATATCCTTTTGCCACAATTGTTCCGCCACCACCTTCTCATGTCTGGATTTGGTGGTTACCGCATACCAATGAGCTTCAGAATCGGGCATAAAACATCCTTGTGAGAGCCGTTAAAATAGATTGTCCGTGTCGCTTTCACCTCCGCTTGAGGCCAGGGAACTCTCAATGGACTCAGGATCCTCTCCTGCTTCAAGCCTATCGACAACCTCACTGAATTCCGGACCCAGATCCTCGCCCATTTCGGTTCCCATCTTTTTCATCATCCGAGCCATCGATTTGGGATCGTTCTCATCGATGTCACCCCATCCCGAGGAATCGGCCATGCTCTCTATACGGCTCTCTTCCGAGCGCGGCATGGAGACTCTTGAGATCAGTTGCTCAAGATTGGCGCTCCCACACCTGCACCGGGTTCCATCGGCGTCAGAAATCCTCCAGAAAAACCGGGAAAAGCGCCGTTCGCATTCCCCACACAAGTACTCGTAGACGGGCATATATAAAGGATTATAAGACGTTTGACGCGCTTCTGGCAATTTTGCCACAATCGGATTCCTGATGACCCATCGAGGAAAAATTCTCATAAGAGCCTGCATCACTCTCGGATTGCTGGTGTTCCTTGCTTATCAGATGGATTTGAGAAAACTGTGGGCTATTCTGGTCTCGGCAAGTCCCTGGCTGGTCCTGTTGGGAACCCTGATCCATCTTCTTGGGGTTTTGCTCTCGGTCGCTCGATGGAGGACGATTCTGGTGAACTTCGACATCCACATCGACTATTCACCCCTGGCCAAGATTACGTTTATCGGGTTTTTCTTCAATTTGTTTTTGCCCTCAGGGATCGGTGGAGACTTTTTCCGCGCCTACTATCTCTCCAAGCGAAAAAATCGAGGGATGTCGACTACCCTGACTACCACCCTTCTGGAGCGCAGTGGCGGCCTTTGCGCTTTGCTGGTTATCGGAACCCTGTTTGCCGCTTTCGAGGACCTCCAAGTGGAAGGGGTACGCCTGTTTTATGTCTTTCTAGTTCTTATCACTCTTTATCTGCTGGGGAATCTCATGCTGTTTCATGCCTGGATTCACCGCAAAATCAGCTCTTTTCTGAAAAAGAGAAGCCTGGAGCAGATCGAAGCTAAAATGGAGCTGGTCTACAGCGGGTTGAACGCGTTGCGTGACAATAGGCGTTCTATTCTGGTGGCCCTTTTTTTGTCCCTGCTCATTCAGCTCATCACCGTGGTGGTGGTCTGGATGGCGGCATTGGCCATTGAGATCGATGCTCCCTTTAGAATCTTTATGATTTTTGTTCCGCTGATTAACCTAAGCATCATGGTCCCCTTAACCATCAACGGCATTGGTCTGCGAGAGAGTCTCTTCTATCTGCTCTTTTCCCAGATTGGGCTCCCTGTGGAGACATCGGTAAGTCTTTCTCTGGTCACGTTTTCCATCTACCTGCTGACTGCGATTCCAGGATTGATCATCTACTCACTCTATAAGAAAGAGGAGCATCTGGACGAAATGCGACCCGCTGACCGAGGTCAGCGGTCAATTTCGTAGACGAGAACGCGGTTGTCCTGTTCGGCGGTGACGTAGGCGAAACGCTCATCGGGTGAGAGTTCGACATCGATGGGACGGTCCCCGACTTTAACGCTGCTGATTTTCTCGAAGTCGGGTGAGAAAAGAGACAGAGTCTTGTCTCCGCTTTCCACCACAAAGATGAATCCCTTCTGATCCACGGCGATGGAAAACGGTTTGGAGCCGACCTTCTCACGCCGGATTTCCTTCAGATCAAGCAGGTCCACCACGGAGACATCGTTGGTCCCACTGTTGGAGACGTACAAGGTGTTTCCATCAGGTGAGAGAGCCAGGGCATTCGGGCCCTGTCCAACGGGCAATGTCCCGATGACCTGGCGTTGAGCAATATCAATGATGTAAAGATCGTTTGAACCGCCACATACGACGTAAAGGCGATCCTCTAAGGCCGAGACCACAGCAGCCAGCGGTCGCACACCCACCTCGACTTCTCCCAGGACACGGTGAGTTGATGTGTCGATGAAGTCGATTCTGCCGATCCTTCCCCTTCCGTAGTTGGTCACAAAAGCCAGAAAGCCTCTGGGTGAGATGGTGATGTTACTGGGCGTGTCTCCCACCTTAATGTCGTCCTTAATCTCGTAGGTTTCGGCGTCGATCACCTTGACCAGGCCTCCTGCCAGATTGGTGACGAAGATCTTGTCGGCGTCGGGTGTGATGGCAATACCGACGGGTTCATGTCCACCGTAAAATTCTTTTGTGGTGCGGCGGGTGGCCGTATCGATCACAGAGATCTCATCGGATGCGAAGTTGGCGACGAAAAGAAGGCGGCCATCCGGGCTGACGGCAGCATAAGTGGGCGAGTCACCCACCTTGATTCTCTCGATCTGAGAGAGGCGGGCCGCTGACAAACTGGCCAGTCCCATCAGAAGGAGTAAGACCGTTCTCATAAGCTGGCTGTTTTTCATGGCTGATTGTACGGTAGCAATTTGACGATCAATCAATGACCCCCTGCAAACCCCCCTGACCCCTGACCTCCTTTTATTGCTTTCTCTGTGCGGCGCGCGTCGCGTCCTACCCTCTCCGATTACGGCAGGCGGTAACTGTATTTTTCATGAGGTGGGCGATGGTGAGCGGACCGACGCCGAACGGGACTGGAGTCACGGCCTGGGCCACCCCAATGGGATCGCGAGGATGGACATCTCCTACCAGAGTGTAACCCCTTTCTTCGATTCGGCCGATCCTCTTTGAGTTTTCTCCAAAGAGGCGAACACCCTCCTCTACGGATTCAACTCGGTTGATCCCCACGTCGATAATGACGACGCCTTCTTTAAGGTAGTCTCGGGTGACGAGGGCGGGTTGTCCAACAGCGGCCACCAGGATATCGGCTCGGCGACACACTGCAGGCAAGTCGCGGGTGCGAGAGTGACAAAGGGTGACGGTTGCGTGCTGGTGAAGCAGTAAAAAGGCTATCGGTTTGCCCACGATGTCGCTGCGTCCCACCACCACGGCCTCCGCCCCTTTAAGGGCGATGCCCTCGCTCTTCAGCAGATACATGATCCCCAGGGGGGTGCAGGGCGCGAGACCCACTTCCCGGTAACGAGATTGCGGACATTCAGAGGATGGAATCCGTCGACATCCTTGTCGGGCCTGACGGCCAGGAGAATTTGGTCCTCATCGATCTGATGCGGCAGGGGCAGTTGAACCAGAATCGCGTCGATCTCATCGGTCCCGTTGAGTCGGTCGATGACCTGAAGCAGTTCCTCCGTCGTTGTTTCCCCGGGAAGCTCGATCGCTTCAGAATGCATACCCAGTTCCTTAGAGGTACGGGCTTTGTTGCTCACGTAGAGTTGGGAGCCCGGATCGTCACCCACCAGGACTGCCGCTAGACCGGGTACCAGATTCTTCTTGGAGAGCTCCTGCAGCTCTTCACTAACCTCTGCCTTGATTTTCTCAGCGACTTTTCTACCATCGATGACTCGAGTTTCCATAGGAGGGCAGATCTTAGCAAAAAGCTGCGTCGCTGTCAGTTTCGGTGGGTGGTCAGGGGTCAGGGTGGTCAGGCGGTCAGGAGGTCAGCCTCTCACGGGTACATCCGGTGGAGCATCCTGGGGAAGGCGATGGTTTCGCGGACGTGGTCAATGCCGCAAATCCAGGCCACGAGGCGCTCCACGCCCATTCCGAAACCGGAATGGGGCACGCTTCCATACTTACGCAGGTCCAGATACCACTGGAAAGCTTCTGTGGGGAGGTGGTGCTCTTCGATGCGCTCTGAGAGTAGATCGTAGTCGTGGATTCGCTGACTACCGCCGATAATTTCTCCATAGCCTTCTGGTGCCAGCATGTCCATGCACAGTGCCAGCTCCGGACTCTCCCCATCCGGTTGCATATAGAAGGCCTTGACTGCCGTCGGGTAGCGGTGAACGATCACCGGCCGATCAAATTGACTGGAGATGATGGTCTCATCGGTCCCGCCGAAATCGGAGCCCCGGGGTGTCTGCGTGTTCTCCTTTTCAAGGATGTCGAAGGCTTCGTGGTAGCTGATGCGGGGAAAGGGAGACTGTACTTTCTCGAGAAGGGTGGTATCCCGTTCCAGGACCTTGAGTTCCTCTTTTCTTTTGGTGAGCACTCGCTGAACGATAGAGCAGAGGTACTCCTGAGCCAGATCCATGATGTCGTCCAGTTCGGCAAAGGCCACCTCCGGCTCGATCATCCAGAACTCCGTCAGGTGACGGCGTGTTTTTGACTTTTCGGCCCGAAAGGTGGGACCGAAGCAGTAGGTCTTTCCCACCGACAGACAGGCTGCTTCATTGTAAAGCTGACCGCTCTGGGCCAGGTAGGCCTTCTCCTCAAAGTAGTCGATTTCAAAAAGGGTCGTTGTCCCTTCGCAGGCCGACGGGGTGATGATGGGAGTGTCGACCAGTATAAAACCGCGGTCATCCAGGAAATCCCGGCAGGCTTTGATGATCTCGCTGCGGACTCGCATGATCGAATGTTGGCGTGCGGAGCGCAGCCACAGGTGGCGGTTGTCCATCAAAAAAGAGGTTCCATGCTCTTTCGGTGTAATGGGATAGGCGTCGGCCACCTGCATGACCTCCAGGTTGTGGACATCCATCTCGAAGCCACCCAGAGCACGCTCATCCTTTCTTATGGTACCGGTCACAACGAGAGAGGATTCCTGAGTCAGCGTGTCGGTGGCTTGAAACACCTCAGGGGAGACGTTTTTTTGAAACACAACGGCCTGAATCACTCCCGTACCGTCCCGAATCAGCAGGAAGCGGAGTTTCCCCTTATCGGTTTTGTTGTAAAGCCAACCCTTGAGTGTGACTTCCTTCTCCACATGTTCAGCGATATCTTCGATATAAACGTGAGGCATGTTTTTTTCTTTGGGTCAGACGTCCTCAACGATGCGTTGAATGTAAGGAAATTCGGGGACCGCCTGCAAGGAGAGGAGGGCCCGGTGCAGCGAACCGGACACATATTGCTGGTAAATAACATTACCGCGCTCCGTGATCTGGAAGCCATAGGTTCCCAAGGCCTTGAGCAAGCGCTGAATGCACATTAAATGAAACTGGCGTATAAAATCCTCCACTTTCTGGGTCAGGGAGGCCCTGCTCAGATAGTAGTCTCGGTACTCATCGACCTCCTCGTAATCCAATTCGATGGAGTCCTTCAGTAGGGACACCACATCGTAGGAGGGCGGACCCTGGCGGGCATCCTGAAAATCGATGATGTATATCGTACCGTCTTTCAGCATCAGGTTACGGACGTGATAGTCGCGGTGGCAGAGAATACGAGGAAGGCCGGCCAGCTCAACCGTCAACCGGGTGAACTCCTCCATGAGACTCTCCTTCTCCGCTAGTTTAAGCCCTCGATAACCTTCCAGGAAATGACGCTGAAAAAAGAGGAGTTCCGAGTTCAATTTCTCCTCGTCGAAGGCCAGAACCGAGGCCTCATAGTCCGGCTTCAATTCCTTCGTACCTTCCTGCTGGATGGTGACAATGTAATCGATGGCCTGGTGAAGAAGATCCCGACGTTCCTTTGCGGCAGCTGTGAGGAGCCGATCCTGGAGGGATTCGTCTCCCAGGTCTTCCTGAAGAACGATGCCCAGTTTTCCATCCAGGGCGATGATTTTCGGAACAGGAAGGCCGATCTTGCGCAGAAGATGGTAAACCTGTTGATAGGTGAAGGCATCCGGGTCAAAAGGCTCTGGGTAGGCGGTGAGAATAACAGCCTCTCCGGTTGGGCTCAGGTATCGAAAATATTGGCGTTCTGAGGCGTCTCCGGCGAGTCTGTTGAGTTGGGAAGGGTTATATTCGGGATGAAACTCCCGCTCGATGAAATCCACCAGGCGCTGCTGAATCTCGGTCATAGCGGCCAAATAAGAGAGTCACCCACCCTTTGTGCGGCCTGCAGGAGTTCAGTCTTTTCCGGCAAGGAGGTGACTATGGCATTTTCCAGATGAGTCTCTGGTCCAAGCGTTACTCCGTCTGTGACTATAACACCGCTGAGAGACGAATTTGGGCCGACCGTCACGTCATCCCAGAGGACGGAGTCCTTCACAGCGCTGGTGCCATCGATGTGGACGGAACGGGGCGCCACCACAGCCTGACACAGCGGGCTCACTTCACCCTCGATCAGATTGTCCAATCCTCTTTTTTTCAGGATCTCCAGGGATCTCATTAAATAGCGTTCGGGGGTACTGCATTCGCACCAGTAGGCCGTGCTCACGAAACCCTGTACCCGATGCCCCTCCTGTATCAGGCGGGGGTAGAGATCATTGACCGTCTCGGAAGGACCTTCGGGGATGAAATCGAGGATCTTGGGATCGAGGATGTGGACCCCCGAAAAAACATGGGGCTTATCGGGATGGCTTCCGTTCCCTATCGGACCGAACCCCGTAATGTTGTTGTGCTCGTCCAGGAAGACGGGATTGTAGGGATCCTCATCCGCGTAGGGAACCAGAACCAAGGTTACCAGGGACTCTGTTTCCTGGTGAAAGCCGATGGCCTGATCCAGCTCTTGCTCAAAATAGATCTTTCCGCTACAGACCACGAAGGTGTCTCCGGCTAGAAAGTCACGAACCTTGCCAATGGCGCCCCCTGTTCCCAGCATTTGTGCCTCGTGGGAGAACAGTATGGGGGGTGTCTCTTGATCTGCGGTCCTCATGCCCTGTACTGCATCTTCAATAGAATCAGGGAGATGGTGTGAATTGATTACAATCTCCTCAAGATGGGCGCCCCTCAGGAGTTCCCACGCGTAATGGATCAAGGGGCGATTGAGGAAAGGAACGGCCGCCTTGGCACGAAAATGGGTCAGAGGGTGGAGCCGCGTTCCCAAACCCGCCGCCAGAATCATCCCCTTCATAGAATCCAGCCTTCAAGTTCCAGGTTCCAGGTTTCAGGTTTCAAATTCCAGATCTCGGGTCAGGTAGTCAGGTGTCTGCTTCAGCTGTCCGTTGTCTGCGGTCTGCGGCCTGTTGTTCCAAATACATCTCGACGTAATTTCTTCTGATGAACGAATCAGGGGTCCAGCCGAGTTGGGAAGCCAGAGCTTCTATGGTGTTTTCAGGCCCTTCAATTTCCACGAAGGTCCCAACCGGGGTTTCATCAAGGCAGATCTCGGCTTGATCCTGGTCCACAGCCAGTCTGTAAATCTCTCGGAACTTCGAGTATTCAAAGCAGACGTGCATTCCCAGAGCTTCAAGAACCTTGATCATGGCCTGAGGGTCCTCGACACTGGTCTCCAGTTCTTGCCGCTTTTTGAAACGAGGATCCTCCTGGATTTCTCCTTTGAAGGTGAGGGTGGTTTTTTCGCCGTAAGTACGGAGGCGAACCGCGCAGCCGCATGTTTCCAGGTTCCTGTCGGTGAAATCAAAGAGAATATTCTTCTCTGCTCTTCGGGGTGAGAGGCAGTTCGCTCCCAGTTCGGTGAGTCGAGCGCGAACACGATCAAGATCCTCTTGAGTGATGCGGATTTTGACTTCAGTCTCCAGCGCCATTCATGATCCTCGTTGTCAGCTGTCAGTTGGCAGCTGTCACTTCTTCAATATAGCAAATACTTTTGACGGACTTCCCCAAACTTTTGAAGTCGATCCTTCCAGGAATGCTCGATGTCCTCCAGGCTGGCCTCTGCTTCGATCTGCTTTCGAACCTCATCGGTGCCGCAAAGGATATCAAAGGGGAGCCTTTCGTATTCGTACTCGTAAGGGGGATCCTTCCACTGAAACTGTTCGCCCCCCATGTCTCGATAGGCGATTAACAGGGCCAGTCCCGTCCGGAAGGGCTGAAATGCCCATCGATCCACAACGTGAATCTGAATTCCTCCGATCATTTGAGAGGCCCACTTATGGAAGGTGGGGGTGAAGGAAATAGGGCGAAAGACAGCACCCGGGAGGTCCATCTGCTCCAATCGCCTGGCTGCCTCAAAGGGTTGGATCCAAGGTGCCCCGCTGAACTCAAAGGGTCGAGTCGTTCCCCTTCCTTCCGACAGGTTGGTGCCCTCGAGCAGGCACATGCCAGGATAAACGATTGCCGTATCCACGGAGGGCATATTGGGTGAGGGAAGCACCCAGGGAAGTCCTGTGTCTTCGAAGAACATCTCTCTTGACCATCCATGCATCTGGACCACTTGAAGCTGGCAATGAATGTGAAACTCGGTGTTGAAATAGAGCGCTAATTCCCCCACCGTCATCCCATGCCGGATGGCTAGCGGGTAAAGTCCAACATAGGAGCTGAAGTTGGGATCCAGGACGATTCCTTCCATATCTATCCCGTTAATGGGATTGGGGCGATCCAGGACGATAATCGACTTCCCTTGCCGTTGGCAGGCTTTCATGGCCAGGGCCATGGTGGAGATAAAGGTGTAGTAGCGCGCGCCTGTATCCTGAAGATCGAAGACGACGACATCGACCTCAGCCAGCATCTTCTCGGTCGGGCTCCTGGTCTCACTATAGAGACTGTATACAGGAAGGTTGTTCACCGGGTCGCTGTACTCCTCCCATTCAATCATGTTGTCCTGGGTTTCTCCCCGGACGCCGTGTTGAGGTCCCATCACCGTGGTCAGTTCGATTTCAGGGTGATTGAGGAAGAGATCCAGCGTGTGTTTGAATTGCGAATCGATCGAACTGGGGTGAACGATGATGCCCACCCGTTTGCCCCGGATCAGGTCGAGTTGATCTTCAAGGAGAACTTCCAGGCCTGGCTGAACACGGGTCATTGGGGATTTTCCGGCTGCAATCATTATGGGACCGGGTAGAATTGCAAGGATCGGGAAGAGGTAGTCAGCCCCAGTTCCGCGGCGGCATCGAAGAAAGTCTGTAAACCCCGCAGATTGTCCTGATCGAGCGAGTAATTCAGATTTTCCAGGATGTATTCGCGTATTTCTCCAGCTTCCACCCCAAGCTTCTTGGAATAGACCGAGGCAATCGACTGGATTTCCTTGAGTCCATGCTCCCTGGATTGATAGAAGATTTCTGCCTGTTTCCCCAGATCGGCCGCAGATCGGACAGCCCACACGGCGAACACAAAGGGCAGGCCGGTAAAACGATGCCACTCGGCCGCCAAATCGTAAACATGCAGAGAATCCCTACGTACCTTAAGTGCTGGGTTTCCAATGATTAAGGCCGCATCGTGGAGCTCAAGCATTTGTTGAGGATCAGGAGATTCCTCATGGTAAGTCACGGAATCCAGACCGTGGAACTTGCCCATAAGGATCTTGAGAAGGGCCACCGAAGTGCGGCTGGAGCGGTCGACGGCAACGCTGCAGACTTCCGCAAGAGGTTTTTTGCTGACAAACAAGACACTTTTCGCCTCCCGCTTTGAGGCGATGGAGATGTCGGGAAGCACGGATAATCCTGGGATCCTTTGATATTCAATCACCGGAATCAATCCGACGTCAGCCTCCCCGGTGGACAAGTGCTTGGCACACTGGGAAGGGACGTCAAAGAGAATGTCAAAAGCGTCCTGATAGGGGCCATTGAGAAAGCCCCATCCCAGCGGTACGGAATTGAGATACTCGATAAAGGAGACCCTGAGTTTCGTCGAAGACACAACGGGGTGATGATATCAAAGAACTGTCAGTTGTCAGTTTTCTGTTTAGATCGCTTCGCAGTTTTTTCAACTCAACCGTAATAGATATTGAGATGGACGAAATAACCCATCATTGCCTGGCGCTGAGTCTGGTTCCTGGTCTGGGCACCACAAGGATTCACTTACTCATTCAGGCCTGCGGGTCACCGGCCCATGTGTTCAGGCTTCCGCCTGCCCAGCTGGCTCGGTTTCGACTCCCTGAGGAAGCCAGAGCCTTCATCTCCAGCGGATGTGCCCTTCGAGCGGGAGAAGAGGCCGCCCGCCAGGCCGAGAAGCAGGGGATCCGGATCCTGTCGGTTTTCGATGACGAGTACCCGCACTCGTTAAAACAGATCTTTGATCCGCCCCTGGTGCTCTATTGTCTTGGCGACCCGTCCGTACTCCGCCGTCCTGCCATCGCCGTGGTGGGTTCACGCCGCTGTTCCCTCTATGGAAAAGAAATCACCGAAAAGATTACCCGCGAGCTGTCTTCGCTTGGGATATGCATTGTCAGCGGTTTGGCCCGCGGAATTGATTCGAACGCCCACAGGGGAGCCCTGGAGAATGGAGGGGCAACGGTAGCCGTCTTGGGAAGTGGCGTCGACGTCATCTATCCTCGAGAGAACCGCCGGCTTTACCAAAGGGTCTGCGAGCAGGGATGCGTCATCAGCGAGTTTCGGTGCGGCAGCTTTCCGGCACCCCAAAATTTTCCCATTCGCAACCGGGTGATCAGCGGATTGTGTTACGGAACGGTCATTGCAGAAGCAGCTGAGTTTTCCGGCTCATTGATCACGGCCCGGCTCACTTTGGAGCAAAATCGTGAGCTGTGGGCGGTCCCCGGAAACATTACCAGCCCGGGAAGCTACGGTCCAAACTATCTGATCAAACAGGGTGCCAAGATTGTTCTGGACATCCAGGATGTTCTTGAAGAATTGCCTCCCTATGTTCTAGATTTGTTAAATGAGCCGGAAGCTCCGGCGCCAGGTTTAGTACAATCTCTGACCTGGGATGAAGAAAAAATTGTAAACCTTTTGACTTCAGATGCGTCTTTGCATATTGACCAGCTTCTCAACAGATCGGAATTCAGTCTCCCTCTGTTGAACGAGGTATTGTTGCAGCTGGAAATGAAAGGACTCATCCGTCAATTGCCGGGACGTACATTCAGCAGGAAAACCTTTTAAATTCAATAGATTATGGTGGAAGATGGAGAATTCATCCGGTCACTGGGGTCAGAGCGGTCAGCTAGCCGTTTTCAGTTGTCTGGGTCCCGCTGTCAGTTGTCTGTGGTACTGATCACCCTTGCCCGAGATAACGAAGGGGTATGTTATTTTGGTATAGAGGAGAAATAGAAGGTCTATGCCCAAAGCGATGGTCATCGTTGAGTCGCCCGCTAAGGCGAGAACGATTGAGAAGTACCTGGGGAAGAACTATACGGTGTGTGCCTCAGTGGGTCACATCAAGGATCTGCCCAAAAAAACCCTGGGTGTGGATGTCCAGGATGATTTTCGTCCTACCTACGAGATCATTTCCGGGAAAGCCAAGATTGTTACTGACCTGAAAAAAGCAGCCGGCAAGGCAAGAGAAATCTATCTGGCAACGGATCCCGATCGCGAAGGGGAGGCTATTTGTCAACATCTGGTTGAGGAATTAAATGGTTCTGCCAACCACAAGGTCTACCGTGTTCAGTTTAACGAAATCACAAAAAGTGCGATCTTAAAGGCCTTCGAGAACCCCTCCACCATCGATCAGAATAAGGTAAGCGCCCAGCAAACCCGCCGCATCCTTGATCGGCTTGTCGGTTACAAGGTAAGCCCGCTGTTGTGGCAAAAAGTGCGCAGAGGGTTGTCTGCAGGCCGAGTCCAGACGGTCGCTCTGCGCATGATCGTGGAGCGGGAGCAGGAAATTCGAGCCTTCGTATCGGAGGAGTACTGGCGGTTTACGGCCCACCTCAAAGCGAAGAATCCGCCTTCTTTTGAAGCGGGCGCGGTCAAGCACGAGGGGAAAAAGTTCAAAATCTCCAATCAGGAGGAAGCGGATCAGCTCATGAAGGAGCTGGGTTCGGCGGATTTCGTGGTTTCCGAGGTAAAGAAAAAGAACAGGAAGCGAAATCCTGTTCCTCCCTTTATTACCAGTAAGCTTCAGCAGGAGGCCTCTCGGAAACTGAGGTTTTCCGTAAAGAAATGCATGATGCTGGCCCAGCGCCTCTATGAAGGAGTGGAACTTGGGGATGAGGGAAGTGTGGGCTTGATTACTTATATGCGCAGCGATTCCACACGTGTTGCTGATTCCGCTTTGACCGAACTCCGTGAATACGTGCAGTCCACCTACGGAAAGGATTACTTGCCGCCCAAACCCGTCGTCTATAAAAGCAAGAAGGGAGCCCAGGACGCCCATGAGGCGATTCGGCCCACTTCGGTGCTTCGTGAACCGGAACAGGTCAAAACCTTCCTGGGCCGTGACGAGTATCGGCTTTATGAGTTGATCTGGAGGAGGTTTGTGGCCTCCCAGATGACACCGGCCCAGTTCGATCAGACGGAAATTGAGATTGAGGCCAACAAAACCCTATTCAGGGCCGTGGGAACGGTGATGAAGTTTGACGGTTTCTTGAAGCTTTACCGGGAAGGGCGCGATGACGCGCCGCCGGAGGACGATAAGAAACCCCTGCCCGAGGTGGAAAAAGGGGAGAAGCTGCAGGTGGAAGAGATCGTCCCGGAGCAGAAGTTCACTCAGCCCCCTCCACGATATAGCGAAGCCACGTTAGTCAAAGCCTTGGAGGAAAAGGGCATCGGTCGTCCTTCCACCTATGCCCAGATTCTTTCCGTCATCACCTCTCGCGACTACGTCAACAAGGAAGATAGTCGTTTCGTGCCTACCGAGGTGGGCGAGGTGGTGACCGAACTGCTGGTCCTTCACTTCGGGGGGATTTTTGCCTACGACTACACGGCCAAGCTGGAGCAGGGTCTCGATGAAATTGAGAATGGTAAGGAGGATTGGGTCCACACGCTGAAGGAATTCTACAAGGGTTTCTCCAAAGAGCTTGAGCAAGCTAAAAAGAAAATGAAGAATCTGAAGAAGGAGGAGACTCCGGCTGGCGTGAAGTGCGAAAAGTGCGGTGCGGAGATGATGATTCGCTGGGGCCGTTTTGGAAGATTCGTGGCTTGCAGCAATTATCCGGAATGCAAGAACACCCGTGAAGTGGCGCAGGAAAAGGAAGGTTCCTCCGATCAGGAGAATCACAGTGGGTTGGAAGAGAGACCGTGTGAGAAATGCGGAAAACCGATGGTCCTCAAGAAAGGACGTTATGGGGAGTTTCTGGCCTGCTCTGGATATCCTGAGTGCAAGAACACCAAAAAGGTCATCCAGGACAACGGGGAAGTAAAGGTTGAGGAAACTCAGGAAACCAAGGGTGAAAAGTGCCCTCAGTGCGGCGACCAACTGGTACAGAAGCACGGACCCTATGGGGCGTTCGTGGCCTGTGGCAACTATCCGGATTGTAAATATATCAAGCAGGACACGATTGGTGTCACTTGTCCGGAGTGCGAAAAAGGGCAGATCGTACGGCGCCGGTCGCGTCGCGGGAGGTATTTTTACGGATGCAGTGCCTTTCCCGAATGCAAGTTTGCTCTATGGCAGAAACCGATCGACGTCAAGTGTCCTTCCTGTGACGCATCTTATCTTCTGGAGCGCACCACCAAGAAAGAGGGTTTGACTCACTTCTGCAATAACCCCGAATGCGATTATAAGGAATTGGTTGAGGAGACTCCCTCGGTTGAAGGCGCGGACCAGATGACCGCTTGACCGCAGACCACATCCGGTCTGCCGGCTGTGGTCTGCGGTCAAGCGGAAATTCCAAATCCCAAACTGCAAATCCCAAACTGCAAATCCCATCTCTAAGAGCGGGGAGGGTGTCAAGCAGAAAAAGAGACACACCTCTCCGGCAGCGGCCGACAGGCCGCTGAAAAAAAGCCAAAAGCACTCTGAGGATCGCTAAGGTTCTTTGCATCGCCAGTTGACATCATTACGGGTTCAGTACCCAACCATCTCTCCGGTGACCAGCCACCAAGATGTCTCGTTCAATCTCCCGAAGGAGGGGACCGCCTCATCAAACAACGGTCATGAAAGACCATGGGATTTGGCAGGCAAGTCCCGTACTGACGCCCGTCTTAGAAACTCCGGATAATCGATTCCATCCCGCAGCAGCACCCAGGACCAGACCAGCAGCTTGCGGGCCGCTGCCACTCGGGCCACCGGCATCCCTTGGCGATGGAGCAAGCGGCTGTAAAAGCGTTTCAGACGCGGCTCGTATCGGGTCGCTGAGAGCGCCGACTGCACCAGCAGCCAGCGCAGCATCCGATCTCCCTGCTTGCTGATCTTCCCGTAGCGTCGTCGCTTGTTCGGGTTGTCCGAGCTGTGCTCTACACTGTCGAGTCCCACCTAGCTGACCACCTGTCTCATGCCGGCAAAACGCTTCACTGGGCCTAACGTTCGCACCCGATACAGCGAGGTGAGGGGACCCACTCCCGGGATGCTCATCAACCGAACAGACTCCGGGTCTCCAGCCGCCCAGCCTTCGATCTCCTTCTGCCGTTCCCTGATGCGCTCCTCCAGCTCCTCGATCCGATCCAGCAGCTCATCTCGCTCACGCTCCAGCCGGGCCCCCATCGACAACGCCCGAATCTTCTCTCGAGACGCCTTGGACAAGGAGCCTGACTTGATCTGCAGGTTGAAGTTGTACACCAACGCCCGCAGCGTGTTTACACAGCGCGTGCGCTCCCGTGCCAACTTCACCCGGTAGCGGATCAACGTCTTCTCCTCCCGCTGCTCAGGATCCGGTCGCCACACCTGCGGGAACTCTTCCCGCACTAACAGCCCCAGCAGGTGCTCGGCATCACGCCGATCGTTCTTCTGTTTGCGCAACCGCATTCGCGCAATGTGTCCCGGGTGTCCCACCCGCAGTTCCAGGCCCACTCCCTGGATCAGCTGCTCAAACCACCAGCCGAAGCCGCTGGCTTCCATCCCCACCACTGTGCCGGGACTGAAGGCTTTATACCACTGGCGAAGTTTCTCCAGGTCCGCGTGCTCCAGATCCGCTTCGCCCGTCTCTCCCGTAGCCCGGTTCATCCAGGCTACCTTCTGATACTTGCAATGAAAATCCACTGCGATAAAATAGTCTTCATTCATATCAGGCCTCCGAGGTTAGGGCGATGTTCCGGAACCTTGCGGTCCTCAGCATCTACTCTACCTTTGAGGCCTGTAACCGCTCTTATGACATCAAACAAATTCTAAATTCAAAACGAATGTTTTTCTGCGCGCGAAGCGCGCACGACAGCACGCCAGCACCAAGGCACGACAGCACGACGTCACGAAGTGACGACCGCGCGCGAAGCGGGGCTACAGCGTGAGCGACCAACCTTCCTGGGCACCCATGGTGTTTTCGAATTCGCTGCGAGCTTGCTGCACGATTTGATAAAACTGACCATCGTCATAATAGGGATAGTGGTGAAAGAGAGCAAGCTGCTTGACCTTGGCGTCACGGGCTGCGCGACACGCTTCTAACCAGGTGCTGTGTCCCCATCCTTTGTGTTTCTTGTAGTCCTCAGGCGTGAATTGCGAGTCGTAGATCAAGAGGTCGGCATTTTGAGAGACATCTCGCAGCACCTTGTCCAGTTCCTTATGTCCATGATGTCCATGTTCCAGATCGGTGGCGTAAACGATGACCGCACCCTCGGACTCGATCCGGTAGCCATAGGTTTGTCCCGGATGGTTTAAGGGGAAAGGAGTAATGGTGAGTTTGCCGAATTTAAGGGGCTCTGGGTCGATTTCTTTGAACTCTTTCTTGGCAGCCAGTGACTCAAGGGTGATGGGGAAATAAGGGTGTGCCATCTGGATCTTGAGTGCTTCCTCCAGTCCGCTCTTTGAACCCGAGCGCCGGTGTTGACCTTCCGGAAAGGCCACGGAATGAAAGGCCACCTTGTTTCCCGCCTGGTACAGCGGTTGAAAAAAGGGAATACCCTGGATATGGTCCCAGTGAAAATGGGTCAGAAACACTTTCAGGTCCAGCTTATGGCCGGCGAATTCTTCCAAGAGGGAGTCACCGAGATCGCGAACACCGGTGCCAGCATCGAAGATAAAGACTTCGTTGTTGGGAAGACGCACCTCGATGCAGCAAGTATTGCCTCCGTAATTGAGGTGCTCAATCTGCGGTGTGGGGATCGAGCCTCTCACTCCCCAGAACTTCATACGGAGGCGAAAATCATTTTCCATAAGGTCTACCCAAATTCAGGAAAAGATAACCTTATATTCCTCGACCGTCCAGCGGTCGATTCCCGTGAAGGCCAGGAGGCAGTAAAGAATCGCCAGAACCGCAGTGACGGAGGGGATCCATCTCTGACCGTGGAGGAAGCGCTCACGGAACAGGAGAAAGGCCCGGTACAATAAATAACACTCCAGGGCAAAGGGAGGAAAGCCAAAAAACCCGAGCATAGGCATCTCAAAGATTTTAACAAATCCAAGGTAGGGGACGGTATAAACCCACTTTGCCGAGGCCCAGTAGTTCCAGAATTCCCACAACAACCCGCACATCATTCCTGCGACCAGAAGCCGCAACATCAGAGAATACTCCCCACGCTGGGCCTGGCCCAGAAAGGAGGCTCGTTGCCGATCCTTGCGGTAGATCAGGGGATCAAGAAGGAAGATCCATCCCAGCCATACCAGTGGAAAGAAAAGGTCCGGTCTCAGGGGAACAAGAAGCATCATCAAGGAGCCCAGGATGACAAAGCGGATCAGCAACTTTTCGGTTACGGCAACGGCCCGGCCTCGAACCTGAGTGAACACACCGAAGCTCCTCAAAAGGTTTTCGGTTTCAAGAATACCAGGGAGCACCGTTCCAAAGGCGAGGACATATCCTGGCCAGCGCACAGAGGTTTCGATGGGGATGCCGATATAGTGCCAGTTGTTGAGCCAGAAGTTGTGGATTTCGAAGAAGAGCCATACCGGGATCGAATAAGAAAAGAGCCATAGAAATTCCCGCGGATCGTCCAGCAGGAGGGAGTTCTGTCCGCGCAGGTGGTTGATGCAGGATAAAAACACAATGTAGGTCCACCAGGCGAAGAGGTAGAAGTAAGTCGAAACGGGTTCGACTCCCTGGATCATCAAAAGAAAGGAAGTCAGGTGAATGACAATCGAGGCGGTCAGAATGACAATCACCAGACCCTTACTCTTCAAGGGTTCTCTTTCAAGCGCTTGGCGATTGCAGGCAGGCTGGCCAGCACGACATCCCCCACAATTCGAAGATTATCGGGGGACAACTTGTCGAGGGTATCTTCCTTCTTATGCCAGTAGGCATAATCCAGGTCGATAATGTCGACCACGGGTATTCCTTCCCGGGCAAAGGGAATATGGTCATCCTGGACACCCATGCTGCCCCTTGACTGGAAAATGTCTCCATATCCCATTTTCCCCCCTTGGTCCCAGATGATCTGGTTCAGCCAGTAAGTGGAATTGACGTCCTTGCGAAAAGCCAGGTCCTTTTCACCCACCATGTCGAGCAGAATGAGGGTGGAGATCTTACCCATTTGACCTGGGCCCTTGAGCATACGGACAAATTCACGGCTGCCGTAGAGGCTGTCGGCGCTGGTCCAGTCGATAAAAGCCTCTTCTCCATCGAAAAAGACGAACCACAAAGAGTAGTCGGTCGGATTTTCCTCTTTGAGAATTCGGGCTAACTCCAATAACAACCCGCTGCTCGATCCGCTGTCGTTGGCACCGAGGAAGGCAAAGTCTTCAAAGTATTTGCTGTCGTAGTGGCTGGCCAGAATGATGATCGAGTCCTCCTTTCCATCAACGACTCCCCAGATGTTGGTCATTTCGCGCCGTCCCAGAGGAGTCACTGGATGAAAGGTATGGGTGTGAACCTCCAGGCCATGCGATTGGAGCTGCTCTGCGATGTACCCGCCCACTTCCTTTTGGGCTTCGCTGCCGGAAGGGTGAGGACCGTAGCTGACGATCTTTTCAACATGACGCATCACCTGCTCCGGGTCCACTCGACCTGTCTGGGCGGAGGTGTCCAGACAAGAGAAGCTGAATAGAAGCAGGAGAACGGCAAAGAGGGCGATGCTCACTTTCACCGAAATTGAAAAGTCCATATTGCTGTGTTACATTGCTGCAACTCAAACTATATCCCAGGAAGGGGCGTTTATGAAGGTATTTGACAGCGAGAACATTCGCAATATCGCTCTTATGGGTCATGGGGACTCGGGAAAGACTTCGCTAACGAGTGCTCTGCTTTATTCCGCTGGAGCGGTGAATCGTCTGGGCCGTATCGAAGAGGGGAACACCGTCACCGACTTCGACGAAGATGAGATTGAACGCAGCATTACCATCAGCACTGGTTTGGCTCGTCTGGAATGGAAGGGAAATAAGGTCAATATTCTGGATACCCCCGGCTATCGGACATTTATCTTGGATGCCAAGGCCTCGATGGTCGGTGCCGAGACCATTGTCGTGGTGGTGGATGCTGTCCACGGAGTCGAGGTTCAAACGGAGCTCGTCTGGTCTTATGCCGAACAATTCAAACTCCCCAGGGTCGTGGTGTTGAATAAGTTGGATCGAGACCGGTCCAGTTTTAGTCGCAGCCTGGAGGCTCTTCAGAAGGCTTTCGGGCGCTCTGTGATTCCCGTACAGCTCCCCATAGGAGAAGAACAGAACTTTCGAGGGATTGTCGATCTGATTCGAAACAAGGCTTATCTCTATGAGGCCGATGGCAAGGGGAATTTCAAAGAAGAGGCGGTTCCCGAAGACCTCCAGTCCGATGTGGAACAATGCCGTGACCAGCTCATCGAAATCATTGCAGAGAACGATGATGGGCTCATGGAAAAGTTCTTCGACAACGGAACGCTGTCGGATGCCGAACTGCTGTCGGGACTGCGAAAGGGAGTCCAGGCTGCGGGCGTTGTTCCCGTATTTTGTACTTCCTCCACGGGAAACGTGGGGGTCAAGCAACTGTTGGATTGGATCGTGGAACTCTTCCCTAATCCACTGGAGCGCGGACCCATTCCTCTTATTGATTCCAAGAGCAAGGAGGAAACGGAATTCCAGGTGAGGAAAGATGGGCCGGAGGCGGCCTTTGTATTAAAGACGCTGGCCGACTCTTTTACGGGTCGAATCAATCTGATGAAGGTTCTTTCCGGGAGCTTGAAGTCGGATTCAACCTTGAAGAACCGTTCCAGCGACGTGGACGAGCGTCTGGGTACTCTCCAGCTCATGCAGGGCAAGACTCACGAGGGAGTTCCGGAGGTCCGTGCCGGGGACCTGTGCGCTGTGATCAAACTCAAAGGAACCAACACGGGAGATACTCTGGCCGAGAGATCTTTTGAAGGCACTTTCAAGAAGGTGGAGTTTCCCGAGCCTGCCATCAGCTACGCCATCGAACCGAAGTCGCGTGGCGACGAGGATAAGGTGAGTCAGGCCATTGGGCGGCTGCTTGAAGAGGATCCCGCCCTTCGTTTCCGGAGAGCGGCCCGAACCCAGGAGTTTCTGCTCTCAGGAAGCGGTCAGCTGCACGTGGAGATTGCGGTGGGCAAGCTGAAGAGAAAATTCGGTGTTGAGGTGGTCCTGAGAACGCCCAAGGTTCCCTATCGTGAGACGGTTACCGGAACGGCGGATGTGCAGGGTAAGCACAAGAAACAGACGGGTGGCCACGGCCAGTATGGAGACTGCAGAATCAGGATGGAGCCTCGGAATCGGGATGAGGGATTTGAGTTCGTAAACGAGATCTTTGGTGGTGCTATTCCCCGGAATTACATCCCCGCTGTTGAAAAAGGGATCGTGGAATCTGCCGAGAAAGGCTTCATAGCAGGCTATCCGGTGGTGGATTTCAAGGTAACTCTTTACGACGGGAGCTACCACAATGTTGACTCTTCCGACATGGCTTTTAAGATTGCCGGATCACTGGCCTTCAAAAAAGCCATGGAGCAGGCCCATCCGGTGCTTTTGGAGCCCATCATGGACGTTGAGATCTACGCCCCGGAGGAAAATGCGGGCGATTTGATGGGTGACCTCAACGGCCGCCGCGGCCGCATCCAGGGAATGGATGTCAGAGGGAGGACCCAAGTGATTCGAGCTCAAGTTCCTATGGCTGAGATGCTCAACTATGCGCCCACACTTATCTCGATGACCGGGGGACGAGGCAGTTTTCACATGGAACAGTCCCACTACGACGTTGTTCCCGCTCAAATGATGAAGCGCGTCATTGCGGTGACCCAGCAGGAAAAGGAAGAGAAAAGCGCCTGATTGTGCTTCGTTTAGCAGAGAGAAGAAAAGGAATCTACGAAAGCACGGAACGCCATGTTTCCACGGCTCCTTGAGCTGGGTCCCGTTACCCTTCATAGCTACGGCTTGCTGCTGGCCACGGCCTATCTGGTGGCTATCACCGTAGCTTCACGTTTGGCTGCCAGCGATAAGGTGCCCTCCAATCGGATCTGGGATATCGGATTTATTAGCATTCTTTCCGCCTTGATCGGGGCCAAAGTGCTTCTGGTGTTGACAGACCTTGGAGGCTACCTGGAAAGACCTTCACGTCTGATTTCCCTGGAATTCTGGCAAGCTGGCGGGGTCTTTTACGGCGGATTCATTGGAGCCGTCATCGGCTGTGCGATATACCTGTGGAGAACCCCCGATCTGAAGTTTTGGAGCATTGCCGATGCCGCGGCTCCGGCTATCGCCCTGGGACAATCGATCGGGCGGGTGGGCTGCTTTGCAGCAGGCTGTGACTATGGCAAACCGGCCGATCTGCCCTGGGCCGTGACCTTTACCAGCGATTATGCCCACCAGTACATTGGAGTGCCGCTCCACGTTCCCCTGCATCCCTCTCAGCTCTACGAATCCGCCACCTCATTCCTGCTTTTCCTGCTCCTGCTCTGGATCTACAGAAAGAAAAGTTTCAACGGCCAGGTCTTTTGCTCCTACCTGGTGGGTTACGGAATTGCTCGCTTTTTACTGGAGTTTCTCCGGGGAGACATGGGAAGGGGATTCGTCTTCGGCGGGTTACTGTCCACATCTCAGTTCATCAGCCTGTTGATCGTGCCGGCCGGCATCCTGGGCTATCTCTATTTTCGCAAATACGCCCTTCAGAACCCTAGCCGTGTCTGAGAGCATGGTCCTGCATGTCGGCGCCGAGGAAGCCAGTCAAAGGCTTGACCTTTTCCTGTCGCAAAAACTGGAGCAGTTCAGTCGCAGCGCGCTTCAGCGTTGGATCGAGTCGGGTCATGTGACCATTCAGGGGGAGAGGTGTAAGGCCAATTATCAGGTCAAGGAGGGCGAGCAAATTCTGATCGTTCCTCCCGCCCAGGAGCCTCTCGAACTGGTTCCCCAGCCCATTCCTCTCCAGATCGTTTACGAGGACAGGGTCCTGGTGGTGGTGGACAAACCCGCAGGCATGGTGGTTCATCCTGGAGCGGGAAACCGGCAGGGTACTCTAGCTAACGCGTTAGTTCATCATTTTCAGGCCATCAGCCAGGCGGGCACCATCCGTCCCGGAATCGTTCATCGGTTGGACAAGGCCACTTCGGGTTTGATGGTGGTGGCCAAGAATGATCAGGTCCACGCATTCCTGGCAGACCAATTCAAGGCAAGGCAGGTGGAAAAGCGTTATCTGGCTCTGGTTTATGGGAGGCTCAAAGAGAAAGAGGGAACGGTGGATGTTGCCCTTGGCCGTGATCCTCGGGCACGCACCCGAATGTCCACCCGGGGCCGGCATGGCCGGGAAGCTCAGACCCGTTATCAGGTGATCCGCTATTATCCTGAGTTTACCTATGTTCAGGTGTCTCCTCTCACCGGGCGGACCCATCAAATACGAGTCCATTTTCAGCATCTCGGGCACCCCGTTGTGGGAGATGAGACTTATGGCAAGAAGGCGGCCAGAAATTCGAAAGATCCGGGCCAGGCTCAGACCATATGCAATCTGGGAAGGTACTTTCTTCATGCTGCCTTCCTGGCTTTCCTGCATCCGGACACCAAGGAAAAGGTTTTCTTCGAGAGCCCCCTGCCAGAAGAGCTTGCCCAGTTCCTATCGGCTCTGGGATAATGGAGGCGCGATGAAACTCTGCAAGTGGAAGCGACTGGCAGCCGTCCTGCCGCTCTGTGTTTTTCTCACAGACACCGCAGCTCAGAGAGATGAGAGCGATGAAGAGAGACAAGCTCCCTTCAGAGTGGAGGTAGACGCGGTCAACGTTCTGGCGGCGATCCACGACGAGGACACACGCGAGTTTGTAACCGATCTGACCAGGGAGGACTTCGAAATCTATGAAGATGGAGTCCGGCAGTCCATCACCAATTTCACCCAGCAGACTAACCTTCCCTTGACTATCGCCCTTTGCATGGACACCAGTTCCAGCGTCAGACTCAAACTGGCCTTCGAAAAGGATACAGCCATCGACTTTCTGTACGCCGTCATGCGCCCCGTCGACAGGGCGCTGCTGGTGGAATTCGACACTGGAGTGACCCTCGTTCACGATTTCACTTCCAACCCGAACGACCTGGTCCGGGAAATCAAGCTGCTGAGAGCCGGGGGCGGGACGTCTCTTTATGATGCCATTTACCTTGTGGCGGAACAGAAGATGTTGCAGGAGGAGGGCCGAAAGACGGTGGTCGTCCTCTCTGACGGAGCGGATCTCACCAGCAAGCGCACTTTTGAAGAGATGCTTCGCATGGCTTACCAGGCGGAGATTACGGTTTATGCCATCAGCACGACGCGCTTTGGCGCCGACATTGACCATGAGGGAGACAATGCTCTTCGCCAGTTAACGGAAAGTACCGGCGGCAGGGCCTTTTTCCCCTTTTCAACAGAGAGTCTCGCCTCTGCCTTTCAGGAGGTAGACCGGGAGCTGCGCAGTCAGTACAACCTGACCTACGTTCCCACCAATAAGAAGCGAGATAGTTCCTTCCGTGAGATCAAGGTGAAGGTGGCCCGGGATGGCGTGAGACTCCGCCATCGGCAGGGTTATTTCGCTCCAGCAGTGGTCAGCGGTGCTGAAGAGTCTCAGGATGGGGGCTAATCCCTCTTAACCGACCCGACCACTCCCGGATCATTCCCCGATATTTCGCTTCTTCCACCGATTTTCCCCGGTTGGCAAAACCGGTGGCCAGGATGGCTAGTTTCTCGATGATCTGGCGAGCCGTCCACAACTCCTGCTGGGGTGTGAGACGCCCGGAAGAGTAAATCTTGATCAAGGCTTGCAGACGATAGCGATCCAGTCCCCACAAGCTGCGTGACAACTGGTCGGGATGTCCGCCCACCTTGACAATGAGGGGTTCGTCCAGGAAAAAGATGGGTTGCCGGGAGGAGATCCTAAGCCACATCTCATAGTCCTCACACACCGGAAAACCCTCGTCGAAGAAACCCTCCCGTTCCAGGATGTGCCGGTGCAGTAATACGGAACTGGGACTGATGGTGCACAAGGGAAGACAGCGATGGTAGATCCATCCGCTGTATTTGCGGTGGATTTTCCGGGGATTGACTCGTTTTCCGCGGCGGATCCAGATCTCATCGGTGTAAATGACCTGGTAGTGAGGGCGGCGCTCCAGTTCTTCCAGCTGCCGGTGCAATTTGGCAGGCTTCCAGTGGTCGTCGCTGTCCAGAAAGCAAATCCAAGGGTAGCGGGCCAGGCCAATGCCGGCGTTACGGGCGGCACTCACTCCACGCTGTTCCTGGTAGAAGTAGCGAATGCGGTGATCCTGGAACTTCTGGACAATTTCCCTGCTCTCATCCTCGGATCCGTCATCGACCACGATGAGTTCCCAGTCCTGGAAGGTCTGCTCCCGTACTGACTGGAGGGCACGCGCCAGAAACTGGCCTCGGTTGAAGGTCGGGATGATGATGCTGATCAATGAGACTTAGCCCGGATTATGAATAAATTCTCTACTGCAGCGACGAAACCATCTGCCCTGCCCGTGTTGCGCGACCCGCAGGCGGGTGCCCCCGCGCGTGGCGCAACGCACTCAGGTCGTCGCTTTCGTCGCTTCGTGACAAGAACCTATGCATATTCCGGGCTAGGAGGATTTGTCGGCTGCACCCTTTTTGAAGCGGATCACTTCCGACGGGTATTTTTTTTGTTTCTGACGCTGGGCTTTGTTCTTGTACATGGCCTGATCCGCCACCACAAGAAGGATATCCGGTTCTCTTCCGTCTTCCGGAAAGGTCGCCGCCCCGATACTGATGCCCACCTGCGCGGTGTTGTGTTCATCGATCATAATGCGATGTTCATCGAGGGCGTCCTGAATACGCTTGATAGCATATACGGAATTTTCCTTGCTCACCCCTGGCAGGATGGCAATGAACTCGTCCCCGGCATAGCGCACACAGGTGTCGGATTCGCGCAGACGATTGCGCAAAATGGTGGCGATCTCCGCCAGAATCCGGTCGCCGATCTTGTGGCCGAACATGTCGTTCACTGCCTTGAAGGACTCCAAATCCATCATCAGAAGGGTGACCGGCTGTCCCAGGTTGGAGAGGCGCTTGAGCTCCCGTTCCATAAAGACGTGGAAAAAGCGCAGGTTGGGAAGTCCCGTCAAGACGTCGGTGTAAGCGCTCTCTTTCGTTTCTTCGTAGATGATGGCGTTTCTAATGGCTGTGGCGGCGTGATCGGCAATGGTCTCCATGAAGCGGAGATGGTCCTGATGATAATCCTCAGGCTGGTCTGCGTACAGTGAGATGACCCCGACGATGCTGTTGTCCAGGGACAGAGGCATGACCAGACAACTGCGGTAAGCAGAGTGCAGGATTTCCGAGTCCTTGAAATCGGGAGCGGGCGAGACGTTCATCAGGTACTGCTTGTGGGCGGCCACCCATCCTGTGATGCCGTCGCCCACCCTGAGTTCTATGCCTTCCAACTCCTCGGCGTGCAGGCCGGCAACATGATAGGGAGCCAGCTTGTCGGTTTGCGAGTCCATCAGGAAGATGGCACAGGAGGCGTAGGGAACCAGCTTTTGAATCTTCTCAGCCAAAAGAGAAAGAGTTTCCGAAACCTTGAGCGATTTTCCCAGTACCCGGGAGATCTCGTAAAGAGCCTGAATTTCGACGTGAGTGGAAGCGATTTCGTGAAAGACCGTTGACTTGATCTGGGTTTTGTCCTCCGTCTCCCCAGAGCCCTCGCTGTCTTCTTCCATCAGGGGTGCAATCCTGGAGGCGATGTGTTGCTCCGACTCTTTCATGGCCTTTTCCAACTCGTCGATGTGTTCGACCAGCTTTTCCGTGACGGCCGGGTCGTAGGACTTACCGGATTCTGAGCTGATGTGTTCGAGGGCAACCTCGGAGCTCAATTTGGGTCGATAGGGACGATCGGAGCGCAGGGCGTCGTAGCAATCGGAAACGGCAAGGATTCGGGCACCCAGTGGAATGTCCTCCCCCTTGAGTCCCGACGGATATCCCGTTCCATCCCACTTCTCATGGTGGTAGCGTACGAACTTTTCGACGGGATAGGGAAAGGGAACCAGGCTGAGAATATCAGCCCCAATACTGGGGTGTTTTCTTACTTTCTGTTCCTCCCACTTGTTCAGTGCGGAAGGTTTGTTGAGGATGTATTCGGAAATGGCCAGCTTGCCGATATCGTGCATCAGAGAGGCTGCCCGCAGCCCTTCAATTTCATTTTCGTCAGTAACACCGCAGTATTCAGCCAGCCGAAGAGTCAGGGTCTGGACCCGCTGGATGTGGCCATGGGTTTTGGCGTCCTTGGCGTCGATGGCCATGGCCAGGGATTCGACCGTCGCTTGATAAAGTTCGCCGAGCTGGGCGAGGTGGTTCTGAGACGCGTTGATGCGGTCCAGATTGATTTTGTAAGCGTAGTAGATGATCAGCACGATTGGTGCGGCCACGGCGATGGCGAAGAAGGGGGTTTCTTTAAAGAAGAGAAAGATCAGGGCCGCTGCAGAGGCTCCGGCAAAGGTGGTCAAGGAAACCCACAGGAAGTCTGATTTCCAGACTGGAAAGATTTCTCGACGGGCGCTTAAGCCGATCGCCGTAGCTACAGCTGCGGTGTTTAAAGTGAAGTACAAAATTGAGCACAAACCCAGCGCTAGAAAAAAGCTGGTGATGTCCACCGTGGTCGCATCAAGAGGTGGGGCGATCCCCTGCAGATGGTAGAAGATGTGCGCGACCACAAAAGTTACAAGCGAAAGCAGAGTAAGATTGAAGAGGATCTTGTACGGTCGCTTTGACATGAGTGAAACGGTGGCCGCCAGGCCGCCGTCAATCGCCGCCACCGTTACGGCAACCTCCGGTTCGAAGAGCAGCATGGCCGTGAAGATGAAAACGTCACTGGTTGTGGCGACGAACGGCTGGGTTTTCCCTCTAAACGATGGAATCCGTACCGGGAAAAAGCTTCCGAACACGGTGAGACAGGCCAGGTAAAGCCACCGGAAATCGGTGCTGGTGACCGAGTAGTATAAGGAGAAGACGAGTATCGGCGCTCCGCCCGCCATTACGGACAGAACGAATATCTTTGCCCGGATCGGCATGTCTCTCTCGAAAAAGCTCATGCCGGTTTCATGACTCGCTCTCTATCAAAGGGTCCAATTCGTTTCTGGCTTGCCTGCAAAAAAGGAACGACTGAAATGACTGCTCCCCTCCCAGCCTGGGAGTGGGCAATCTTCACCTATTCTATTGTACTACTTTAACGTGCCAACCATCAATGGTTTTGGACAGCGGAAGGCCGTGGGGAGATTCAAGCTTCTCCAGGACGGCTTCGGAGTTGGCGTCAACGGATCAATAAGAGCCTCAAGCCCGCTAAAGCCAGGCGCGAAGAGTGGAGCAGGAAATATGCAACAGAGTTGCCCGTCGACTCCAGAGCACTGCCCCGCAAGCCGAGAAGCACTCTAACCAAGAGACAACCTCTTAGTTACAATTCAGAAATAATCTGTGCGCACAGGTGAGGGGATTAGTCTCCCCAATAAACGACGAATTGCATCTTTTCTCCTTTCCCAAATGACCCAACCATGGGTCTGGTTTCAAACATTTTCATTAGTCCCCCCAAAGGACGGCGTCCCCCCAGAGGACGGCGTCACCCCAAAGGACGGCATCGCCCCAGAGGACGGCGTCGCCCCAAAGGACGGCGTCACCCCAAAGGACGGCATCGCCCCAAAGGACGGCGTCACCCCAAAGGACGGCATCGCCCCAGAGAATGGCATCGCCCCAGAGAATGGCGTCGCCCCAGAGAATGGCGTCGCCCCAGAGAATGGCATCCGCGCTGCTCGAACCGGAAGTCCCAAGATCGCTCTCTTTTCACCAGGGGCTCAAGACGATCTGATCGCGGTAAACGAAAGCCCCTCCCGCCTTCACTTCTTCACCGTCCAGAAACCATTGGAGAGGAACCGCACTCGTCAGTTGATGAGTCCCCATGTCGACGGCCTCGGCCAGTTGGACAGCCGTGAAAGCATTCACCAATCCGTTGCCCTGTTCTAACCCATGGGCCTGCGGTAGTTTGATGGCACTGGTCAGGAGAATTAGCTTGGTGATGTTCGGATTCAGATCGGGATTGGGCTTCCAGCATAAGCGCGATCGTCCCGGTCACGAACGGCGTAGCCATGCTGGACCCGCTTAAAGTGATGTAGTGCTCATCAATTTGGAGTTCGGGTTGGCCCTGAGAAATATTGCTTCCCTCGGCCAACAACGAAGGGATCTTATTGCCCGGCGCAGCGAGATCGGGCTTGAAAAGACCATCCAGATAGGTTGGCCCGCGCGACCCGTAAGTTGTAGCGGTGTCATCGCTGTGGGTTGCCGTCCCGCCCGTTTTCATGGGATAGACCGTAATCACGGAGGGATCATTGGCCGGGCTGTTGATAGCTCCCCAGATCTCAGGGTATTCAGAGGTCTTCCCCAGATTTCCTCCTGAAGCCACAGTGACTACTCCCGATTCCACCAACCGTTGGACGGCCTGGTTCAAGGGATCGGTGGTATAGGATTCCAGGGGAGGATGGCCGACCGAAAAATTGGCCACCCGAATATCATAGAGGTCCTTGTTTTCAATGACCCACTCAATCGCCTGGATCAGGTTGCTGGTGAGTCCGCTACCGTCGTCTCCCACCACTTTGAGGTCCACAAAGCTGACCTCAGGTGCGGGGCCGGCATAGGCTCCTCCCGATTCTTTTCCTGTTCCCCCGACGATTCCGGCGACCGCAGTTCCATGACCGTACGAATCGGAGTGGCCCTCGGAGAGGACGGGTGTTCCCGAGGTTAAATCGACGACGGCGAGCATCCGTGAAGAGTCAAGATCCGGATGGCGGTTGATCCCCGAGTCGAAAACCGCCACCGTGATACCCTTTCCTGTATAACCGTTCACTTGATCGGCTCCGATGGCCGCCAAGAAAGGATTTCGATTCTCATCGTTGGGCTCGGCCCCATAGCCCGATTGACGGGCACTGCCGGGAGCATCCATCGTGACCGGTTCCACGACACGGATGGGAGCATCGAGCGTGATGTACTCAATGGCCCCAGATTCCAGCAGTAGCTTGATCTCAGCAGCCGGCAAACGGGTCATGTAGCTGTTGATTAAAGAGAGCGCCTTGTTGCTTCCTTGTGAAAACTCACTTCCCTCCAGCTCGGCGGTCTGCGCAAAGAGGTCGGGATTGACCCTCACGATAACGGGGATTTCGTGGTCCAGGTGTGGATTGGACAGCAGAAAGGAAATCTGATCTCTGAGAACGGGAGAGAGCTTATGGCTCAAGGAAGCGAGAAGATCTTGAGATCTTACACTGTCGAGTCCCGCCGAAGAGGAAGATTCCGGCCTGAGAGATACGTCCTGGCTGGTGCCGGGCTCGGTCTTGAAGACGACCGGACTCGTACCCGCAGTTGTGATGGATGGGGTCGACTCCCATATGAAGACGAGAAGGAACACTGCGAGGAAAAGGGTAAGAAGAACCCACCGTCTTGATCGGTCTTGGATTTGCCTCATTATGAACACCTCCGATTGCCTCGACACCAAATAAAGGAGCTACCCTCACGGGTGATTCACCTTATTTGCCAGAAAGCTCCGGCTAAGGTGTAGTCCAGAATCTTTTATCCCGTGAGTAGCGGGTGGTGGTACAGTTTGAAAGGGGCCGAAAAACCCTCAATCTGGTTTATGGAGCCTTCTCAACTCAAGCGCCATGGCCTCAAAATCTTCTGCCAGCTTGTGAGCGGCTTGCCCAACAATTTCCGAGTAATTGGGGGCCCCGTTCCCGCTCTACACCTGCTTGGTGTCAATGGCAAGTTCCACGATTTTTCCTTCGTGTTCTTTTTTGTTGTATTCTTTTTTAGATAAGATCTCGAATGTGACAGTAGCATTCCCGCGGTTTTCTTTTTTGTCCTCGAAAGTAACCTGCGACAACCTGACGAAAAGTTTGGTTTCCATGTCAATCGGGCGATACACCTCACACCTCCAGTTGTTTTGGCCCGGAGGCTTGAACAGCGCACACCAAGTGTGCTACAAAGGAAAACGGAATTGGTTCTTCCTTCGTTTCTTGCTCGACCCGGGCGATTGGTTTTTTGCAGGGCCAGTGGTTCAAGCTGGCCCTTTCGCTTCCAGAACAGGGTATCACATCAGGGAGTGTCCTAGATGGGGTTCTACTCGACCCTGGGAAGAATCCTCCCCACTTCCCAGACTGACCCCGCCAGCCCGGCCTCCATCGCCGGCGTGCATCTGAGCGTTTGGTGGATGCGGCCGAAGTTGTACCACACGAAATGGATGGCCAGGGCCGCTCTCAGGTTTTCCAGCTTTTTTGAGAAGCACAGCGTTTTGCGGTTCAGGCGCCTCACGAAATTCCGCAGCGTGAGGTTTTGACGTTCGATCAGGCTGGTGGAGACCTCCCTCTCGGGTATCTTCCCCTGGACGCTCACAGGCTTGATCCAGGAAGTCCCGTTTCCGAACTCCTTGGTCATCATCGTGTAGTCCGCCTCGCACCCGAAGGCCCCCTCGACGGCTTCCGCGTAGGCTTCCAGGGCGTCGGTGACGATTCTCGGCCTCCCCGAGATCCGGACCTGAAGCTGGTCCATGAGCTGACGCGCCACCTCGGTCGTGCGCTTGCCGAGGGCAAAGGCGGGAATGACTTTCGTCTCTCGGCACATGGCGATGAAAATCCACTGGCTTCCGAATGCTTCCGGGTCTCCCTTTTGGAGCTGCCGGTCCTTCTTCCCGACATACGCCCAGGCTTCATCGACTTCCAGGACCGATGGGGAGAAGCCTTGGATCCGCTCGCTCATGAGCTGTTCGCAACGCTTCGAGGCGAGCAGCAGAATCCGGGTGGCGGTGTTCCTGTGAACGCCCGTGAGGCGGGAGACGGAGCGCATCGAGCAGCCTTCAAGGAGGAGATGGAGCACGGTTTCCTGAAGTTTTCTGGGAAGGTGGTTCATTGTGGCCTTGACCTTTCTGCCAGGTCTGGACCACAATGAACGCTGCATGTTCCAGTGGCACAAACACTGGACATTGGGGCTGTATCCCGTCAGCGAAAGTGGGACACATAGGGCCGAGAGTTAAGAGAGAGTTGGAAGGTTTGAGGGGGTGAGATCTCACCCCCTCAAAGGGCTGATCTTGACAGCCCATCAGAGCAAGCCGATGCTGGTCATGGCACAACCAAAAGGAGAACGCTATGACCACAGACGTCGTCAAACAGATCCGTAGGGCCACCCGCCGGAGATTCACGGCCGAAGAGAAGATCCACATCGTTTTGGAGGGGCTCCGCGGAGAGATTCCCGTCACCGAACTGTGCCGCAAAGAAGGGATTCAACCTTCGATCTACTACAAGTGGTCCAAGGCCTTCCTGGATTCGGGCAAAAACGGTCTAACCCGGGAGACCCAACGGAATGCGACTTCCGGTGAGGTGCGTCGCTTGAAGGAGGAGAATGAGGCCTTGAAGAAGGCGGTGGCCGAGACGGTAGTGGAGAACCAAAAGCTAAAAAAAAGTTTGGGCCTGTAAGGCGAAGGAGGTATCAGAGGATGCTCAGCGAGCACAAGCTGGAAGTTTTAAGGACAGTGGAGGCCTCCGAGTTACCGGTCCGGGAGGTGCTGGATCAACTCGAGATCCCCCGCTCGACCTACTATCGCTGGAGACACCCCTTTCGAAAGAGGGGGTTGGCAGGCTTGCGGGACCGTCCCCCAGGATCAGGACGGGTTTGGAATCAGATCCTGCCCAAAGAACGGGACCGAATCCTGGAGATGGCGCTGCTGTTTCCAGAGTGGTCCTCACGAGAAGTGAGCTGCCAGGTGACGGATAGGTGCGGGTTTACGGTCTCGGAATCCTCGGTCTACCGGATTTTGAAAGCGGAAGGGCTGATTCGGGAGGTTCAACTCCGGAGCTTTCCAGCCGAATCGGAATATCGAATCAAGACGACCCGACCCAACCAGCAGTGGCAAACGGATGCGACCTATCTTCTGGTCAAGAACTGGGGCTGGTACTATCTGATCTCAGTACTGGATGACTTTAGCCGGAGGATCCTGGCCTGGGGACTTCACACGGCCATGCGTGCTGGAGACTTCAGCCAGGTGGTCGAGGCGGCTTGTGAGAGAACGGGTGTGGAACAGGCTCCGTTGTCTGATCGGCCCCGGCTGGTGACAGACCGCGGACCGGCTTTGATCTCCAAAGACTTTGGTCAGTATCTGGAGACCAAGGGACTGGGCCACATCCTGGCCTCACCCTATCATCCCCAGACCAACGGGAAGATCGAACGCTACCATCGTTCCTGCAAGGAACGCATCAACCTAATGGTCTGGGAGACACCCGAGGAGTTGGAGCGAGAAATCGCGGTCTTTATCGACTACTACAACTCCAGGCGCTATCACGAGGCCCTGGGTAACGTCACACCCGATGACATGTACTTCGCAAGACGAGATTCCATCCACACAAAAAGGAGAAGATTGAAAGGAGTCACCCTTGCCCGTCGGCAGGCGATCAATGCTAAACTAGCCCGATCAGCATCGGTTCCCACTGTCTCTTAGCTTGGAACCCCAAATGTCCCATTCTCGCTGAAGACGTACAGCGGCCACTCTCTTCACGGGCTCGCCTAGGCGGCATTACATATATGCAGTTGTCAGTCACGACGACGGTATACGATCTCGCGGTATCGCCCTAGTTGCTCACCATTCCGACCGAGACGGTAATTCACATACACGTAACCGTCTTCGGTAAGCGTTCCCACCCCTTTGTAAGTGGGCACCTGGCCCGCTTCGCCGATGAGTATCCAACGACCCTCAGTATCGAAACTAAACTCCGCTCTTGAAACCGCGTTTGATTGATTGCTGATGCCAAAGGAGAAACCCTTGCCATTGTGGAAGCTGTGAACCGCACGCCAGTGGAAGACGCCGTCCTCACTTCTGTCGTCAACCTCAAGGAAGCGACCATTCATGATCATCCGCTGCTCAGAGATGGAGGTACTCTCGACAGGCTCACCATCAGGATCTTCCCATGTACGAACGGTCGCCGTATAGGAACCCGCGAACTTCGCGAGGTGTCGGTGCTGTTCCCCAGGAGGAGCATCCATGGTGGCCAGCTGCGGAGGGACGATACCGGGACGCTGGGGTTGACGCTCCACCTGCGAATCTGCGCATGCGGTGAGAAGCAGAGCACCCAAGAAGCTGACGGATAATACTTGAATGCGATGTTTCACTTCACTCCTCCCATCTGTCCACCTCATTGCGTAAGCCGCCTAACAGTGAATATACTGGTCAGTATACTATTCCAGTAGTCCGTATAAGACGGAAGCGATCAATCTCGACCTCAATGTTGATATGCTCGTGGTCAGTTCTATGCTGGGCTCGAGATTATCGATCCTGACAAGGACTTGCAGTTCGAAGAGTTGCTTCTTGCACTGAGGACACGTCTGAAAGGGACGCGGCTTCTGGACAACATTGTGCCCAAAGGGTGCCTGTCAGCTAATGACGAAACAGGGGGCACTGTTACCTTTACCTGTCTTATAGCCGTCAGCCTTGGCCATCGGTGGGAGACCTCGTGTGACCCATGTCACTGGAATATCCTTCCGATACCAGTAAAATGTCCTACAAGTTTAGCTTTTAGAAGCACTTAGATCTTCTTACCGGAAAAAGGATGGATTGAAGGGCATGATGAAAGAGGCGAATAAGCCTACGGTCTATCTTGCTGGAGATCCTAAAAGTGGGTGGCAGACCAAAGTTTGCAAAGCGATCCAAGACCTTCAGTTACTCGATCCCAGCAAACACGACCTGGCTGATCCACAAGAACTGACCCGTTGGGGTTTACGGGCGATCAGAGAAGCTGACGTTGTGCTTGCCTACCTGGACGAGCAGAACAAGAATGGGTACTCCCTTGCGATGGAGCTTGGATATGCCAAGGCGTTGGGGAAAACGATCCTGCTCGTGGAGGAGCATGAACCGGGGGAGCAGGACAAATACTTTCAAACAGTTCGTGAGGTAGCGGATTTTTGTTTTGACTCTTTGGGAGAGGCGGTAAGCTATCTGGTCCTATCCTTCTTATTCGAGCAAAACGCCAAAGAAAAAAATAGGGGATAGGACGGCGGGTTCAGGGGGTCAGTCGTGAGGAATACCGGTTAGATCCACTTGGCCATGATGGTCAACCACATTTCCAGCTTTTCAGCGTGATCTCTCAGCTCCTGGTCGTTCTGCTCACTCTTTGCCTTGCTCTCCTGCAGGCTCAGATTCAGTTTCTTAAGCGCCTGCACCTCTTTCCTTAAACGAGCGGTGAGGCCTCCCACCACAGCCCCCGTCAGGATGAGAAAGCTCGACCAGGCCATAATGTTCATCCACAGATCCAGTTGGGTAAAGGCGGGCATGAAGGCGGTGGGAAAGAAATAGACGTAAACGATAACCAGCAAGGTACAAAGAACGCCTCCCAGCAGGGCACTGCGCAGCTCCAGATAAATAGGAAGCAATCAGGACCACGATGAAATAGAAGTTCAGGAAGACCAGCTTATAGGGGACGAAGTAGTTGATGCCGGCAACGCTGAGCAGGATGAAAAGAACAAAAACCTGTTCAAAGTTTCTGAGCAGGTACTTCTTGAGATGTTCCATGAACGAGGTCTCAGTTCAACAGCCGAGGGATCTGTGAACGGAGCTGATCCCTCGGCGGAAGTTAACGGCGTCGGGCATCAGAAAGGGTTACCCCAAAGAAGGATCACCCATAATGCGCGACACACCGCTTCAAGGAGCAATTTCTGTTCCAGCTGTTTGGGAGTGTCGAGCCGGGAGCTTGTCTTCCCCTCTATCCCTTTATTTATCAACTATTTTGGGGAAGGACGCCGGCTGGACAGGCTTGGAGTCCTTGAACGGATTGTTAACCCCAGGGGACAGATTTCTCGCCTATTGTGTTCCCCGGAAGCGATGAAAATGTATTGGAATCAACCCTTTATAAGATTTTTTAAAGAAGGAGGCGGTGTTAACCCACATTGACATCGGGGTGACAACGGCAGGATGCGCCCTTCGCTGGATTCGAACCGCCGGTCTCCCATTTTGTCCCTGTCCAGATAGGGAAAAATGCCCTTTCGCGTCATTTCGGCTTCATGCATTGTGCCGATAATCGGCTTTTTGGGCAGGGTACTCAACTGACCATAAAACCTATAACTAGAATGATATATTAGGTTTATAAGAGACATGCGGGGCCGATAAAAGTGTGGCATGGTTTTTGCAAGTAAGAGCCGGTGAAAAGGAGATATTTATGAGACACAACAAAGGGTTTTCGTTGATTGAATTGCTTATCGTGGTAGCCATTATTGGGATTATCGCGGCTATCGCCGTCCCCAATCTTCTGCAGTCCAAGGCTGCAGCCAATGAGGCTTCAGCGATCAGTGCCATCCGTAACGTCGTGACTTCACAGATCACTTACTCTGCGACGGTGGGGTCAGGACAATACGCAGCCGATCTGGCTGCCCTGCAGGGTGCCAGCTTGATTGACAGCGTGCTGGGTTCTGGAACGAAGGACGGATATACGTTCACCAGTTCTGGTGCTGCCAACACCTTCGAGGTCACTGCGGGCCCCGTTGCTTATGGTTCCACCGGCACCCGTTACTTCTTCTCTGATGAGTCGGGTGTTATCCGCTATGACACCGGCGCAGCTGCGACGGTCGCCTCTAGCCCCTTGGGCCAGTAATCCAGGCGATTTCGGTTCGCACATCTGTAAGGGCAACCCCAAACGGGTTGCCCTCACCTGATGTCTTGCGAGCCCCTTCATCAAAGCCTCAGAACCGTTACTACAGGATCAAGGGGGGTAGAAATACCCCTTTTTTTCTGTCCCCACCCAGTTCACAAAGTCCTAGACAAACCTAAACCCGACGACTGCAGTAAGAATGGATGAATTCCGGTTAGCGACTCATCCCTTATGGGCAGGGAGAGAGAACGTTCTGGAAAGCCAGGAATTTTCAAAGGGAGTTTCAAACTCAGCGGAGCGCAGCTGCCCCAGGGTCGTGAAAAGGGTCTGGAAGACCTGAGTATCGGAAGTGATTTCTCCCGATTCCATGAGATCCTGAAACTTGAGCTGATCCACCGCCTGAATCGTCCCTTCCTTGTCGCGATAGAAGAGAAGACCTCCCTTGAGACCGTCCAACCCATGGACCGTTTTGAAGGTCTTGAAATTGCGCAGGAGACTGTCCATCGAGCAGCCCGAGACCCCGTCCCGGGAGTAAGCGGCCGTTACCACAAAGCGCCCGGACAGAATCTTAAAGACCGCCTTGACCGGAGTGCCGTGGGAAACCCATTGGGGCAGGAATGCTTCCAGTCCTTTTTGAATGATTTCCTGTTGTTCCCCGCTTAACTCCTGTTCAAAGCAGTGAACCCAGACCCGGGCTTCGTCAGGCAGATCTTGAAACTCACTCAGGCTCATCTCCCTATTTTACACCAGAATCGAAGAGCAGAGAACCCAAGCGGGGAGAAATCCTGGTCTTGATCGTCCTTTGAGCTCAGGATACAGTCGGCATCCCGACTTTGCACATCCGCAAATTTCCAAGGCTTTAAGCTCACTGCCGTAGGTAGGGAAGAGGGTCGACCGGAACTTCACCCCTGCGGATTTCGAAGTGGCAGTGCTCGGTGGTGGCATTGCCCGTTTGCCCGATGCGGGCGACGGCCTGGCCGCGGTGAACCTGCTGGCCTTTTTGAACCAGCAGTTTCGAGTTATGGGCGTACAGCGAGCGCAGCCCGTCGCCGTGATCCAGGATGATGGTCCTTCCATAATCGCGCATGGAGGAACTGTAAAGCACACGGCCGGAGCGTACGGCCAGTACCTCCTGGTCCCTCCTGCCGCGGATATCCACGCCGGTGTGCCGGTGGCCGCTGCGGCGTTCCCCGAAGTAGGAGAGGATCCTGCCCCCTGGCACCGGCCAGGACCAAGTCAGGGTTCGAGCTCCCGGGACGAGAATCCTCTGATCGACGTACAATTCGTCAGGGTTGGCGAGGTGGTTGACCCGAATCAGCTCCTCAACACTCACCCCGTAGTGTCTGGAGATCCAGTACAGGGTCTGCCCTGGCTCTACGATGTGAAAGAGGCCGGCACTTTCCTCTTCCTGGTCTGTGGGATCGGGCTCCCGGGTGCCGGTCTCAACCGTGGGACGGATGGGAGGCGGTTGAGAACGACCGCAACCGGCCAGACCCAGGGAGATGGCCAGAGTGGCGAGCCCGACCAGTTTGCTTTGACCCAAAAGGGTTCTAGCGACTTCCATAGCAAAGACTAGGATATCAAGGGACGGTGCGCTCCTTACTTCTCGATAAGAGTGTCATTGAAGCTAAAGGTTTCACTTTCAAGGGTTTAAAAGTGAGGGGTCCAACGCCCCGGGGGGAGACTCTCTCCCGGGGCGCTAGATCCTTTTTTTTGGCAATATGCGTCACCCGTATGTGCTACAAGACATCGCTCTATAGGCACGACCCGATCTTACCGTTGTTTCGAGCGAGAGGGAGGTACTCTCATGGCCGTTCTTTGGGATGCAGCACGGGAGCTACTTACTGTTGAGGAAGCCGCCAAGTACTTGGGTGTGACACAGAGCGAAATCTATACCTGGGCTTGGAGAAAAACCATCCCCTCTGTGAGACTGGACTATCGTCTTCTTTTTGACCGAGAGGATTTGGACACGTGCCGCACATCCCCGAACTAGCCAGGGTCCCACTCCAAGTCATTTTTACCCCTCTGACCCACCAAAGTTGCCGAAAACCGGCAAAACACAGTGTGTGAGCGCCATCACAGCACTCTTGCCAGCCGTTGGTTAAGCTGAACCTCGCAAGTAAGCAACTTTGGAGGCATTCATGAAAATTATCTTTCTCGTATCAGGTTTGTTATCTGGGGGCTTGGGCTTTGTGATCTTTTTCAGCTCCCGCGCCACTCAAGAGGTCGAGGGCTTGATGTTGTTCTTGATCGGAACCGTGTTTTTGAGCGTGGTGGTCATGATGGACACCGTCTCCGGTGCTCAGAGTGAAACGACTGCATTGTTGAGGGAGCTCATAGAGGCTTCCCGCCAACGCCGCCGCATGGTTCAAGAGGACCCCGCAGGGTCCAAGGCTCAAGCAAAAGCTGCAGCACAGGCCGAACCCGTCACTGAAACACAGGCCGAATCGCAGGCCGAAACACAGGTCGCCTAGCCGAATCCCTGACCCAGGTTGATCTCTTTTCGGGTAGTGTCCGGAGTGGACCACTCTGGCCATGACCCTGAAGGAGGGGTCTGCCCGCAACCCTCCATTCCGCTTGAACTGATTCCAGATTCAAGGGACTAGATAAAGGCAGAAGTCTTTTTCTTCTGCACCTTAGGGGAGCGCTGGTTGGCCGTAGAAAATCCAGAGCAAGAAACAAAAAACAACCCGGTGCCCGGAGGCTAGCGCGAGAGCCTTCTAATGGTGTAGACCAGCTCGTGACACTTCTTGCTGAGCCGAGGAGCATCCGCAGGAGTTTCCGACGGATTGTCGAACCGCTGGTAGAGCTTAAGTGCAGTCTTGGCCAGCTCCTCAACCTTCTCGCGAAGTTCCCGGTCACGTTGTTCCTTTTTGATCTTGTCCATCTCGAGCAGGATCGCTGTTGCCAGCAGCGCTCTTGAGCCTGTTCTTTTTCGATCGGCGTTACGTGACATGCCGGGATCAAAGGCAAGTTCTGTGCCAAAAATGGGAAGATGGCTCTATCTTACTCAGCCTCCCTGATTTATGAGCATTTTGCAGAACGCTCGAGGAGCTGGCCGGAAACGGTAAAAACCTGGATTTTGACACAAAGGGTCATTTTTGGGCGGGTTTTGTCAATTTGCGGCAATCTGGAGCCTGGGCAGACTACGGCCCTCAAAAGACCAGGTCCCCAAGGCCTGACCGTCTTTTACCATCTGTGTAAACGTTTGTTTTTAAAGGCTTTTAACAGAAACCGCGATCTGCCGACAGGCCGGGCACCTGGATTGACCGATGTGATCCGTGGTGAATTTCTCTCCACATTGGTCGCAACGATCGATCAGCCCCATGATCTTGATATCCTCCAGGCCGTGATGGATTTCCGAGGATTCAAGAGGATCGAGCCCCGTTCCCACCAGAGGAGAAGCAGGACCGGACAAGCCGCTCAAGACGGAGGTACCCAGTCGTACCGCTTCAGCGGCGAGTTGTTTTTTCACTTCCTCCAGTTCGGCTTCTCTGTTCCGTAACTGCCGGTTCAACTCCAGCGCTCGTTCGGTATCCACCCCACTCACTCTCTTTAAGTCGGCTTCCAGATCTTCCCTGGCTGTTTTGAGGGTTAAAACGGACGCTTGAAGTTCTCGGTAGGGAGCTAGCTGGGCGGTGACATCTGCTTCCGGGATGATGTCCGTCCAGCTGGAGATGGCATCCAGAGCTCCTTCCTGGAGGGTGGCCAGTCTCTGGATTTCCTCTTCCAGCCAGGTATTGACCACATCCCCGGTGACACCGGTTTTCCGTCGATCCAGATAAGTGGTGACACGCCCCTGACAGGCATTGAGGTTCCTCCAAAGAAGCTTCAGACTGCGTATCGCCGATTTTCCCTTGTCCACGAGAATGCTCCGGCCTGTCAGTCGGATCCAGCGGTCCCAGATTACTGCCCCCAGGATCCCGGCTGCTACCGACGTTCCCAAGGTGAAAATCGCCGCCAGAAGGCCGTCGGCTTGGTTGATGGCGACCCAACCCAATATGACGGTGCTGATCAAGGCCACCAGGGTAACCGGGCTGACCACCGCTTCAGAAGCGACACGCCATTCCTGGTTCCAATCTTCCCAAAAGTCGCTAAAAGACTCTTTTTGGTTTGACATCCTTTAAAACTAGCATAGGGCTCTGTCTCCTTCGGAGCCTACCGGAGCTCCAAGATCGGTCAGATCCCTTGACTGCAGCGGAATGTGAGATCATGGTAGTAACATGGAGACTCAGGAGAATCGCCGATTTCGACGCTTGAGGGCTTCCATTCCCTGTTCAGTTGCCTGGGAAGAGGAGATGTTTCCGGCAGAAGTGACAAACCTCTCCCATGGCGGAGCTCTCATCATGAGTGCAGGCCCTATCCCCGATGAGGGTGCTCCGGTCGTTATCGTCATGCAGATGAGCCAGGAAGAGATCCGTTTTCGTGCCCGAGCGAGGCCTACCACTGAGAACGATCAGCCGGCTTCCTTTGGCGTTGAGTTCAGTGAAACCCATCAGGAGATTGAATCCAAATTGATCCGGCTGATGGACGTCTTGTACCCCAGTGATAGGGAAGAAGAATCCGAAGGTTAACCCCTCACATTATCCCTTCCCGTCGTGCTATACTCTCCGCTCGCCCATCGGAAGATCCTCCGATGGCGTTGACCATCGGACTACAACAGGCCAATGGTTGGGCTCACGAGGCAACCCCTGTGAGCCCTTTTTCCTTTTGTGGGGTTCGCTGTTCAATACAATATCCGTTGAACGACCTTTATGAAGACTGTTTACCTCATTCGACACGCACAGAGCCATCTCAGCCCTGGAATCTCCCATGAAGACTGGCCCCTGAGTGACCAAGGAAGGCTTCAGGCGCTGACACTGGCATCCCTCCTAAACTCCCTGAACATAAGGGAGGTGTACTGTAGCCCCTACTTGCGCTGTCGGCAGACGATTGAACCGTTCCTACAGGCTACAGGACTTTCAATGACACTCATCAGCGATCTCCGAGAGCACTTGATTGTAAGGGAGATCCGACAGGACTTCTTCGAAATCTGGGAAAAATCATGGAGCGACTTCGATTTTGTCATAGAGGGTGGCGAATCCAGCCGCCAGTGTCAACGGCGGATTGTCCCGGCGATCACCGAGATTGCCCGCAACTCGGATGCTTCTGAATTTGTTATTGTGAGCCACGGTAACGCCATTGGGTTGTTCTTGAATTCTCTTGACTCAGATTTCGGCTACACGAACGCAGAGCAGATTCGGAACCCGGATATTTTCCAAATTGAGTTCAAGGACGATACGTTCCAGTGGAATCGTGAATTCAGTCCGGCCCAACTGGACAGGTTCGCTACCGACTTTCACGAGATTCCTATCGACGGATAAAAACTTCGATAAGAACTTCTGTCCCCTTTATTCCCTTATTCTCCTTGTTCTCTGTGTTTATTGTCTGCCTATAAACCCATAATAACGTTTAGTTTAGCAGGTTTGTGACAAAATTTCGTCACACATAGGACATCTAATATTAACGGGAGAAGTCTAGGTGTCTCCTTAGCGAGAATCAGTCAGGAGGAACCATGGGTATCCTTAAACGGATCAAGCAGAGCTTCCTCACCCGAAAAAGTGTGTTTGAAATTAGCAGTTCTAATGGCTTGCTCCACTCCTATGCCCTTCTCAGGGCCAAGGGCGAAGGGGGAAATCCAGATCCAAAGTTGGAGGCACTACTGGCTAGCAACGCCCAAAAGCTGAAAGAGAAGCGGGAAATAGCCCAACTGGAGCGCGAAGTCGTGGCGCCGACAGCTAAGCAGAAAGCCTTGCGATTCCCCAAGAAATCTAGATAAACCAGTCAGCCTGCTGCCTAACATCCTGGCCATTGATCCGCTCCAGCCGACCGGTGCGCCTATTCCCGATCTTTACGACCATAGACTTCCCCCAGCTGTAGACAGACTTGCTCTAGATCTTAGACCGCGAGGCTGGTAAAGACAATCAACGGAAGCGCAAAAGGGGCTTTCGCTACTGTGGGCCTCTCAAAGGTGACTGATGGTGGTGAACCTCTTTCCACTGGCCTCCCTGTTTGATCATTACTCCTGTGCGCCGGTCCATGTGCGGGGTAACAGAGCCATTCGGCGCGATGGTTGGACCGACCAGGTAGCCCGTAACAATAGCGGTATCACCGCCGTAGACCTTCACTTCCACATGGGTGAGCCGATAATTGCGCTTGCGCCCAGCATTCGTTTGGTTTTGGAAGGACTTCTTTTGTTCCTCAAGAGAAGAAGTAGGTGTAGTAACGAGCGCACCTAAAGGGTTAAAACTGCTCCGCTCTGCGATGCGGTACTGGAATACGGCGTTCGCATCTCCGGTGTTGAGTGCGGCGAAATAGCCTTGCACCGCCGCCTTCACATCATCCACGTCATCGGCCATGGCTCCGGTCGTCGCAAATATGCCGATCACCAATAGTGTTGTGAATGCTTTCTTCATTTCATACCTCCCCCGTTGCTGAGAAGGGTTAAAGAGCTTGGAGTGAATGGAAAGGGTCGTGGTGACCACTCTTTTGCCCTCCTCAATGTGTATTTGTTACAAATGTTACGCCTGGAGGGGGTGAATGGCAATGGGAAAGTCTAGAAGGCTCACAAAGTAATGCAGATGTCGTCTTAGCTGTTTTCCTCGAGTTCGGCGATTAAGGAAACAATCTCCTCCCGGGTGAACTTGATTGAGTTCGACAATTCGGGCTTCTTTGCGGAACTCCGGAGGCACCAATCTGCGCCGCCGAAGGCCCGACTGTCGACTTCGGCGATCAGCCAGCCGGAATGTATACCCGTTTTGCAGCCCCAGTCCATTTCAATCAACAGATGTGCGCCATATCTCTCAATCGCTCGAAGCACTTTGACGCAGGCAGTGTGTTCATCTTCGTGAGTCAACTCGATCAAATATCGAGGCATTGGTTCAGCCCCTTTCTGAAGCTATTGCAGTAGAACGTTGGTTTGCCTTCCTCGCTTTCAAATGCTAGCTCTTGAAGGAGCTGAAGGCAATGGAAAAGGACTGGCATGGAGCATACCCCTTCTTTTTTGGGGAGCCAGTTCAACTCTTGTGCGTTAATGAAGTAGGTGCGGTGCGCCGGTCCCTTCCGATAAAGCATCTGAACCTCATCTCTCGCTTTCGCTCATGGCAGAACAAAGTAGGGAGAACAAGGGATCGGCAGAGGCTTATTTTAAAAAAAAGTAGACCCACCCCTCCCGTACACACCCCTTCCCCCGAACACTTCGGGACAAAGTCTCAAATGGACAATTCGCCAAAGCTAAGGAATCCTGTTTCCTCGATGTCCAGGTGCAGGGAGGGGGGCTGCCCTTCTTGAGCCATTTCTCGGCCATTTTTCGCATATATAAACAATGTTGGATGCGAATAAATCCTTTCTGATCTCTCCTTGTATCGATCGCATCCCCTACAATTCACCAAAGCAAAACCGACATCGACCGGCGAACTGTCACGACTGGCCCATACCCTACGTCCATGTGGCCCTTCGATGACATGTACTTCGCACAGATCTGAGTTCCATCCACACGAAAAAGTGAGAACGAATGAGCTGGGTTGGATCCTGTCGGGATCCCTGTTATCGCTTCCTGGATTCCACTGATCCTTTTGGCTTGGTGATCAATCACCAGAACCTAATACTTGCCCGATAGAGTAGATCGGTTACCCATTGATCAACAACTCTTGTAGCTTCTAACTCCTTAAATCGTCCCAATTCGTTTGGTGGAACCGGATGTACAACCCACGATTTGGGCCATCATTTTTCGCCTCCGATTGTTCTCACCAACGGCAAAGCCCACTGACATACGTGAGAGGCCCGCAGCTTGGGCACAGATTCCATCAGCAGTAAGTACCACTAGGTTGAGCACTACTGTCTCACCTGGAGTGTCCGGGAGGCCAAATCAGCTGCAATCGGATAGAGTTACCAAGAAACGGTGGAAGAAGGCCGGGAAGCAGTGAAGTAATCCTCATAGCAGATCCGTTTGCGCGAAGCCTCGAGGACTATAGGGCGGTGACAGCGTTCTCGAGTGACGCCATGGCAGGGTGGGGAAGGCAAAGAAACCCCGTCGACAGGAGTCCCGTTTCCTGTGGGTCGCCAACAGTAGAGCTTGCCCCGCATTCGCTCGTCCCACTGTTCCCTTCTATTGAGGAAGACTCAAACTGGCTTCTCATTTCAACGAGACACGGCTTTGACGACTTCTGTCTCGGAGGTAGACTGTGTGCGAAGATCATATGCCAGACAAGGGAATGGGGCAGGATCCGTGCCCTTGGCTCACGCTCAGTTGTAAGTTTCGGTTGTCTTGTCTGGTGGGGTATTCCGATTCGGATCGGACCCTTCAAGCCCCCGCTTACCAGGAATTTCCTGGAGACCCGTTCCTTAATATACTTCTTGCACTTGTCTGAGAGTTGCTCTCGGCTATTGTTCACTGAGCGAGTCTTCCTCTACCGTGAGAACACGCTTTTACTTGGTGGGCCTAGATGGATCCCGAACCATCGACCTCACTTATCGATGTGGCTACCCATGGAACAGGCTTTGACCCTGGGTAACCCCAACGCGGATCGGGTCTCACCGTTTTCGCCTTGCTGCCTTATAACCCTTTTTACCACCTTCGGCAATCGGCTTGCCACTACGCTGGATACCAAACGCATTTGCCGCTTGATCCAGTTCATCGTGCACCCGGGACCGCGTCAGCTCGGGGTATGAAGCAGTTCTGTTGTTCACCAACCTGGCGATCAAGCCTCACAGGGATTGAGAATCCGCGACGGGAGACGACGTCTGGCCAAGACCTCGACCGTCTGGGATGATTACCCGCACGGGCACAAGGATCGAACCGGGTTTCCGTGCAAAAAGCGGGCCGCATGATGACGGATGCCGGAGTTACCGAAGGCAATGAGCGGACGGGCGGACGTCACCTCGGTCGTACAAGAGCGCGAGCTGCGAGAAGGAAATCTCGCATGACCGGAGCGATTGTCCTCAAAATGACAGTGCCACAGGGAGCCGATCAAGGGGATCACCCGCAGGGGACCATCAGGTCTAAGACCCTGACGGAAGCGACGATCCTCCGAGAATGGCGTGGAACACCCGTGCCTGGAGGGATTCTGATTTGGCATCGAAGAGGTCTTCGGCCTCCAAGGGGTCTCACAGCTCCCAAGCGGATGGTAAAGCCTGGATGCGGTGGGACTGCGCACTATGTGTCGAACCGAGGACAAGGGAAGGCGAACGTTGCCTTCCGGAGACCCCCAGGGGTCAGCGATTAAAGTCGGTTCATGCGGCACATTTGGCGGAGCGCATCCTGGGGCAGTATGCGCTGTGGAAACCGGCTGTACGGCAACGAGGAGAGCAGGGGGAGCGATTCCCTGTGCGTTACTGTAACGGGCAGCTCGACCATTGAAAAGTCGGCAAACATGACCGGGACATCAGAACTCTTGACCCAGAGCACGACCCTGCTGATCCAAATCACCACGACGCCTTCAATCTGTGGGATGCTGAATCTGCGTCAGATGTTCCTCCTTGTAAATTGAACGACACGCGGCGTCTCAGGGGCGGATAGTAAGTTGCGCCCTAAGGCTAACTGATTTTGTCGCATTCGGTTCACGATTTGCGTCATACGTTCGCCTCGTTCGTTGACTGATTCAACGGGGAATGCTTGGCCGTGAAGGACCAACTTGGGCACAACGATCAGCATGACCTTCGCTGCTATGGCCACCTAGTACCGGGTAGCCAATCGAGCTGCAATGGATAGGTTACCGATGGTGGAAGATCCACCACGGAAGAATCCCTAGAGGAAGCACCTAAGCAGCTTACTCCATAAAAGTCTGGACTGAGAAAGCTTCTGATCCCCTTTATCCTGTCCCCTTTTGTCCTCTCTCTTGCAATGTATTTCGGGAAAAAATTGTTGCTTTCAGCCGAGCGTACTGTTAGGATGCGGTAACTGTTTTGTTTCCAAAGAGTTAAAACCACTCAGGAGGAATACATGCTAAGCCAAATGATTGCTCGCACCGCTGTCCTTTGTCTCGGGGTCACTCTACTTTTGTGTACTCCAACATCCGTTCGGGCACAGGGGGGTCCACCAGGAGGACCGCCCGGAGGAGGAGGCCCACCCGGACGTGTCACTGTTAACGTCGATTGTTTTAATGCAGAGAGCATCAATGATGCTATAGATGCAGCATCGGATGTTAGAGACCTACTCGTCGTGATCGATGGGATGTGCACCGAGGACGTGGTGCTGACCCGTAGTCGGATCACGCTGGCAGGAGCCAACGGTGACCCGACGATGGACGGCATTCAGGGCGCGACCACGAATCGGGCCGATGAACCAAGAGGGGCAGCTTTGACGATCAGGGATGCTGAACTGGTTTTTGTCGAAAACCTCACTATCTCAGGAGGGGTTTTGTATGGAGTTCGTGTGGTCAATTCTCGCCAATTTATCAACATTACTGAGTGCATCATAGAGGGTAATGGCGCTGCCGCGGTGCAAGCGCTGGATTCTCAAGTCACTTTTATCCAGACGACAATCAATGAAACCGATCCTCGTGTGGATGGAATCGTGGCCTTCCAGGGAAGCCTGATCTTTTGTTTAGACTGCAGCATCGATGTCCCGGACCGAGCTTTAATAGTCGGACGTCAGAGTTCAGCCTTTTTCTTTACCCGAACCGCGTTCAGTTCCTTAACGGGAGGAAGCAGGGTCGTCGATGTCAATAGATCATCTGAGGTCACCCTGAGCGATACGTCGGTGACGTCTACGACAAATCGTGAATCTATCCGCGCTACAGACGGCAGCCACGTCTCTATGAATGGCGGTAGCCTAGCTGGCCAAGTTCGGGTCTTAGACAAAAGCGAGCTCAGTTTGTTTGGGGTGGATCAGACCAGCGCTAGTGGGGACAACAGAGTCGGTGGAGACTCTCTTCTGAGGATCAGCAGCCGAGGCCGTTCGAGTCCTACTCCCACCACATTGCTCAGTACGGATTTGTTTGAGTTCTCTCAAGGGATCGTTGGGGGAGCAAGTAGTGTGGACGGGGGACTAGATTGTTTTTCTGGCGCGGATGTTTCTTGCAATTTCGACTCTTCTCAGGTCGCCTCATCATGCGCGTTGTGCCCCGCGGTATTCTGTGGCAACAATGCTCTGGACTTGGGTGAAGGCTGTGATGATGGAAATACAAATAACGGTGATGGCTGCTCAGAGAACTGTCTGAATGAGACCGGGGCGCCAAGTTGCGGCAATTTCAGTCTTGAGGTTGGCGAGGTCTGCGATGATGGAAATACAGCTGACGGTGATGGCTGCTCATTCAATTGCAACACGATTGAGTTCTGCGGCGATGGGACTGTCCAGGATCTCAGCGGCATCGGCGGGTTCGACGAGGCCTGCGATGACAACAACACCGAAGGCGGTGATGGCTGCTCATCCACCTGCACGATTGAGTCCTGTGGCGACGGCATTCTCGACGCCGGCGAACAGTGTGATGATGGAAACGTGGATGACGGCGATAACTGTTCAAACTTATGCGTCAGCAACTTCTGCGGAGATGGCATTCCCCAGGATGTGTCGCGCAACGAGCAATGCGACGATGGGAACTTCCTGAACGGTGACAGTTGCTCCCCCCTTCTGCACGATCATTCAGTGAGAAGAGGAGGCTAAGAGCTATGACAAAAATTCACTGTAGGGTTCTCTGCACTTGCACCTGTTTGTTGATCCTATGGGTGACTCCGAGCTTTTCCCAGCAGCCCTCCGGCGATGAGTTGGAGATACTCAGAGAAGAGATCGAGGATCTAAAAAAAGGTCAGAGTGCTATTCAAAGAGAACTCCAGGAGATTAAGGCTCTTCTCCAAGGAAGACGACCAGCTCCTGCCTTTCGTGAGTTTGTCCTCAATATCCAGGATGAACCCTTTAGGGGCGAGAACGAAGCACCAGTTGTTTTAGTTGAATTTACGGATTATCAGTGACCGTTTTGCGGCAGACACGTCCGTGAGACGTTCCCACAGATCGATAAAGATTACATCGCCACAGGAAAAATCAAGTACGTCTATCTGGATCTCCCCTTGGAATCGATCCATAAGTTCGCCTTCAAAGCGGCTGAAGCCTCTCACTGCGCACGGGCACAGGGTAAATATTGGGAGATGCACGATCAGCTTTTTGCCAACCAAAGAGCCCTTAATCCAGAACAGTTGACTACCTACGCTGAGAATATTGGCATCGATGTAGAGGCTTTTAGTCAGTGTCTAGAAGGTGAACAGTATGCCTCTGAAATCCGAAAGGATATGACGGTGGCAAGACAAAACGGTCTATCCAGTGCTCCTTCCTTCGGATTAGGATTTGCTGACGCCGATAACCCTCAGCAGGTGAAGATCGTTCGGTCGATAAAAGGAGCACAGGCCTTTAACGCCTTTAAAACAAACATCGATAGCCTTCTTTCGCAGATGATTAACTGAACCGTTGTGGGTAACTGTGCGAAGTGGGTTGTAGGGTAGACGGATATTCCTCTTAAGGTAGAACTGGGTTTCAGAGGGATTTCGACCAAAAAATCCCAACCCTATCCCAACCCCAGGGCGAAATGGGGCAATGGAGGCTTTTCTCTGATCGGCGTAAACGATTCTTTTTAGGGGCTTTACTTGGTGGGCCTAGATGGATTCGAACCATCGACCTCACGCTTATCAGGCGTGCGCTCTAACCGAGCTGAGCTATAGGCCCACATCGTGAGTGGAGGTGAAGTATAAGCCAAGGGTGTCTTCGAATACAAGGTTCCGCCCGGTTGACAGCGGGGTCCATATCCTGAAATATTTCATGAGGATTTGGAGAAAATAAGAGATCAAGCTGAGCTCTCTTTGAGGATGCACGGTGAAGGTACAGTATCGGTTCGCCATTGGAATTCCCGCTTTTTTGATACTCCTTCAGTTCCTGGGACCTGAGAAGACCAATCCTCCCATTGATCCGCTGCGAACGGTTCAAGCCCACCTCACAGTGACTCCCGAAGTCAACGCCGTTTTTGAGCGGGCCTGCCAGAATTGCCATTCTCACAAGACGGTCTGGCCCTGGTACAGCAACGTGGCTCCCGTTTCCTGGTTTGTCATCGATAACGTCAACTTTGGGCGCAGGCTTATGAATCATTCCGAGTGGGCCCAATATGATCGGGAGGAGGAGATTCACCTGCTGGAGGAGATGTGTGAGCTGGTCACTCAGGGTGTGATGCCCCTTCCTCCTTACTTGTGGATGCACGATGAAGCTCAGCTGGATGAGCGGGATATCCGGGTGATTTGTGAGTGGACGGAAGGGGAGAGGATGAGTTTATTGGGTGAAGAGTGATTCGGCACCTCAGGTGCCTCCTATATTCCGGAGGGGGCTATTTCAGGATGAGCACCCGTCTTTCCTCGACACGGACCTTTTCTTCACACACCAGCTTCAGCGCTTCCGGATAGATCTGATGCTCGTGCTTCAAAATGCGGGCTGAAAGGGTTTCCTCGGTGTCCTCATCCAGGACCGGGACCGAGCATTGCACGATGATAGGGCCGTGATCCAGTTTTTCGTCCACAAAGTGGACCGTGCAGCCGCTGACCTTGGCGCCCCACTCCAGAGCCTGTTGCTGAGAGTGCAGGCCCGGAAAGGCGGGAAGAAGCGAGGGATGAATGTTGAGGATCTGTCGAGGGTACTGCTGGACGAACCAGGAACTCAAGAGTCGCATGAAACCGGCCAGACAAATGACGTCCACTTGCCGGGCTTTGAGCTCTTCGACTACCTGGCGATCGTAAGCCTCCCGCTCAAGGCCCGCTGAGGGAACGCCGATGGCCTCATAGTTGCGCTTCCGGGCCTGCTTGAGACCCGGGGCATCGGGCTTGTTGGAGACGACCAGAACAATACGGGCGGGAATTTGTCCCGCTTCAATGGCATCGGAAAGGGCCAGAAAGTTGGATCCACGGCCGCTCAGCAAAATGGCGACGTTCTTCATCGGTACTGAACCTCTCCCGAACCTTCCGTGATCTCACCCATCAAGTAGAATTGCTCGTTGCGGGCGGCCAGGAAATCCTGAACCCGTCCCACCCGCTCTTCGGAAACCACCAGAATCATCCCCACTCCCATGTTAAACGTTCGGTACATTTCCTCGGTCTGGACCTTTCCTCGCTCTCGAATGAAACGAAAGATGGGCGGAATTTCCCAGGTTCCCCGCTGGATGACCGCGTCTAGATGATCGGGCAGCACCCGGTCCAGATTCCCGGTGATCCCTCCCCCGGTGATGTGGGCCAGCGCTCTGAGATCATCACTCTGGATCAGCTCCTTGATGACAGGCAAATAGTTGCGGTGAGGAGTCAGCAGCTCCTCACCCAGCGTCTTGCCCAGCTCTTCCAGGTGGCTGTCGATGGTGAGTTTCTCCTGCTCGAAGAAGAGTTTCCGCACCAGCGAATATCCGTTGGTGTGAAGTCCCGAGGAGACAAGACCGATCAGGACGTCTCCTTTTTTGACCTGACCCCATTCCCGGATCTTGGATTCATCCGCCATGCCCACGATAAACCCCACCAGATCGTATTCCCCAACCTGATACAGATCGGGCAACTCTGCTGTCTCCCCACCCAGCAGAGCACACCCCGATTGGGAACAGCCCTGGGCCAGCCCCTGGACGATCTGCTCGACCACCTCGGGTTCCAGTTTCCCAATGCCAATGTAGTCCAGGAAGAAGAGGGGAAAGCCCCGTTGAACCAGAATGTCGTTGGTGCAGTGAGAGACGATATCTATTCCTACCGTGTTGTGGATACCGGTCATAAAGGCGATCTTGAGTTTGGTTCCCACACTGTCGGCACTGGAGACCAGAACCGGTTTTTGCAAGTTGCTCAAATCGGGACGGTAGAGTCCGGCAAATGCCCCGATGTCGCTCATCACTGCTGAATTGAAGGTTGAGCGGGCCAGCTCTTTGATGCGTTCTTTGGCCTGATTGGCGCGATCGATATCCACGCCACTGTCACGGTAGGTGAGACCCGAGTCCTGAGTCATGAGCGCCTAGCCTTATTCCGTCCTAATGTCAGTTGTCGGTTGTCAGCTGTCAGCTGTTAACCCGTCTTCCGGTCTGCGGTCTGGGGTCTGTCGTCTGGGGTCCGGGGACCCTCTTCCGCCGGCTCTCTCCGATCCCCCTCCCCCTGTCTTCGATCTTCGGACGTTTCCAAATCGAAGAGGCTCTGTTGAGGAGTTTCCAGAGAAATGGATATGGGGTATTCGGCATCAAAGCAAGCGCTGCAGAAGTTCTGCTCATCGGAAACCGCTTCCTTCATGCCCTCAACAGAGAGATAGGCGAGGGTGTCCGCTCCGGTGAAGTCGCGAATCTCCTCCACCACCTTATTGGCTCCGATGAGCTCTTCTTGGGTGGGGGTGTCGATTCCGTAGTAGCAGGAGGAGATGGTGGGAGGGGAGCTGATCCGTAAATGAACTTCTCGAGCACCGGCGGATCGAACCAATTCGACAATCTTGCGACTGGTGGTTCCCCGGACGATGGAATCGTCAATCAAAATCACTCTTTGATTTTCCAGGAGTTCCTTGACGGGATTGAGCTTGATCTTGACGCCGAAATGGCGAATCGACTGTTTGGGTTCAATGAAAGTACGGCCTACATAGTGATTGCGGATCAAGCCCAGTGTAAAGGGAATACCCGATTGATTTGAGTATCCCAGAGCGGCGGTCAAACCCGAGTCGGGGACGGGAACCACCAGGTCCGCTTCCACAGGAGACTCTCGTGCCAATCGTCGTCCCATCTGGTAACGGCTCTTGTGCACGCTTCTGCCAAAGACCGTGCTGTCGGGACGGCTAAAGTAGACATGCTCGAAGATGCAGTGGGCATGGCGAGGCGCGGGTGGAAGGGAACTGGATTGAAGTTGGTCACCCTCAATTTTTAGAATTTCTCCGGGAGCGACGTCTCTGATGTACTCAGCCCCGATCAGGTCAAAGGCGCAAGTCTCCGAGGCCAGAGTATAGGATCCGTTCATACGGCCCAGACAGAGGGGCCGAACTCCGAAAGGATCCCGAATGGCGTAAAGCCGGTCTGTGGTTTGTATCACCATGGAGTAAGCGCCCTGGATTTGATGGAGAACCTCACGAAGGGCATGGTCGAAGTCCTGGGTGGGACAACGGGCCAGAAGATGCAGGACGACCTCGGTATCGCTGGTGGTCTGAAAGATGGCTCCGTCGCCCTCCAGCCTGTGGCGAAGGCGCACGCTGTTGATGAGGTTCCCATTGTGGGCTAAGGCGATGGATCCGCGCCAGGACTCGGAGACGATGGGTTGAGCATTGGCCAGCGAGCTGTCCCCGGCCGTCGAATAACGCACGTGTCCAATGGCGGAATTTCCCGGCAGTCTGCTGAGTATCTCATCATCGAAGACATCGGCCACATGGCCCATCCCCTTTTCATGGTAGAGCCGTGATCCATCGGTAGTGATGATTCCGGCAGACTCCTGTCCCCGGTGCTGAAGCGCATAGAGGCCCAGATAGGTGTGTCGGGCCGCGTCCGGGTGAGAGGCGATCCCAAACACTCCGCATTCGTCGTTAAACTTATCTTCCGGAAATAGTTGGTTCAATGTTCAAACACTCCATCCAAAAAACTATTCCATACCTGGAATATACTTTTAATAGGAGTGGAGATCAAAGGTCGCTCGTTGACCGAGATCTGAAAAGTCTCATCCGTCACTTCTCCCAGCTTATGGACATCAAGACTAGAGACCTTTGTCAGGAATTCTTCTTCCTTTTCTTTTTTCACCGAGACCACGATACGACTGGGGCTCTCGCTGAAAAGATAGTGATCCGGCCGCAGCGGGGTGGAAGCTTCCATTTTAAGTCCAAGACTTCGTGGGAAGCAGGATTCGGCCAGGGTCAAGAGAAGACCGCCCTCGGAAACGTCATGAGCTGACTCAATACGTTCCTGAGCGATCAACTCCAGGAGCTTTTCCTGCAGGGCCTTTTCCCGATCCAGATCGAGAGCCGGGCAGGGTCCGCAAAGGGGAAGTCCCAGGTGCTCCAGATAGGCACTGCCGCCCAGCTCCGCCCGAGTTTCTCCCAGAAGATAGACTTGATCGCCCACATTTTGAAAGGAAGACTCCCGGATTTGCTCGAGGTCCTCCAGCTTCCCCACGATTCCCAGTATGGGGGTGGGGAGGATGGCAGCCCCGTTGGTCTCGTTGTAAAAACTGACATTGCCGCCGGTAATGGGTGTGGCAAAGACTTCACAGGCCTGGCCCATGCCCTCCACGCTCTCGACGAATTGCCACATCACCTCCGGATTCTCAGGGCTGCCGAAGTTCAAACAGTTGGTGGCACCCAGGGGACGGGCTCCGCAGCAGACCACATTGCGGCAGCTTTCGGCCACCGCCAGCATGGCGCCCATTCTCGGATCCAGATAGGTGTAGCGGCTGTTTCCATCCAGACTCACGGCCAGTCCACCTGCCGTTCCCTTCAAACGAAGCACGGCCGCATCGCTTCCCGGCAGGGTAGCGGTATTGGTGCGAACCATATGGTCATATTGCTGAAAGACCCAGCGGCGGCTGCACAGGTGAGGGGAAGCCACGATTTCCTGAAGCAGGGTGTTGTAGTCGGAAGGTTCTGAAAAATCCAGATCCTGCCAGCGGGGGAGCTCGTCCAGATAGGCTGGTCTTTGAGCAGGCCGATCGTAGAGGGGAGCCTCATCACTGAGAGCCTTGTTGGGCATCTGGGCGATCTTGCTTTCCTGATCGTAGACGGTCAGGTCGTGGCCCTCACTCACCTCTCCGATGACCACCGCATCCAGCTCCCATTTGCGAAAGATTTCCAGTACCTCTTCCTGACGTCCCTTTTCGGCAACCAGCAGCATTCTTTCCTGGGATTCCGAAAGCATGATCTCGTAGGGGGTCATCTTCTCTTCACGTTGGGGAACGCGAGCTAACTCGATCTCAACCCCCACCCCTCCACGGCTCCCCATCTCGCAGGTGGAACAGGTCAGACCGGCGCCGCCCATATCCTGGATTCCCACCACGGCACCGGTTTTCATAGCTTCCAGGCAGGCTTCGAGGAGAAGTTTCTCCAGGAAGGGATCCCCTACCTGGACGTTGGGCCGCTTGGACTCGGAGTCTTCGCTGAATTCCTCCGAGGCCATGGTGACGCCGTGAATGCCGTCGCGTCCCGTCTTGGCTCCCACATAGATGAGGACATTGCCCACTCCGGAGGCCTGGGCTAAAAAGATCTCATCGGCAGGAGCAATGCCCAGGCAAAAAACATTGACCAGGGGATTGTGACTGTAAGCCTCCTGGAACTGGATCTCCCCGCCCACAGTGGGAATGCCGATGCAGTTGCCGTAGCCGGCGATTCCGGCCACTACGCCTTCCATGATCAATTGGTTGGCCGTGTCCTCTAGAGGTCCAAAGCGCAGGGAATTCAGGAGGGCAATGGGTCTTGCACCCATGGTGAAAATGTCGCGAATGATTCCCCCCACTCCAGTTGCCGCGCCCTCATAGGGCTCGATAAAGGAGGGGTGATTGTGCGATTCCATCTTGAAGACAGCCGCTAACCCCTCGCCGATGTCGATGACCCCGGCATTCTCGCCGGGTCCCTGGAGCACTTGCGGGCCCTGCGTGGGAAGCTTTTTCAGGTGCAATCGTGAGCTTTTGTAGCTGCAATGCTCCGACCACATCACCGAGAAAATGCCCAGCTCGGTGAGATTGGGCTCACGTCCCAGGCGCTTTCGGATTTGCTCGTATTCTTCGGTGGTCAGGCCGTGGCTTTCGATGAGATCGAGAGTAATCTCCACTTTAGTGGCTCACACTGTGGACCCTGTTGATGATGGACTTGAAGATGAAACGGCCGTCTTCACAACCCAGCAAAGCTTCCGAAGCCCGTTCGGGATGGGGCATCATGCCCAGCACGTTGCCCTGGCGGTTCATCACACCGGCGATGCTGTCCATGGAGCCGTTGGGATTGGCTTCGGGAATCACATTTCCCTGGGTATCCGAGTAGCGAAAAACAATCTGCTGGTTCTCCTGAAGCTCGGCCAGTTCCTCAAATGAGATAAAGAAATTCCCTTCGTTGTGGGCAATCGGGATTTTCAGGACCTGTCCATTCTGGCAAGCGTTGGTGAAAGGGGTTTGATTGTTTTCCGTGCGCAGCCAGATGTACCGGCACACGAATTTCAAACCGGCGTTTCTCAGCATCACTCCGGGCAGGAGTCCCGCCTCCTGCAGGATTTGAAAGCCGTTGCAAATCCCCACGACCAGTTTCCCCTCCTGGGCGTGCCGGCGCACGCTCTCCAGGATGGGTGAGAACTTGGCGATGGCCCCACAGCGCAGGTAATCTCCGTAAGCGAATCCCCCCGGAAGGATGACCGTGTCCACGTCCTGCAAATCGGTATCCTGGTGCCAGAAAAAGACCGTCTCCTGTCCCAACACCGACTTGAGCACGTGATAGGTATCGGAATCGCAGTTCGAGCCGGGGAAAATCACAACTCCGAACTTCACGAAAGTTCCTCAATCTCGAAGGTCTCAATGATGGGATTGCAGAGGACGTCTGCCGCGATTTTTTCCACCAGTTGGCGAACGGCACTCGGGTCCTTCATGCCATTCAGCTCGATTTCAAAGTACTTTCCCTGACGCAGTCCTGTGACCTCATGGCCCATCTTCTTGAGGGACCGCTGAATGGTCTGCCCCTGGGGGTCCAGAACTCCATCTTTTAGGCGAACAATAACTTTGGCTTTCATCCCGCCGATCACGCAGATTGTTTCGGATCTTTCGCAGATTGCTTCGCCCCCAAACGCTGACAGGGGTCTGCGAACTCCCGGAAGCGCTATTGTATCATCAGCCCTGACTATTCATAAACGGTCTGCTGCAGCGGCGGGATCATCCGTCCGGACTGCGCGACCCGCAAAGCGGGTGCCCCCTCCCTCGACCGCCTCGGCTGTCGTGGCAATTTAGCCCGGATTATGCATAGGTTCTTGTCACGAAGCGACGAAGGTGCCGACCTGGCAAGGCGTGACCCGCAAGCGGGTACCCCGAGGCCCCCGCAAACGTACTCTCTGCAGCACGTTGAGGAGGCCGACCGAGTGTAACGCAGTCAGGTCGGATGATTGCGTCGCTGCAGTAGAGAATTTATGCGTAGTCCGGGCTATGTATCCCCGTTGCCTCACGTAAAAATCTATTCCAAAGGGTATTCGTTGCCTCACTAAGAATCTATCCGAAAGGGATTGCAAAAAGTGGTGGTAAAAAGCACCAACCAGAGGAGTGGCAACCCCTTGCCCAACACCCGCAGCCTGCAGCAAGAGAAAGATTTTCACATCCAGCCCGTTTCCCATCGTTTCTTCTGCTCAGGAGTCGGTTTGAGCAAAAGGCAATTCTGAAGCCAGCCGATCTGCCGTGCCAGCTGGGCCGGATTGAGCTTCTCATACTCTCGGGCCAGTTCCCGCTTGATCTTGTCCGCCACCTCAGGGGACTCGCAGATCCTCCGGTAGGGAGTTTTCGGCACATCATACTTTTTCCAGATCCGAGACCCTCGACGTTGCTTGGCCACCATCTTCATGACCGGCTTGAAAAAGTTGATCTGCAGTCGCAGCCGATCGTACAACTCGTTCACCAGCTCCTGTTCTCGCTCTCCCTCGTAGCGAGCATAACCCACGGCCCGCCGAACCACCGAATAGTTTTTCTGCTCCACATAAGGGTTGTCATTCTTGCGCGAGGGGCGGGTTCGGCTGAAGCTGATCTTTTCCTGCTCACAAAAACGAATCAAGTGCTTGTTGATGAACTCGCTGCCGTTGTCCGAAGCCATCCCCAGCCAAGGGAAGGGCGAGCGCTTCTGAAGCAGCTTCATCGCTTCCAGGACCCACACCTGGGCCTTATTGCGCACCGCTCGGACCTCTGTCCAGCCCGTGTACACGTCCGTCACATCCAGGGTTTGAAGGTAGTCCCCCCGACCCTGGCCTCCCTCATGGCCCACCAGGTCCACTTCCACAAAACCGGGGCGATCCTCCTGCCAGTCGGCGAAACGCTTGATCGGAATCTGGTGTTTGAGCAGCGTTCCCGGCTTGGTTCCGGATCGTCCTTTGAGACGGTGCTTGCACCTTTCGGGCTCCAGCAGCCGATCGATGGTGGCGGCGCTGATCTGCATCAACCGCTCATGGGTGCTGGCATCCACTTTCAGTTCCCCATGTCTTTGTAAAATGGGTACCACTTCCGGCAAAATCGCGACCAGACGTTTGCCACACAAATAGTCCAGTATCTCCCAGATCATCGTCAGCGCCTTTAGAACTTTCTGGTCGTATTTGCGGGCCCGCTCTCGCCGTACTCTCTTGCCGATATCCCCTACCGCCACCAGCTTGGGGCTCAACCGGATCCGCTTGCCCTGGTGGCGAAGCAGATAGGCTCCATAGCAGCGGTTGTAGCCCGTCATTTGGGTAAACTCCGTCAACACTTCCCCCTTCACCTTCTTGCCCTTCTTCCGGTAGCGGGGGGCAAAACTTTTGATCAATACACGCTTTTCTGCCATCGTTAACCTCATTGGTGCCCTCCATTCCTTCATGGAGGACACTTCTATTCCCCTGCTCAGGGCCAGGCAATTTCGAATAGATTTTTTAATGAGGCAACGTATCCATTTCGAATAGATTTTTGATGAGGCAATTCGGTATCTTGAAATCCTCCTCGGTAGTTGCTACCGTTCTTGGCAAGCACGCACGGATCGTGGTTCTTAAATAAGGAGAAAACCATGGCTGACTTGGAAAAAATGAAGGAAGCGAAAGATTTCTATTCGGAAATTCCTATGGAGAGTAAGCCTTTCTTTTTGCGGGGCTCCAACTCGCTGGACTGGGGAATGCAAAATCGCTTTTCGCGTATCTTCAATCCCGAATCAGGGCGCGCCGTGATGTTGGCCATCGATCATGGTTATTTCATGGGGCCCACCACCGGCTTGGAGCGGGTGGATGTCAAGATCCTCCCCATTCTGGGCTCGTGCAACGCTCTCATGCTCACTCGGGGCATGCTTCGAACCACCGTTCCTTCCAGTTTCAGTGGAGGCATAGTGCTCAGAGCCAGCGGCGGTCCCAGCATCTTGAAAGAGCTTTCCAACGAACACATTGCCGTGGCTGTAGAGGACGCCCTTCGATTGAACGTGGCCGCCGTCGCCGTCCAGGTCTTTATCGGTGGAGAATATGAGACTCAGTCCGTTCAAAATATGACCACCCTGGTAGATCTGGGGAACCGGCATGGTCTTCCCGTTCTGGCCGTAACGGCTGTGGGAAAGGACATGAATCGAGACGCCAAGTATCTGCGCCTGGCCTGCAGAATGTGTGCTGAGCTGGGTGCCCATTTCGTCAAGACCTACTATGTCCCGGACGGCTTTGAAACCGTTACCTCCTGCTGTCCTGTCCCCATCGTCATGGCCGGCGGCAAGAAGTTGCCTGAACTGGACGCTCTGACCATGGCCTACAATGCCGTGGATCAGGGAGCGGCAGGGGTGGATATGGGAAGAAACATCTTCCAGTCCGATACGCCGGAAGCCATGATCCAGGCTGTAGGAGCCGTGGTGCATCAAAAGATGAAACCTCAGCAGGCCTATGAGCTGTACCAGAGCTTAAAGAACGACAAGAAACAGGTGGAAGTTGCACCTTAATGTCAGCCGCGAACTTTGAGCTTCTCCGCCAGCTCTCTCCCACCCTCAGTGTTGGTGTGCTTGCCGCCGACTTGATGAATTTGGGCTCGGAGGTCTCCCTGCTGGAGAAAACCGATGTGAAGCTGGCCCACGTTGATGTCATGGATGGGTGTTTCACGCCCATGATGACGGTAGGGCCCTCCTTCGTGAAGGCCTTGAAGACTCCTTTGCTCAAAGATGTCCATTTGATGATCCAGGACCCGCTGGAGAAGGTCGATGACTACGTGGCTGCCGGGGCGGACGTGATCACGGTCCATGTTGAATCGGAAACCCACATCCACCGTGTATTTCAGAAACTGGGTAAAATGAGCAATGCCAATGATCCAGCCCGAGGGCTGGTTCGAGGGGTGGCGCTCAATCCCGGAACTCCTCTGGCCGTTCTCAGACCTCTGCTGGATGAGGTGGAGCTGATCATGCTTTTGGGCATCAATCCGGGTTGGGGAGGACAGGGCTTCATCCCTTCCACCTTCGCTCGCATAGAAAAGGTAAAGGGAATGATCCAACAGGCGGAGAGGGACATCCTGCTCTGCGTCGATGGTGGCGTCACCCGGGATAACACCACCGATCTGGCCCATGCAGGAGTGGATATCGTGGTCACCGGAAGTGCGGTATTTGATGGTAAGAATCCCGTTGAGAATGCAGAGTTCATGCTGGACAACTTACGAGCTCACGCCCATAGTTAAGCGATCCATGAAAAGCAGCTGGTCCCATAAGAAGGCGACTGAATTTGTGTCGCAATACGCCGCCCAATGGGGGGAAGATCTGGCCTATCGCACCTACTCGGCGAGATTACTGGGCGCAGAGAAAAGCCTGGTTTTGCATGGGGGAGGCAACACCTCGGTCAAGAGTCCTTACACCGACCTTCTGGGAGAATCCCTTGAAGCCATCTTTGTGAAGGCCTCCGGATACGATCTCTCCGTGATCGGGCCCCAGGGTCATCCGGCTCTGAATCTGCAATACCTGAGGCGACTGAGAGAGTTGCCGGAGCTTTCCGATGAGGCCATGGTTCGGGAAATCCGAACTCATCTTTTGGAGGACCAGTCACCTACCCCTTCCATCGAAACCCTGGTCCACGCCTTCATTGCCAAAAAATTCATGGATCACACTCATGCCGATGCCATCCTGGCTCTGACCAACCAACCGGACGGCCCAAAGGTGGTGACCGAGGCTCTGGGAGAGGATGTCATTGTCCTGGACTACGTGAAGCCCGGGTTCAAGTTAGCCCAGGCCACGGCGGCGGCGATGGAAGCCCATCCCGGGACGCGGGCCATGGTGTGGATGCGACATGGATTGCTCACCTGGGGGGATACGGCGGAGGAGTCCTACCAGAGTACGATAGAGCTGGTGAGTAAGGCCGAGGCGCATGTGGCCCAAAAGGCTTCCAAACCTTTGAAAGTGACCGTCTCCACACCGCTGAAGAAGGCCGAGGAAAGGTGGGTTCAGGTGGCCCCTCTTCTGAGGGGTCTACTGGCTGAGCCCACCGAAGGCGATCAGCCTTACCGGCGTGTGATTCTAAGGCCCTTGATCAGCAAGGAAGCTCTTGATTTTGTGGATTCGGACCGGGGCAGGGAACTAGCCTTGAGCCCCCCTCTGACCTCCGATCATCTGATTCGAACCAAAGCCTTTCCGTTATGGGTGGACTCACCCGCTTACGATGAGCCCTCCCAGTTGCGAGATGAGATAGCCGGCGCCATCCAGGAGTATCGATCCTCCTACCAGGATTATCTGGATCGCAATTCGGCACAGTCGGAAACCGTCTCCACTCGTTTCGATTCCGCCCCTCGGGTGATTTTAATGCCGGGTCTGGGTGCGGCCTGCACCGGCAAGGATGTTTTTGCCGCCAACATCTGTCGCGACATCACGGCTCAAACACTCCAGGTTAAAGCCAGAATCGGAGCCATGGGCGAGTATGAAAGCTTGAGTGAAAGCGATTCTTTCGCCATGGAGTACCATACCCTGCAGCACAAAAAACTGGAGGGAAGCGAGCTTCCTTTGAGCCGGCAGGTCGCGGTGGTGACCGGGGCTGCAGGTGCCATCGGTTCCGGACTCAGCCGGGTCTTTTTGGAGCAAGGGTGTCACGTGGCCCTGACCGACCTTCCCGGCAAGAGGCTGGATGATCTGGTGAGGGAGCTGCAGTCCCGATTCGGCGAGCGGGTCCTGGGTGTGCCTGTGGACGTCACCGACGCCAGCTCCATTGCCGAGGGATTCGCCGCCATTATTTCAGCCTGGGGGGGCGTGGATCTGGTCCTGGTGAATGCGGGCGTGGCCCTGGTTTCTTCGTTGGAAGAGATGGATGTGGAGGATTTCCGAGGAGTGGCGCGCGTCAACGTGGAAGGAACTCTCCTGCTGTTGGCCGCGGCGGGGAAGCATTTTAGGGCCCAGGGAACGGGTGGGGATGTGGTGGTGATCTCCAGCAAGAACGTCTTTGCACCCGGAGCCCAATTCGGGGCCTACAGTGCCACCAAGGCCGCCGCTCACCAACTGGCACGGATTGCCAGCCTGGAATTGGCGGAGATCGATGTAAGAGTCAATATGGTCTCGCCAGACGCGGTGTTCTCGGAGGGGGAGCGCAAGTCCGGGTTGTGGGCGGAAGTAGGACCGGACCGCATGCGCAGCCGGGGACTGGATGAGAAGGGGCTGGAAGACTATTACCGGGACCGAAATCTGCTCAAGGCCAAAATTACGGCGGAGCATGTGGCCAAGGCCGCCCTCTTTTTCTGCACCCGCCAAACCCCCACCACGGGAGCGACGATCCCGGTGGATGGGGGACTTCCCGATGCGACGCCCCGGTGAGATCTGACAGCTGACCTTCTGACTTCTTTCTTCGTCTTGTGTCTCCTGTCTCCCGTATAATTCCCAGCATGATTGCTTACTGGAAGGGAAGATTCAGGACCGTCGGGCCTTTTGACTCCAGACAAACAACGTATGCCCAAGAAGCTAGCACAACCTGATCAGAAGACCATCCCTCTCAAGCAGATCCGAAACCGCATATACCTGATTCGCGGGCACAAGGTTATGCTGGACACTGATCTGGCGCAGCTTTATGGCGTTGAGACTTTTAACCTAAACAAAGCGGTAAAGCGAAATATCGACCGCTTTCCTGCCGACTTTATGTTTCAACTCACGAAGGAAGAAATAGGACGTTTGAAATTCCAGATTGGAATGTCAAAGCCCGCAGGTCGGGGCGGCCGGCGCACCCTTCCTTATGCGTTTACTGAACAGGGTGTTGCGATGCTTTCTAGCGTCCTCCGCAGCAAACGAGCAGTTATGGTCAATATCGCCATCATAAGGGCTTTTGTACAGCTGCGGGAAATGCTTGCCACCCATGAGGATCTAGCAAGGAAGCTGGAGGAGTTAGAGAAGACACTCGTTAAGCACGACAAACAAATTAGGAGCGTCTTTAGAGCCATACATGAGCTCTTAGAACCTGGGGCGCCCCCCAAACGGCGGCAGATAGGGTTTGAGGGTAAGAAATGATTGCTCATCTAAAAGGGGCGCTGACCGAGAAAGCGGCGGGTCGGGTGGTGGTGGATGTGAGCGGTGTGGGTTATGAAGTTTTGATTCCTTACTCCACTTATTACGAGTTGGGAGAGGTCGGAGACACTGTCAGTCTGCACATCTATACTCATGTCAAGGAAGATGCCTTCAGCTTGTATGGCTTTTCTACAAACAAGGAGAAGAGGCTCTTCACGCAACTGATTCAGATCTCGGGAATTGGCCCCAAGCTGGGGGTGGCGATTCTTTCAGGGTTGCCCGTGAGCGAATTTGTCGAGGCGGTGACGGGCGAGAACGTGGTCAAGCTGAATGAGATCCCGGGAGTGGGAAAGAAGACCGCCGAACGCTTGGTCCTGGAAATGAAGGACAAGGTTGTGGAATGGTTTCCCCAGTTTGAGGAAGACCAAGCGGGTGGTGTGTCCGGTTCCCTTCATGTTGATGTGGTATCGGCTCTGGTCAATCTGGGCTATCCTAAGAACACTGCCGAGAGGGCAGCGGCCAGGGCACGGCAGGAAGTGGAGGCGGATTCCTTTGAGGCCCTTTTGAGGGAGTCGCTGAGAAAAGTCCGAAAATAGTTGCGGTGGACAAGATGGAGACCACAGAGCGCATCATGGATGCCTCCCACCGGGAGGACGAGGTCACTTTTGAGAATAGCCTAAGACCTCGATTTCTGCGTGACTTCATTGGCCAGCAAAGGCTCAAGGACAGCCTCAAGGTCGCTGTGGAAGCGGCTCAACAGCGGCACGAAGCCCTCGATCATGTTTTACTTTTTGGCCCTCCCGGACTGGGGAAGACCACGCTTGCCCACATCGTTTCCAATGAGCTGAATGTAAATTTCCGCTCCACCTCGGGTCCTGCCATTGAAAAGCGGGGAGACCTGGCGGCGATCTTGACCAATCTGGAGCAAAACGACGTGCTCTTCATCGATGAAATCCACCGCCTGCATCCCTCCATCGAAGAGATCCTCTATCCGGCCATGGAAGATTGCCAGATTGATATCATCATCGGAGAGGGCCCCGGAGCCCGTTCCATCAAGATCGATATTCCTCACTTTACCTTGGTTGGGGCCACCACACGAACGGGACTGCTGACCTCCCCACTGAGGGGTCGGTTCGGGATTATTCACCGTCTGGATTTTTACAACCTGGAAAGCCTGGCCACCATCGTCCGCCGCTCGGCTGAGATTCTGGAAGTGACGATCGACGAGAAGAGTACTCTGGAGGTGGCCCGGCGCAGTCGAGGGACACCCCGAGTGGCCAATCGTCTTTTAAGGCGTGTTCGTGATTATGCCCAGGTCCGAGCGGGCGGCAGCATCAATCATGAAGTGGCCTGCCAGGGGCTGGATCTGGCCAATGTGGACCGCTTCGGCTTTGATGAGATTGATCGAAAGCTTCTGCTGACCATCATCGAAAAGTTTGGAGGAGGCCCCGTGGGCGTCAACACCATATCGGCAGCCATTAGTGAAGAAAAGGATGCCATTGAGGATATCTACGAACCCTATTTGATTCAGATTGGATTCCTTAACCGCACGCCGCGCGGTCGTACGGTGACTCCTCTTGCCTACGACCATTTCGGCATGAAGCCTCAAGCCACATCCCAGGCTACACCCCAGAAGGGCTTGTTTTCCTGAAGGTTTTTGTAGCGACTATTTCTGGGGCTGTTCCTCCTCTGGCGGGTCCGGAGGCTTGGTTAAAAAGACACCGAGTCGCATCATGGCCAGGCGGCCCCCATCCAGCTTGAACCGCGGCTGCAGGAAGCTGCTCTGGATGTCAAAGGGGATCACTATTCTTTTGTGTGAGTCGGTGAAGAGACGGCCAAAGAGGCCGGCGGCGGGACCCGTGAGCTGTTGGCTGGCTTCGGGAGTGAAGGCCGCGGTCGCCTCGAAGTCCAGTTCGCCGTTAAGACTGATTCCTCCCACCGCGCTCATGGTTAATTCCGGGGTTCTGATGATCAGATCTTTGGTGCGGAACCAGCCGTCGGCGATCTGAAAGGTGGGAGACAACTCCTCGAGTGTGGTGTCCTTCTCAGCAAAGGGCAATCCCACCAGACTATTGATGGTCGCCACCTCCCTTCCCAGGTTGAGCAGACCCAGGCGTCCCCGGGTTAGCCGGAGGGTTCCCTGACCTCTGGCTGTCTCGAAGATCCTCTTTCGCTCGGCGCCGGTCGTCTCCAGTTGCAGGGAGACCTGCAAATTCCCGAACAGTCGGTCCTTGGACTCGGTGTTCGCGGAAAGCAGCTGGTTGGTATTGACCCGCTCCAGCTGACCGCTGAAGGAGGCGGATGGCTCGGACTGGGAGAGGTCAATCTGTAATCGACCCGTGCCGGTGCCCCCGTGGAGACCAAAGCTGATCGGTTCGCAGAACAGCTGCGAGTTGGCGATTCGAGCCGTCGCTTCAAAGGGCTCAAGGATCAGCGTCCCGTGTCGAACTGTTTCGAATTTCAGCTGTCCGCTTCCCGTCATCTTCGTAAACCAGCTTAATTCCTGTCCGGCTTGCTCCTGCCCCTGCCTTTCGCCTGGGGAAGGCTTTTGGGAAAAGTCGATTAAACTTTCCAGTGCCGAGACATCAAGACGCTCTCCTCCGAACTCAAACTCGACTTTTGGAGCCTCGAAGTCGTTCACCTTGACGTAGCCCTCAATCGTTTCTTCCCCGATCGTGATCTGTAGACTCTTCAACTCCGCCTGATGGGGATCGAATTCAAGCTGGGCCTCCTGAATGGTGAAGGGGCGGGTAAACCCCTGGGGCTGCAATAAGGCATCCTCAAGATAAACATTGCCGCTTACCCGGAGGGGAGTCTCGTCTGTTTGCGACAGGTTCCAGTCGAAGGTCATCAGGCCGCTCAAAGGGGTGATCTGGGGGACCCAATCGTTAAGGGTAGCCCTCATCGATTCCAGATTGGCCTTCAGTCGTCCTTCCGCGGAGAAAGGCGTTTCAGCGAAGGCATCGGGGTTGAGCGGGCCGATCAAGCCTTCCGCTTCCAGGCGGGTATCCTCTTGAAAAGCCGCTTGGATCTGGAAGGGGAAACGCTGTTGGGTGCTGATGTCGGAAAAGCTGAGGTTGATGCCTTCCAGGCGAAGCGGTTGGCGTCCGTTGCGCTCCACAACCAGCGTGCCCTCATTCAGCACCCAGTTTCGCACCGGTGCCTCAACGGGCACGGCAACCGACGCCCCGCCTGAAGTCTCGTCCAGGTTGGCGTCACTTCCGGATCCGGAAGCTTGACCCAGCCGGGTGATGTTCCACTGGCCGGAGGAGTCCTCGCGAAGGTAAATGGTGGGCTTTTCCACCTGGAACTCGTTCACCACCGGGTCGCCACTCAGAAGCGATGAGAGAGAGACCTGGATGCCAACGGCCTGAGCGCTCAAGATGTGCTCCCCCTCGAAATCGGCACTCTCGGCCACCCGGATTTCGTTGAGGGTTAAGCTCAACGGAACCCATTCCAGATCCACATCGGCGGCCTCAACCGGTCTTCCCAGGGTCTGACTGAGACGCTCGACGATATATCCGCGGTATCGATTGGAGTCCAGGGTGAGCAGGAAAATACTGACGCCCACCAACACCAGGACCACGACGCCTGCCAAGACGAGCAGCGACTTCCGGACCAGGGTTGCTTCTGACCATTTCATCTGCGACAGCCGATCCCCTCAATCGGTGGGAGGGGCCGTAGAGACGGCCAGTCCGGGCCGGTTCACTCGTTTTCCGTTCATCCATACCTCATCGATTTTTCTCGAGTTGCGGATGTCCTCCAGAGGATTGGCAGTGAGGACGATCAAGTCGGCGATCTTACCCGGTTCCAGCGTGCCGTATTGGTTTTCCGGTCCAAGAAACTTGGCGCCGTTGAGGGTAGCGGCCTGAATCGCCTGCATGGGCGTGAGGCCGGCTTTCACCATCAATTCCATCTCACGGTGCTCCCAGAGGCCCTGAAATCGCCCCGGTCCTCCCGAATCGGTTCCAATGGTAATTGGTATTCCGGCGGCTGCAATCTTGGCCAAATTTTTTGCTGCCGTAGCGTAGACTTCTCGAGTACTTTCCAGGTTCGGATTGTTGGCCAGATTCTCCTGGTATGCCTGGCCGCTCAACGTTTCCAAAACCAGGGCCGGAAACAAAACGGGCAGAGCAGGATCATCCAGAAAATCCGGGCCATCGGCGTAAGCGAGGCTGGAACTGTGTCCGACCAGCGTCGCCACCTGAATGACCCCGTTTTCCTTGGCCAGTTGAAGAAACTCATCGTCGACCTCCTGGTCGCGAACGCTGTGAGCGAGTCCATCCACGCCGAGTCGAATCAGCTCCTTGGTGTCCTCCAAGTAGTACATGTGAGCCAACACCTTAATGCCCTGGTTATGGGCTTCCTCAATAGTGGCCCCGTACAGCTCAGGGGTCAGTTTAGGAAGGGCGCCAAGGCGATCGTCCACCCAGATTTTGATCACATCAGGCTGCCTTTGTTGGACTAACTCTTGAACCAGCTGGCGTGCCTCATCCGGTGTGGTGGGCCGGTTGAGGTTTGGGTTTTCGGGGATCCATCCATCCTTGGCAGCAAAGCCATACCCGGCCGAGTAAAGCCGCGCCCCACCCGTTCTGCCGGCTCGCTGATCGGCCAGAAAGCCGACCATCGGTTCCTGGTCAATCCCCAGTGAGATCATATGGGTGATGCCGTAATGAAGATAACGGTTGGCGTCCCGCTGAATCCGTTCCCGGTTATAGAACTGGTCGCCGGATTCCATTCCTTCGGTTCTGGCCACGTGAGCGTGAAGGTTGAAGATTCCCGGGATGATGGTTTTTCCAGTGGCATCGACGGTCTGTGCGTCGGCTGGAATCTCGACGCTTCCCGAGCTTCCGATGGCCTGGATGGTATCGCCTGCGATGACGATGACCGCATTCTCAATAGGTGTGGACGATACCCCATCGATGACGGTGGCGCCTTCGATGACGACGAGAGTCGAATCCTGGAACTCAGGAGTCGTCGTGGGTTGGCAAGCCACCAGAAACAGACTGGCCAAAAGAGTCAGATATGCTCTTCGAGTCATGATTTATCCCCCTTAAGAATTTATTGCTTGTGTCCCCATCCTCCCATGGGCTGGGCACCAAAAAAGTGTTGTGAGATCTCCCCAATGTTAAAGCCTGGGGAGGGGAAAAGCAATCAGTAGTAGACCACAGACCACAGCCGGCAGACCGGCTGAAATTCAAAATTCAAAACTCCAAATTCCAAACAATGTTCAAATGGAGTTGACCCGTTTTCGTGGACACTTGATTCTTTAGGGAGAAAGGAGAACACAATGCCAAGAAATGGTCGAAGGTACCCACCTGAGTTTCGCCAGCAAATGGTGGAACTGGTGCGGTCAGGACGAAGTCCAGGATCATTGGCCCGGGAGTTCGAACCGTCTGATCAATCGATCCGCAACTGGGTTGCCCAGGTCGATCGGGATGAGGGCTGGCGCAAAGACGGGCTAACGACGCCGGAGCGAGAGGAGCTGGGGCGGCTGCGTCGGGAGAATCGCCGCCTGCGTGAAGAGCGGGAGATCTTAAAAAAGGCGGCAGCCTGGTTCGCTCGGGAGACCGAGTCCGGATCTTCGGGTTCGTCAAGATGAATCAGGCCAGCCATAAGATTACCACCCTGTGCCGGGTACTGGGAGTCTCCACCAGCGGCTACTACGGGTGGCGGGGCCGTGAGCCAAGTGTTCGGGCTCAGCAGGATGCCCTTTTGCTGGCCCGGATCCGAGCCCTTCATGAGCGCTCTCGGGGCACCTACGGGGTTCCTCGGATTCACGCCCAGCTGAGTGCAAACGGGATTCCCGTCGGTCGTAAGCGTATCGCTCGTCTGATGCACAAAGCGGGTTTGCAAGGAGTGAGCCGTCGCAAGAAATACAGGACCACGATCCGGAATGAAAAGGTTCGGCCCGCTGCTGATCTGGTTCAGCGCGACTTCTCGGTGCAGGGCCCCAATCAACTGTGGGTAGCGGACATCACCTACATCCGGACGGGCTCAGGATTTCTTTATCTGGCTGTGGTGCTCGATGCCTTCAGCCGCCGGGTGGTAGGCTGGGCCATGAAGACTCACCTGAGGACTCAGCTGGTGCTGGCCGCCCTGGAGATGGCTTTATGGCAGAGACGTCCACACAGCGTGATCCATCATTCGGACCAGGGCACTCAGTACACCTCGATTGCCTTTGGCCAGCGTTGTCGCCGAGCTGGGGTTCGACCCTCCATGGGATCGGGGGGGGACTGCTATGACAATGCCCTGTGTGAGAGTTTCTTTGCCTCGCTGGAGTGTGAGTTGCTGGAGCGTCACCACTTCCTCACCCCGACTCAGGCCCGTAGTGCCCTCTTCGACTTTATCGAGGGCTTTTACAACCCCCATCGGTTACACTCGTCACTGGGGTATCATTCCCCGGCTGAGTTCGAAAGGAGATATGCTACGTTACCTGCAGTCCCAAACTAGAAACTGTCCACCAAAGCGGGGTAACTTCACAAATTCAAAATTCAAAACCTGAAAAGAAGAATCCAGAAGTCCGGATCCAGAAGAAAACTCTTCTCTTTTCTCTTTCTCTCTGCGTGCGAAGCGCGCACAATAGCCCCGGGGAGGACCCTCGATGGCACGAAAGTTTAAATCTCTGGAAACAAAACTCATTCATGCTGGCGAGCCTGAACCGCGTATCGAAGGCGCGGTCAGTATACCCATTTTCCAATCCTCGACTTTTGAGTACTCGGGTGAACGCGAGTACGACGACCTCAGATACATTCGCTTGAACAACACGCCCAACCATCAAGTGCTTCATCAAAAGCTGGCAGCCTTGGAGAACGGTGAGGAGGCTCTGGTGACGGGCAGTGGAATGGCAGCGATATCGACCACCTTCTTCACGGTGCTTTGTTCGGGAGGTCATTTACTGGCCCAGAAGGGGCTCTATGGCGGTACCCATGATTTCATCAGCAAGGATTTTGCTTCCTTTGGTCTTTCCTTCGACTTTATCGACGGGGACAATCCCGATTCCTGGAAGGAGAAGCTACGCCCCAACACCCGGGCCATCTATGTCGAAACCTTGACCAATCCTCTCCTGGAGGTGGCTGACCTCAAGGCTGTCGTCGAGTTTGCACGGGCGAATGGTCTGATCTCCCTCATCGATAACACCTTTACCAGTCCCATTAATTTTCGCCCCCTGGAATGGGGTTTTGACCTTTCTCTTCACAGCGGCACCAAGTACCTGAATGGACATTCCGATATTGTGGCGGGTGCGGTCATTGGCCGAGCTAGCCAGGTAGAGGAAATCAGACACCGATTGAACCACCTGGGCGGATCGTTGGATCCTCACGCCTGTTTTTTGCTTCATCGGGGGATCAAAACGCTGGCCTTGAGGGTGAGATATCAAAATGAAAGCGCGCTGAAGATTGCCCAGTTTCTGGAGGATCATCCTGCCGTAGCCGAGGTCCACTATCCGGGACTCCCCTCTCATCCCCGACACCAGAGAGCCCGTGAGTTGTTCGAGGGATGTGGTGGAATGGTGAGTCTTGAAGTGAAAGGCGGCCTGGAGGCGGCTCAGCGTTTCATAGAGCAGACCACACTGCCCATCGTAGCCCCCAGCCTGGGGGGTGTGGAGACCCTGGTGACTCGCCCGGTCACCACGACCCATTCCGGTCTGACCCCAGAAGAGCGTCAGCAGCTGGGAATTTCCGACAGTTTGATCCGAGTCTCGGTGGGAATTGAGGCTACCCAGGATCTCATTGAGGACTTCGATCAGGCCTTGCTTTCGTGACTTCGTGCAGTCCCCCGGCCCGCAGGCTAAACGGGCGTGCCCGTTCAGCCCACGAGGCTGGCTAGGGTGAGTAGGTCCGTTGGGTTCCTCACCCAAAGGTCTCGGGCAAGAAAAAGGGGAGTCCTACGAAAGGGGTTCTCACTGTTTACATTGCAACTATAAGAGTGTAGCCTTCACGGGAGGGTCCCTTACACAACTGAGAGAGAATTGAAGAGAGGAAAGCATGAAGTTTTTCAACGTTCTTCTCACCACCACACTCGTCCTGAGTCTGTGTTTTCCCAGTAACCTGATAGCCCAACAGCAACTCGGTCACGTTGTCTCCTTGGAAGAGATGAGAACCGCTCTTGTGAAGAGAACCGTCGAGCGAGCGGCCCATGTTCAGGAAGTTCAGAAGCTATTGCGTCATGCTGAGGTCCAGAAGCGGTTCGGCGCATTGGCGGATCTGGAGAAGATCGAGCAGGCACTTCCAACTCTGGACGACGAGACCCTGAGACGACTCGCCGCCGACAGCCAGAAGGTAAACGACCAGCTGCAGGCGGGCTTACCCGGGTGGGCCAATGGGGTGATAATAGGGGCTATAGTGGCGGTGGTAGTTATTGTAGTTTGGGCTCACGTCGCTAGTGGCTAAGAATAGGAATCGCGATAAAAACGCCGATTCAACTGAAGGAGAGAGGAAAGCATGAAGTTCTTCAACGTGCTTCTCACCACCACACTCGTTCTGACTCTGTGTTTTCCCAGTAACTTACTAGCCCAACGGCAACTCGGCCACGTTGTCTCATTGGAAGAGATGAGAACCGCTCTTGTGAAGAGAACCGTCGAGCGAGCGGCCCATGTTCAGGAGATTCAGAAGCTATTGCGCCATGCTGAAGTCCAGAAGCGGTTCGGCGCATTGGCGGATCTGGAGAAGATCGAGCAGGCACTTCCAACTCTGGACGACGAGACCCTGAGACGACTCGCCGCCGACAGCCAGAAGGTAAACGACCAGCTGCAGGCGGGCTTACCCGGGTGGGCTTGGGGGCTGATCATAGGGACTGCAGTGGCGGTGACAATTCTGATAATTTTCCTTGCGGCTGTTTACAATAACTAAGATAGGAATCGAATCAAAACGCCGATCAAGTAGGAAATGGCGGTTCTTCCGCCCGACAACTGAGGAAAGAACTGAAGGAGGGAGAAAAGCATGAAGTTTTTCAACGTGCTTCTCACCACCACACTCGTCCTGATTCTGTGTTTCCCGGGTGACTTGATAGCCCAACAGCAACTCGGCCACGTTGTCTCATTGGAAGAGATGAGAACCGCTCTTGTGAAGAGAACCGCTCAGCGTGCGGCTGATGTTCAGGACATTCAGAAGCTATTGCGCCATGCTGAAGTCCAGAAGCGGTTCGGCGCATTGGCAGATCTAGAGAAGATCGAGCAGGCACTTTCAGCTCTGGACGACGAGACCCTGACACGACTCGCTGCCGACAGCCAGAAAGTGAACAACCAGCTCCAGGCAGGCATTGCAATATCCACGTGGGTGGCCTTGATCGTGCTTGCCGGCTTTATAGTAATACTCGTCCTTGCATGTACTGGGGTTATTGCTACTTGCGGCGGCTGAAAAGGGAGATTGCTTGAGTCCACGCTTCATCCTTTCGATTTTTCTTCTCCTTGTTTTCTGTCCCAGTACCATAGCCCAAGAAAGAGGCTTCTACATTGAGACCCCTTACGTCTATCAGGTGCACAACTACTGCGGCCCGGCCGCACTTGCGATGGTCCTCCGTTACTGGGAGCGGTCGGTGGACCAGTACGAGCTTGCGAGCCACTTTCAACCTTTTCCGGACAAAGGGCTGAGTGGTGCTCAACTCAAGGAACTGGCGACTGAGTACGGGTTTTCCGCTTATTCGTTCTCAGGCCAACCCGAAGCGATACGGGAGCACCTCGCAAAAGGACGGCCCCTGATTGTGGCCCTGCATTCTTCAACGCTTCTGAACACCAATCACTTTGTCGTTGTCGTAGGATGGGATCTTTCGAGTCAAGAGTGGATCATCCAGGATCCATCCGGTAGAGCCTATCAAAGAACTTCCGCCAGAGACTTTTCCAGCCGCTGGGGGAAGTTGGACAATTGGGCATTGCTGGTGATGCCAGGCAGTCCCAAGTGAGCTGGGTGGCCTCTCTTTTCCTGTCTCTTTTCTTCTTTCCTCAATCACAGTTTGACCAGGTCTTGGCCGAGGCACAGCATCTGCTTGGCGAAGAGGACTTCGCCGAGGCCGAAATACTTTTGCGCGGTTCTGTTCAACGCAATCCAGACAACCCCGAGGCGGCCTTCCTACTGGGGTTTGCGCTTGCCAAACAACAGAACTGGATGGAGGCTCGAGAACAGTTCGAGAAGGCAATTTCCCTCGAACCCGAGCATCTTGGCGCGCACCTCGAGCTGGCCGGTGTCGAGTTCCAGGCTTCGAGACACCAGCAAGCCATCCGTTACCTGCGAGAAGCTCTGCGACTAGATCCCAGCAACGACTACGCGCTGCACTTCATCGCCACCCTCCTCGACCTGGAAGGGAAGGAAATTGAGGCACTGTATTATTGGAACCAGGTCGGGGAGCCCCGTGTTAATCAGATTGCCTTTCGGACAACCGGAGAGGTTGAGGCCGGGTTGCCGCAGAGGCTGTTTTCGTTCAACGAAGGGGAAGTACTCAGAAAGAAACAGATTTTAGACACCCGATGGAAGCAAGAAAAATTGCGTCTTGGTCCTCCGTTCCATTGGGAGTTGACACCGGATTCGGAAACTGCCTGGGATCTGGAGGTCACTATCCCCCCTCGCTCAACCGTATCCTTTACAAAAGAGTTCTTGCTGACTAATTCCCTACGTGCTCCTTTGTATCGGGAGTTCGAGGTAGCCTATCCGGCTGAACTGGGTAGCGGCAGACAGGTATCAGCAAGCCTGCGCTGGGATTCCGATATGAAACGGGCGAAAGCCTCTGCCTGGCTTCCGTTCGTTGCCACAGCTACGGATGGCTTGCAGGTCGGTTTCGACCTGAGGGAGGAAAACTGGATCCACACCTCATCCGGGATACGGTTCATCCAGCAAACGGAGGGATTTGTTGCGGGTTACGAATACGTTTTCACTGGACGAAAGTCCTTGTTACTCCGGACCGGCTATGAACACCAATTCCTCCGCTTTGTTGGAGAACAAAACTTCCCCTACAGCCCGCATCTGATACGAATCGGTATAGAGTGGAACCAACTCGTCGGTTTGAACGATGCAGACACTGTTCAGGTCGCATTGAAGAGTCGCTACGATGCGTTCGCTGGTCCTGGGCAGGAGACCAACGGGGCCCGCCAATTTAACACTGTACTGAGCTTCCCCTGGCTGATGGATAGGAAAACGCAGTCTCAGCTCAAACTTTCTCTCGGCGCAGGTGTTTCCAGCGAAGGCCTACCCCTGAATCATTATTTTATCCTCGGCGTGGGACAGGACAATCCGCTCCCGCTTCGGGCTCATCCGACTGTTCAAAATGGACTCAAAGGGCACGGGCCGATGGGAAGACATTACCTGCTTGCTAACGTCGAGTTCCAGCGCCGCTTATTTAATTGGCGCACTCTGGCCATCACCGGACTGACATTCAGCGATACGGCGATGGTGTCGGGTGTGCCCTTCGGCCAACCAGACAGGAGTTGGTATCAAGATGTCGGTTTTGGCGTAAGAATGGGTGCCTTGGGGAGAGATCTGGTGGATCTTCTTCTGGGAGTGGATTTGAAAGCATCTTCTTTCAATTTCTGGATCGGCCTCCCAGACTGAAATCTACATGGGAGCGTTTGGATTTCCTCTTATAATGCCTAGCCGATTCGCACTGTCCTGGACTGGTTTGGAGAACTCGAACGCCTGGTGTCCACTAACAACTTGAGTGGATAGATCATGTTGGCCAAACAAGTGCTGTCGGCCCTGTGGGAGGCACCTTGAGCAGAGGCCCCTCAGGTGACGAATCCGCATCCGAAATCGCTCTTTTTTCGATTCTCTTTTCTCCAGGCCGAGTGTCGCCGCGAGGCGCTTGTGACCATGGTCACGCATCCTCTGGGGCGTTTGGGCCAGACTAGAGGTTATATCTATTACGGAAGGCCGAAAGTCTTGACGGGGAATCAGTTACGGTGTACGTATGACGGTATCCATACCCAATAATGTGCTGAATTTCAAGCTGAGTCCCAAAAGCCGCGATCGTCGAAAGATTGCTGAATATCTGCAGTGTGATCCGGAGACGCTTGAGAAGGCGCTCTTGCGTCAAAAAGAGCTGGCGGAAACAGGTGTTGAGATGCACCTGGGCGAAATACTGCTGGAGATGGAGGCCATCAGCCGAGAGGACCTCATTGGAGCGCTCCACGACCAAAGACTGGACCGATTGCTCACCAGTCCAGTGTTCTCCGGACTGGACGAAGAGGAGTTGAGGGACATCACCCGTTTCGTCGGAGAGAGGAGCGTGGCCACCGGAGAAGAGTTTATCCGCCAGGGTCAGATGGGGGATTGCCTCTACGTGATCGCCCACGGCCAGGCCGCAGTCTTCTGGAAAGACGGTACCGACGAAGAGATTCGATTGGCCACGCTGGGGTCGGGAGAATCGATCGGAGAGATGGGATATTTCTCGGACGGTCGACGTTCCGCCTCAGTCCGCGCCTTGACCGATATGCAGCTCCTGCAGATCTATTATGACGATCTGACTCGCAGCATGGACCGGGCTCCAACCCTGGCCAGAAATTTCCTGGACATCATCATCAAGAGAATCCGACGGACCAATTTTCGTTTTCAGGAAGTGGTGCACGAGACTCGAGCCACCAAGACGTTCCTCCAGAACATTCAGCACATGGTGGATATGTCCGAGATTCTGGCTCATCGGATGGATGTTGAGGCCTTAATTGACCGCGTGGTCTATATGGCCAGCAAGGTGTTGGATGCCGAACGGGCCAACCTTTTTTTGCTGGATAATCCTTCCGAGGGCCTCTGGTCCAAGGTGGCCCAGAGCGAGGAGAGCCGCGAGATCCGTATCCCCCCGGGCGAGGGACTTGCCGGGTGGGTGGCCCAGAATGATCAGCTGGTCAATGTTCCCGATGTCTCCAATGATATTCGTTTCAGCGAGGAAATCGATCAGTGTAACGGCTGCCGGATCGAGTCCATGCTGTGCGGGCCGGTCAAGAATTTGCGCGGGGAAATCGTAGGAGTCATTCAGATCATCAACAAGAGGGAGGGTGTGTTTGATGAGATGGATGAAAAGCTCTTCCGTGCTTTCGCCTATCAGACCGCCATTTCCGTGGAGAATTTTCGACTCTATCAGAGGATTGTCGCCAGTCACGAAAAAATGGCCATTCTCCTGGATGTCACTACCTCTCTGACCCGGAGTTTGGACCTGGATGTCCTCATCGACAAGATCGTCAGTAAGATCTCGGAGATTCTCGGTGCCGAGCGCAGCTCTCTTTTCCTGGTGGATCGAACGACTGGAGAGCTGTGGTCCAAGAAGGCTGAAGGGATGGAGGACGGCGTTATCCGCTTTCCCGTTTCGGGAGGTCTGGCCGGCTATGTTGCCCGCACGGGCGAGGTGATCAATGTCAAGAATGCCTATGAGGACCCCCGGTTCAACTCTGCCTTCGATAAGGAGACAGGTTTCCACACCAAAACGGTCCTGGCGGCACCTATTTACGATCGCCAGGGTGAGATCATCGGCGTGACCCAGGCCATGAACAAGAAAGGGTCCGTATTCGAGCGGGAAGATGAAGACTTGTTGAAACTTCTCAGCTCGGAGATCGCGGTAGCCCTGCAAAATTCCCAGCTGTACGAAGATACGACGGAGATGAGAAACTATCTGGAAAGCGTCGGACAGAGCATCTCCAACAGCATCATCACCCTGGATCATGACTATCGGGTAGTGACCGCCAACCGCGCTGCATTGGAATTGTTTGGTGCAGGATTGGACAGCTTTTTTGGGGAGGACATTCGCAACCGGATCGGTTCTGAGCGTGTGATTCGCCATATCGATCGGGTCTACGCCACCAGCCATTCGGTCAGCGACTACGACGTGGAGCTGCAACTCGAGGAGACCAGCCGTTCCGTCAATCTGAATATTCTTCCCCTGGTGCACCACGAAGAGGAGGCCAACACTGGTCTGGTGCTGGTGTTTGAAGACATTAGCGAAGAGAAAAGAGTGAGGCGTGCGCTGGTTCGCTATATGGCCAAGGATATCGTGGACAAAGTTCTCGAGGATCCGGAAAGGCAGGCTCTGGGCGGCGTGCGCAACAAGGCGACCATCTTGTTCAGTGATATCCGGGGTTTCACTGCACTCGCCGATTCCCTGACTGCGGAAAAGGCGGTGGAGTTCCTCAACAACTACTTTAGCCATATGGTGGACGTCATCCTGGCAGAGCGAGGTGTTCTGGATAAATACATCGGAGATGCGTTGATGGCCGTTTTCGGTGTCCCTTATGTCCAGAAAGACGATACGCTGCGAGCCGTGCGTTCGGGCGTGGCCATGAAGAGCGAACTTGCTCGAATGAACGAAGGCAGGATAGAAAACGGACTGGAGCCGATCAATATCGGTGTGGGCATCAGTACGGGTCATGTGATTTCGGGCAATATTGGTTCGGAAAAAAGAATGGACTTTACCGTGGTGGGAAGTGGTGTCAACGTCTCCTCGCGCCTGGAGAGGCTCACCAAATCCTATGGGAGTGTGATTTTGATCAGCAGCAGCACCTACAAGGAGGTAGGCGAGCATTTTGTGACTCGGCCCATCGATCGAGTGCTCATTCGGGGCACCAAGCGTCCCTCACGCCTGATCGAGGTGCTGGGTGATGCCAACTATCAGCTCTCGGAAGCGGAGGAATGCTTTTGCCAAGGTATGGAAGCCTATGAGCGGAAGGATTTTGTCACCGCTTGCAAGTTGTTTGGCAAGGGTGCACAGACGGACCGTCCTGCCCAAGTCCTTCTGGCTCGCTGTGAGAAGTTTCTGGAAGATCCTCCCCATCCCGATTGGGATGGAGTCTGGCACTGGGAGGAAAGAGGAGTGTGCGTCCCTTCGGGAGACCATTCCAACGGCAAGTAAGGTATAATTCTCATCTGTTTCTGGACTTACTTATAGGAAAGTTAGCTCCAGAAATAGCTGAGGATTATGGACAAGATTTGGCTGAAGTCCTACGACGAGCAGGTTCCCAGTTCCATCCCCTATCCGGACCAGACGGCTTATCAGCTCTTCCAGGACTCGGTGGAGAAGAATCCCCAGGGGGTAGCCACCCTCTTTTTCGGAGCCAAGATTAGCTACCGGGAACTGGGCAACCGTGTGGACCGTTTCGCCAGTGCGCTAGCCTCCCTGGGAATGGACAAAGGAGACCGGGTGGCTCTGGTTCTTCCCAACATCCCCGCCTATCCGATCGCCCATTTTGCGGTTCTCAAGCTGGGTGGAATTCTGGTACCTACCAACCCGCTTTACGTGGAGAGGGAACTCCAGTATCAGTTGAATGACTCGGGCGCTGAAACGGTGGTGATTCTGGATCAGCTCTATCCGCGATTAGCTGCCGTCAGGGACAATACGCCGGTCAAGAGAATCATCCTGGCCAGAATCCAGGACTTCCTGCCCAAAATTCTCGGCTTCTTGTACGGTTTGAAGCACAAATCAGCATTCGATTCCACGAAGGAAAGGGAGGTCCATGAGTATCGTCATCTCATGGGAAAATCCTTTCCGGCGGCCGCTGCGGCAGAAATCAGTCCCGAGGATACGGCCATATTTCTTTATACGGGGGGTACGACCGGGGTATCCAAGGGTGCTGTTTTAACCCACCGGAATCTTGTTGTGAATGCCTGTCAAACCCGGGAGTGGCTCTGGGACATGGAGAACCAGAAGGAAGTGCTGCTGTGCGTTCTGCCCTTTTTCCACAGCTACGGGATGACCACCGGGATGCACCTGGCCATTGTCTCCCAATCGACGATGCTGCTGCTCCCACGCTTTGAGTTGGCCGACGTCATGAAGCAGATCAAAAAACACAGGCCCACCATCTTCTGCGCGGTACCGGCTCTGTACAACACCATCAGTCGCTATCCCAACATCTCCAGCTCGGACGTGGCTTCCATTCGGCTTTGCATCAGCGGGGGAGCTGCCTTGCCGGCGGAGGTCCAGAAAAAATTCGAAACCCTCACGGGAGGAAAGCTGGTGGAAGGTTACGGCCTCTCGGAAACTTCTCCAGTGGCCCTGGTCAACCCCACTCACGGTCATCGCAAGAGCGGGACCATTGGAGTTCCCGTATCCGACACCGAAGCTGCGGTGGTGGATCTGGAAAGCAAGGAACCACTTGGGCCCGGCCAGGTGGGGGAACTGGCCATTAAGGGTCCCCAGGTGATGAAGGGGTATTGGGAAAAGCCTGAGGAAACCCGGCAGGTATTAGACCAGGGCTGGCTCTACACCGGGGATATGGCGGTGATCGATGAAGAGGGGTTCTTCTCCATCGTGGATCGGAAAAAAGATGTGATCATCAGTGCGGGAATGAATATCTATCCCCGTGAGCTGGAAGAGGTTTTGCATCAACATCCCAGCATCGCCGAAGCGGCCGTGGTGGGGATTGCCAGTGCCGTGCGAGAGGAGGTACCAAAGGCTTATATCGTGGTCGAAGAGGGCCAGCAGCTGAACAAACAGGAAGTGATTCAGTTCTGTCAGGACAAGCTTTCCAAGTACAAGATTCCCAAGAGGATCGAGTTTGTTGAGGAACTGCCCAAGAGTGCCCTGGGCAAGGTGCTCAAGCGTGTGTTGAGAGAATCCTAAAAGATTCGTGCGAAGTCACGCAATCACGAATTGGGCCGAATGGCTCCGGCCAGGACTTGGGCCAGATGCTTTGCTGATCGGCCGGTAAAATGTCGAATCTGAGCGCGACAGCTAAAGCCGGAAGCCACGATCTCCGTCTCGGCCGAGGCCTCTCTGACGGCAGGGAAGAGGCGATCTTCGCCAATCTTCCGGGAAATGTCGTAGTGCTTTTTTTCGTATCCAAAGGACCCGGCCATGCCGCAGCATCCCGAGTCCACTTCCCGGAGATCTGTCTCCTTCAGGCTTTGCAGGGCCTGCAGTGAACTCTTGGTGTCGAAAAGGGCCTTTTGGTGGCAATGTCCGTGAAGGAGGACCTGAACCGGTCCTTTCCCGATTTTCTCCGCCAGGCGAGGCCAAACGCCCTCTTGAGCCAGGAACTCCTCCAGGCTGAAGACCTGCTCGAGCACGGCGGCGCAGCCAGCTTCGTCGTCTAACAAATCCAGGTAGTCATCCCGAAGGGTCGACAAACAACTGGGTTCCAGGACAATGATGGGGATCTGTTGACTGGAATACTTCTGCAAGGCCTTGAGCAAAGCCAGACCTTTCTCCCGCACCTGTGTCAACTGTCCCGTCGAAATGAGAGGGCGGCCGCAGCAGCCACCCTCGGCTGGAATCACCTGATAGTTCAGATGTCTCAGCAGCCGTGTGGCGGCTATTCCGGTCTCCGGTTCGTAAAAATTGACGAAGGTATCCACGAACAGGGCGACCGGTGGAGCCGTTGCGTCCTCTTTTGCCGGGTTCTCTTTGAACCATTGGGTGAGAGTCTGACCGGCTAAGGGAGGCAGGCTTCGTCTTCGGTCAATTCCCGCCAGTTGCTCCAGAGTCCAGCGCGAAAGAGGATTTCCGAGCAGAAAGGTGGTCAGGTTGGGGAAGCGGCTGGCCCATTCAGCCGTTTCCCGGATTTGGCCAAAGAGCTTCTTCCCCAGGGGAAGCCGGTGCTGCCTGTAGTATTGAGCCAGAAATTCGCTTTTCAGGCGGGCCATGTCCACACCTGAAGGGCACTCGGACTTACAGGCTTTGCATTCCAGACACAGGTCCAGGACCTCGTAGAGGCGGGGACTGCCCAGTCCATTGGGGCCAAGCTCTCCTGCAATAGCCATGCGCAAAGCGTTGGCACGGCCTCGTGTGGAGTGCTCTTCATCTCTCGTGGCCATGTAGGAAGGGCACATGGTTCCGGAGGTGGTTTTGCGGCAGTGACCGACGCCGGTACACATCTCAATGGCCCTGTCGAAACCCTGCTCCTGTTTGAACTGGAAATGAGTGGCGGGGAAGGAAGTGTGGTAGCCGGGGTGAATGCGAAGATTTTCACCGATGTCCTGGGCATCCACAATCTTTCCGGGATTCATCAGGCCAGCGGGGTCAAAGGTTCGCTTGACCTCCTGAAAGGCCCGGTAGAGTTGGTCGCCAAAAAATTCGCGATTCTTGTAACTGCGCACCAGTCCGTCTCCGTGCTCACCACTCCAGGAACCGCCGTACTCGCGGACCAGGTCAAAAGTTTCCTCCGATATGGCCCGCATGATGTCCAGGTCTTCCTGCTGCTTGAGATTCAGGATGGGCCGGAGGTGAATCACTCCCGCACTGGCATGGGCATAGAGGGTCAGGGGCCGGTCATGCTTTCGACAAGACTCGAGAATTCGGGCCACATACTCACTGAGATGTTCCACCGGTACGCAGGCATCTTCGATAAACGGAAGGGGTTTTGCATCGCCCTTCATGCCCAGCAAAACTCCCAGTGCATGTTTTCGCACACTCCAAACCGTTTCCTTCGTCTCTGGGGTGGATGCGTCGTAATAGCAATAGAGACCTTGTTGATGCTCCAGGCTGGTTTTCATTCCTGCCCAGCCGGACTGAACCTCCTCCTGGGATTCTCCGCTGAACTCCACCATCAGGATGGCCTGCGGTGTGCCCCGGATAAACTGGGCACAAAGCGGGGCCACGGTTGGATTGGAGCGAGCCAGCTCCAGGCCGTAGTGATCCAGGATTTCCACAGCGGACGGCCTGTGGCGCAAGATTACCGGGACGGCTTCGATGGCTCGAAGCAGATCATCGAAATGAATCACCGATACCCTAATGAAAGCGGGCAGAGGCTCCAGCTTGAGCTTGGCCTCCGTTACAAAGGCCAAAGTGCCTTCCGAACCCACAATCAGTTTGGCGAGATTGAAGGCTTCTTCCTGGAGCAGAACATCGAGGTTGTAACCACCCACCCGGCGCATGACTTTAGGGAAACGGTTGGTAATCTCTTCAGCGTTCTCTTCTAAAATCTTGCCAATGTTCCTGTAGATCTCTCCTTCTCGATCTTCCTGATCACACTTTTGCTGCAACTCCTTAGCGTTCAAGGCACGGAGAAGCAAGGGTTCCCCAGTGGAAAGAGTGACGGAGAGCTCCAGAACACTATCGACGGTCTTTCCGTAGCGGATGGAGCGGACACCTGATGCATTGTTTCCGATCATTCCTCCAATATTGGCTCGGCTGCTGGTCGCCGGGTCAGGGGCGAAGTGCAGATTATGGGATTTGAGAACTTCATTCAGGTTGTCCAGGACAATCCCTGGTTGCACCCGAGCCCAACGCTCGGCCGGATTGATCTCCTCGATCTTGTTTAGATATTTGGAGCAGTCCACCACCAGGCCGGCAAGTACCGCTTGTCCGGCCAGGCTGGTGCCCCCTCCTCGTGGAAGGACGGGTACGCCGTACTTGGCCGCGATTTGAAGGGCTTGAAGTATCTCTTCACCCGAGCGAGGAAGGATGATTCCCAGAGGTTTAATCTGATAGAGGCTGGCATCTGTGCTGTAAACGAGACGAGACATTTCATCAAACAGCACCTCTCCCTCGATTTTTCTGCGCAGCTCCTCTTCCAGGCGAAGCCGCTGGGTCTCGGTTATCATGTGCCTATGCTACCGTAGTACTCCCTTTCATAAATACGGTAACGTTTGCGGATGGGGCTTGCAAGGCGAGGTCGCGAAGAGAGGAGGAGGCGAGGCAGGGACATCGACTCGTCGTCGCGCCTCGATCTGGGCTCCGTCGCGCTCCCAACAAACGTTACCGTATTTATGAAAGTGAGTACTCAGAGCAAGACTGAGAGGAAGGCCGAGAGGAAGACCAACCCTGCGCTTCACCGCTATGACCGTTTTTGAAGAACCGATGGCCGTTTTTGCTTTCTGCGCTTTGACCTGCGCAGTGGTCTTTTGGGTCTCGAGCCGAAGTTGGGCACAGCCGTTCTTCAAGATCGTTCCCTCCATTATTTTTGTCTATTTTTTGCCCACCTTTGCCAGCACATTAGGGCTGATTCCATCCGATTCACCCACCTACGACTGGATGAGAGACTACCTGTTACCCTTTAGCCTCTTTGTCCTGATGATTACAACGGACGTCACCGCCATTTTACGCATTGGACCGAGGGCGATCGCCATGATGCTGTTTGGTACCGCAGGAGTGGTGATGGGTGGTCCCCTGGTCCTGCTGCTTTTTGGGCCTTGGCTGCCGCCTGAGGCCTGGAAAGGATTGGCGGCCCTCTCGGGAAGCTGGATTGGAGGGGGTGGAAATTTTGCCGCCATTAAGGAATCAGTGGGTGCTCCGGACAGCATTATCGGTCCCATCATCATCGTGGACACGGTGATCGCATACACCTGGATGGGGGTGCTGCTTTTTCTGGCCAATTACCAAAGAACCATTGACCGGTGGAACAATGCGCGCTCAGCAGTTTTGGAGGATTTGAACCGGCGCCTGAGGGAGTTTCAGGAAAACCAGCTCAGACCGATGACATTGCCGGACGTCTCCATGGTGCTTGCCGTCGGATTTGTGGGAGCGGTCACCTGCCAACATCTGTCGGCCTGGCTCTATGGGATGACTCAGCAGGTCCTGGTACAGAGGGCGCCGAACGTCGCTTCCATTTTCTCCTCCTTCACCTGGCTGGTGATTGTGGTTTCAACGTTGGGCATTTTGCTCTCCTTTACCCCTCTGCGGCGCATCGAGACAGCGGGTGCTTCCAAGTTGGGTTATGCTGCTCTTTACCTGTTTCTCACCTCCATTGGGGCCAAGGCCGACCTGGCAGGCATTCTGGCTGCGCCGGTTTTGCTCCTGGCCGGAATTGTGTGGATGTTTTTTCACGTGGCTTTTCTGGTGATTGGCGCTCGCTTGCTGAGAGCTCCCCTCTTTCTGGTGGCGGTGGGGAGTCAGGCCAACATCGCGGGAGCCGCCAGCGCGCCTATCGTAGCAGCGGCCTATTACGAGTCGATGGCTCCCGTAGGTCTGTTGATGGGAGTGCTGGGATATCTGCTGGGAAACTATGCGGGATTATTGTGCGCCTACCTGTTGCGGATTGTGGGGTAAAAAGATCCCTAAACCAATGAATATAAATGGGTTAATCCGATTCCACGAGGGCCGTCGAGTCTTTGACACTCCGGGTCACTTGGGGTAACGTGCAGGGTCAATCATCGCCTCCATTTTCACCCGTTTGCAGCCCCCCGGTAGAATCTGTAATACTTGTCATATCAGCTGGTTGTACGGAAAACCTGAGATGGAACCGATGATTGGAACCACTCTTGCTAATTACACTGCCCAAGGGGGCAGCTATAAAATCATGAATAACCCTAAAAGGTTTTCCGATAGAGGTTTTTCACTGGTCGAACTGCTGATCGTTGTATTGATCATAGGGATTATTGCGCAAATGGCGATTCCTCACCTGATGCAGTCGAGACTGGCGGCCAATGAACCCTCGGCCATAACTACGGTCCGGGGCGTCCTCAACGCCGAAACCTTCTACGTGACGACGACGGGTGGGGGGAGGTATGGCACCATGGCAACTCTGGTCAGCGGTATGCTGGTGGACACGGTGGTTGGATCATCAACTAAGGATGGTTACACCTTTTCCATTTCTCTTGGCCCTGCCAGTACCAGCTTCGCTATCGACGCTCGACCCACGGGTTACTTGACTTCAGGCATTCGAAGCTTCTACGCGGATGAGACGGCTGTGATCCGTTACACCACAGCCAATAGCGCCGCAACCGCCGGCAGCACACCTCTGGGCGAGTGACCTCCCGGGCGTAACGCGCTCCTTCGGATTCGGCACCTGAGGTGCCTCCCACATTCAACTTAGCACCCAAACTCCCTATAGGAGGTGGCAGAGATCTCTGGAAGGTGGGAGACACTTGGATGCCGAATCTTCTAACCCCGAATCTGCCCTACCCCCCCGCTGACATTCCAGGTCATCTCGGTAACAAACCGGGTCACATCCTTTTGGATGGAGACCCACGGAGAAAACTCCTCCAGAGTTGAACTCTTTTTATATCATTAGGTTAAAGAGGTTGTGAAAGAAAAATAGCTGTGTTGGAACCCCTTTTGCATACTTGCTTAACAGGAGTAAGTGGTTATGCAGCAAGACAGAAAAGGGTTTTCCTTCATCGAACTTCTCATCGTCGTGGTCATTGTCGTCACGGTCATTCGCGAAATCGTGATTTTCAATTTTTTCTAGCCGGGATCATGCATAGGTTTTCGTGACGAAGGGCCGCAGGCGCCACGATGACAAGGCGTGCGAGGGCACCCGCTTGGCGCGGGTCGGGCCCCACAGGCGTACTCACTGCAGTACGCCGAGGAGCCCAAGGAAGGGGGTACCTGCTTGCGGGTCGCGCAGTCAACGTGGATGATTGCGGCACTGCAGTAGACAACTTATGCATGACCCCGGCTATAGAGGATTACGAAGTCACGAATCCCGACCCTCCGGCATCTCCTTCACGTAAAGGTCGCGCTTTGGGTAGGGAATCTCAACGCTCGCTTCGGCCAGGGCCTTGTAGATCAAAGTGTTCAGCAGGTCCTGAATCCGACCTTTCAACGCCGGCTCCTTGATCCAATAGAGGAGCTCAAAGAGCAGGGCAGAATCCCCAAACCCACGGAAGCGAACCCGCGGCTCCGGATCAAGAGCAACACCGCCTTCCTTGGCCGCCTCCTGGGCTACCTCCAGTAAAATTTTTCTCACCAGGTCGATATCGGATCCGTAGGCAACTCCTACGGGGAGGCGATTGCGGTATTTCAGATAGGGTCCGCCGCTTTCGTTGATGATCTTGGAATTCCCAATCGTCGCGTTGGGTATGGTGATTTCAACATCATCAAGAGTGAGTATCCGGGTACTGCGAATCCCGATTTTCGAGACGCGACCCCGCTCCCTTCCGTCCAGCACGATGAAATCACCGATCTTGTAAGGGGCGTCGGCCAGGATGAAGACGCCCGCGAAAAGATTAGCCAGGGTGTCCTTGGCGGCAAAACCGATGGCGATGCCGATGATTCCGGCGGAGGCCAGCCAGGCCGTCACATCCACATTCCAGGAGATCAGTAAGAAGTAGAGAGCACCGCCCACGAGGATCACCCGGGCAGCGATGTCGAAAAGGGGCTTGGTGTCGGGCTGAACAACGTGAAAGCGTTCTGGATGCAAGGTCATCCAGTCCAGAATGAGAAGAATCAGGCGAATCCCTAAGATGAGCCAGATCAAAACGACAAGAGTTTTGATCAAACCAAAGCCGATAAACTGAAATGGGGCCGGAAGCTCGACCAGGGTAACCGCCACCCCCAGGCCGGCTGCCAAAACAGAGTAGAAAATAGGCTTGTGGATCATCTCCATCATCTGGTCGTCGATCTCGCTGGGAGTCTTTTGAGTGAGCCGGGTCAGTCCCCGGGTGAAAATCCAGTCTGCGAGTTTGGCCAGCACCAGGGATACCAGGATGACCCCCAGGGCCTGGAGATACGGGTTATTTCCCAAATCCAATAAAGTCTTTTCTATCGTTTCCATGGCGTTCTCCTATCCCCTTTACCCGCGAATCATTTTATTCCCTGGTGAAACATTTGATATTCTATTGCCTCTTTTCCTACAGAAAGTGAGACGAAGAAGACTTATGGTACACAAAGTTATCATTTTAGGCTCTGGCTGCGCCGGTTCCAGTGCGGCGATTTATACGGCTCGAGCCGATCTGGCGCCGCTGGTCCTGGAAGGACACGAACCTGGAGGACAGCTGTCCTTGACCACTGATGTGGAGAACTATCCGGGATTTCCCGAGGGTATTCAGGGTCCTGAGCTGGTGGATCGGATGAAGCAACAGGCGCAGCGATTCGGCGCAACCTACCAGATGGAGGTGGCTAAGGAAGCCGATTTGAGCAAACGTCCTTTTAAGATTTCGACCGAGAAGGCTACTTATGAGGCAGAAGCCATGATCGTGGCCTCGGGAGCCTCGGCTATACTGCTGGGACTTCCTTCTGAGTCGGAACTCCTGGGGTATGGGGTATCGACTTGTGCAACCTGCGACGGATTCTTCTTTCGCGACCAGAAGATCGTGGTGGTGGGTGGCGGAGATACGGCCATGGAGGAGGCTCTGTTTCTCACCAAGTTTGCAGAAAAAGTGACCGTTGTTCATCGACGAGACGAACTGCGGGCTTCCAAGATCATGGCTGATCGGGCGCTCAACCATCCAAAGATCGAGTTCATCTGGGATTCGGTGGTGACCGACATCCTGGATTCCCAGAAGAAAAGCGTTGAGGCGGTGAAGCTGAAGAACGTGAAAAGCGGAGAGGAAACAACTCTGGATGTTCAGGGAGTGTTCATTGGCATCGGCCATCAGCCCAACACCGAGATCTTCGAAGGTCAGTTGGAGATGGATCAGGGGTACATCATCGTCCATGACGGCTCCAGGACCAATGTGGAGGGAGTGTTCGCGGCGGGAGATGTTCATGATCGCATTTATCAGCAGGCAGTGACCGCCGCCGGGGCAGGGTGCCAGGCAGCCATCGATGCGGAAAAGTTTCTCGATGAGTTGGAGCAGTCAGACAGCACGGCTCAGGCAAGCACTGAGGCGGGTGCCGCTCATCGCCCGTGATAGGTTCTTAAAGCTTCGCGACTTACCAAAGTCATGATCCGAAGGTGTGACAAGAGTGAGTTTGAGGTGATTCACTCGATAGTCAACGACTCTGCTCAGGCCTACAAGGGCGTGATCCCCACCGACTGCTGGAAGGAACCCTATATGTCTCGAGACGAACTCCGGCATGAGATAGAAGAGGGTGTTCTGTTCTGGGGATGTGAAGAAGATGGCGAGCTGGTCGGCGTGATGGGAATTCAACAGATCGAAGATGTGACTCTGATCAGACACGCCTATATCCGCACGAACAGACGGAATCAGGGGATAGGGCAAAAGCTGTTGGCCAACCTGGGAAGAAAGACCACCGGCCAGCTTCTGGTAGGAACCTGGGCAGACGCGACGTGGGCGATTCGCTTCTACAAAAAACAAGGGTTTCGATTGTTATCGTCGACAGAGAAAGACCAGTTGTTGAAGAAGTACTGGTCCATTCCTGATCGTCAGATCGAAGCCTCTGTGGTGCTTTCAAAAATCAAAAGAGTGGGTGAACTTGATGGCCAGTGAGCGGTCCAGCGCGGAGGGTGCATCGGTCCGGTCGCGAAAATCACTGTAGACAATGAAGAAGTCGTCGCCTGGGCGGTAGATGTAGTTGAGCCGAAAGTTGACTCCAATCAAGTCGTTGGAGCTGTTGTATTGGATTTTCACGCGGGTCAACCATTTCCTGCTGAAAGCAATGTTCAGGCCGTTGTTGACTTGATGAAAATTGGACTGTTCCTGTCCGGGCAGTCGAATTTGATTGATTAAGTAATCGATATCCAGGGACACTTGGCTGTTGAACTTGATCCTTGGCTGGATGGTCCAAAGTTGGCGTCTGCCGCCCTCCCCGAAATAATCCTTTTCATAACGGTAAGCGAAATTGCCGCTGATTTTTCGGGCGGGATTCAAAGAGTAAGTCAGAGGATAATACCACCAGCTGTAACGCCCCACGGGGACCGTCAATCCTCCCGGAAGAGGCAGGTCTTCGAAGAGATTTTCCGTTCGGTGGTGAGGGGAGAATCGAATCGAGGCTCCACTGTGAAAGCTATTGTCATAGGTGAAATGATGAAGCCGGGTTTCCAATTGGTCGTCCACGACCCTTTGGAAGTCCTCCAGACGGTAAGAGAAAGTAAACTGGCGGATGGTATCGCTACGGGGACGTGGGGAAATCGAGAACCGGGGCTCCAGCTTGCGCGTCCCGGGCCTTTCCAGAAAGCCCAGATCGGCCTGAAAGTTCTCCTGCAGCAAGGTATAGCTGAAACCTGTGTCCAGAAGGTCGTCCTTCCAGGCTGCGGACACGATACCGATCCATTCGTCTTCGTCAACGCCGGTGGTGAAGGAGCTGCCCAGCAGTCCCGTCAGTGTCAGGTGCTCGTAAAAAATAAAGTTCTGATCCACCCCCACCACACGATTGTAATCGTTTCCCTCGGCTTGACGGTTGGTGAAGAAGAATCCCAGTGAAGATCGCGAAAAAACGTCCCGTTTCAGGCGGAAGACCCCAAAGTTATCCCCTGGCCGGTCCTCAAAGTCGTCGGTTTGAGCATTCAGAAATCCCAGGCTGAATTTTTCCCCAGTCTTACCCGTGACCTTCACGCCTCCCAGCATGGGGATTTCTTCTCCGCGGTCGGAAAGACCAATGTTGCGGCTATGAAACAACTTGATCTGAGGTCGGCCTTCACCACGAGAGATGCCAAATTCGAAGATGCCGGCGCCTTCCAGGAAAAACTCCCGCTTTTCGGGAAAGAAGACCGGAAACCGGTCAAAGTTGATGATTTGGTCGTCGACTTCGGTTTGGGCGAAATCCGTGTTGAGGGTGGCATCCAGGGTCAAGCTTGAAGTGATGGGAAATTTGAGATCCTCCAGGCCCACATTACCCAGATAATTGGTGTTTCTGTCGGCAGCCCCTCGTGTGATCATCTCGCCGCTGACATAGGGTTTGATCCTAAGGCGCAAACCGTTTCCCTTTTCCGTCATTCCCCGTAAGTGCCCGGCCTGGGAAACCTCCATAAAATCGTAATCCCGGCTGGAGTTGTTCCAATAGCTGAATTCGTTCTTGCGCCGAATCACGCGTTCGAAGTCGACACCAAAGCTGGCGTCGTCACTGGACGTGGAGGAGAATCGGATGGACTTCAGCGGAATCTGGATCTCAGCGAACCAACCCTCTCCATCCATCCTGGCTTCCACGGCCCACTTCTCGTCCCAGTTGGTGTTGACATCCCTTCCCTCGTCGGTGATCAGTGCGTCGTACTGCGCGCCTCTGGGATTAATTCGAAACAGGAAGGCACTTCGGTGATCGTGAAAGGTGTCGAGAATGATGGTAAAGGTGTCGTCGTTGTTGAAGTTATTGTCCCGCCGCAGCTCAGTTGCCAAAATACTCTCGGCCTGACTGTCCCAGCACTGCACCCCAAAGTAAAGGTTTTCCTCGTCGTAAAGGACGCGAACCTGGGTCTTCTCGGTGGCAGGCATTCCTTCGTCAGGATCCGTCTGGGTAAAGACACTAGCCTCATCGGCCTGGCTCCAGGCCTCCTCGTCGAGTTTTCCATCCAGGACCAGAGGTCCCGCATTGTTCCTGAGGTCGAGCCAATTCTTGCCGTGTTGTTGGCCCGACGGAGTACTCTGGGCCATCAGGATAGGCTGCAGGAAAAACAGCAGGAGTAGGAAAGCACCTAAATCTCTCAGGGTTTGCATCATGATTCGGTGGCCCGCACCGTTACGCTTCTTCTCATTGAGCCTGGAATCACCCTCCCTTTGTCCTCAACAACAAACAGATGGACAGTATACCCGCCATTATGATCTCGCGGCAGGACACATTCAAGTAGAGTTTTTCAGGAACAACCACGATCCTAAGAGAGTCCCGGCTCTCCCAGGGGTGGGAAGGCTCGCCTCTACCTTGACTCCTCTCAGGTGAGGTGGGAAAATGAGCCCGGTTTTGCCCAACTCATCGTGAAGTTCACGTATTCCTTTGATTTTTGAGTTATATCTTAACGGTAATCGCAGCCAACCCATCTCAGTGAGAGAACAGGAGGACACAGTTGAAAAAGAAAAGTATCGTAGCCATAGCGCTCATTCTATTTATGGGAAGTGCAGCCGTTGTCTTCTCACAGACAGCTAATCCGAGGAATAAAGCCACCCTGCCTGGAGGACAAGTGATTGTAGAATATGGGAGTCCCAGCAGCAGAGGGCGGGACGTTCTGGCACTGGTTGCCCCGGATAGCTACTGGCGAATGGGGGCGGATGTGAACACCACGCTGATCACCCAAACCGATCTTCGTTTCGGAGCAAAGACGATCCCGGCAGGCTCCTATATGCTCCTTGCCCACTTCCTGGAGGGTGAGAACTGGGAGTTGATTGTCTGTACAGGGGTCGCAGCAGGTTTCAGGCCAAAGGACACGGTCGCTATCGTTCCCTTTACACTGGAGAAGGGACACCCTCCGGTAGAACGGATGAGGATCGATCTGAAGAAGGAGATGGACAAATCCACCCTGGTCCTGTCGTGGGGACCCTATACCCTCTCCGCCGAATTCTCGGACTAGGAGCCTAACCGGGTTTACGCCTGAAGGTGGGCGGGAAGTCGGGAAAGCAACAATGAAGATTCCCTTTGTAGACCTTTCCGCGCAGCATCGAGAAATTCGCCATGAGATCGACTCTGCCATAAGAGAAATTATCGACCAATCCAGTTTCGTGGGGGGCCCTCACGTCGAGAGTTTCGAGCGCGATTTTGCTGATTATTGTGGGACCCGGTATGCCGTCGCCTGTGGAAGCGGAACGGAAGCACTGAAATTGGCACTGATGGCGGTGGGTGTGGGCGCAGGAGAAGAGGTCATCACGGTTCCTCATACCTTCATAGCCACCGTGGAGGCGATTACTTCAGTCGGGGCCCATCCCATCTTTGTGGACATCAACAAAGCGACTTATCAGATGTCGTCCGACCGGGTGGCTGAATTTCTGGAAGGGGAATGTCGAGTCGAAAAAGATGGCCGCGTCGTGAACAAACACTCGGATCGTTCAGTGGTTGCCTTCCTGCCCGTCCATCTTTACGGTCTCCCTTCCGATATGGAACCTCTTCTAGCCCTGGCCGACCGTTTTGGCCTCAAAGTGATTGAGGATGCCGCTCAGGCTCATGGTGCCAGTTACCATCTTGGCGGAGAAGAGAAGAGGACGGGCACCTTTGGACAGGCTGGCGCATTCAGTTTTTACCCCGGAAAGAACTTGGGAGCATTGGGAGAAGGTGGCGCGGTGGTCACCGACGAGCAGGATAGGGACCAGGGGATGCGACTCTGGCGAGACCACGGCCAAAGCGAAAAATACTTTCATGTTTCACCGGACGGATGGAACATGAGGCTTGATGCCCTGCAGTGTGCGGTGCTCAGTGTGAAACTGAAAAGGCTGGATGAGTGGAATGAAAAGCGACGACAGGCGGCCCAGTGGTACCGGGAACGGCTCCAGGACGATGATCGAATCGTCTTGCCCGTTGAACCCCGTGGGCGAAAGCATATCTATCATCTCTTTATCGTACGGGTCCCCAAAAGGCACGAAGTGAGGGAAGAATTGTCCAGGCAGGGAATCGGAGTAGGGATGCATTATCCCATTCCACTTCACCTTCAGAAAGCCTGCCAGCATTTGGGATACAAGCCGGGAGACCTGCCTGCTTCGGAAGAGGTTGCCGAATCGATCCTCTCTCTTCCCATGTTTCCTCATCTCACCGAAGAGCAGGTCGATTATGTGTGCCGCTCCTTGACCGCCGCCCTTGGTTAATTCTGGGACAGGCCCAGAATTAACCGGTAACTACCTGAATCTAAACACTGAATCTTGGGGCTGGCACTGAATTCCCCCTTTTCACCCACCAACTCCACCAACTCATGTAAGATTGAATTGTGGACTTTGGCTACACTCCGGAGCAGGAAATTCTGCGAGAGACGATTCGCGACTTTGCTCTCAATGAAATTGCTCCCCACAGTCTGGAGTGGGATGAGAAGCAGCACTTTCCCCTCGATGTGCTCAAAAAGCTGGGCGAACTGGGTATGATGGGGGCAATCGTCGACCCCGAGTATGGAGGAGCGGGTCTGGGATACCCCGAATACGCCATCGTCGTTGAAGAGCTTTCTCGTGTGGATGGATCCACCGCCCTCTCCGTAGCCGCTCATAACTCCCTGTGCGCCAATCACATCGATCTTCTAGGAAGCGAGGAGCAAAAGAAGAAGTACCTGACTCCCTTGGCCAGCGGTAAGGCGCTCGGGGCCTGGGCCCTGACCGAACCGGGATCGGGAAGCGATGCAGCCAGTGCCCAAACTCGGGCCACCAGGAAAGACGGATGCTGGGTTCTCAATGGGGCCAAGAGTTTCTGCACTCATGGGAGCTATGCGGATACTTATGTCATTCTGGCCGTTACCGAGAAGAGCAAGGGAACACACGGGATCTCCAGCTTCATAGTAGAAAAGGGAACCCCGGGTCTCACGCCCGGAAAGAAGGAGAACAAGTTGGGATGTCGCTCCAGTGACACGGCTTCGCTGGCCTTGGAGGAGTGTTGTGTGCCGGAAGTGAATTTGCTGGGAGAGGAAGGAGAGGGTTTCATCGATGCCCTCAAGGTCATTGATGGCGGGCGCATCAGTATTGCTGCCATGTCTTTGGGCATCGCCCAGGGATCGCTGGACTGCAGTATCAAGTACGCGAAGGAGCGTCAGCAGTTCGGGAAGCCCATTGCGGATTTCCAGGCCATTCAGTGGAAACTGGCGGATATGGCGACTCGTATCGAGGCGTCGCGCTTGCTCACCTATCAGGCAGCCTGGATGACACAGCAGCAGGAAACGTCGGTTCCCAAATACTCTTCAATGGCTAAACTTTATGCCAGCGAGGTGGCGGTCTGGGCAGCGGAGCAAGCCATTCAGATCCACGGAGGCTATGGGTATACCAAGGACTACCCGCCCGAGAAGTACTGGCGTGATGCCAAGCTGGGCACCATCGGAGAAGGGACGAGCGAAGTTCAGCGGATGGTGATTGCCAAAGAAGTACTCAAATAAGGTGACAGCACCCAAGGAAGAGCTTTCAGAGCAAATACAGAAAATACTTGAGGGAGATGTTCGTACCATCGCCCGCACCCTGACTCAGGTGGAGAACTCGCGGGACGGTCAGGTCACCGCGCTCCTCAGGAAATTATTTCCCCGCACCGGCCAGGCCTGCGTGATCGGTGTCACCGGGAGTCCAGGTTCGGGGAAGAGCACCCTGGTGGACCAGTTGGCTCATCACTACAAGGATTCGGGCCCAAAGGTGGGTATCGTCCTGGTCGATCCGACTTCCCCTTTTTCCGGAGGTGCAATCTTGGGCGATCGCATTCGCATGCAGTCGCTTTTTACCGATCCCCGAGTATTTATCAGGAGTATGGCTACACGGGGAAAAATGGGAGGGCTTTCAACCGCTGTGGATGATGCTTTGATGGTACTGGATGCAGCCGGCTACGGAACTCTGATTGTGGAAACTGTGGGGGTGGGTCAGGATGAGGTCGATATCGTCAAGACCGCCCACATGACCCTGGTCGTTCTGGTACCCGGGATGGGGGATGATATTCAGACCATGAAGGCCGGCCTTATGGAGATTGGAGATATTTTCGTCATCAACAAGGCGGACCGAGCTGAGGTCACGAGGACCGAGCAGGAGTTGCAGGCTCTGCTGGCCCTCACTTCCCGAGAGGATGGCTGGGAACCGCCCATGATCAAGACCGTCGCCACTCGAGGGGAGGGCATCACCGAACTGGCTGAAGCAATCGAGAAGTACCGCGCCCTGCTCAGTGAGTCTCAAGGTAGGACACGCAGGGAAGTTCCTCTGTTTCGGGAACGACTGGTGGAGAAACTGCGAGATCATCTGACCCGTGACATTTTGGAGCGCATCCCTGAGAAGGAACTGGACCGGTATGCAGAAAAAATGATGACTCGGGAATTGGATCCTTATACCATCATGGATCGTTTGCTAAAGAAGATTCTGCATAAATTGTCTACTGCATCGCCGAGCCAGGAGGAAACCGATGATTAAGAAAATAGCCCACGTGGGAATCGCTACCCAATCCATAGCCGTCACGGCGGAGTTTTACAAGCAGCTTGGTCTGGAGTTGGACACCATCGAAGTGATCAAGGGTCAAAAGGTCAAGGTGGCCCTGATGAAGGTGGGTGATTCGGCCATCGAATTGATTGAGGCGACTGACGATGACTCTCTCATTAAGCGGTTCATCGACGAACGCGGTGAAGGCATCCACCATGTTACTCTGGAAGTTGACGATCTGGAAGGGCAGCTCAAACTTCTGAGTGAGAAGAACATTAAGCTGCTCTCCGAAAAACCGAGGAAGGGTGCGGAGGGTTCGCTGATCGCTTTTGTTCACCCCGACTCCACGGGAGGTGTCTTGATTGAGCTCTCTCAGCCCGCGCCCGAGGGGTTGTCGTGAAATGGGGACAGTTTGAGTTGCATCTCATCTCGGATGGAAGTGTGTGGTTGGATGGAGGTGCGATGTTCGGTGTGGTTCCCAAGCCACTGTGGGAAAAAAAGGCCTCCCCCGATGAGAGGAATCGAATTCGTCTGGGTTTGAATTGTCTTCTCATTCAGACGGCTGAGAAAAACCTGCTCATCGATACGGGTTGCGGTTTTAACTACACCGAGAAGGAGTTTCAGATTTATCGGATCGAGCATGAAACAGACATCCTTCGGGAATTGCAGAAGATTAATGTTCCTCCAGAGAAAATTGATTTCGTGATCAATACCCATTATCACTTTGATCACTGTGGAGGAAATACCCGTGTGGAGGGAGACGAACGGGTTCCCAACTTTCCCAGTGCGGCCTATCTTGTTTCCCGTAGAGAATACGAGGACGCCAACCATCCCAACGAGCGAACGGTGGCGGCTTATCTGCCCCATAACTGGAAGCCGTTGGAAGAGAAAGGATTGCTCCAGGTCGTGGATGAAGACCAGGAGATCGTGCCAGGTGTTACTTTGGTTCCAACCCCCGGACACACGGCAGGTCATCAATCTGTGAAGGTCGAGTCAGAAGACGAAATCCTGTTTTACATGGCCGATCTGTGTCCTACTGCGGCCCACATCGCTCTGCCCTGGATCATGGGTTACGATCTTTTTCCATTAACGACTCTGGAAGTTCGGAAGCGAATCTATGCCCAGGCTGTGGACGAAAAATGGCTCCTCTTTTTTGAGCACGACCCGGAATTTCCCCTGGGCCGCCTGTCCCGGGAGGATGGGAAGTATAGTTTAGCGTCTGAACCCTGGGGGGAATCACAAGGTTAGCGAGAGAAAGATGAGTCACGCAGAGATTGGTATTATTGGCGGCAGCGGACTTTACGACATCCCCGGATTGGAAGACAAGAGCGAGAGCCAGATCGATACCCCCTTCGGACCTCCCAGCGATGCCTATATTGTGGGACGCTTGGAAGGAAAACGTGTGGCTTTCCTGGCCCGCCATGGGAGGGGACATCGGATTTTACCCACCGAACTGAACTTTCGGGCCAACATCTATGGGTTCAAAATGCTTGGGGTGAAGCGGCTTCTTTCGGCCAGCGCAGTCGGTTCCCTGAAGCTGGAATATGCGCCCATGGATTTTGTCCTCCCCGACCAGTTTGTGGACCGCACCCGTCAGCGTGTCTCGACTTTCTTTGGGGAAGGTATCGTTGCCCACATCAGCTTTGCTGATCCCATCTGCTCCCAGTTAGCAAAGCAGGTGGAAGTTGCGGCTGGGAAGATCAACTTTCCTATCAAGCGGGGTGGATCTTATGTCTGTATCGAAGGACCCGCCTTTTCCACCCGTGCCGAGTCGGAACTTTACCGGAGTTGGGGAATGGATCTGATCGGGATGACCAATTTGCAGGAAGCCAAGCTGGCTCGAGAGGCTGAAATCTGCTATGTCACAATTGCCATGGTCACCGACTATGATTGTTGGCATGAAGAAGAGGAACCGGTGACGGTTGAAGTGCTGCTGGGTCATCTGGAGAAGAACAGCGGGAATGCCCAAAACGTGATTAAGGAAGTTGTCAAGATTCTTCCCGATGAGTTTGATTGTCCCTGCCAGCATGCTTTGCGGGATGCCATAATCACCCAGCCGGATGTGATTCCTGAAACGACCAGGAAAAAGCTCCGAGTCGTTATCGAAAAGTACCTGTAGAGAGGAGAACGAGATGCCGTCAATACTTGCTGTGGGCTCGGTAGCATATGACTCGGTCAAGACTCCCTTTGGGGAAGCGGAAGAAGTCCTGGGAGGCTCGGCAACCTTCTTCAGCGTGGTGGCCGGCTTCTTCTCCCCGGTGGATCTGGTGGCCTGTGTGGGTGAAGATTTTCGTCAAGAGGACGTCCAGTTCCTGGAATCGCGAAATGTCGATTTGGAGGGTCTGGAATATATGAAGGGGCGAACATTCCGTTGGAAGGGTGAGTATGGCTACGACCTGAACGACGCCCACACTCTGGACACTGAACTCAATGTTTTTTCCAACTTCCACCCCAAGATCCCCGAAAAGTATCGCAATGCGGAGTATGTCTTCCTGGGCAACATTGATCCGGCTCTGCAAAGGGAAGTCATTTCCCAGGTGCAAAAGCCTAGACTGGTGGCTTGTGACACCATGAACTACTGGATGGAGGGACGCTTCCAGGCCCTTGTCAAGATTCTGAAGCACGTGGGCATTCTGATCATCAATGACGCCGAGGCTCGCCAACTGGCCAATGAGGTGAACCTGGTTCGGGCGGCCCGTAAGATTTTGGGCTGGGGTCCTCGAATTCTGGTGATCAAGCGGGGTGAATACGGAGTTCTGATGTTTCAGGTCCAAGGTGAACAGCACCTGGATCACGGGAGTGCTCTCGATACGCCTGTTTCCGAGGGTGACTTTTCTATCTTCGGAGCGCCAGCCTACCCCCTTGAAGATGTTTTTGACCCCACTGGTGCGGGAGACAGTTTTGCAGGAGGATTCATAGGCTATCTGGCAGGCGTCAATCGTCTGGATCCTAAGGCCATCCGCCAGGCCACTATCTTCGGGTCGGTTATGGCCAGCTTCTGCGTGGAAAAATTTTCCCTCGATCGACTCCGCGAGCTGACCTACGCGGAAATCGAGTTGCGCTACAAGGAATTCAGGGAGATGACCCACTTTGAAGACATCGAGGAACTGAACGAAGTCCTGTCCTCGTAGCCGTGCCGTCGTGCTGTCGTGCTGTCGTGGGTTCGGGGCATCAGTTTTCCAACCCTGGGCGATACTTTGCCAGTAAATCGTTGAACTCCCGACTGTAGCGTAGACTGTCCAGTTCGGAGCTTATCTTAAGCAGCTCATCAAGAACGAGGCGGACGTATCGCTGAGGTTCCCTCTCGAAAGCCACTTCCAGATGTTTTAAGGCCTCTGCCGGTTCGTTCTGGCGGGCCCACAAAAAGGCGAGCCGCAAGCGACTCCAGGCGTTGTCTGAACCATATTCAATAGCTTCCAAGTAGTGGAGCCGGGCCTCATCGAAGTCTTTTCTTTCATCCAGCACCAGGGCCAGATTATAGTGAGCAGCACCGTGCTGAGGATCGATTCGAAGGGCTCGGCCCAGGAAATCGATCGCTTCTTCAAAGCGCTCCTCGTTGACATGGAGAGTCCCCAGATTGTAGAGGGTGTCCAGATCTTCGGGATCGTAGCGGAGAGCCTTCTCATAAGCCTCAATTGCTTCCAGTACACTCTCTGTTTGGGCCATGACATCACCCAGCTGGGCCCAGAGCAGAGGATTTTCCGGCTCCTTCAGAAGGGCTCTGCGAAAGTAGTCCTCTGCCTGGATGTGCTCTCCCCGCCGTTTGGCGATGACACCTAGGTTGGCCAGGTTGACGGCCAAATCCAGGTTTGAACGCAGTAATCTCTCCTGGGCCTCCTCAAGTTCGTTTCGATCGAGAAAAAGATAACCGAGTTCCTGGGCCAGTTCCCGATGGGTGGGTTCCATGGACTCGGCCGTCAAAAAGCGCTCGAGGGCCAAATCGTCTTGACCGGCCTCCCGATGCAGTATTCCCAGAAAGTAATTGGCCTGAAAGTCATCGGGGACAGCCATCAAGAACTTTTGATAGTTCTGGATAGCCTCGTCCCTCTGACCCAGCGACTGCTGAGACAACGCCAGATCAAAATAGGCTCCCACGGGATTGGGTCTCAATTCCAAAACCTTCTCAAAGGCTCGAGCAGCCGGTTCATATTCCCTTTGTTGATAGCGAATCTGACCCATCAATTGCCAGGTTTCGTAATTTTGTGGATCCAGTGCAAGAGCCCGTTCGAGATCTTCGGCTGCACGACCCAAGTCTTCCTCCTCGAGTCGGACACGTGCACGAAGGAGATAGCCGCTAGTTCCCTGAGGTTCCAGAGCGATCAAAGCATCAAGCTGATCCAGGGCCAGCTCCCGTTGATCCTGTTTGAGGTAGATGAGGGCCAGATTGTAGCGGGCGGCGGAAAAATCAGGAGCCAATTCGACCGCCTTCTTGAAGTATTCCGTTTGTTGCTGGGAGTTCTCCTCAGGGGTGCCGATCAGCTCCTCCCCTTTTCGGAACCACTCCAGGGCATTGGGATCCACAGCCGGGGCACTTTGCAACAGAGCAGTCAGGAGTAAAAGTGTCATCCCTACTATTGTAGCCCGGATGACCCATGAATTCCCGTTTGTAGCACAGACCCACAACAGCACGACCGAGCCAGCCCGGATTATGCATAGGTTCTCGTCACGAAGTGACGAAAGCGCCGACCTGGCAAGGCGCGCGACGGAAGACCGCCGCAAACGTACTCTCTGCAGTACGTTGAGGAGGCCGACCGAGTGCAACGCAGGCAGGGCGGATGATTTCGTCGCTGCAGTAGAGAACTTATGTATAGTCCGGGCTAGCGATAGAGCAGGTACTGTTCTCGAGCCTGCTTGAATTCCTGGAGGTCCGGCTGCCACTGCTCCACGATTTCTTCTACCGGCCTACCCTGGATCAGTGCTTCGCGGACGGAACTGTTTCCCATCAGACGGTCGAAGAAGGCGCTGTTGAACTCCAGTTGGTCGGGGTGGAGCTTTCTCACCTCCGTCAGCAGATGCAGCAGGTTGCCAAGAGGATCATATGAGTTGCGGTCCAGGACATGAACTTGGATACCCTGGGACGGCTCATCCTGATATTTGGAAAAGGTTGGAGTAAAAGCCTGTTGGCGAAAGCGCACACCGGGAAGCTGGAGACCATTCAATCTTTCCACCAGCTCTCGGCTCTTCAGCCAGGGAGCCCCGATGTGCTCAAAGGGTCGAGTGGTCCCGCGTCCTTCCGAAAGATTGGTTCCCTCAATCAAACAAAGGCCGGGATAGACGGTGGCCGTGCTTAGGGTGGGCATGTTGGGAGAGGGCGAGATCCACTCAAGGCCTGTCTGATCGTACCACTGCTGACGATTCCAGCCTTCAAGAGGCACCACTTTGAGATCGCATCCCAGATCGGTTTCTTGATTGAGCATCCGGGCCAGCTCTCCAGCCGTCATGCCGTAGCGAAGTGGGAGCGCATAGATGCCCACAAAGGACTCATATCCGGGCTTCAATACAGGGCCCTCAACGCGTGAGCCGTCAATGGGGTTGGGGCGATCCAAAACGATAAAGGGAATGCCCTGTTCGGTGGCCACCCTCATACTCAAGAACATGGTGGAGATGTAGGTATAAAAGCGGACTCCCACATCCTGGATGTCGTAAAGGAGAACTTCAACGTCCTTCAACATCTCAGCCGTAGGGGCCTGGGTTTCCCCGTAGAGGCTGTACACATTCCCATAGGTGGCGACGCTTTCCTCTGCCTGAGCCTGTCCCAGCAGCCCATGTTCGGGGGCGAACAGCGCGACTAACTGGACGTCTGGATGTTGAACCAGGAGATCCATGGTGGTTTCCAATCCCGAATTGACACCGCTAGAATTGGTGATCAAGCCAACGCGCTTTCCCTGGATCCAATCCCAATAGGGATCTTCGAAGAGACGATCGGCACCCACTCGAACCTCGCCAGCGGGCTGGAGTGAAGGAGATAGAGAAGGAGAGCAAGACAGGGAAACACAGAGAAGGAGAACGGGGATAAGGGAGAAGAAAGCTTTGTCCTTAGCCCGGACTATGCATAGATTCTCTGCTACAGCAACGAAATCATCCGCTCTGACTGCGTTTCGCTCGGTTGGTCCCCTCAACGTACTACGGAGAGTACGTTTGCGGTGGCCTCCCGTCGCGCGCCTTGTCAGGTCGGCGCTTTCGTCGCTTCGTGACGAGAACCTATGCATAGTTTGGGCTAGCTAAGTCCATAAAGCGGGCTAAACTTGTGTTTCAGATAATCCAGAAAATGGCCTGAACTAAGGGGTTTACCACTGATTTTCTCGATCAGTTCCTCAGCGCCTACCGTTTTCCCCTTACGATGAATTTGTTCGTGCAACCATTCCCGCAAGGGAGTCAGGTTTCCCGCAGCGATTTTTTCCTCCAGATCCGGAAGCTCTTTTCCGACCTGATGAAAAATTTGAGCCCCATAGAGATTTCCGAGCAGATAGGTGGGGAAGTATCCGAATCCGCCCATGGACCAGTGGACGTCCTGAAGAACACCTTCAGCCGGGTTGGATGGCGTGACATCCAGATACTCTTTCATTCGTGTGTTCCAGGCTTCCTCCAGGTCCTGGATCTGCAAGTCTCCCTCCATCATTTGCTTTTCCAGGTCGTAGCGCAGGATGACATGCAGACCGTAGGAAACCTCGTCCGCCTCAACGCGGATCAGGGATGCCTCCACCCGATTGACGGCATGGACAAAGTCCTGCAGGGAGACATGATCCAGTTGGCCCGGAAAAGTCTGCTGGAGGGGAGGAAGCCAATAGTCCCAAAAGGCCCGGCTCCGTGCTATCTGGTTCTCCCATAGACGCGACTGGGACTCGTGGATTCCCAGGGAGATTCCATCGCAGGCCAGGGAGCCGTAATGTTCCGGTTCCAGCCCTTGTTCGTAGAGTGCATGTCCCCCTTCATGGATCATGCCGAAAAGTGAGGAGCTGAAGTCTTCCTCCGAGTAGCGGGTGGTGATTCTCACATCCAACGGAGAGAGTCCTGAACAGAACGGGTGGGGCGATCGATCCAATCTTCCGGCATCCCATTGAAAGCCCATCGCGGTGAGCACGTTGCGTCCAAAGGCTTCCTGTTGTGCAGCAGGGAACTTGCCCTTGAGAAGATCCCGATCGGGCTGCTTGCTCGAGGACAGAATCTTCTGAAGCAGCGAGGTGAGATTGGGCCTGATCACGGCGAAAAGTTCATCCAGCCTGCCGACCGTCATCCCCGGTTCATAGTGATCCAGCAAGGGTTCGTACAGAGAGTCGGAGAACTGCAGACAACGGGCCTCCTGTTGCTTGAGCTTCAGAACTTTTTCCAGCCAGGGAGAAAAAGCGGCAAAGTCGGATTGTTGACGGGCCTTTACCCAGGCATCGTAGGCCAGGGAAGTGGTTTCCGCCAGCTCCCGAACCAGTTCTTCGGGAAGCTTGATCGCTTTCTCATGCTCTCGGCGCATTTCTCTGACGGCGGCTCGTGGCCACAACTCCAGCTCTTCAGCGCTCAGGCGTTCCAGGGTTTCACCCAGGTCGGGAGAGGTGAGCTTTTGGTGATACAGAGCACTCAAGGCAGAGAACTGACGTGCTCTAAAGGGGCCGGCGCGCGCAGGCATCATGGTTTCTTGGTCCCAGGTGAGGATCTCAAGGACGCTCTTTAACTCGATGAGCTCCCGACTTCGGCGCATAAAGGAATCCATAAGGCTCTGTTGCATGGTAATTAGGAGCCGGTCCGAGTCATAGGCAAGGTCGCGTTACAGGCTTCGCCGACGCAACCCTTCGGGCAGATGGGGATTGCGGTGCATCTCTTGTCGTCGTCGATGTCCCTGCATCGCCTTCTCCTCGCTCCTCGACCTGCTCACGCAAGCCCCATCCGCGCGACCCCGACTATTACTCGGACAGGCTCCTGGTCAAGTTTAACCCACATTTCTTCCCGAAGAAATCTCCTTTGGCATACAATTGAAGGGATGTTCTTGAGAGGACTGATTTTCCTCCTGTTGCTCAACCCCCTCCAGGCCCAGGTCCTGTCTTCAGGCAGGGCTGAAGATGTGGGGATGTCCAGTGAGCGCCTGGCTCGATTGGATGAAGTGCTTGACACATCCATCACCGAGAAGGAGACCCCTGGGGCTGTGTTGCTGGTGGCGCGCCGGGGCAAGGTAGTGTACCGAAAGGCCCTGGGTCGCAGAGCCCTGATTCCTCGACGGGAGGCAATGACCCTGGAGACCGTCTTTGATGTAGCCTCTTTGACGAAGGTGCTTGCCACGGCCCCCTCGATTTTGATTCTGGTCGAGGAAGGCAAGGTTTCTCTAACCGATCGTGTTTCCAAATATCTACCCCGTTTCGCACAGAATGGGAAAGATCCCATTACTGTCGTCCAGTTGCTGACTCACTATTCGGGTCTGCGCCCCGATCTGGACTTGGACGAGCCCTGGGAAGGTTATGAAACGGCGTTAGAACTGGCGTTTCAGGAGAAGCCGATTGCCCCGCCTGGAGAGCGATTCATCTACAGCGATATCAACTACATTGTTCTGGCCGAGATCGTCCGGGAAGTCAGCGGTCAATATTTGAATGAATTTTCGGCCCAGCGGATTTTTTCGCCCCTGGGAATGACGAAAACCCGTTTTCTCCCACCGCCACAGGTTCACGATCAGATTGCCCCCACCGATTTCCGAGACGGTCGATTGCTGCGAGGGGTTGTCCACGATCCGAGTACGGCTCGAATGGGGGGAGTTGCGGGACATGCCGGAGTGTTTTCCACCGTCGAGGACACGGCAATCTATGCTCAGATGATTCTCAATGGTGGCCGCTATAACGGAGTGCGAATTCTTTCACCCCTCTCGGTGCTGCAAATGAGCACACCCCAGTCCCCTGTTGGAGCCTCGGATTGGCGTGGCCTCGGTTTCGACATCCGAACCCCTTTTAGTGGTCCTCGGGGTGATCTTTTCCCGGTGGGTTCCTTTGGCCACACTGGGTTTACGGGAACCTCGCTGTGGATTGACCCTTTCAGCGAGGTCTTCGTCATCCTTTTCACCAACCGGGTGCATCCGGATGGAGAGGGGAATGTGATTTCCTTACGCAAGAGGGTTGCTTCCGTGGTTGCAGCCTCCATCATGGACCTGCCTAGCCGGGATTAGGCGTAGGTTTTCGTGACGAAGTGCCGCAAGTGCCGCGATGACAAGGCGTGCGACGAAGGGCCCCGCAAGGCGTACTCATGCAGTACGCCGAGGAGCCCAAGGAAGCACAACGCAGTCAGCGTGAATGATTTGCGGCACTGCAGTAGACAATTTATGCATAGTCCCGGCTAGTATCGTCCCAACTAATGTCCCAGCGCTGTCCGGTTTGTAAAACTCGTCTCTGGACGGATCCTCTTCTCACCCCAGGGCGACTCAGTTGTCCGCGTTGCGGGGCTATTTTTCGGCCAACCGTGCCTTGGGCCTATTTCCGGATTCTCCTTCTGGTTGTCGTCACCCTCGCCCTGCTGGTGATCTTTTCCCTCTCCGATAGCAATTTTTGGATTTTTCTTTTCCTTATTGGAGTCGCGATTTTCTTCTGGTTCCTGCCTCGATTCATCGATTTGCAGCGCATTGCGGGTGAGCTGCGAGTGCCGGAAGGACCGATGGATACCGAGGAGCTCAAATTGAAGCTAGGAGATGACGACTGGGAAGAAAGCAGTGAGGAATTCCAGGAGAGGTCCAGATTTCGTCAGCTGGTGTATCTTCTGATGGTGATTACAGTGACTTTGTTGATCCTTTTTCTTGCCAGTTTGACCCGATAGCTCCGGTATGAATGTATTGATGCACGACTCTAGCCTGGGGGATTTCATCGACCTGAAATAAGTGGTCACCAAGGAGGTTTTTGTGTGGGACCCGCTCTAAGGATTTCCCACGAAGGTGGAAGTCCGATTGATGTCTGGCTCTATTCTGATCTTTCAACCACAGGAGAATAAACGATGTTCTACCCTATACCCAGTCATTTCCGTGTCTGGACCCTAACCCTTCTTCGAGTGGCTACCGCCTTCCTATTCTGGCAGCATGGGGCCCAAAAATTGTTCGGTCTGCTTGAACGAGAACCCAGAGACTTCTTGACACTAACCTGGTTTGCGGGCGTGCTCGAGTTTTTCGGTCCCTTGTTCATCGGATTGGGGCTCTTGACCCGCTGGATCGCCTTTGTGATGGCGGGAGAGATGGCGGTTGCCTATTTTATTAGCCACCTCCCGCGCGGCTTTTGGCCCATCCTTAACGGGGGAGAGCTGGCCTTTGTGTATTGCTTTATCTATCTTTTCCTGGCTACCGCTGGCCCGGGCAAACTGGCACTGGACAATGTCCTGTTCAGAAAGCCCGTTGAAAACGAATCAGAAGAGGTTGCCCAGGGAGACGAGTAGCCGGGCTTCAGGTTTGAAAGGGGCGGAGCTTGAGTAAGAGCCGTGATGGTGGAACAAACGCGAAGCGCGCTACTAGGATTCATCCGGCTGGGGGGGCAGCTGAGCCCTGCCTCGACGGTTGCAGTAGGGGCACCTGAATTCAAGTACCCTGTCGGTGAATTCCGCATAGATCACGTAACAGTCGTCAAGAGGACACCGTAGGGGCTCGCGGGCCGTGTAACGCTCCATAAAATATTGCACGTGGAGTTCTTTCCAAGGTTGTTGCAGGTGGTTCTGCTGCCAGCTGAAATTTGCTCCACAGTCAGGGCAACCCACCTCGATCTGGAACTGGCCGCTGCCGGAGTCATGGAGAGCATCGAATCGAAGAACCTCTCCACAGCTCGGGCAGCGTGGATTCTCTTCAGCTCCCCCTGGGCCAAAGTAGTCTCGGATGATCTCGTCCTTTTCTTGTTCCGTCACAGCCGAGCCACGTGTTGAATGAGGCGGACCGGAATGGGCGTGAAAGTCAGAATGAAGATGATCAGACCGATCAAGGCGATCAGGAATCTCCCTCGACCCAAGCGGGGAAAGTCCATGTGAGGTCTGGGATGACGGAATCCTATGAAAAGAAGAACCAGAGCGAAGACCAGATAGCCCAACATGGGCCAGGAATAAAGACTGACTCCCACCAGTGCGCCGAAGGTCACATAGGAGACGATTCGGTGACTTCGCGGACCGAAGAGCCCATACACAACGTGGCCTCCATCCAATTGTCCTATGGGAAGCAGGTTAATGCTGGTGGCCAGCAATCCAAACCAGGCAGCCCATCCAATGGGGTGCAGGTTAATGGCTGCATCTGCTGCACCCGGAAAGAAGAGCATTGCAGCCAGGCGAAAGATCAAGGGTTCACCAAATTCCAAGGTGCTTTCAAGGGGGTCTGCAAAAGTGAGTTGTTTGGACTGCTGCAGTCCAACAATTAAGGAGGGGATGATAAATATGAAACCTCCCAGAGGTCCGGCGATGCCCACGTCGAAAAGCTGGCGTCGGTCCGGGAAGCGGGATCGGATCTTGATCACCGCGCCGAAGGTGCCGAAGGGATTGAACGGTGGAGGGGCAGGGATCAAGTAAGGAAGGGTGGCGTCAATACCATAATAGCGACAGGTCAGATAGTGCCCCATTTCATGAGCCAGCAGGATTACCAGAATCGTAAGAGCGAAGGGAAGCCCGTTGAGAATATCTAGAGGATGGGTCAAGACCCCAGTGAGTCGTCTCATGATTTCACCCTGGCTTTGGCTGACGAAGCTGAGGTGAAAAAGGAAGCCCGCCGTCAAGGTCGTGATCGACGTCACGAGGAGTAATATCGCCGGAAGAACAATCTTTGTCCTTTCCGGAAGGGGAGATGGTGGGTAGGTGGGCTCAGAGAGAGGTTTCTCGGTTGGAAGAGAATAATCCCAGCTCAAAATCGGCTACTGGCCGAATCGGATTTCCTTACCTGGTTTGAACCGGACGGTCTTCCCAGGAGGAATTGGAACTTCGGCCCCTGTCCTTGGGTTTCTGCCGATACCACTCTTGCGAGGTTTCACAAGAAAGACACCGAAGCCTCTAAGCTCAATGCGCTCGCCTCTCTTCATGGCCTCTTTGAGAGCGCTGAAAACAGAGTCCACAGCGACTTCAGCTTTGACTTTGGTGATGCCCATTCTGCTTGCGACGCGACCGACAATATCCTGTTTAATCACTGCTTCTTCATTCCCCTTTAAATGATTAATTTGACTATACTTGCCATCAGTAGCCCTGTCAACTACTTTGGACTTTGGACCTGCTCTCGGTTAGACTTCCTCTTTCATTGGAGGGTAGAGACTAGCCCATGGGCATCAAGCCGGATCATTGGATTGCTCGTATGGCCAGGGAGCAGCGCATGATCGAACCCTTTCAGGAATCCTTGGCCCAACGGGGAGCAATCTCCTACGGTATTTCTTCCTACGGGTATGATTTTCGAGTAGATCGAACCTACAAGATTTGCTCGGAAAACTCATCCACTCTGCTGGATCCCAAAGATGTCAGCGCCGAGTTTTTTCATGATTGCGAGGGGGACCATTGCATTGTTCCTCCAGGCTCGTTCGTGCTTGGTCAGTCAGTCGAATACTTTAGAATTCCTCGAGATATTTTGACCCTGTGTACCGGGAAGTCCAGCTATGCGAGGTGTGGGATCCTCGTGAATGTGACCCCCTTCGAACCGGAATGGGAAGGGCATGCCACGTTGTCGATAGCCAACACCGGTCCAGCTCCTGTTAAGATTTATTCCGGAGAGGGAATTGCCCAGCTTATTTTTCTTGAGGCAAGCGAAGTTTGTCAGACCTCCTATGGAGATCGGAAAGGAAAATACCAGGCGCAAAAGGGGATTGTGCTGTCCAAGAAAGGCTGACAGCGGAATCCTGACCTCCTGACCTTCTGACCTCCTGACCCCATTTGTGAATTACGGTCAGGGGGTCAGCCGGTCAGGGGGTCAGCTCTTACCATGAACGAGCGGTACGATTATTCAGCAATTGAGAAGAAGTGGCAGCAACGCTGGGCAGAGACCCAGGAGTTTGCGGTTCGGGAGGACTCCGCCCGTCCCAAGTATTATGTTTTGGAAATGCTCCCTTATCCTTCGGGAGCTCTTCATATAGGCCACGTTCGCAACTATTCGTTGGGAGATTCAGTGGCCCGGTTCAAGAGAATGCGGGGGTTTAACGTGCTGCATCCCATCGGATGGGACGCCTTCGGATTGCCCGCCGAAAACTCTGCCATCGAACACAATATTCCACCCGAGCGCTGGACTCTGGACAACATTGAGACCATGAAGAAGCAATGCTTGCGGATGGGGTGGAGCTATGACTGGGATCGGGAGATCGCGACCTGCTTGCCCGAATATTATCGATGGAATCAGTGGTTTTTTCTCCAAATGTACAAGAAGAATTTGGCCTACCGGCGAAAAGGGACCGTGAATTGGTGCGAGCAGTGCCAGACGGTTTTAGCCAATGAGCAAGTGCTCGACGGGTTGTGCTGGAGGGATAAAAGTGTGGTTGTGGAGAAGGAGCTTGAGCAGTGGTGCTTTCGCATTACTCACTACAACGAGCAACTGTTGCAAGATCTGGATCAGTTGGAGGGTTGGCCGGAGAAAGTCAAGAGCATGCAGCGCAACTGGATTGGCAAGTCTGTGGGGGCTCAAGTGACCTTTTCGCTGGCTGATGATCCGGACGTAGGAATCGATATCTTCACAACTCGTCTGGACACCATCTACGGTGCCACATTTGTGGTTTTGGCTCCTGAGCACGAGCTGGTCAAGAGTTGGATCGATGATCCCCGGCACGGTGAGGAGCTGTCACGTTTCGCTGAAGAAATCCGTCGTCAGGGCAAGGACGTGCGTACCGCCGAAGAAACAGAGAAGAAAGGGGTATTCACAGGACGCTATGCCGTCAATCCTTTTACTCAAGAACGAATCCCTCTCTGGATTGCCAACTTTGTTCTGATGGAGTATGGAACGGGGGCCATCATGGCTGTTCCGGCTCATGACGAGCGCGATTTTGCCTTCGCCAAGAAGTACGATCTCGACATCCGTCTTGTGATTCAGTCCGAAGACCACTCCCTCAGTTCTGATTTGGATCAGGCCTTTGTCGAATATGGCGTGCTGGTCAACAGTGCTGCCTTTTCCGGACTTTCTTCCCAAGAGGCTCAAGAGAAGATGGTGCAACATGCCCAGGCGGAAGGCTTCGGACAGGAAAGCGTGAGTTATCGGTTGAGGGACTGGAGTATCAGCCGGCAGCGATATTGGGGTACGCCGATCCCCATCGTGTATTGCCAGAAGTGCGGCGTCGTCCCGGTTCCGGAAGCGGATCTGCCGGTGATGCTGCCCAAAGTTGAGAGTATCCAACTGGGACAGTCTCCACTCGCTACCCTCCCGGAATTCTTGAACACCAGCTGCCCCCAATGCCAGGGAGAAGCCCGCCGTGAGACCGACACCATGGACACCTTTGTGGACAGTTCCTGGTATTTCTACCGCTACACGGACCATCAGATCGACTCTTCACCGGTTCGAGAGGAAGCGGTCCAATACTGGTTCCCAGTCGACATTTACATTGGGGGTGTGGAGCATGCCATCTTACATCTGATCTACATGCGGTTTTTCACCAAGGTGATGCGGGATCTCGGACTGGTTCGGTTCGATGAACCGGTTCAGGGGCTTTTTACTCAGGGGATGGTGCTCAAGGGGGGCACGAAAATGAGCAAGTCTCAAGGGAACGTGGTCGCCCCCGACACCGTGGTGGAAGGATATGGAGCCGACGCCCTGCGTCTGTTTGTTCAATTTGCCGCTCCAGCCGACCGCGAGCTGGATTGGAGCGACCAAGGCCTGGAGGGCTGTTCTCGCTTTTTGAACCGGCTTTGGAGGATGCTCTATCGACTGCGTGAAGAGATCAGCCAGGATGGCGGGGCGGACTCCATTTCCCAGGAGGAGTTGTCTGAAGGGGGAAGAGCCCTGCGGCGCAAGTTGCACCAGACGATCGGGAAAGTCACGAATGACCTGGAGCGGTTCCATCAGAACACGGCCATTGCCGCTATCATGGAGTTATTGAACTCGGTCTATGAGTACGTGGATCAGGAAGACAACCCCCAGCCGGAACTTCTGGAGGAAGTATTGAAGACCATGGCTCTTCTGTTGTCCCCCTTTGCACCCCATTTTGCCGAGGAGATGTGGGAAAGCCTGGGGCAGAAGGAGCACCTGACCTTCGTTCCCTGGCCGCAGTTTGATCCGGAGTTGGCTCGAGAAGAAGGAATCAAGATCGTCATCCAGGTGAATGGGAAGGTTCGCTCCAGGTTTTCAGCCCTGCCGGGAATTTCCAAAGAGGAAATGGAAACGCTTGCCCTGGAAGACGAAAAGACCAAGGCTTACATCGAAGGAAAAACGATTCGAAAGGTGATCGTGGTGCCTCAAAAGCTGGTCAATATCGTGGTCTAGGACAACTGACAGCTGACGATACACCACCGCAATGCACAACAGCACGACAGCACAACCGCACAACCGCACAACAGCACGATTTGTAGTGGCCGTGCTACTGCTGATCCAACTCGCTTGCGGTTACAAGGTGGCTACTCAGAACCGGGTGGCTCCGGACATCGGGACCCTGGCCGTCCTGCCTCTCGAGAATCAGACCACAACTTTTGAGGTGGAGCAGATCCTGACTCATTCCCTGGTGAGGGCCTTCGTCGAGAAGTCCTCCTACAATGTGGTGAGCGATTCTTCCCAGGCGGATGCGGTTCTTCGAGGTGTGATTTCCCAAGTGAGTGCCAATCCCGTTATTTTCGGGGAAGAAACCTTCGGGTCCACCTTTCTGGTCACCCTCATCGGACGGGTCGAATTGCGCGAGCGAGAAACCGCAAAACTACTTTTTGAGAATAACAATTTTATCTTTCGAGAACAGTACGTCATCAATGTCGATGTCCGGAATTTCTTCTCGGAGCTCAATCCTGCTTTGGGGCGCATTGCCGATGATTTTGCCTCGAGTGTGGTGACGACGATTCTGGAGAGATTCTAGTCCTCGATGGAGTTTTCCGAGTTCCAAAAAACAATCCAGACTCCCGAGCCTGCCTATCTCCTGATCACCGATCAGGACTACCTCAAAAGAAGAGTGTACGAGTGTTGCCTGAGCCAGGTGGAAGAGGAGGTCCGCGCCTTCAACTGGTCTGTCTATGATCTGGCCAAGGATCGCCCCTCGGATCTGGACAAGGGCTCCGTCGCGGAACTCCTCAACACGGCAAGGACTCTACCCTGGATGGCATCCCGTCGCTGGATTTATGTCAAGAATGCCGATCTGGCGGTTGAGAAGATACAGGAGTACTTAAAGAATCCTTCCCCCGGCACCAGCCTGGTTCTGGAAGCCAAGAGAAAGTCAAAAACCTGGTCCAAGATTCCCAACATAGAACTGCCCCGGAAAACGGATCCCTTGCATTGGGTGATGAGCAGGGCCAAAAGAGAAGGTTATGAGATGGATCCTCGGGCAGGGGAGGCTCTGGTGGAATTGATTGGGGAGAACTACCAGCAGCTGGAGGCAGAGCTTGAAAAGCAGTTTCTGTGGGAGCTGGAGAGTCGAAAAATCACCCTTGATTCGGTACTTCGGATGACTCGCCAAGCCCGAGAATACGATGTGTTTGCTCTGATCGGAGCTGTCGCCGGCCGGGAGTCGGACCGAGCGCTGCGCGTTTTGGGTCGACTCCATGACTCGGGGATGACCGCTCCACAGATCATCTCGATGCTCTATTGGAATTTTCGTCGAGTCCTGGTGGCCCGGGAAATGCTGGAACAGGGCCGGCCCTTTCGGGCCATCCTCACAGAATTGAAGATCTGGAGTTATAAGGACAAGGAAAGAGAAATTCGAAAGTATTCTTCTGAGATTCTGACCGACCTGTTGATTCGTCTGCGCGAAACGGATCGTCTGTGCAAGACCACAAGTACCGACCCGAAGCTCCATTTGGAGCGGGTGATCGTTGACACCTGTGGTGGCAAGTTTCTATAATGAGCCGACCAAGGACAGTCTATGCCTAATGTGAAGTCAGCTGAGAAGCGAATGCGGCAGAGTGCAGGAAGAAGGGATGCCAATCGTCGCAGACGCAGTGAAATGAGGACAGAGATTAAGAGATTTCGGCAACTCTTGAGCGATAAGAAGGTTGATGATGCTCGGAAGGTGTTAAAGGAAGTGTATTCGGTAATTGATCGGACTGCACAAAAGGGTGTCATCCACTCCAACACTGCCGCACGGTACAAGTCTAGATTGACTAAATACTTAAACGCATCCGCTTCCTAGGAGAGCTCGGGGGCATTCCCCGAATTCTCCAACCTTTCTGTCGCTTAGCAAATTGGTTCTGAACAAGCTGACACACCAGCCCGTTTGAAAAAGAAAGCTTCACCTGATTCCGGCAACGAGAGTTCTTCCCGGGTTCCCAGCCCGGGTTTCTCACACCTGCTCGTCACGAAGCGGCGGAAGGGCCGGCGTGACAAGGCGCGCGACCGAGGCCCCCGCAAACGTACTGTATGGTACGTGCAGTGTCTCGCTTCATAGATATGATGACGTTTGCTGATGGGTCTTGCGAGGGGAGATCAAGGAGCAAGGAGAAGACGATGCAGGGCCATCGGCGACGACGAGCGACGCAGAGGTCGCCCGCAACCCCCATCAGCCCGAAGGGTGGCGGCGGGACGGCATCGATTTCTTTGTCGCTCCTCCTCCAGAATGTCACTGACATCGCGTCGTCGTCGCTTCGCGAATTCGAAGCCGTCGCGCTCGCCACAAACAACACCATATCTATGAAACGAGGCACTAAGGAGGCCGGCGGAGCGCAACACAGTCAGGCCGGATCATTGCGCCGATGCAGTAGAGGGGGTGTGAGAAATCCAGGCTAAGGGCGAAGGCGGAAAAATCGTTCGCATGATCGGTGTCCCCATGGACCTGGGGGCCGGCCGTCGCGGAGTGGATATGGGACCCTCCGCCCTGCGGATCGGAGGTTTACAACAGAAGCTGAAGGCCGCCAACATCCCCGTAGAAGATGGGGGAAATGTTGAGGTCAGGATCGCGGAAGAAGCCGTTCGCGGTGAGAATAGACAGATGTTTCTCCAGGAGATCGCTCAGGTCTGCACGAGAGTGGCTGCTCGGGTCATGGAAACACTGGAGAAAAAGAAATTCCCTCTCATCCTGGGGGGTGATCACTCCCTGGCCGCGGGGAGTATCGCCGGAACTTCTTCTTTCTATCGGAGACAAAATGAGAAGATTGGATTGATTTGGATTGACGCCCACACTGATATGAATACGCCCCAGAGCAGCCTTTCAGGGAACGTCCATGGAATGCCTTTAGCCGCTGTTTTAGGGCTGGAGCCCCGGGAACTGAGTGAAATTGAGGGTTTTTCACCCAAAGTGCTAGCTGGCCATGCAACCGTTATCGGAACGCGCAGCATCGATTCTCGGGAGAAGCCCATCATCAAGGAAGCCGGCCTGAGAGTGATCACCATGAAGGAACTGGACATGCGAGGCATGAGAGCCGCTATGGAGGAGGCTGTCGAAAGGGCCACCGACGGCACTCGAGGATTTCATTGCAGCCTGGACCTGGACGTGGTGGATCCCCAGGTGGCCCCGGGTGTGGGGACTCCGGTTCGTGGTGGAATCACTTACCGGGAGAGTCACCTGGCTATGGAGATTGTTGCCGACAGCTCCAAACTGCTGGCTCTGGACTGTGTGGAGCTCAATCCGGTTTTGGACAGTGAGAATGCAACCGGTTTGTTGGGAGTCGGGTTGATCTGTTCGGCCTTGGGAAAGAGGATTCTTTAAGTGTCTGCTTCCATAAATACGATGACGTTTGCTGATGGGGCTTGCGAGGCGAGATCAAGGATCAAGGAGGAGGCGACATGAAGCATGTGGTGGTCCTGTGTGGGGGAAGATCGGCAGAACATGAAGTGTCTCTGGTTTCCGCACAAGTGGTCCTTAAGCACCTGAACCAGGAAAAATATCAGGTTTCAGTCCTGGCCATTGAAAAGGATGGTTCGCTTTACCCGCCGGAAGCCGCACCCGATAAGCTGGGGTTGAAGTCGAGTGAGTCGTTGAATTTCCCCTCCGGCAAGCATTGGGTGAGTGTCTTGCTGGATCTGGACCCGGTTCCCGATATTGTTTTCCCGGTATTGCACGGTCCTTTCGGGGAGGATGGGACGATACAGGGAACGCTTGAGGTTCTGGACATCGCCTATGTCGGTGCCGGCGTCTCGGCTTCAGCACTAGCCATGAGCAAGATCCGCAGCAAGGAGGTCTTGCGGAGTGCCGGTTTGCCCGTCCTTCCCTCTGGCTCCCTGGTCCAAACGGAGTGGCAGCAACACGCCGAAGAGTCCCTGAAGCGCATGGAGAAAGAGCTGCATTACCCGGTCTTTGTAAAACCCGACAATATGGGGTCTTCGGTTGGAATCAACAAGAGTCGAAATCGGGATGAGTTGGCCGAGCATATTGAAGTGGCCTTTCACTATGACGACCGCGTTCTGGTTGAACAGGGCATCGAGGCTCGGGAAATCGAGACTGCTGTTTTGGGAAACAGCCAACCGGAGGTCTCCATGGTGGGAGAGATCCTTCCCTCCAGAGAGTTTTACGACTACCTTGCCAAATACCGCGATGAAGACAGCCAGCTTTTGATTCCGGCTCCGTTGTCTGAGAAGCAGGCTCAGCAGGTTCAGAAGTTGGCCCTTAAGGCCTTCAAGGCCCTGCAGTTGGAGGGTATGGCTCGCGTGGATTTTCTCATGGACAAGGGGACGGGCCAGTTCTGGGTGAGCGAGGCCAATACCATTCCGGGGTTCACCGAAATCAGCATGTACCCCAAGCTGTGGGAGGCCTCCGGGCTGGCCTGTCCGCAGCTTTTGGACAAGCTTATTGACCTGGGGTTGGAACGGCATGGCCGCCGCAGTCGCTTTTCGGTGGAGTTCTAGGCCACGTTCCAAGAAGGACTGCTGAGCATCGAGGTGGCACACTGCCCGAGCGGATGACGAGACAGGTCCCGAGCCCCTTCGGGGCTCCGGAAGGTCTCATCAGTTGCACGCTGACGCTAGCCTTTCGGAACCAGGTCTCCGATCAGGGCATTCGAAAAAATGGGGAAATTCCTGGGCCAATAATTTCTTGATCGCCGAGCCTTGATGTAATAAGCTTAAGACAATAAGGATGCGCTTCGCCAATCGGTCCGGCCAGTTAAAAATCCATTTTCAGAGGAGGTCAGTGTATATGAATGACGTGGATGTCAAGGATGTCAAGGAGTATCTGATCCAGAATGACCAGGAATTTCGTCAACTGGTGCAGCGGCACCAGAGCTACGAATCCAAACTGGAAGAACTCAAGAACAGATCTTTCCTCAACGAGCAGGAGAAGTTCGAGGAAACGATTATCAAGAAGAAGAAGTTGGCCGTGAAGGATCAGATGCAGGTACGGATCCACAATTATCAAGCTGGACACGCCCAGGGCTAGGAAAAAAATGATTGGAGTTGTTCGGTAGCCCGCTCGCAAGGCTTCAACCCGTCTTGCGGCGGGCTTTTTCTTTTTTACCTTCTCTCCCATGGCCAATGACGCTTACTATTTTCTGATTCCCCTCCTTGTCCTGCTGCTCCTCTTTTTTTGGGCGGGGTACCTGGGGTTGTCTGTAGTCCTGCTTGTCCTGTCCGGGTTTGTTGCCTTTTTCTTTAGAGATCCGGAAAGGTCCATTCCTGAGGACTCCAGGGCGATCGTGAGTCCAGCCGATGGAAAAGTCATTCGCCTGGAGCGGGAGGGTGAAGGGTCGATTTTGAGTATTTTTCTCTCCCTCTTTGACGTCCACATCAACCGGGCGCCCATCGGGGGAACCCTGGTCAAGCAGGATTATCGGCCTGGTAAGTTCAAGGTGGCGTATGACGAACGTGCTTCAGTGGAGAACGAACAGTTGACGATTACCATTGCCGGCGAGCGGAGACTGACCTTTTCCTTGGTAGCAGGAATGATCGCCCGGCGCATCCGAGTCTGGGCCAGCGAAGGCTCACAGGTCCGGAAAGGTGATAAAATAGGGCTGATCCGATTCGGGAGTCGTGTGGACATTGTTTTACCTCCCGAATGCGAGATCGTTGTGAGCAAGGGCGATCGAGTTTGCGGCGGATCGAGCGTCATTGCCTATTGGAAGGAAGGCTCGTGATCGGAAGAGAAGGGAATTATTTGGGCAGGGCCAGGCAAGCGGTGAAGCGACCCCGAAAACTTCGCCGTAGTATTTATCTCCTACCCACGGCATTCACGGTCGGCAACATCTTCGCAGGATTCTTCGCCGTTACCGCCACCTTAAACGGTGATTATCAAGCTGCAGCTATCGCTATCGGTATTGCCGTCGTTCTGGACTGCCTGGACGGACGAGTGGCCAGGCTGGCTAATGTGACCAGCGACTTTGGTTCACAGTTGGATTCTCTGGCCGATGTCATCAGCTTCGGGATTGCTCCCGCCATCCTCATCTACTCCTGGGGGTTGGCCGAGTTGGGTAATTTCGCGCGCTTTTCCGCCTTCGTCTATCTCATCTGTGGGTCCATGCGTCTGGCCCGTTTCAATAGCCAGTTGAAGGATTTAAAGCATTTTGCCGGACTTCCCATTCCCGCCGCCGCCGGCTTTTTAGCGGCCACTGTTCACCTTTTTGTCGAACCGTTCGATTCGCCTTTGTTTACGTTCTATTTGGTGGCAGTCGTCTATTTGCTTTCCTTCCTCATGATCAGCACCATCCGTTATCCTTCCTTGACACAGCTGAACCTGGGACGTGGGAAATCGCACTTGAATGTGTTGCTTATTGCGCTGCTTGTGGCTGGAGTGATCTGGTATTCGCAGGAAGTCTTGATGGTCCTGGCGACAGTTTATCTTTCTGCCGGATTATTCTCCCGGGCCCATCAGTTTGTGAAGTACCGTCTGCAATCCGAAGAACTCTCTCCCAAAGAGTCCCCTATCGACTAGGTCAACTCTAAATGATGAAATGATCAATGGTGAATGGTGAGGATGGGTCGTTCCCAAAACTCTCCATTCACCATTTCTCACTTAATTTCATTCCTCATTCCTCGTTCATTAAATTCACCTCTATTTGCTACAGTTGCCATCATGCGTACTCAAGTGGATGTGACCAGTAAATCGGTTCGAGATCTGCTCGAACGCGGTGAAGAGCACCGCCTTGCCGATGTTCTGGGTAATCTGCGTCCCGGTGATATTGCCAGCATCATGATGGAATTGAACGAGAAAGAGCAAAGCTCTGTCTTTTCCATTCTGGTGCAGCACGACCGGCAGCTGGCGGCTGAGACGCTTAAGGTTATCGGGGTGGAGCCGGGCCTGGATCTTTTGAACCAAATCCCCAGTGAGGAGATCAGCAAGGTCCTCCAGGAATTGGAGACCGATTCAGCCACCGTTTTTGTTTCGGCCCTACCCGAGGAGAACGCCCAGGAAGTTCTGGAGCAAATGGACGTGGAAGAGTCCACGGAAGTCCAGCACCTCCTCCAATATGAAGAAGAAACGGCCGGGCGAATCATGACGCCCAGTGTGTTTTCTCTTTTTGAGGACCTTTCCGTCAGCGAAGCCGTCCATACCATTCAGACCGCCAAGGACCTGGAAGTGATTTTCTACCTGTACGTTGTCGATGAGGGCAATCACCTGGTCGGAGTGGTTTCGGTGCGTGAGCTTCTCATCGCTCCATCCAGCACGCCCCTCAAAAAGATCATGACCACCGATGTCATTTCAGTGGCCACCCACACGGATCAGGAAGAGGTGGCTCGCGAGGTGGCTCTCTACGATCTGCTGGCCATTCCGGTGGTGGATCAAGAGAACAAGCTGGTGGGAGTCGTTACGGTGGATGACGTCATCGACGTCATCAAGGAGGAAGCGACGGAAGATATCTTCTATCTGGCTGGAGTTGAAGGCCATGATCACATCCACGCCCCCCCGATGACCTCCGTAAGGACACGACTTCCCTGGCTGGTGGTGAATTTGGCGACCGCGCTGCTGGCGGCCACGATTGTGGCTTTCTATGAACCGACCATCGCACGGTTTTCCTTTCTGGCCGTCTTCCTGCCCGTGGTTGCCGGTATGGGCGGGAACTCCGGAACCCAAACTCTGGCCGTGATTGTGCGAGGGCTGGCTTTGGGAGAAATCAGTTGGGAAAGCGGCAAATCGATTCTCTTGAAAGAGATCGTGGTGGGCCTGAACAACGGCGTCATTACCGGCGTTTTGGCCGGCGCTGTGGCCTATCTTTGGAAGGGTAATTATATGCTGGGGATAGTTCTTGGGGGAGCCATGATTATTAACGTGGCTATGGCCGGGGTAGTGGCAACATTGATCCCGCTGATTCTAAAAAGGATGAATATCGATCCCGCCATCGCTTCCGGTATTTTCGTGACTACATTTACGGATGCGGTTGGATTTCTCTCTTTCTTGGGACTGGCTACCCTTTTGCTCCAATATCTTCCCGTCTCATGAGTGGGCACCAGTCCGAGGCCTTGACCCTCAGGACTTATCCTTACGCCGAATCCCACAAGATTGCTGTTTTCCTCACCCGGGACTTTGGAAAGGTCCGAGGGGTTGCCTACGGAGCTCAAAAGGCAAAAGGTCGGTTCAGCGGTGCTCTGGAACCCCTGACTCAAGTGCGATTGACCTTTTCCCGGAAGGAAAACCAGGAATTGGCTTCGATTAAAAATTGTGAGATTGTAAAGGCGTTTCCAGCCTATCAGTTGAGCTTGGAGGTAAATCTTCACTTCAGCTATTTTGCCGAGCTTCTGGTGGAATTTTCAAGAGAACAGGAAGAGAGTGAACTGCTCTTTCGTCTGAGCCTGGCCGTTCTGGAAGCGACTCAAAAGGTCCCCATCGATCGAGTGGCCCGCTATTTTGAACTCTGGCTTTTGAAACTGGAAGGCGTCTTGCCCTCACTGCAGGAAAAACTTCCCCCTGCGTTGGCCGAGAAGGTCTACGCTATGATGAAAATTCCTGCAGCGGAACTGGATACGGTTCAGCTTTCAGGGAAGGAAAATCGGAGATTAGAAAGTCTGAGCAATCAGTTGATAGAATACCACCTGGAAAAACGGCTGAAGGCAAAAAAAATGCTCAAGGAGCTCTTGTAGGGACCGCCTAGGATGAAGACGTTTCAGGAGATCATTCACAATTTACTAGAGTACTGGATGAACTACGGATGTATCATTCAGCAGCCCTACGATGTCGAGGTGGGAGCGGGGACGATGCATCCGGAGACCTTTTTCCGGGTCCTGGGTCCGGACCCTTACAACGTCGCCTACGTTCAGCCTTCACGCCGGCCTACCGATGGCCGGTATGGAGAAAATCCCAATCGAGTCTATCGTCATTATCAGCTCCAGGTGATCCTGAAGCCCTCTCCTGACGATGTTCAAGACATCTATCTGCAGAGCCTGAGGAAACTGGGTATTCCTCTGGAGCAGCACGATCTGCGCTTTGAAGAAGACAACTGGGAAGCTCCCACACTGGGAGCCTGGGGCATTGGCTGGCAAGTTCTCCTGGATGGTATGGAAATCACCCAGTTCACCTATTTCCAGCAGACGGGAGGGCTGGATCTCATGCCCATTTCCGCAGAGCTCACGTATGGTCTGGAGCGGATTGCCACTTTTCTGGCGGACAAGGAAAGCGTTTTTGATCTGCCCTGGAGCCAGGCACTGACTTATGGCCAGGTCAAGCAACGCGAAGAATATGAGTTCTCGAAATACAGTTTTGAAATTGCTGATACAAGAATGCTTTTTGAGCTTTTTGATCTCTACGAGAAGGAGAGTCTCCGCTGTTTGGAAGAGGACTGTGTCCTTCCCGCCTATGATTACTGCTTGAAATGCTCTCACACCTTTAACCTGCTCGACAGTCGTGGAGCGATTAGTGTGACTCAGCGAGTTGGAATCATCGGTCGTGTACGTTCCCTGGCTCTGAAGATCGCCAAGCAGTATGTCCAAAAGCAAGAAGAAAAAGAAGAACAAGTTTCTGTTTGAATTGGGGCTGGAGGAGATTCCGGCCGACATGATCTCCCCGGCTCTGGGGCAGATGTGTCAAAACTTTGAAAAACAGCTCGAAGAGGCCCGCATCGACTATGGGTCGATCAAGCCATTCGCCTCTCCTCGCCGCCTGGCTTTCCTGGTGGAGGACCTCCCCGATCACCAACCGGAGCGGGAAGAAGTGGTCTTGGGTCCGTCCCAGTCCGTCGCCTACGACGAACAGAAGAAACCCACTCGGGCGGTGGAAGGTTTTGCCCGCAAAGGGGGTGTCCAGGTCGCGAACCTTGAGATGGTGGAAACCCCCAAAGGCACTTATGTGGGTTATCGAAAGAAAATCCCAGGCAAGTCGTTATCCGAGGTCCTCCAGGAAGTTCTGCCCCAGGTCCTGACCTCGATCTCCTGGCCCAAGAACATGTACTGGCGGGAAAGCCGTTTTCGATTCATTCGGCCTCTCCGATGGTGTCTTGCCCTCTTGAATGACGAGATTCTTCCTTTTGAGTTCGAGGGCCTTCAGGCAGGCAACACGACACGGGGACACCGGTTTTTGGGGGAGCCTGAAGTTCCGGTGCCTCAAGTGGACGATTACCTGGACCAGTTGCGGCAAAACTATGTCCTGGCCGATATCGAGGAAAGAAGAGCCAAGATTGCCGCCGAAATGAAAGAGGTGACTCCAAAGAATCTTCACATTCTTTCTGACCCTCACTTGCTGGAAATCGTGATTCACCTCAATGAGTACCCCACCTTGATCTGTGGGAGCTTTAGTAAAGAGTTTTTGAAACTTCCCCAGGAAGTCCTGACCACCGTGATGCGCCACCATCAAAAGTATTTCTCTGTGGTCGATGAGGCAGAGAGGATTGAACCCCATTTTTTGACGGTGATGAACACCAGTGGGGACCCCAAGGGAAAGATTCAAAAGGGGCACGAGAAGGTTCTCAGGGCCCGGCTCGAAGATTCCGCATTCTTTTGGAAGGCCGATCAGAAGAGACGGCTGGAGGAACGGGTGGAGGGATTGGATCTCATCCTCTTTCAGGAGAAACTGGGGACCTACCTGGCCAAGACACAGCGTCTTCAGACCTTCTGCTCCGGGTTGTCGGAAGATCCCCATCTCAATACGGCGGCCCTGCTTTGCAAGACCGATCTGAGCAGTGACATGGTGCGGGAATTTGCCGGACTTCAAGGAGTCATGGGGGGATTATATGCCCGTGAAGAGGGCTATCCCGAAGAAGTGTGGAAGGCTATTTACCAACACTATCAGCCGGTGTCTCTGGAGGATGACTCTCCCTCGACCCACTTGGGAGCCCTTCTTTCGATCGCCGATAAACTGGATACCGTCGTGGGTTGCTTTGCCATCGATATCGTTCCCACAGGCTCGAGCGATCCCTTTGCCTTGCGTCGGCAGGCTCAAGGAGTGGTGAAAGTCCTGATGGATCACAAACTGGATTATTCCTTGAGCCATTTGGTGGAGGTTGCAGAGAAAAACTTCCCGGCGGAAACGAAGGATAAGGAGGTCAGAGAGCAGGTCCTCAGTTTCCTGAAGGGGCGTGTGCGCTACATTTTCCAGGAGCAGGGAATCCCCTACGATGTCTTGAACGCGGTTTTGGCGGTGGAAATTCACGGGGTCTACGATGCCTACCAAAGGGCCCAGTCTTTATCCGGAATCAGGACAGACGAGGATTTTGAGGCTTTGGCCATTGCCTACAAGAGGACCAAGAATATTCTCTCCAAGCAATCCATCGAGCTGTCAGCGGTCAGTCAGGAAAGTCTGATCGATCCCGAGGAGCTTGCCCTTTTCCGCGCCTATTCGGATATCAAACCAAAAGTGGACAATCACCTCGAAACCGGCGATTATGTTGCTGCCCTGAAGCAAATAGCCGGGTTGAGGAAGACCGTGGATCAGTTTTTTGACAAGGTTTTGGTAATGACCGATGAAGAGAAGCTGCGCAAGAATCGTTTGCGCTTATTGCATGATATCTCTCAGCTCTTCTTGAGAATTGCGGACATCTCAGAAATTGTGCAGGAGAATCAAGCATGAGTAGAAAGGGAATCGAAATTGCAGCTCCCACGGGAAAAGTGGGAGTGTTGCTCATCGGTCTTGGAGCGGTGAGTACCACCTTTATCGCTGGAGTCGAAGCCGTTAAGAAGGGTCTGGGGGAGGCGATTGGTTCTCTCACCCAGATGGGTACGGTCCGCTTGGGTAAACGAACCGAAAAGAGAATTCCCAAGATTGCCGAGTTTATTCCCCTGGCGGCCATGGAGGATCTGGTTTTTGCTGCCTGGGATATTTTTGAAGACGATGCCTACGCTGCTGCCACCAACTCCGGTGTTCTGGAAGCCAGTTTGTTGCAGAACTTGAGACCCGAGCTGGAAAGCATCCGGCCCATGAAAGCTGTTTTTGATCCTCGCTATGTGAAAAGACTGCACGGCACCCACCTCAAGGAGGGGAAGACCAAGTGGGATCTGGCCCAGCAGTTGGTCGATGAGATTCAGCAGTTTCAAAAGGAACAGAACCTGGACCGGATGGTCATGATCTGGTGTGGGAGCACGGAAGTGTTTATCGAACAGACGGAGGTTCACCAGTCCTTGGAGAAGCTGGAGGCTGGGTTGAAAAACAACGATGAGAACATCCCTTCCAGTATGATCTATGCCTGGGCTGCCCTGAAGTTGAGAATCCCCTTCGCCAACGGAGCTCCCAATCTGACCGTCGATATTCCGGCATTCTCCCAGCTGGCGGAAGCCAATCAGGTGCCTGTTTGCGGCAAAGACTTCAAGACGGGGCAGACCCTCATGAAGACTATTCTGGCGCCGGGGCTAAAAGCCCGACTTTTGGGACTCTCGGGCTGGTTTTCGACCAACATTCTGGGCAATCGAGATGGTGAAGTTTTGGATGATCCTGGATCCTTCAAGACCAAGGAAGAGAGTAAATTGTCGGTTCTTGAGCACATCCTTCAGCCCGACGTCTATCCCCAGCTTTATGGCGACTTCTATCACAAGGTTCGGATCAACTACTATCCTCCTCGAAAAGACAACAAAGAGGGATGGGACAATATCGATATTGTCGGGTGGTTGGGATACCCGATGCAGATCAAGATAGACTTCCTGTGCCGCGATAGCATTCTGGCCGCACCTCTGGTCCTGGATTTGGTGCTGTTCCTGGATTTAGCCAAAAGGGCCGGAATGGCAGGCATTCAGGAATGGCTCTCCTTCTATTTCAAAAGCCCCATGACGCTGCCCGAGCTCTACCCTGAGCATGATCTTTTTATTCAGCTGATGAAGCTGAAGAACACTCTCCGGTATATGGGCGGCGAAGAGCAGATCACTCACCTGGGACTGGACTACTATCAATAGGATTGTGACATAATCTCCTGAAACCCGCTTGTAGTCTAGCTTTTAGATTTTAACCTCTCTTCGGGTGATGTGTTACTGGCGATTCGGCAAATTCTGTTAGGTCTGTCAACAATGACAGTTGTCTACTTCCTGGAAGGGTGGTAGTTTCCTCCTGAAACCATTTGAAGGAGGAACGAACATGCCCAGCATACGCCTAGCCGCTATTACAATAACCGCAGCACTTGCCACCGCCCTAAGTGCAACCGCGATTGCTCAAGAGCCTCCCCCGGAGCGGGAAAGTCTGGAGAACGCGTTCAAGGAGGATTCGTTTTCACCCTACGCCAATCGAAGCTTTCCTTCCCAGGTGTTCTGGGGCGATACCCATCTTCATACCTCGATCTCCATGGACGCCGGAGCCATCGGAAACCGCTTGGGGCCCGAAGAGGCCTATCGTTTTGCCCGCGGAGAACAGGTCACCTCTTCCACAGGAGTCAAGGCGAAGTTGTCGCGCCCTCTGGACTTTCTGGTTGTCTCGGATCATTCGGACAACATGGGCTTGTTCACGCTTCTTTTTGAGGGCGATCCCGTGTTGCTTGGCAAGTCGAAGATAGCCAGGGAACTCTCAGGAAAAATCCAAAAGGGCGGGAAGGACGGCGTTGACGCGGCCATGTACATCATAGATCAGTTTTCACAGGGCAAGCTGGATGAGTCGTTGGTCATCCAGCCCGGTACCAAGCCCTATAAGACCACCTGGAACATGATCATCGATGCAGCCGAAGAGTATAACGAGCCTGGCCGTTTTACCGCCTTTATTGGCTATGAGTGGACCTCCCTCATCATGGGGAACAACATGCATCGCAACGTCATCTACAGGGACGGGGCACAACTGGCGCGACAGCTGGAGCCCTACACGACAACGCCGCCTTTGGGCAGCCCCAATCCTCGTGACCTGTGGAAGTGGATGGCTGTTTACGAGGAAAAGACCGGGGGTGATGTTCTGGCCCTCGCCCACAACGGCAACCTGGCCAACGGGATTATGTTTCCCGATGAGGCGCAGTACGACGGCAGAGCATTGGACCCGGAGTACGTCGAACAACGCATTATGTGGGAACCCCTGTATGAAGTGACCCAGATCAAGGGGGACGGGGAGACGCATCCCTTTCTCTCCCCCAACGACGAGTTCGCTGACTACGAAACCTGGGATCGCGCCAACCTCAACATGAGCGAAATGAAGGAGGACAGAATGCTCTCGGGAGAGTATGCCAGGGAGGCGCTGAAAGTGGGGTTGAAGCTGGAAGAGCGCTTCGGCACCAATCCCTACAAGTTTGGTCTTGTCGGGTCCACGGACAGCCATACCTCGTTGGCGACTGCACAGGAAGACAACTTCTTCGGGAAACACTCTGGATCCGAACCGGGTCCGAAGCGCTTTGAGCACGTTGTCATTGAGATGGGGGACCAGCGGATCATAGGTTGGGAGCAGGCGGCTTCGGGATTGGCTGCGGTATGGGCCAGGGAAAACACCCGCGAAGCGATATTCGACGCCATGGAGCGGAAAGAAGTTTATGCGACCACCGGTTCGCGAATCATGGTCCGCTTTTTCGGGGGATGGGAATTCACGAAAGAGGACGCACTGGGCCGAAGCCCGGGCTTTGCCGGATATGAAAAAGGCGTACCGATGGGCGGAGATCTGTCAGCCGCACCGGCTGGTGGATCACCCTCGTTCCTGGTCGCTGCCTTGAAGGATCCTATAAGCGGGAACCTCGACCGGATCCAGATCGTCAAAGGTTGGATGGACGGGAACGGTAATCTACACGAGAAAGTCTACGACGTGGCTGTTTCTGACGGGCGGACCATTGGTACGGACGGACGTTCCCACACGCCGGTCGGAAATACGGTAGACATCGAGCGCGCCACCTGGAGCAACACCATCGGTGATTCCGAACTCATCGCCGTTTGGGAGGATCCTGAGTTCGATCCCAATCAGCGCTCTGTCTACTACGCCCGCGTCATCGAAATCCCCACGCCGCGCTGGACAGCGTACGAGGCGGTGCGATTTGGCATCAAGATGCCGGACGAGGTTCCCATGACGACTCAGGAACGCGCCTATACCTCCCCCATCTGGTACACGCCGGGGCGTAAACAACTCGGCACGAATAAGGGGAGGACTACCATGTTGCCACAATTCCGGTATCGATCTTGGTATGGATGAGGAACGTGCTTACACTCACCCATTGGGTATACGCCGTAAGGGTGGACCGAGGGTAGGTAGACTCAGAAAGGAAACGCCAGCAGGTTTGGATTCGGAAGACTGATCCAAAGAAAGGGAGGCTTCAAGTGAAGAAGACAATCCTATTTGCAGTGCTTGCCGTCAGTCTTGGTCCCTTTACCGCTATTGCTCAGGATAGCAAACCCAACATCGTGCTGGTTTTTATGGATAACTTCGGTTGGGGGGAGCCCGGCTTCAATGGCGGCGGGGTCATTCGAGGGGCGGCTACGCCTCGGCTCGACCAATTGGCAGATGAGGGTCTCAGATTGACCAATTTCAATGTCGAGGTCCAATGCACACCTTCCCGTTCCGCCATCATGACCGGTCGATATGCGATTAGAAGCGGCAATGGAGTCGCCCCCTTGGGAGGAGGTGTTTATGGACTGGTGCAATGGGAAGTCACCATGGCCGAGATGCTTTCCGATGCTGGCTACAGCACCGGCATGTTCGGGAAATGGCATCTTGGACGCACGGAAGGCAGGTTCCCGACTGACCAGGGCTTCGATGAATGGTATGGGATTCCGAATTCGACAGACGAATCAGCTTACACGGCGTTAGAAGGTTTCGTGGAGAGCGGGGTCGAAGAAACTTTCGTGATGGAAGCACGTAGGGGCGAAAAGCCAACACAATTGCGGCCTTATAGACTGGACTACCGTCCACTCATCGATGGCGACCTTACGGAAAAGGCGATTGACTTCATGAAACGCCAGTCGCAACTCGATAAGCCGTTCTTCCTCTATCTTCCCTATACAGCGACGCATTACCCGACACGTGCGCATCCAGACTTTGTTGGCAAAACAGGTAAGGGTAGGTGGGCGGACTTGCTGCTTCAGATTGACACGTATACCGGTAGGTTGCTGGACGCCATCGATGAACTCGGTATTCGAGATGAAACGATCTTCATCTTTACTGCCGACAATGGACCGGAAGCGCCACCTCATGGAAACACCACCCTCACAGTCGAAACCGGGAGTTCCGGATCTGCCGGGCCCTGGCGCGGCACCTTGTTTACCGGATTCGAGGGTGCTTTGAGAGTGCCTTTTGCTATGCGGTGGCCTGGCAGGGTCCCTGCTGGAACCGCAAGCGATGAGATCGTCCACGAGATGGACCTTTTGCCAACCTTCGCGCGCATTGCAGGAGGACAAGTCCCCGAGGACCGTGTTATCGACGGAATAGACATGTCCGACTTCTTTTTCGGCAAGCAGGATAAATCTGGCCGTGAGGGGTTCATTGTGTACATGGGCAACGACGTTTTTGGCGTTAAGTGGCGTAACTGGAAAGTGAACTTCAAGGAACTCGACTCTGTCTTGAGCGAGACGGTCGAGTACGGGATGCCACGAGTTTACAATCTCCTTTACGATCCACAGGAGCGCGAGAACGTTCTCTTCCCCAACACTTGGGTGCCAAAAGCGGCGCTGGCTCAGTTGGAAGAGCATGTGGCCTCGCTGAAGGAACATCCACCCATTCCGACTGGAACGCTGGATCCTTATGAGCCACCCGAGTGATGATCCCTGCCTGATACCTTTGGGTGAGGAACCCAACGGTTAGTCCACACGCACAACTAGATCTCCTGTCTGGTGTGAGCATAACTGTTGTAAAAGGGCTGCTTCAGTTACATCTCGGTGGGTTCATCTTGCCTCCTTTTCTCCACTGAAGTGTTACTGACCTTTTTGGACAAAAATCAGCCCTTTGCAGAAAATGAGGCTCTTGATTTTACTGAGTTTTCGGTCGTTAAAGTGGGACTACTAGCAATAAGAGCCTACCTCTCAGATTTTAAACCCTCGCTGGTTGACGCCTATTGGCCCGCCGAAGATGATCTGTGAACCAGCATTGACACCTGGACACTGGTTGGAATAATCGCATCCCACGATTTGTCCCCAAGTTGCATATTTGCAGTCCGTTAGAAAGATCTTACCTCGAACCCTCAACGCTATGGAATGGAAATTGCGTTATCCTTTTGTTTGAGGGATCGGATGGCCAGAGGATTGGTTTTTTAGGAAGTAAGCAACACTGCAACGACATAACGGAGGGCGACATCCGTAAAAAGAAGGATTCCCCACAAGATCCAAGTTGGTTTTTCGGTCAAACGCTGAAACCAGGTCAACACCCAACAACAGAAGAAGTGCCTGGAGAAGAGCAGGAAGAGGAGGCCATAAGGGCAGCCGGTGTGGTTTCAGCCAGCCAGGGGGTAGGCCTGGAGTCTTCACGAAATCCGAATTCTTTCTTCGAGCAATTCGTTAAACCGGTTCAACACACAGCAGAGCAAGAAAGCTCTGCAGAACAGGCACAGGCCCTGTTGGCTAAGGCTGAGGAGAAGCGCGCGGCCGAAGAGCAAGCCGCCAGGGAGGCCGAGGCGGGAGTGCAAGCGACCCAAAGCAAGGCGGAAGAGGACGCCGCCCGGGAAGCGGAAGAGAAGCTCAAGGCAGAGGAGCAGGTCGCCAAAAAGGCCCAGGAGCGCGAAGCGCAAGAGGTGCTCGAAAACGCCATGGATATGGGTACGGAGGAAGCGATTGAGGCCTACGATGAGGCCATCAGTCGGTTTCAAGAGGCGAAGGAAGCGGCTCTCGAAAAGCAGGTGGCCAAAGCAGCGGCCAGGAAAGAGGCATTGGAAACGGGACTCCGTGAGGTGAGAGAGCAGAGGCAGAGAGCCGCCAGGGAAGCCGAGGAGAGGCGCAAGGCAGAAGAGCAGGCCGCCAGGGAGGCCGAAGAGAAGCGCAAGGCAGAAGAGCAGGCTGCCAGGGAGGCTGAAGAGAAGCTCGAAGCGGAGGTGCAAGCGACCCAGGTCGCTCAGGAGAAGTTCAAGGCAGAAGAGCAGGCCACCAGGGAGGCTGAAGAGAAGCTCGAAGCGGAGGTGCAAGCGACCCAGGTGGCTCAGGAGAAGCGCAAGGCGAAAGAGCAGGCCGCCGGGGAGGCTGAGAAGAAGCGCAAGGACAAGGAGGCAGCCGCCAGGGAAGCCGAGGAGAGGCGCAAGGCAGAAGAGCAGGCCGCCAGGGAAGCCGAAGAGAAAAGCGAGGCAGAAGAGCAGGCTGCCAGAGAAGCCGAAGAGAAGCTCAAGGCAGAAGAGCAGGCCGCCAGGGAGGCCGAAGAGAAGCGCAAGGACAAGGAGGCAGCCGCCAGAGAGGCCGAAAAGAAGCGCAAGGACAAGGAGGAAGCCGCCGGGGAGGCCGAAGAGAAACGTAAGGCGGAAGAGCAGGCTACCAGAGAAGCCGAAGAGAAGCTCAAGGCAGAAGAGGAAGCCGTCGGAGAGGCCGAAGGGAAGCGCAAGGGAACGGAGCAGGCCGTCAAGGAGGCCGAAGAGAAGCTCGAGGTAAGGGAGGAAGCCACCAAAGGCGCCCGGCAGCACGAAGCGCGAGAGCTGGTCGAAAGGGCCATGGCTTTGGGGAGCACAGAGGAAGCGATTGCGATCTGCGATGAGGTCATCGGTCGGTTTCAAGAGGACGCAGAGACGGAGATACAGGGGTATGTGGCACGGGCGCTTTCCAACAAGGAGATGTGCCTCAGGAACCTCGGTCGCATGGAGGACCTCATCGAGGCATGCGATGAGGTGATTACCCGGTTCGGTGAGGCCATCGAACCGCAGCTGCGGGAGCAGGTCGCTGAGGCTCTGTTCAATAAGTGGGTGGCACTGGGGTCATTGGGTCGCATGGAGGATGCCCTTGAGATCTGTGATGAAGTTCTCACGCGTTTCCAGGATGCAGAAGCATTGGAGTTACGGGATCAGGTGGCGCGGGCGCTGGTTGAGAAAGGGGTTATCCTGGGAACGCTGAATCGGATGGAGGAAGAGATCGGGGCCTACGAGGAAGTCATCCGTCGCTTTGAGCAGGCAGAAGAATTGGTGCTGCGGGCGCAGGTGGCCAAGGCTCTGGTCAACAAAGGGGTGGCCCTTGGAACGCTGGGCCGCACAGAGGAAGTGATTGGGATCTGTGATGAAGCAGTGAACCGTTTTCGAGAGGCAGAAGAATTGATACTGCGGGAGCAAGTGGCCAAGGCTCTGGTCAACAAAGGAGTAGCTCTGGGGACCCTGGGCCGATTGGAGGACGTCATTGAGATCTGTGATGAAATCGTCACTTGGCTTCAAGAGGCAGAAGAATTGGAGCTGCAAGAGCAGGTGGCCCGGGCGCTCGTCAACAAAGGAGTAGCTCTGGGGAGTTTGGATCGCCGGGAAGAAGCAACTGCTGTCTACGATGAGGTCATTTCTCGGTTTGAAGGGGAAGCAGCGTTGCTCGATCAGGTGAACCGCGCACTTCAGTTGAGTGTGGACATGCATAAGCCAAAGAGTGCGTAGGGTCGAATTCATCTGAAATAGCTACAATCTGAGCCATGCAGTCGGGCTAAACAATCAATAAGATTGTGCCAATTGTCTTGACCGGTGTTTCTTTTTGAAAGAGCATCTGAGACAATCAGCGCAATTCGTTTGGAATAAGAGTAATGCCTGTCGCCTATCTCAAATTGCTGGGTCCGGAGAAGGACGAAGAGCAAGTCTACGAAATCAGTGCCCATGAGACCATAGTGGGCAGAAGCTCCGAAGCTGACTTTGCCCTGAACGATCTTTATGTTTCTCGGCACCATGCCAGGATTGTCAGGAAGAATGGGAAGTATCAGATCGTTGATCTGAAAAGCACCCATGGCACCTTTATCAATGGCAAGCGCATTGAAGAGCAGGCGCTCCGAGATGGAGACCAGGTTCGCTTCGGTCGCAAGGAAATGCTCTTTAGTACCCGGCTCCTGGAGCTTAGACCTTCCACCACGGCCGGAGATCTCAACAAGTCTCTGGCTCATTTTAGCTCAGTGCTCGATTCCTCCGAATACTCAGGACTTTCCGATCTGGAGAAGATTAACTTCATCCTGGATTTCAAGTACCAATCGGGACAGGCATTTTCCTCGGATGAGACGTTTGCACACATCCTGAGATCCGCCCTCAATATCAGCGGTGCCGAAAGAGGCTCTGTTTTTGTGCGGCAGGACGACGGAACTTTTCGATATGCCCTGGGACTCGATAGTGAAACCCAAGTTCTTTCTGAGTCGAAATTTCGAACCAGCCGAACGGTGGTGGCGCAGGTGGCAGACAGCGGAGTCTCGGTCTTTATGACCGAGGGAATCGAAGGTGATCTCGCCCAACAGCAGAGTATCTTGGAGCTGCACCTGAGGGCCATCGCTTGCCTGCCTCTGAGGGGAATATCGGCCGAGTCGGATAACCCGGAACTCCTGGGTATTCTTTATCTGGACAGTACCCACACCATGCACACCTTGTCTGGTTTGGATGAGAAGATCCTCAACAAGCTGGCCGGGGAAGCGGGTAACGTGCTCGAAAAGCTGGAGATGATCAAAAGCTTCGAGGAGAGAAAAAGGTTCGGGCAGGAAATGGCCAACGCATACAAGACCCAAAAGAGTCTTTTGCCTGACTCCCTGCCTGAATTTGGAAGTTTTGGCATCCGTGCCCACAGTGAGCCCACCCGTCATGTAGGAGGCGACTTTTATTACTTTCTCCAGCCGAATCCGGATGAGCTTATTGGAATTCTGGCTGATGTCTCCGGCAAGGGAGTCGGGGCAGCTCTGCTGAGTTCCATGCTGCAGGGAGCCCTGGACATGGAGTGCCGTACCGGTGTACCTCCCGAGAAGATGCTGGAGCGTGTGAATAAGCTCATGTGCGAGAGGTCAGCCTCCAATGCCTTCGTCACCCTCTTTTTCTTCTCCTTCAATGCCCAGGGTAAAGGAGAGTATTTCGGTGCCGGCCACAATCCCGCCTACCTTTACCGTGCTTCCACGGGTGAGATTGAAGAGCTGCGCTCTGAGGGTTTAATCCTGGGTGCTTTTGAATCGGCTTCCTACAACTCCAGTCCGCTCCAACTGGATCCTGGAGACGTGTTGGTGGTCTACTCCGATGGTGTCACTGAGGCAGAGAACCCTCAGGACGAAATGTTTGGAGAAGAGAGGTTTCTACAAGTCATCCAATCGAATGCGTCGGCTGGGGTAGAGGTATTGAAAAAGAAAATTCTGGAGGCCATTGACCAATTCACCGAGGGAATGCCTCAGACCGATGACCTTACCTTTGTGCTGATCGATGATAGGGGGCCGGAGACCACAGACCACTGACCACTGACCGCAGACCGCAGACCGCAGACCGCAGACCGCAGACCGCAGAGGGGCGTTGCTTCTAACCGGATGATGCATAGTCCGGGCTAAAACACTTCCCTAGATTCCAGGTTGGCCTCAATCTCCTCACGTGTCCTCCACACGGGACGCAACTCCTTTTGTGAAAAGAGTTCAAGCTGGTCTCCAATAAAAGGTGAACCCGGCTGCGAGGCGTTGCCATAGCTCAGTAAGACCCGGGCTCGAACCGGGTTGGAGAACTCCACAGCCATCACAAAGGAGTCTCCTGACGAGGCTCTCCTCAAGCCCTGGCCCATCTCGCGGAAGCTGAGGGCTCGAAAGATGCCCAGACTTTCCGGCCCTCCGTTGGCGGGAAAATCAAAGTCCGCCATTTGGAGACGATGGATTTTTCCCCACTCCACGTCCATCGCCCCGTAATCTGTTTCAACTCGATTTGCCGCAGTTTCCAGGGCTTTGAGGGCAGCCGCCGGATCAGCCAGGCCATCCGGTGTTTTCAGAGGGGCATCCTCGCTCCAGCTTTGGGCAAAGACATCGGATCCGGGCTGGGAAGGGTTGAGCTCCTGGACAAAAGCTTGAAAGAGCACCGCACCCTGGCTGTCGGCATCGGCGTTGCGGTCCCAGGAAATCAAAACCTGGGCAGCCCGACGCACCCGATCACTGGTGCTCTGCCGGGCGGCCGCTAAAAGGTCATCCAGGAGACGATCCGCCAATTCCATCCGAGTTGAATGCTTGTACTGGATCAACTCCTCAAAGGTGACACTTTCATCTTCCATCAGCATCTGCGCCGAACGCTGGGCCCGCAAGCGCATCCTTCTAGGTGCCATGTAGCGGGGGAACTCGTTGGGGTCCAGCGCCTCCGGGAAAGTTGTCGTCCAGGGTGGATCGTTGGCATTCTGGAGCCAGCCGCTCTCGGGATCGATGACCTTAGGAAGTTCGTCATAACCATGGGCTTCGGTCCAGAGTGTTTCTGAAGTATCGCCAGGGACGATCCCCGACCAGTCCCAATCTCCCGTTGGACGCGTGGGAGTGATCCCTCCAAAGAGATGCATAATGTGGCCATTCCCGTCCGCATACATTACGGTGAACATGGGAATTTGCAGACGCCTCAGCACCGCTTCGAATTTCTCGAGACTTCTGGCCTGCATCATATCCCACCACTGGGCAAGCATCCCCGGTTGTTCGAGCCCCACAATCCTCAAGGCAAGGGCCTTGCCGTTTTTCTCGGCAATCACCGGACCGTGAATGGACTGTCTTAGAATGAGTTTCTCCTCTCTCAGGGTACCGTCCCTGTTCTTGACTTGGAGGACCTCCTCGGCTGTTTCAAACTTCTGGACTCCTCCGTTCCAACGATAGCCCTCTTCGGCAAGGGTGAGCTCGTAGAGGTCATCGCCATCATGGGCGTTAACGGTGTGAGTCCAGCCCAAAGAGTCGTTAAAGGCGATCCCCAAAATCGGAATTCCGACCAACGCTGTCCCGTAAGCATTGATTCGTGGTGCAACCAGGTGGGTCTCGTAAAACAGATACAGATCGGACCAGGGTAGGTGGGGGTTGCCGAGCAGCAGAGCGTGACCACTGGCTGATCGCGAAGGTCCAATGGCCCAGCCGTTAGAACCCTCATTCTCCCTGGGGAGGAGTGCAGATTGTCCAGGATCCCATTGCTGGTTCAACATTTGAAGTAGCCCTGGACTGGTCACGAAGGAAAAAAGAATGACTCGCTGACTGTGAGCCAGCACGTCTTTTCCGTTGACCGGCAGAACAGGCTTCACTTCGTCCGAAATCTGATCAGGATGCTCCTGAGCGTACGTATTAATGCCCTGAGCAAAGGCGTCGAGATATTGCTTCCATTGTGCATCCTGCGCCTCATACCAGTCTCTGGCCCGTTTGGGAATACCCATCATGCGGACCCAACGGTCTCCGGGCAGATAGCCCTCACCCCAGTATTCGGCCCCGCGTCCCCTGGCCTGGCCATAGAGTCTTAGAACCAGATTGCCGTGACTTTCGGCCTGGGCCCAGCCGAGCGCGTAAAAGAGGCCGACATTTTCGCTGGCAAAAATATGAGGGACTCCCCAGGTATCCCACAGAATTTCGGTCGGGCCCATGTCTGGGGGCCGTGCCGTGGGTAAGTCACTGCATCCCGACAAGGCGAAGCTTATACAGAGTAGGGCAACACCGAAATTGAGGGCTTCTTGAGATCTCATCGGCCCTATTGTGGATCTGCTTGGGCGCGAAACACAAGGGACCGAATTGCCTCATCAAAAATCTATTCGAAATGGATACGTTGCCTCATTAAAAAATCTATTCGAAATTGCCTGGCCCTGAGCAGGGGAATAGAAGTGTCCTCCATGAAGGAATGGAGGGCACCAATGAGGTTAACGATGGCAGAAAAGCGTGTATTGATCAAAAGTTTTGCCCCCCGCTACCGGAAGAAGGGCAAGAAGGTGAAGGGGGAAGTGTTGACGGAGTTTACCCAAATGACGGGCTACAACCGCTGCTATGGAGCCTATCTGCTTCGCCACCAGGGCAAGCGGATCCGGTTGAGCCCCAAGCTGGTGGCGGTAGGGGATATCGGCAAGAGAGTACGGCGAGAGCGGGCCCGCAAATACGACCAGAAAGTTCTAAAGGCGCTGACGATGATCTGGGAGATACTGGACTATTTGTGTGGCAAACGTCTGGTCGCGATTTTGCCGGAAGTGGTACCCATTTTACAAAGACATGGGGAACTGAAAGTGGATGCCAGCACCCATGAGCGGTTGATGCAGATCAGCGCCGCCACCATCGATCGGCTGCTGGAGCCCGAAAGGTGCAAGCACCGTCTCAAAGGACGATCCGGAACCAAGCCGGGAACGCTGCTCAAACACCAGATTCCGATCAAGCGTTTCGCCGACTGGCAGGAGGATCGCCCCGGTTTTGTGGAAGTGGACCTGGTGGGCCATGAGGGAGGCCAGGGTCGGGGGGACTACCTTCAAACCCTGGATGTGACGGACGTGTACACGGGCTGGACAGAGGTCCGAGCGGTGCGCAATAAGGCCCAGGTGTGGGTCCTGGAAGCGATGAAGCTGCTTCAGAAGCGCTCGCCCTTCCCTTGGCTGGGGATGGCTTCGGACAACGGCAGCGAGTTCATCAACAAGCACTTGATTCGTTTTTGTGAGCAGGAAAAGATCAGCTTCAGCCGAACCCGCCCCTCGCGCAAGAATGACAACCCTTATGTGGAGCAGAAAAACTATTCGGTGGTTCGGCGGGCCGTGGGTTATGCTCGCTACGAGGGAGAGCGAGAACAGGAGCTGGTGAACGAGTTGTACGATCGGCTGCGACTGCAGATCAACTTTTTCAAGCCGGTCATGAAGATGGTGGCCAAGCAACGTCGAGGGTCTCGGATCTGGAAAAAGTATGATGTGCCGAAAACTCCCTACCGGAGGATCTGCGAGTCCCCTGAGGTGGCGGACAAGATCAAGCGGGAACTGGCCCGAGAGTATGAGAAGCTCAATCCGGCCCAGCTGGCACGGCAGATCGGCTGGCTTCAGAATTGCCTTTTGCTCAAACCGACTCCTGAGCAGAAGAAACGATGGGAAGCGGGCTGGATGTGAAAATCTTTCTCTTGCTGCAGGCTGCGGGTGTTGGGCAAGGGGTTGCCACTCCTCTGGTTGGTGCTTTTTACCACCACTTTTTGCAATCCCTTTCGGATAGATTCTTAGTGAGGCAACGAATACCCTTTGGAATAGATTTTTACGTGAGGCAACGGGCAATCACGGTGGGGATCAATAGTCGAGACTTTGAGCATGCGGCGGAGCTATCTCTCCCGGCCTAATTGGAGGTTGGGCTGGACCATTGGCTGCGCAATTGTGTAAGGTTTCAACCCACGGGTATGGAAAGCTACTTTATGATGTGTTCTCTGCTGGTCGTGGCCCCTCTATGGGCCGCTGACCGGCTGACCAGGTGCTTTTTTGCCACTCGTTCCGAAGTCATCGCTCCCAAGGGGATGGCTGCCACCAGTCATCCTCTGGCCACCCAGATCGCCATAGACATTCTCAAAGAGGGTGGAAATGCGGTAGATGCGGCCATCGCCGCCAACGCGGCCCTCGGATTGATGGAACCCACCGGCAGCGGCATTGGAGGCGACTTGTTCGCCATCCTGTGGATCGACCAGAAACAGCAACTGTATGGGTTAAATGCCAGCGGTCGTTCTCCTTACGCTTTGACCTTGGAGGAATTCAGGCGCCGGGACCTGAAGGAGATTCCGAGCGCGGGGCCCCTTTCCGTGTCGGTACCGGGTTGCGTGGATGGCTGGTTCGAACTCCATAAAGAGTTTGGCAAACTCTCCATGGAAAGCATTCTTGAACCGACCATTCGATATGCTCAAGAGGGCTTCCCGGTGACTGAGGTCATTTCCCACTCCTGGTCACAGGGAGGCGAGAGACTGAAGGATCAACCCAATTTTGCCTCCACTTTCTTGGCCAACGGGAGAGCGCCGCTCCCGGGTGAGATGTTTCGGAATCCTGACCTGGCCAGGACTTTGGAGAAAATTGCTGAGGGAGGTCGGGAGGTCTTTTATCAGGGTGAGATCGCTCGAATCGTTGACAAATTCTGCCAACAGGCGGACTGCTTTCTTCGCCATCGCGATTGGGTGGAGCAAACTGCCACCTGGGTGGAACCCGTATCCGTGAATTATCGAGGCTATGATATCTGGGAGCTGCCGCCCAATGGCCAGGGAATCTCCGCTTTGCAGATGTTGAACATTCTGGAAGCCTTCGATCTTCGTTCCATGGGGCATAACAGCGCTGAGTATCTCCATCATCTTGTTGAAGCGAAGAAAATCGCCTTCGAGGATCTGGCCAAATTTTGTGCCGACTGCGACTTTAACGACATTCCCGTAACAGAACTGATCTCCAAGGATTATGCGGATGAACGGCGAGGGCTTCTTGATCCTGACATAGCCTCGCTTCAGGTTGCAGCCGGTCAGCCCAGGCTCGAGAAGGGAGACACGGTTTATCTGACAGTGGCCGACGAACAGCGCAACATGGTTTCCCTGATTCAGAGCAACTACCTCGGTTTCGGATCAGGACTGGTCCCCGATGGCTTGGGATTTACCCTCCAGAACCGTGGGGCCCTCTTTAATCTTGAGGAAGGACAGTTCAATAGCTATGCACCCCACAAACGGCCCTTTCACACCATCATTCCTGCTTTTGTGACCCGGAAGGGCAAACCCTTCCTCAGTTTCGGCGTCATGGGGGCCGACATGCAGCCGCAGGGCCATGTACAGATTCTTTGCAACATCATCGACTTTGGAATGAACCTCCAGGAAGCGGGAGATGCGCCTCGTTTCCGCCACTTGGGCTCGTCCTCGCCCACAGGAAGGGTCATGGCCGACGGAGGGGAGCTCGCTTTGGAATCGGGCATGTCTACTCAAGTCAAGCAGCTCTTGCAAGAAAAAGGCCATCGCATCAGCGACAGGGTCGATGGCTTTGGGGGATATCAAGCCATTGCCTACGACGCCCGAAATAAGGTTTACCGGGGGGCAAGCGAGTCGCGCAAGGACGGCATGGCTGCGGGTTATTGAGGTGAAGACCCGCTGGCAGACCTGAATGATCAGGGTTGTAAGTTTCTCAGCACTCTACTACTCTTCTGCCTAGAAGGGAGGATGTATGGCTCACTATTTGTTTCAGTGTTCTTATACCCCTGAGGCGTGGGCTTCTCTGGTCCAGAACCCCCAAAATCGCATGGACGCGGTACGACCGGTGGTTGAAGGACTGGGAGGAAGCATGGAAAATTGCTGGACAGCGTTCGGAGAGTACGACGTTGTGGCCATTCTTCAGATGCCGGACAATGTAAGTGTAGCAGCCTTTTCCATGGCTGTCGCTGCCGGGGGAGCTGTGAAATCCATCAAGACCACACCATTGATGTCGATGGGGGATGGGGTTGAAGCGATGAAAAAGGCTTCAGGATCGGGATATCAGACGCCTACAGGTTAGCGGCTGTTCTGCTCAAAATAAACAGGGCAAGTTCTCCTTAGTTGGAGTACTTGCCCCTCCAAACAGGGCTTAAATAATCAATCCCTGTTGCACTGTCTATTGTACCCGACATGGGTCAATTCTCAGTGATCACCGTCACGGCATTTGCATACTTGAAACGGCAAGTGCAACTTCAAAAGCCAAGAACATAGGTGACCTTGCCGATTAGCGCCCTTTCTCTGACTTCCCCTGTTGTGCTCCGCCGCTCGTTATAGACTAAGAAAAAATCACTCAGGGGTTTGTAAATGATGTTGAAGCGGATGTTACTTTCAATCTCTTGTACGGTACTGTTGTACTGGATGAGGGCGTTAAGAAACATACTCGTGTTGAAGGAATAAAGCAGCTGGGTGTTGATCAGGTTGGTGGTGAAGTCTCCCGAAGGCAGGTCCACCTCATCGTGCTCCCACGATACTTCAGCCGTGAAGTGGTAGTTGGGACGAACGCTAAGACCCAGGCTGTAGGAGTCCTTGTCCCCGTCAAAAAAACCTCCCGTCTGCAGGGATACGTCCGGGATCAGCAGTCTTGTCTGGTCGCCGGAAAAGGAGACTGAGAACTCGTCAAACCGGTAGTCTCCGACCGGGATCTCCTGCCCCGGCCGGATCTGGAAGGGTTCGTCCAGCCGCTCGAAACTGCCTCTGTGACCGAAGGAAAGGTAACTGTTGTCTTCAAAGCGAATGGAAAACCGGTTCTCCAGAATGCGTGTCTCCAGAACCCCCTCGGGATCCGTAATGTAGTGCACCTCCGTGGAGGGCTCCAATTGTCTAATCCAGGACACCCTCTCCCCGGGCCGTGGCTTCACTCCGAATCTTCCCCGCGACTTGCGAATTCCGGTTCGGGGGACAAACCCCACTTCCGGGTTGAGGTTTTCTCCAATGGTGATATATTCGGCCTGCACGTCCCAGAAAGGATCGCCCCAGGCGACGCTGATATTGGCCGCCGTATCGTCTCCCTTTCTGTCCGGTGAATCGGTCTTCAGTACGAAAGGGAAAACATCCAGGAAGTCGAAGAATCTCAAATGTGCGTCGATGCCGTAAGTGCGGTTGTGGGTGCCCTCACTTTCCTGCTTGTTGATGAAGATTCCGCCGAAGTCCGAACTGCGGAACAGGTCTCGGCGCAGGCGCACGACCGTGAAGTTGGTTGAGGGTGTCTCCTCGAAGTCGTCGGTCTGAAGGGACAAGATTCCCAGCGTGTAATCGCTCACCCGGCCGCTCAAGCGGGCGCCTCCCAGGATCCGTACCCGTCGACTTTCGCTGATGCCGATCCTTCGGCTGAAAAAGGGGATGAGATCCCGCGAACTGGAACTGCCAAAGGGCCTCTCCTGTGACTTTCCGAACCCAAAGATCCCGGCGTTCTCGAGGAAAAAATCGCGCTTTTCCGGGAAGAAGAGGTTGAAACGCGTCAGGTTGATCTGTTGCCTATCCGCTTCCACCTGCGCGAAATCGGTATTGACGGTCAGGTCCAGTGTTAGTCCTGGAGTGAGGCCATATTTGACATCCACTCCCACTTCCGGAACAAAGTCGACATCATCTCCCTCCCTCCGGATGATTGGGGCTGACAGGTAGGGTTTCAGATAGAGATTGCGGCCCTGGAGAATTCCGCCGAGGCCCTCAAGAGTCCCGGCAAAAGATACAGCGCTCACTTTATGAGGTCGAGGAACGGGCGCCCATGTGGAGAATTCATTCCGCCGTCGGATGTGCCGCGAGAAGTTCACGCCCCACACCAGCTGACCCTCCTTCTGGACGAAGCGGAGGGTCCGAAATGGGATGGCCGCTTCCGCCTGCCAGCCCGAGTCGGTGATCTTGCTCTTCAGACGCCAGATTGCGTCCCAGTTAAAATTGTTGTTCGCTCCATTGGCTTGAAGCTGACCGTCTCTCTTGGACCCTGCCGGATTCATGCCGAAGAGAAATGCGTTGCGATCATCGTCGAAAGTGTCAAGAACAATCGAGAAGTAATCGTTTTCTCTGTCGCCCACATCCCTGAAAATCTCGGTGAGGGTCAATCCCTCTCTGCCCGCCGAATCAAAGCAGTAGACGCCAAGGTAGAGGTACTCGTTGTCGTACAGGATTCGAACCTCGGTACGCTCTGTGGCGGGTTCTCCCATGTCGGGATCGTTCTGAATGAAGTCGGTGGCAGGTTGCGCCAGGCTCCATTCCGGCTCATCCAGATTGCCGTCCACGACAATCTTTTCCTCGATGTAAACCGCGGTGATCCTCTTATCATCAACATTGGCACCCAAAGTCCAACAGCATCCTAGAATCATCATTCCGAGTAACACGCATTCTCGTGTTAGAGCCCCGATAGCCACACTGCAGCCCCCCATACCACCTTCGCCGATCTTCTCCAGGACCTTGTAATGGCTAATGGTCTGTCCGACCATAGAACTCCCCCTCACGCTGCAATGCAGTCGGTTGCAATGTTACGACGTGAGGGTGGTGAAGGCAACCGTTGGCAACACCTGCGATAATCAGGCATGGACCCCTGGCAAAAAGAATCCCTCAACCTCCAGGTGGGCGACTTCATCATCTGGCAGGATGAAGCTGTCGAGGGCGAAGGCCATCCCGCTGTTGTCAGCTGTGCGATTTCAAAAGTCAAATTGGTAACTGTACTTGATCAACAATGTCCGCTCGAGCGGATCGAAGCTCTCGCCCGGAGTTTCATAGCGCTCATTGTAGACCACAAACAGACCGGTCCCTGAGGTGGTGGTCCACCCGAAGCGAATGTTGCTGCTGAATTGTTGTGAACGGCTGTTGTACTGAAGAAAGGCGTCGATAAAGAGGTAGGGGGTAAAGGAGTAGTTAATCTTAAGACGCCCCAGGTTGGTGTTGAAATGTCCCCAGTCAGCGTCCACGCCGGTGTTGGTGAAATCAAGGGTAGTAATGAATCGAGGACCTGTTCGAAATCCCACGTTAAACTGATAACTTTGAAGGTCGCCGTCGAAGAAGCCGCCGAAGTTGAGATTAATGCCACCGAAAAGCGAGGCCGAGGGGTCTGAACTTACGGAGAAATTGAACTGGTTTGAGCGGTAGACGCCGACAGGAACGAAAATGCCTGGATGGACTTCGAAGGGCTCCCGCAGAAATTCATAGTCACGGTTCAGGGTGATTCCCAGGCTGCCTCCATTGCGGAGACGGACCTCCATGTCATAGTGCTGCCGCTCGGTCTCCAGTTCGCCGTCAAATCCGTAAAAGCGGCGTATCGTAGCGTGAGGATTCCACTGTCGTACCAACCCGGATTCAGGACTGGGCGTAAAGTAAACCCCGAATCTTGGGTTGCGAAAGCCCTTGCGGGGAACGAAACCGACCTCAGGGTTGAAGTTGTCCTGGATCTCCAGGTATCGTCCCTCAAATCGCCACAGATCGCTCCTGTATTCTGTAAAAATGTTTCCAGCATAATCATCCCCGGAGAGACCGGGGGAGTAAGTCTTGGCCAGATAACTGGACAGGATCCAGTGCTCTCCGAAGCCGAGCTGCAAATCGGTTCCCCAGGCGCGGTTAAATTCTGACTGCGCAAACAGGGCGCTGCCCATCGTCTCTCGATTGGTGAAGATAACGCCCACGCTGTTTCTCGTGTGAAACTCTCTGCGGACTCGCCCCACGAAAAAATTCTGACCTGCGACGAAACCTTCCTCTTCGCCGGTCTGGACGGATAAGATACCCAGGTTGAAGCGATCGACTTTCCCCGTGAGTCGGGCTCCCCACAGGATGGGAACCTCGGTGCTGTCCTCGATACCGATTGTTCGGCTGAAAAAGAGATCCATCTCCCGGGGAGTTCCGAACTGGAAGGTGCCGGCGTTTTCCAGGAAAAAGCCGCGCTTTTCGGGAAAGAACAGGCTAAAACGGGTCAGATTGATCTGTTCGTCGTCCACCTCAACCTGAGCAAAATCGGTGTTCACGGTTGCGTCCAGGGTGAGCGTGGAGGTGAGGCCATACTTGACGTCAAAACCGACTTCGTTCTTGAAGTCAGTGTCCGGGACCGTATAGTCCTTGCGCGGACCCACCAGGACATAGGGAATGAATTTGAGGTTTCGCGGAGAACGAATCTCCAGTGATTCCAGCTCCCCCGCCAGAGATACTCTGTAGATACTGTAGGATTGGGGAATCTCAGCCCAGAAGGACTGCTCATTCTTACGCCGGATGTTCCGCCTCACATTGAGTCCCCAGGTCTGAGCTTCCAAGCTGTCTCTGAAGCGTAGAGATCTAAGCGGAATTTCGATCTCCGACTCCCAGCCACGCTCGGTGCGCCTGCTCTGAACGGCCCAGGTAGCGTTCCAGTTGACATTGACGGCGCTCACGTTTCCGCGGGACGATGTTGAAGTCGGAGAGCCACCAATACCTCCGCCGCCGCTGGCCAGGCCTCCACTGACCCCTTCATTTGAAATCTGCGCATCGTACTGGATTCCTGAAGGATTGGTGCCGAAGAGGAATCCATTCTGTTTGTCATAATAGGTGTCCAGGATGATCAGGATCGAATCGGAGTCGTTCAGATTACCGTCCCTGCGGCTCTGGGTGTCCACAATCTTCTCAGGCTCGGAATCAAAGCAGATGACTCCGATATAAAGGGTATCCTCGGTATAAAGAAACCGAACTTCGGTTCTTTCCGTGGCCGGATCTCCTAAGACTGGCCGCTGCTGTACGAAATCGCTGGCCGATGGGGCCGCTGCCCATTCCTCGTCATTGACGTGCCCGTCCAGAACCGGTGGGGTTTCAATTCTCACAGCCGAAATAGCGGAAGGGGTGGCACCCAGTCCCGCACTCAGGCCGGAAAACGAAAGTAAAAGCCCGACTGCAATTTTTTCCCACACGCGTGTGTCAAACAAGGGTGAATTCTCCTAAATAAAAGGACCAAGATTATGATTTGAGGGGACTCTGAGTCAAGGAGGCACTGGAGTAGCACAGAGGTCTGAGGACTCCTTCTGTCGGATGTCTTAACATGGAGCCGCTGATCTGATGGCACGAGCCTTCCAATGGCATCAGGACCACGAAAAGGTTGACGACAGTGAGAACGCGCAACACGACACGGGTGAACTGAGAGATCGGGCTGCCAAGGCCCCGCCTATGACTCGGACAGGCTCCTAGGCTATTTCTCTGGCTCGACTCGCCTGACGGATCGAATCACCACAGGCTCGCCTGGGACATCCCCGTTGCCGGTCTTCACGGCGGCGATCTTGTCCATAACGTCCTCACCGGAAATCAGCTTCCCAAAGACGGCATACCCCCAACCGTCCTGCCCTGGATAATCGAGAAAGGCGTTGTCGCGGTGGTTGATGAAGAACTGGCCGGTGGCGCTATGAGGGTCTGAGGTGCGCGCCATGGCCAGGGTTCCCCGCTTATTCTTGAGGCCGTTCTTTGCCTCGTTGTTAACGGGCGACCGCGTCGGCTTCCGGGTCATGTTAATGGTGAATCCGCCGCCCTGGATCATGAAATCCTTGATCACGCGGTGGAAGATGGTTCCATCGTAGTACTTGTCGTCCACATACTGCAGAAAATTCTTAACGCTCTCTGGCGCCTTCTCTGCGTCGAGTTCGGCAACCATCGTGCCGAGGGATGTTTCGATTTCCAACATGGGGGGATCTCCTGATTCTTGTCCGTAGACAGCGCTGATCGTCACTAGAAGCCCCAGCAGTACTCCTAGCACAGATGGGTGGAAAAAGGCTCCGACAGTGAATGGTTTGTGATTGAGTTGCATAGGTTTCTCCTTTTCTTGTGCCACAGATTCCATTGGCAAAGCGTGGTGGCCAGCTGCTTCAGCCGGTGGGTCTGCTCCCCCGGCTTGAAGCCCGCGGTAGAACAAATTTGTAAAAATACTCTTCGAATTTATCGGGGTTTTCCCGTTTCCACATTGTGAAGTCGTGCCGGAATTGTTCCAGGAAAATATCGACAAAGAGAGCGGCGTCCAGCGCACCGGCCTGGCTTGCCTCCAGCCACTGATCCAGCAGCAAGTCCTCCACTTCAGGAGTGCTGGCTTTGACTTCCTTCCAAATCACGAGCATATCGGTGATGGCGGTCAGCTCTTCTCTGAAGGTATACCGGTAAACCTTGAATTGAGGGTTTCTTCTTTGAAAGGTGAGCGTTCGCCAGCGAACCTTGGTGTTGATGTAGGTTTTCCAGGCGGGACGCGTCACCTCACGGACTTCTTGAAGATCTTCGTCCGTTGGTTCCTCGATTTGCTGATCAATCACCCACAAAACCGGCTTTGGGAAATGGAGCGCCATGTGTTCAACTTTCGCTCCTCCTAGATCCAATTGTGTCATCAACTGCCAGGTAGGCGGATAGCTGGGATCGGCCTTCAGACTGAGGATCAAATTGCCTAGCGCCTCCTCTCCCTCTCCCAACATGGCATGGGTTCGGGCGAGTAAGAGAAATCCCACGGGATCATCGGGATCACGCTCCGCCGCCGCCTCGGAAAATTTCAAGGCCTCGTCGTATTCTCCTGCGCCAAAATAGATTTCTCCCAGGTGAGCGTAGGCGGGCGCATAGGTCGCTTCCAGGTGGATCACCTGGTGCAGGGCCTCAACCGCCTTCTGTGTTTCTCCAGCCACGAGAAAGTCTTCAGCCTGCATAAGGGACTGCTCTGCCTCAGGTTTTTTGGGCCGTGGGTTGAGTCTGGCCGGATTCCAGAAGGAGAGGCTGAATTCCCAGGCCTCATAACTGTGGGGTGCAACGCGACGCGAGAAGTTCAAACGCTTAAGGGCGGTTTCCAGGTACTGGGCACTGTTGGGTCCATCGGGACTGTATCGGAACGCCCCAAAATTGGTTTGAAAGGCTAACATGTGGGCTTCATAGGAGTGTGGATGGTCCGTCACCAGTTGGGAAGCCTCCTTCACAGCCTGTTCGAATTTCAAGTCTCTCAACAGAGAAATCAGCCCTTCAATCCGCTTCTCAATATCCAGCTCGGCTTGGGCGACAAGAAATGGAGTGGACAAAATGCCTAAAAGGAAAATGCTTCGAATCCTGTACATCATTCTTTCCTTGGAAACCTTAGCCGGGATTATGCATAGGTTTTTGTGACTGCAGTAGACAATCTATACACCAGCCCTGCCTCAAACCGGGCAAACTCTATCATGAAAAGCCAAGCCGGACTATGCATAAATCCTCTACTGCAGTGACGAAATGATCCGCGTGGCCTGTGTTGCGCTCGAGAGTTCGGGGACTGTTCCCAAACTTCCTGTTGGGTGGCATTCAGACAGCGTTTATGAGACGACTTCTGTGCTGTCTTCCAGACTTTCATCCAGCTCGCGCCGTTCGATTTCTATGCGCCGAATGGTCTGTTTGGCTGCCGGACGATCGGCCAATTTGGGATTGTTTCGCACCCGAGGCGCTTTGGAGATCGTCTCGGCCACTTCGATGCCTTCCAGCACTTCACCAAAGATGTTGTATTTGCCGTCCCATTCCGGTTTGCGCTTGAGTACGATGAAGAACTGACAACTGGAGGAGCCTGGATCCGTGTCCTTGCGCATCATTCCCACCGCACCCCGTTCTATCGGGTAGTCTTCGTGAAACTCGGGCTCAATCCATTCCCGTGAGTTTCCCAGCCCGTCGTTCAGAGGATCATTGTCTCTGGAAAACGGGTCGCCACCCAGGATGAATCCCTCACTGACGTAGTGGAAGGTGGTGCGGATGTAGAATCCGGAACGGGCGAGTTCTACAAATTGGGCGACGGTACTGGGAGCCAGTTCAGGCAGCAGCCGCACCACGATATCGCCGTCGTTGGTGCTGATGACTGCAACCAGATCCCCTTCCTCTTCAGGCTCCGCAGCGGTTTCCTCAATCCCTTCTGAAGGCACAGCCTCCGGAGGAGCTTGCGAACACGCAGCTCCCAGGCAGCCGACCAACAGGGCCAACCAGAAAAACGTAGTTTTTTGCATTGTGGTGCCCTCCCCTAGGCAAGATTTTCCTTGGTTGTAGCACATTCACTCCGTTCGTCCAGACCCATCGGATGACCAGACTACGATTCACTCGCGCCCGTCACCAGCACTGCAGCGCCCTGAATTCCACCGCTTCTCAATTGGTCCAGAGCCCTGTTGGACTGGGCAAGAGGAAAGGTTTGGACTTGGGTTTTGACAGGAACCCGCGGCGCCAGAGCGAGAAACTCCCGGGCGTCGCGGCGTGTGAGATTGGCCACAGAACAGATTTTTCGTTCTCCCCAGAGCCTATGGTAAGGAAAGGAGGGGATGTCGCTCATGTGAATCCCGCCACACACGACCGTGCCTCCTTTGGCAACAGCTTTCAGTGCCTGAGGAACGAGTTCACCCACCGGAGCAAAAAGAATCGCGGCGTCGAGCTCGTCCGGTGGCAACTGATCCGAATCCCCAGCCCAGGTTGCTCCCAGTGTCCGCGCAAACTGTTGTGTTTCCTGGTCCCCGGGCCGGGTAAAGGCATAGATCTGGCGCTGTTGGTAAAGGGCAACCTGGGCAACGATGTGAGCGGCAGCTCCAAACCCATAGATCCCCAGCCGTTTTGCATCTCCTGCTGTGACCAGGGAGCGGTAGCCGATGAGGCCGGCACACAGCAGAGGGGCGGCTTCCACGTCAGAATAGGACCCCGGCAGGGAAAAGCAATAGCGGTGATCGGCCAAAGTGTAATCGGCGTAGCCACCATCGATCGTGTAGCCGGTAAAGCGGGCCTGATCACAAAGGTTCTCACGGTTGGAGCGGCAATAAGAACACTCTCCACAGCTCCAACCCAGCCAGGCAATGCCCACTCGATCCCCGATGGCAAAACGCTTGACTCCTGCACCCTTCTCCACAACCCTGCCCACGATTTCATGGCCGGGCACCAGGGGAAGCTTGGGCTCCGACAAGTCGCCGTCCACCACGTGCAGATCGGTTCGGCAGACTGCACAGGCGGCAACCTTCACCAGAACTTGTCCCACTCCTGGCTTGGGTACGGGCCGATCAGCTTCCCGCAGTGGTTCTCCGGAGGCCTCAAGAAGCATGGCTAACATATCCGTTTGAAAACTTATCCCGTCAGCATCTCACTTGCAATCCCGCGTGAATGTTTGTTGCCCCTTCTCGTGACGGCAATCACCATTTCTCCTAATGTTTGCTGCTACACTTCTCTTTGCCAATGTTTTCATTGCGCATATGTTAACCTCCAAGGGCCTGTAGGTTGAATGTAGTCCCAAAACCTGCAGGCCCGCCTCTCTTCCACCCACTTTCCTTCTATACTCTCTGCCTGCGATGCATGCTCTTGCCATACCGCAGTGGTATCTTCCGGCGATGAATGGTTGAGGTGACTCAAAAAGTTCGCTCAGTCCTAATTCCAGATCAAATCTCATGAACTAATTGCCTCTCTCACACGTATAGATCTCTGGTGACTGATCCATTCATTGGGCTGAAAATCATGGATCCGGTGAAACTGCCAACGTTTTTAGTGTTGAGCCGGATTTTCTTTTGACGTCGCGCGCTTGCGCTGGAGGAAACTATGCAAGTCAAACCTTTCGTTACGACAACCATTCTCTGGATGGGTCTGCTGCTCCCGTCTCAGGGATGGGCGCAGGATTCCCAGATCGCATCTCAGGGGGACCTCGTTATCCCGGAATCGTATGTCACTCGCATGCGCCAGGAGGGACCCGTCCTGGAGGTGAGCCTGAAAGAAGCCATCCGGCTGTCACTGGTCAATAACCTGGAAATCGCGATTGAGAACTACAATGAAGATCTGAATCGAGAACAGATCATCAAGACCCATGGCTTCTATGATCCGACCTATCGCTTTTCAGTGGGCTGGACCAGTTCGGAAAGCCCAACGACCAGCAGTTTGCAGGCAGGTGGGGCCATTACCGTAAACAATACCGACCGGTTTTCCTTCGATAACCAACTTCTGCAGAATGTGGCGGGAGGCGGAATCCTGGACATCAGTTTTATCAACAGTCGCAATAAAACCAACAGCAATTTTTCATTCATCAACCCGCGCTTTAATTCCAGTTTCAATGTCGCCTTTACTCAGCCCCTGTGGCGGGGCTTCAGGAAAACCGGGACTGAGCGGCAGATTGAGCTGTACAATCTGGACAGTGACATTAATGAGACCCAGTTCGAGCAGCGCGTGTCGGAAGTCGTGCAACAGGTCCAGGACCAGTATTGGGAGCTTGCCTATGCCGTAGAGGCCAACGAAACTCAGCGGCAGTCCGTGGAATTGGCAGCCATCCAGCATGAGAACAACCGCAAGCGAGTGGACATTGGGGTCATGGCTCCCATTGAGATCACCTCTTCTCAGGCAGAGATCGCCCGACGCGAACAGGAAATGATCCAGTCCGAGGTCCAGATCATTACCGCCCAGAACGCACTCAAGCGGCTTCTGGCATCCGATCCCGGGGCCGGTATCTGGAATGTCGCCTTGATACCCACCGATGCTCCGCGGATCGTGGATGTACCGATTTCACTGCAAGAGTCCATCCGTACAGCCATTGAAAGGAGGCCCGAGTTAACGCAGATTCAACTGCAAATGGAGCAAAACGAGATCAACCGGAACTATATCCAAAAAGATGGAAAGCCCAGCCTGAATCTGCGGGCAAACTTCGGCTCAAATGGAGCCTCAGGTCAGGTGTTTGATCCGATTGGGGGGGGGACTGTGCCGGATGATCCTCGTTTTGGAAATTTCACAACGGCCTGGGCACAGGTCCTTACCTTCGATTTCCCCGTCTGGGGCGTTTTCATGGATCTCGAGATTCCGCTTCGCAACAGGTCCAATGAAGCCGATCTGGCTACGGCAATGATTCGTGAACGGCAGCTCTTGAGCACCCTGAAGAACCAGGAGCAAATGATCATTGTAGAGGTTCGCAATGCCTATGAAGGCCTGGCCACCCGCAGAAAGAGTCTCGAGGCAGCGACCGTGGCCAGCCAGCTTTCCAGGGAGCAGCTGGACGGCGAAACCAAGCGCTTTGAGGCCGGTCTTTCCACCAACTTCGAGGTCCTTCGCTTTCAGCGCGACCTGGCTCAAAGCCAGGTGAGCGAGCTCAGGGCATTGGTGGATTACCAGTTGGCGTTGACAGCCCTGCAAAAGGCCCTGTTCACGATCGTTGGGGAGAGCGATATCGTTCTGGCAAAGGGTAGTGAGAATTAATCCTGGCTGGGAGCCTCTCTATTCATAGTTGAGGTTTGCGAAAACGGTCGGATAGCGGTTAAGCCACAGTACGGAGCAGGATTTCCCCCATTTCCTTCAAGTCGAAGACCTTACCTCATCCCTCCAAGGAAATCTTCTGAGAATCAGCAAATGACGAGTGATTGTTGTGGGGTGGGCTCTGCTAAGATCTCCGTTGGGACCCTTCAGCGACCAGGAAAAGAGGACGAGCTCATGAGCAGGGAAGAGAATAAAAAGTGGATTATCGAGCAGGTGGAACGGTTGGCACGAGAGGCAGGGCATGGGAATGTAAGATTTCACAGTTGGGAGCTTTGTGAGTACGTGGATCCAAGCGAACTGGACCCCAACAAGTACACCGGCCCGGCCGGTGAAGTATGGAAGCTGATCCTCAAGGAAGAACTTGCCGAGGAACCGATTGCCAGCATCGGGCTGACCGACAAGGAGATCGACGGGTGCAAGACTCACCAGAGCGAGGCCGTTTCCACTCGCCTGCACGACGCCATCGGTAGGCTGGGGTCGATGCTATTCTGATCCCAGTGCCTCCATTTCTCCGCAGCTTGATGGACTCTCAGCCGTCTCAACGGCTCTAATGGTCTTGTCCCCAGCGGCGGCGGTCAGTGGGTAGCAGCGATTTGATCCCGGTCATAGGCGAGACCTGTCCTCGTCACCTCGACGTCCGGGCAATCGAAGAGACGGGAAGGGGCCAATGGCTTTCGCTCTATAAACAAAAGGGATAGAATCCACTTATTGTGTTGAGCCCGCTCTTGCAGACCCAGATCGAAATACGGTTACAGGACGTGCCTTCCTGGTTTATGGCGATCATCAGCGCCTTGGGGCTGGTCCTCCTGTTGTTGCTCGTTTTCGTTCTCCTTTTGTGCGTGATGGCCTCCTCCACCTTTTTCGGCCTCAAACCGAGGCTCAATAAGATCATCGAAACGTTGAGTCGGGTGGAAGACGAGCTCAAACACTCTAAGAGAGAAGGGGGCCCCGGGGACCAGGGGTGAGGACTATTGTAAATGGGGTTGGGGAATGTGAAACCTTCACACGTTCCCACGAAACCAGCCCAGCCCGGACGGGCTGTCAGAATCGCATCCTCTCACCCAGCTTATAGGGGAAATCGCCCTTCTCCTGCATCCACCTGATTTCGTTTAATCCATCAAAGGGACCGCGCCCGGTGAGGTTCTTGACGTAGAACAAGAGATAGCCGCGTTTGTAGGCATCGCCATAGGTTTGGCGTTGCTCCTGGCGATAAGCCTCTTGGGAACTATAGACTCGGATATTCACATGTTCACGTCCCGCTGCCAGTTTCTTGATGAGTGCCACGAGCTCATCCTCCGTGGCTTTCTCGCTCACCAGGATTTCCAGCCCAAGGCCTCTGTAATCGTTATTCGGCTTCCAATCGCGTAATATGGAGTGTTCAATGACCTGGACAGGAATCTCTTCTTGCTGAGGCTCTTGGGTTCCCGAGATATCGGTTTGTATGGGGGCGAATGGTGGGGGATCCTCCCTGAGACGGGTTACCCCTAAGGACAAGAGACCGAACCCGATGAGGAAGGCGAAAAACCATTGAGTTCCACTCATTTCCGCTCTCCTTCTCCTGCAGGTAACGAGGCAAGGCCTTCCGGGATCGGAAGGCCTAAAAAACTACCCATTCAACGGGAGACAACTTTTGGTGCCTAAGAAAGGTAACTCGATATTCGGTGTGGCAGAGGGACCGCTAAAATCCCGCCACGATTCCGGTGGACACCCGGAGGTTATGGGATCCGACACCTGCGAGCCTGATGTTGAGGTAGTCAACCTGGCCGGCCCTAATGGCGAGCTTGTCAGACATCTTGATATCCACTCCTCCGCCGAATCCGTAGGCCAGTCCTATGTCACTGTTGAAAACACCTGCCAGCCCCACGTTGACATGAGAAAAGCCAAACATCCCGTGCGCAAATGGAATGACTCGCGAATGGGACCGCATGGCAAACTGCGGACCGAACAGGAATGTGTGGTTGCGCTGGGAATCGAGCAAGGGTGCTGAAGGCGTACCGTAGTGCCCAGAGACATCGGCAACGAGACCGAGCCACTGATTGATGTTCTGTACAAAAGTTGAATTCCAACCATGCATATTGAACGAACCATTCACACTATCGTCTCCACGAAAATAGGAATAGCCGCCGAACACCTCAAAATGGGAGTAGGCGCCCTTTTCCAGTCCACCGGAACTGGGCTCCGGTGAAGTGGATTCCGGCGCTGAAGAGGCCCTAGTCGGTGAAGTGGTCCATGGCTCTGGAGACGTCACGGTCGACGGAGCGGCGGGTGCCTCCGGAGGTTCTGTGACGGGAGCTGCTAACACCGCCTCGATCACTCTGCGGGGAGCTCCTGCGTTTTTGAGTTTCACGATATCCTCAACACTAGGCGTGGATTCCATTGAACTCAAGTTGATCTTCTGGACGATCGTTCGACTTCCTAACCGGGCTTTTACCATCCCGATAACGTCGTCGATGCTAAGCACCTCTTGCCCATAGAGACCTACCGAGAAGGCCATAAAGCAAGCAAGCAGAAAACAAAAACCTTTCATAGTGGCACCTCCTGTTGTGAGATTCTTGAAGAGTCCTCTATTCTGAAACTCCTTCTCAGAATGGACTTGTCTGGGGAGTTACACTCCTGCACTCGCATAGTCGCGATTCTAGCGATATCCCCAAAGCCTTACAGTGACGGGCGTCACCAACCTGTTTTCAGGGGAAAACGCGGGCGAGGGGGAAAAACGTGGAAAACATGAGGACGTCCCCCCCCCGTGTCCCTCATTTCACAAGGCCGGAAAAAACGTGGTAAGCGGTGGGACGTCCCTTTAAACTGTTGAAAACAAATGGTAAACAAGGGGGGACTCGAACCCCAGCGGGTGTTATCCCACCAGATCCTAAACCTGGATAACAAACGATCCAAAACGATCCAAAACTATGAAAAACAAGCGGATGACACGGATTCTTGCGACCCCGACAATCCGAACACAAAGGTAGGTTTTCAAGTGAATCTGGCAGTGTAGTGCTCAATCAACAGGTTAAAGCCGGACGTGCCCAGGAGGAGCGCATGGACGAAACTGATCAGTTTATTCGTGTTGCCGTGAAATACTTAGAGGATAACCCTGCTCAACTTCATATCCAGGCAGCAGGTTTGATGCAGAATGCATTCGCTGAAAGAAGCATTCCCCTGTGAGGAAGGCGATGAGTGGTCACCTCGCAGGGGTGATTACCGTCGTCCTCATGAAATCCAATACCTCTTGCAGACCAGCTGCTGAAAAACCTTGCTTTCCAAAAAAGGCTTTGGCTTCTTCAAAAAATAACACTTCCAACCGGCGTTCTTCCTCTGGGGACAAGTCTCGTTCGCCGGCTTTGATCTCGTCATAATCAGGAAATAGCTCCCGTAGTTTTGGCTCCAACTCGACGGTATCGAGTAATGTACCCAATTCACCTTCCTCCTGGCTTCTTTCCCAGATCATACGGTCTTCCTGAGACAAAGACTGGAGCATATCCTCAAGATTTTTCTGACCTTCCGATCTCATTCCCTTCATTCGCACGGGAACATCAAGCGTGTAGCTGTATTCTGGAATGCGGTATTCAAGCGCACTCATGGTGTCACTGGAAATACCTCTGGCAACTCCAATGGCTTTGAAGTCCTTCAGGTAGATCCATTTATCATCGAAACTCAGCAACACCGTTACCTCAATAGTGTTACGGTCTGTGAGAATCACATTGAAGTCGAGCCTCCCTTCTTGCCAATCCACATGGGTGAGGTTCAAAGTATCGTCATACGAGTCATGCTGGTGTTCAGAGATAATCGTGTCGACCGCAGCCTCGCCCACTTCCCCCCACCGATCTATGACAGTTCGGCGCAAGCTGCAATGTGTTTCGTCGGGTCTGCTTGAAGGATACTCACAGGATAGACCCCACTGCTGCAATTGGAGAGAAGATGCCTTGGCTTCTTCTAGCTGTTCGATTCCAAACTCAAACATTGATATGGAACGCTGCCCATCTTCGGTGATCGTACCGACCACTGGCCCCAAGTTGTCCTGACCCTCTGCCGAACAAACACACCAAAGCAAAATGAAAGACAGTCTCAATGCAGTTTTCGTCATGGCATACTCCTGAGTATCTATTAATACCACCAATAGAATCAAATGCCGCCCATTTAAAATGGAACAGCTCACCCCATCGTTGCGCTTTATCAGTCACTAAGCGTGTTGATTATGTCAGTCAAACGAGGCAAGAAATACCTCTAATCAACAAGACTTGAAATGCCGGACTAGGTTATCATTTTGGTTTTGCGGGCCCGGCTGTGCCTTCGGGAGTGTCCCTTGTCACCCAAACTTGCGAAGGAGGGGCCGAGGGGCACCCGCTTGCGGGTCGGGGGCACCCGCGTTTGCGGGTCGCGCTGGCAGGGCGGATGATTTCGCCGCTGCAGTAGAGAATCGATGCGTAATCCGGGCTGACACACTGAAAGGCCGCGGGGAGCCCACTTGACGATTACAAGGATTTCAAATGCCAAGAGCACATCATAAAAAAGTCAGGATCACTTCAACCGGGATCTATCTGCCGGACACTGTTTATACCAATGAGCAAATTATTGAACGTATAAAAGCGACAATCAATAATCCTGAAGATCCACGTCTGCGCGACCTTGATGCAGAAAAAATTGCTGCAAACACAGGGATAATCACGCGCCACTATGCGGATATGACAAGGGAAGAAAGTCGGGAAACGGCGGTCAATATGTCCTGCATAGCATTAAAGCAGGCTTTGAAACGTGCAGAATGGAATGTGCTTGACCTGGATTTCATAATCTTCGCTACAGTGAGTGTTGGCAATAACCCCGGTGATCATTTAATCCCCTCTGCAGCATGCCATTTGCAGCAGGAGATAGGGGCCTATAATGCTATGGCTTACGATTTGAAAGCGGCATGTTCCGGTTGGGTTTATGCGATGAGTCAGGCTATTGCAAACATCGAAGCTGGATTGGCAGCAAAAGGAGCTGTTATTTGTACGGAAACACAGGAACGCGGGCTGGATTATTCTGACCCTGCATCATGCGTGCTGATGGGTGATGTAGCGACTGCAACATTAGTGGAGAGATCAGAGAATCCAGATGTCTTGTTTCTGCATCTGGAGGCAAACTCTAAACGTCATCTCAAGGAGATTCTAAGACTTAATGATGCAAACATCTATAATGACAAGCATAGTTTGACCAGACCCGTCTTCAGGTTAAAGGGAACGACGGTCTATAAAGAAGGTATCCGGCAGATGTCCGGGTTGGTTCAGGACACACTTCAAGCAACCGGGCTGAGCATTGATGATGTCGATCATTTTATCTTCCATCAGGCAAACGGCTCCATGTTAAAACGTGTCGCCAAAATGGCCGGGATTCCGGCTGAAAAAAACCTCATGAATATTCAAAAGATAGGGAACACAACATCGGGCACAATTCCATCCGTATTACATATGTTTTTGGAAGATGGGACCATTCAACGTCATCAGAAAGTTCTGTTCGTTTCGTTTGGTGGCGGGCTGACAGCCGGTGCTCTCCTGATGAATCTATGAGGGAGATAATGGATAGGAGTTTGCTTTTTAAAGACAAAGGAAGGCGCGAAGGGAAGGACAAAGAGAGCTGGAGTAATGGCGGCTGTAGAAATCTGTCTCTTGAATGGGGAGCAAGGGGTTTATTTCCTATTCTATGCCTTCTTCTTTGAAGCGTGTCATTACACGCTGTTGTATTTTAGGAGCTAAGGTTGCCCCCCATTGCTGGCCTGCCAGCATTGACTCTTGAGTTATGAGTGGCAACGTAGAGACAACCTTCCTTCCAAGCGGTGTTTCATAAAATGAAATCAGCCCGTTGAGTTCGCTGAGGGTAAGGCACTAGGCGTTTGAGTTCTTCAAACCAGTTGAGGACAACGTGAGGGGGGCTTACTGAGGGGGGCTTACTGAGGGGGGCTTACTGGGGGGGCTTACTGGGGACACTTACTGGGGGACACTTACTGGGGGACACTTACTGGGGGACACTTACTGGGGACACTTACTGGGGACAGAAGTCTTTTCAAGATAAACTAACATCTCTATTATCAATTAATTAACTCCTCCCCAAAAAGGTTACTGTCCCCTACTCGTCCCCTACTCGTCCCAGGGCTAGTCGCCGCCCCAGGGGTGGTGGCCCGCCGGGAACTGGTAGCCCACCGGCTCCATTCCCAGCTTGGAGGCGAAATCCCTGCCCAGGTAGCGGATGGTCCCTCCCACCACGGTCATCTGGGGGAAGATGTGGGGGATCTCCTCGGGATCGATGGAGAAGAAGTCCTCGTCGATCACCAGGAAATCGGCCAGCTTGCCCTCTTCCAAGGTCCCGATGTTGTTCTCCTTCAACATGTAGCGGGAAGCCCAGGTGGTCCACATCTTCAAAACGATGACCCGGTCCAGAGCTTCCTCGGGAAGCAGCTTCCTTCCGTTGACTTCACGCGTGATGTAGCGCTTGAAGTTCGTGCCGATGCTCTCGTAGCCTTCGAACTGGCCCACCACGTTGACCCCCATGTTGAGCCAGGTCTTGACCGGCTGGAGGAAGGGCTCAACGGCAGGTCCATAGTCCTGGATGTAGGTGCTCTCGCGGACCATGCGCGGAGGGTTGGCGCTGACGATGATGCCGTACTCCTTCAGCTTGGCGATCACATCGGGAACCGCTCCCATAGCCTCGGCGTGCTCGGTCGTGATACGCAGATTTCGGATATCCTCAACGGTCATTCCGGTGTTGGCCATGGCCGCTTCGATCATCTGGATATAGAGCCGCACGCCATGGCTTCCCACACCGTGAACTCCGGCCAGCCGCCAGCCGGCCTCCAGGGCGTTTTGAAGGACGTCCCAGTACATCTCACCCGGCTTGGGACACTTCTCGCGGATCTTGATCTGAGGGCTGGCCGGGACATCGGGTCCCAGGCACACCATGGGAAAACTCGAGTCCCAAAGCTCCGAGCCGACGCCCCCAAACCACATCATGTCGTCTCCGATCCCGGTGAAGTTCCCCACCATGCGATACATCTGGCGAATGGCGTCCGGGGCGGCGGGCCGGCGGTGCGTTTCAAACAGCATCATGAACCGGATGGGGGCCGTTCCCTGACGATGCAGCTCGGTGGCGGCGTCGATGATCCTTGGATGGCGCAGGCTCGAACCGAAGGCCGTGACCCCGTGGGCTGCCGCCGCCTCCCAGTCGCGGCGAATCATCTCTGTCAAAAGAAAGCGGGGCTGGTTTCGGTACCAGATATCCCAGGTAATGGCGGTGTTGGCGCCCACACCCACCAGTCCCAGATCCTGCGAGTTCTCCACATCCGCAATCTCCTGTCCTTCGTATTCACCGAAGCCGGGTAGAAACTCCTCGGCCACTTCCCAGGCGGTGGAGTTGATGGCGTACCGGCTGCCGAACCGCACCAAGACGGGGTTCTCCGGAGCGGCCCGGTCGAGGCGCTCCCGGTTGGTCAGGACACCGCGCGTCCCCCAGGAGAGCACCCGCGAGGAGGTGATCCCTTCATCAGGATTGGCCGCGATCCCCATGTTCACCCAGTCTCCGGGCGGGAGTGTGGCGACTGTCTCCCGGATGGCGTCTTCTACGATCATCCGAGTGGTCTCCACGTCCCTGCCCGCGGCGACCTGGACGGAGACCCCTTCGTCGGGACTCCGAATGCCCAGTTGCTCGGCCGTCTGGCGATCTCCGAAGAGGTGGGCATGGGTGTCGATGATGCCGGGAATGACGGTCATCCCTCCCACGTCGATCACTTTCGTATTCCGGTCGCCCAGGGCGCGTATCTCCTGGTTGGTTCCAAGCGCCATGATGCGGGTCCCCTTGAGGGCCATGGCCTGGTAGATGCGGCCCGGATTGGTATTCATGCCGGTATCGTCCATGCTGACGATCTTGCCGTTCACGATGATCTGATCAGCCGTACCGTATTTGGCCACCGCGGCCGGAAGGTTGTTCTGGGCCTGTGCTGCTGCAAAAGAGAGCATCAAGACCGGCAAAAACAGACCGAAGATTTTCTTCATGTTCTTATCCACCTTTCCCTTTTTTGTACGCCCCATTCCTTCAGAATCCTATGCGAGCCCCACTTGCCGGTCAAGAGTACATTAAACTTACCACGCCGACGGCTCAGTGCATGTAAAAGAAACAGGAGAAAACGGTCGTTGGTTCATCCACCACGATCTCTCCGTTATTGCCACTCACGGGCGTCACAGGTTGGGAAGGATCAGAGGCCGTGAGGGCGGCGGGACGATTGACCAGTGTGACCGTGCTGCCCAGATCTGCCGTGTCCAGGATGCGAAACACCAGATCCGCCAGCACCCCCTGCGGTATGGGGTTCCCCGCTTTGCTCTCGATCTTGAGAGAGAGGATGCGGTTTTCGCTGTTCTCCGGATCAGATCTGACCTCCGCCTGGAGGTCGGCCCCGGCAACCTCCGCGGAGATTGCCCGCCTGGCTTCCTGGAAGGAGAGCGAGCGGCCGGGAAAAACGATGTCGGTCATGGCGCTACTGATCTTAACGCCTTGGGGCAGGGTCAGCGTGAGGGACACGGTGACCTCGCTGCCCGGGAGCGACTGGCCGTAACCCAGATTCAGCCGGGTGGGCCCCGGACTTCCTGAACCTCCCTGAGAGGCCGTAACGGCTGGGAGAAAAACGGCATTCAAAAAGAGGAGGATCAGGCTGGCCGGAAAAGCTGCGTGACGCATGAAGGAAACCCGTGGCATTCGTCTCTTCCCAACACGCTGAGAGGCCGTGGCTCCGTTGTCAAGACTCATCGCCCCTCATCCTTTATTAAGTGTCTGGTAGGAATTGGCAAACTCCATATTTCGCTCTGCAAAACCTTTATTCAGCGGTTCGTCGCCTTCATCTGAGCGGAGATCCGCCCGCCGCCGCAGATAAGAAGTTGCTTTCTGGGGGGTAGTCTATCTGGGAGGGAAAGAGCGGTCAAGGGAGTGTTTTTGAGCGGTTGGGACCGAGCCAGAGGATTACTCTCTCACAACCTGGAGGGCCGGGCTCTACCTGTTGTTCTCACTATCCACAAACCTGTCTTTACTTGCTTTTCGAGCCGAGGTCCACTAGCCTCAAAAAGCAAATATGCGAGGAGAGGCGCCGGGAACTGTACCTGGAAGGGCACCGCCACAACGACATGTTGCGCTTCAATCTGCTGTTCGACACCGGCTTACATTGTAAGGGTGCGCCCTACGGGCCGACGACTTGCTTGCCGCTCCCAGAGGTCGAGCGCCTGAATAATCCGAACATCGGAAATTGACAATAGGTTGTGGAGGCTGACTGAACAAGTGTCGAAGGTCTTGGGAAGGGCCGTAGAAGGTCGGAGTCCCCGGGAGGGGGAGCAGCTAGCGACTATGAGCGAACTGGCCATCCGGAAAGGAGAGACGATGAAGGGCATTCGCGGAGGTCATGCAAGTCCAGTTGTGCCGAGGGGAATCCTCCTGTTCCTGCTGATCGGCAGCGGCGCAGCGGAGGCCCAGCAGCCGGTTCACACCGACTTCCCGATTGCCATAGAGTACGACGTGCCGGTACCGATGCGGGACGGGGTGAGGCTCTCGGCCGACGTCTACCGGCCCCTCGAGGCAGGACGGTATCCCTCGGTGATGACGCTGACCCCCTACGGCAACCTGGGGCCCACGACCATGGAGACTGCGTGGCGCTACGTGCGGCGAGGGTATGCGTACGTGACGGTGGATGTACGGGGCCGGTACGACTCGGATGGGGTGTTCGATCCCTGGCGGACGGACCGGGCGGACGGCTCGGACGTGCTGACCTGGATCGGCCGCCAGCCCTGGTCCGATGGGCAGGTGGCCACGACGGGAGGGTCGTATTCGGGGGGGAACCAGTGGCTCATGGCGGGGGAGAACAACCCCCAGCACCTGGCGATCATCGCCCACGCCGCCACAGGCGACGGCTTCGAAGACCTGATGCGCTGGCACGGGATACCCAGGCTGGATCTCCTGTACGTCTGGCGCATGGGCGTGGATGGGCGGACGGGGCAGAGCCAGGTGGGTTGGAACTGGCAATCAGTGATGCGACACCTGCCGGTGAGCGAGCTCGACCGGGCGGCGGGGCGGAACGTTCCCACGTTACGAGAGTGGATGGAGAACGACAAACTGAACGATTACTGGACCCCGCTCCAGATCGCGGGCACCTATGAGAAATTCAACATCCCCTCCTTCAACGCCACGGGCTGGTGGGACGGTCAGCTCTTCGCTACGATCAAGCACTACACGAATGCGGTGCGGACCGGCTCCGTCCAGGACCACGTGCTGGTGGTAGGCCCGTGGACCCATTCCATCAACCGGGTTCGGAGGGCCGGGGAGCGCGACTTCGGGCCCGACGCGATCATCGAACTGGACCGCATGCGGGACCAGTGGCTCGACCACCGGTTGAAGGGTAGACCGCGGCCGAGCCTCCCCAACGTGCTGTACTTCCGGCAGGTGAAGAACGACTGGCGGGTGGCGGACGCCTGGCCGATCCCGGGCACCGAGTTCGGGCCATACTACCTGGATAGCGGCGGTCGGGCGAACACACTGTTCGGCGACGGGGTGCTCCGAACGGGTGGGCCCGGTGGCGGCCGGCCGGACGAGTTCCTCTACGACCCAGCCAACCCAGTGCCCACCGTCGCGAGCCGAGCGGGGGGAGCCCGTGGAGGGTTGTCGCAGGGGCCGGTCGACAACCGTTGGGTCCAAACGCGACAGGACGTGCTAGTGTATACGTCGGAGCCGCTCAGGGAGGGCATCGAGATCACCGGCCCCGTCGAGGCGACGATCTATTTCTCCACCGATGTGCCGGACACCGACATAACGGTGAAGGTCCTTGATGTGTCCCCGGATGGCCGTGCGTTCAACGTCACGGAAGGCATCGCGCGCGCGCGCTTCCGGAACTCGTTCAGCGATCCCGAGCTGCTCACGCCGGGGCAGGTCTACGCGCTGCGGGTCCAGCTTTTTCCGATCGGCAACTACTTCGAGGCCGGGCACAGGATTCAGATCGAGGTATCGAGCAGCGACTTCCCCAGCTTCGCCCGGAACCTTAACACGGCGGCCAACCCCTACACGACCATGGAGATGCGGGTCGCCCGGACGCGGATCCACCACTCGGCGCAGTACCCCAGCCACGTGCTGCTCCCGGTCGTGCCGGAAGGCAGCTCACGGCCGTGGCGGCGGTGACGCAGATCCTGACGCGGACTTGGCTGGCCCGACCGCTGGGCTTCTAGCCTTGGGGCCGCGGGCCGGGCCCTCGCCATTCCCCTCGCCGTCCTAGGCGTCGCCCACGGCGGCGACGGATCAAAGGACGTGGCGGAAATCCTTGTTCTGTTTACAAGTTACCTAGTTTTACCCCGCTTTGGATCTGCTCTGAAACAGACTCAAAATCTGATGCGCCCGTCCTACTTCAGGTGTCTTCAGGGTTACGCGTGTTGCTAGAGTGTCCGGGCGGCGAGATCCTCCTCAGGGGGTGGGGTAGAAGCAGGACTCCTGGTTGGTCCAATCAACGATTCAGAGAGGTTGCGGAGCGGCTGAAAAGCGTCCCAGACTTCCAATATGACTTTCCTCTCGTCCTGTGAAGAACTTTCCTACATTGATTCTGCCAATTGAGCCAGTTGCTCACGATTCAGTCGCAGTGGATTCATATTCAAAAGATCCTATTATAAAAAGGATATCTGGCATATTGACTTGTCGTAATGACTGGTATAAAATTAGCAGTGATGCCAAGAGGAATCAAGTCAGGTAAAGACATTCGACGGGAACGGGTGAAGCTGCCGCTCAGTCAGGAGAGGCTGGCGCAGATTCTCCAGGTCTCTGTGTTCACAATTTCCCGATGGGAAAGAGGAGTGATCGAGCCATCGGCGTTGGTTCTTCGTGGCATCGAGGGCTTCATGGCAGATTACAAAAAGAAAGGAGGTAAAAAGTAAATGGGTAGTGTCTTTCAACGGGGTAGGATCTGGTGGGTGAAATATTACCGTGGAGCAGAACCTGTTGAAGAAGAGGGAAGGTGCAATTGTCACAGGAACTTTTTCTGGATTGAAGCCAGAAAGGACCACCTTTGACCAACTGGCCGAAGACTTGCTGAATGATTACAAGAACAATGATCGAAAAGCACTGTTGATGGTTCGGTATTACATCTCTCGCCTGAGAGAGTATTTTGGTGGTTCAACGAGAGCCTGTTACATCACAACGGATCACGTTTGATCGTACATAGCCAAACGGAAAAGGGAAAAATCGAAGGTAGGAAAACCACCGTCTAATGCCACGATCAACAGAGAATTGTCTGCTCTCAAGCGGATGCTTCGTATGGGCCTGGAAGCACAGAAAGTGATTTCAGTGCCCCACATCCCAATGTTGGCGGAAAATAACGTTAGGCGGGGGTTCTTCACGCATCACGATTACGTTCGTCTGAAAAAGGCATTAGCTTGTTATCTCAAGCCCATCATCACGTTGGCGTACTACAGTGGAATCAGGAAAAGTGAATTGCTGTCGATTGAGTGGGATCAGGTTGATTTTTACCATCAAGTGATCCGCCTCCATCCAGGTGAGACGAAAAACGATGAGTCCCGTGTTGTGCCCATGAGTGAAGAGCTATGTGACGAACTGAAAGCCCAAAAGAAGCTGCGAGACAAGAGGTTCCCTTCCTGCCGGAAGGTCTTCTTCAACCACTCGACTGGCAAGCCAATTAAGGACTTTCGAGATGCGTGGTGTAGGGCTCGTGAAAAGGTAGGTTTGTCAGATGCCCTTTTCCACGATTTTCGACGGACTGGCGTTCGCAATCTCACACGCGCTGGTGTGCCTGAGAAGGTTGCCATGCATATTTCTGGTCACAAAAGCAGATCTGTGTTTGATCGCTACAACATCGTTGACGAAGAGGATATCGGTGTAGCCGGTCGTGCGGTCGAAGCCTATCTCAAAGGTTCACGGGCACAATTTGGGCACAATTTGGTCCAATTCGAGGATGCTCGTGAAGAGCTCAGTCACGTTAAGTGATTGAAAATAAATGGTGCGAAAGGGGGGACTCGAACCCCCACGGGTGTTACCCCACCAGATCCTAAATCTGGCGCGTCTGCCAAATTCCGCCACTTTCGCTAAAAATGACCGCGGCTGTATTGTCCGCTCAATCCGCTTCCCATTCTAAACGATGGTGGGTTGGCAAGGAAGAGTGCCCGTAAAAAGCACCCGGCAGCTGGGCAGCATCAGTAAGTTGACGGGCCCGTCGGCCCCTCAGTAGAATCGTCTGGAAATGCCAACCTTAGAGGAGAAAGTCACAGGACTGCGAGATCTGCTTCGTTAGCTAGTTCCCATCCGGAAACTGGGGTTTTCAAACCGGTATTTTATTGAATAGTAATAAGTTAGCCTATCACAGCACTCTGAAAGACACCCTCTTTTGCTTGGCTATCGGGAGGAGTTCTTTGCCGCTCCGCAAAGGCACGTTAAGGCGACACCTCACCCTGCAAGATGGCGTGGGGAAGTGAGCAAACAGGGAGAAGTTATACAAGGAGTCGTGCCAGCACGACCAGGTTGTAGCTGACGACCGAAAGGTGCACGTAGCGCTGAAAGCGAGACCAACCTTTCCAGAGACAGCGAGTGAGACCAAAGACCCGTTTGGCGGTGGAGATACAACCTTCAATGCCGGCTCGGAATCGCCTCAGCTGTTTGTAGACCCAACTGGATCGGACCATATCCTGGATCTTCAATCCGCATTTCTTGGCAAAGGCCACGTCCTGAACTCCCTGATTCTTGGCCCACTTGAGATTGTCTGAAGAGGCAAAGCCCCCATCGAAACTGGCCTGGCGGGGATAACGACCGTATTGCCGACATTGATGCTGCAATAAGGGCTTGACCTGCTGGCTGTCGGCCGGATTGCCGTTCATCAGAACCGCATCCAGGATCAGCGAGGATTTGCCTACGGTCAGATAAAGCTTATGGCCAAAGAGGCTCTCGCGGGAGCCTTTTTCGATAATGTCGGTGTGTTCTTCAAAGATGGAGACGATCTTTTCGGTGGCCGGGACCTTCTGGCCCAGGATCACCCGACGCTGGGTTTGTTGGATCACTCGCCCCATTAGATTCAGATTGTGGGCCAACGCTTCGGCCAGGACCTGGCTGATGGGGTCCTGCCACCGCGGTGCCTGCTCCAGTGCCAGGGTGCCGTAACCCAGGGTCCTGCCAGCGATCTTCAAGAGATCCCGATAATGCTTTTTGCGCTTCTCGCCCCGACTGTTTCGGATGTTCAAACAACGTTTTTTGGCACCTCGGCAATGATCCACAAAAGAGAGGGACTCCTGCTGGTTGAGCCGTTTTAAAAGGCGGGTCACGACCCGAATGGAATCGTAAAGCAATTGGCTATCGAGGGGATGGCGGATGTTGCTTTGGACTCCGGTGGCATCCACTCGAATCTTACGCCCTTTCTCCAAACCTTTCTCATCAGCCCAACTGACCAGCACCCGATTGACGGCCTGCCAAGTGGAGGCTTCAATCCGCGAGATGTTCTCCTGCAAGGTGGATTTGCTGGGGGTGACCCTATAGGGGAGCCGGCAGAAGGTGCGAAAACTCTGCGAGTCGGTCAGGTGAAAAGCCAGCTTTTCGTAGGAGAACTGGTGGGTTTGTTTGATCAGAGCACAACGTAGGACCTGCTCGGCCGTCATGCCCCGGGCTCCGTTCTTGGAGCTGACTTTGTCACACAGATCGTATAAAACCAGATCGGAGATCGATGGATTTTGATCCAGGATCTTGGAGATCGATTCCAGTTCCCGGGCCAGGCGATGATCGGGCCAGGAAGGGGAAAGAGGGAGTTGATTTTCTCGGTTCTTACGCATTTTCGGGCTCCTGGTTTTGTTTTAAGTCGTTTGTTTTTATTGTTTTACACCAAATAACTTATCAAACGACCCTGACAAAATCAGAGCTCGAAAATGCGTACTTACCCTTTTATTTCCAACTATTTACAGTCTTCCGGATGGGAACTAGCTAGAGCAAGTCGTGGTCTGCTTCTCAGGAGGTGGAATCCTTGTGAGGTACTTTAACTTCGTAGCTGCAATAATCTTTGGATTCGCTGCGATTCTACACCTTTTGAGACTTCTCTTTCACTGGACCGTGCAACTGGGACCACAGGAAATTCCCTTTTGGGTATCATGGGGAGGACTTGTTGGGGCAACTCTACTTTCGGTGTGGGGATTGGCGTCTGCGAGGAGGAGGTAGGGGCACGAGGCATGGCCCAGCGAGATTTTCAAGCCAGGGGTCTGGCGGCTCTACGATGAGGCTCCTTTTGATATTACGGCCACTCTATCTCTTCGAGGTCCCATGGTTCAGTACCCTACTGATCCACTTCGCAGGGACCTCATTCCCTTATGGATAGACGGCAATGAACGAAATCCGCTATAAAGGAGAAAGAGGATTCATCGAAGCCGCTCAGGAAGGGGAGGTCAAGCCGCCTCAGCCATGAAGGATTCCAGGTTTTTCGCGACCATAAACTTAGCCCGAATCATCAGCGGGAGCGCTCTTTTCCTGCTGATCGGAGGAATGTCACAAGCCGTCCTGGATGTGAAAGTCGAACCGTCCGGACCTCCGGAAGAATTCCACTTCGCCCGGATACAGTTCAACTCTTACGGCGGAGGTTGGACCCCAGGTTGGGCTCAGGACTACCCCTACGCTGAGAGAAGCCTATTGACCATTCTTTCCGAGCTAACGGCTATACAGACCACGCCGCAATCCTTTTCCATTGTCAGGCTGGATGACCCGGAGATCATGAACTACCCTCTGATCTATTTCAGCGAACCAGGTGGCTGGATGATCACTCCGCAGGAAGCCGCCAATCTTCGAGAGTATCTGGACCGAGGAGGCTTTGCCATCTTTGATGACTTCGACGGGGCCCGCGATTGGGCTAATTTCCAACGGTGTATCCGCCTGGTTCTTCCTGAAAGGAACCTGCAGCGGCTGACCATCGAGCACCCCATTTTTCAACAATTTTACGAGATCGAAACACTGGATGTGCTTCCGCCCCTTTACCTTCGTCACCGGAAGCCGGAGTTTTGGGGTATTTCAGACGACACGGGTCGGCTGCAGGCGGTTGTCAACTTCAACAACGACATCGGTGACTACTGGGAATGGTCGCCCCAAAGTTTCTACCCTATCAACCTTTCGAATGAGGCTTTCAAATTTGGCGTCAATTACGTTATCTACGCTATGAGCCATTAGCTTCCACCCTTCTCTGTTCGGATGCGCTTCAGGAGTCATTAGATTGTGCATCCGATGTTTCCCAGTCTTTTCGTCAGAAGTTCATTCTCACCGTAGTCGATGGGGATCACAACCAGAGAAGGACCTTGGGCCTCAAAAGATCTTTCCAGCGTACTTTTCAGGTCCCGGCTCCTGTTGCACCAGAACCCGTTCCAGCCAAAAGCCTCGGCCAGTTGCAGCCAGTCAGGATTAGAGAAACTCAAATCCGTGTGACGACCGAAGTGGTCCTGCTGTTTCCAGGCGATCAGACCATAAGCTTTGTCTTCCATACCACCACTGAAATGTTTGCGTTTAGTCTTTTGGCGGTTTCCATTTCCTGAACATTCATCAGAAATCCTGCATCACCGCATACCGACAGGATACGACGGTCTGGATGAACCAGATGCGCCGCAATAGCACCGGGAAGTGCAAACCCCATGGAACAGAATCCGTTGGGAATCAGACACGTGTTCGGTTCGTGGCACTGGTAGTAGCGGGCGATCCACATCTTGTGGGCGCCTACATCTGAGAGGAGCACATCATGCGGGCCCATCGTCTGACGAATATCCCAAAGTGCCTTCTGAGGCCTGATCGATCCCTCTGTGTCATCGTCCTGGTATTCCTCGAAATCCTGCTTCATTAGGACGCGCGCCTTTCGGGTATGGGCATGATCGAACGCCAGCTTCTCAGCCCCCAAGGCGTCGACCCGCTCATTGAGCATCCACAAAGTGTGGGCCAGGTCGCCAATGACCTCCACATCGATACGATAGTTCTCATCGATTTCTGAGGGGATGAAATCAATGTGAACGATCTTGCGCAGACCGTCTGAGTTCCATAGACGAGGAGGGTACTCCACCATGTCGTACCCGAGGGAGATCACCAGGTCGGACCTTTCAATAGCGACCACCGGATAATCTCTGGCCTGCAGGCCCACCGTATACATACAGGCTTCATGGTCTTTGTCCACACAACCCTTGGCCATGAAGGTGCTGACAACCCCAATTCCAGTCTTACCGACAAACTCGCGCAGCTGCCTGGTGGCACGTTTGCGGATGGTGCCGTTTCCGGCCAGGATGATGGGGCGCTTGGCTTGGCGGATGATATCCCAGGCCTGGTCCACGATCTTATCGTCGGGTACGGCCCGCCGAAATCGTCGCGGCTCGATGGGCTCGGTCGTTGCGTCCAGCTTAGCGAGGTTCTCGGGCAGTTCGATATGGCAGGCACCTGGTTTCTCGGTACGGGACAGGCGAACAGCTTTCCTGACAATTTCCGGGATACTGTCAGGATGAAGCACGGACTGGGCCCATTTGGTGACGGGACGGAACATGGATACCACATCCATCATTTGGTGGGACTCCTTGTGGAGTCTTTGAGAATCTCCCTGTCCGGTGAGTACCAGCATCGGCGCACGATCCATGTTAGCGTCGGCAACGCCCGTGATGAGATTAGTGGCGCCCGGACCGAGAGTACCGAGGGCCCCGGCTGGATTACCGGTTAAACGCCCATAAACTTCGGCCATAAAGGCGGCACCTTGCTCATGCCTGCAAAGGATGAATTGGAGCTGATCCGATCGCTGGAGAGACATCATGAAGTCGGCATTTTCTTCGCCCGGAACTCCGAAGATGTATTCGATACCCTCTGTCTCCAAGCACTGGACAAACAAATCTGAAGCCTTCATCACACTCGTGTTTTAATGCCTCGTTCAACCTTCAGACTGAGGCGCAGGGCCCGCGTCGGGTTTGTAAAGAACCCCGTTCACATCGGAGGGGCTAAAGGGAATGTAGAGAGGATTGCTCTGGGCCAACGACAGTGACACCGTGAGTGCCAAAACGGCACTCAAAATAGCTATTCTACCTTTCCTCCGGACTTCGCGACGCGCCCGTCGGACCGCCTGGAGCGATCCCTGTGTTGTATGTCCTGCCACGCTGGCCCCTCCTTTTGTCGTGAGTTTGTCGTGCTTTCGCCGAGGCTAGCACAAGGAGAAGCAGCAACACAAGATTGCGCGGAAGCACCAGCAAGTTGACGGGCCCATCGGGCCCTCAGTAGAATCGTCTGAAAATGCCAACCTTAGAGGAGAAAGTCACAGGACTGCGAGATCTGCTTGGTCAGCTAGAGCAAGTCGTGGTCTGCTTCTCAGGAGGTGTAGACTCAAGCTTCCTGCTGGCTGAGTCGGTCGGGGTTCTGGACCAGAATGCGGTGGCCCTGACCGCGGTTTCCCCCAGTCTTGCTCGGGAGGAGGGGGCCGAAGCAAGGCATTTGGCCCAGCAACTGGGTGCCCGTCACCTGCTGGTGGAAACCCAAGAGTTGGACGACCCGCGCTACGCCGCCAATCCGGTGAATCGCTGCTATTTCTGTAAGACCGAGATGTACGGAACCGCCGTGGAACAGGCTCGTGGCCTGGGCATTCCCCACGTCCTGGATGGCTTCAACGTGGATGATCGGAGTGATCACCGGCCCGGTCGCAAGGCTGCCAGAGAGTATGGCGTGCGCTCACCTCTGGACGAGTTGGAGTTCACCAAAAGCGACATCCGAGAGGCCGCACGCCGAATTGACCTCCCGGTCTGGGACAAGCCCGGGCTGGCTTGCCTGTCCAGCCGATTCCCGTACGGAACCGCCATTACCCCGGAGCGTCTGACTCAGGTGGGGAGCTGCGAGAGGGTGCTGCGCGATTTGGGCTTTCGCGTCTACCGAGTTCGCTATTATGATTCCGTGGCCCGGCTGGAGGTGGCTCCCGAGGAGCTGCAAAAACTGTGGGCTCCCCAAGTGCGTGAGAAGATCAATCGGCGCTTTCGGGAAGCAGGCTTCACTTCTGTGACCGTCGATCTGGAGGGTTACCGAAGGGGTTCATTGAACGAAGCCGTGAGCGGCGCTTCGAGAGAGGGAAAACCCCTGCCCAGTGAGCCCCAGACCACATCCAGGAACATCGTGGATTATTCGTTAGGAGGTAAGAAGTCATGAGCACTCGGGAATTTGACAGCGTTGTGATCGGCGCGGGCCACAATGCTCTTGTTCTGGCCGGCTATCTGGCCAAATCAGGGCTCAAGGTGGCCGTTTTGGAAAGAACCGCCTTTATTGGCGGAGGAGCCGGTACCTTTCCCAGTCCCTGGCATCCGGGCTTTATCCACGAATACCATTCCCAGTTTCATCGAAATATTCCCAATCTCCCCTGGCACAACGATCTGGAGTTGGACCAGTATGGTCTGGAGTACATTTATCCTCAGGTCAACAACGGCATGCCGCTGAGCGATGGCCGCTGTTTGATGGTTCATGCCGATCCCAACCTCACTCGAAAATCCATTGAGCGTTTTTCCAAGAAAGATGCCGCAACTTACTACGAGATCTACAAGAAATATGAGGACGTGGGCCGAAAGATCTGGTTTACCCGGGACTATTCTCCGCCCCTTCCTCCTGATGAAGAACGTGATCTTTTGAAAAAGAGCAAGGTGGGTCGGGAGTTTCTGGAGTTGAACCAGAAAAGCGCCTATGAGATGGTCCACGAGATCTTCGAAAACGAAGTCGTGCGGGCCTTCTATCTCTTTCTTTTTTCGGTCCGGGGCTACCTTCCGGTGCCCACCGTCAAGAATACCGGATTCTCCATCGTGGCCATGACCGTCATGGGGAACAAGGCCATGCTGCCGCGGGGGGGAGCCCGCCAGCTGGGCCATTCTCTCAGCTGGATGATCGCCCGCCATGGGGGCACGATTTTTCCAGCCACGGAAGTTGCTCAGATCCTCATTGAGAATGGACGAGCCACGGGTGTGGAGGCCGTAGATGGGCGAAAATTCATGGCCAGGAAGTGTGTGGTGAGTGGCGTGGACCCCACCCAGACCTTCCTGCGCTTCGTTGGGAAAAAGCATCTGGACAGCGCCATCGTGGAGGGAATCCAAAACTACAAATATGGTGTTTCCGGCAAGAGCTTTGGTGTGCTCTTTGCCCTGCACGCCGGAACGCATGAACCCCCCAACTACACCTCCTCAAAGTGGGATCCGATGATCAACCAGTGCTTCAATACCTGTGTGGGGTATGAGACTCCGGAGGCGGTGATCGGTCACCTCAATGAGGTCATCGAAGGCCATCCTACCGAGAACATCGGCATTCAGTGCGCCTGCCCGACCCTTTTTGATCCCACCCGAGCGCCCAAAGGGAAGCACGTTCTGATCGCGTGGCAATTTGCTCCCTACTCCATCAAGGACGCCACGCCTGAAGAATGGGACAAGATCAAAGATCAGTACTTGGACATGGTGCTAGCTCGCTGGGCCGAGTATGCTCCCAATCTTGCCCCCCAGGGCAAGAACATCATTTACAAGTTTCCCCAGACGCCCCTCGACACCGAGCGCCATCTCATCAACATGAGGGAAGGGGATTTTCACGTGGGCGCGCTGATTCCCGAGCAGCTCGGCTTCAATCGGCCTCTGCCTCAGGTCTCCGGCTACAAGGCTCCCATCGATGGCCTCTACCTGACCGGTGCTGGGACCCACCCCGGGGGCAACATCACGGGAGCTCCGGGCTACAACGCCGCCCAGGTGGTGATTCGAGATTTTGGGATGGATGTTTGGTGGAATCCACCCGACCCCAGAAAAGAGTGGGCTGAACTGGACTGATGCCTGAAGCGCAAGGGATACGAAGAGCCCTGAGGGAACTGAGTGAAAAAAGGCGTTGTGCCTGGGCAGAGGGTGGAAACAAACTGTACATCCAGTACCACGATCGGGAGTGGGGAGTTCCTGTCCATGAGGACCGCAAACAGTTCGAGTTTCTGATTCTGGAGGGTGCACAGGCCGGTCTGAGTTGGTCCACGGTGCTCAACAAGAGAGAGGGATACCGAAAAGCCTTCGCTGACTTCGATCCGGTCCAGGTCGCTCGCTTCAGCGAAAAGAGGATTGAAGCTCTGATTCAGAATCCCGACATCATTCGCAATCGCCTCAAAATCACCGCCGCGGTAAGTAATGCCCGAGCTTTTCTGGCCATCCAGAAGGAGTTCGGCAGCTTCGATGCCCACATCTGGGCCTTTGTGGGAGACCGTCCCCTTCAGAATCGCTGGAAGGCCATGGCCGATATTCCGGCCACCTCACCGGAATCGGATGCCTTGAGCAAGGATCTCAAGAGGCGAGGGCTCAAGTTTGTGGGGAGCACCATCATGTATGCTCACATGCAGGCGGCGGGTCTGGTCAACGACCACCTGGTCAGCTGCTTTCGATACCGAGAGTGTGCCGCCTTAAGCCCGGATTCAGCATAGTCCCGGCTGGGTCTGTTTTGAGTCCGATTTTGGGGCGGGTTGCCGGCCACCGGCAACCCGGCGCTCGGGCAGAGTCGTAAAGCGGTGTTAGTTGTGTTTCAAAAAAGTCCCCGCCTTGAACTCGGCGAAGGCCTGCTTGAGCTGTTCTTGAGTGTTCATCACGATGGGCCCGTACCAGGCGACGGGTTCTTCGATCGGTTTTCCCGAGACCAGCAGAAACCGGATCCCTTTCTCCCCCGCCTGAACGGTGACCTCATCACCTCGATCAAATAGCACGAGCGATCGGTTGTCCGCTTCCTCGGAAAGAGAGGTATCCGACCAGCTCACCCCCTCGGTGGGTACGTCCAGGGGAACCGAAGCGTTGCAAAATCTCCCCGAGCCCGCAAAAACATAGGCAAAGGCGTGACGCGTGGTCTCAACGGGAAGGCTCTTTCTCTTTCCGGGCGGCACCGAGACGTCGATGTATTGGGGTTCCGCAGCGATACCATCGACGGGCCCGGTGGCACCCCAAACGCTGCCGCAAATGACACGAATCCTAGTTCCGTCATCGTCGACGACGTCGGGAATATCCGCTGACTGGACGTCCTGGTAGCGAGGCGCCGTCATCTTAAGGGATGAGGGGAGATTGGCCACAGCTGAAAGCCGTGCATCTTGCCGTCACGGTCCCCCCGGGGCATCTCCTGGTGAATGATGCCACTTCCCGCCGTCATCCACTGCACGTCACCGGCAGCTAGAATACCCTGGTTCCCCAGGCTGTCGCCATGCTCCACGTTGCCCGAGAGGATGTAGGTAATGGTCTCGATCCCCCGATGAGGATGCCAGGGAAAACCCGCCAGATAGTCTTCCGGCTTGTCGTTTCGAAAATCGTCCAGCAGGAGGAACGGGTCGAAATCCTGGCTATTGCCAAACCCGAAAGCTCGGCGCAAGTGCACGCCTGCACCTTCGATGGTGGGCTTCGCTTTGATCAGTCGTTTGATCGGCCTTATGGACATGGTCTCTTCCTGACTCTCCGTAGATGTGAGGGAAATTTACTGCCTTGCCGTTGCCGGTGTCAACTGTTAAGGGTTATAGAGCTACCCATGGACGCCGCTAGCAGTCCGTGGTGAAAGTCGAGGATAAGGGGTCACACAGCGACACTAGAGTGACCCCATGGCAATGGGGAAAAAGAAACGTCGACAGCAAGAAGACCTGTGAGTCGCCACCAGTGAGCTGCCCCGCACCGCCGGCCATCCCTTCTACGAAAGACTGAATGGCCTTTTCAACGAACACGGCTTTGACGACTTCGTGGAGGGACTGTGTGCGAAGTTCTATGCAGACAAGATGGGGCGACCGAGCCTGGCTCCGGGAGTGTACTTTCGGCTGCTGCTGGTGGGGTATTTCGAAGGGATCGGATCGGAACGAGGAATAGCCTGGAGAGCAGCTGATTCTCTGGCACTGCGAGAGTTTCTGGGATTGAAACTGAGCGAGTCGCCGTCTGATCACTCCACGATCTCCCGAACCCGACGACTGATCGATGTGGCTACCCACGAAGCAGTCTTTGACTGGGTACTGAAGCGGATCGGGGCGAGCGGCCTGCTGCGGGGCAAGACGATCGGCATCGATGCCACTACGCTGGAAGCGAATGCAGCGCTGCGCAGCATCGTGCGCCGGGACAGCGAGCAGGGGTATGAAGAGTTTTTGATGGAGCTGGCGAAAGCCTCCGGGATTGAGACGCCGCGACGGGAAGATCTGGCCAAACTGGACCGCAAGCGCACGGGCAAAGGATCGAACCGGGTTTGGAAGCACCCGCATGATGCGGATGCGCGGATTACCAGAATGAAGGACGGGCGGACGCACCTGGCGCACAAGGCGGAGCATGCAGTGGATCTGGAGACCGGAGCGATTGTCTCGGTGACGGTACAGGGAGCCGATCAAGGGGACACGCAGACCATGGTGAAGACCCTGACGGAAGCGGCCGAGAAGGTGGAACAAGCGCTGCCGGAGGGACGAGGCATCGAAGAGGTGGTGGCCGACAAGGGGTATCACAGCACGCAGCGGATGGTGGACCTGGATGCGGTGGGACTGCGCAGCTATGTGAGCGAACCGAGGCGAGGGAAGCGACGCTGGCGAGGAGACCGGCAGGGGCAGGAAGCGGTGTATGCGAATCGGCGGCGCATCCGGGGAGAGCGAGGGCAGCGGCTGCTGCGGCAACGAGGAGAGCAGCTGGAGCGACCCTGTGCGCATCTGTACGGGAGCGGAGGGATGAGACGGCTGCATGTCCGGGGACATGAGAATGTGTTGAAGCGACTGCTGATCCAGGTGAGCGCCTTCAATCTGGGGATGCTGATGCGTCAGAGCCTGGGTGTGGGAACGCCGCGGGGTCTGCAGGGGCGGATTTGCGCCCTGATGCTACTGATTTTGTCGCTGTTCAAGCGTCTTAAGGGCCTGTTCGGACTGATTCCGGCTGCTTGGCCCGAAAAACCCAACTCAGCGATCCCTTCGCTGCTTCCACCGGTGGGTACCACCTGAGCTCAGAAAATGTACTTCCACCACGGGCTGCTAGCCCACAATCATCGCAAATCAGCCTCTCCCCACCGCTCTTGTCATCTGCTAGAATGAAGAACTCTACACAACGTCGGGGCATGGCGCAGTCTGGTAGCGCGCCTGCTTTGGGAGCAGGAAGTCGGGGGTTCGAATCCCTCTGCCCCGACCACTGTAACTCCTTATTAATCAATCATTTAAGGAAAATCTGGCGAAGCCCTCAAAAGGGTCATTTTGGGCCAGGGTGCAGATAGGGTGCAGATTTGAGTGGTGAAAGTTAGGTGGATTTGGGTGGGGTAGGGAGCTGGACTGCTGTTTTTTTACGGTTCAAGATTCATCCGCCGCAGAGGCTCTTACAAGACTGGATTGTCCCGATGTGTACACCCTAGGGGTATAGAGGGCTATAGAGGTTTATTTTTTCAAAAAAGTATACTCACCCCTACCGTACAGACCCCCTCCCCCGAACACTTCGGAACATCTTCGCCAAGCTAAGGAATCCTACTCCGCCTGCGTCAACAGCTTCACTCTATTATGGCAACAAGGACACTAAGTAAGTAGGTTGTAGAAACTACGACAAGAACCAGCAACACCGGGGACATTGCCGCCAGGATGACGACGGTAGCAAGTTTTTGCATGTTGTCATGGTTAATTGTCTGTTGGGCATGGCAACTCTCCCAGATGAATGAGAGGAGGCTTTCCCCGATAGTAAACCTGCAAGGAAGTTGAAGGCAAGTAGAATCCGACTTGCCACGGAATCATGCTCCACCTGCGTCCATGCGTCGGGACCCCGTTGCCTCACGTAAAAATCTATTCCAAAGGGTATTCGTTGCCTCACTAAGAATCTATCCGAAAGGGATTGCAAAAAGTGGTGGTAAAAAGCACCAACCAGAGGAGTGGCAACCCCTTGCCCAACACCCGCAGCCTGCAGCAAGAGAAAGATTTTCACATCCAGCCCGCTTCCCATCGTTTCTTCTGCTCAGGAGTCGGTTTGAGCAAAAGGCAATTCTGAAGCCAGCCGATCTGCCGTGCCAGCTGGGCCGGATTGAGCTTCTCATACTCTCGGGCCAGTTCCCGCTTGATCTTGTCCGCCACCTCAGGGGACTCGCAGATCCTCCGGTAGGGAGTTTTCGGCACATCATACTTTTTCCAGATCCGAGACCCTCGACGTTGCTTGGCCACCATCTTCATGACCGGCTTGAAAAAGTTGATCTGCAGTCGCAGCCGATCGTACAACTCGTTCACCAGCTCCTGTTCTCGCTCTCCCTCGTAGCGAGCATAACCCACGGCCCGCCGAACCACCGAATAGTTTTTCTGCTCCACATAAGGGTTGTCATTCTTGCGCGAGGGGCGGGTTCGGCTGAAGCTGATCTTTTCCTGCTCACAAAAACGAATCAAGTGCTTGTTGATGAACTCGCTGCCGTTGTCCGAAGCCATCCCCAGCCAAGGGAAGGGCGAGCGCTTCTGAAGCAGCTTCATCGCTTCCAGGACCCACACCTGGGCCTTATTGCGCACCGCTCGGACCTCTGTCCAGCCCGTGTACACGTCCGTCACATCCAGGGTTTGAAGGTAGTCCCCCCGACCCTGGCCTCCCTCATGGCCCACCAGGTCCACTTCCACAAAACCGGGGCGATCCTCCTGCCAGTCGGCGAAACGCTTGATCGGAATCTGGTGTTTGAGCAGCGTTCCCGGCTTGGTTCCGGATCGTCCTTTGAGACGGTGCTTGCACCTTTCGGGCTCCAGCAGCCGATCGATGGTGGCGGCGCTGATCTGCATCAACCGCTCATGGGTGCTGGCATCCACTTTCAGTTCCCCATGTCTTTGTAAAATGGGTACCACTTCCGGCAAAATCGCGACCAGACGTTTGCCACACAAATAGTCCAGTATCTCCCAGATCATCGTCAGCGCCTTTAGAACTTTCTGGTCGTATTTGCGGGCCCGCTCTCGCCGTACTCTCTTGCCGATATCCCCTACCGCCACCAGCTTGGGGCTCAACCGGATCCGCTTGCCCTGGTGGCGAAGCAGATAGGCTCCATAGCAGCGGTTGTAGCCCGTCATTTGGGTAAACTCCGTCAACACTTCCCCCTTCACCTTCTTGCCCTTCTTCCGGTAGCGGGGGGCAAAACTTTTGATCAATACACGCTTTTCTGCCATCGTTAACCTCATTGGTGCCCTCCATTCCTTCATGGAGGACACTTCTATTCCCCTGCTCAGGGCCAGGCAATTTCGAATAGATTTTTTAATGAGGCAACGTATCCATTTCGAATAGATTTTTGATGAGGCAATTCGCTTCATGGTCATTCGAAGCGACTTCCTGTACAATCCTTCGGTGTGAAGAAACCGCCTCTTCATTCTATTTATCCGATCAAGGAACTGCGTGATCTCCTGATTCAGGTGACCGGTCGATATGGGGATCGGGTTGCTCTTCAAAGCAAGAAAAACGGGACTTATCAGCCCCTCACCTACAGTCAACTCTTCGAGCGTGTTGCCGAGCTTGCCACGGCTTTTGCAGAGTTCGGTCTAAAAAAGGGAGACGGCGTAGCCATGCTGTCGGAAAATCGAACCGAATGGGCCGTGACCTACCTGGCAGCGGTCACAGCGGGTTTGGTCGCTGTGCCCGTTGACAAGGACCTCACCGATCGAGAGATCCGCCACATCCTCAACTTTTCCAAACCCCGGGTCTTGATCTGCTCCAGGGAGTATGTCCATCGACTCAAGGAGTCTCGGAAGACGATTCCCTGTCTGGAGCAGTTGATCTCCATGGAGGAGGAAAAGAAGGGGGCCGATATTGCTTTCCCGGATGCACTCAAAAAAGGCCGTGACGCCCTATCAGCCGGAAGTCAGTCTTTTCAAGAGGTCGAACTCAGTGGAGATGATCTGGCCGTCATTCTCTTCACTTCCGGAACCACCGGAAGTTCCAAGGCGGTCATGCTCACCCAGGGGAATATCGTGGCCAACATCATGGCCACCTCGCAGCATGTCTCGATTGAGGGTGGGGTGCTCCTTTCCGTTTTGCCACTGCATCACACCTATGAAAACATGGGCGGTTTTCTGCTGGCGCTTTATCAGGGGTGTACGGTCTGTCATGCTGAAAATCTCCGCCGCATTCCCGAGAATTTGCAGGAAACCCGGGCTACGGTGATGCTGGGTGTGCCTCTTCTATTTGAGAGCTTCTACCGGCGAATTGAAGCCGGAATCAAAGAAAAAGGGGAGAGTAAATTTCGAGTGGCCCAAGGGATTGCTTCGGTTTCCCAACGGTTGTTTCGATTGAACCTTCGCCGCCGGCTTTTCAAGCCCATCCATGACAAATTCGGTGGGCACATGAGATTGCTCATCTCAGGCGGGGCTGCCGTGAATCCTCGAGTGGCCAAAGGCTTGCGCGAACTTGGGTTTGATTTCATCCAGGGGTACGGGATGAGTGAGGCTTCCCCCATCATCGCGGTGAACCGCGTGAATTGCTTCAAGGATGCGTCTGTGGGATTGCCCCTTCCGGGGTTGGAAGTGAAGATCGTTGACGAGGAGATTCTGGTACGTGGGCCCTCGGTCATGACCGGGTATTACCTCAACGAAGAGGCTACGCGAGAGAGCTTGAGGGAAGGGTGGCTGCATACGGGGGACTTCGGGTACTTCGATGAGGATGGTTTTCTTTATATCAACGGTCGCAAGAAATCGGTGATCGTGACCCCCAACGGAAAAAATGTCTATCCCGAGGAAGTTGAAGCCCTTCTCAATGAAAGCCCGTACATCTTAGAGTCCCTGGTGTGGGGTGGTCCCGAAGAGGATCCCTCCAAGGTTGAGGTGCAAGCCATCATCGTTCCCCACACCGAGACTTTTGATCAGGAGCTGGGTCCCAGCAATTATGACCAGGCGAAAATACACGAGGTGATCGGAAAAGAAGTCAAGAAGAAGTGCCAGGATTTGGCTCGCTATAAACGTGTGAAAAAATTCCGACTCCGCTCTGAAGAGTTTAAGAAGACGACTACCCGGAAGATCAAACGTTATCTGTACACCACGAAGTCGCAACCGCTGGCTGCGGAACAGTAGCAATCCCGACTCCCAGGAGCTTAGCCGGGACTTTCCCAACTGAAATTGATCATCAATCTTAAGAGTTGCCGGACTTGGTTGTCTGGACAGATGTGTTATGCTCTTGAACTGCTTTTTTAGAGGGAGGGCTAATGTGGGATAAGTATCTGGCGGTTCTGCTTGTTTGTTTTCTGACTGTTGCATGGGGAGGCTACAGCCAGGCCCAGTCGACGCCGCAAGAAGTGATCCTCAAACCAGTGGACAATCAGGTGGCTTTCGAAATGGTGGAGATTACTGCCAAGGCAGGTTCCCAACTCAAGGTGGTGATGGACAATATCGCCACCAATCCGGGAATGCGTCACAATTTTGTGCTCTTGAACGTGGGGCCTCAGGACGAAGCCACAATTGAAAGCATTGGAATCGGAGGGATTCAGGCCGGGGAAGCCAAAGACTACATTCCCGATAGTAAAGCGATTCTCGCCTATACTCCTATGGCCAATGCCGGGGAACGCACAGAGGTTGTCTTCACGGTTCCGCCTCCTGGAGACTACTCCTACATCTGCACGTACCTGGGTCACTACATTCGAATGAGGGGTGTTTTACACTCCGTCAAGTGACCGGCTGAATCTCTCGATGACGCACCTGTGACAATAGGGAGGGTGAGACGTGTCTTCGGAATTGGAAACTTTTCCCAATGAGTATCCGGGTCGAGAGTACGAGATTGATGTCGAGTGCCCGGAATTTACAGCAGTCTGCCCCAGAACAGCGCAGCCCGATTTCGGAACAATCCACATCAAGTATGTCCCAGATCAGAAGATTATCGAGTTGAAGTCCTTGAAACTCTATATTCTTTCCTACCGGGACCGGGGGATCTTCCACGAGCATGCCACCAATGCGATTCTGGACGATATCGTCAGTGCCTGTGACCCCGTTCGCTGCGAAGTCGTTGGGGATTTCAACAGGCGAGGCGGAATTAAGACCGTCGTGCGGGCGAAGTACGAAAGAGCCTGACCGCAGACCCCAGACCACATGACGTGGAGAAGAAATCAGGAGACAGGTGCTAAGATGTCTGTGATTCTAAAGCCCATGCTCGACGTTATTGAACTGACTCGCAAACTCGTAGATGTTCCCTCGGTCACCGGAGAGGAAAGAGAGGTTGGGGAAGTCCTGTACGATCTCTTGAAGGGGCGAGGCTGGGACTGTCTCAAGCAAGAGGTGACCTCTGATCGATTCAATGTCCTGGCCACCCGGGGAAAAGGGACCATTCTGCTCACCACCCACATGGATACCGTACCCCCCTTTGTCTCTTCCCGGGAAGATGAGGAGTTTGTCTACGGCCGGGGTGCCTGTGACGCTAAAGGTATAGCCGCTGCCATGATCTGTGCAGCAGACGCCTTACTTCAGGAAGATTTCTCCGACCTTGGGCTGCTCTTTGTGGTGGGAGAAGAGACCGATAGCATCGGTGCTGTCAAGGTGCAGGAGTCGAATCTCGACTGCGCCTTTTTTATCGATGGAGAACCTACCGACAATAAACTGGCCATTGCCCACAAAGGAATTGTCTATGCCCGGATTTCCGCAGAAGGCGTGGCGGCCCACTCGGCTTATCCGGAAAAGGGAGACTCGGCTATCGAGAAGCTCATCGATATCTTGAACAGTTTAAGGGAAACGGTGTTTCCCACCGATTCCCGTTTGGGTGAGACTCATTTTAATATTGGAACAATCGAAGGGGGCCGAGCCGCCAACGTGGTGGCAGACTTTGCCCAAGCCGATATTCTCATTCGAACGGTTTCTGAAAGTCAGCACTACCTGAAAGTCTTGGAGGATAAGGTGGCCGGCCGAGGCCGGCTGGAGGTGTTCAAAACCAGCGAGCCTCAAGAGATGGAAATCGTTGAGGGTTTCCCTACTCAGATTGTGGGCTACGGAACCGATATTCCGGTTCTGCGCCCTCTGGGAAGACCGCTTCTGTTTGGACCCGGTTCCATCTTTGAGGCCCACACGGCCGATGAAAAGGTCTCCAAGCAGGAACTTCTCAATGCGGTGGACCTCTATCAGAAATTAGTTAAGGAGCTTTTCCAAAAGGTGAACCACTGAACTCGCGTCTCTCGATGTCAGTTGTCAGCTGTCAGTTGCTACGCCATGCTTTTTCGGAGGTTGATACTTAGGATCGCCAAAAGTGAGGGTTTGGTGAATTTCATCGCCCACATGGGAAGGCGTTCCGGGTTGGCACGGCGTTTTGTTGCAGGGGAAAGCATCGAGGAGGCCATGTCTGTCGTGCAAGAGTTGAACGACAGAGGAATCGTAGCTAGTCTCAATCTTCTCGGAGAAGAGGTCCACGACAGGGAAGAAGCGGAACGCGCAGCCCGAGCTTATATTTCTCTGCTGAAGGCGATCCACGCGAATAGAGTTCAATCCAATATCTCCATCAAACTCACTCAATTGGGACTGGGAATCGATCGGGAGCTTTGTTCTGGGCATTTGAAGGAGATTCTTGAGACAGTTCGTGCTCTGAATAACTTTGTGCGCATCGATATGGAGGGTTCCCGGTACACGCAAGACACCCTCGATCTTTTCAAACAGCACTTTAGCCTTTACGGGAATCATGTGGGCACGGTTATCCAGGCTTACCTGTATCGCAGCCAGGAAGACGTGCGGCAGCTCAGTGCACTCGGGTGTAATATCCGATTGTGTAAGGGGGCCTACATGGAACCCGCTGATATCGCTTTCCCCAAAAGACGGGAAGTAGATCGAAACTTCATCCAGCTCTTGGAACTGCTCCTGCTCTCCCCCTGCTATACGGCTATCGCAACCCATAACGTTGAGATGATCGAACATGCCCACCGCTTTACGGCCCAGCATGATGTCCCACTTTCCCATTACGAGTATCAGATGGTCTATGGGGTGGGGCGCGAGTATCAGGATCAGATCACAGAGCGAGGCAACAAGATGCGGGTGTATGTCCCATGCGGGACGCACTGGGCTCCTTACCTGGTACGGCGCCTGGCCGAGCGACCGGCCAACCTGCTCTTCCTTCTCAAGAGTCTCTTCCGCGGATAGTCCGTACTTGTGGAGCTAGCTCAAACGGAGGACATAGCTTTGAAAGGAGCGGAAATCGGGGAAGTATTCGTCGTGTGGAAACTCTCGGCGGATTTCGGGATCGGCGAAGCCTGAACCCGTCAGGACGATGGGAATTCGATAGCTGTTGGCCGCATCGGACAGAGATTCAAACTTCTTGTCGGTGAGTTGCTGTTGGTTTGAGGCAACCACGCAGACGAGGTTGACCGGTTCATGATCCACCATTTGTGCCATGGCTTCAAAAGGAACATTTCCGCCCAGGTTCAAGCACTCCCAGCCTTCGGTCTCCAGAATTCGGGAAATGGCGTTAACCGGAATCCTGCAGGAATGATCCGGTGCCGCGCACAACCCGGTCTTTCCGCTCTGCCTCCGGCGAATGAGTTGAGGAAACAGAAGAGACATGGCTTCATCGAGATTGTTTTTGAGAAGCTTTTGGTGGGCCAGGGTCAGTTCGCCATTTGCCAATGCCCGGTCGCCGTTCTCGATAACGGGAAGCAGGACGTCGTCGTAAAGATCAACGATCCCAATCCCTCGCATGTAAAGACGCTCCAGCAGGTCCTTGACCCTTTTACGCTGGTTCTGGCTGGCAAGGTAAAAAATCAGCTGGTGGACCTTATCGAATCTTTTGCGGTTTAGCGATTCCTCAATTTCCGGCTCTTCCCACTTCTCGGTGGTCAGGAAACCCGTTGCTTCAAAACCCCGCGTTTTCTGAAATCCGGAAATGTCTTCGAGATGAAATCTTCGGTGGCCTCCAGGAGTTCGAAGGCAGCAGAGCTCGCCGGAGTCGGCCCAGCGCTTGATGGTCGACTCGCTTACGTTCCACATTTGAGCCACTTCACGAGTGGAAAAAGTCCGCTTGAGGGTCATGTTCCGTTAGAAATCAATGAAGGAATATTCGCTCATTTGTCCTTCCGCGGGATGCTGAGCATAGGATGAATGATGGGAGAAGTCAATAAGCAATTCCGTCCTTTCATTGATCCGTCGATGGAGTCGTCTTGGCCTGTGATGATTTATAAGTTCTAGTCGCTGTTGTAGTGTCCCGTCCCATGAATACCATGACGTTTGTGGCGAGCGCGACGGCATCGAGTTCGCGACAAAGAAATCGATACCGTCCCGCCGCCTCCCTTCGGGCTGATGAGGGTTGCGGGTGATCTCTCCGTCGCTCGTCGTCGCCGATGTCTCTCCATCACCTCCTCCTCGCTCCTTGATCTCCCCCTGGTGAGCCCCGCAAACGTCATGGTATTCATGGGACGGGACACTGGAGAATCCTAATGAAAAGTGCTCGGCTGGCAGGGCTCCTCGGAAACTCCCCAAGAAAGAACGTCAACTCATGTTGACAGGTCGAAAGGTGCTCTATCTCCCCTGTCTTTAGAGGTTTCAGCAGAAGGCGAGAAGTCGTGTCAACTTCAGTTTCCAGTGTCCGACTAACCCCGAAAACCCTGGTTGTGCCTGGGTTTTGGAATAAGTTGGGGAGAATGGATGTCAACGCGAGTTGGCATTTGCCGCCCCCGGGGAGGGACACTAAATGTGGTGTGTCCAGTCAGGGCTCAACATATAACGTTGTGGAAAAAAGAAACCCCAATATGTGCTCTGAAAAGGGTTGGTATGTCGCGTGCTTAAGAGGACAGAGAAGGCACTATAGATTTTAGAAACTTCATTCTGCTAGGGGGGTACAATGATCACTTTGGGTTCAGCCTTTTTCCATTTGAGGAAGTGGATACGTCCTCATTTGTTCTGTGGGGGATACAGCCGTGGTTGACCCAACAGATATTCTCAAGAGCTCTCGCATTTCTCTCCACACGGACACCTGTCAGGCCTTCGTCGGAAAAAAGAAGGTCAATCTGACCATCACGGAGTTCAACCTGCTGGCTTGCTTTTTGAAAAATGGGGGGACGACCTTAAGTCGAGCCGCCCTTTTGAGCACGGTGTGGGATCGATCCTATCGTGGCACATCCCGCACGGTGGATACACACATTCAGCGGCTTCGCGGCAAGCTGGGCAAGGCCGGATACCTCATCCGGACGGTCCGAGGTATCGGATACCGGATGGAGCACTGATTCGGCTCACGGCTGGGTAATCAGGAAGGGGTTGGTGAGTCGTTCCTGGCCAATCGTGGTATCTTCACCGTGGCCCGGATGCAGAATCTTTTCGTCTCCCAGGGGAAGCACTTTGTTGAAAATGCTCTCCATGAGGGTCTCATAGGATCCCCCGGGTAGGTCGGTGCGACCAATGGATCCGGCGAAGACGACGTCTCCACAAAAGACATGTTTCCCCACCTCCAAAGAGACGCTTCCCGGTGAATGTCCGGGAGTATAGTGGACCTTCAGGAGTAGATGGCCGACCTCCAACTCCTGGCCTTCTTGCAATGGATGGTCGACGGGGGGAGCAGGAGGATAGCTCAGCCCGAATCTCTCCGCCTGGATGGGTAAGCTATCGTAAAGCACCTGATCCTCAGGGTGGAGATAGATGGGAACATCCCATTTTTCTCTCACCAGAGCGACTCTGCAGATATGATCGATGTGGGCGTGCGTATTGACGATGGCGACCAGCTGCACATTGTTCTCCTCAACTCGTTGAAGCAATTGAGCAGCTTCGTCTCCAGGATCGATATAAATTCCCTGGAGAGTTTCGGAACAGGATAGAATGTAGCCGTTTTTGAAAAACGGCTCGACCGCGTCTCGTTCGATCCGTAGAGAATCTGTGTTCATAGCCCGGATTATGCATAGGTTCTCGTCACGAAGCAACGAAAGCGCCGGCCTGACAAGGCGCGCGACGGGAGGCCCCCGCAAACGTACTCACTGCAGTACGTTGAGGAGGCCGACCGAGTGCAACGCAGTCAGGGCGGATGAATTCGTTGCTGGAGTAGAGAACTTATGTATAGTCCGGGCTGAGGTTCATCAAGGAGTCACATTTTAACCCATTAAGGTTATGTCCAAACGAACAATCTGTATAGCGCATAGTCCGGATAGCGATGATGCTTTCATGTTTTACGCTTTGGCCAAGGGAAAAATCGACACGGGAGAGTTCGAGTTCGTCCACAAGCTGGATGATATTGAATCCCTCAACCAGGCTGCGCTGGAGGGCAAATATGAGGTCACTGCTATCAGCATTCATGCCTACGCCTATCTTCATGAGCGCTATGCGATGATGAGTTGTGGAGCCAGTATGGGAGAGGGCTATGGACCGATTGTGGTTAGCAGCGAGCCCTTTTCCACCAACCAGCTCTCTGAGCGCACGATCGGAGTGCCGGGCGAACGGACCTCCGCGCTGCTGGCCCTGAAGCTGTTTCAACCCGATTTTGAGTACCGGGTCATCCCTTTTGATCAGATCATTCCCTCCGTTCAACGCAAGGAAGTGGATGCCGGGCTGGTCATCCATGAGGGACAATTGACTTACCCGGGTGACGGCCTGCACAAGGTGCTGGATGTGGGTGAATGGTGGCTGGAAACCACAGGACTGCCTCTACCCCTGGGAGGCAATGTGATCCGGCGAGACCTGGGAGAAGATACGATTCATCAGGTTTCAGGGTTGATCAAAGAGAGCATCCAGTACGGCCTCTCCCACCGGGAGGAGGCTCTCGCTTATGCCCTTCAATTTGGGCGCGGCCTCGATGATAGCCAGGCCGATGAGTTCGTGGGCATGTATGTGAATGAAAGGACCCTGGATTACGGTGAAGACGGCAAAAAAGCGGTCCAGTTGTTGTTAGACCGGGGCCATGAAGCGGGATTCATCCCTCACCAGGTGGCGGTGGATTTCATCTCATAGGTGCTCCCTTTGATTCGAAGCCACTCGGATCTTATAATCATGTAGCGACTTATGCATAATCCGGGCTTGGATCACGGAAGGTCGATTATGACAGCTTCTGAAGAACTCTCACATGATGAAATAAAGCGATACAGCCGGCATCTGATCATGCCGGAAGTTGGGATGAGCGGCCAAAAAAAGCTGAAGAAAGCCAGTGTGCTGTGTGTGGGTGCAGGCGGATTGGGTTCCCCTCTGGCCTTTTATCTGACGGCCGCAGGAGTGGGCAGACTTGGAATTGTTGATTTTGACGTGGTGGACTTTAGTAATCTGCAGCGGCAAATTCTTCACACCACTGATGATGTCGGTAGGCCCAAGCTCGAGTCGGCACGGGAGAAGCTGAATGCCCTGAACCCGAATGTGAATGTGGAGCTCCACGCAGAGCGTCTGAGCTCGGAAAATGCCCTGCAGCTTTTTGAGAAGTACGACTTCATCGTTGATGGTACCGATAATTTCCCCACTCGATATCTGGTCAATGATGCCTGTGTCCTCACCGGGAAGCCCAATGTCTATGGAAGTATCTTCCGTTTCGAAGGACAGGCTTCCGTATTTGCCACCTCCGAAGGGCCCTGCTATCGGTGCCTTTATCCTGAACCCCCTCCTCCTGGGCTGGTTCCCTCCTGTGCCGAAGGTGGAGTTTTAGGTATCCTTCCGGGATTAGTCGGGCTGGTGCAGGCTACAGAGGTCATTAAGTTGATTGTGGAGAAGGGGAACTCCCTTGTCGGTCGCCTGCTTCTCTTTGATGCTCTGAGAATGAACTTTCGCGAACTGAAGCTGCAAAAGGATCCGGAGTGCCCAGTGTGTGGAGAAAATGCCACGATTAAGGCACTGATTGATTACGAGGAGTTCTGCGGGATCGGTCCTGAGGATGAAGAATCCCCGACGGGAGTCGATGAAGTGAGCGCCAAGGAGCTGAAGGAGGAACTGGATCAGGGACAGGATGTTTACATTCTCGATGTGCGCAATCCGGTGGAGTACGAAATTTCCCGTATTGAGGGATCTCATCTCATCCCGCTGGATCAGTTGCTGAACAGATTGAGCGAGTTGGATAGTGCCCGTGACATCGTCGCCCATTGCCGAACCGGAGCGCGCAGCGCCAAGGCCATCGGGATGCTGCAAGAGGCGGGCTTTCGAAAATTGCGTAACCTGAAAGGCGGAGTCCTGGCTTGGGCAGACGACGTCGATCCCACCATGCCCAAATATTGATTATAATGGAATAAGCGATGGCTATTCACATTTCTGAAAAAGCAGCAGAGAGAATTCGGAAAGGCCTCGAGCATGAGGAAACACCCGACGGAGGGCTGCGCCTTGGGGTAAGAGGGGGAGGCTGTTCTGGTTTGAACTACGTCATGAAGTTTGAGGCTGAAAAGCGGCCAGGCGATAAGATTTTTGAGGAGTATGGGGCGAAGGTGTTTGTCGATTTGAAGAGTTATCTCTATTTAAAAGGGGTGACGCTGGATTGGCAGGATGCGCTCATGCAGCAGGGCTTCACCTTTATTAACCCCAACGCCGCGAAAACTTGCAGTTGTGGTCTCTCCTTTACGATGTAGTCCTCGGTCTTCCTCAGCCGGCGAAGGGATCCATGAGCGTTCTTGCTTACATCACCGACCTTTCCTTTCAGGCCAAGGTGAGTCAGGCGGCCCATGAGACGGACGTGGAGGTGCAGATTGTCTCCTCGCTCTACCACTTTTTGCCGGGTTTGGAGAAGCAGGCTTCCATGGTGTTGATTGATCTGAACGCTCAGGGAATCAATCCCAATATGCTCATCGCTCAGGTCAAGACAAAGAGCCCTGATTTAACGGTGATCGCCTACGCTTCTCAGCTCGGGGAGGAGTTGCTCGAACAGGCCCGCAAGGCGGGTGCCGACGCGGTCCTGGAGGGTGCTGAATTGGCCAAAGACTTACCCGGAATTCTCACCCAGTATGGGGAGAAGAAATCAAAGTCTCATCCAGGCTGACTGCGAGTCAGCTCGACCTCCACATAGCTCACTTTTTCTCGCAAGACCTCGGGAAATTTTCGCACTCTAACTTGAACAGACTTAATCTTGGCATCGGTGAGAATGGATCGGCACAGATGACCGGCCACCGACTCTAAAAGGCTAAAGCGTCTCTCTCCGAGCGCCTCTTTGACCTTGTCGACAATCCCCACGTAGTCGACTGTGGAGGTCACCTCATCGCTATGGACAGCCTTTTCCAGGTTGAGACTCAAAACCAAGTCAACCTGAATCTCCTGCGGATTCTCTCGCTCTTCGGGAGGAACGCCTAGGTGAGCCGGACAGGAAATCCCGTTAATGTGAATCTTGTCCATTTCCGATTTTGTCGATGAGCCGGTCGATGTGCTCCCAGTAGCTGTCGGGGTCCACTTGGTGAAGATTATCGTGACCCGCGGAAATGGTGTGAAAAGATTTATCGGTCTCCAGCCGGTCGTACAACAATTGGCCCTGTCTGAGAGGGACCACCCGATCTCGGTCGCCGTGAATGACCAGCACCGGTCGAGCAATACCATCAAGAAAGTCTGCCGTCGGGAATTTGAACTCAGAAAGCAGGCTCAGGACTTTCAATGCCGGGTTGTGATCTAGAAGGGAATATTTGCTGGGGAAGCTGGCCTCCAGGATCACGGCATCCGGTTTCCGGACGGTTGTTGCGTAGGCGCTGATCGTTCCTCCCAAGGACCGCCCCCAGTAGATCACCTTCTGGTGGGGTTGGTGTACCTTATTCCAATAGTGGCGCAGAAAGGCTTCGGTATCATGGTAAAGACCTTCCTCTGTTGGGGATCCGGTACTTTTTCCGTAGCCACGGTAGTCGAGGGCGAAAACCGTAAGAGAGTGGCGATAGAGATTGATCAGAAAGTCCTGCCAGAGGGAAAGATTTCCGCCGTTTCCGTGAAAGAAAAGTACCGTGGCCTTTGGTTGGGGATGCTCCAGTAACCAGGTATGCAGGGTTTCCTCATCAGAAGTCTGGATGGGAATCTCTTTGAAGGGAATTCCCATTTTTTGGGGGTCCGTTGTAAGTCCACGGATGGGGAAGAAGGTTAGGCGAGGTTCCAGCAAGACAACCAGCATTTTCAAGGCCACCATGACGACGATGAAAAAGAGTAGATAGAGAAAGATCAATTTAGCCATTAATTCAGTGTACCCACAAATTGGTGTTTATCGCAGGAAGCCTTCTGGTTCGTGCTCCACAAGGCCGATCTCCGGCGAGAATACATTAGTTTACTCGATTCCACAGGTCCAGTATATTCAGGGGCGAAAGGGAGAGCATATGGCTGTCGTTTCGAACATTCACATCAAGTACCTCGGTCATGCGACTTTTCTCATTACCACCCCATGGGGGGGAAAGTTGCTCATTGACCCCTGGGTTCAGAACAACCCGGCTTGTCCCGAGGAGGACAAGGAAATTGATTCTTTAGATACTGTTCTCATTACCCATGCCCACTTCGACCACATTCAAGATGTAGTGGAGATCGCCAAGGCACACAAACCGCAGATCGGATGCATCTATGAGCTTTCGAACTGGCTGGAACGAAAGGGCGTTCAGAATCTGAATGCCATGAACAAAGGCGGCTCTCAGCAGCTGAACGATGTTCGCGTCACCATGGTGGACGCGCGTCACAGCTGCGGTATTCTCGAGGATGATGGAAGCATCAGCTATGGTGGTGAAGCCGCCGGTTACGTGGTGGAATTTGAGAACGGATTCCGTATCTACCATTCGGGAGATACCTGTGTGTTCTCAGATATGAAGATCATCGCGGAACTCTATCAGCCTGGGCTGATCTTTCTCCCCATCGGTGATTTGTTTACTATGAGTCCTAAAGAAGCAGCCTATGCCTGCCGGTTGATGAATGCCAAGAAGGTCATTCCCATGCACTATGCGACCTTTCCACCCCTTATAGGGACGCCGGATGAGCTACGTGAGCTGACTCGTGATTTGGGAACAGAAGTCATCGAACTGAGTCCCGGTGAGTCACTCGAATAGTGCCTAGGATCATCATACTGATGATCCTAGGCACTCAACTCCTCCTCTAACCGTTCCAGGGTCCAACTCTGAAGGGTCTCCAGGACCAGGTCGGCCTCGGCCAGCTGCTCTCTGGAGTAAGTCGTGGTCAGGGCCAGGCACTTCATACCTGCGGCGTGGACGGATTGAACTCCCCGATAAGAGTCTTCAATGACGAGCGCCTGATGAGTTTGTAGGGAAGAATCTGTTTTCCTCAGTCCGTCCAGGGCCTTGAGGAATGCCTCAGGGTGAGCTTCAGTTTTCCCTTGACGACGTCTTCGGCCGAAACGATGGTGGCAAAGCGCTCCAGCAAGGTTTTCCCTTGACGACGTCTTCGGCCGAAACGATGGTGGCAAAGCGCTCCAGCAATTTGAGCTGATCCAGAACCGATTCGATCTCTTTTCTGGCAGCTCCCGATGCGATGGCCACAGGCACGGTGGGGGAGAGCTGCCGCACGAAATCGATCGTAGGCTCAATCATGGGAACGTGTTCCTCGATGGCCTTAAAGTAGTGCTCGGATTTCAAATCAATGAGCCGGCGAATGGACTGAGGATCGGACTCCTGCTTCTGGTCATACAGGAAGTGCAGGAAAAAATTGTGGTCGTCGTAGGGAAGATAGTCCTGGCAATACTCCTCCCAACTCAGGCTAAGCCCTTCCTCCTTGAGAGCCTGCTGAAATCCGTGAAAATGCGCACCTTCGTCGTCAATGATAACGCCATTGAAATCGAAAATGATCCCCCGGATTTGCATCGAAACCCGTTTATATCACGATCAGTCTGCACGAAGGGATTCTGTGAAGTCCCGGGGTGTCATCTGGGTGTGTTTCTTGAATTCCCGTTCAAACGTGATCATCTCCACGAAGCCGACGTCATGAGCGATCCGGGTTATGGGTAAACCGCTGGTTTTCATGAGTTCGATCGCTTTTGAAATTCGGACTTGACGCAACCAGTCGGTGAAGTGGATCCCAACAGCTGTTCGAAAGAATGCGCAAAAGGAGGACATCTGCAGCCCCGATATCTGTGCTGCCTCGCTCAGGGAAATGTGCTCTGCATAGCATTGATCGACGTACTGAAGCAGCCCTTTCAGGGGGTGGTCGTCGAACACCTTGCCATTCATTCCGTTGAATTCCGACATTTGGGCCTCTCGAGATTTGACCGATAGATACCAACTCAACACGAATCTGTCACGAGGCTCGGCCTCATTTCCCAAGAGGGGCCGAATAGTTCCCAAAAAATGTCGGAAAAGTCGTGCATCCAATGAGAGGCACGATCTCCGGAATGTGGGAGGCACCTCAGGTGCCGAATCCGAAAACTCGGGGCTGTTTTGTGGGCCGTTCGGCACCTGAGATGCCTCCCACATTCCGGAGGTCTTCGCAATCCTGAGGGCCTGGTAGGTCTCAGGTGGTGCTGCAGGAGGGTTGTTCGGGTTGTAGATACTCCAGACCCTCTTCCAGGAACCATCGGACTGTCTTTGATAGACTCCGATCCCTTTGTTGTCTATCTCATTGGGCTCTCTTCCGTCCTTTGGCGTTGAGGTTCCCTTTATGCTCCTTCTGGATACGGCGAAATCACCGGCAACCCTCACCCCTTCCACTGTCGCAGTCACTTCGTAAGCGTTGGGTAGACGCCAACGGAAATCTCTGCCCAAGAGTCACGAATTGACAAGGGGTGAGTCCCCTGATGAAATGACACCATGCAGCAGCAGACACTGGAGAAATATCAGGCGGTAAGGGATGCGGTGGGGTTCCTGGATCTCTCCGATCGGGGAAAGATCGAAATCACCGGACCCGATCGAACCACCTTCCTCCATTCCATGATTAGTAACGATGTGAAGGAACTCCCAGAATGGGCGGGTCGATACGGCACCTTCTTGACGGCCAGAGGCAAGATCGTCTCCGATTTTTTTTACTATAAATTTCCTAAGCAGATCATCCTGGATATCACTACTGACTTGCTGGTCAAGACCGTCCAGACACTGGAAAAGTACATCGTTATGGATGAGGTCGATCTGAAAGACGTTTCCAGCGACAGCTCCCATTTTTCCCTTCAGGGGCCGGGCGCTTCAAACCTGGTGCAGGAATTGTTGGGGGATTCCGGTCCTGAAGAGCCATACGCGGTCCAGGAAGTGAAGTGGCAGGACGCGACTCTTTGGCTCATTCGAAAAAATGAGCTGGCCGAGTCGGGTTTTGAGATGATTCTTCCCCGCAAGATTGCGCCTTCTTTCCAAGCAGCGCTTGAGGAGAAGGGAAGCGGCTTGGGTTTGCGGGAGATTGGGCAGGAAGCTCGAAACATCTTGCGCCTGGAGGCGTCCATTCCCTGGTATGGAGTGGACATGGACGAGAATCGCTATCCGGTGGAAGCTCGTTTGAATGAAGCCATCAGTTCCACCAAGGGATGCTATCTGGGACAGGAGGTGGTTTCCAAGGCTACCCACGTGGGAGGCGTCAGCAATCTGTTGATGGGTTTGAGAGTCCAGGGCGAGCAAGTTCCTTCCCAGGGTTCAGCGGTTTTCAATGATGCTGGAAAGCAGATTGGAGCTGTCACCAGCGCCGTCTTTTCTCCGCGAAGTGAGGGCCCCATCGCCTTCGCTTATCTGAAGCGTGCCTTCGCTGAAGCGGGCGGCCTTTGTCAGGTGGAAGTCGGGGAAGGAAAATCAGCCCAGGCTGAAGTCGTGGATAAGTTTTTCTAAACCCGCAAGCGCGCTCCTCGCGCCAAAAATAGAAAATAGAAAATAGACAAGAATGCGGTCAGGAGGTCAGCTGGTCATGAGGTCAGGGTTGGTTACTCCACCAACTCCTTCACCGTCTTCACGATGCTTTTCGCACTGAGTCCGAAAGCGTCCATGAGCTGGTCGGACGGGCCCGAACGCGGTAGGCCTTCAACGGCAATCTTGTGGAGCCGGCAGGGTTGGTCAGCCAGGGCTCCAAGAACGGCATCACCCAGACCTCCTTCAGAGTAGTGGTCCTCCACGGTAACGAGCAGCTGAGTCTCCTGGGCCGCTTTTCGGAGTGTTTCCGCGTCAACCGGTTTGACGCTATAAAGATCGATCACTCGAACTGCAAGACCCTGGCTCTCCAGTTCCTGGGAGGCCTTGAGAGCTTCATGAAGGGTGACCCCTGCGGCCACGAGAGTGGCTCGATCACCTTCGCTGCTTTTGAGAACCTTGCTTCCTCCCACTCGAAATTCTTCGTCATTGGAGTAGAGGATAGGCGTTTTAGGACGACTGGTACGGATATAGACGATGCCCGGGGTCTGTGCTGCCAGGGCCACCAGATGCTCCCCACACACGGCATCGGACGGGTAAAAAACCGTGGATCCGGCGATGGCCCGCATCATGGCGAGATCTTCCAGGCCCATCTGAGAGGGACCGTCCTGCCCGATGGAAATGCCTGCATGGGAGCCGCACAGTTTGATATTGGCCTGAGAAATGGCGGCCATTCGGATCTGGTCATAAGCCCGGGAGAGGAAACAGGCGAAAGTGGAAGCAAAGGGGATCTTGCCCATGGCTCCCAGACCTACGGCCGCTCCCACCATGTTCTGCTCAGCGATGAAACACTCGACGAAACGATCCGGATATTCGGCCAGGAACTTATTGGAATAGGTTGAGTTCTTGGTATCGCCATCGAGAGCGACCACGGCCGGATTGGCCGCACCCAACTTGGCCAGGGCGGCGCCGTAGGCCTGGCGGGTGGCCACCTGATCTTCCGGGGAATAATCAGGAGCTTCCAGTGCAGACTGGGAAGTCTCCTGGACCTCCGTTGGGAAAGAACCATCTCCGTTGCCATCCGGGGGCCTGAGTCGAAAGGGTTCCTCCAGTTCCGAATCTTCGCCGATGTCCTGAAGGGCTCTCTCCAGTTTTTCACCTGCAGGGACGGGTACTCCGTGCCAACCCTCCTGGTCCTCCATGAAGGAGACGCCCTTTCCCTTGAGGGTGCGGGCGATGATGGCCGAAGGCCGGCCTTGCACGGCGATCGCTGATTCCAGGCTGTTAATGCTTTCCTCCACATTGTGCCCATCGATGACCTGGGTATGCCACCCGAAGGAAGCGAAACGCTGTTCATAGTTCTCCACATCATGCCCGTACATGGTGGCCTGGCTTTGACCCAGACGGTTGACGTCCACAAGGGCAACCAGGTTGTCCAGATCGGAGTGGCTGGCCAGGGCGGCAGCTTCCCACACGGACCCTTCGGCGGCCTCACCATCTCCCATCAAAACGAAGATCCTGTTGCCGCTTTGGTTGATGCGAGCGCCCAGCGCCATCCCCACACCCACGGAAAGACCCTGACCCAGAGAACCGGTTGCCACCTGTGTCCAGGCATTTCGAGGAGTCGGGTGTCCTTCCAGATCACTGTCGATTTTTCTCAGCGTCTGGAGTTTTTCGACCGGAAAGGCTCCGGCTTCGGCCCAGGCAGCCCAGAGAATGGGAGCCGCGTGTCCCTTGGAGAGAACGAACCGGTCATTCAAAGGATTCCCCGGATTGTCCACCTCATAGCGGAGAAACTGAAAGAAGAGTGTTGAGACGAGTTCGGCACAGGAGCAACAGGAAGAGGGATGTCCTGATCCTGCTTCAGTGGTGGAAGTCAGCGAGTGCTTGCGCAGACGATTGGCCACCGTCTGAATCGATTTCACCAGACTTGGGGAGAGTGCTTCAGATGGAGCCTGAATCTGTTTCTTCATCGGTTACGGAAAGCGTACTATATTAGAGGGGGTAGGCTCTGTCAATGGAAGGGCCATCCCGGTTTTTGAGCCCGTATTATGTATAAGTTCTCTACTGCAGCGACGAAATCATCCGCCCTGACCGCGTTGCACTCAGTCGGCCTCCTCAACGTACTCAGAGAGTACGTTTGCGGGGGCCTCTATCGCGCGCGTGGCGCAACGCACTCAGGTCGGCGCTTTCGTCGCTTCGTGACGAGAACCTATGCATAACCCGGGCTCTGGATATTTTTCGGAAAAGGAGAGCTGATTATGACGCTCAAGCCCGGTGATCAAGCACCTGATTTTGAACTTCAGTGGATTAGCGGAGATGCTGAAACTGAGAATTCTGATGGAGTCGCTGAGTTGCGGAGCCTGACCAGCTTATTAAAAGACGGGCCCGCTCTTTTGGTCTTTGTGAAGGAGGGTTGTCCCACCTGTGAGTACTCTTTGCCTCTGGTGGACCGGATTCGGGACAATTATCCGAAATCAGGAGTGTCCGTCGTGGCCATTGCCCAGGAAAGTATGTTTACCGCCCTGAAAATGGCTAAGGACTGGGAGGTACAGATGCCGATCCTGCTGGACCAGAATCCCTACTCGGTCAGCGAAGAATACGGTCTTCACTTTGTTCCCACCTTCTTTTATGTAGGCCAGGATGGCAGGATCAGGGATATCGTTGAATCGTTTTCACGGGAGGAACTCAAGTCCATCAACGAAAAGATTGCCCGCTTGCGTTCTCTGGACCCCATTCCCTTTTTCAGTGCCCAGGAAGATGTTCCGCCGTTTCGTCCCGGTTGAACGACGAGAAGCGCAACCTAGCCGGGAGCTAGGAAATCACAGCCGGCAGACCGGCTGAAATCCCAAATTCAAAATCCCAAATTCCAAACAAATTCCAAATCTGGAGTTGACCCGTTTTCGTGGACACCTGATTCTTTAGGGAGAAAGGAGAACACAATGCCAAGAAATGGTCGAAGGTACCCACCTGAGTTTCGCCAGCAAATGGTGGAACTGGTGCGGTCAGGACGAAGTCCAGGATCATTGGCCCGGGAGTTCGAACCGTCTGATCAATCGATCCGCAACTGGGTTGCCCAGGTCGATCGGGATGAGGGCTGGCGCAAAGACGGGCTAACGACGCCGGAGCGAGAGGAGCTGGGGCGGCTGCGTCGGGAGAATCGCCGCCTGCGTGAAGAGCGGGAGATCTTAAAAAAGGCGGCAGCCTGGTTCGCTCGGGAGACCGAGTCCGGATCTTCGGGTTCGTCAAGATGAATCAGGCCAGCCATAAGATTACCACCCTGTGCCGGGTACTGGGAGTCTCCACCAGCGGCTACTACGGGTGGCGGGGCCGTGAGCCAAGTGTTCGGGCTCAGCAGGATGCCCTTTTGCTGGCCCGGATCCGAGCCCTTCATGAGCGCTCTCGGGGCACCTACGGGGTTCCTCGGATTCACGCCCAGCTGAGTGCAAACGGGATTCCCGTCGGTCGTAAGCGTATCGCTCGTCTGATGCACAAAGCGGGTTTGCAAGGAGTGAGCCGTCGCAAGAAATACAGGACCACGATCCGGAATGAAAAGGTTCGGCCCGCTGCTGATCTGGTTCAGCGCGACTTCTCGGTGCAGGGCCCCAATCAACTGTGGGTAGCGGACATCACCTACATCCGGACGGGCTCAGGATTTCTTTATCTGGCTGTGGTGCTCGATGCCTTCAGCCGCCGGGTGGTAGGCTGGGCCATGAAGACTCACCTGAGGACTCAGCTGGTGCTGGCCGCCCTGGAGATGGCTTTATGGCAGAGACGTCCACACAGCGTGATCCATCATTCGGACCAGGGCACTCAGTACACCTCGATTGCCTTTGGCCAGCGTTGTCGCCGAGCTGGGGTTCGACCCTCCATGGGATCGGGGGGGGACTGCTATGACAATGCCCTGTGTGAGAGTTTCTTTGCCTCGCTGGAGTGTGAGTTGCTGGAGCGTCACCACTTCCTCACCCCGACTCAGGCCCGTAGTGCCCTCTTCGACTTTATCGAGGGCTTCTACAACCCCCATCGGTTACACTCGTCACTGGGGTATCATTCCCCGGCTGAGTTCGAAAGGAGATATGCTACGTTACCTGCAGTCCCAAACTAGAAACTGTCCACCAAAGCGGGGTAACTTCAGTTTGGAATTTTGAATTTGTTTGGGATTTGGAGTTTGGGATTTTGAATTTCCTCTGACCGCTGAAAGCGGTCAGAGGTCAGCGGTCAGTCCGGGCTCCCTAGGAAATCCAACAGGATTTCGCGGTGATCGAAAACGAGGCGGTCCAAGGGAATCTCCTCGAGAGGATAGATGGAAGCCTCCTGGGCATCACTGGCGGCTTGGGGCTCTCCTGTAGCATCACCCACAAAAACCACCGAGACCGTGTGGAAGCGCGGATCACGCTGAGGATCGGAATAGACTCCCAGCAGACCTACCAGTTCGACATCCAGGCTTACCTCTTCCTTCATCTCCCGCAGGGCAGCGGTCTCCACGCTCTCTCCTACTTCAACAAAACCGCCCGGTATGGCGAGACCCAGAGGGGGGTTCCTTCGGTCGATCAAAACAATGCCCTGAAAGCGGTCCTCCTCCCAAACTCGTATGATCACATCAACCGTGAGTTTAGGTGTCTCGATCATTTTTGAGGAAATATTTCCTGTTCGTGTCAGCTGTCAGCTGTTCACTGTCCACCTCTTCGGCCAACTTCTCCGCCTTGGTGACCAGTTGCTCAATGGCTGAAAGGCCCTCCTGCCAGAATCGGCTGTCGTTGAGATCAATTCCCAGTTTTTCCAGCAAGACGTGGGGCCAGTCCGATCCACCCGCTTCTAGAAGACGCAAATATTTTTCCACGAAGGTCTCTCCCTCTTTCTGGTATCGCGCGTAAAGGGCAAGAACCAGCAATTCTCCGAAAGCATAGGCGTAGACATATCCGGGAGTGTGGAGGAAGTGAGGGATATAACTCCACCAAATGCGGTAGTGATCTCCCAATCGGACACTCCCCTGGAACATATCCTGTTGAGTTTCCATCCAAAACTCGCTGAAATGATCCGAGGACAGTTCACCTTGAGTGCGGCGAGTGGTATGGATCCGATCTTCGAAGCGGTTCATGGCCACCTGGCGAAAAACCGTGGCCACGATGTCATCGATCTTGCTCACGATCATGGAAAGATGGGCGCTGGGGTTGTCCTCCCGTAGCATGAGACTTTCAAACACCAACATTTCTCCAAAAGTGGAGGCCGTTTCAGCCAGGGTCAAGGGAGTGTGGGCCTGAAGAAGCCCTTGCTGGCGTGACAGATATTGGTGCACTCCATGTCCTAGTTCGTGGGCCAGGGTTTGGACGTCACGAATGTTTCCGGTGTAATTCAACAACACGTAGGGGTGGGCACTGGGAACGGCTGGATGACTGAAGGCGCCTCCCACTTTGCCGGCTTCTACCGGCGCATCAATCCATCGCTTCTTGAAGAAGTCAGCAGCGATGGATCCCAGGCGTGGATGGAAAGACTCATAGGCCTTCAGAGTAATCTCCTTGGCCTGGTTCCATGAATAAGCGGTCTCCACCCCTCCCAGGGGGGCATACCGATCGTAATCATGGAGTTCTTCCAGTCCCAGTAGTTTTCTCTTCAAGTTATAATAGCGTGCCACCAGGTCGTAACGGTTGGTGACAGATTCGATCAGGGTCTGAACGGCTTCTTCAGAGATCTCGTTGGAGAGATTGCGACTGGAGAGCCAGTTGGGATAGTGCCTGAGTCGGTCATCTGAGCTCTTATCGGCCAAAATAGTATTGAAAACAAAGGTCAACTCTCGAAGGTGGCGATCGAGACCTTCAGTGAACGACTGAGCAGTTCGCTGGCGCACCTGGCGATCGGCGCTGTAGAGCTTAGCCAGAATCTCTTGCTGGGTCAGTTCTTGGTCCTCAAAGAAGAATCGTACCGATCCGACGATTTCATCAAAAAAGCGGTTCCAGGCCTGGTATCCGGTGAGGGCCTTTTCCGCCAGGACCTTCTCCTCCGGCTCACCCAGGACGTGAGGTTTGGTCAGGCGCTCACATTCAAGATAGTGTCGATAGGGGGTAATGGCCTTACTTTCAAGCAGCTTTTCAGCCTGACCGTCTTCCAGCTGGACCCATTCCAGTTCAAAGAAAAGAAGTGTCTGCCGAATTTGGGTGCCGACCTCACGAACTTTTTGCAGCAGCGCACTGCGTTCGGAGTCGTCCATGTGGGTGCACCAGTTGAGATGGGTATAAGTATGGGCCCGTGCCAGTCGTTCCTGCAGAGCCTCGAATTCCTTCAAGGTTGCGGCAAGACCGGAATCATCCAACGACGCCACCTGACCTCGGTAACGCTTTGCGAAGATCTCAGCAGCCGCGGCGGCCTCCTGAAGGTCACGTTCCAGAGTATTCGAGTCTGGGTAAAGATCGGCTAGATTCCAACGGATCTCTTCAGCACCTGATTGGGTTTCTCGCTTCTTCTTCAATCCTGGAACTCCGACTTTTCTCTCGACAACCTCCTGACGAGAATCAGGGCATCTTCTCGCCCCTTCTCGCTGGGGTAGTAGCCCTTTCGAATACCTATTTTCACGAAGTCTGCCGATCGGTAGAGATGGATGGCAGGGTGGTTGGAGACCCTCACTTCCAGAAAAAGGGCTTGGACGTGAGCAGCCCGGGCGAGTCTTAAAAGATGGGTGAGCATCCGGCGCCCTTCACCTTGCTGTCGGAATTCAGGTCTGACGCATAGGTTCAGGATATGGGCGTTGTCTACTTCAATCGCCATAATGGCGTAGGCTTGCACAAGGCTCCCCTGCGCCAATACGTGGCAGCAGTGCCCGAATTCCAGACACTGACGGAAGGAACTCAAAGGCCAGGGACTGGGAAAGGTCGCCTTCTCGATTTCCGCGACCTGAGGAAGATCGGATTCCTGCATCAGGCGCAGGTATGGGTGACTGCTTTCCAGGGTTGAAACCATAAGCAAAGAAAATAGGGAGACGTACTGTAACATCCAGGCTGTCGATAATCAACAGGACGTGTCTTAAGTGAATAAATCAATTTATTTATAGATAGTTAACATTATATATGTGAGGATTATCCTTAAGAATTTAGGAGGCACCTCAGGTGCCGCATCCGAACAACGCGATCCAGGATTCGGCACCTGAGGTGCCTCCTACATTCCGGAGGGCCGCTCTTAGAGCGGCCACTACACCAGCCTCCTACCTTCCGGAGGCCTTTGTCCCTCAGTGTTCCTCTACGGTGTGCACCGGATGAGTGGCGCAACCTTTGAGCCAAACATAACCGGTTCCCAAAATGGCACCGTAGACGAGGTGACCCACCAGGCTGGGAAGCATCTGGGATGCCGCCGCGGCATTCCAGTTGAGACCCATGCCCATCATCAGTGGCATCAAGGTCAGCGGTCCGACAAACCACCAGACCCCTCCGTAGACGAGGCCAAGCGTTAGTCCACCGCTTACGCTGCCGAGGAAGCGGTCAAAAAGGACCGCAAACGAGATGCCAATCAGGGCGCTGATCACCAGGTGGACGAGGAAGCCAACTAGGGCCGAAGGCAGTCCCACCATCATTCCGATCATGGGCAACATCCCCATCGCGGCCATCATGGCTCCGAAAACGACTCCGCCGGCCAGCCCGCCGTACACGCCAAGTGTGATATTTCTTACATTCATGCTGTTTATCTCCTTTCGCTAGTGAGTGTAACCAGCGTGCGATCTCTTACACATGATGCTGTCGATAGACGATCCCCGGTTTGCGGAAAGGATAAGGTCAGCAGATCCGGAAGCACTGCGAGCTGTTGTGAAAGCTTATCTGGGCCAGATTCACCGTGCCGCTCGAAGCGCGGGCCTGGATCCCGAGCGCTCCGAAGAGGTGACCCAGGCGACCTTTACCACCTTTATCGAGAAGGCTAAGGACTTTGAAGGACGATCACATGTACGCACTTGGCTGTTTGGGATCCTTTACCATAAGATCAGGGAGACTCGTCGCCAGTTACAGAAGGAACGGCAAATGGACGAAATCGACGAGGTGTTCGAGAAACGGTTTGATGCCAGGGGAAGCTGGGTCAGGCCGCCACAACCTGTTGACGTTCAGCTCTATGCTTCGGAAATCGGAGAACTTTTCGAGGATTGTCTTGAAAGGGTACCGACTCAGCAACGGATGGCATTTGTTTTGCGCGAGGTGGACGGGCTGAGCAGCGATGAAGTTTGTAAGATTTTGAACATAACCCACACTAACTTTGGGGTGATAATCCATCGAGTGCGTAACCGTCTCCGGGAGTGCCTGGAGGCCAAGGGAGTGGAGAGATGAGGGTGATGTTGTGCTGTCAGGAAGTCGCACGCAAGATTGCGAGTGATGAATTTCAAGAGGCCAACAGGTGGCAGCGGTTGGTGGTCCGCTTTCACCTGCTCATGTGTCGTCACTGTCGGCGCTATGCGGTGCAGCTTCAATCCATCGATGAGACAGCCATGAATCTGTGGGGACCCCACACTGAGGATCCGTCCACTCTTGAACGGTTGGAGGGTGAAATCATGGACACCGCCTTCGGGCATACTGAGGGTGGAAGGAGTGACCCGCAATGAGTTCAACAAGCGCCTTTCAGCCGCTGAAATCGCTGAAGGCGGTTCATCATGAGCTTTCCGATCCGCTCGTTCAGATTCAAATGCTGAGTGAAGCAGCTCGCAAGCTCCCCAGCTTTGAACAGCGGCTGGACGAAATTGCCCTCTATCCCCTCACCCCGACCGAAATCGAGATTCTTCAGGTCAATGTCGGGAAAATGTGCAATCAGACCTGTGCTCACTGTCACGTCGATGCCGGTCCCGATCGAGATGAAATCATGACGCGCGAGACCATGCAGTACTGCCTTGAAGCGATTCGGGAATCGAACTTCAGCAAAGTCGATATAACGGGTGGAGCTCCGGAGATGAATCCCCACTTCCTCTGGTTTGTGGAGGAAATTTCCAAATTGGGCCGTCAAACCATCGTCCGCAGCAATCTCACTATCCTAACGGTGAACCGCAAATACCGGAAGCTCCCTCAATTCTTCGCAGATCACAAAGCCATCATCATTTCGTCGCTGCCCTGCTACACGGCTGAAAATACTGATAAGCAACGGGGAAGCGGGGTTTTTGATCGGTCCATCGAGGCGCTTCAAATGTTGAATGCGGTGGGATATGGGCAGGAAGGATCGGGTTTGGAACTGCACCTGGTTTACAATCCCCTGGGTGCGTTCTTGCCGCCACCCCAAGAGAAGCTGAGAAGTGATTATCAGCGGGTTTTGAAAGAACAGTTCGGCATCGTTTTCAACGATCTTTACTGCATTACCAACATGCCCATTAGCCGTTTTCTTGATTACCTGTTGCGTCTGGGCCAATACGAGGAATATATGCGGACCCTGGTGGACGCCTTCAATCCGGCGGCAGCCGCTGGTGTTATGTGTCGCAATACGATATCGGTCGGATGGGAGGGAACTCTCTATGACTGTGATTTCAATCAGATGCTGGAGTTGGAGGTTGAGCGCGGTGCGCCCGGGCACATCCGCGACTTCGATGTCCATAAGCTGAAGAAACGCAAGATTGTATTGAATCAGCATTGCTACGGCTGCACTGCCGGTGCCGGTTCCACCTGTGGAGGGGAAATCACCAAATGAGCCAGACCTTACAGAAAGTCACAAAGGACGTATACAAGGCAGCGGCTTTGGACCCGCAAGAAGGATTATGCTGTACGACGAGTCCTGTTTGGAAACTGCCGGAGCTCGAGATTCCCGAGAAAATGCTGGCGATGAATTACGGTTGTGGCAGTACGGTCCACCCCCGGGATCTTTCCGATGGTACCAAGGTCCTTTACGTGGGTGTGGGAGGCGGAATGGAACTTCTCCAGTTTGCCTACTTCACCAGGAAACCCCAATCGATTATCGGGATTGACCCGGTCGCCGAAATGGTGGAGGCCTGTCGCAAGAACCTCGAAGGAGCCGAAGAGCGGAATCCTTGGTTTCGAAGCGAATGGATCGATCTGCGTCTGGGAGATGCCTTGAGCCTCCCCGCGGACGATGAATCCGTCGATGTTGCGGCACAAAATTGTCTCTTCAATATCTTTTATGTGGAGGACCTTAAGCGTGCTCTAAGGGAAATGTTCCGGGTCTTGAAACCACAGGGTAGACTTCTTCTTTCCGACCCCGTTTGTGAAGATGGCATGCCGGAGAACCTGCGCCAGGATGAACGACTAAGAGCCCTTTGTCTAAGTGGTGCCTTACCTTTGAATCAATATATTGACCTGATTGCCGACACGGGCTTTGGCACGGTGGAGATTCGGGCCAGACGTCCTTACCGTGTACTTGATCCCCAGCATTACGATACCGACCAATTGATCTTCATCGAAAGTGTTGAAGTTTGTGCCATCAAAGATCCCATGCCCAGGGACGGTGCCTGCGTGTTCACCGGCAAAACGGCCATCTACTTTGGAGATGAGGACGCTTTTGATGACCAGAAAGGGCACCTGCTGCCGCAAGGCCAGCCCGTTGCCATCTGTGACAAAACAGCCGGAGCCCTAAGTGGGCTGAATCGGGATGACATTTTCATCTCCGAGTCGAGCTATTTTTATGATGGGGGCGGATGTTGTTAGTAGGGGGACGTCCCCGTTTTGTTGCCTATCGTACTCTTCCCTTCGTTTCCTCACAGGTTTTGGAATAAAAGCCTGCTCCCGTGTCATTTCAAGCGATAGAACACCCGTGGGTGGTGGATCAGAAAATGACACACATGAAAGGAGCGAGGAATGAGATTCAAGAAGTGTAGCAAACTTGGGTTGGGGATGGCCGCCTTGGCCTTTGTGTCCTTCTTTGGGATGGACCTCGAGGCCCAGATGGGGCAGCCCGACATGCTGAGTCTTCGGGGCACGCTTATCGATCTGACCTGCGCGGCCAAGGGAAACGCCATGATGAACTCCTGGGGCAACACCAAACAGGATCACATGATGCCGGACGGCAACGTGCAGAAGAGCTGTGCCACCATGTGTTTGCAGGGTGGTCAACCGGCAGCCCTCTTTGCGAGTAATCAGGTTACTGCTGTGCTTGCCTGCAATCCACGGCCTACCCTTGCCAAGTATGCCGCCAAGAGCGTCGAAATTCAGGGTTTTTGGGCCGGCGCCGGATCGGATGTCAAACCATTCGTACCGATGAGAATTCGATCGGGTTCAGGGTCCTGGCAGGACGTGGACTGTGCCACAATGCACTAAGTCAAGATTCCGGTCGGGGTCACATCCTCAGGCTGGATGACCCACGAACACTCATCATGAGAAAGAGACTTTTAGCTGCTTCCGCCCTACTCCTGTTGATATCGGCCTGTGCTTCGAGTTCCGAAGATCACCGGGAAGCCCTACAGGAACTCGGAGTTGCGTGGGATGATGAGATCTTTCTTGAGCACGCCAAAGAGGGTGATCCCGCCGTTTTGGAGCTCTTTCTGAAGGGGGGAATGGATTCGGAAGCCCGAGATAGCGCCGGCGCCACGGCGTTGATGTACGCCGCTTTGAATGGTCATGTTGAGGCCACTTCTCTTCTGATCGAAAGGGGTGCTGATATCAATGCCATAGATAACCTCGGAAGAAGGGCTTTGGACTATGCGACCGTTCGCCCCGAGAGCGGGGCCTTCAAGATCCTGGCATCGGCGGGAGGGCTCTACGGTCCGGCCCCACAGTAAGATAGACGAAGGATATCCATGAAACGAGACGCTTCGCTCCTGAGAAACATTTGGGCTTTTGCAGCTACCGGGATGGCTGTGGGGATCTTATCGACTTGGATCTTAGGGACTCCCCAGTCGGAGAAGCTCCCAGACGGCCGGGGTGGGGAATTCGATGTAACCCGCCACAGGATCCCCCTGGATCAGATCTTAGGCGGTGGCCCCCCTAAGGATGGGATTCCTTCTTTGAACAACCCTCAATTTGTTTTGGCCCAGGAGGGAGACCAGTTTCTGATGTCCTGGGATCGTATTCTCGGTGTTGAGTACAACGGTGTTGCCAAGGCCTACCCGATCAAGATCTTGAACTGGCATGAGGTGGTAAATGACAGCATCGGCGATAAACCGATCGCTGTCTCCTGGTGACCGTTGACGGGTTCGGGCGTAGGTTACGACCCGATCATCGAGGGCAAGCGTTACACTTTCGGGGTCTCAGGTAAGCTCTACAAATCCAATGTGCTGCTTTACGATCACCAAACAGAAAGTCTCTGGTCCCAGATTTTGACCGAGGCCGTCACCGGACCCAAGACGGGAACCGCCCTGAAGACCTTTCCCGTCGTGGAGACCACGTGGAGGAGCTGGAAGCAGCAGCATCCGGATACGCTGGTTCTGAGTCTGAATACCGGATACTCCCGTAACTACGACTGGGATCCTTACGGGATCAATGCGGAGAGAGTGCTGGGGGTCATCTCCGAGGGAGAAAGGAAAGCCTATTCCTTCAACGAGCTGAAAAAGGTCAGAAGATTGCCAATTCAGGATCGATTGGGGAAACAGATAGTGTTCATTCACTTTGAGAAGGAGACGGAAAAGGCGTGGGCGACAGACGCATCCGGAGAATACGTGGAATCCTTTCTTTCTTACCTCCGAGCCTGGAGGAGCTTTTACCCGGACACCAAGGAATTCAAGGCTAAGTGACTCGCTTCATCGATACGATGGCGTATTGATGCAACGAGGCACTAAGTAGACACACCACACTCTCCTTTCGAAAATTCATTCATCACCCTAGCCCGGATTATGCATAGTCCGGGCTGGGGCTCAGGGCTGCCTAGATTTCTGCGCAGGCCAGGCCGTGGTAGAATCCTATGCCGAGCGAGTGTGAGAGCGCGGCCTAGTTCATTTACTTGAGTGCCCTTTTCGCAAAGGAGTCAATGATGCCTGCAGATACCCTGACCATCACGGACAATCGAAATGGTAAGAGTTACGAAATTCCCATTCAGGAAGGGACGATCCGCGCCATGGATTTTCGTCAGATTAAGATTTCCGATGACGACTTTGGACTGATGAGCTACGACCCAGCATTCATGAACACAGCTGCTTGCAAAAGCCGGATCACCTTCATCGATGGAGAAAAAGGGATTCTGCGTTATCGGGGATACCCCATTGAGGAATTGGCTGAGAAAAAGACGTTTTTAGAAGTGGGCTATCTCCTCCTGAATGGCGAGCTACCCACTCAAAAGGAACAGGAAGAATGGAGCCAAGAAATCGTTCATCATACGATGGTTCACGAGAACATCAAGCACTTCATGGACGAATTTCATCACGATGCCCATCCCATGGGAATACTACTGAGCACGGTCGGCGCTCTGTCCACTTTCTACCCGAATGCACCCAACGTTTCTGATCCGGTCAATCGCAGATTGCAGATGGTTCGTCTCATTGCCAAGATGCCTACCCTGGCCGCTTTCGCTTACCGCCACCGAATGGGCATGCCCTATAGCCACCCGGACAACAGTCTCAGCTACGCAGGGAATTTTCTCAGCATGATGTTCAAAATGGCGGAGCCGGAGTACCAGGTGGATCCGGTCCTTGAGAAAGCTCTGAATCTGCTGTTTGTCCTGCACGCGGATCATGAACAGAATTGCAGCACGAGTGCCATGCGCTCGGTCGGAAGCTCAAGAATCGACCCTTACTCGGCTGCCGCTGCCGCCATTGCGGCCCTTTACGGACCTCTGCACGGGGGGGCCAATGAGGCCGTCCTGCGCATGCTTAAAAATATCGGCAGCCCGGATCGCATTTCCCACTTCATGGACAGGGTTAAGGCGGGTGAAGCGCGACTGATGGGTTTCGGGCACCGCGTCTATAAGAACTACGATCCCAGGGCAAAAATGATCAAGAAGATGGCGGACAAGGTTTTTGAAGTAACGGAACACAATCCTTTGCTTGATCTGGCCCTTGAACTGGAAAGAATCGCCCTGGAAGATGAGTATTTTGTGGAGCGGAAACTGTATCCGAATGTGGATTTTTATTCAGGGCTCATTTACCAATCCATAGGGTTTCCCATGGACATGTTCCCGGTGCTGTTTGCTCTGGGCCGGACAGTGGGCTGGCTGGCCCAGTGGGAGGAGATGCTTTTGGACTCCGAGCAAAAGATCGCCCGTCCCCGCCAGATTTACGCAGGCCATGAATTAAGACACCTGGAATAACGGACCACAGACCGCAGACCGCAGACCCTCCCCGAACCTTCATCTGCCGGCCGCCAAAATCACTGCTTGCATAGGACCGAGGCGAGTACGATATGCTACAGGAAGACAACAGAAAGGGCACGTAGGGGTGGGTAACCATGATCAAAGTGACCAACACCCTTTCCATTCCGGAGGAAGAACTCCGGTTTAAGGCCTCCCGCAGCAGTGGGCCAGGAGGTCAAAACGTCAACAAACTCAATACTCGGATGACTCTGTTGTTTGATGTAAAAGGCTCGCCCAGTTTGTCACAAGAACAGAAGGAGTCTATCCAGAGACGCCTTTCCACTCGCATCAACCATGAGGGGGTTCTTCGCGTCGTCTGCCAACAACATCGTACTCAGGAGGCCAACAGGCGAGGAGCAACGGAACGCTTTGTGGAAGTGTTGGTCGATGCCCTCAGAAAGCGTCGGCCCAGAAGGAAAACCCAAATCTCGAAGGCAGTGAAAAGGCGGCGCCGAGAGGAAAAGGAACGGCGAAGCCGATTAAGGCGAAGCCGCTCAAAACCTGTGGAGCGGGATGAATGATCACTCTGCCACGGATCGGCGCTCGGTGATGTTCCGGGAGACATGATCAATGATCATAGGTTCAGTATATCCTTTGCAATGCAACACAAGGGAGCTGGTTCCATGTCTTGACTTCGGAAAGTATTTTTGGATAGGAGAGTTCGCCTGTTTCTCGGGCTCATTTACTCGAGTGTGCCAGTTTGACTTCCAACTGTTCAATTTGTGTTTCCAGATCCCGCTTCCGTCCCTTAAGCATCTTGATTTCCATCTTCAAGCGGTCGGCTAGCTTCCCAACAGCTCCTCCCGTCAAAATCAGAAAACTGGACCAGGCCAGGATATTCATCCACAGGTCGAGTTCCGTAAATGTGGGCACGAAGGAACTGGGGAAATAGTAGACGAAAATCACAACGAGCAAAGTCGTGAGAACGCCCCCCATGAGCGCCTTGTGCGCCTCCACGAAGTAGACCGAAAACAGGATAACGATGAAAAAGAAGTTCAGAAAGACGAGCTTGTAAGGAACGAGATAGGTGATGGCAGGAACACTCACCAGGATGACCAGCGCAAGCATCTGCTCAGAGTTTTTGAACAGATAATTCTTAAGATTTTTCATAAATCCAATTCCTCTACCTTACGAATGAGCACGTTCTGTGCCGAAACCTGATAAACATTAGTCGAGTCTCCCTAAAACATTGATTATCCAGTGCTTGTTCTAATGCTGGAGGACCAGAAAGCTGAATGTGCGTGGCGTTATCTGTCAACCGTGGTTTACCTCTAGTCCGCGTTTCTCTCACTCGATCGTAGCGGGGTGCCGTTTTGAGGCTAAAAAAAGTAGGAGCTCCCGGTGGAAGAGTGGAACGAAAAGACATGTACGTAGCCGCCTGGAAACTCTTCGTTTCTCGTATAGTCCACCTCAAGGGCGACTGCGGCTTGACCACGAGGACGATGGATTCGGATGTCTTTTGCTTTGACTTGAAAACTTCTGGTCTCACCCAACTGTCTCACTCGGTTCACGATCTCGCCGTTGTCCCAACCCGCTCGGACGGCGGCCCCGGCAAGGCTGAGCAGATCTTCGTCGAAAGCGTCCTGCTGCATGTACACGGGGACGATTCGGTAAGATAGGTAACCGGGAACGGCTAAGAACAGTACCAGCACCAGGTAGCCAATGCGCGTTTTCCCGCATTCTCTGGATACGACAGTGTTTCCCTTAAGATTTCGCAGTTTCATGGAGCCACTTTCAGTGTTTTCCTCGGCTGCGGGCACACTTCTACGTTACCAAAACGGACATTGCTTCTACAATCTACGCTACATTATGTGAGGGTTTGTGTTGGAGCAGGCAAGGCGGGTTATTGCCAAGAGTCGGGACTTGCTGAGTATCTGGAACGCTCCTTGGCGTTGACATGCAACGAAGGGAGGCGTATAGTCAATAGGACATCGTCAGTGAGAGACCTCCTGAGGTCGTCGCTAAAAACAAGAGTAGAAAGTAAAAGGTCTTTATTAGTTTGCCTCTCACCGGGTTTACTTTTCTAAGCTGATCCCACGCTGCCAGAGCAAAAACTTTCAGGGCTATAAGAGATTATGAATTTCAAACGGTTCTTCGGAGGATTTTGAATGTTGCCGATGAGAGAAAGATTGGAGAGTACCGCAGAAAAATACGAGGGTATGAAGGAGCTCATCAGTCTTGGTAAGGAGAAGGGCTATGTTCTATCCGATGAGGTGAGCAGTGTCCTTCTAAATCATATCGATTCCTCGAAGGATCTAGACAGTGTTTTTTCCCTGTTTGGGGATGCGGGTATCGAAGTGATCGATTCAGCGAAAGGGCTGAAAGCTGTCGAGCGAAAGATCCGTTCCCAAAAAGCTGCTCAGCAAAGGCAGCGAAAGCCTGATCCTGCTGTGGAAAGCATAGAGAAGACCAACGATCCGGTTCGGATGTATCTGAGAGAAATGGGCGCAGTGCCTCTTCTGACTTGGGCGGGGGAAGTTGAGATTGCCAAGAGAATTGAAAAGGGCTGGAACAGTGTCCTTGAAGCGTTGTCTCGCTCGCCAATCGTGGTGGCGGGAATCTCAAACTATGGCGACCAGCTTCGCAAGAACACTCTGCAGATCAAAAATCTGGTTAGATTTAGTGAGGATGAATTAACCGAGGAGATCCTGACCAAGCGACGCCGATTGGTGCTGAGGCGCATTAATAAGATCACGGCGCTGGAAAAGGAAGCCGCCAAAGTAAGAAAACGATTACCTAGAGCCAAGAAGGGCGGTAAGACCCACAAGAAGCTGCTCTGTGAGCTGACTCAGTATCAGATTTCCGTGACCCGTATCATCCGCGATCTGGAGTTGACTGCTGGGGTTTATCAGAATTTTGTGAGCTTGATCGAGAGCCGCGTCGATCGGATTGTCACACTGGAGAGGGAAACGAAGCAACTGAAGAAATTGAAGGTGTCTTCATTGAAGCTCGATGAGGCCAAGAAAGTGAAACTGCGCTTGCGGGCCATTGACAAAGAGATGAAGGAAATCGAGGACAAGATACTGGTGTCTCCAGCCGGGCTCAAGAGAACCCTGGCAGCCATCAAACAGGGGGAGTTGGAAGCGGAAATAGCGAAGAAGGAGTTGGTGGAAGCCAACCTTCGATTGGTGGTCTCGATTGCCAAGAAATACTTCAACCGGGGATTGCAGTTTCTTGATTTGATCCAAGAAGGAAATATCGGATTGATGAAAGCGGTCGATAAGTTCGAATACCAAAGGGGGTATAAGTTTTCCACTTATGCCACCTGGTGGGTTCGTCAGGCCATGACACGAGCCATCGCCGATCAGGCGCGAACGATTCGCATTCCGGTGCATATGATCGAAGCCATCAACAAATTGATTCGGACCTCACGCGCGTTGGTTCACGAATACGGGCGAGAGCCCACTGCCGAAGAGATCGCTCAGAAGGTGGATATCCCCGTAAGCAAGGTTCGCAAGATTCTCAAAATCGCTCAGCAACCGATCTCATTGGAGACGCCCATCGGAGAAGAAGAGGACAGTCACCTGGGTGATTTTATCGAAGACCTAGGCGCGATTTCCCCTGACGAAGCTGTGATCAATATCAACATGAAGGATCACACAGCGGCTGTCCTGGAGACCCTCACCCCCCGTGAAGAGCAGATCATTCGCATGCGATTTGGTATCGGGGCCGGAAACGAGCACACTCTTGAGGAGGTCGGACAGAGGTTCTCTCTTACCCGCGAGCGGATTCGTCAGATTGAAGCAAAGGCCCTACGCAAATTGCGATGTCCGTCGAGCTAGGACGCTCGATTTGCCTGAGCGCGACATAGGAATATCTGAACATCGTCGGGAAGCGCCGGCCTATTCCATCACGGCAAGTCTCTACTCATTCTCAGGCGGACGTCTCGGATGCCTGGCCGTTCTGTTTCAGTAACGTGCTCACTTTCTTTGCCCCAGGACCATACTCAATGTCATGCAGGGAGCAAAACTTCATCCCTTTTGCATCTTCGTATGAAACACGGGCTTCCAGACAGATCGGTTTTTGACCATCCGTGTCCTGTAGTTTTGCTTCCAAAATACGGACGAAGTCTCGCCGCAGCAATCCTGCGATTTGGTTGTTGTGGTAAATCTCGGCTTGGACGGACTTGTTTTCCCCTCGGGTTACTTCAGGAACTGGAGGGAACCTGGCTACAAAGGCTTTGTATGCGATATCCTGAATCTGTACCTTGAAAGCAGGCGCACCAGAATTGTGTAGAGTCATTGTTTTTTCTCTTGCCAACGGAGGTTCTTCACGGATATCGATGTCATAGTGAATCACCACCTCGGGAGGAGCCTTGTCTGGCGGGACATGGATCGGCCTTTCGATTTCTCCGTTTCGCTGAGTGTTTAATCGGGTAGGTGAGTTGCTCCGATTCCAAGCAAGAAAAATGACGGAAACAGCAATAATAGCAAGTAAGATCAGTAAGGCAATGACGTTCATCTCGATACCCGGATAAGTCTGTCCGAATCCCTTTTTAAGATCTTCGTAAAAGAGGGCCTGAACAGGGTAAATGTTCTTCAGGCCCCAGTATCGATTAAAGAAGAGCGTGTGATCACGCACCTCACAATAGCGCAAGTCTACCCGACGGACGGCTCAGATCATGGTGACGACTGTCACGGCAACTCCGGGATCCTTATTACAAGGACCGTCTCTCACCACACCAATGTGAACAGCAAGAAAAGCCATAACAGACAGGCCAGGATGGATCCCAGCGGAATCCCCCTTGGAGCCCAGCGTGCTTCTTCTTCGATTTCCTGGTTCATGTCTATAGATGCGAGAAATCGCCGGAAAAAGGCTCAGGAGAGTATCCCGTATCTCAAGGATTTTTATTCCGTGGGACGGGGGAAGGTGTGGGCTTGAGAATGTCCTGTCGTCACACAGGCCTTATAACATGTCCTGTCCATAGTCATGACCGGCCAGGGATTGCCCACCCCATGGGCGATCGTTAATATGGGTCGCGTCAGAATTGATGTGAAGAGGCCAGTCCCTTGATTTTCAGCATAAGCGTCCCTGTTTACGGCCACGCCGAGTTCCTGCCCCACACCCTGGAAAGCATCCGGTGCCAACCCACCGAGGTTGAGCTTGCCGTCCTGGATGCGACCCCTGATGACAGCGTTCAGAAAGTTCTTTCGAATTACACGGATATGATCGGCTATGCATACCACCGGCAGGATGATGGCCAGTCTGCTGCCATTCAGGAAGGATGGGAGAACACCTCTGGGGAAATCGTCTCCTGGATCAACGCCGACGATTACTACTTTCCCGATGCGTTGGCAAAGGTGAGAGCAATCTTTCTCAATAAACCTGATATCGATGTCGTTTACGGCCACGCTGTCCATCTCTCTGCTGACGGCAGCTTCCAGACCTATTTCCCCGCTATTAGCGAAAATATGGCTTTGCTCAAGAGGGGATGCATTATTTGCCAGCCCTCATGTTTTGTGCGTCGAAAGGCCATGGAACGCATAGGCGGCTTGAATACCGCATTGCGTTACACGATGGACTGGGACTTGTGGCTTCGCCTCTACCATGCGAACTGTTCCTTCTATTTTCTCAACGAGCTGCTATCCGCTGTAAGAGTCTATCCAGACACCAAGACCTTGAGCGGCTCAGCTGAACGTTACAGGGAAATCAAGGACATACTTCGAGCCAATGAAAGCTGGAGGCATCGAAAAATGTCCTTACTCGGATTTCGTTACTATGACCTCGTGAACCGCAGAACCGGTTCTCTGGGGCGTCTGGCGCTTTATCCCGCCCTCTCCATGCTGGCGCGCCTTCATAGGTGGCGAGCGAAGAGGAAGAAATCTCTCATTAGAGGGCTGACGCCCTGGATGAATTTTGTCGAGGAAGCTTGTGAGGTGAGTCTCCCTTGGTATTCCCAAGACGCCCCTCGTGATGTCACCGTGATGACGGACATGCCCGTGGAATTTTCATCCACCTTCGCGGGGAAATCGATAGCGTTGGAGACGTGCGGCACCCGGCGAACCATTTTCCTGGGACGGAAAACCAAGGCCTGCATCTACCGGGCCAAGCTGCATGAGCAGGCGGGACATTTGTTGTCTTTCCAGCTGCGGTCTTGTAAAGGACCTTGGCGTTTACTCTCCCTGGAGGTCAGCTGAGCGACGGTGCTTTTGTCCTCCAACCGGGATTATGCATAAATACGAGAACCCATGCATAATCCCGGCTAAGTGACGCCCGTCACTGCTGGCCTTTTAGAAAACCTCAAGAATGTCTAAGGATGAAAGTCTCATGGCATCGTCGCTGTCCGAAGTGTGGGAAAAGAAAGGTTACTAAAAGATATCCCAAGTACTACTGTGAGCGGTGTCTGATGTACTTCAAGGGAATCACAATCGGCTCCCGGCCTTTTGTCATCAGAATTGCTTTCAAGCCTCGCTGAACAGCTTCAAAATGATATCTACCGACTGTGCATCACCCAAGTCAGTCAAGGACTGGCGTAGGTTTTCCACTGACAGATCGGGAGGAACCTGCAAGAGAGCCGTCATGGAAAAAAGGGGGGTTCCACTGACTGGAGAGTTGTATACGGACGTCTTGCTCTCGGCAATATTGACACCCTTTCCAGCGAGAAACTCGGAAACCCCATGGATGATTCCTTGGTGATCCGCACCTGCCACCTCAAGAGCATAGAAGAGGTATCCCTGGTATGCAGGATGATCAATTTCCTTGACGGTCACAGCCACATTCCCGGACCCGCAATCTTGAAGATATTCAAGGAGCTGGGTGAGGGTCTCACGAGGGGCCGATACCAAGAATAGACCCACAAATTGGCCACCTAGACTTGCGGTGCGACTTTCCTCCACGTTGGCCGAATTTTCAACAATGCCCTCGGTAATCTCTTTGACGATGCCGGGACGATCTTGGCCTACTACTGTCACAAGTATCTGTTGTTGCATGCTGCTGGAAGTATACTTCTGGAGAAGCACTACCTGCCACGCTATTTGCAGACTGAAGACTAAATGGCACCAGAGTCCCGATGGCACTGGTGCACAATGTAGAAACCGGCGCACAGGGGTGATGACTAAGCAGGGAGGCCAATGGAAGGAGGTTCACCACCATCAGTCACTGTAAAACATCGCTAAGGTGATCTTGGCGTTGAAGCTTACGTCGATACCTCAGGGTCCTCATCGTAAATCTCAGGACCACGACTCTGAGTAGAGCCCTCAGGATCCCCGGGGCCTGCTCGTGACTGGGGTGAATTCAAGAACTCGTGAAGACGTTTGGCGAAGTCCTGGAAGTAATCTTTTGAGCGTATGCTGCAGTTCACCGGTTCCGTGGGATTCGCTGCTTTCTGAATGAGAGCGCTCTCAAACCTACGAATAGGACCAACGATCCGGTGACTGGTCAAAATGCTGATACCGCTGACCATGGCAAGAGCAACAAGAAATTCCCACCAGTGCTCAGTACAGAAAACAAGCAACTCATAGAGGGGTTGTATTCTTTTTGTATGCTTGCCCATGTAGCTGTTGGCGATAGCGTGCGCCAGGGAGAGAGCCAGAAACACCATGGGAAAAAGCATCGCATGGAGGGCGAGCTCCAAGGCAAAACGCCGCTGCTGCTTCTTGTCGATGAACTTCCGCTTTCGCCAGCGTCGTTTGCCCATTTTTGTTTCTCCTAATGTCAAGAAGAGCCTTCGGAATCTCCACTTTCAGGTTGAGGATCTGGAGAAGCTTCGACTTGTTCCCTTTCCATGATCTGGCCGGGGTCTTCAACCGCAAGCTCCAGAGCAAAGCGGATCTGCTGCCTTCTGCCGATGAATTTATTGTGCCGATCGCCACCGTAGCGCATCTCGTTGCTCCTAATATACTTTTCCATATTTTCCGCGTTCAGAGCAATCTGACCCGCAAGACACCCTTCAGTACAGAACACCAGCCCCACAAAGCAAGCTGGAGATATCGTGTTGAGTGTAGTCAATCCGAAGCCTGAAGAACCCACTTTTCGTGCAGGCAGACCTGAAGTTCTGTTTGAAGGGAGCTATGTGACGAGCTTCCTAAGGCTGATCTCCGTGGCCCACATGTTGATTCAAAACCCTGAACCTCGGTTCGGATTGTTGACTTTCCAACGAAGTGTTTCAAGATCAATGGCTTATCAGATCATTCGCAAATCTTAACCGCATTGCAGTCCAAGTATTTGGACGGTGGCGTTAGGAAAGGACTTCTCTAGAAACGATATAAATCGTTTACAGTTAGTAGTTTATCCTCAATTTGTATTCTCTGGTCCGTTTCTTGCCTAGGTGATTGAGTGCAGGCAGGGGAGGACTCGTGAAACGGGTCCTCGAACTAAGCCACTCTAAGAAGGGAAGAACAAAACAATGCCGATTAGCCGGTAGTTAAAAGAGTGATACCAGAAACACTTGGGCACCAAAGGAGGACAAAATGAGAAAAGCTTTGTTTGTATCCATTCCTGTATTGTTCATCGTGGGGTTCTTTGCTTTACCGGTCATAGCCGACGATACTCTCGTGAGATTCGACGGAGGTATCGGATCGATTCCCGTTAGATTGCAGGGTGGTGTCAACGCTCTGGCTAACGATGTCCGTGGTATCAACCCTGGCGGGAGGCCTTGGGTCATAGACGATCTTAGAGCCAGAGTGAAGGTCGATGGGCGAATCAAGATTAAAGGAAAAGGCTTGCTCTTGGGAGGAGGCGGCAGCATCGGAACATCGCGTGAATTGAACGTGATTGCAACGCTCTTGTGTGAAAACGCTGTCGTTGTTGATGTCCCAGTTGAACATAACACAGATCCTGTCGCGCTTAAGTCCAACGGAGACTTCAAAATCGACGACGTCCTGATACCCATGCCGCCGAATCCTTGCGACAACCCAGTGCTTCTCATACGGAGCAGTGGCAGTGGGAGTTGGTGCGCCGCGGGCATTCCCGACGGCGATGATGATGACGACGGCGATGATGACGACTAGGGGCCATCCCTGACCGATAATGGATAGCTGCACGGCTCAGTTCGCGACGACCCTCGCTTCACTGACCTGCTGCTGCGGATGAACCTGATGCCATAAGAGCGATGTCGGTTCTCTTCCTGAATCCCCATTAGTACAGGGGTCCTTTTGGCTGGATGTCGTTCTCCCAATTATCCTCAGGCGTGAATGCGATTCTGACCACAAAAAGCCAAAAGCTAATTTTCTTTCCTTTAAAATAGAGCTGACATCGCTCACAGTGGTATGTGTGGTATCTTCTCGTGACCTTCTTTCCCCCACACATCGGACAACGACGATGCCATGATATTTTCATCGCTTATTCAGATATTCTTGAGGTTTTCGGAAAGGTCTACAGTGACGACCGTCACTCAAATGACAATATGCTGAAACAAGCATAAACACAGGGCTCGGACCTGAGTCGATTTCCATTGCCTTTCCCTTCCTCCAGGCGTAACATTTAAAATACACTGCGGGGTTCAGTGGTCGGCACCACTATCAGCGATTACAAAGTAGGCAAGCGCAACGCTATGCGCTAATCGGAGAAGGTGACATAGTCATTCAGTTGTTGAGGAAAGCATTAGAGCAGCCCAACCACAACGACATGTGGATTAACGTACAGCCTGCATATGACTTCCTCCGCGACGACCCTCGCTTCCAAGACCTGCTTCCATGAGAAGGCCCTTAGTTGTCAAGACCGACTTGGCGGTCAAAAGTCCGGGACCGGGTGATTGAGCCAGCTGATGGGAGTTCGCTTCATCGATCCAGTGATGCAGATTTTGTTTGCCTTGCTTCCATCCGCACTCTTTTTCAGCCCGTGACTTGGACTGGGTGCATGTAAGGGTTCGTCAAACGGGGCGCTGCCATCTGCGGCTCGTTCTCTTCTAAAGGAAGGAACAGCAGGTCTTTCGCAGTCACCCGAACGGGGCATTTGGATCATTGAGGTTAACTCCATGGGCGGGTCACGTTCAGCAGGGTCCCTCCTGGGTTCAATCTCTTAGGCGGCCCCTTCCAGGTATTCTTCACTGTTGTACAGCGGTTCATAGGTCTCTCCTGTGACCCACAGATGGTGCAGCAGGACGGAGAGTTTACGAGCCACGGCCACTACGGCTCGCTTCTTGGCGCTTTTTCCTCCTCGGGAAGCGATCCTCTCCCCATAGCGTCGTAAGTCACAATCCGAGCCAAAAGGTCCCAGGATGTACTGGGAACTACCGACCAGTAGTTTGCGAACAAACCGATCGCCGGCTTTGGTAATCCTCAACTGGGGATCCCGATTCCCGGATTGGTCTTGTCTGGGAGTGAGCCCCAGATACGCTCCTACCTGGCGACTTCTTCCAAACCGATGGGCATCCTCGAGGGTCAAAACAAAAGCCAGAGCGGTGATCGGTCCTACTCCTCGAACTTGCTGAAGGTTCTCGGTGTCCGGATACTTCTGCTGGCACAGTTGCTGAATCTCTCGATCGTATTGGCGGATCTGTGCGGTGAGCTGTTGGATTATCTCCAGCAGGGGAGCTGTTCGGGTGACCACCGGCGGGACGGGTATTTGGATACTCGTTAGAGTAGCCAAGTGCCCGTCATTACTAACATTTCCTTATCCACATGGCCCTGCTCCTCGACTTCCAAACCAGGACTCCAGACACCGCTCTATTAGGTTTGTCTTGGCCTAACTCACCGCCGCCTCAGCCCCGGCTGTCGCCACAGTGTGATCGTCCTCGACGGTGCTCCCGGACACGCCAATCGCTCCGATGATCTCCCCCTCTCCATTCTTGATCGGGACGCCACCCGGAAAGGTGATCAGACCGTCGTTTGAATGCTCGATGTTGTACAGCGAACCGCCGGGCTGCGACAACTTGCCGATTTCGCCGGTGTTCATGTCAAACATTCGCGCCGTGCGGGCCTTCTTGATTGCGATATCGATTGATCCTAGCCACGCACCGTCCATTCGTAAGAACGCCTTGAGATTCGCCCCGGCATCAACAATCGCAATATTCATTTTCACACCGAGTTCGTCGGACCTTTTTCGGGCCGCATCAACCGCCGCCCGTGCCTGCTGCATCGTCATGTCACTCATAGCGTAAAACCCCTTCCAACAATGGGCCCCTCATAATCCGTCCGAATCGGGATCCTGAAAACGAGGAGTCAAATCATTCAGCCCCTGCCTTCCTGAGAATAGGACAGGCTCTTTTGGATGGATTCTATGCTGGAGTAGAAAAGAGGGTCAAGGAACATTTCGGCCCAAGGTTTTCCACCCGTTGCCTCACGTAAAAATCTATTCCAAAGGGTATTCGTTGCCTCACTAAGAATCTATCCGAAAGGGATTGCAAAAAGTGGTGGTAAAAAGCACCAACCAGAGGAGTGGCAACCCCTTGCCCAACACCCGCAGCCTGCAGCAAGAGAAAGATTTTCACATCCAGCCCGCTTCCCATCGTTTCTTCTGCTCAGGAGTCGGTTTGAGCAAAAGGCAATTCTGAAGCCAGCCGATCTGCCGTGCCAGCTGGGCCGGATTGAGCTTCTCATACTCTCGGGCCAGTTCCCGCTTGATCTTGTCCGCCACCTCAGGGGACTCGCAGATCCTCCGGTAGGGAGTTTTCGGCACATCATACTTTTTCCAGATCCGAGACCCTCGACGTTGCTTGGCCACCATCTTCATGACCGGCTTGAAAAAGTTGATCTGCAGTCGCAGCCGATCGTACAACTCGTTCACCAGCTCCTGTTCTCGCTCTCCCTCGTAGCGAGCATAACCCACGGCCCGCCGAACCACCGAATAGTTTTTCTGCTCCACATAAGGGTTGTCATTCTTGCGCGAGGGGCGGGTTCGGCTGAAGCTGATCTTTTCCTGCTCACAAAAACGAATCAAGTGCTTGTTGATGAACTCGCTGCCGTTGTCCGAAGCCATCCCCAGCCAAGGGAAGGGCGAGCGCTTCTGAAGCAGCTTCATCGCTTCCAGGACCCACACCTGGGCCTTATTGCGCACCGCTCGGACCTCTGTCCAGCCCGTGTACACGTCCGTCACATCCAGGGTTTGAAGGTAGTCCCCCCGACCCTGGCCTCCCTCATGGCCCACCAGGTCCACTTCCACAAAACCGGGGCGATCCTCCTGCCAGTCGGCGAAACGCTTGATCGGAATCTGGTGTTTGAGCAGCGTTCCCGGCTTGGTTCCGGATCGTCCTTTGAGACGGTGCTTGCACCTTTCGGGCTCCAGCAGCCGATCGATGGTGGCGGCGCTGATCTGCATCAACCGCTCATGGGTGCTGGCATCCACTTTCAGTTCCCCATGTCTTTGTAAAATGGGTACCACTTCCGGCAAAATCGCGACCAGACGTTTGCCACACAAATAGTCCAGTATCTCCCAGATCATCGTCAGCGCCTTTAGAACTTTCTGGTCGTATTTGCGGGCCCGCTCTCGCCGTACTCTCTTGCCGATATCCCCTACCGCCACCAGCTTGGGGCTCAACCGGATCCGCTTGCCCTGGTGGCGAAGCAGATAGGCTCCATAGCAGCGGTTGTAGCCCGTCATTTGGGTAAACTCCGTCAACACTTCCCCCTTCACCTTCTTGCCCTTCTTCCGGTAGCGGGGGGCAAAACTTTTGATCAATACACGCTTTTCTGCCATCGTTAACCTCATTGGTGCCCTCCATTCCTTCATGGAGGACACTTCTATTCCCCTGCTCAGGGCCAGGCAATTTCGAATAGATTTTTTAATGAGGCAACGTATCCATTTCGAATAGATTTTTGATGAGGCAATTCGTTCCATTGCCTTCCCCACCCTCCCGGCGTAACATTGAGCGCAACTGCATTGCGTGAGGGGGAGTTCAATAGCAACAAGACAACCAACAAGGGGAGGTACGAGATGAAAGCACTAACAACACTATTGGTAGTCGGCATGTTCCTGACGACTGGAGCCATGGCTGATGATGTGGATGATGTGAAGGCGGCGATGGAGGGCTATTTTGCTGCACTCAACGCTGGAGATTGGAACGCCCTCAGCCGATACCGCATGCCAGAACAAAGCATGTTTAGCCGTGGGGGTCAGCTTCTAAACAGCGCCACTTCTCTTGCAGAACAAAGGAACTCCTTTCTCCCCGTTACTGCTGGTGTCAAATTCAATTTTCAGCTCCGGCATATGGAAGTGAAGGTTTGCGGTAACACAGCTATTGTTACGGGCTACTTGCTCGGGACAAGCACCTCGCCGAATGGCACTACCAACCAGCTGGGAGACGAATCTGGTTGTCGTCCTGAACTGGTTTGAAGAACTAAAACGCCTGGCCCCCAACAACTAACATGATTGGCAAAACACTTTCCCATTACAAAGTCATCGAGAAGATCGGCAGCGGTGGATTCGGGGATGTGTACCGTGCCGAGGACACGACTCTGAAACGTGAAGTAGCCATCAAAGTCCTCCCCGAGCAGTTCACAGAGGACCCTCAACGCTTAGCCAGATTTGAACGAGAGGCCCAGATCCTTGCCCAGCTCAATCACCCCAACATAGCCGCCATCTATGGCCTGGAGGAGGCGGATGGGGTTCGGTTCCTGGCGTTGGAGTTGGTCCCAGGCGAAACCCTGGCTGAGCGCGTTGCCAAGGGTCCAGTCCCTGTCAAAGAGGCCCTGGAGGTTTGCCGCCAGATTGCCGAGGGAGTGGAAGCTGCCCATGAGAAAGGCGTCATTCACCGTGACCTGAAACCCGCCAATGTGAAGGTCACCCCCGAGGGCAAGGTTAAGATCCTGGACTTTGGCTTGGCTAAGGCGTTTGAGGAGGAGATTCCTGCTGCTGATATTTCTCAGTCACCAACACTGACGGAGGAGATGACCAGAGCGGGTGTGATTCTTGGTACTGCCGCTTACATGAGTCCTGAGCAGGCCCGTGGGAAGCCGGTGGACAAGCGGGCGGATCTTTTTGCCTTCGGTTGCGTGCTCTATGAACTGTTGACCGGCAAACGGGCTTTCGGTGGAGAGACGGTCACCGACGTTCTCGCCAAGGTTCTGGAAGCTGAGCCGGACTGGAATGCGTTACCGCGAGTCCTCCCCAGCACGATCCGGTTCCTGATGAGCCGGTGCTTGCAGAAAGACCCTGGCAGACGACTCCAACACATCGATGGCGCCCGGATCCTAATCGATGAGGCATTAACTGGAGATACGATGGCATCGGAGATTGGGCTGGGCGGTGCAATCCAGCCTCCACTCTGGAAGAGGGCGATTCCCTGGGGTATGGCCGTAGTGCTGGCCGTTACAACCGGACTCGTGGTCTGGAGCCTGACCCGTCCAGCGACACAGCTCCTGGCACCACAGTCCCTCACGAAGTTGGGGATTAACCCTCCGGCGAGCGCACCTTTGGCGAACACCCGTGGCAATGAAGTGGCCATCTCGCCCGACGGAAAGCTCGTCATCTATCGCGCTTTCCGCGGCGCCACGGCTCAACTCTACATGCGTTCCATGGATGAACTTCAGGCCAAGCCCATCGTTGGGACCGCGGGCGCGTCTGCAAATCCCTTCTTTTCGCCCGACGGCCAGTGGGTGGGATTCGCTGCTGCTGGCCAGTTAAGAAAGGCTCCGCTGGCAGGAGGGCCAGCGATGACCCTTCTAGATCTCCCAGGTGCGTTCCGTGGTGGGGATTGGGGTTCTGAGGGCAAGATTGTTTTTGAGTCGGGTACGGGGCTTCATCGTGTCTCAGCAAATGGGGGTCAACCAGAGATCTTGACCACTCGGGACCCCGGGGAACGTCTCTATTGGGCTCCGCAGATCCTGCCGGGTGGGAAGAGCGTGCTCTTTACTCTCCTAAGTCTTGATGGGCAATACCACGCCGCGCTTCTTTCACTGCAGACAGGAGAGCATACGATCGTCCTCGAAGGGGCAAGGGCGGCTCGCTACGCGCCCACGGGTCACCTAGTTTATGAAGCGGCAGGAACAGGAACTCTCATGGCGGTACCGTTTGATCCTGCCAGGCCCGCCATCACGGGCGACCCAGTCCCACTCCTTGAAGGGGTCAGAAACCACCTTTACCCAATTGCTGGGGTAGACTACAGCTTTTCCGGCAACGGAACGCTGGTTTACGTCCCCAGTAGTGAAAGCGTGGAGCGCAGGTTGGTCTGGGTAGATCATCAGGGAACGCAAATTACGGTGACCAGAGAGAGACGAAACCTCACAGCACCCCGTCTCTCACCGGACGGCAAGCGAGTTGCGTTCCAAGTTTTTGGAGACGATGGGCAACACCTGTGGATCTACGATTTTGAAAGTGATTAGTTCCGCCGTTTGACGTTTGAGGGAGGCAACGGATCGCACAGTTGGTCGCCGGATGGCAAGTGGATCATTTTTCAATCCAACAGGGAGGACGGACGGGCTCTTTTCCGCCTGTTGGCCGATGGGAGTGGTTCATCGGAACAACTCACTGAGAAAACTCGGCCTGCGCAGATGAGTACTTCTTGGTCATCCGATGGGAGTGTCGTAGCCTTCCATCATCAAGGGCCCGATACAGATGGTACAGACATTTGGGTTCTTCCACTGGACGGAGATGGAAAACCGCGGCTTCTAATCTCTGCGCCCGGTCTAACATGCTGTGCAGTCTTCTCATCCGATGGCCAATGGCTTGCCTATGTTTCTGAAGAGGCCGGTCAGAACCACGTGTATGTCAGCCCCTACGCGGAACCGGACGTGAAGTATTTGGTCACGGAGCAAGACGGAGGTACGGAGCCGCTGTGGTCTCCCGACGACACTGAGCTTTTTTATCGGAGCGGTGAGAAGATGATGGTCGTCTCCGTTCAGACGGAACCGACGTTCAACGCGAGCAGGCCGCAAGTATTGTTTGAAGGATCGTACGTGAGCAGCGGTGTCATCGAGGGATATCAGTATTACGACATCTCCCCAGACGGACAGCAATTCTTGATGATCAAGGAAGAACAAACGGCAGCAGTCCAAATCAACGTCGTGCTCAACTGGTTTGAAGAACTCAAACGCCTGGTGCCTACCAACTGACATGACGCGTAAGGAGGTCACATGAGACGCTCAGTCCTCAGCCGAATAGCGGTTCTTCTCGGTCTCACCTCAACCCTGGTCCTACTTGCCTGCCAGAGCAGGACCAACGGTGACGACGCCACCTCCTCACCCGTCGACGCACTTCTCGCTAGGGCTGACTCGCTTGAGCTCGAAACCGAGTATGTACCGCCCCCCGGTGACTCGCTCGAACATCATACGGCAGGCTTCGCCAAGATCCTGTGCTCGGCCGTGTTCATTACTGGTCTTGATCCGGACTTTGCGGCCGAGAACATTGGTTACTTCTCGAGTCCCTACGCCGAGCGCTCCCAAGTCACCGAGAGGGTCATCGACCACGAGGCCAGGGCCGTGCACTTGACACTGCCCAGTGGCGTGATCCGAACGGCTAAGTACTATGGTGACCAAGGTTGTGTGGCGCTGCCCATTGGGGAGGAGTCGGTGTACTTCAACCGTGTGGCGGTCAAGAGCGCCCTCCCGGATCCCTCCACCCAGCCCTGGCCCATGGGCGATGTGATCTCGGACAAGCCCCTGCCGGCTGAGCTGGATGCCGAGAAGGTGACAGCCGCGGTGGATGCCGCCTTCGAGCTAGCCGAGGGAATGACCGCGGCCTTTGTCGTGACCTGGAAGGGGAACATCATCGGTGAGCGCTATCGGGAGGGTATCGACATGCACACGCCGCTTGAAAGCTGGTCGATGGGCAAGAGCCTGACAGCCACGCTCATCGGGATGCTCATCCAACAGGGTGTGTACGACCTCTGGCAGCCCGCACCCGTACCCGAGTGGCAGGGGGAAGGCGACCCACGAGCCGAGATCCGCATTGCCGACATCCTGCATGGGTCGAGTGGTCTCAGATTCCGGGCGCCCCAGGACCCTGATTTCGATCCAGCCCTGGGCTACCCCGATCACCTCTACGTCTATGCCGGGACCGTGAACTCCTTCGAGTGGGCGGCGACACGACCACAGCAGTGGCCGCCGAACACAGTAGGGCGCTACCGAAACTCCGACCCTGTGCTTGCCAACTACCTGGTCCGACTCGGCGCCGAGGGACGTGGTGAGGACTATCACTCGTTCCCCCAGCGAGCCCTCTTCGACAAGCTGGGGATCCGCAACATGGTCCTGGAGACGGACCCATACGGGAACTTCCTACTCCAGGGCTATGAGTTCGGCTCGGGGCGCGACTGGGCCCGGCTCGGAAATCTCTACCTGCAGGATGGCGTGTGGAATGGAGAGCGCATCCTGCCTGAAGGCTACGCCGAGTTCGTAAGTACGGTGGCTCCCGCCTGGGAGGCCGACGGCAGGCCCATCTACGGTGCCTTTTTCTGGATTAATGGGACGGGTGCATTCCCGATTCCAGAGGATGCTTACTCTATGAACGGTGCAGGGGGCCAGAGGACGTTCATCATCCCTTCGCACGATCTGGTCGTTGTCCGGCTAGGACATTGTAAGGGAGGGGCCCCAGGCGACGAGGGACTGAAGAACGCACTGTCGCTACTGATGGAGGCAGTGCCCAAGAGCGGGGAGCTACCGAGTAACTGACATGATCGGCCAAACCGTCTCCCACTACAAAATCACAGAGAAGCTTGGCGGCGGCGGGATGGGTGTGGTTTACAAGGCTGAGGACACCCGCCTGGGCCGCAATGTGGCCCTGAAGTTCCTACCTGAGAAATACGCCGAGAACAAACAGGCATTGGAGCGGTTTCAGAGAGAATCAAGAGCGGCATCGTCACTCAATCATCCCCACATCTGTGTCATCTACGACATCGGCGATCACGAAGGGCAGCCTTTCATTGTGATGGAGTACCTGGAAGGCCAGACCCTGAAGCACCGCATCCAAGACCGCTCGATGCAAACGGATGAGTTGCTTGATCTGGGCATTCAGATTGCCGATGCGCTGGATGCGGCTCACTCCAAGGGCATTGTCCACAGAGACATTAAACCCGCCAACATCTTCATCACCCAAAGAGGCGATGCCAAGGTGTTGGACTTTGGTCTTGCCAAGCTGACCCAGGAGCAGACGGAAGTGGACTCGAAGATGCCCACGGCTCAGGTGCAGGAAGAGATGTTGACCAGTCCAGGGACGGCTCTTGGCACAGTGGCTTATATGTCTCCTGAGCAGGCCAGGGGTGAGGAATTAGACGCCAGGACGGATCTGTTCTCACTGGGGGTAGTGCTGTATGAGATGGCAACGGGGAGTTTACCCTTTCAGGGTAATACCACTGCGATTGTGTTTACTGAGATTCTGACCAAGGCTCCTACTTCACCTGTCCGATTGAATCCAGACGTTCCGGACCAGTTAGAGAACACAATCAATAAAACACTGGAGAAAGATAGGGAGATTCGTTGTCAAACTTCAAAGGAATTGCTACTAGACCTCAAGCGGCTGAAGAGGGATACATCAGGAGAATCGATCAGTGCAGCCGTACCCGCAGCGACTAAAACTAAAGGAAGCTACTTCTGGCCTGCGATAGTGGGTGGGCCAGGAATCATTGTTGTGTTGCTGGCCTTGTTCTGGCCCTTTGGTGCTGCTCCTCCAGCAGAAGTAATCGATTCCATCGCTATACTGCCCTTTGAGAACGTGACCAATGACTCGGACTGGGACTTTCTCAGTGACGGAATTTCCGAGGACATTATCAATAGTCTTTCTCAAATGAATGATTTGAAGGTCATCTCCCGGGCCTCTTCCTTTCGCTATCGGGAACAGGACATCGATCCACAAACCGTAGGGGGTGAGTTGGGAGTGCGGGCGCTGGTGACCGGAAGAGTTCTGGTGCGAGGTGAGGACCTCTCGATCCGAGCCGAACTGGTGGATGTCGAGGAGAACGCTCAGTTGTGGGGAAGGGAGTTCAACGGAAAACTCAGAGGGATTCTAGAGATGCGGAAGAGCATCGCAACGGAAATCTCCGACAAGTTGCGCCTCCGTCTCACTCCCGAAGAGGAAACACGACTCGCCAGAACCTACACCGACAACGACCAGGCTCACGCAGCCTATCTCAAGGGTAAATTTGAACAGAGAAAAGGAGGAGCAAGGGGTTGGCAGCGAGCAATACCGCATTTCGAGAGAGCAGTCCAAGAAGATCCAAACTATGCTGCGGCTTACGGGGCCTTAGCCCGATCCTACTATAGGCTTGTCTCTCCTCATCGTGTTATGCCTGCTGAGGAGGGCATGCTAAAGGCGGAGGAGATGGCGACCAAAGCGTTAGAGTTGGACAGCACACTTGCCGAGGCTCACACCGTGCTGGCAGATGCCAAACGCCACTACTATTGGGACTGGGAGGGTGCAGAGAAAGAGTACAAGCTGGCCATGGAACTTGATCCAAGTTTTTTCGAGGCACCGTACGGCTATGCCTTTTTCATGTCAGCGATGGGACGCCATGACGAGGCTATTGCCCTGGGGAAACGCGCCCAACAACTCGATCCTCTGAATCCCGCCACCAGAACCTCGGCGGCTTCCCGACTGAGATTCGCCCGTAGATTTGAGGAATCAATCGAACAAATTCAATCAGCATTGGAGATAGATCCGAACCATCTGTCCGCCAACAGAAATCTGGCTGAGACTTATGAAAACATGGACCTGTACGAGGAAGCCGTGGCGGCCCGTGGAAAAGCGCTGATCTTCGAGGGAGCTAGTGAGGAAGAGGTAGCGGAACTTTCACGGGCCTTTGCGACCTCGGGAGCGAAGGGCTACTGGAGATGGTTGCTGGAACATGATAAGGAGAGAGAGAAACGGGGAGAGTACGTCTCCCCGATGGACTTCGCGATCCACTATGCTCAACTTGGTGAGACGGACCAGGCCTTTGAGTGGTTGGAGAGAGCCTACGAGGCACGCGGTTTGTCCCTTATCAAAGTAGATCCCTACTGGGACCCCCTCCGCGACGACCCTCGCTTCCACGACTTGCTGCGGCGGATGAACCTGCAGCCGTGAGCGCGGCCCGAATCGTCAGATACGAATCTCCACGAAATCGCTCAGGTCTGGGTCCGTAGCGCAGGCAGTCGCATCAAATTGTCGAAGCAACTCAGGAGCGAGCTTCGATGCTCCGGGCGAGAAATAGTAGACGTGGCCGCCTTTTTCACGGTAGTGAACAGAGACATCTTCTGGCTCAGACAGCCCACCTCTGTATGCAATCGCAAAGTTCTCCATCAAAGCCGTGGCACTGTCAGTCGCAACATCGCTTTCCGGTATTTTCACTCGATACCAAGGCATAGGGTTGAGTTGAGCCTATCGGGTTAAGACTGTCAATGTTGACAGTTTACACCTCATCGCCCCGTCCTCTATTGTTTGAAGAACTACTCACCCCAGAAATAGGGAGGCAAAACATGAGCAATGAGCACTTCAACCGTCAAGTCCTGCCCAGAAACAATAACCATGTCAGCATGCATGCACTTGCTAACTTCGTCATCCTGCTGGTAATGTCCCCGGTGCTGCTGGTCCTTGTCGTAGTCCCTATAATCTACCTACTCAGTGCTCTTTTTGCCATAAGTGGAATCCTTGGATAAATAGCTCTGCAAAGCCATGGACGCAGGGGGGGTATGGGGAGGGGTGGATCCCCTGCTCGTTCCAAGGACTTCAAATGATGAAAGCCTTCGGATAGTCGGGATCCAAAGTTCGGTCAATCACCTTGGGCTCAAATGGCTTTGGCTTACGTTTCCGAAAGACCCAGTAAAGGCCCACGATCAGCACGATTAAATGCACGATAGTCTCAATCATTCTTCACCTCCTCTGAATTAACGACACACGACATCAACTGGGGAACTGGAGGCAGAGGGAAGGAAGCCTTTCCATTGCTCTCAATCGAGCCCCATCGTTCCTCCTTTTGGAGGCTGGCTGTGGCACCTTGGTGGCTAACCAGGTTGCCGTCGCGGTCATCGGGCCAGTCCCTCACGCGACTCTTGATGCAAGCGGAAGTATAGCACACCTTCACTCAACACCCGTGTCACCGGTGCGTAGAAAAATAGAGAGCAGAAGAGGGGGGAGAAGATGAGCACTTTTGCTGAGCGCATGATTGGAGCAGCCAAATTCGATGTCCCTACCTATGAGGAGGTGGAAGCAGATACTACGGCCACGACCCAGGCCATGGCTGTCGTAGTGCTCTCCAGCATCGCTCAGGGCATAGGGTTCTTGACGCAGGGAGGTGGCTCTGGCTTTGTTGTCGGTACAATATCGGCTCTGATCGGCTGGATCATCTGGGCCTTTCTCGTGTACATCATCGGAACTAAAGTTCTTCCCGAGCCACAGACCCGCTCTGATCTAGGAGAATTATTACGCACCACTGGTTTCGCTGCCTCCCCGGGTCTGCTGCGGGTACTCGGAGTCATCCCGCTCATCGGTGGGCTGATCATGCCTGCAGTGAGTATCTGGATGCTGGTTGCCATGATCATCGCGGTGCGGCAAGCACTGGACTATCAGAGTACGGGTCGAGCTGTAGGGGTCTGCCTGATCGGCTGGGTCGTCTTTGTGGTGATGATGGCATGGAGTCTCCTATGGATTCGTGGGGGAGTCACCTAGCTCAGTAGGAAGGCTCACTGCTCCCCTTGACTCCCTGTCAAACCCCTCCTGAAACTTTTTAAAAGGGCTGCGTGCAGTCAGTACGCGTACATGGGCCCCCGGGGGGTACCCTTCAGACAATGATCGGGGAAATGGCCTTCTCTAGCACTCCCTGGCTTGCTCCTATGAAAAAGAGCCATGTCCCATACCTCCAGGGATTGCTGGTTGCGATCTCCTGCTGACTACTGGCTTGAATGGTGACCGGACAAACGAGGCCCGGAAGGTGATGGGGATCCTGGAGGTGAAATCTTGGCCTATCCTTGGGGATCCTGGAGGTGGAACTTTAGCCTATATGGCACCTATGAGTTAAGCATGAAGACAGGATGAGGTCTTAGGTTTATGGGTAAATTCCTGTATATAAGCAAGTTATGATTGGTGGGCGGTACAGGACTTGAACCTGTGACTTCCTCCTTGTAAGGGAGGCGCTCTGCCAGCTGAGCTAACCGCCCACGGTGGGTTGGGGAGAAGAAGAGTATAACAGAAGGAAAGAGGCGCTCAATCTACTGCAGTAGGCAATTTCTGCATAATTCCGGCTGTCCGTGCCGTATTTACATCTGCTCCTGCAGGAAGGTCTTGAGACGGTTCTCCAGTTCCTTCGGTATCTTCACTTGTTGATCCCGCAGTTGCTGGGCCATCTTCGTGCAGTCTCGATACGACTCCAGGAAGTTGAGGCAAGGAGGGCAGGACTCGAAATGCTGGTCCAGTTTCTTCTGGACCTCAGAATCGAGATTTCCCTCCAGGTAATCCATTAACAAGTCAAAACAATCCTTGCACTTCAAAACGTTCCTCATGCTTGGCCCTCAAGGTATCCTGCCAGTTTCTTGCGCACGGCGAGCCGGCCACGGTGAATTCGCGTCTTGGCAGTGGATTCTTTCAGCCCCAGTAGGGAAGCAATCTGCTTGATCGGATACCCTTCGGTATCCTTCAGCACCAGTGGTACACGATATTCAAAGGGCAACGAGTGGATGGCTTCGTAAAGCTGGCTTGCTAACTCTGCATTAAGAATGACATCCTCTGGATCCACGGACCAGCGGAAGACCGAACCTTGAAGATGGCCATCTTCGGAGAATGTAGGGGTGAATTCCTCCAGCCGGATCTCCTGTCCACGACTGGTCTGACGTTTTCTCAGCCACATGATGGAGTTATTGATGGCGATCCGCTTCATCCAGGGCCAGATGTCACTCTCTCCGCGAAAGGTGTCGATCTTACGAATAACCCTGAGCAAAGTGTCCTGCAGAATCTCTTCGGCATCAGGCGGATTCTTTGTGTAATTAAGGATCACGCCAAAGAGAGGTCGAGAAAACTGCTGGATGAAGTCATCAATGACTTCTGAATCAGAATTCTTGAGTCCTTGGATGATTTGCTGCTGTCCTGATTCCGTGGTTTTCATTTCCTGCTTTCTGATTCTTACCATACAGAAAACCTCTCAAACTGGAAAGTCCCGGTCCATTGCACTTCCGTCCATGGAGTTGATACGATTCGGGTATGAAGTGGTTGACTTTACTTCTATTTGCCTGGATGTCGATGGTCTCTTTGGGAGCCGAATCCCTGGCCGTCAGTCGGTCTGAAACCACTCAAGCTCCAGAGTATTTCAAGGCATTTCAATCGAGAGAAGATAAGGGAAATTTAACGCGAGTCGTCCTTCGAAACGGCTTGACGATCTTGATCGAAGAACAGCCGTTAGATCCGCTGGCGACCTTGGTGACCTATATCCGGTCAGGTTACTCTCAGGAAAAGACGGAGAATATGGGAGTCAGTCACCTTCTTGAGCGGCTCTATCGGCATCGGAGCGAAGTCGTTTCGGAGATGATCGGCTTGGGGGCGACGCTGAATATCTCAACCCACTACGACAGCACCTTGTTTTCTTCTTCCTCTGCGGCTGAAAATGTCCTGGAGACTTTGGCTTTTCACGCTGCTTTGTTACAGGCTCCTGAAATCGATTTGGATAAAATTGGCCTGGAAGTTGAAATTCTTTTGAAGGAAAGACTTCTCCGACTGGATTTGCCGCAGGTCTTTGCCAGGCAGAAACTCCTGGAGTTGGCTTATCCAAGGGAGCGGCTAGGAGGGCTGCTCTCTCCGGAAGAGAGCTTCACTCAACTGGCACAAACGGATTCCACTCTCCAGCAATTAACCCGTTTCCACGAAGCCCATTACCACCCTGGCAATGTCATCCTGGCCGTTTCAGGAGCGGTGCGCCGGGAGAGGATCCTTGAGAGGGCGGTGGAGCTTTATGGCTCCATGAAATCCTCGCAGGAAGCTGGCCAGGTCCCAGAAGAAGAACCCGCTGATGAATCGACCGTCGGGCAAACCTCGTTTCGGTATCTTCATCTGCGTGGGAACCACCAGCAGCCCTATTTGCTTTTCGCCTATCGGATTCCGGGTCTTGGGCACAAGGATTACTACCCACTGCTTGTTCTCTCCTACGTTTTGGGGCAAGGGCGTAGTGCAATTTTGAAGCAGTCTATGCTCGGGGAAGGCGGCACGGCCGCTGAAATTCAGGTCGAAGTGCAAGCCCTGCAGCAAAAAGGAACCTTGTTTGTCCTCGTGACTCCCCACTTGCAGAAGGTCGATGGTGCGGAAGTCCAGGTGCTGGCTCAATTGGAGATACTCAAACGCGGGGGAATTCCCATCGCCCAGTTGGACCGGGCTAAAGCCCTTCTGTTGAAGGATTACTACCTGGGACTGCAGAGTCTTGAGCGGCGAGCCGACTTACTGGCCCATTATGAGGCGCTGGGAGATTATCTTGACCGTGATCGTTGGGTGGAGTCGCTCACAGAGGTCAGCCCCAAACAGGTCAGCGAGGTGCTGGAACGCTATTTGGCAGACTCCAATCTCTCCCTCCTGGAATACTTTCCACAAGATGCCGAATCGCGTACATTCACTTCCCAAACCCTTCTGGAGACCCTACGTCTCCTGGTTCCCAGCGTTGTGACTAAGAAAGTGGAAGAAGAAGACCCGTTCCAGGTCGCCGAAACCGAGTCCAGCTTCCAACCCCCGGAATTCAGGCCCAGCCACTTGAAGTTTGATCTTAGACACACTTCGATCCTGCGAGGTCCCTCGATTCATTTCAAGGAAGAGCATGCCGCTCCTCTTGTGAATCTCGGGTTTTTCTTTCCGGGAGGTCGAATCAAGGAATCTACCGACAACTCCGGGATCACTGAATTGATGCTTCGAGCCGTACTTCAAAATGTGGCCTCCCGTGAAGATTCTTTCTCCTGGATTGAGTTGGAGCGTCTGGGAGCTGAGATCAGAGTCGTGAATGAAACCGATTTTTTTGGCCTGCAGGCCACCGTTCTCTCGCCTCACCTGGGGAAGGTGTTTGAAACCCTGATCGACTGGACTCGAAGTGCAGCGGTCGAGGAAGAAGATGTTATCCTGGCCCGGCAGGAGATCCTGGCACTGCTTAACCGGGAGAAGGAGAACAGATCTTTGCGTCTCCTGGACTTGACGCGAAGACGAGTATTTCACGACCATCCCTATGGCTCGGATCGATACGGGACGTTGGAGAGTATTGCTCGCTTGCCCCTGAAGTCCCTTCAAACTTGGGTGGAGGGTGAAATGACGGGCGTCCATCCCTGGATCGTAGTCCACGGAGATATCGAAGGGACCTCCTTTTTGCGAGATCTTGTCTCCACACTGAGTGACTCCAGCTATGAAGTCCGTAAGCCCATCAAAAGAGGAATATCGCAGCAGAGCGATCCATCGGATCAAGAGCTGATCTTCGAAGAAGAGGAGGATGAGGTGGTGATGGCCTTTCCCGGATCGGCCAGGGGAACACGCGACGAGGCGATTGTCGATGTCCTGGAAGGGGCTTTGTTCCGTCCAGGCGGTCGCTTTTCGATTTCCCTTCGAGACCAGGGTCTTGCCTATCAACTCAGAATGTTCCATCAGACAGGCCTCAACGGGGGAGCCCTTTTCGCTTCTTTTGCCGCCCTGGATGGAAAGGGGAAAGCAGCCCGCGACGAGTTACTCAGGCAGTTGAATCAGCTCGAGCAGGTCCCACTAAGAGAGGCGGAGTTTCTCAATGCCGTGGTGGGTACCATCACAAGGGCTCACCTTCGACAACAATCGGGAGAGGACTACATCGTCGAGCTGGGGTACCATGTTTTGGTTAAAGAGGGGGGCGATCCCACCCAGCAGTATCTCACGACGCTCAGAAGGGTTAAACGAGAGGACCTCATGGCTCTGGCTAAGAGATACTTCAGCGAGCAGAGGACAGAAGTGGAGCAGGAGGCAGAGGATGGAATCCAGAATCCAGCACCCCCAAAGGATCCAGAACCTAAAAGTCCGAGTCCAAGACCGAGTTTGAGATGAACCTGTTATCTAGTGTCACTTGTCAGTTGTCAGTTGTCAGCTGTCAGCGGTCAGGCGGTCAGGTGGTCTATGGTCCGCGCTCCGGTGGTTCGCCATGAAAGCAGTCATCATGGCGGGGGGCCAGGGAACTCGGTTCTGGCCTGTGAGCCGGGAAGGAAAACCCAAGCAGTTCCTGGAGATTGGCGGCGCTGGAACGATGTTGCAGGCGACTGCGGCTCGGTTTCAACCGCTCCTTGCGCCGGAGGAAGTCTACGTGGTGTGCGGCCAGCGTTACGTCCAGCAGGTTCGCGATCAGTTGGAACAGCTCGGGGAGGATCAGATTATCGTCGAGTCCTCAGCCCGAAATACGGCTCCCTGTATTGGATTGGCGGCCCTCTATTTGAGGCGTCAGTTTCCCGATGAAGTGATGTCGGTTTTCCCTTCCGATCACGTCATTCAGGATGTGGACGAGTTTCATCAGGTTCTCCAAGCCGCTGAGGAACTTGCAAGAGAGGGATGGTTGGTGACCTTTGGTATCCAGCCCTCTTATCCGGCAACGGGCTACGGGTATGTCCAGAAAGGGGATCTCCTGGGGGAATTTGGAGGGTGTGCAGCTTATAAGGTGGCAGGATTTACCGAGAAGCCGGATCGGTCGCGGGCCGAGCAGTTCTTGGAAGACGGCAACTATTGTTGGAACAGTGGAATGTTCGTCTGGTCCATAAGCCGCATTCTGAACGAGATGGAAAGGCACATGCCTGAGTTGTATCGGGCCCTGATGGAAATGGACGGAAGTTGGGAGGACCGCGTCAGCATGGAAAGGATCTACTCGGGGCTTGAGAAGACTTCCATCGACGTGGGTGTCATGGAGAAGGCGGAGAAGATCGCGGTGCTCCCCTGCACTCTGGGATGGAGCGATGTGGGCAATTGGAGGGCATTGGAACAGGTCGAAAGCAGTGATGGGCAAGGGGTGATCTCCAACAGTCCCCATGTCAACATCGACAGCCGTGATACTGTTCTCTACACCTCTGAGGGTAAATTGGTTGCCCTGGTAGGAGTACAGGATCTGGTGGTGGTGGACTCTCCGGATGCCCTTCTGGTCTGCGCCAGAGAACGCATCGAGGAGGTGAAGCAGGTTGTTGAGCAGCTGAAAAAACAAGGCTGGGATAAGTATCTGTAGGATAAGTGAAATGCTGGACGATTTAGAGGCGATTGGAAAGCTCGATTCACAGGGGATGTTGGGGGTTCTCAACTCCTTTGATCGGCAGCTGGAGGAAGCGCTTGAGATCGGGCTGAAAGCGGACATTCCTGCCCCCAAGGCCATTCACAATGTGCTTGTTTGCGGGCTCGGAGGCTCTGCCATTGCCGGGGACTTTCTGAGTGCTTATCTGGGGACCGATTTGAAAGTTCCCCTGTCTGTTCACCGCAACTATTCCATTCCCGGGTTTGCCGATGAGAAAACACTGGCTTTGATTTGTAGTTACTCGGGTAATACTGAGGAAACACTCTCGGCTTTCCATGATTCACGGGAGGCAGGGTGCGCGATTGTCTGCTTGAGCAGCGATGGCCAGCTTCAGCGTTACGCGGATCAATATGACTACGCCTTACTGCAGATTCCGGGAGACTTTCCACCTCGGACAGCTTTAGGGTTTTTGGCGATTCCCCTGTTGATCGTTTTGAACCGGGTTGGCTTGGTTTCAGATCGTTCCGAGGAGATGAGCCGTTCGGTGAGTTGGGTGCGCAACCGAATCGAAAAGTTTGGACTGGAAATTCCGGAAGAAGAGAATGCGGCGAAGAAACTGGCTCTGCAGCTTCACCAGAAAATTCCGGTTATTTACGGAAGCCAGGATCGACTGGAGATGGTTGCCAGAAGGTGGCGGGGGCAATTTTCCGAAAACGCAAAGCAACTGGCCTACTCCAGCGCCTTACCTGAGATGAATCATAATGAGATCCAGGGCTGGAAGCACCCGGCTCCAGCCCTGGAGCAATTGATCCCCATATTTTTGCGTGACCGGGAAGACCATCCGCAAGTGCAGATTCGGGCCGACATTACGCGCCAGCTGGTGGGAGGCAATTCCGAGGCTTGCCTGGAATTCTGGACAGAGGGAGAGAGCTGGTTGGAACGTCTGTGGTCGTTGATCCTGTTGGGGGATTATGCCAGCCTCTACCTGGCTTTCTTGAATCATGAGAATCCCACGCCAGTTCATGTGATTGAGGATTTCAAGAAGCGCTTAAAAGAGCAGACGGAAGAAGGTACTTGACGTGGGAGTGAACCCGAAAATCTTTCGAGAGTATGATATTCGCGGAATAGCCGACGGAGATCTCAACGACGAGGTTGTGGTCACCTTAGGGCGTGCTATGGGCACCTATCTGCAGCGGCAGGGTTGTAAACGCCTTACGCTGGGAAGAGATTGCCGCCTGAGTTCGACACGACTGCGGGACCAGTTAACTCAGGGACTTCTATCAACGGGTTGTCCTGTTACCGACATTGGAGTGTGCCCCACTCCGCTGCTTTATTTCTCGCTTCACCGTCTCGACTGCGATGGGGGTGTGATGATCACGGGCAGCCACAATCCTGCCGAATACAACGGCTTCAAAGTGGCCAAAGGAAAGGCTACGATTCACGGGGATCAAATCCAGGAAGTGAGAAAGATCGCGGAGTCGGGTGACTTTATGGAGGGAAAGGGCGAAAGGGGAGAGGTTGCTCTGCTACCTGACTACCACCGCTATTTGGCGGAAGCGTTCGGTAAGTTGAGCAAGCCTGCTCGAGTGGTTGTGGATGCGGGGAACGGAACCAGTGCCCTGATAGCCCCTCAGCTCTATAGGGATCTTGGATGTGAGGTGATTGAACTGTACTGCACCATGGATGGCAATTTTCCCAATCATCACCCCGATCCCACGGTGCTGGAGAACTTGCAGGATCTTATTCAGAAAGTCGACCAGGAGAAGGCGGACCTGGGTATTGCCTTTGACGGGGACAGCGACCGTATCGGGGTGGTGGATGATCAGGGAAACGTGATCTGGGGTGATTATTTGATGATTCTTTACAGCCGTGAGATCCTGCGCCGAAGACCTGGAGCAACGATCATCGGAGAGGTCAAGTGTTCCCAAAACCTTTACGATGACATCAAAAAACATGGTGGGCGGGGGATCATGTGGAAGGCAGGACATTCCCTGATCAAGGCCAAGATGAAAGAAGAGGATGCGCCTTTGGCAGGGGAAATGAGCGGTCATATGTTCTTTGCCGATCGATATTTCGGATATGATGACGCTATCTATGGGGGGGCTCGTCTTTTGGAGATCCTTTCCGAGAGTGACCAAAAGATCTCTAAAATGCTGGCTGATGTTCCCAGGGTCTACAATACTCCCGAGATTCGGGTCGACTGTCCGGAGCAAATGAAATTTGAGGTGGTGGGCCAGGCCCAGGCCTTTTTCGGTGAGCATTATCGAACCGTCACCGTGGATGGGGTCAGGCTCTTGTTTGATGATGGCTGGGGTTTGGTGCGTGCTTCCAATACCCAGCCGGCGCTTGTACTGCGTTTTGAAGCACAATCGCAGGAGCGGTTAGAGGAAATTCGCTCCCTGATGGAGACAAAGTTGCAAGAGTTCATCGAGGAGATCGCTTCTGAGAAGACCCAATAATTATGAACAACTATCACGTTCTCATCGTCAGTGACGGCACGGGTGAGACAGGGAACCGGATGCTCAAAGCTGCCATGGTCCAGTTTGGTGAGGATATCTTCGTCACTCGCCATGCTAACATCCGTGAAAAGGACCAGATCCAGGAGCTTCTTCAGCGCGTATCCGACGAGAACGTCATGGTTCTGCATACCTTTGCTTCCAAGGAGCTGAGAGATTATATCGAGGAGGTGGCAGCGGAGCGGAGTGCCGAATCCATTGATTTACTGGGCCCGTTGATGGACAAGCTGGGTTCTCTGTTCCACACGGCGCCCGTTGCCAAACCGGGTTTGCTCCATCGAGTGGACGACGAGTACTTTTCAAGGATTGATGCGATTGAATATGCCATCCATCACGATGACAAGAGTTCTGTGAGCGACTTGAATACCGCGGATATCGTACTTTTGGGAGTGAGCCGAACATCGAAGACGCCGCTGGGAATCTATCTGGCTCAGGAAGGGTGGAAGGTAGCAAGCATTGCCATCGTTCTAGGGATGAAGTTGCCGGCCAAGCTCTTTGAAATCGACCAGAAGAAAATCGTGGGTCTTTCCATTGATCCCCAGCGACTTGCAGAGATGCGCCGGGCGCGGCTCCGGCGGTCGGATGTCGCGGACGAAGGCTATGCGGAGATGGATCGTATCAAGGAAGAGCTCGAGTATGCCCACTCTGTTTACGAGAACAACTCCAGTTGGCCGGTGATTGATGTCACCGGCAAGTCACTGGAAGAAATCTCCCAGGAAGTTCTCGGTGCGTTGCTCGGAGAGGACCGGAAGCTCTAGTTCGGGCTAGGCATAGGTTCTTGTCGCGAAGCGGGGAGGGGCGAGCCGGGACCGTCAGGATTGCAAAGACTCAGGAATGTGGGAGGCACCTCAGGTGCCTCCCACATTCCTGCATATTCCTGAAATTCCTCCCAATCGTGGTGAGCAACACGGGCAGCGCGGATGATTTCGTCGCTGCAGTAGAGAATTTATGCATAGTCCAGGCCAGCCCGAGTATCGGTGATCCCGATGAGCATGATCCTTGCCGAGAAATACCACAGCTGTGGCAACGACTTCTTAGTCATCGCCGCCAGTGACGTTCCCGAGGGACGTTATCCGAATCTTTCACAGGCCATTTGTGATCGCCACTTCGGCGTGGGGGCGGACGGGTGCGTGTTCGTGCAAGATATCTCTCCTCCTCAGTTCCATCTGAGAATCTTCAATCAGGATGGAACGGAAGCAGGCATGTCGGGTAATGGATTTCGCTGTGGCTGTGCCTTCTTGCACCGTCACGGCCGGGTAAACCAACCGGAAGTCACACTTGAAACGGGTTCTGGGGTGAAGGTCTACACTTTGCTCGAAGACGAAGAGGGGTTTTGGAAATACAGATCCCGAATGGGAGTACCCTCCTTTGAACCTGCTGCGATCCCATTTAAAGCCCCGTCAAAGCTCGAACAGGTCCAAGACTATTCCCTTGAGGTTCCAGGTGGGACCGTATCGATCACAGCACTGTCGGTGGGGAATCCCCAGTGTGTTGTTTTTGTCGAGGAGTTCCCCGAAGAGGCGGACTTTGAAAGAATGGGCAAAGGACTGGAGTGTCACTCCTATTTTCCGGAGAGGACCAATGTCAGCTTCGTCCGGATCGAGGATTCTCACCAGTTGAAGATCAAAATCTGGGAGCGCGGGGTTGGACCCACCCATAGCTCGGGGACGGGTTCGTGTGGAGCAGTAGTGGCTGCGATCCGTGCCGAAAGGGCGCAATCTCCTGTCCAAGTCCACACCGAAAAGGGATCTCAGCTAGTCGAGTGGAATCCCGGTGAGGAGATACTTCTAACAGGTGAGGCCGAGTTCATTACTGAGCTAAAATTTCATTGGAATCAACGTGTCTGAGCAGGATTTAATCGGGAAGATCCAAGGCGAAACGGAGCAGATCCTTGAGTTGCTGCGCAACCTGGTGGAACTTGAGAGTCCAAGTCACCGCAAGGATCTGGTCGATCAGGTGGGTTTCATGATTGCGGAGCACCTGGGTGCCCAGGGATTGATCCCCCAGGTGGTCTCCCGAGAAGAAGTCGGCGATGTGGTTTGGGCGGAGTGGGGCGAGAAGGAAGAAGGACGCATTCTTGTGCTTTGCCACCTGGACACGGTCTGGGAAGAGGGCAGTCTGGCTCGAAATCCGTTTCGCGTCGAGGAGGGTCGAGTTTACGGACCTGGGATTTTCGATATGAAGGCCGGTGTCGCCGCCACATTGAAAATTCAGGAGTACCTGGCGCGAGGTTGGATCCGTCCCCGCCGGAGAGTACGTTTTCTCTATACAACGGACGAAGAGCTGACCAGCGCTCACAGCCGGGAATTCATTGAGGGTTTTGCCCAGGAGAGTGACCTGGTGTTGATCACGGAACCGCCACTTCCGGGTGGCCACCTGAAGACCTCTCGAAAAGGGGTGGGAAGCTACGTTATCAAGGTGCATGGGAAATCAGCCCATTCCGGCTTGGAGCCCGAGAAGGGAATCAACGCGGTGGAGGAAATGGCACGGCAGATTGAGGGCATCCACGCTCTGTCAGCGCCCGCCCAGGGGACCACGGTGACGGTCACGATGGTTCGAGGAGGGCATGCTATCAATGCCATCGCGGAGCTGGCTGAGGCTACCGTGGATACACGGTTTAGAACTCCTGAAGAAGGAGATCGAGTCGACGGTCAGATTCGCCGTCTCAAGACCCATGTCCCCGGCGCCCGCCTCGAAATCGAAGGGGGTATTGACCGGCCTCCCATGGTCAAAACACCACGCTCTGAAGAACTGTTTGAGTCGGCTCAGAAGATCGCGGCGCAACTGGGATTCGATTTAGGTGAAGGAGAAAGCGGTGGCGGAAGTGACGGGAATATTACTGCCGGCCTGGGAGTTACAACCCTGGATGGTTTGGGTATTCCCGGAGATGGAGCCCATGCCTGGCATGAGCATATCGAGATCGATGCCCTGGCCCCGCGTATTGCTCTGCTGGCCCGTCTCATCGAGCGCCTCTAGCGCGCTTCGCGCGCAGAAAATAGAAAATAGAAAAGAGGCCATAGCGCACTTCGCGCGCGTTCACAGGTTCCAGTTTGGGATTTGGAATTTGGGATTTTGAATTTCAGCCGGTCTGCCGGCTGCGGTCCGTTGTCAGATTCCCCTCGTTTGACTAATTTTCGTCTTCTGAGTAAGTTTGCTTCCAGATGTCGGCACTTGAAGCGAAACCTGAACCTGGACGGAGATTGAATGACTGAGAAGAAAATTAGAATGCCCGATAAGGGAGAAAAGATCACATTCGCCAACGGAAATATACAGGTCCCGAAGAATCCCATCATTCCTTTTATTGAAGGAGACGGCATTGGGGTGGACATCTGGCGAGCCACCCGGCAAGTCGTGGATGCGGCGGTTGAAAACGCATACGGAGGAGAGCGCTCGATTGCCTGGTGTGAAGTATTTGCGGGGGAGAAGGCAAAGAGCAAGTTCGACGAGTGGCTGCCCCAGGACACAGTGGACGCCATCTCTGATTTGCTGGTGGCCATCAAAGGACCCCTGACCACTCCGGTGGGGACGGGAATTCGCAGCCTGAATGTGACGTTGCGCCAGGTGTTGAACCTGTACAGTTGTGTGCGGCCTTGTCGCTACATCGAGGGGGTTCCCTCACCGGTCAGAGAGCCGCACAAGCTCAACGTGGTCATCTTTAGGGAGAACATAGAGGACGTCTATGCTGGCATTGAATGGGAGCAGGGAAGTAAGGAGGTCAAGGAAATCATCCACTTCCTGAATTCGAAATTTTCGACTGGGATTCGGGAGGATTCAGGCATCGGCGTGAAGCCGATCTCCGTTTTTGGAACCCAACGTCTGGTGCGCAAGGCCATTCGCTATGCCCTGGATCACGGGCGAAGGCGTGTCACCCTCGTGCACAAGGGCAATATCATGAAGTTCACCGAGGGAGCATTCCGGGACTGGGGTTATCAGCTGGCTGAAGAAGAGTTTTCGGAAGTTTGCCTCAATGAGGACGAGCTGTGGGAAAAACATGGCGGGAAAATCCCCGATGGAAAAATTGTGATCAATGATCGCATTGCCGATGCCATGTTTCAACAAATACTCTTGCGCCCCGATGAATACGAGGTGATCACCGCACCGAATTTAAATGGGGACTACCTTTCCGATGCATGTGCTGCACAGGTGGGGGGATTGGGGATGGCGCCGGGTGCCAATATTGGCGACCAGGTGGCGCTTTTTGAGGCTACTCACGGTACGGCACCCAAATATGCGGGGCAGGACAAGGTCAATCCCGGTTCCTTGGTTCTCTCGGCAGTGATGATGCTGGAACATTTGGGATGGCAGGAATCCGCCGATCTGATTAATTCAGGTCTGTGTAAGGCCATTTCACAAAAGCGCGTGACCTATGATCTGGAGCGGCAAATGGAGGGAGCAACCCTCTTGAAGACCAGCGAGTTTGGGGCAGCAATCATTGAAAACATGAACGGTGAGGGGAGTTAGATGCGGGCGAAAGTGACCGTTGTGGGGAGCGGGGCCGTCGGTTCGACCACCGCCTTGCGCCTGGTGGAACAACAACTAGCCGATGTAGTGTTAGTGGATATCCTGGAAGGTGTCCCCCAGGGAAAGGCACTGGATCTGGCCGAAGCAGGACCCATAGAAGGCTACGATTTTCAACTGACAGGATCCAATGATTATGAAGCCAGCCAGGGTTCGGACATTGTGGTCATTACGGCCGGTCTGCCCCGTAAACCCGGGATGAGCCGCGATGATCTTCTCCTGAAGAACGCTGGAATCGTGAAGGAAGTCACGGAAAACATTACTCGCCACAGCCCCGATGCCATCATCATCGTGGTGAGTAACCCGTTGGATGCCATGTGCCAGGTGGCCAAATTTGTGAGTGGTTTTCCAAGGGAACGTCTTCTGGGAATGGCTGGAATTCTGGATTCTGCCCGTTTTCGGACTTTCATCGCCTGGGAGCTCAACGTATCCGTTGAGGACACCCATGCCTTTGTTTTGGGCGGGCACGGTGACACCATGGTGCCTCTAGCACGATATTCCACCGTGGCCGGCATCCCCATCACTGAGCTCATGGCAGAAGACCGTGTGGAAGCCCTCATCCAGCGCACGCGGGATGGTGGCGCAGAGATCGTAAAGCTGCTCAAGATGGGAAGTGCCTACTACGCTCCCTCCGCGGCAGTGGCTGAGATGGTTGCCGCCATTTTGAGAGACAAGAAGAAGATTCTTCCCTGTTGCACTTACCTTCAGGGTGAATATGGAATCAATGATCTATACGTTGGAGTGCCGGTGAAGTTAGGCCGGAAGGGAATAGAGGAGATCATTGAAATCAGCCTGAGCAAGGAAGAGGAAGCTCAAATTCAGAACTCCGCCGCTGCCGTTCAGCAACTGGTGGATGTCCTGAAGGAAAACGACTTCCTCTGAGTCTAAAGGGACGTCCCTAACGAGCGAGATCCTCGTAGGTTTCTCTCTGGCGAATGAGTTGGCAATCCTCTCCGTCCACTAGAATTTCGGGGGCTCTGAGACGAGAGTTGTAGTTGGAAGCGAGGACGAAGCCATAGGCTCCCACGTTCATCACGGCCAGGTAGTCCCCTGATTTCAGTGGTGGCAATAATCGGTTCTGGGCGAAAAAGTCCCCTGTTTCGCAGACCGGACCCACCACGTCCAACTCGATTTCCGGCTCTTCCTGTTGCTCAACCGGTTGGATCTCATGATAGGCCTGATAGAGAGCAGGACGCATGAGGTCATTCATGGCACCATCTACGATCAAAAAATGCTTTTTACGGTTGACCTTGTGATAGAGGACCTTATTCACCAGCACACCCGTATTTCCCACAATGAACCGTCCAGGCTCGAAGAGGATTTGATACTCCTCTCGATGCTCTTTGAGAAACTCGGCGTAAGATCCTAGATCGGCTTCTTCTTCGTCTTTGTAGGGAATACCGATTCCTCCTCCCAGGTCCAGATGCCCGATGGGCAGACCCTTGGTCTCAAACCTGGCAGCTGCCGCCTTAAGTTCAAGAAAGGCATCCAAGAAGGGCTGGATCTCCAGAATCTGGGAGCCGATGTGAAAGCCCAGACCCACCAGTTGTACATGGCGAGATTGTTTCAGTAAATCAATGATTTCCTCGATCCCATCCATGCTGATGCCGAACTTGTGCTGTTGGAGGCCCGTGGCAACATAGGGATGGGTTAGGGACTCCACGTTGGGATTCATCCTCAAGGAAATCTTGGGGTGGGCATCGTTTTTCTCAGCCAGGGCCATAAAGGCTTTCAATTCTTCCATCGACTCAATATTGAGGCTCAAAAGGGGCATTTTCAGAGTTGTTTCAAACTCCTCGACGGTCTTTCCGACACCGCTGAAAATGATTCGTTCTGGATCCGCTCCAATCTTACTCAGTAGGTAGAGCTCGCCTCCCGAGACCACGTCAAAGCCGCTCCCTTCCTCCTGCAGTAAGGTCAGGATAGCCCGATTTGAGTTGGCCTTGACGGCATAGCAGATCAGCGGGTCGAGGGCTTCAAAGGTGCGGCGGAAGGACCGGTAGTTTTGGCGGATTGCGTTCTTGCTGTAAACGTAGCAGGGTGTACCGAACTGTTGGGCGATCCTGCTCAGGGGAACTCCTTCGCACTGGAGTTCTCCCTGATGGTAGTGAAAAGCTTGGTTGAGGAGCATGAGCTGAAGGGCAGGATATTAGCAGAGGGGGTTCGAGAGTGTCTACTTGGCGAATTGCCTCATCAAAAATCTATTCGAAATGGATACGTTGCCTCATTAAAAAATCTATTCGAAATTGCCTGGCCCTGAGCAGGGGAATAGAAGTGTCCTCCATGAAGGAATGGAGGGCACCAATGAGGTTAACGATGGCAGAAAAGCGTGTATTGATCAAAAGTTTTGCCCCCCGCTACCGGAAGAAGGGCAAGAAGGTGAAGGGGGAAGTGTTGACGGAGTTTACCCAAATGACGGGCTACAACCGCTGCTATGGAGCCTATCTGCTTCGCCACCAGGGCAAGCGGATCCGGTTGAGCCCCAAGCTGGTGGCGGTAGGGGATATCGGCAAGAGAGTACGGCGAGAGCGGGCCCGCAAATACGACCAGAAAGTTCTAAAGGCGCTGACGATGATCTGGGAGATACTGGACTATTTGTGTGGCAAACGTCTGGTCGCGATTTTGCCGGAAGTGGTACCCATTTTACAAAGACATGGGGAACTGAAAGTGGATGCCAGCACCCATGAGCGGTTGATGCAGATCAGCGCCGCCACCATCGATCGGCTGCTGGAGCCCGAAAGGTGCAAGCACCGTCTCAAAGGACGATCCGGAACCAAGCCGGGAACGCTGCTCAAACACCAGATTCCGATCAAGCGTTTCGCCGACTGGCAGGAGGATCGCCCCGGTTTTGTGGAAGTGGACCTGGTGGGCCATGAGGGAGGCCAGGGTCGGGGGGACTACCTTCAAACCCTGGATGTGACGGACGTGTACACGGGCTGGACAGAGGTCCGAGCGGTGCGCAATAAGGCCCAGGTGTGGGTCCTGGAAGCGATGAAGCTGCTTCAGAAGCGCTCGCCCTTCCCTTGGCTGGGGATGGCTTCGGACAACGGCAGCGAGTTCATCAACAAGCACTTGATTCGTTTTTGTGAGCAGGAAAAGATCAGCTTCAGCCGAACCCGCCCCTCGCGCAAGAATGACAACCCTTATGTGGAGCAGAAAAACTATTCGGTGGTTCGGCGGGCCGTGGGTTATGCTCGCTACGAGGGAGAGCGAGAACAGGAGCTGGTGAACGAGTTGTACGATCGGCTGCGACTGCAGATCAACTTTTTCAAGCCGGTCATGAAGATGGTGGCCAAGCAACGTCGAGGGTCTCGGATCTGGAAAAAGTATGATGTGCCGAAAACTCCCTACCGGAGGATCTGCGAGTCCCCTGAGGTGGCGGACAAGATCAAGCGGGAACTGGCCCGAGAGTATGAGAAGCTCAATCCGGCCCAGCTGGCACGGCAGATCGGCTGGCTTCAGAATTGCCTTTTGCTCAAACCGACTCCTGAGCAGAAGAAACGATGGGAAGCGGGCTGGATGTGAAAATCTTTCTCTTGCTGCAGGCTGCGGGTGTTGGGCAAGGGGTTGCCACTCCTCTGGTTGGTGCTTTTTACCACCACTTTTTGCAATCCCTTTCGGATAGATTCTTAGTGAGGCAACGAATACCCTTTGGAATAGATTTTTACGTGAGGCAACGGGCTTGGCCGGTATCGGATAGCAGGCCTCGGCGGTAGAATGTGTCCATCGTGGCACCTGAATTCGATGTGGTTACAGGAGGAGCAGGTTTTATCGGCTCCCATCTATGCCGCGCTCTTTTGAGACAGGGTCGAAGCCTTCGCATCCTGGACAACTTTTCCGCCGGCACCCTGGAAAACGTAGCACGGATACAGAAGCAGCACCCGGATCGATGTGAGGTTTACGAACAGGATATTCGTGAGTTGAGCGAGCTGAAGAAACTCTTTCAGGAGGCGGGTACCGTTTATCACCAGGCCGCCATCACCTCGGTCCAAAAATCCGTGGAAGATCCTCTGGAGTGCAACAGTGTCAATGTGGAAGGGACTTTAAAGGTTTTGGTGGCCGCCAGAGACGCAGGAGTTCGAAAGGTGATCTTTGCCAGCAGTACTTCCGTTTATGGGGACTCCGAGCGCCTTCCCAAGCAAGAGGAGATGAAGCCCGAGCCGATTTCTCCATATGCTGTGACCAAGTATGTGGGCGAGCTTTACTGCAAGATTTTCTCTGAAATACACGAGTTGCCGACTCTTGCCCTGCGTTACTTCAATGTTTTTGGTCCTAAGCAGGATCCTAAATCCGAGTATGCCGCCGTAGTGCCCCGTTTTATTACCCGAATCCTGGGTGGGAAGAGCCCTATCATCTACGGTGACGGAGAACAAAGCCGGGACTTTGTCTTTGTCGAGGACGTGGTCGCAGCCAATCTTTTGGCGGCTGCTTCAGATGTCCGGGGAACCCATCTGAATATCGCATGCGGCCAGGCATTTTCAGTCAATGAAGTGGCCATGATGATTAATGACATTCTGGGTCTGGAACTCGAGCCGATCTACAAACCAGCTCGTCTGGGAGACGTCCGCCGCTCGGAAGCCGATATCTCCCAGGCCAGCAAGCTCATTGGTTTCACGCCCAAGTTTTCACTCCGCAACGGTTTGGACCAGACGGTGGAGTGGTTTCAGAAAAGGTGTCCTGAATGATGCATAGGTTCTTGTCGCGAAGCGGGGTAGGGGCGAGCCGGGGCTGTCAGGATTGCAAAGACTCCGGAATGAGGGAGGCACCTCAGGTGCCTCCCTCATTCCGGAGGATCTCTGCCATATTCCTGGAGTTCCTCCCAAGCGTGGTGCCGCGGGCAGGGGCGGATGATTTCGTTGGTGCAGTAGAGAATTTATGCATAGTCCGGGTTAGAGGAGGGAATCGCTAGCATGGATCTAAAGCAAAAGATATTGAGCAAGAAGGCCCAGATTGGTGTCGTCGGTGTGGGCTATGCCGGACTGCCTCTGGCCATGGAATTTGCGCGCAGTGGCTTCAAAGTGCACGGCATCGATGTGGATGATGAGAAGGTCAAAGATCTCAACGAAGGGAAGTCCCACATTGAGGACGTCAAGGACGACATTCTCCAGTTTGCCATCCGTGCAGGATGCTTCAAGGCTCACTCAGACTACGAAGTGGTCTCACAGTTGGACTGCGTGATTCTGTGTGTTCCTACCCCTTTGCGTCAGACCAAGGATCCCGATATCAGCTATATCGTCAATGCGGCCCAGACCGTCAAAAAACACCTGCACAAGGGTATGCTGATCGTTTTGCAGAGCACCACCTATCCAGGCACCACCGACGAAGTCCTGAGGGCGGAGTTTGAGAGTGAGGATGTTCAGATCGGCAAGGATCTCTTCCTGGGGTTTTCTCCCGAGCGGATTGATCCAGGCAACCTCAAGTTTACCATCAAGAACACCCCCAAGATTGTGGGGGGGATCACCCCTCAATGCACCGAGATGGCCAAGACGCTTTATGAGCAAGCCATTGAATCGGTGATTCCCGTATCTTCGGCAGCGGCGGCAGAAATGGTGAAGCTGCTAGAGAACACTTTCCGGGCTGTGAACATAGGGCTGGTCAACGAAATTGCCATCATGTGCGAAAAACTGGGAATCTCTGTCTGGGAAGTGATCGAGGCCGCCGCCACCAAACCTTTTGGCTTCATGCCCTTTTTCCCGGGTCCCGGTCTGGGTGGACACTGTATTCCCATTGATCCTCTCTACCTGTCCTGGAAACTGAAGATGCTCAACTACAATGCGCGTTTTATTGAGTTGGCCAGTGAGGTCAACACTCAGATGCCGGAATATTGTGTCTATCGAATCGTGGGAGTCCTGAACCGGAATCAAAAGTGTGTGAACGGGACAAAGGTCCTGCTCATAGGCCTGACTTATAAAAAGAACGTCAGCGATGTGCGGGAATCCCCCGCTTTGGACATGACCCGGCTGCTGGAGAGTGGCGGGGCACAAGTGGACTATTCAGATCCCTATGTTTCACAAATGAATATTGATGACGTCGTGAAGAAATCCGTGTCTCTTGAGCCAGCAACGATCCAGGAGTACGACCTGGTGGTGATGGTGACCAATCATTCTGATTTTGATTACGAAATGATCCAGAAGTCGGCGCAGTTGATTTTCGATGCTCGAAACGTCTTCAGAGAAGCTTTCGACAACGTGGTCAAGCTCTAAAAATCGTGGTGGGTGTGTTCAAGCGGGTATGATTTGATGTTGGATCGGTGGATCTCGTTCGCTCTCATTGCTGGCGTGGTGAGCTCTCTGTTGTCCATTGTTGTATCGGAGGTTTGTTTTGGCATCGCTGTTTTACTGTGGGTGGTAGATTGCGTGCAGTCCAGAGAGTTTCGCCTCAAGATCCCTCCATTTACCCCCTTTTTGCTGGCCTTTTTTGTGGCCGTGTTGATTGCTATTGCCTTTTCCGAAGATGTCATCGCCAGCGTTCCTTACTTGAAGAAGTTTATCAAGTGTTTTTACGTCTTCTTGATCTACACCTACCTCAACCGGGAACGGGTGGAGTTCGCTCTCAAAGCAATGTTTGGGGTTCTGGGAATCAGCGCGGCGTACGGTATCTTGCAGTACTTCTGGTTGCTGGACATCAATCTGCTCAATCGTATTGAGGGATTCATGGGCCACTGGATGACGTTCTCGGGACAATTGATGTTGGTTTCCGTGGCACTGGCTGGGTATCTGCTCCTGTATCAATTGCCCCCAACTTCGGCTCCTCAAGAAGAGAGTAGGGGAGAGAAGTGGTCGAGTCGAGAACTCCTTCCCATAGCTGCCTGGGGCATGCTGCTGGCCCTTTTCCTGTTTGTACTGGTTCTGACCCAAACTCGAAACACCTGGTTAGGGACGCTGGGCGGACTATTTTTGCTCCTATTGGGCTATCGGGTCAGGTGGCTGATGGCAGGCGTGGTGCTCCTGCTGGTCGTATTTCTCGCTCTTCCCAGTGGTTTCAAAGAGCGTTTCTACTCCAGCTTTGACCCAACCGATACAACGACACGAATTCGCATTGAGCTGTTCTTAACCGGAAAAAATATCATCCTTGTACATCCCTGGACGGGTTTGGGGCCCAGTATGGTGTCTCGTCACTACCATGATTACAATGGGACGGACGAATTTCCCTCTTGGATCTATCAACATCTTCACAACAATTTCCTGCACATCGCGGCTGAGATGGGGGTGATCACCCTATTGATTTGGGTGGCCCTGTGGGTTCGTCTGTTCTGGGATTTCGTACATTTTGTGCGGGATCAAGCCTCCGATCGTTTTTCGTCCTGCTTGGCGATGAGCGGAGTTGGAGTGCTGGCGGCGTTTCTGCTGGCGGGTCTGTTCGAGTATAATTTCGGTGATTCGGAAATCCTGATTCTACTCCTGTTTTTCATTACGATTCCCTATGTGGTCCATGATGGACAGGAAAAAGGTGCTTAATATTGCCCTTCTGGGGACTCGTGGAATTCCTGCCAACTACGGGGGTTTTGAAACCTTTGCTGAAGAACTTTCTACCCGTCTGGCGGACCGAGGACACCGGATCACGGTTTACGGCCGATCCCACTTTGTCGATCCAAAATTGCGCACCTACCGTGGAGTCGATATTCTGTCGCTGTCTTCTGTGCGAACCAAGTACCTCGAGACGGTGACCCATACTTCTCTCTCTGTTTTGGTTGCGCTTTTCAAGCCTTACGATGTCGTTTTGATCTGCAATGCCGCCAATGCTTTTCTTTGTTGGATTCCCAAGATCGCTGGCCAGAAGGTGGTGCTCAACGTCGATGGTATTGAACGCCGACGCAAGAAATGGAACCGCCTGGGCAAAGCCTACTATCGAATGAGTGAATTCCTGTCCACAATCCTCCCTGATCGAGTAGTAACGGACGCTCGTTCCGTTCAACGGTACTATCTCGAAGAGTATGGATTTCGTTCCCCATTTATTCCCTATGGTGCTCCGGCCCAAAAACGTGAGACTCGTGAAGAACTGGAGGCCCATGGGCTGAATCCTGGAAAGTATATTCTCTGCGTCAGCCGGCTTGAACCGGAAAACAATGCTCACCTGGTCATTCAGTCCTATATCAAGTCCAAAGTCGATGATCCGCTGGTTATCGTGGGAGATGCTCCATACGCTCAAGACTATATTCGCGAACTCAAGCGCCTGGCCGAGGGGAGGAATGTTTTTTTGCCGGGAGCCATTTACGGTGTTGGCTACCGCGAATTGCTTTCCCATTGTCTGTGCTACATCCACGCGACCGAAGTGGGAGGGACTCACCCGGCCTTGATTGAGGCAATGGGGGCAGGTTGTCTGGTGCTGGTCAACGAGACGGCTGAGAATCGTGAGGTGGTGGGGGAGGCGGGTTTTCTCTATCCCTTCAACGAGGTGGAATCCCTGGCCCAGTTGATCAGGAGGGTCTCGTCCCGACCTGAAGAGTACGGTCAATACCGGAAAGAAGCTCAGCAGCGTGTTCGGGACCTATACAATTGGGAGACGGTCGTGACTCAATACGAGGCTATGTTCCATGAACTCACCGTCTATTAACCCGGATTTTTCACACCTGCTCGTCACGAAGCGGCGGAAGGGCCGGTCTGACAAGGCGCGCGACCGAGGCCCCCGCAGACGTACTCTCTGCAGTACGTTGAGGAGGCCGACGGAGCGCAACACAGTCAGGCCGGATCATTACGCTGATGCAGTAGAGGGGGTGTGAGAAGTGCGGGTTAAATCTGAACACCCCTCGCGAAGATGAACACCGAAAAGGATAAGGCGGTATTGGTGAGTTTGGTCACCTACAATGACGAGCCTTTTCTGGCCCGCTGCCTGGAAGCGGTGCAAAGTCAAACGATTCAGGTTCGTGTGAAGATCTTTGACAACGCTTCTCAAGATGGCACCCGGGACATCGCTCAAAGCTTCGGCGTTCACCTCCACGAATCGACAGAAAATGTGGGCTACAGTTCCGGTCACAACTACAACCTTATGGATGAGAATTTCGACACCGTTCTGCTTCTCAACGCAGACGTGATGCTGCAGGCCAATTATCTTGAAATACTTCTGGGCGCTCTCGACGAAGTTGAAAAAGCGGGGATGGCAGGTGGAAAATTGTATCGAATGGATAGGAAAGGCCGCCAGGTTTTACGAAGGACCTTTCCTGTCCTGGATAGCACGGGGATGTTCTTTACTCCTTCCCAGAGGCATTTTGACCGGGGAAGTGAAGAAGAGGACCGGGGACAGTATGATATCCGTCAATTCGTTTTTGGGATTACCGGGGCAACGCTTTTATGCAAGAGAGAAATGCTCGAGGACTTGCGCCTTGGGGATGAGTATCTGGATGAGGATTTTTTCGTTTATCGGGAAGACGCGGATCTGGCCTGGAGGGCTCAGATGCGGGGCTGGAAGGCCATCTACGAACCGGGAGCCGAGGCCCTTCACTGCCGTCGCGTCCTCCCGAAGGGCAGGAGGAGGTTCCCCTCTCTCATTAATTACCATTCCCTCAAGAATCGCTATCTGATGCGGATGAAAAACCTGGATTCCGCAGTATGGAGACGCTGCTTCCCCTATATGTGGATTCGGGATGCGGGTATTTTCGTCTATGTCTTGTTTTTCGAGTGGAGTTCACTCCTGGCTTATCGAGAAGTCTGGCGACTTCGGCATAAATTCCGAAAGAAAAGAGAGCACGTTCAGAGTACACGCTCTGTGAGTTCCGATGCCCTCGCCGATTGGTTTTCCTTCACACCGACAGCGTTTGAAGCGCCCAAGCACGCTTCAAACGCTGAAAATAGGAAATAGAAGAGATTGAGAAGAGAGCGATAGAACCAGTTAGCTTTCAGGCGATCAACCGGTCTGCCGGCTGTCAGTTCTCAGCTGCTCTGCCACGCCTCAAACCCTCCTTTGAGGGTGTACGTCTTCTGAAATCCCTGCATTCTCAAGAACTGGGCCGTGTTGAGGCTCCGCTCGCCATGCTGGCAGTAAACAAGGATCTCACGCTCTCGGGGCCAACTACTGACGATTTCCTGCCCGAGCTTCTCATCCACCGTCAAGGCCCCTTCGATTTTTCCCTGCTCGGTCTCATAAGGAGCACGCAGATCTAAAACGGCCAACTCCGAGTTGGCGGCCATCTGCTGTTTCGCCTCTTCTACTGTAACCTGCAACTCTGCCAGCGGATCGTAGATCTCGGCAGATTCATCGATCTGTTCCCCACAATACTTGTCGTAGACGCTGGCCAGCGTCTTAGCCAGAGCCTCAACGGTCTGACCCTCAACGTGATGTCTCTCGACCATGTGCACCAGCTTGCCATCTCGGAATACAGCCATGCAGGGAGAGGAGGGGGCATATCCCACGAAATGTCCCCTGGCCCGATCCACCGCTTCCACGTCATTGCCGGCAAAGGCCGTCGTCAAATTCTGGGGAAGGATCTCATTCTTGAGGGATTCTATGAGTGCAGGCCTGGCTATTCCGGCAGCACATCCGCATACGGAATTAATAAAGATCAGGTTTGTGGAGTCCTTTTGGCCTACAACTGCATCCACATCCTCCGCCGTGCGTAATTCCTTGAAACCCGCCTGGGTCACTTCATCTCGCATAGGTTGAACCATTACTGGATCGTACATAAGTATTCCTCCTTTATCCGGTCATTATGAAGTTTCTATCTTGATATTGTCGCCTTCGACAAGCACTTTATAGCAATTGACCTCCTGCTGAGCGGGCGCTCGCAAAACACTACCCGTCTCCAGATCGAACTGAGCACCGTGCCAGGGACAGGTCACACTGGTTGCACTGACCTCTCCTTCAGACAGCGATCCACCCACGTGAGTGCAGGTATCGTCGATAGCGTAGTAGTTTCCGTCAACGTTAAACAAAGCGATCTTCTGCCCATCCACATCAACACAAAGCGATGTGCCGGGTTGCAAATCTTGTGTGGTTGCTACCTTCGTTTCTCCCATTCTTGAATCCTCCCTGACCCTATCATCAATTCTGTTTCTCGCATTTTCGTGCTTACCCAGTAATTATACTTTTTATACTCAGACATATAAAATCTAAAACACCTGACCACCTGACCACAGACCGCAGACACAACCGAGGATGCATAGGTTCTCGTTGCGAAGCGGGGTGGGGGAGTTCGGTGCCAGCCCCAAGAATTCTCCTTTGAATTCAGGGGTTTCCGCCAGAATTCTGGGCCCGTCCCCAAAAAGGCCCCAAAAACGCCTTCTCTCGGCGCCGACCCCGCGCGCTTCAAGCGCGCGGGGTCAGCGCCAAATTCGGGTCGCCGGTCAGATTCCAGGGGTCGCTTGCTCCGGGCCGAATTCGAGCAGCCGCAGCGGCGATCATGGCGGCATTGTCCGTGGTCAACTCGGATCGTGGATAGTAAACGGGGAGGCCCTGGTGCTGGAAGGCTTCCGTGGCCCGCCGGCGCAATTCGCTATTGCAGGAAACTCCCCCCGATATTTGAAGGGAACGGACCTCTCGCCCTTTGAGTGACTTCCTCAAGCGGTTCAGGAGCTGATCGATGATGGAGCTTTGATAGCTGGCCAACAGATCCAGAATCTCTTGGGGCACGTTTTGGGAAGGCTCTGAGGCCTCTCCATCCAGCCGAGAAATGTTGTGCTCGGCAATATAACGCAGGGCAGCGGTTTTGATACCACTGAAGCTGAAATCGTGGCGTCCGTCGCTGATCTTCGGTATCGAAAAGGAAACGGCTTTAGGATCCCCTTGGGGTGCCAGTCGATCGATGACCGGGCCCCCTGGGTAGCCTAAGCCTAAGTATTTGGAGAGCTTGTCCAGAGCTTCCCCGGCGGCATCATCTCGAGTTCTGGCAATCTCCTCGTAGTCGCCCACTTCCTTCAGATAGAACAGGCTGGTGTGTCCTCCTGATACGACCAAAGAAACGGCCGGCAATTCCGCCTCGGGATGATCGATAAAAATGGAGCAGATATGTCCCTCCAGGTGATTGATTCCCACGAAGGGGATTCTCAAGGCGTAGGCCAAGCCTTTGGCATAAGCGATGCCCACCAACAGGGCCCCCATTAGGCCCGGTCCCCGAGTCACTGCAATGGCCTCGATTTGTGTCCAGATGAGGTTGGCCTCCTTGAGACATTGATCAACGACGAAACAGATGTTCTCGATGTGCTCACGGCTTGCCAGTTCCGGTACCACGCCGCCAAAATCCGTATGTACAGGAATTTGTGAGGCCACTACGCTGGAGAGAACGGTTTTGCCGTCCTGGACAAGGGCGGCGGCTGTCTCGTCACAGCTCGACTCAATACCCAGAATAATCATTTCTTGAATAGTGCAGGGATGGACTCTCCATAGGGCACTCGAGCCACCCCTTTTTCCGTGATGATGGCCGAAACGAGGCGATTCGGGGTAACGTCGAAGGCCGGATTGGCGACGGAGGTGGTAGCAGGGGCCAGGACTTGTCCCTTGATTTCGGTTACTTCCTTGATATCCCGCTGTTCGATGGGGATTTCCTCACCGGTTGGTGTATCCAAATCGATGGTGGAAAGAGGAGCCGCAACGTAAAAGGGAATCCGGTGCTCTTTGGCCAGGACAGCCACCGAATAAGTTCCGATCTTGTTGGCCACGTCCCCATTCCTGGCGATGCGATCGGCCCCCACGATCACGGCCTGGATCTGATTCGATTTCATGAAGTATCCGGCCATGCTATCCGTGATCAAAGTACAGGGAATATCCTCTTTCATCATCTCCCAGGCCGTCAGCCGCGAGCCCTGAAGAAAGGGTCGGGTTTCGTCGGCAAAAATCTGAATGTTCTTTCCGTTTTCAACAGCCGCCCGGATGACGCCCAAGGCGGTTCCGTAGCCGGCCGTGGCCAGGGCCCCGGCGTTGCAGTGAGTCAGCAGCGCCATTTTCTTGGAGAGGAGTTGCTGTCCATGCTTTCCGATCTGTTGGTTAATCTCGATATCTTCTCGATGGATGGTGATGGCCTCGGTCGTCAGAACGCTCTGAATCTTCTCCAGCGGCTGGTTCCTGTTCTCCTCGAAAAGCTGTGTCAGTCGTTCAATGGCCCAGAAAAGATTTCGCGCAGTGGGGCGCGTCCTTCCTATCCTGGCAGCGATCTTGGCGAAGTCTTCCTCCAGGTCGTCCCTGGAAGTCAGGTTTTTTACACCCAGGGCGATTCCCATGGCCGCTGCAACTCCGATAGCGGGAGCTCCTCGAATCACCATGGTCTCGATCGCTTCAGCTACTCCCTCCACGGTTTGATAGGTGTTGTAAACTTCCTCGCTGGGCAGCAATCGCTGGTCGATCATCACCACACCATCATCAGTCCATTCGATCGTTCGAATCATGGCCTAACCTTACAATAGGAGGGAAGAGCTGACAACAGACCACAGCCGGCAGACCGGCTGAAATTCAAAATCCCAAATCCTAAATTCAAAACGAATTCTCTTTTTCTATTTTCTGTTTTCTGTTTTCTGCGCGCGAAGCGCGCGGTGACCACCGACCAGCTGATGGCGCGAAAGCTGACAGGAGACCCACTCTCTTGCTAAAATCCTCGAAAGTGACTGATTTGCGCAAACTTCTGCCCTACCTCCGTTCCCATTTTCACTTGTTGATTTTGGCTTTGGTCCTTCTGGTGGCGAGTGGTGCCCTGGAGACGATGCTGATCATGCTTTTGGCACCGATCTTCAACCAATTGTCGGCGGGGGCGGGGATGGTTGCAGGAGGGGAGGACAAATTCGCCTTTCTTCAGCAGCTCCTAGGCTTGAATCAAAACACTCTGGGGCGGATTGCCTTTTGTCTGGTTGCCTTCGCGTTTTTTAAGGGTCTCTTTCTTTACTGCGCTGAATATTCTATGAGTTATACCGGTCAGCAGGTGGTGGCCGGTATGAGAAAGCGCCTGTACAGGCATCTCCTGGATCAGTCTATGGCTTTCTATGCTCTGAACCCCACAGGGAAATTGATGGCGCGGGTTGTCAGCGATACCGAGCGGCTTCAGGAAACGGTGAGTAAGACACTCACTGACTTTATCCGGCAGGTGCTGTTGATGCTGTTTTTCCTGGGTCTGGTGTTCTATACCGAGTGGAGGTTGGCGCTACTGTCCTTTTTGATCGCCCCGGCGGTTCTTTCGATCACCATGCATTTGGGTCGAAGAATGCGAAAGGTGAGCCAGTGTAGCCAGGAGAATCTGGCTGAGATCTCTCATGTCCTTCAGGAGACTATTGCCGGACAGCAGATTGTTCAGGCCTTTGGAATGGAAGAATACGAGAAGAGACGCTTCGGTCAGGCAACCGATCAGCTGGTGCGCACCAACCTTAAGGCTGCCCGCATCAGTGCGCTGAGTTCACCCCTGGTGGAATTCATCGGTTATGTTTCCTTCGTTCCCTTTTTTCTCTATGCCAACTATCAAATTAACCGAGGTTTCACCATCGGTGCCTTTGTCGTTTTTGTGGCCGCGCTCTTTCGATTGTATGAACCCGTTCGAAAGCTCTCCCGCATGCATTTGTACTTTCAGCAGGCCTTTGCTTCTTCCAGCCGGATCTTCGAACTGTTGGATACGCATATTGAGATTCAGGATTCACCAGGGGCTCGTAACTTACCGCCAATTCGGGAGGAAATTGCCTTTGAAAATGTCTCCTTTAGCTACCCTGACGCCAATTCGCAACCCGTTTTGCGCAACATTAACCTGAGAATCAAGAGGGGGGAGATCCTGGCCCTGGTGGGAAGCAGTGGCGCTGGAAAGAGTAGTCTGGCGGCGCTGATTCCTCGCTTTTTCGATGTCGTCTCCGGGCGGATCAGCATCGACAAGAACGACATTCATGCGGTGACGCTAGCCTCTTTGCGTCGCCAGATTGCCATCGTCACTCAGGACACCTTCCTGTTCAACGATACGGTTAAAAGCAATATTGCCTACGGGAGAGAGGATTGTACTTTGGAAGAGATCGTCGAGGCGTCGAGCTCGGCCCTGATCCATGACTTCGTCATCAGTCTCCCTCAGGGATACGACACGGTGATTGGAGAGCGGGGACAGGGGGTTTCCGGTGGCCAGCGCCAACGGATTGCCATAGCCCGTGCCATTTTGAAGAAAGCCCCCATTCTGATTCTGGACGAAGCCACCTCTGCATTGGACAGTGAGTCCGAGCGTCTGGTTCAAGAGGCCCTGTATCACCTGATGCGGTATTGTACGACTCTGGTCATAGCCCACCGCTTGTCAACGGTTCGATTGGCAGACAGAATTATCGTTCTTGAAGCAGGTGAGATTGTTGAGATTGGAGATCATCAGAGTTTGTTGAAGCATTCCGGCGTCTATCGCAAACTGTACGATGTTCAGTTTGCCGATGCCCAGCTAGCCTCAGCGAGAGAGTAGCCGGGATTATTCATAGGTTCTCGTTGCGAAGCGGGGAAAGCACCGACCTGACTAGGCGCGTGACCCGCTTGCGGGTCGCGCAGTCAGGGCGGAGGGGTTCACTGCTGCAATGGAGAACTTATGCATAGCCCCGGCTAAAGAAAGGAGACAGCACATGCGCAGTATGACGGGATTTGGACAGGCCACACGGTCCACCGAGGAAATGGATCTGGCTGTGGAGATTAAGACAGTAAACAGCCGCTACCTCGACCTGAATTTACGTGTCCCCAGAGAGTTGAGTTCTTTGGAGCCGCAACTGCGAAAGGAAGTACAGTCCCATCTCGATCGAGGTCGAGTGGAGCTCCACTTTGAATTACACTCCAAATCCGGCAACCATCACGACTTGAATGAGGCTCTTGTGGAAAATTATCTTTCCGTTGCAGAGAGAGTCCGATCCATGGGTGCAAAAGGCGAGTTGGATGTGTCCTCTGTTTTGCAACTTCCCGGAGTGTTCGTACCGCATGAGGTGGAATTATCCCCCGATGGGATCTTTGAGAGTGTTATGGAAGCTCTTCGGGAAGCCTTGGAGAAGGTTGTTAATACCCGATCCAATGAGGGAGCGGCCCTAAAACAAGATTTCCAAGGTCGACTCGAGAACCTGATGAAGTTGACCGATCGTATTGCAGAGGAAGCGGAACAGATTTTGGAGTACTATCGAGAGAAGCTGAAGAACCGGGTCGAGAAGCTGACCCAGGAGCAGCACCTGGACGAGAACCGATTGGCCCAGGAGATTCTCCACTATGCAGATCGTTCCGACATTGCCGAGGAGATCACACGTCTACGCAGTCACGTCTCCCAATTTCAGGAATACTTGTCAGGCTCTGGGAATGAAGCCATCGGCAGAAGGCTAGACTTCATCAGTCAGGAAATGGGCCGGGAGATGAACACCATTCTTTCCAAGTCCCCTTTGCCCGCTATCTCAGAGCTGGCGGTGGAAGGGAAGACGGAGATCGAAAAGATTCGAGAACAAGTTCAGAATGTCGAATAAGGGCAATCTCATTGTGATCAGCGCCCCCTCGGGCTCAGGAAAGACCAGTTTGGCGAACCGTGCTCTGGAGGAGATCCCGAGTCTGAAATTTTCGGTGAGTCACACCACCCGGAAGCCACGGCCTGGAGAGCGGGATCAAGTGGAGTATTTCTTTGTTTCGGAGAAGGAGTTCGAGGAGATGATTAAGCAGGACACGTTCCTCGAGCATGCCCGTGTTTACGGGAACTACTATGGAACGAGCCGGGCTTTTGTGGACGAGCAGCTGTCCGTCGGCTATGATGTATTGTTGGATCTTGACGTTCAAGGTGCCGCGCAGGTCAGAAAGAGCTACCCAGAAGCCATTCTCGTTTTCGTGCTTCCCCCTTCACTGGAAGTGCTCAATACGCGATTGACGAACCGTGGCTTGGATGATCCAAGTGCTATTGATAAGAGACTGGGAATCGCAAAAAAAGAGATCCAACATTACACGAACTATCAGTACGTTATCATTAATACGAAGATTGAAGAATCGTTGGTTGAATTGAAGTCCATCATTCAGGTTTCCGGCTGTCGCTTGGAGAAGCGAAAGGAGCTGGCAGAGGAAATCATCAAGACTTTTCCAGGAGATTAAAATGACGGTTAGAATTCCAGAACAGTTTGACAGCAAATTCAGGTTTATTCTGGTGGCTGCAGAGCGTGCCAAGCAGATCCAGCATGGAGCACCTCCCAGAACCGACGTCAAGTCAGGAAAGGCTGCCTTTATCGCCTTGAGGGAAGTGGAGCAAGACCTTGTTCCTTATGTCGTTCTCGAGGAAGTACTGGAGACAGAAGAAGAGTGAAAATTATTCTCGGTGTGACCGGTTGCATCGGAGCCTATAAGTCGGCCGTCGTCCTCCGGCTGTTGCAAAAAGAAGGTTTCGAGATCCTTCCTGTCATGACTCAGTCCGCCCAGCAGTTTATTGCCCCCCTGACTTTGGAGAAGCTGTCCGGTCACAGGGTGGTTTCCGATCTCTTCAGCGATCATACCGTTCAAATCGAGCATATCCATTTGGCTCGAGAGAGTCATCTCCTGCTGGTGGCTCCGGCTACCGCCAATATCCTGGCCAAATTTGCCCAGGGTATCGCCGATGACTTCTTGAGTACGCTTTATCTGTCCACCGTCACACCCGTAATCGTTGCACCCGCCATGAATGTTGAGATGTGGCACCATGAAGCGACTTGGAAGAACATGGAGATTCTGAGGGACAGAGGAGTGGTGGTGGTGGAGCCCGGCTCCGGCTATCTTGCCTGCGGGGAAGAGGGTGAAGGGCGTTTAGCAGAACCTGAACAGATCTTGGAGGCGGTGTTGAACACTTTCAAGCGGGAGAAATCTTTGCTGGGAAAGAGGGTTCTCATCACCGCAGGACCCACCATTGAGGACCTGGATCCGGTTCGGTTCATTTCCAATCGCTCCTCCGGAAAGATGGGTTATGCCCTGGCCGGGGAGGCTCAGTCGCGGGGTGCTCAGGTGGTACTGGTTTCAGGACCCACCCAGCTTGAAGCTCCGGAAGGAGTCGACCTGGTCCCGGTTCGCTCCGCCTCAGAGATGGCCCGGGCTGTCTTTCAACATTTTGCCCGTTCAGATGTGGTGGTGATGGCAGCAGCGGTTTGCGATTTCACTCCAGCCAACGTTTCCTCAGAAAAGATCAAGAAGAAGGATGCGAAGCCGGTCATCCACCTGGAGAAAACGGCCGATATCCTGAGGGAAATGGGGAAGCAAAAAGAGTGGCAATTTGTGGTCGGATTTGCTGCTGAGTCGGAAGCCTTGCGTGAGAACGCCCGTAGGAAGCTGCAAGAGAAAGGACTGGACCTGATTGTAGGAAATGATATTTCTCGAGAGAATCAAGGCTTTGCATCCGATTTCAACCAGGTCGTCGTGATCGATGGCGAAGGAAAAGAAGAGGAATTTCCTTCCCTTCCCAAAACGGATGTGGCACGCATCCTCTGGGACAAAATTGAAGTGCGCTACGCGCTCAAAAGGAAAGAGCTAAGAGCTAACCACTGACCAGGAACCCCTGACCAGCTGACCTCCTGACCCCCTAACATACTGATTCGGGTCAGCCGGTCAGGAGGTCAGGTGGTCAGCTCCCCCACCCCATGCCCAAATCAGGTTTCGTTGCCCTCATTGGTCGCCCCAACGTTGGTAAATCCACCCTTCTCAATCAACTGGTCGGACAAAGAGTGGCCATCGTCAGCGATAAGCCTCAGACCACACGCAATCGAATTCTTGGGGTTCAAACAACCGAAGAATGCCAGATGATTTTCGTGGACACGCCCGGAATACATCGTCCCGGATACCTTTTGAACAAACGAATGATGGCAGAAGTCTATGATTCACTCAGAGGGGTCGATCTGCTGGTTCACGTTGTGGATGTCTCCCAGAGGTATGGCAAGGGAGAAGAATATGTACTGGACCTGGTTCAGAAAACCCAGAAGCCGACCATTCTGGCTCTCAACAAGGTCGATCTCATCAGTAAAGGCAAGATTCTTCCCGTACTTGAATTTTACAACCAGCAGTTTGAGTACCGAGAGATGATCCCTCTTTCCGCCCATCAGGGGGACAATTTCGAGTTGCTCCAGGAGAAGATCGCCGAGAATCTGCCGGAGGGGGAATTGCTCTACCCTTCTGAGTACATCACCGATCAACCGGAACGTTTCATCGTCTCGGAAATCATTCGCGAAAAGGTGTTGCACCACACTCGCCAGGAACTGCCCTACTCGACAGCAGTTCTGGTGGAAGTCTTTGGTGAATCCCGGAGGCAGGAGGGATTCCTGTCGATTACAGCCTCCATCATTGTGGATAAGGGCAGCCATAAGAAGATCGTGATTGGTCGGGCCGGGCGGATGATTAAAACAATTGGCACAGAAGCACGGGTGGATCTTCAAGATTTTCTGGATGTCCCCAAGATCTACCTCGAATTGAACGTTAAGGTCATGCCAGGGTGGAGAGATCAGGAGCATTTGTTGGATGAGCTGGGTGTCAGGTCCGCGAATTATACTCAGGGTTTTCCCAGCCATGCGTGAGGTTGTTGAGCAACTCAAATTTTTTTCAGATCTAGGAGTGACCCATCTCAATGTGAAAACGGACGAGTCTCCCCGATCACTCGAGGAAATTCGTCAGGAGATCGGCGATTGCCGGCGTTGCAAACTGTGGGAAAGGCGCAATTCCATTGTGTTTGGGGTAGGGAATCCGGAAGCTGATTTGATGTTTGTCGGTGAGGCTCCGGGGGCGGACGAAGATGCTCAGGGGATACCCTTTGTGGGGCGGGCCGGCCAGCTCCTGACCAAGATCATAGAAGCCATGGGGCTGACGCGAGAACAGGTCTACATTGCCAACATCTTAAAATGCCGTCCTCCGGGTAATCGCGATCCGGAGCCGGATGAGGTGGAAACCTGTGAAGGCTTCTTGTTTCAACAAATCCAGGCTGTCCAGCCCAGGATTATTGTGGCTCTAGGCAGGCATGCTGCGCAGCTCCTGCTGCAAACCAAGACTCCCATTTCCAAGATCCGGGGAGAATTCTTTCAATTTCAAAACAGTCTTCTGATTCCCACCTTTCATCCTTCTTATCTGCTTCGCAATCCCTCGTCCAAGCGTCAGGTGTGGGAGGATATGAAGGCCGTACAATCGCGCTTGAGGGAACTGGCATAAGAGCAGGAGCGGGCGGGAACCGAATAGCCAGATGAATCCTCTTTTCGCCGATGTGGCTGTGCCTCTCCCTCTTTTCCAGACCTTCACCTACTCTGTCCCGGATTCCATCAGGAACGAGCTGCACCCTGGATGTCGTGTCCTGGTGCCTTTCGGTACCCGGCACCTGGTCGGTGTGGTGACCCACCTGCATCGGGAATCTCGGGAGGGTACGGTCAAGCCCATTCTCGAGACTCTGGACCGGAAGCCCCTCCTTTCTCCCGCACTGCTCAAACTTGGCCTGTGGATAGCGTCTTACTATCTTGCTCCCCCAGGCGAGGCGCTGCGAGTGATGCTGCCACCCGGGTTGTTGGCGAAGAAGGTGAAGCTGAATCAAGACCCATCGGAGCAGAAGTTCTGGCCGACCAAGCGACATCTGGCTGTGGTGGAGATGAGCACTGCTGAGGTCAAGCTGACGGCAAGGCAGAAGGAAGTTGTGGAGCTGCTGAGTCAAAGGAGCCTTCCCGTGGCGGTGCAGCCGTTTTTGCGAGAGGCCGGGTGTAGTCCGTCGGTACTTCAAAACCTTGTCTCCAAAGGGATGATCCGAATGGAGTCGGTTGAGAGTTATCGTTCCCCCTGGTCTCAGTCTGAGACCTCTCCGGCAGTCAAGAAGCATGACCTGAACTCGGACCAGCGGCGAATCTTTGAAAAAATTGAACAGCATCTCTCCATGGGCCAATTCCACAGCATGCTGATCCATGGTGTTACAGGGAGCGGAAAGACAGAGATTTACCTGAACGCGATCGCCAGTGCTCTGGCTGGCGGAAGATCGGCCCTGGTCCTGGTTCCGGAAATCGGGTTGACTCCTCAGATCTCCCGATATTTTCGAGCCTGGTTTGGAGAAGAGGTAGCCATTTTACACAGCGCCTTGTCGGAAGGAGAGCGGTTTGATCAATGGCGGAGAATCCGAGAGGGCCAGGCCCGTGTGGTGATAGGGACCCGTTCGGCCGTTTTTGCTCCACTTGCTGATTTAGGAATCATTATCGTGGATGAAGAGCATGACAGTTCCTACAAGCAAGAGGAATTGCCGCGCTACCATGCCCGTGATGTTGCGCTCAAACGAGGAGAAGTGGAACAGGCGTTGGTGATCCTGGGTAGTGCGACGCCCCAGCTGGAGACGTTTTATCATTCCGTCCATAGCGGAGCCCCCGAGTACGAGACCCTCAGCTCACGGATTCTGGAACGTCCTCTTCCAACCGTACACGTGGTCGATATGCGGGTCGAGTTTCAAAAGCGAGGCAAAGCGGGCGTCCTTTCCCAACACCTGCAGGATTCTATCGCCGACAGGTTGCATCGCAGGGAGCAGGTCTTGATCCTATTGAATCGGAGAGGATATGCGTCAGCCCTGCTGTGTCGAAGCTGCGGGAGTACGGAAATCTGTGAAAACTGCAGCCTTAGCCTCACCTATCATCAGGACTCCAACCGTTTACTTTGCCACTATTGTGGGTATTTGAGGTCCGTTCCCCAACGATGTGGAGCTTGCGGCAAGGAGTATATTCACTTCCTCGGTCACGGCACGGAGAAGGTGCAGGAAATCCTGGAAACCCTCTTTCCCAAAGCAGCCATAGCTCGTTTGGATCGGGACACGGTCCAGCGGAAGGGGAACGTCCAGAAGATTCTGGGGGCGTTCGGGTCGGGTCAGACCGATATCCTGATTGGAACCCAGATGATCGCCAAGGGACACGATTTTCCACGCGTCACGCTGGTGGGAGTGTTAACCGCCGAGCAAGCTCTTCGGATGGCAGACTTTCGCGCTGCGGAAAGAACCTTTCAACTGCTGACCCAAGTTGCGGGGCGAGCAGGAAGAGGAGAACATCCCGGAGAAGTGATCATCCAGACCTATTATCCGAATCATTACAGCCTGAAGCACGCTCGTTCTCAAAACTACCGGCTCTTCTTTGAGGAGGAGATTCGTTTCCGGCGCAATTTTCGGTATCCCCCCTTTACGGCACTAGCCAACCTCATGGTCCACGGGCGACCCCAAACGAAAACACGGCGGGTGGCGGAGCAGGTAGCCGGCTTGTTGCTTCAGCAGCGGACGCGTCTTTCAGCTCAACGGCGCATGCGCGTTCTCGGGCCTGCCCAGGCGCCCCTTGAAAAACTCAAAGGTGATTACCGCTTTCAGATTTTGATCAAGAGCACCGATCGTAAGGAGCTTCATGAAGTGCTGCAGTCCGCCATGGAAGAACTGAGCCAGGAGAGAGCAGCGGTAAGAAAGCCTTCCATTGATATTGACCCTATGAACTTGCTCTAATGAAGAAGTGACAATGGTTCAAATCGATGGCAAAGTTTTGGAGAAAATGGTTGGACACGCTCGTCGTGAATACCCTCTGGAGTGTTGTGGGCTCTTGTCCGGCAGCGGCTGGAAGATCGATGGTATACGACCGACCGCAAATCAAAGGCAGAGCCGTGAAGAATTTTTCGTTCCGGTGGAGGAACTCTTTGTATTTCTTAAAAAATTGCGGCGAAATGGCCAAGAACATCTAGGGATTTACCATTCGCATCCCACCTCCGAGAGCCTTCCCTCCTCTCGTGATGTGGCCGAGTTTCACTACCCGGAGGTGAGTTACTGGATTGTTTCCCTGGAGGGGGAAGAGCCGGATGTCCGTTGTTTTCGCTGGGACAAAACGGATTTTAAGAACGTTGACTTTGAGGTGTATGGACCTCTCTCTCGAGACTGCCGCTTTACGAAAAACGGCCTCAAAAGTGTAAAATGAAAGCAGTGCATACTCTCACGAGCGAACTAGACGTTTTCGCCAATATTCGAGATTCGGCCCCGGTTGAGCTGATGGGTTTTCTGGATCAGATGGTCATCCTGTTGCCTGAGGGGTTCAGATATCGTCTCAAGCAGGTCTCTGATTCTTTGCCTCCTGAGGGCGATAATCTGCAGAGGGTCCTGGAGCTGGTTCGGAGTCAATGGAAGGACATTCAATCGCAGGAGTGGGTTCAGATTGCGATTGTCGGTCCGGGACAGACAGGAAAATCCTCACTCCTTGCGGCGCTATCCACACGACAACTGGCTGGATCGAAGCCCATCTTCACCCTGGTTGATATTCATGATGAGTATCAGGGTTACAAGCCCGATGAAACACTATCTGAAAAACTTCGGGATGTAGACCTCATCCTGTTGATTCTAGATGGTCGATATGAGCTCTCCGACAGCACAAAAGAAATGTACGAGAGACTCAGCAGTTTGAATAAGCCGGTACTGGTTGTCCTCAACAAGATCGATCTGGTTCAAACATCTCGGGCTGCGGTCAGAGCGGCTCGCAAGCGCTTGGGAGCCAGTGTTTTTACCACCTCTGCGGTGCAGCCAGAAACCATTGATCAGCTTTTGAAAGCGATCCTGGATACGGATTCGAAAGCCCTTTCTCCCCTGACTCAAAGTTTTCCGCAGTTCCGTCGCAGCATTTGTCACGGAATCGTCAGCCAGGCCGCACTTGCCGGAGCCATCGTGGGAGCCATCCGGATTCCCATAGCCGACTTTCTGCCCGTAACGGCCATTCAAACGGGAATGCTCTTGAAGATCGCGCGGACTTTCGGATATCAACTCAACCGGGAAAGAGCCCGAGAACTGCTGCCCATGTTGGCAGCTGGAGTGGCCGCCCGAGAGGGGAGCCATTGGCTGAGACGCCGCTATCCCGGATATCGCAAACTCATTTCCATATCCGTTGCTGGAATCTGGACTTGTGCTCTGGGACAGGCGGCCGTTCAATACTTTGAAGGTCTTTCCAATTTCCTGAATCGCGATCGATCCGATGACTTTCAGTCACCTGCCATGGGTTGGGAGATTCACTGATGGCGCACGCTGGCAGGGAGGAGCTGGCTGAGCTGGCCGTGGGTCGCCGCAAGGGCACTCGCTCCCTGCGCATTGCACTTTTCATCACCGTAGTCTTTATGTTGGTGGAGTTTGTGGGCGGCCTCTGGACCAACAGTTTGGCTCTATTGGCCGATGCTGGACACATGCTCACAGATGCTGCGGCATTGAGTCTGAGTCTGTTTGCAGTGGGGTTGATTCTCCGCCCGGCGACTTCCGAAAACACTTATGGCTACTTCAGGGTGGAGATATTGGCTGCCCTGATTAATGGTTCGGCTTTGCTGGTGATTGCCTTTTTTATCCTTTATGAAGCCTACCAGCGTTTTCTCCAGCCGGAAGCGATCAAAGGTCTGGAGATGCTGGTCATTGCAGCTGTGGGACTCGTCGCGAATCTGATTTGTGCTCGCATCCTGCACCAATGTGAGGCCGACAGCCTCAATATACGAGGAGCTTTTCTGCATGTGGTGGGAGATGTCCTGGGTTCTTTGGGTGCTATCCTTGCCGGCCTGGCCATCTTATTCTGGAAGGCCTATTGGGCCGATCCCGCAATCAGTATTCTGGTCAGCTTCCTCATTCTGTATAGTGCCTGGAAGTTAGTAAAGGATGCCGTTCTGGTACTCCTGGAGGGCACGCCGGCCCATGTCAATTTGGCGGCAATGAAGCAGGCTCTTTGTAAGGTTGCCGGGGTGGACTCCATTCACGATCTTCATGTCTGGACATTGACTTCCGGTGTGCATGCCATGACTTGCCATGCAGTGGTGGCGGAGGAAGACGGCCGGCGTCGGATCCTGGAACAACTCATTGCCGTCTCTCGGGAGCGATTCAACATTCTTCACGCAACGATTCAGATCGAACATGAAAACCCCTGTCCCAATGAAACGACTTTCTGTCATTAACACCCTCATAGGATCTGTTCACTAGATGCCCAAAGAATTTGAGGGGAGACCTGCGGATTCGAAGCGCCAGACTGAAGACGATCTAGGGGAGTCGCCCGTTAATCGTCCCCTTCAACAGAGTGCAGAGACGCTTCAACTGAACTATAACTGGATCGGGCACTTTCAGGGCCAGCATCCTGACTATTCGTTTGTCAAGAATGAGGAAATTCCCTGGACCGATCTGAAGGTGGACCTGTTTGAAGCGCGTGTGGCTCTTGTGACCACTGCGGGAGTTCACGTCAAAGACCAGAAGCCCTTCAGTATCTCCCCGGAGGAGGTTACCCCGGAGCTGTCCAGGTTCAACTTTAAGGAAAAAGGCGATCCCAGCATACGCCTGATTCCGGCTTCAGTGGACGCCAGAGAGTTATGGATCGCCCATCCCTATCTGGATGTGAGTGGGGTGGAAGAAGATGTCAACGTCGTTTTCCCCCTGGAGAGATTTCCAGAACTGGTGGAGGAGAACCTCATCGGAGAGATTGCCGCTCAACACATTTCCTTTATGGGCTACACTCCCGACCCGGTGGACCTGGAACCCTCTGCGAGGGATGCCGTTGAACATTTAAAGGAAGACCGAGTCGACCTTGTTGTGCTGACTCCAGGAGAAGTTTTGAGCCACCAGAGTATGGTGGTGATCCAGCGAGCCATTGAAGCAGCCGGGATTGCGACCATCAGCATTGCCCTCTGTCGAGATGTGGTGGAATCGGTAGGAACGCCTCGATCGGTTCATTACGGTTTCCCTTTCGGGTTTACTCTGGGAGAGTCTAACGATCAGGCAGTCCAGTTGAGAATCCTGAAGGATACGCTTCGCTCCCTGGAGGACATCGACCAACCGGGAACCATCGTGGATCTTCCCTACGAATGGGTCTAAAACACAACCTGACCCCCTGACCTCCTGACCCCTGACCAGAACTCAGAATCCGGAAATCAAGAAGCCCATGCTTCTTGAGAGCGGGTCAGGTGGTCAGGTGGTCAGCCGGTCCTTTACCAACGGGTCCATTAATGAGCCCGTTCGCCACCATTGTCTCCATTCCCCCTTTGTAGTAGACTTGGGAATGCGCTTCGTTGGAGTCATTCCAGCTCGCTACAATTCCTCAAGGATCCCTGGAAAACCTCTCATTGAAATCGCCGGAAGGCCCATGATTCAGTGGGTATACGATCGGGCTGGCCAGGCTTCGGGCCTGGCCGAGGTGACCTCTTGCACCTTTCGGGCTCCAGCAGCCGATCGATGGTGGCGGCGCTGATCTGCATCAACCGCTCATGGGTGCTGGCATCCACTTTCAGTTCCCCATGTCTTTGTAAAATGGGTACCACTTCCGGCAAAATCGCGACCAGACGTTTGCCACACAAATAGTCCAGTATCTCCCAGATCATCGTCAGCGCCTTTAGAACTTTCTGGTCGTATTTGCGGGCCCGCTCTCGCCGTACTCTCTTGCCGATATCCCCTACCGCCACCAGCTTGGGGCTCAACCGGATCCGCTTGCCCTGGTGGCGAAGCAGATAGGCTCCATAGCAGCGGTTGTAGCCCGTCATTTGGGTAAACTCCGTCAACACTTCCCCCTTCACCTTCTTGCCCTTCTTCCGGTAGCGGGGGGCAAAACTTTTGATCAATACACGCTTTTCTGCCATCGTTAACCTCATTGGTGCCCTCCATTCCTTCATGGAGGATCAGGGCCAGGCAATTTCGAATAGATTTTTTAATGAGGCAACGTATCCATTTCGAATAGATTTTTGATGAGGCAATTCGACCCGTTGTCTCCATTCCCCCTTTGTAGTAGACTTGGGAATGCGCTTCGTTGGAGTCATTCCAGCTCGCTACAATTCCTCAAGGATCCCTGGGAAGGGCCCTGATGACACGTTCCGATCACCAGAGTGGAATCGACCGGGTGGCCGAGGTGGCTGAAACCGTCCAGGGAGATGTTTTTGTGAACATTCAAGGGGATGAACCGCTGATCTCAGCAGATACGATCGAGAGGGTTTGTTCTCCTTTTGAGGGAGACCCCCGGGTTCAGGTGACCACTGCTCGAGTGGAGATCACCGATCCGGAGGAGATCAACAATCCCCATGTGGTCAAGGTTGTGACCAACGATCAGGGCCGTGCTCTTTACTTTTCTCGTGCCCCCATCCCTTACTTGCGGAACGAACCCAGCTCCGTTTACAAACATTTGGGCATTTATGGGTATCGTCGGGAGTTCCTGCGGATGTTGTCCAAGTTGAAACCGTCTAAACTGGAGAAAGTTGAGGCCCTGGAGCAGCTCCGGTTGTTGGAAAACGGCATACCCATCCAGGTGGTCGAAGTCACCAAAGACAGTGTTGGAGTGGACACTCTCGAGGATCTGGAGCGTGTCAGACCTCTGTTGGAGAATGAGCTCAAGGGTTCGAAAAGGCGATAAAACGGAGGAATAGATGCCGACCAAGTTTATTTTCGTGACAGGTGGAGTTCTGAGTTCACTGGGTAAGGGCCTTGCTTCGGCCTCCATAGGATGTCTTCTGGAATCCCGGGGTCTTAATGTCACCGTACTGAAACTGGATCCCTATATCAACGTAGATCCGGGTACCATGAGTCCTTTTCAGCACGGTGAGGTTTTCGTGACCGACGATGGCGCAGAAACCGACCTGGATCTGGGGCATTACGAGCGTTTCACGAACGCCCATTTGACCCGGGACAATAATTCCACAACCGGAAAGATCTATCAAACCGTTATTGAGAAAGAGAGGCGAGGGGATTATCTGGGAAAGACGGTGCAGGTCATTCCCCATATTACTAATGAAATCAAAGCCACGATTAAAAAGTTGAGTGATCACCTGGATGTGGTCATCGTGGAAATCGGGGGCACGGTGGGGGATATTGAAAGTCTGCCCTTTCTTGAAGCGATTCGTCAGATGCGCAATGAGGCTGGTCAGGAAAACTCCCTCTTCATTCATCTTACGTTGGTCCCTTTTATGGAGGCTTCGGGGGAGCTGAAGACCAAGCCCACACAGCATTCTGTCAGAGAGCTGCGCGAGATCGGTATTCAGGCAGACATTCTGCTCTGTCGCACCGATCGCCTGCTGCCCCGGGAAATCAAGGACAAGATCGCCCTGTTCTGCAATGTGGATCCCGAAGCGGTCATTACGGCCAAGGATGTTGAAAGCATCTATGAAGTTCCGCTGGTCTTGCACGAAGAGGATTTGGACTCGATCATCGTGAAGCTCCTTGACTTACCTGAGGGTGAGGGTGATTTGACCTCGTGGCGGAATTTGGTTGAGGTCATCAAGAATCCGGTGGGGGAGGTGACTGTTGGAATCGTTGGCAAGTATGTGGAATATGAGGACTCCTACAAGAGCCTCAACGAAGCTCTGCTGCACGGAGGACTCCCCCAGCACTTGGCTGTGAACCTGAAATGGATTGAATCAGAAGGCCTGGTCGGTGAAGATTGGGAAAGCAAACTGAAAGAGGTGGACTGCATTTTGGTGCCGGGCGGATTTGGTCCTCGCGGGATTAAAGGGATGCTCCGAGGCATTGAATATGCTCGCGTCAACAAGGTTCCCTATCTTGGAATTTGCCTGGGGATGCAGTGCGCGGTGATTGAGTTTGCTCGTAACGTGTGCGCTCTGGATGCCCATAGCTCGGAATTTGATCCTGCCAGTTCCCACCGTGTCATTTATAAACTGCGCGAACTGTTGGGAATCGGGGAGATGGGTGGAACGATGCGGCTGGGAGCTTATCCGTGTGTTCTGGAGAAAGATTCTCTGGCTCAACGGATATACGGAGGAACAGAGACTTCCGAGCGTCATCGACACCGCTATGAATTCAACCGGGAATATGAGGAAATTCTCACCAGTTACGGGCTCAAGATTTCTGGAAACTCCCCGGACAAGAACTTTGTCGAAATCGTGGAGCTCTCGGATCATCCCTGGTTTTTAGCCTGTCAGTTTCACCCCGAGTTTAAGTCCAAACCGCTCAAGCCTCATCCACTCTTCGTGAGCTTTATCCAGGCCGCCGCCGAGTATAAAGGACGACGAACTGGTGAGAAAATCACCCTGACCACGCAAGAGAGTCCGGTCAGCGAAGCCAAATAGTCCATTGTATCTTGGGGGTGGGTTGTTGGTATCATTCCAGGTGATGACACCAACGTCCGTTATCCCCTTGGGCCAGTGGAAGCTTGGCGGTAACAACCCTGTCTTCTTGATTGCTGGCCCCTGTGTGATTGAGAGCGAGTCGCACTGCATGAAAATCGCCGGGCGGTTAAAGGAGATCACTGCCCGCCTGGAGATCCCTTTTATTTTTAAGGCCTCATACGATAAGGCCAATCGTACTTCCATTCAGTCTCATCGAGGGCCCGGGTTAGAGAAGGGTCTTGAGATTCTCCAGAAGGTGGGTCAAGAATTACAAATACCTGTCACCTCGGATGTCCATGAGGTGAGCCAGGTCGAACCGGCGAGCCAGGTTCTGGATATGCTGCAGATTCCGGCCTTCCTCTCCAGGCAGACCGACTTGATCCAGGCCGCCGCCACCACCGGGAGGATCGTCAATATCAAGAAAGGCCAGTTTCTGGCTCCCTGGGATGCCCAGCATGTTGTGGAAAAAGCTCAATCAGCAGGAGCCTCCGGAATCATCCTCACCGAGCGAGGTGTGTCCTTCGGCTACAATAACCTGGTGACGGATTTCAAATCTCTGCCCGTCATGAGGGCCTTGGGCGTTCCGGTTGTTTTTGATGCAACCCACAGCGTTCAGCTGCCGGGTGGAGCAGGGGGGTGGAGTGGCGGTCAAGCCGAGTTTATCCCTCATTTGGCAAGGGCAGCAGTGGCAGTGGGAACCGATGGCTTGTTTATCGAAGTCCATGATCGTCCCGAAAAAGCCTTGAGTGACGGCGCCAACGCCTTGCAAATCGATGAAGTGGAGAATCTTCTAAGTCAGTTACAGGAAATTGACCAGCTGGTGAAAAAAACCTGACCCCCTGACCTCCTAACGTCCTGACCCGGTCAGCCGTGCAGAAGGTCAGGTGGTCAGGTCGTCAGGCGGTCAGCTGGTCAGGATTTTTAGCCATGAGCCAGGAAACCGGGCGCAGAGTCTTACAAATTGAAGCGGACGCCATCGCGAGTCTGATTCCACGACTTGGAGAAGCCTTTGATCGTGCCGTGGATTTGCTGGCCAACTGTCAGGGGCGGGTGGTGGCCACGGGAATGGGGAAGTCGGGCATCATTTGCAGGAAAATTGCTGCCACATTCAGCAGCACGGGTACTCCATCTGTTTTTCTTCACCCTGCGGAGGCGGTTCACGGGGATGTGGGGATGCTCACCAGCCAGGACGTGGTCCTGGCCCTCTCCAACAGTGGTGAAACGGAGGAACTGGTGAAGTTGGTGGGAACCATCAAACGTTTGGGCATTCCCCTGATCTGCATGGTGGGCAACACCGATTCGACGCTGGCTAAAAGCGCCGATTTAGTACTGGATGTAGGGGTGGACCAGGAAGCCTGCCCGTTGGGACTGGCACCGACCGCTTCCACCACCGCCTCCATGGCCCTGGGGGACGCTTTGGCTCTCTCTCTCTCGGAACAGAGGGGATTTCATATAGAGGATTTTGCTCGGCTGCATCCCGGAGGGAGACTGGGCAAAAAGCTGGCAAAGGTGGGGGAGTTGATGCATCGCGGAGAGAAAATTCCCAAAGTGACCGCGGATACGGAGATGGATGCGGTGATCTACGAGATGTCGAAAAAAGGCCTGGGCGTTACCAGTGTTGTAGAGGACGATGACCGTTTGGTTGGAGTCATTTCGGATGGAGATTTAAGGAGGCTGCTTCAAGAAGAGCGAGAAAAGGTCCTCTCCCGGACGGCGGGTCAGTGTATGACCAAAAATCCCTTGACCATCGGCCAGGATGAGCTCGCCACAGGTGCGCTCCACCTCATGGAGCAAAAACAGATCACTTCTTTGATGGTCACAGATGCCTCTGAGAAAGTCATCGGGATCATCCATTTGCATGATCTTTGGGGAACGGAGATGTTTTAGACGATGACCCAATTACCGGTTCAAGTCGTGGGTAACCTTCAAAAACTTCGCCTGATCTTATTGGACGTGGATGGTGTGTTGACGGACGGGCGCATTGGTTTGCTTCCCGGTGGTGAAGAAATCAAGTTCTTTTCCATTTACGACGGCTTGGCCATTCGACTGGCCATGAAAGTGGGCTGGGAGGTTGGATTTCTCAGTGGGCGCGCCAGTGAGGAAGTGGCGGCTCGGGCCCGGGAGCTGGGTATTGAAATCGTCGTCCAGGGCTCTCAAGACAAAATGAGAGATTTTGAGAAGATTCTGGAGGAGAGAAACTTGCAAGCCTCGGAAGTTGCCTATATGGGCGACGATCTACCCGATCTCCCACTGCTGAAGCAGGTGGGATTTTCTGCCGCGCCTGGCAACGCCGTGGAATCCGTAAAATATTGTGTGCATTATGTCACCCGCGCAAGAGGCGGCAGCGGGGCCGTTCGCGAAGTAGTGGATCTTTTGCTCAGAACCACCGGTAAGTGGGAAAAAATTGTCGAAGAACTGGATAAAACGGGAACCGTTCCATCGGGCTGAGGCCCTCCGGAATGTAGGAGGCACCTCAGGTGCCGAACTCCCCCTTCCTACTTATAACTCAGGTTTGGCGACAGCCCCTCCTCCGCCTTCTCCACATCGATTCCTCTCCTGCGGGCATAATCCTCAACCTGATCCCGGTCGATTTTTCCCACTCCGAAGTAGTAAGACTCAGGATGAGAAAAGTAAAATCCGCACACGGAAGCCGCTGGGATCATGGCAAAACTATCGGTCAGGCACACGGGCAAACGTTTCTGGCCTCCCAAGAGTTCGAAGAGCTCCGCCTTCAGGCTGTGATCCGGGCAGGCTGGATAGCCGGGTGCCGGCCGAATCCCCGGATATCGTTCCTGAAGCAGTTCCTGTTTTTCTAGATTCTCCTCAGAGGCGTATCCCCAGAACTCCTTGCGAACCCTCTGGTGCAGCCTCTCGGCAAAGGCTTCGGCCAGGCGATCCGCCAATGCCTTAACCAAGATGCTTTGATAGATGTCCTGATCCTTCTCAAAGGCCGTTACCACTTCTTGAATGCCGGCTCCGCCGGTGACCACGAAGGCTCCAATGTAATCCTTCACACCTGTCTTCTTGGGTGCGATGAAGTCACTCAGGCAGCGGTTGGGCCGGCCCGGCTGTTGTTGGATCTGTTGTCTGAGGTTGTGAAGGATGGTCAGAACCTGTGAGCGGGATTCATCGCTGTAGACTTCAATGTCGTCATCTCCCACACTGTTGGCGGGAAAGAGTCCAACCGCCGCATCGGCTTCCAGCAGCTCTGCATCCACGATGCGCTGAAGCAGAAGCTGCGCATTCTGGTGGAGTTGCCTGGCTTCTTCACCGACCCTTTCATCTTTCAGAATCTGAGGGAACCGTCCGGGCAGCTCCCAGACCTTAAAAAAAGGTGACCAGTCGATGTATTGAAGCAGCTCTTGCAGGGGATAGTGATTCAAGGCCTTGATTCCCAGGAATTGAGGTATGGGTGGGCTGTAGGTCTCCCATTCAATCCGTACCTTGTTTTTGCGTGCCTCCTGAAGAGAGTGGAATCGGATCTGCTTCCTTTTTTCTTCGTGCTTCTCGCGAATTTGTTGGTAGCGGGCGCGCACTTCTTCTGTGTAAGAGGCCCTGTCGTCGCTGAGCAGGCTGGAGACCACCGACACGCTGCGGGAGGCATCGGCGACATAGACCACCGGACTGCCGTAATGAGGTGCGATCTTGACGGCCGTGTGAACCTGAGAAGTCGTGGCCCCTCCAATGAGCAGGGGAATATCAAACCCTTCCCGTTTCATTTCCGAAGCAACATGAGCCATCTGATCCAGCGAGGGAGTAATCAGGCCGCTGAGTCCGATCATGTCGACCTGCTCCTTTCGAGCGGTCTCCAGAATACGATTGGCCGGCACCATTACTCCCAGATCCATGACTTCATAGTTGTTGCATTCCAACACCACTCCGACGATATTTTTCCCGATGTCGTGCACGTCTCCCTTAACCGTGGCCATCAGGACCTTTCCCTTGGAATGGGTCTCTTCGAGCCGAGTCTTGTCTTCTTCAATGAAGGGAAGCAGATAGGCCACTGCCTTTTTCATCACCCGGGCACTTTTCACTACCTGGGGGAGAAACATTTTGCCCGATCCGAACAAGTCTCCAACCACGTTCATTCCATCCATGAGAGGACCCTCAATCACTTGAATCGGACGTGGGTACTGTTGACGGGCCTCCTCCGTATCTTCCTCGATGTACTCGCTCAATCCTTTCACCAGCGCGTGGGAAAGGCGCTCATGGACCGGCTTTTCGCGCCAGGACAGATCCTCCTTCACACTCTTGGCCTGTCTCACCTGAGACTCTGCGATCTCCAGCAGCCGTTCTGTTGCATCGGGCCGGCGGTTGAGAATCACGTCCTCCACCCGCTCCCTCAAATCCTCAGGAATTTCTTCATACACGGCCAGCTGAGCAGGGTTGACGATGCCCATATCCAGACCTGCCTGGATGGCGTGGTACAGAAAAACGGAATTTATGGCCTCGCGAATCACGTCGTTGCCGCGAAAGGAGAAGGAAACGTTACTGACTCCTCCGCTCACTTTTACATGAGGCAGCTTCTTTTTGATTTCCCGCGTGGCCTCGATAAAGTCGACGGCGTAGTTGTTGTGATCCGCGATTCCCGTGGCCACGGCGAAGATATTGGGATCGAAGATGATGTCCTGGGGGAGGAAGCCCACCTTTTCGGTCAGGATCTGGTAGGCACGGGTGCAGATTTTAACCTTGCGCTCCCGGGTATCGGCCTGGCCCTTCTCGTCGAAAGCCATGACGATAACAGCCGCCCCAAAGCCTCGGGCCCGTCGTGCCTGCCGGACAAATTCCTCTTCCCCCTCCTTGAGACTGATGGAGTTCACCACCGACTTTCCTTGCAGGCACTTGAGACCCGCTTCGATCACCTTCCAGTCGGAGGAATCCACCAGGACCGGAACTCGGCTGATGTCCGGTTCCGTTGCTACCAGATTCAGAAACTGGGTCATGGCCTGATCACTCTCCAGCATTCCCTCGTCCATGTTGACGTCGATGAGTTGGGCGCCGTTTTTGATCTGCTGGTGGGCCACTTCCAGTCCCCGCTCGTAGTTGCCCTCCAGGATGATCTTGGCAAAGCGTCGGGAACCAGTGACATTGGTCCGTTCTCCGATATTGACAAAGAGGGTGTCCGGACCGATGTTCAGTGGCTCCAGCCCGCTGAGACGACACCGTGCCGCGATCTCAGGGAGCGGTCGCGGCGGGAGTGGGTCGACGGCTTCGGCGATGGCCTTGATGTACTCCGGTGTGGTCCCACAGCATCCGCCCACCAGGTTGAGAAATCCGCTTTGGGCAAACTCCTTCAGCAGAGCGGCCATTTCCTGAGGCGTTTGATCATATTCACCGAACTCGTTGGGGAGTCCGGCGTTGGGATAAGCGCAAATATAGGTTTCGGCCAGTTGGGACAGCTCTTCAATGTGGGGTCGCAGATCCTCGGCACCCAGGGCACAGTTAAAACCGATACTGAGAGGGCGAGCATGAGCAACGGAGTTCCAGAAGGCTTCAGGCGTTTGACCCGACAGAGTGCGACCGCTGGCATCGGTAATGGTCCCCGAGATCATCAGGGGCAGTCGAAGATCGTTGTCCTGAAAATACTCCTCGATGGCAAGGAGAGCGGCCTTGGCGTTCAGCGTATCAAAAATCGTCTCCAATAGAAGAACGTCCACGCCACCTTCGATGAGACCTCGGACCGATGTCTTGTAGGCCTGCACCAATTCGTCGAAGGTGATGTTTCGGAGTCCAGGATCCTCTACGCTGGGAGACAGAGAAGCCGTTCGATTGGTCGGACCTATGGCCCCGGCAACGAAGCGTGGTTTGTTGTTTCCGTGCGCCGCGTGCTCATCTCTGGCTTGCCGAGCCAGCTCGGCTGAAGCAAAATTCAACTCGAAGGCCAGAACTTCCAACTGGTAGTCGCTCAGGGCCACCGAGGTGGAGTTGAAGGTGTTGGTCTCTATGATGTCAGCACCTGCCTCCAGATAAGCACGGTGAATAGACTGAATAATGTCCGGCTGAGTCAAAGACAGAAGATCATTGTTTCCCTGAAGGCTGCAGCCGTGATCGGCAAAGCGCTGGCCTCGAAAATCCTTCTCCTGGAGCTTGTGGGACTGGATCATGGTTCCCATGGCACCGTCCAGCACCAGAATGCGCTCCTCCAGCAGTTGGAGCAGTTCTTCTTGTCGGTTCTCTCTAGCCATGGTTTCTTGTCCTTCTCATCCAGGATCGTCGCGGGCCGCTAACGGCGGCCGATCCTCTGAGGTTATCCATACGGGATGGAAAGATAATTATTCTACCAAGATCTGGTTTCAGAAGTCCGAGGAGGCCATCTCGGCAGGCTTATGGAGAAGTTTTCTTTTCATATGATTAGCGACGCCTGGACGACTGCTGCTCCTGACAAGTATTCGCCTGTAACTGTCCACAGGCCGCGCTGATGTCCAGACCGCGGCTCCTGCGTACGGTGACATTCACGCCTGCCCGCCGTAACTCCTGTGCGAACCGGGCGATGTTTTCTGGTGGCGCCGGTTTGAGGTCATGACCTCCTGGATGCAAAGGTAACAGGTTTACGAGGGCGTGCAGTCGAGAAGCCAAATCGGCCAGGGCGGCGGCATCTTCTCCCCTGTCATTGACCTCTTGAATCATCACGTATTCCAGGGTGACGCGTCGGGCGAATCCGGAGAGAACCGCCTGAAGGTCAATCAAGGGATACCTCCGCTCGACGGGGACGAGAGCCGCACGCCGCTCGGAGATGGCGGAGTGAACTGACACGGCCAGGCGGAATTGCTCGGGCCTGGCGGCGAGCTGTGCCAGGCCAGGGAGGAGTCCGATGGTGCTGACGGTGATGTGGCGCGCGCCAATGCGGAAGCCATTGGGGTCGTTCAGGATGGTGAGAGTGGTATCGACGGCGTCCCAGTTGTGAAGGGGTTCTCCCATTCCCATGAACACGACATTGGAGGGCTTGCCAAACTGGGGGTCGAGCATCATCTCTCGCACCTGAGAGGCGATTTCCCAGCAAGCCAGATGACGCCGAAATCCCATTTTCCCTGTGGCACAGAAGACGCAGTCATATGCGCAGCCCACTTGGGAGGAAACGCAAAGCGTTGTGCGGCTTCTTTCCGGAATCCAAACCGATTCCATGGCCAGCCCGTCGGAGAGCTGCCAGAGTGTCTTGACCGTGCCGTCGGTCGAGACTTGCCGCTGGGCACACTCGAGGCGGGGGAGCGGCAGCTCCCGGTCTAACGCCTCACGCAGTGCGAGGGGTAACTCTGTGGCTTCCCCCCAATTCGAAACGGGACGCTGCCACAGCCGGGGCAAGATTTGACGCAGGCGAAATCGCGGTTCTTCGCGAGCGGCCAGCCATTCCGTCAAATACCGCTCAGCTTCTGCCGGCACGAGGTTTAGAAGATTCATGGCATTATCCAGTTCATGAGTCAAGGGCAGAGGAGGGTCCGACCACACCGGCTCCTTCAGCAGGCGCGTCAGCTCCTCTTGTCGGTCTGTGTTTGCCATGGTGGTACTGTGTCCTTCCTGGTAACCCATCCATCGGGGATGGAGACTCATTCTATCAAGATCGGGTCAAAAATTTCGATACCGTTGCAAGGGAGCCCGGAGTCTACGAGTCGGCAATGACCGCCTCATCTATCCGATTGAACCTCCTGTCACTGTTTGGGGCTTGAAGATCGGGAATCGCCGCGAAGGATAAGGAGTGTCTTGACGCTTCATTTGATGATAGGATTTCTTCATCTGTCCCAGTCCATTGAGGAAGCCGCCGGGCTCAGCAGGAGGAGAAACGCCATGAGGAGGAAAAGTCTTATCGCCGTGCTGTGGATTGTTGTAGCTTCTGCCTGTATGGACGCAGGGGATGCACAAGGGCCCACTCGGACCATCACCCAGATTGCCGGGGATCTCTATCGGGCTCAGAACAACAATCACTTCACGGTGTTCCTGGTGACGTCGGAGGGAATTATTCTGGGAGATCCCATCAGCACGGAGTTTTCAACCTGGCTCAAAGGAGAGTTGGATCGACGCTTCGGTGTGCCCGTTCGATACGTTCTCTACAGCCATCACCACTGGGATCACGTCTCCGGGGGTGGCGTGTTCGCTGACACGGCGGCTTTCGTCGTCGGGCACGAGAACATGATAGCGAGACTGGCCTTGCCTCCCGCCGACACGCCTCTGCCCGAAAACGCTCAGGCTATGGACCGCAATGGAAACGGTCGCATTGAAGAGGATGAAGCCGGCGGCAACTTTCAGAACAATTTCGCTTTTTTTGACGCCAATTCGGACGGGGCACTGAGTGGAGCTGAAATCATTCGAGGTCCTCTCAGCGAAGTGCATCCTCCGGATCAGACCTACTTGGATCGGGAGACCATCAGCCTGGGTGGAAAAACCGTGGAAATGATCTACACAGGTATCATCACCCACACCGATGATATGAGCGTTGTGTATTTTGCAGATGAGCGCGCGATTTTCGTGGTTGATTTCATCAGTATCAAGAGGATGCCCTTCCGAACTCTGGGTAATGACCGGTTAGATGCCTGGCTGAATGCCATCCGAGCCGTGGAGCTCATCGATTTTGACCATGTGGCACCGGGACATGGAGAGGTCGGAAGCAAGGCCGACGTGGTCGAACATCGACACTATCTCCAGGAGTTGAGGGCCTCCGTAGCTGACGGAATCGCCGCTGGCCAGACCCTGGAGGAGCTCCAGGAGAGCATTCTGATGGAGAACTACAGGGATTGGATGAACTATGACTCCTGGCGGACCGAGAATATCGAAGGGATGTACCATCTCTTGACCCATTGACAGGTCGGACGTATTGGCAAGAGCGACTCTTCGACTGTGTCACTCCTGTTCGGGTAAGGCAAAAACATAAATCGCATTGTGTCCGCGGGCGGGATTGAGCTCAGGGAAGAGTCGCAGGGGACCATTGGTACCCGAGGCGCCGTCTCCGGTCAGGACGGCGACGTACTGTCTTCCGTTCACGGAGTAGGTGATGGTGCTGGTTTGAATAATTCCGCCGAGAATGGTCTCCCAAAGAATTGTTCCCGTGTCGGCATCGAAAGCCCGGAACCTGCGGTCTAGATTTCCCCAGAAGATCAAGTCTCCGGCTGTGGCCAGCACAGCGCCGTTGCCGGGAATTTTTCCCGTGTTAAACCGGTGGATCTGACCGGTAGTCATATTCACACGGGCGATTCCGGCCAAGGCGTTCGGATCGGAGCCGGGACGGGGAACGACCATTCGATCGTGCCCATTCAGGGTCTGCAAATTGCCCGTTCTCTCGACGCACACGTCGAAGTAGGGGATATAAAGAGAATTTTTTTCTGGATGATAGGCCATGGGCCAGTAACCCTTGGTGTTCAAGTAACAAACCAGGTGCTTTTCACCGTCCTTTTTCAAGATCTTGGCCCCATCGATATAGGTCTTGCCCGTCTCCACGTCGATGTGGGAAATATGAAAGTCCGGGGAGTCGTGGGGGAAGGGCGTGGTCCAGAGGAACTGGCCCTGGTCGCGGTCCAGCACCCATAGCCCTCCGGGTTCTCCGACCGAAACCACCATGTTTCTCCTCTGACCCCGAGGAATCTGCGGGTTGATCCATTTGACGGCGCGCGGATCGGGATCAAAAGCACTTTGGAACAGGATTCTCTCCTGGGTATGGTCGGAGTCCCAGTCGTCCCCTGGAAGATGTTGGTAGTACCAGACGAGCTTGCCGGTGTCGGGGTCCAGAGCCACCGTCGAGTTGCTGTAGAGTTCGGCCGGGGATGAAAGCGGAATGGCCTCCAGGTTATCGCCGTGACGTTTGATTCGGCTGTGGGGTTTGGGATTGGCGGTGCCCCAGTATATGAGCCTGCGCCCGGGGTCATACGACCCGGGCAGTCCCCAGGGCGACGTAGCCCTTCTGTCCACGGGCACATTTCCCCAGGTGTCGCCTCCTGGCTCGTGGGGGGCAGGGGCGGTGTAAAATCGCCACAACTCTCTCCCCGTCGAGGCGTCGTGGGCTGCGATGAAGCAACGTTGCTCAGGGCAGGATCGCCCTGAAATGACCTTCCCCTCCACGACTATGGGACCGGAGGTATGCTGAATGCCGGTCTTGTAGTCTTGAACCCTGGTTTCCCACCGGGGATCACCGGTGCCAGCCTCCAAAGCCACCACGTAGCCATCGGGCGGAGTGTAGAAGATGAGATCTTCATAGATGGCAAGAGTTCGGGCTCTGCCCACAGAGCTAATAAAATCTCCCAAATCTTCGGGCAAACTGCGGCGATACTCCCAAATCAGATCGCCGTTGGTGGCATCCAGAGCCTGGACGACAGCCCGCGGATTGACGACATACATGACCCCGTCATAGACAATCGGTATGATTTCCTGAACGCCGGGTCCCATCCCCCGTGCCCAGGCTAACTGAAGCTGAGCCACGTTTTGCCGGCTGATCTGATCGAGAGGGCTGAAGCGTTGATTGTCGTAAGTTCGACTGAACATCAGCCAGTCGCTCGGACTTGGGCTCAAAAGCATTTCTCGGGTTACGGGCGTAAAGGGGTCGACCTGCGCTGAGACCGCAGGTGTGATAAAGACCAAAACGATGGAAGCCCGGAAAAAAAGGGTCCTGAACATGTTCGTCCTCCAACCTGAGCCAGCAAGGCCCGACTAAACGAATGCACTGCGCTCCGGCGCATCGTGAAAGCTTTTGCACCAAAATAGCAAATTCTTCTGAGCTTTCAAAAGAACAAATTATTTTGTTGGGGTCGAACAAGTTTGTCATTGTTTTTCAGGCGATACGCCTTGCGCAATCCGGGCAATGAGTGGGTATTGAATGATGCCGGTGACTATTACTGCTTCTTTGATGCGACACCCCACACCGAGTGTCTGCATAGCGGCGTGACACATAGGGCAGCGCCCACCTCTCCGAGGTCCTCGAAGTTGCGCTGGAACGCATCTTCTACGGCGGCGAAGCGGCTATCACTCGCTCCTTCGACTTTAGGCATCGCCTCGGGGTCCCTCCCCAACTCGCGCCCAAAGAGCGCACGCTTTGTCCAGGTAACGTGCGGTTCAGCGGCCGCGCGCCGCAGGCGCATAATGCCAACGGCGCATCTGCGGCACGCACCCTCGATCATCCGGAGGAACCCAATTTATCGAAAGTCTGCACGAACTACTCCGCCTCTAGACGCCCCTTCATATCAGTGTATGCAGTTTCGATTAGCTTCATTAGAGCCGTGGCATCGACGTCACGTTCGGGCCTGAGTTTCACATGACGCATAAACTTGCCAGTGCCTTCCAACAAGCCCTCCGGATCAGCGATCTCGGCGCCACGAAAGAACCCGACACCCGTTGCCTCACGTAAAAATCTATTCCAAAGGGTATTCGTTGCCTCACTAAGAATCTATCCGAAAGGGATTGCAAAAAGTGGTGGTAAAAAGCACCAACCAGAGGAGTGGCAACCCCTTGCCCAACACCCGCAGCCTGCAGCAAGAGAAAGATTTTCACATCCAGCCCGCTTCCCATCGTTTCTTCTGCTCAGGAGTCGGTTTGAGCAAAAGGCAATTCTGAAGCCAGCCGATCTGCCGTGCCAGCTGGGCCGGATTGAGCTTCTCATACTCTCGGGCCAGTTCCCGCTTGATCTTGTCCGCCACCTCAGGGGACTCGCAGATCCTCCGGTAGGGAGTTTTCGGCACATCATACTTTTTCCAGATCCGAGACCCTCGACGTTGCTTGGCCACCATCTTCATGACCGGCTTGAAAAAGTTGATCTGCAGTCGCAGCCGATCGTACAACTCGTTCACCAGCTCCTGTTCTCGCTCTCCCTCGTAGCGAGCATAACCCACGGCCCGCCGAACCACCGAATAGTTTTTCTGCTCCACATAAGGGTTGTCATTCTTGCGCGAGGGGCGGGTTCGGCTGAAGCTGATCTTTTCCTGCTCACAAAAACGAATCAAGTGCTTGTTGATGAACTCGCTGCCGTTGTCCGAAGCCATCCCCAGCCAAGGGAAGGGCGAGCGCTTCTGAAGCAGCTTCATCGCTTCCAGGACCCACACCTGGGCCTTATTGCGCACCGCTCGGACCTCTGTCCAGCCCGTGTACACGTCCGTCACATCCAGGGTTTGAAGGTAGTCCCCCCGACCCTGGCCTCCCTCATGGCCCACCAGGTCCACTTCCACAAAACCGGGGCGATCCTCCTGCCAGTCGGCGAAACGCTTGATCGGAATCTGGTGTTTGAGCAGCGTTCCCGGCTTGGTTCCGGATCGTCCTTTGAGACGGTGCTTGCACCTTTCGGGCTCCAGCAGCCGATCGATGGTGGCGGCGCTGATCTGCATCAACCGCTCATGGGTGCTGGCATCCACTTTCAGTTCCCCATGTCTTTGTAAAATGGGTACCACTTCCGGCAAAATCGCGACCAGACGTTTGCCACACAAATAGTCCAGTATCTCCCAGATCATCGTCAGCGCCTTTAGAACTTTCTGGTCGTATTTGCGGGCCCGCTCTCGCCGTACTCTCTTGCCGATATCCCCTACCGCCACCAGCTTGGGGCTCAACCGGATCCGCTTGCCCTGGTGGCGAAGCAGATAGGCTCCATAGCAGCGGTTGTAGCCCGTCATTTGGGTAAACTCCGTCAACACTTCCCCCTTCACCTTCTTGCCCTTCTTCCGGTAGCGGGGGGCAAAACTTTTGATCAATACACGCTTTTCTGCCATCGTTAACCTCATTGGTGCCCTCCATTCCTTCATGGAGGACACTTCTATTCCCCTGCTCAGGGCCAGGCAATTTCGAATAGATTTTTTAATGAGGCAACGTATCCATTTCGAATAGATTTTTGATGAGGCAATTCGCGACATTGACGTGAGCTTTGAAGGCATTAACATAGGCGAATGCCGCATCACCTACACACGCTGTCGGATGGCCATCATGCAATAACTCTCGAACATCGTCTCCGCAGTCGCGCATGACCTCAAACCAGCGCTGCGCGATCGCCCCCAATTCACCCGAATGCTCTTGCATCCAGACCTCGATAGCTGGATCTCGCTTGACCGAGCTGGGGAACCGCAGAAGTTGGCTCATGGCGATCTCATTTCGAGGCTGGGCCACACCTGGACTCTCGAGTCTCGCGGTCTCCAGCGCCGTATAACAGTGATTACGCTGATCCGTATATCCTCCTAATTGGCCGTATAAAACGCAAGCAGAAATCGGCTGAAGATGCTACGTAAGTAGCTTTACTGGCAACGAGTTCCGCTGGACATGGCACTCCAAGCAGAAGTCTTTATACTGACCCGCATACTACCCGTCTGCGATTTTGTCCATGGGGGTGCTGGGTGCCGAGACCTTGGAGTGCTGACTCTTCTTTGGCTCGTTCCTGAATTTCTTCACCTGAGTTGACAGATTGGGGATATTGTTGCGCTGTGGTATAGTTTTGGGCGTTGCGAGAAGCGGCGTGAGAAAGTTGGATTCTCGGGTCGGAAGGAGCAAAATATACTGTCCAATTTACTGTCCATTTTTGAGTCTGAACGTGCAGATTCCATAGACAGTAAAGACTTGAGAGACAGTAAGGCAATCTTGTAGGTTGCTCTGTTTCTTGCAAATAGCTGATTTCATTCAGAGCGGGAGTAATTCAGCGGTAGAATGCCAGCTTCCCAAGCTGGACGTCGCGGGTTCGATTCCCGTCTCCCGCTCCAATCTAACTCCTTTTTGATCAATCCTTTAAGTCAGTTAGTCAGGGTGTCGCAAAACGACAAATAGGGCCAGGGTGCGGATAGGGTGCGGATAGGGTGCGGAAGGTGCGTTTTTTGCGCGCTCTTGCGCGTTGTTACGCCCCCTCCCTGCTTCCGCCGTCTCGATAGTAGTATCCAGCCGGGAGGGCGGACCGCTGATTAGCCTCGTTGTAGGGATTACGAGGACGGGAATTGCTTTACTCTGGCCTCCTCCAAGTAGAGGGCGGCGCCCTTCTCGGTGAGGAGGTTCTCCTTCTGCAGGGCTTCCACCGTCCTTTGGACACAGGCTACATATTTTTCCCGGCTGAAGGTCTCATCGGGTAGGAGCAAAAGGAGGCGGCGCCAGGCCTCGGTCATGGTCTCTCGCTTGTCCCGACGTCCGCTCCCGTTCATGTCTACGTAAATCATCCGTCCATCTACCGGCTCAATCCCCTGGCCCGTAAACAAGGCGACGGCGGTGGTACCTACTCCGCCGGACCCCAGACTCGGAGGAAAGGCGTGATACACACCCAGCGGACAGGCGACTTCCGGCGTCGCGATGGCGTTCGTTTGGTTGCCGAAGCCGATGTTTACGTCCGCTTTTGAAGGCGGAGGCTCGATCCCTTTCTCCACCCAATTGTCCAGCCGATCAATGAAAGCATCCATCAGCCGAGTCAATTGCAGAACTTCGACATCGCGTCGCCTGCCGTTGTCCGGCAAGGTATCGCCACTGTTATGGCTGATTCCCCGAACCTCGTAATACCGATACTCCTTGTCTAAGCCCTTGTTGTGCAGCATTCGGGAACGGGTCCGCTTGTTGGTCAGATAAACTGGCGAAACTGTCTCCGGGATGTTCCGGACCTCCATCATCCACGGCGTATTGGCTGAATAAACGTTGGGATATGCCAAATGGGCGATCTCCAGCGCTTTAATGAACCCAGTCTTGTCGTCCGGTGAGCGGAACAGGATATCTTGGCCATCGCGGATGAGAAACGGGAGAAACATTCCTCCGCCCACGTCGTCCCAGAGAAATCCGTCAATCGTATGGGTTCCCACTGGGTCGCGGTTGAGTTCGGGGTTGAGTTGCGACATATAATTAACCAGCGTGCCCATCATGGCCCCCCCAGACTTGCCGTACCAGTAAGTGTAGGTGGGCCTCTGGCCCAAACGGTCCTTCAGAAAGTTCTTCACCAGAATGGCCTTCTCCATAATGAGCTCGGGGATTTCCGCAATGTTTTGGCTCGGCCAGACCTCGCCGTTACCGAGGACCGCCTCATAGTCTCCCGGCGCATCGCGTGCCGCATTGCGCCGGCTGCGGGCCACCGCGTAACCCTTCTCCAGCATCACCTTCTCGAAGCGTGTCGGTTCAAAAGGTTGCACTGGATCGAAGTACTGATCCCACGGCTTCATAGAGCCGGTCAGGAAGGATCCTCCCGACCCATGGACCATGACGTACAACTTCCCGTTCCATCCAGTTTCCGGATAGTAGAGCGTGAGCGAAGTTCCTTTTGCGGCTTCATACCGCAAAACGCCTTGGAAACGAGAACTATGGTTGCCATACTGTGTGAAATAGAAATCTGGCGCCGAGGTGAAGTGATTGGAGCGCGCTCCTTCCTTGACAATCCAACCGGACAAGGTACCCGTGATCCCAATATCTACGCGACGATATTTGCGGTTGGGTTCGACAATCCCGTGATCTTGCATCAGGCACTCTTCCTGCCCCACCATCTTCCCGTTCACATTCTTCTTGGGAGCCATAAACTGGGAGCAACTGACCGTCGTGGTAGGCAAACCTAGTGCTGTTCCGCCCCACAGCCAGAGGACCGGAAAAAATACCAGCAAGAACTTCCATACAGTGATCCTGAATCTCATACGCACCTCCTATAGGCGGTTCGATCCATCTAAGGAAAGGTTTTCTAGTAGCCCCATTCTAAAAGGCGATCCGAAGCTCTGTCAACCAAACAACAAAGAAGGGGACAGACAGTGGGACAATGCCCTTGGAGTGAGCCGCATCCAGCGCATTGGCAATCTGAATCCCCACATCGAGCAGCTCATCCGTTCGCATGGAACGGCCTTGATAAGGCGTAGTCGACAGAGGCGTCACGAAACGACAAATAGGACCAGGGTGCGGATAGGGTGCGGATTTGAGTGGTGAAGATTGGGTGGATTTGGGCAGCCGGTTGGGTTCGGTTAGGCGGAAGCGGAGGTGAAACAAACTAATTTGCTGGTCTTAAGGATGTCAAATCCTCAGTGCGGTCTAGTTGACGCAGTATCGGGTGGTCAGGGTCGGCTAGCGCGAGCCGCTTGCGAAGCTCATTCTCGATTTTTCGACCATCCTCATCCCGACCCATTTCGCGGTAAAGCTGTACCAGCTGTGCCTGGTTTCTCAACCACAGAGGGGGAGAAAGCACGAATGTTTTTCTCGAGGCCTTTTCGAGTAATTGTATTGCCTCCACCAAGTCCCCCTGCAGGCTATATGCTTCGGCCAGGATTTCCGATGCGTTAATATAGTTGCGCTCTTGTAGAAGTGGAAGGGTGCTTTCGAGCATCGCAATCCCTTCCGCGGTGTTTCCTTGGCTTAACTTAAGTACACCCCGTGCCATCTCGATCCTTACTGAAAACGGTGCCAAGTCTGGCCTGACAATATGAGAAGTAACCCGCCTCTCGACTTCGAGCAGAATCTTTTCCGATTCGGCAAAAAAACCGGAACGAACCAGCATTATTGCAGTAAAAAAGGGTTCGTCAGGCTCCCGGTGCAGGATATAATCCTGCGGACTTGATCCTCCCGAGACTTTCGGAGCTTCCAGGTACTGTTTTAGATGGTTTTTCATCGCCTCATGGTCAGTTTCGTTGTAGGCGATTCTAGCCAAACTCAGGTGGCGACTTCTCCGGTCTAGACCATTGGTCAGCCATTCTCGGGCGAGCTGGCGCCTACCTAAGACCTCATAGAACCATCCCAAAACAGGAACCCACCTGCCCGACATCCCGAGACGTTTAAGTGTCTGTGACACTTTATCGATGCCAAGAAGCGCAGGTTTGATGTAGTGCTGGTATGGAGGTTTGACCGCTTCGCCAGGCTCCTTCGCGTGGGCTTTTGACATCTTGATCCTGACTCTATAGTCTCTGACTTTCTCCTCCGGCCAAAATCTGACCGGCGTTTTCTGCTAGGATTGAGACCGATCGTATGAGTCTAGGAAGATTTCAAGTGCCCAACCGTTTTGCGGCTCCGATCCGTGCCGCCGGCCGAAGCCGGCGCTGGGCACGGATGATTTTCGTGGTCCTTGCGGCAATGGGGGGCTGGCTGCTGGCTGGAATCGCCGGCAGTCAAAACGAGACCGGAGACGCTCCCGAAGCTGAGTTCCACATGGTGCGCTTGGTCCACGGGGATCCTGGAAGGGCCGGATTCCGTTTTTGGGGTCGGCCCTATTGGGCGATTGACTATCCCCTGGCTGAAGAAAACTTCCTTCCGGCACTCCGCGAGACGACCACTATTGACGTTGCGGATGACAGCCGGCATCTGGAGATAACGGACGACCGGATCTTTCAGTATCCTTTTCTGTTCATGCAGCAGCCCGGGAACGGGGACTGGAACCCCACCGCTCTGGAGGCTGAACGCTTGCGGGAGTATTTGCTGCGCGGCGGGTTTCTGGTGGTCGACGATCTTCACGGTGAGTACGATTGGCGTGTTCTTGAATCCGGTATGCGGCGCGTTTTTCCAGACCGTCCGATTGTTGATATTCCGGAGGACGATCCACTGTTGAGCGACTTTTTCCTGCTCGACAAGCTCACGCAGATTCCTGGTCAGCGGCACTTGCGACGCGGTTCCGGCGGACGAACAGTGGCGCAGATGCAAGGTCCGCCGAGTTTGCGGGGTATCTACGACGATCACGGCAATCTGATGGTCGTCATCAACTTCAACATCGACATGGGCGATGGCTGGGAACATGCTGGCGATCGCCCGTATCCGGTTGGGATGAGTGCGGTGGCGTATCAATTTGGCGTGAATTACGTCATCTACGCCATGACGCACTGACAATCGCCCTAAAGCTCTCGCCGAACCTGCCTCGAGCCCGGATTATTCATAGGCTGTCGTAGCGAAGCGGTGGAAGCGCTATGGATGGGGAGCAGATTCGCTGCCGCGCCTACTTGGCCGATTTCGTTTCCTACGGCAGAACGAACACGAAGAGAGTGTTGTCTGTGCCGGAACTCAACTCGGGTGTCAAGGCCTTCGCGCCTTGGGTAACAAGCGAGCTGCCCGTGCTGACCGCGACATACTGTTTACCATCGACTGCATATGTAACCGGATGGCCCGTGACCGAGGAACCCAGATCGACCTCCCAAAGCACTTCTCCGGTATTCTGATCAAGCGCCCTGAAGCCGCCATTGGCATCCCCCCCGAACACGAGACCGCCTCCTGTGGTCAGGAGCGCCGTTACACCCGCTCGCTGGTCGTACTTCCAAATAGCCTCGCCGGTTTCCACGGAGATCGCATGTACGGTGCCTACGTTGCTCGTTCCCGGCGTGATCTGCCTCTGGCCCCGGAATCCATACCTCGACCGCTGGCGGCTACCGGGCGACTCCAGGAAGTCAAAGGTGGGTCCGGGTTCATTGGACGTCATGTTCATGCACGTATTCTGTAGCGGGAAGTACATCGCATGGGTTAGCGGGCTGTAGGCGCCGGGAGGCCAATTCTTTCCTCCGCCGGAACTCGGGCATACCAGACGCTGCTGCCCTGAAGCTGTGAAAAGCACCTCGGGGTTGACGGTGACCTTTCCTGTTGCACCGTCAATATCTTTCACGACGTTTTGAGTCACGGTCGGTCGAGCCCACAGGAACTCGCCACTTTTGCGATCGAGGGTGTAGGCAATTCCAGTCTTACCCGGAATCCCTGTGACGACCTGCCGCCTTTCGCCCGGCTGGATATTGGGATTGATCCAACTCACTTCTTCCGGGTCGGGGGCGACGGCCGTATCGACCAAAATACGCTCGAAAGGATGGTCGAGATCCCAGTGGTCGACAACGTGCTGGTAATACCAGACCATTTTTCCAGTATCGACGTCGAGCGCGAGCGTCGAGTTGTGATAGAGGTACCGAAGGTCGTTGGAGTCCAGCAGGAACTTGGGTGCCGGAGACGTGACCGAGGTGCCGGTGTAAACGAGTCGGAGTTCCGGATCGTAGCTGGGCACCATCCAAGTGCCCACATGCCACCGTCTCTCGTAGGGAACGTTGCCCCAAGTTTCACCCCCCAGCTCCTCCGGCTTCGGAATTGTTCGGTGGCGCCACAATTCTCGACCGGTTCTCGCATCATGGGCGGTGAAGACACAAGCCTCGGGACCGCCCTCGGGAGAGCAGTTCCGACCGGATAGGATCTTGCCATCTGCGATGATCGGACCGGAGCTGTGGTTGGCGGTGTTGACCCTGTAGTCGAGGATCTGGGTTTCCCAAACCAGCTTGCCGGAGGTGGCATCGACGGCGAAAACGAAAGCGTCGCCACTCGTGGCGATAATCAGGTTTCCGTAGAGCGCTTGGTTTCGAGTGCGGCCGGGATCCCTAATAAAAGATGTCAAGTCCTCCGGCCAGTTCCGGCGGTACTCCCAGATAAGGACTCCTGTCGCGGCATTCAGGGCCTGGGTGACATCGTTCGGGTTTGGCATATACATGATGCCGTCGTACACGAGTGGCGTTCCCTGCTGGCTGCCCCCCTGTTCCAGCACCCGGGACCAGACCATCTTGAGTTCCCGGACGTTCTCGCGATCCACCTGGTCCAGTGGACTGTAGCCCCAACCATCCAGTGTCCGGCGCCACATCAACCAGTCCGCCGGGTCGGGATTTTGCAACATCGCGTCGGTGACGGGGACGAAATCGGCCGGGTACTCCTGTGCCTCTACTTGCAGGCCGCACGCGACCAGAACCATGAATAAAGCCAATATCGGAAAAAAGTGTTTCAACTGATAGGACCTCCTCGCCCAACACAGCTGTGCTGAATGTTACGACGTGAGGCTGCCAAAGACAATGGGAAAGGGCGGGAATCACCACGCTACCGGTGATAGAATGAACCGCCAGACATTGCCGGGGTTATGAATTTTGACAGCCCGGGCCTTTCCTGACATCAGATATAGACCCACCTTCTTTGCCACTTCCTCCAGAGTTAAGCTTGATCATTTCCGCCACTTCAAGAGTTATACGCGAGAGCTCTCCGGTAAAGCTGTGAAACCGGTTCCGCCGGTGCTCTTCAGCGTCACCGCCTCCAGTGCGGACCATACGGTGGAGAAGTACCAGAACATCGTCTTGCCCATGTTCGCAGCCATGACGCCAGCTCCCAAGGTCCGCTTTGTCCCCTTCCGGGCCGGAGTGCACAGCTACACCCGCCAGGAGCCTGGCCTCCCACTGGGCGTGGCACCGGCCGTGGCCCAGCTCTGGTACGACGCTATTATGGGCGGCTACTTTCATGCACCTTGAATTGAAAAGGGACAGAAGTTTGTTCGATACCCCGCCTCGAAAAAGACTTGCGACAGGGATCCGCATCGAGGTATAACCCTCCTAACCGAAACAGGTATCAACCCCACAGTTAAAAGGAGGTACCCATGCTTATTAGACTCTCCGTTCGAGGACCGATTATTTCTTTCCTGTGCCTCGTTGTGTTGCTGGCCTTTTACGGCACCGAGTTGTCCGCTCAGCAGCTGCCTCCCGAAGTGGCCAGGAGCGGCTACGCCGACACGATTTTTATCAACGGCAAGGTGGTGAGCATGGATGACGCATCCACCTCCACCAGTATGGGAAGCGTCTATGAGGCCGTTGCCGTTAAAGGGGACAGGATCATGAAACTGGGGACCAGCTCCCAGATCCGTGCGCTGGCGGGACCCGACAGCAGGGTTTTCGACTTGGGAGGAAAAACCCTCTTGCCCGGAATTATTGAGCCTCACAGCCATCATTACGGCGGTGCCGTGGATTTTCTGGATCGCTTAGGCTATCCCTACCCGCCCAAGAACGTAATCATGGTCAGCGCAGTAGGGGATCCTGATCTGGAGAAGACCCAGGCCATCATGCGCGACACCATCAAGGATGCGTCCAGCAAGGTTAGTCCGGGAGACTGGATCGTGCTGAGCATGCAGTCTCATGCGGAGGCGCCCCGCTCGGTGCAAACTTGGGGGATGACCCGCCGCCTGACCAATCGCCGGACCCTTGATTTGTGGGCGCCGGAGAACCCGGTGCTGATGAGGCCGGGGTTAAGAGGGAACATCAATTCCAAGGCGCTGGAGATTCTGGACGATTTTCTCCCGGGATACTCGGCCTCCATTCACGAGTCCATGCACGGGGATGTCATTGGTGAGGACATCGCCGGCATCGGATGGGTGGGGAGCCAGGAGATGTCGGTCATCACCTGGGAGCTTTTCTTGCAGAACGTTCCTCTCAACACGTTGGCCCAGGCCATCAAACTGGCCGGAGAAAGATTCGCCGCCAACGGGGTTACCACATTTTCCAGCCGCATTCAGTTTCCCAAGATCATGAGCGGCTATGCCACCCTGGCCGGTCTGGGCCAGATGCCCATCCGTTTGTCGGCCCACTACGAAGTCCATCGGCTGCCCATTGATCCTCAGCAGACCCGTCAGATGTACCGGCGTACGGGAGTGCTGCAGGGGATTGGGGACGATTATCTGTGGATTGACGGGGTGGCTTCCGAGCGCTGGGACTCCTATTACCCGGAATCTTGCACCGGACCCGATACGGATGCTCCGCCCCACATCAAGGCCCGCGAAACGTGCCCCAAGCCGGGAGATCTGCACTGGGACACCCTGGAGAATGCCATGAAGTCGGGTTGGCGCCTGGCGGGCGTGCACATCTGCGGCAGTGAAAGCGCTAGGGCCTTTATTCGCATGGTGGATCGGGCCAGGGCAGTCAACGGCTGGTCCATGGAAGAAGTGCGTCGGATGCGCCTGACCGGAGAACACTGTGGTGTGATCGGTAAGCAGCCGGATGTCATCCAGAAACTGAAGGATTATGGGATGATCTTGAGCTGCGGTCCCGACATCATTAGAGAGTCACCCTTTTGGATTCAAGACTATGGTCCGCAGATGAATGACTTCGTGCTTCCTTTCAGGACTTGGATTGAGTCGGGGGTGCAGGTGGTGGGACAGCATTTGGGCTGGCGCGGCCAACCCGGAACTCGCGGATTCCGGCCTTCCTTTTACATCATGTGGCAGGCGATCACTCGTAAAGACGATGGGCAGGTTTGGCAGCCGGAAGAACGCATTGACCGAGTTCATGCCCTGAAGATGTGGACTCGATGGGCAGCCAACTACATTCAGAAGGAAGATGAGTTGGGTTCACTGGAAGAGGGTAAGTTCGCGGATTTATCGATTATCGATCGCGACTATTTCACGATTCCAGTGGATGACATTTTGAAAGTCCGGCCCTTGATGACCATGCTGGGCGGCAAGATGGTGATGCTCCAGGGGTCTTTGGCTGAAGAGTTCGAAATGCAGCCTATAGGTCCCGATCGCACCTTTAGGGATGAGGATGTGGCCCATTTTGGACTAGCCCTGGAGGAGCAACTGAGAATGTTCGGAGAAGCTAACTGACCGATCGAGGCTGGTGATCGGGAGCTCGAACGGTCTGGGGGCTCCCGCTTCCTTTTGTCCTTCACTGTGAGACCGAAAAGGGAGCATGGACACTTCCAAATAACACTCTCGGTGACACGCACGTAGTTCCCGAAATTGCCCCAATGAATCAAGGAGTTAAGAGGAGTCTGGCACCGAATTAAAGTAGGAAGGGCAAGCCGAGGATGCAGGAGTTTGGGCTTTACGGAGTCGAGACCTGCCGGAGTCAGCGCCATTCTGTACCAGACTCTTCTCAACTTGTTGATTGACAGGAGTCCTTTTGGCAATTACGGGCGTGTCACCGATTCTTTCAGACTCATTCTGACTCAGATTCTGATTCTCAGATTCTTCAGATTCTTGGATATGGCGGTACTGTGCGCAGTGTAAGTCCTGTAACCTCAACAAAAGCAACATTTCTAAAACAATTCCCAATCTGGACGTCGCGATCTTGAACCGTCTTCACACGGAGTTGACGTCGTCACTGGATGAGTATTGGCGAGAGTTCGCTCGAATGGGAGGTATTGGTCTGTAGGGTGACGTGTCTCTCAGGTATAATCGCGTGATGTCCAAAGTCAGATTCAAGACAGCTCTATTTTCCCAGTTCGCAACTGTGACATTCTCACTGATGGCTGGACTGCAGGCTCAGGCTCCCGCCACAGAGGCGGGGTCGGTCGGCCCGCCCGCTGTACCGCCCGAGGTGGCTGCCTACCGAACGGAAACAGCGCCGGTACTGGACGGCGATGTATTGGGTGATCCCGCCTGGCAGACAGGAGGCTTGGTTGTCGATTTCTGGCAGACGACACCCTTTGAGGGTCAGCCGGCCAGCGAGCGGACCGAGGTGCGGATTCTTTATGATGATCGGAACCTATACTTCGGAGTCATCTGCTATGACCGCAGCCCGGAAGAGATCATTGTTTCGGACAGCCGCCGAGACGCTTCGCTGACTGAGACTGACAGCTTTCAGTTTATCCTGGATACCTTCAATGACGGTCAAAACGGGTTTGTCTTCGGAACCAATCCCGCCGCCATCGAATATGACGGCCAGGTGAGCAGGGAGGGTCAGGGAACCGCTGGCCCCGGGGGTGGAGGAGGAGGGGGCCCACGGCAACAGAGGGGCTCGGGTGGAGGTTTCAACCTCAACTGGGACGGATCCTGGAGTGTGGAGACCCGTATCTCTGAGGTCGGCTGGAGTGCAGAATTTGCTATCCCCTTTCGAACCCTTCGCTATAGCCTCAACCAAGAGCAGACGTGGGGAGTGAATTTTCAACGAAATATTCGGCGGCGGAACGAGAATGCCTTTTGGGCGCCTATTCCTCGCCAGTTCAATCTCTATCGACTCTCTTACGCAGGAAAGTTAACGGGACTGGAGATTGAGAGGCAGCGCAACTTCCAGATAGTGCCGTACGTCCTGGGGCAGGTCCGGGACCAGGAACTGGAGCCGGACAAGGTCTGGACCGGAGACTTCGGAGTAGACGCCAAGGTTAACTTCACCCCCAGCCTGACCCTCGATCTGAGCTACAATACCGACTTTGCCCAGGTTGAGGTAGATGAGCAGCAGATCAATCTGGACCGGTTCAACCTCTTTTTTCCGGAGAAGCGTCCTTTTTTTTTGGAAAATGCTGGTTTTTTCTCGGTGGGAACTCCGGGTAGAACGGAACTCTTTTTCAGCCGGCGGATCGGAATCGGGGAGGAGGGAGACGTCATCCCGATTTTTGGTGGAGTACGGCTCTCCGGCAAGCTGGGGAACTTTAACAACATGGGGCTTTTGAACATGCAGACGGAGGGTATTGACGGGATCGCCCCGGCCAACAACTTCACGGTTTTGCGCTACAACCGTGAGCTGCCCAATCGCTCCTCCTTGGGCGGGATCTTTGTCAACCGTCAGGCCACCAGCGGACTGGCTGGTGGCTCGTCGGCACCCGGTGACCACAACCAAACCTACGCAATCGACGGGAGGTGGGGTATCGGAGAGTATGGAGTTGTAAACGGCTACATGGCCGCGACTTCGACCCCGGGATTAAGTGGGAACGAGCACGCTCTCGAACTTGCCAGTAATTACAACTCTCCGGCCTGGCGTCTCCGCGCAGGCTATTCTGAGGTCGGCGAGAACTTTAATCCAGAGGTCGGTTTTCTGCGGCGCCAGGACGTTCGAAGGTTGGATCTTTCTATCTTCTATACCCATCGAGTGCTCGGGGATCTTCTGGGATTTCACGAGTTGCGTCCTCACACCAGCTACGAGGGATTCTGGGACTTTGACGGATTTCAGGAGTCAGGTTTTTGGCACATCGACAATCACTGGGAGTGGCGGTCCGGCCACGAGGTCCATACGGGTGTCAATTTCACGCGCGAAGGGGTGACCGAGTCTTTCACCATCTATGAGGACCCTAAGAATCCGGCGCGAGAGGTCATCGTTCCCCCGGGGACCTACGATCACGCTGAGGCCGCCTTCGTGGCTTTCACCAACCAGGGGGCACCATTCGGAGTCAATCTAAACTTGACTGCTGGCGGCTTCTTTGGAGGAACCCGTCTCAATCTCCGACCCAGCTTCCGGGTCCGGCTGGGGGACGCCTTCACCGCCGAGTTTCGTCTGGACCGGAATGACATCGAGTTGCCCGACGGCAGTTTTGCAACCAACCTTGGCCGGGGCCGTATCACCTACTCCTTTACTCCCCGGCTGTCGGTTCAGGGTCTGGTTCAATACAACGATACAACCAGAAGCTGGTCCAGCAACATCCGATTCACCTGGCTTCAAACAGCCAACACAGGGCTCTTCATCGTGTTCAACCACAATCGCGGGGCAGGCGATGTGGCCTGCTCGGCCGGCCGCCTGGGGCTGGATGACTGTGTTCCCTCCGATCGGAGCCTGATCTTGAAGTTCAGCAAGCTTTTTGACGTGCTGGGTTGAGAGAACCCAGGAACCCCCGGTTAAGGTCAGCGCGACGGAGCCAGCTTCCTCTCCAGTAGCTCGATCAAGGCCTGGGAGCGTGAGAGAGGGCCCTTCCGCTCGAGCAACTCCTGGCGGTTGATCGGATGGAGATCCAGGAACTGTGCCAGTCCGTTGACGAGATCTTCGTCCGAGAGCGCCGGTGGGGGTGAGCTTGGCTGGATGGACTCCAGAAGCTCCTCCAGTCGCTGTCGCTGCATCTGGAGGACTGCCCGGTCCTGGTCGTCCAGCACCTCGGGCATCGCCTCCACGCGTGCCAGCCGGTAGACCCGACTCTGATCTTCGCCGCTGATGCGAAACTTTACCAGCCCGCGCAATACGATGGCGTATCGTCCGTCGGGTAACTGTTCGACGTCCGTGATCACCCCCGCGCACCCGATCGGATAAACGGGCGGCCTTCCCGCATAGTCGGCTTCGTGCCCCGGTTGAAGCAGCACCATCCCGATGATACGGTCACCCTTCAGCGCGTCAGTCACCATCGCTCGATAGCGCGGTTCGAAGATATGGAGCGGGCGAAGGATATTCGGGAAGAGCACGACGTCATTGAGCGGGAAGATCGGAATCATTGGCGGCAGTATGCTTTCTGGCAGCGTGTCCGGGTTGGATTGCGCCCAGGCAGAGCCAGGAACGCACAGCAGACCGATGATCCCTATGGTGCAGACGAGTCTGTTGGGTTTCATGAGAAAATAAGGCCCCACTATAACGCAGGAGCGGCATGTCTGCGAGCATCGACCTGCCGATTCCGGTAGCGAAATGGGTTGATCTTGGGGGGAAACCGTGTTCTGATGCCTGTTTTGAGAAAAGGATCATTCAACATGGTAAGAACTAGATTACTCGCTCTTGGACTTTTATCTATTGGACTTACGGCCTGCGGTGGGGCGACTCGATTTGCCACCACCTGGGTCGATCCCGCAGCTCGGCCCACTGATTGGGACGGCCAGAAGGTTGCGGCTTTTGTTTTGAGCTCCAGGGACTCCATCAGACTGGGAGCTGAAGAGACGCTGGCGCGAGAATTGACCAGCCGGGGAGCACAAGGGATGCTCGGGAACACCATCGTGCCCAAGGAAGTGACTGAAGATCAGGATAAGGTCAAGGAACTCTTGAGCAGTGCAGGGGTCGTGGGCGCCGTCGTCATGCGTGTTGTGGGCCAGAACCAGGAGATCAGCTCCTCCCCTGGAATGATCTCGTATACGGGGTCCTATTACCCGTCCTTCTACGGCTATTGGGGCTACGGGTGGACCGCTATGTATCAGCCCGGGCAAATCCGATCCGACACCATTGTCTCGATTGAAACTCTCCTTTACTCGGTTGTCGAGGACAAGCTTCTTTTGGCCGGTCTGAGCAAAACCACCAATCCCGAGAACATCCCCCAATTCATCAACGAACTGGTCAACGAGGTGGGCAAGGAGATCAGGAAGACCGGCTTAATGGAAAGATGATTCAGAAAATCTTTCTCTGACCTGCGGCCAGCGCCGGCTGGCAAGTGCGATCTCCGACCCCTATCTGGTAAAAGCATTCACCGGCAAAGATATCGAGAACTGTCGCTAAAACTTAAGTATATACCGTTTTACTATTGTCCTCGGTCCCAGGAGAAGCATCCAGTTGCCGCCCCTGCATAGATGGAAGAATCCAGAGGCGCATGATTACTGCATAAACTACGAATGCAATTAGACAAGAGGGAACACCCGCAGTTATATACTTAAATAGTCCATTGGAGCTTTCCCAACTAATGGGGTTCAAAGTCCAAAGATAGAAACCGGCGGCTGCAAGGGTGGCAATTACTGCAGCGGGATTGAATCCTCTCCAATACCAGTAACGGCTTTCGGGTCCATATAAATATAGGTCGCGAATCCTCCAAATCAATCTTCCTCGGCTTACAAGGTAGTAATCTGACATCATGATTCCGCCATAAGTTCCGGTAAGGAGTGCTATGTAAGCGAGGTAGACACCATAACTCTCAAAAACCGCAGGATTCTCAAGCAAAATTGCAGGCAGAGAACAGATAAGCACAGCATACGCCCAGCCAAGCCTAGGGAATCGGGTCCGCAAGGTGATGGACATTGGATAAACAAGTGTTGTTACCGAACTTACATTAGCCACGGCAAAGAGGATCAAACCAAGCGCGGCTAGGCCTCCACCGAGTGTAACGATCCACTCACTTGGATCGAAAACCCCCAGCATAAGAGCCACAAATGCGGAAAAGATTCCGGCAGTCGCTGCAAGGATACCCCAACCCCACAAACAACCGTGGAAGGCCGCTGATTCACTCTTGGCAAGCCTAGTCCATTGCCCATACCAAAAAGCCCATGAGAAACCAAGACCGACATTGTACTCGATCGCGGAGGCACGGCTGAGAGCGAGCGTCTCAAACGGCTTTGCCGGCTGGGCGTTGAATATAGCACTCACTCCGAATTTAGAAAATAGGGCCCATATGAAAAATCCAAGTACAACAAGGAGGAATATCGAAGAGATGCGTGTGAAGTATTTAAGTGTGGTTGGACCCAAGTACGCGACGTAAGTTCCTACTAAAGTAGCTATAATAGCAAAGATCATTGCACCCGGCATCTCTCGTGTGAGGATTTCAGGACCGTTGAATACCTTTACAAATTTGATAGCGCTCTCTCCAAAGAGGAAAGAGGCGTAGGCGATCCACCCGAAACTCGAAGTTATATATACCAAGAGCCATATATCCTTGAATCGATGACCAAGTACCGCGGCTGAGCCAAGCCAGTGCTCAACACCGTATCGGGCAAAGATCACAGCCATGGCCGCAATCAGAAAAAGTGGCACAGAGTTTCCAAATAGGATGATGGGCATTGCCTCAATCGCCCGAACAGAGAGACCTGTAAGGCTGCCGACAAGAAAGAACCACGCTGCTACTCCAAAGCAGATCTGCAAAGCCACAAAATCCCACAGCCCATATACCCGATCTTTATCCCTCGTTGGGATTAGATTGAAGTAAATCTCTTCCTTGAATTTCATTATGGGAAACTACTGAACTACCAAGACACTAATAATGAGGGGAAATTCAATTATAAAATCACAAATTCCAAGCGGATACCCATCGCAAAATACTAAACCATTGGCGTTTAGAGCTTGACATTTAGCATTAATTTCTTAATGCAGTGCGGCTAAATGGTCATCTGGTCTAATCCCAAACGAGAGTGAGGACAAGCCAGATAGCCAGGGCAACGTTTATAACTACGGCTATTGCATAGTCGAACCTCCGGATTCGAGGAACCCACCCAGGACCCCCATGGATAAGGTGTTCCTCATGTTCTCGCTCAAATTCGTTGACCCGTTCCTCTATCGAGTCCCTGAGATCTTCACTCAGACCAGAAAGATTCATCCTCCGTTCTACTGACACTAAATTTCACCTCTTTGTAGTTTTTTTAGTTGTGCGCTTTTTCTTTTTACTCTCCTCTATTTCCTTATCTAGCTCCTCACCCGATACAACACTTTCGGCGAAATGATCGTGCATCCAGTTCAAATGTTCCCATCGATTGGCTACGATACGCTGAGTATCCCAAGCCGGCATTTCCTGTTGCCTGATTATACGCATCCTGTCAGGATCAATTTCATAGACATGATCAAACCTCATAATCACTCCCTCCTTTATGCGACGCGCTTTAGGAGGACGCTGCCCTTTTAGCTGAAAACCCAACATAACCCTTCTCTTTCGGTGTCTTTCTATCAATCTTCCTCATATGCATTATCAAGCATATTTTTCCCAGGATTCATGACATTATTTGGATCCAATACCCGTTTTATGCGTTTCATCACGTCAAAACCTCCTCCCATCTCCTCCGGGACGTACTCCGCATCCCCCTCTCTGGTTGAGCCATGGCAAGCGGTGATCGAACCGTTATATTTCAGTGTCACCTGCGTGATTTCACGCTTGCAGTTAACCCATGCCTTCCATGTTCTGTCATTTAATTTCTGTTCCCAGATTCCAATATCAAGTTCCGCCAGGTAATCGCCCCAGGGTTTATACGCAGCATTCGTGTAAAAGAAACAGCCCCAGTCATCGAAAATACCGTATTTCTTTACGTAGCGGTCGGCTATTTCATGCCATTCTCGCATCACATCGGGAATATTGGAATAATTGATCGATGCATCCTCACAATGCCAGCACATAGGAACGACCCTCTTGTCGAGTAGACGACCATGAAGAGGGGTAGCGTAACGGTCGTGACGTGAGGCCCAATCGCCCTGTGATACCTCGTCTCCGAGATAGTTACCACCTGTACCTTTGGCTATCTGCATCAAGCGTTTCCCAGCCGGCTTCACCTCATCAATTGTGCCGTACGTCGATATGGCAATGACTGATTTAAGGTTGTGGGGCTGTGGAATATATGCCTCGTCGTCCCTACGCAAATACTGGATCTTACGCTCATCAAAAAGCACCACCGATGCAAGACTGGCAAGGCCAGACTTGGCTAAAGCACCGGTACTCCTATAAGCACTGTCAAAATCCTTATATCCAAAAAATGCCGCGAATTCTGCCTCAGGCCGGGGCACAAGCTCCAGTGTGGCCTCTGTACATATACCAAGAGTACCCTGGTGACCCATAAACAGGTGCTTCAAATGAAAACCCGTTGATGATTTGCGTATCTTCCTCCCACCGCCGTCACCCACTTCGATAATCTCGCCTGTAGGCAAAACGACCTGCATGCTTATCACAAGATCCCTGGTGTGCCCATATCGGCCAGCAATCAGAGAGAAGCCGCTGGTTCCGATTCTTCCGCCAACCAATGCACACGGGTAGGATGCTGGATCGTCCGGATAAAATACATCATGCTTTTTCAGCTCCTCGTTTAGCTTGAGCATGTTCATACCCGGTTGGACCGTCACTGTCCTGTTATCCAGATCAATCTCAATAATCCTGTCCATACGCTTAATATCAACCAGAATGCCACCCCGGAGAGGAACCGCACCATCTGCAAGCCCTGTACCGCCAGCCCTAGGCACCACTGGAATCTTTAACCTGTTAGCAAGCTTCACCACCTCAGACACTTGGTCTGCTGTCTCCGGTAGAACGACTAAATCGGGAAGGAAGTCATTCCATCTGTGAACCGGAAAAGGAGCAGGAACCCGGGTACGGTTGTAGCGGGCTGTCTTGCTTGTCAGGACATAAGCTGATCCTACGATAGCTCTAAGTTCGTTAATGATCGGATCGCTTAGTGCGACTGTGCTCATGTCGGTACACCCCCGTAGTCTAGCCCCGCGGCTTCAGCAACTAATTCCATTAGGTCGCGTACCTCTATCTTGGAGTCCAACTCCTCGCCTCGAGCCGTAAGGGGTCTCTCTGACCAGACGCAAGCACTCACAAGTGTATCCACCTTAAGCTCGGCCACCCTTGACATGCGGCGGCGGCTGATCTCCTCGGCAATTTTGGGGCGCTCTACAGCAAATCCGCCACCTGCCCCCGAGCAATAGGACCATTGAGTAACGTGGTCTACATCCTTGAATGTGAGTCCAGGTATTGACCTGAGTATTTCCCTAGGTGATTCATAGATGCCCTTACGCTTATTCAAACGGCAGGGATCGTGATAGGTTACGATACGTTTAACAGGATTTGTAAGTTTGAGTTTTCCCTTTTTGATCAGTTCTAATACAAGTTCAATGATGTTCACTATCTCGAAGTCATAGTCCTCGCCGAAGTAGTCCGGGTAATCCTCGGTGAAGGCGATGTAATCGTGGGGATCAAGGATTATGATCCGCTTTGCTCCAACAGCGCGAAAGTCCGCAACATTGTGTTCTGCAAAGGCCCGGGCTTGATCAACGTAGCCCATCTCGGCCAAGGGTGACCCACAGCACCACTGTTCTCTCATAAGGCCGAACTCGACACCGGCCTTCTTAAGTATCATTGCAATTGCCCGAGGAACTGAAGTACGGTAAAATGCGGCCTCACAATCACAGAATAAAATGGTCTCCCCGCCGATGGGTAGGTTGAGGTCCTTAGCCCACTCTGCAACGCGATCCTGTTCTATAGGAACATCAAGCACCGGTTCACTCCTCTTATCGACTGTAGCGTCTACCCAGCGCTTCCACTTTGGGTGTTCGATACCAGACTGTACAGATAGAGCTCGCATTGCCTTAACAACCTTGACCGTCTCGGTCCTGTTACGATAAAAATCGCCGGTAAAAAGTGTATTCGGGCACCTGAGCTCGCAGGCACCGCATAACGTGCAATTCACATAATCTTCCGCCACGTCGGCCACGGTTAGTCCGTCTTGCTGCATTGCTACAATATTTGCGTGAAATGCTGTAGGGGAATGATTCTCGTTCCGCGTCACCTGCATCACCGGACAGACCTCGCGGCAAAACTTATGTCCCGAGCTAAAGCAACCGTATGCGTGGTCCAGCCACCTCTTTATAAATTTTCGCTGGAGATCATCGCTCAAAATTAGATTACCTACTCTTTATTCGGTTACTAACAAATGAAAACACATTAAGGCCCTACAGGGAGTAACCTTGCTGTCGAATCATTCTAAGATCAAGAATACCACCCAAGGGAACCTTCATTGAGATTAAATGTAACCTGCTTTAACTGAGTATATGCATCGACCGCATACCTCCCTAGCTCCCTTCCTATCCCACTTTGTTTGTATCCACCCCAAGGCAGCTGGTTGAAACAGGGTTGCGATGAGTTTACCCATAGTATTCCCGCTCTGAGCTCTTTTGTTATTCTAAACGCCCTGTTGAGATCCCTGGTGAACACTCCGCCTGCAAGGCCATATCTCGTACCATTGGCAAGCTCTAGCGCTTCTTCCTCATCTCTAAACTTGGTGACCGTAAGTACTGGCCCGAATATTTCATCCTGAACTATCTTCATATCATTTGTTACATTCGTAAAAACGGTCGGTGAGACATAAAACCCCTTCTTCAATTCCCCCCTTCCCAATCTCTTTCCCCCGTAGGCAACCTCCGCACCCTCTCTCTTGCCGTGCTCTATATAACTCATCACCTTATTTAACTGTCTCTCAGAAGCAATAGGACCCATTTCCGTGGACTCATTCATTGGGTCTCCAACTTTGAGTCGTTTGGTTTTCTTAGCCAAGGCTTCTACAAATTGGTCATGGATTTTATCCTGGACGTAAAGCCGTGAAGTCGCAGAACACACCTGACCTTGATTTACGAAAATGCCAAACTGCACCCATTCCACAGCGAGAGGGAAATCAGCATCTTCAAAAACTATCATAGGCGACTTGCCACCAAGCTCGAGCGAGATGTTCTTTACATGTTCTGCCGCAGCAGCCATCAGCTTCTTACCTACTTCCACACTACCTGTGAAGGCGAGCTTATCTACGTCTTCGTTTCTCCCAAGCTCCGCTCCCGCTACGGGTCCGAGACCATTGATTATGTTCACAACGCCGTCGGGAAATCCCACCTTCTTTATCAACTTCGCTAGCTCGAACGCCGTAAGAGGCGTGATCTCTGCAGGTTTTAGAACACAACAATTTCCAGTAGCAAGGGCAGGAGCAAGCTTCCATGCAGCCATAAGAAGAGGGTAATTCCAAGGAATAATTTGTCCCACCACCCCAATAGGTTCCCTGAGCACCATCGCAAACATATCGGAGTCAGGCACAGGGACGACGTCGCCGTTTATCTTATCTGCAAGACCACCATAGAACTCAAAGCAGTCTGCGGTATCGCTGATATCATATCTCGATTCGCGGATTGGTTTCCCACTGTTTAGAGTTTCAATAGAGGCTAATTCCTCTGTTTTCTCCCTAATCGCCCTAGCAAGCTCAAAGAGTAACTTTCCTCGATCAACCTGCGTCATCCGTCTCCAAGGACCCTTATCAAATGCCCTCCTTGCAGCATCAATAGCCATTCTGGTATCTTCCTCATCGGCTAGGGGTACTCGGGCAATAACCTCTTGATTTGCTGGATTGATAACATCCCATGTCTCTCCGCTGTGAGAAGAGACCCATTTACCATCGATAAACATCTTGTAATTTTTAACAGCCATTCGGACTCACCTCCCATCTAGGGTGAATTGTTAATGTACTCCTTGTAACCTATCAATGACTTTTTCGAAAGATTAAACACATATTTGAAAACATTTCTTTGCCGATCGGATCCTTGAATCACCCGAAACGTTGTTCTTCCGACAACTAGTCGCTGATGGGGGGGATTTAGTAACAGAAAGAATGAAGGCGCAGGCAATGGTACGCCCAGTGACCGCCGAGTTTCACATGTCTTCTACTGAACAGTCTTCCATTTCACCATCGATGATTCGTTTTCCAAAGTCGAGGCAATGTCGAATGGCTTCAACCTCAGAGAAGTAGGTATCGGAGCCTGTAAAGGGCTTGGTTTGAATCTCGTCGCCCAGTTGAGCAGTGATATGAACTTCAAGGCTCCATTCCCCTGAGGGCAAAAGCAAAGATGCAGCATGAATTTCATAGTCCTTATAGAGAGTCCTCCTGAATGCAGCCTCGATCTTGCCAGCGAGAGCCAGCTTGATGGACTCAGGGGTGGATCCTGGCGGTGTAGAGAAGGAAATGGACCGGACGCCTAGCTCCGGAACTTCAAAACTTAGATTGTAATGATCGGGCTCGAGTGCCTTCATGCCTTCCTTCACGTCCCATTTGTATCCAGGACCAGGAAGGGCAAAGATCTCCATCTCCGTCAAGATTTCTTCAACGATCTCCCTCACTTGCTTGCTCTCCATGGTCCCCTATATCTTGGCACAAATGGATGACTTGAGAGGCTCATTTGACCCCGTTTTCCTCCCCCGGTAGACTAGCAGCCCGAAAACAAAGAATAGGAGTCCCTCCATGAATATGAAAAAGATGATGACTTTACCCCTTACAATCCTGGCTATCCTGATGGTTTCCAGCGGGATACTGTGGGCCGTTCAGGACCTTCCGGCGCCGGACGACGTGGCCGCTCCCCCGGAGGATGCACAAAAGTCAGACTCGAGATTGGCCTCCAAGGTGCTGGTCAAAGGTACCGGGACCGGACACCCGACCGTCACCAGCACAGTAACGGTGCACTACACGGGCTGGACCACGGACGGCAAAATGTTCGACAGTTCGGTGGTGCGCGGGCGACCGTCCACTTTTCCGCTCAACCGGGTGATCAAGGGTTGGACCGAGGGGCTGCAGCTCATGGTGGTGGGCGAGAAACGTCGGTTTTGGATTCCTGCCGACCTGGCCTACGGTGAGAACGGTCGAGTGCCCGGTATGCTGGTCTTCGACGTGGAACTGCTCGAGTTCCAGTAGCCGGGATTCAATCTGGACGCAAGGTTCTCTGTTCTGTAACTTTTGCCAACTCATCAAAGAGGAGGCATGCCCCATCGATGAGTTGCCGCAAATCAGCAGTGTCACTCAGAATGCCGTCGACGCAAAAAATCAGCCTGTTGTCGCCGTTTCGTATGTCCTGAATCCGATTTCTGTTCTTCTTCACCCATCCCAGAATGGCCTGTTGCACCCGCTCAGAGAGCAGCGCCTCCAGAGCATTTTCATCATTGGTGTAGATCGCAAGAGACTCATCCAAGGGTTGATGGCCCGTGAGTACGCCCTTCTTTAACCCCAGGGCACTGTCAATAACGGTTTGAGTGGATTTGGGTAGAATCCGAAACTCGAACCCGGCGGATTCGACTTCCTGGAACAGCGCGTAAGTATAGGGTGAAGATCCTTCTTTTCCGCTGGAGGCTGCTGAAACCTCCATTTCCTTGCCGTCGTGTGAAAGGATGAGCTTGGGAAGCCGAAGAAAGGTGCCTGATACAAGCACACCATTTTTCTCGGCTGCCAACCGCTTCATCATTGAAGTGAGCGCTCGTGATGAACGCCCGTGCATGAACCATCCGATGAGCAATCCTGTTACCACGAATAGGGCGATGATCGTACTTTCGCTCATGATTTCGCTCTAATCCGCTGAATTCCCGGCATTTGCTCTCATATTACTCATTTTGGCCCATTTCATGGGGTGATAGGGGCTGGGAGGCTCGGAGGGCAACTGTCGATCTAGTTGTATCCCGTCAGCGAAAGTGGGACACATAGGGCCGAGAGTTAAGAGAGAGTTGGAAGGTTTGAGGGGGTGAGATCTCACCCCCTCAAAGGGCTGATCTTGACAGCCCATCAGAGCAAGCCGATGCTGGTCATGACACAACCAAAAGGAGAACGCTATGACCACAGACGTCGTCAAACAGATCCGTAGGGCCACCCGCCGGAGATTCACGACCGAAGAGAAGATCCACATCGTTTTGGAGGGGCTCCGCGGAGAGATTCCCGTCACCGAACTGTGCCGCAAAGAAGGGATTCAACCTTCGATCTACTACAAGTGGTCCAAGGCCTTCCTGGATTCGGGCAAAAACGGTCTAACCCGGGAGACCCAACGGAATGCGACTTCCGGTGAGGTGCGTCGCTTGAAGGAGGAGAATGAGGCCTTGAAGAAGGCGGTGGCCGAGACGGTAGTGGAGAACCAAAAGCTAAAAAAAAGTTTGGGCCTGTAAGGCGAAGGAGGTATCAGAGGATGCTCAGCGAGCACAAGCTGGAAGTTTTAAGGACAGTGGAGGCTTCCGAGTTACCGGTCCGGGAGGTGCTGGATCAACTCGAGATCCCCCGCTCGACCTACTATCGCTGGAGACACCACTTTCGAAAGAGGGGGTTGGCAGGCTTGCGGGACCGTCCCCCAGGATCAGGACGGGTTTGGAATCAGATCCTGCCCAAAGAACGGGACCGAATCCTGGAGATGGCGCTGCTGTTTCCAGAGTGGTCCTCACGAGAAGTGAGCTGCCAGGTGACGGATAGGTGCGGGTTTACGGTCTCGGAATCCTCGGTCTACCGGATTTTGAAAGCGGAAGGGCTGATTCGGGAGGTTCAACTCCGGAGCTTTCCAGCCGAATCGGAATATCGAATCAAGACGACCCGACCCAACCAGCAGTGGCAAACGGATGCGACCTATCTTCTGGTCAAGAACTGGGGCTGGTACTATCTGATCTCAGTACTGGATGACTTTAGCCGGAGGATCCTGGCCTGGGGACTTCACACGGCCATGCGTGCTGGAGACTTCAGCCAGGTGGTCGAGGCGGCTTGTGAGAGAACGGGTGTGGAACAGGCTCCGTTGTCTGATCGGCCCCGGCTGGTGACAGACCGCGGACCGGCTTTGATCTCCAAAGACTTTGGTCAGTATCTGGAGACCAAGGGACTGGGCCACATCCTGGCCTCACCCTATCATCCCCAGACCAACGGGAAGATCGAACGCTACCATCGTTCCTGCAAGGAACGCATCAACCTAATGGTCTGGGAGACACCCGAGGAGTTGGAGCGAGAAATCGCGGTCTTTATCGACTACTACAACTCCAGGCGCTATCACGAGGCCCTGGGTAACGTCACACCCGATGACATGTACTTCGCAAGACGAGATTCCATCCACACAAAAAGGAGAAGATTGAAAGGAGTCACCCTTGCCCGTCGGCAGGCGATCAATGCTAAACTAGCCCGATCAGCATCGGTTCCCACTGTCTCTTAGCTTGGAACCCCAAATGTCCCATTCTCGCTGAAGACGTACAATTCGATCTCCCGAGAATCGGCGTGATTTCTGGCTGAAGGTGAACGGAAATGTCGAAGAGATTTTGCGTAATGAGGGTGGGCAAAAAGAAATACAAATTGTCACGAAAAACGATTTCTCCTCGCAAGTAATAACGGTTGAACTGGTTCTGACACGTCTACGAGGAACGAGTTCACTATAGAAATCCTGGGATTTTTTAAAAATGTATAAGGTTGGCATAAATCGTCTGATATTTGGAATTCTTCTGCTCCAGCTCGCTCCGTGGACTTACAGTCTCTCAGCCCCTTCTCCATCTGTTAACGGTAAAGTGGACTGCGACAATCCCGCAGCCCCGGGTCCGGAGATGATTAAGTCTGACGCTTCCCTGTTGGAGGACCCGGAGAGCGAAGAGTACTCAACCGAATGGGTGGCCTATCAACAGCTCAAGAATCTTTTGAAAGCCAATGCATCCTGCCGGTTTCCAGACGAACAGGTTGCCCAGACCAGTCTCTATGTCGATCCGACTTTGCAGGGTGGGCCCCTTCTTCCGGATACACGTGTTCAAATGTTTGGTGTCGGGATATTGCGCACGGCGCGTCGAGGACAAAGCCCCCGAAGGGTAGTGGCTTATCCTGCCTTTGGAGCCACCAGTCTTTCCGAATACATTGAGAGTGAAGAAGAGCTGGCCACGGTGCTCAAGGTCCTGACTCAACTCGAGTTTGTTTACGTTCCCTATATCGAACAGATTTCCCCTGAGCAGAGCTGTTACAAGCTGAGCAGCGCGACGCTGGTCCCGAGCAGGGTTTTCGATGAGAACCTGTCCTGGTCGCAAGGGGAAATCAATGGGTCTCCTCACTTGCTGCCCTCAAAGATCAGTCTGGAGGTCCAGAGGCAGACGCTGGAAAGGCTGGCTGCAGAAGCCAAGTGGATCGAGATCATGAGCACTTACGAGCCATCGAGTCGATGTGACACCAGGACCGAGAATGGACAACTGGAGCAGCATTTTCACGAGATGCAAGTGCGATCCCTGGATGTAGCCGTGAACCAGTTACTCCCTGAAAGAGAATACCTCAGGCTTTCAGCTGAATTCTGGACTGAAGTCAAAGGGCGAATTGAGCAGCTCAGAGCCTTGGACGAAAACAAAATGGAGAGGGTTTATTGAGACGATGAAGCGCCTTCTTTGTCTGACCACTCTTGCGCTTTTGTTTGGGATTCCAGGGGGATTTGTTCCTTCCCTTTGGGCTCAATGCGATGTGCGCTTCTCGATTCAGGAAGCGCGGGACCTGCAATGCCTTGGACAACGGGAGATGCAGACGCTGGAACAGGTTCTCTCTGAGTCAGAAACCCCTCTTGGTTATGAATCCTTTGTCAGAGGATCGAAGGTCGCTTCGAGGGCCTATCATTGTGTCCTCAGCGAGAAGAAATCGACTCAGGACTACAGCTGTTTCAGCGAGATTCTGCACGAAAGACTCTATAGCCGCCTGGAGCAAAGGGACCTCTGTTTTCAAGAGCGACTCACTCGCTCTCTGGCCGCCCTGAACACTCTTTTGCAGCGAAAACTTCCGACAGAGGAACCAATAGCCTACCAGACGATTCTGGACCGATCTTTGAGTGACTTCAGGGTCATTTACGGAGTGATTCGTCAAGTCCGGGAAGAGCCTGAGGACCCCGTGAGTCTTCATCTGGCAGCCAGGTCCTGTGTGGACATGTCCGATCCGTCCCTTTCTCCTGTGTATGTCCAGGAATTTGTCAGGCTGAGCGTAGCCATTGCTCTGGATTATCCCGAGTTGACCCAGCATCTCAGTGCGGTGTTGGAGGCTACTTTGCGAGATGCAGTGATCGTTCATCGGGCCACAGCGTCTGAGGAATCCCTCAGAGAGATCCATAAACTGTTGGTTGATTTTGGAGCAGCGTTCAGTGATCTGTACGCCTTCAGAGAAGAATTGGCTAGGCTCCTGCCTCAGGATCAACCCACACTTTCTGACCTGGAAGAGCTTCTGGACAATTCAGATACACTCAAGAGCCATCTTGAGAATGGAGCAAGTAAACCCAAGTATCTAGCCAGTTTGTACGAGCCCTTTGAGGAGTATAGCGATGTTCTTCATGGCATCGTGGAGCTGTTCCATTTGCCGGAAGCGCCTCAGGAGTTGAAGGACCGTTTGATGTGGGAATCGTGCACGGTCCTGGCAACAGGTATTGAACTTTCTACCCCTTACGAAACGACTGAAGAGCTGGAGAGAGTCCGGACAAAGTTGATCGACCGGGTCCGAAACTATGGGAGTGAGTTGGCCAGGGAACTGAAGTATTCCGAACTGATCACTTTCGAATCGCAATTCCTGGATCAATCAGAACGGATCTTAACCTCCAGCCAACAGTGTCACATTCATGCTCATTTGGCTCAGGCCTTCTATGTTCTGGAGCAAAACAGAGAAGCACTTCAACAGTTGGAGGCAAGCTGCGGTTTGATTTCGCAGTCCGACCTGAGGGACCTGCGCCAAGTGATCGAGCCCTGGCTTAACTAGGAATCACCTTACATTTCACTAGAGATCCATACAAGTGATTAAATTGAAAAGATTTATACATTTGCTTTGTTTTGTAGGCTGTCTGGGAATGTTCGCCTCCAGTGTGCTCCATGCCGCCCCTCCCCTGGAGGTGCATCTTTCCTACATCAAGAGTTTGTATTCCAACTTGAAGGAACCCGCCTTCTTTTTTGTTGACGAGAACTACGACACCGTCAAGGCCATGCAGGATGCCGTGAATGAAGCAGAGCGACACTATGCACTGGATTACGCAGGAAGTGAGCTGGGTACGGTGGTCGATGCTGCCATGGAAATACACATTCTCATGGCGGCCGCAGCAACGTATGTCGTTTATGAGGATCTCTACGAATATCACCTGGAAATTGCCTGCAACAGATATCGGGAACACTACGGTTACTATGGTGGGCAGTGTCAGCGGGTGATCCTGGAGTTGATGGAAGCGGATGCCCTCAACATCGGGGCCACCGTGAAAGAGATTTTTCTTCAACGGTCCACAGAATATGAAGCTTACAGAAATATGGGTGCTCGCGTTCAGTTTACTTTCGATCGTTCAGAATTTCTTTTCGGCCTCGATCAGTTCTCAATTACAGCGGTTCCCGCAGGAAATGCGCCTCCTCGTTCACAGCTCTTCGCGCGAGCCTTTGATCGCCAGCTTGCCGACCCGATTATAGAGAATTGGTACATCGAGTTTTCTCTGGAACAGGCTCGAGAAGAACAACTCGAGATTGAGGCTACGGATTACTTCGAAACCGCCCCCAATCAAAGGGGAAAGTCCAATTGGGTCAGGCAGCGCGCTACCCCTCGATACCAGGCGATGAAATCCGTTCCCGTTTCACTGATCATTCCCGAAGGGGTCTACTATGTTCACCCACGGGATACCAGGGTGAATCGTCCTCAACCCAATCTCGTGATCAGTGACCTGGTGCGGAGCAGCCGCTCGGTTCCCGAATACAGAATGAGAATGCTGAAATCGGGTGCCCGAGTCGAGGTCGTGCCCGTGGGCGGGGACTTCGAGCGGGAATTGAGTCTTTTCCCCAGTTATCAGTCCTTTGGGTTTAACATAGCCACAAACCCGCAAGCAGAGAGTCTTGAAGGCTCAGGGGGCGGGCGTTTTTTCCATCGTCTCGGAGATCATGTTGGCCTCCAGACCCAGGCCGAACTGGCCTTCCGTTCCCACCATACTTTCCTGGAGTTGGATCAAATTCCCTTGTCTCAGGGGTTCGTGGCAAGGGAAGACGGAGGTCTTACCAATTATAAGAGCACTGAATTCCAGTTGGATATTGGTCCGGTTTTCCACTTCGGGAATTTCCAGGTTGCTGCCATGGAGAGCCTCCGTTATATCAATCGCGACCAACTGGATCGTTCGGGTACTCTCGGCCAATTCTTTTTCAATTTCGGCTACGACTTTGAGCGGGGGCAGGTAGGATTTTATGTTACCCAGGGCAACATCGACGGATCGGTTGTCAAAGCCGTGCAGGTTGATCAGACCTTGGTGGAAGAGACTCTTCTGAAGGTCGTCAACCAAATTGGGGTTAATTTCCGGATGGGGCTCACTGAAGATTTGTCTTTGGAGGGCGCTTTCGGTTACTTGAATTCCGCCGTCCGTGATAGTGCTCCAGGGGGTGTGATTCGTTACGCTGCACCACCGCTGTGGCGAAGGATGCAAGTCGTTGCTGAGTTCGGGTACAACGAGAGCTTTGTCGGTCCCCAGAATTCATGGCGATTCGGTGTGGGATTTCGATTTGATAACTGGATGAGCGGCCTCCTCCCCTTTAGGGCCGACGATCGGCCGGTACCCGTATTCGTACCCCGAGTTCGATATGAGTCGGTCACGCGGATCGTTCGGAGCGGCAATCAGGGTCCCACTACCAGTGCGGGTGCGGATCAAACGGGTGTAACACCCGGGCAGCTCGTGGTTCTTGACGGTACGGGCTCCTCGGATCCTGAAGGAGACTCCATCGCTATTTACCGGTGGACCCAGATTGGAGGCGATCCGGTGACCCTGGAAAACGCTGACACAGCGACTCCGACCTTCTTTGCCGAGAACAATCAAACCTATGTCTTTCAGCTCATCGTTGAAGATAGTCTGGGAGCGGCGAGCGCGCCGGATGTTGTCACCGTCGTCACGGTAGACGCTCAGCAACCTACCATCGTTTCCTTCACGGTGGACCAACCCCACATTCGTGTGGGTGAGTCCACGATGTTGAGGTGGGCGACGAACAACGCCGTAAGAATCCAAATTACCAACATTAACAACAGCAGTTCGCTCAATCCGGACCAGGGGGCGGTGAGCATTTCTCCAACAAGTACCACAACCTATACCCTGGTGGCCTACAACGTTGTTGACGAGAGTGTCATTGCCAGCGTGACGCTGACGGTCAACCCCTTGCTTCCGGTCATTCTCAGTTTTACAGCCCAGCCCCAGGCAGTTATCTCAGGTCAACAAACTTGTTTATCTTGGGATACTCAAGATGCCTCTCAAATCAGTTTGACCGACGAAAGATCCGGTCAACAGCAGTCCGTTTCCAGCCAAGCTACCAATTTCTGTGTCGACCTGGTTCTTTTTCCTACGACTTTCACCCTAACCGTATTAAACGATGCTGGAGAATCTTCTTCGGCCAGCGTAACCGTCACTTTTATAGGGTTCTGACCTGGCACCTGCTCTGCCCACCCGGTGCCCCCACCGACCAGTCGATTCGTTCGTATTATGGATGTTTTGTTCCCATTGCTTCCTGCATAAGATTGTGCCAGACTAAGTCCAAAGATTCAGGAGGTCACCAAAATGCCTACCCTTCGTCTATCCGTTAATGGTCAGGAGCACACGGTTGAAGGGGTCGACCCGTTGACGCCGCTGCTATGGGTGCTGCGCGACAGTCTCGGTCTCACAGGTACCAAGTTTGGCTGCGGTGGGGGGTTCTGCGGAGCCTGTGCCGTGCATCTTGATGGCAGCCCCGTTCGCTCCTGTTCGATTCTAGCCACGTCGGCAGCCGGCCGGAGGATCACTACGATCGAAGGTTTAGCGGGTGATGACGGGTCACTCCACCCGCTTCAGGAGGCCTGGATCGAGCACGACGTACCTCAGTGCGGCTACTGTCAGGCCGGTCAGATCATGTCTGCTGCCGCCCTGTTAGAGAGGAATCCAATCCCAAGCGCCGCCGAGATCGATGCTGCCATGACAGGACTGTGCCGGTGCGGAACCTACAACCGTATCGCTCAAGCCATAAACAGTGCTGCCCAAAAAATGAGCAGCACATCCGTAAGGAAAGAGGGTGGGGCATGAACGACCAATATCTTCATGACGTGATCCGTGACGCGGAAGCTACCTTTGAGGCAGATTCGGAAACCAGGACTCAGGCCATCGGTCGACGTTCGTTTCTGAAGCTTACCGGATTGGCTGGCGGAGGACTGGCGCTTGCCTTTTACCTGGAGGGGGGAACCCAGGCCCTTAGCGCTCAGGCGGCCGGGGAATTTGCTCCCAACGGCTTCCTTCACATCTCTCCGGAGGGCTCGATTCTCATCTACTCGAAAAACCCCGAGATCGGTCAGGGCATCAAGACGGCCTTTCCCATGATCATTGCCGAGGAGCTCGACGCCGACTGGGAAGATGTGCGTGTGGAACAGGCACCGATTAATGAGGCGGTGTATGGCCGCCAGAGTGCCGGTGGTTCCCGGTCCATTCCCTCCAGCTGGGATCAGTTGCGCCAGGCTGGCGCCGTAGCCCGGGCCATGCTTGTTGCAGCCGCTGCGCAGGAATGGGGGGTTCCCGCTGGCGAGTGCCAGACGGAAAAAAGCACAGTCATCCATAGGCGGAGCGGACAGCGACTGGGGTATGGTGAACTGGCCAACAAGGCGGCAGCGCTGCCCGTTCCAGACGCCAAATCACTAGTCCTGAAAAAGCGCGCAGACTACAAGCTTTTGGGCACGAGGGTGACCGGTGTGGATAATTACAAGCTCGTAACCGGACAACCGCTCTTTGGTATCGATCAGGTCGTACCCGACATGCTCTATGCTACCTATACCAAATGTCCGGCTCCCGGTGGTCGTGTCGGGCAGGCGAATCTGGACGAAATCCGTTCGCTTCCCGGGGTTAAGCACGCCTTTGTTCTTCAAGGTAACGGGCAGGTCACTGAGCTCAGGCTCGGTGTCGCCATTGTTGGGGATTCCACCTGGGCCGCCTTCAGCGCCAAGCGCAAGCTTCGTGTGACCTGGGATGAGGACGAGGCCGCCAAGGATAGCTGGAGCGGCGCCGTTCAGAAGGCACGGGAACTAGCGCAAGAAAGCGGCAGTGAGACCCTTGGCGAAACGGGAAGCATAGATGAAGCGTTGAACAATGCCGCCGAAACGGTGGAAGCATTTTACACCTACCCCTTTCTCTCGCACGCGCCGTTGGAGCCGCAGAACTGCACGGCCTGGTACCGTGATGGGGCTATGGACATCTGGGCTCCCACCCAAACGCCCCAACGAGGTCTGAGCAGTGTGGGCAAGATGCTCGATCTTTCCGAAGATCGCATCACCATTCACCAAACCCGAGTGGGAGGCGGTTTCGGTCGCCGTTTGATGAATGACTCCATGTGCGAAGCAGCGGCCATATCGAAACAAATAGGCGCACCGGTAAAGGTGCAGTGGACACGCGAGGACGATATGGCCCACGACTTTTACCGGGTCGGGGGTTTCCATTCCTTCAAGGGTGCGGTGGATGATTCGGGCAAACTTTCCGCCTGGCAGGATCACTTCGTGACTTTCTCCAGTAACGGACAAAGACCTGTCAGCGGGGGTAATATCACGGCCAGTGAGTTCCCTTTGCCTTTGGTCGCGAATTCGCGGCTGACCCAAACCCTGTTGCCACTGTTGACGCCCTGTGGTCCGTGGCGGGCGCCGCGTTCCAACGGAATCGCTTTCGCTGTGCAGAGCTTTTTGAACGAACTGGCGGTGGCGGCTGGACGTGACCACCTTGAATTCCTGCTCGAAGTGATGGGTAGGCCCCGGTGGCTGGATCCCGGAAACAGTCGCGCGCTGAATACCGGTCGGGCCGCTGATGTGATTCGTCTGGCTGCTGTGAAGGCCGGCTGGGGAAAATCACTCCCTGAGGGCCGGGGACTGGGGTTGGCTTTCCATTTCAGTCACGCCGGCCATTTTGCCGAAGTTGCCGAGGTGAGTGTAGAGGACAACAAAAAGCTGACCGTACATAACGTCACCGTGGCTGCTGATGTGGGTCCGATTGTCAATCTCAGTGGCGCCGAGAATCAATGCCAGGGGGCGGTAATCGACGGCTTCAGCACCATGCTGGGTCTGGAGGTTTCCATTGAGAATGGTCGCGTGCAGGAGTCCAATTTCGACCGGTATCCACTCCTGCCGCTGGCCCATGCTCCGAGGGTTGAAGTTCACTTCATCCAAAGCGATTTTCCGCCAACGGGCTTGGGCGAACCTGCTCTTCCACCGGCGGCTCCGGCCATCTGCAACGCCATCTTTGCCGCTTCCGGTCATCGGGTGCGAGAGCTTCCGCTGAGCAGGGAAGGGTTTTCTGTATAGTCGGGACTATTCATAAGTTCTCTACTGCAGCAGCGAAAGCATCCACCCTGACTACGTTCCACTCGGTCGGCCTCCTCAACGTACTGCAGAGAGTACGTTTGCGGGGGCCTCTTTCGCGCGCCTTGTCAGGTCGGCCCTTTCCCCGCTTCGTAACGAGAACCTATGAATAATCCCGACTAGCCGGGACTAGGTGAATCCAGATTTCCGTCCTGCAGGAGCGTCTCTACCCCTGCTCTGCCGCCTCCTGCAAAACCTTGTGCTCCTTGTGATGGGCACGCGCATCGGAGACGATTTTTAGTACGATCAACAAGACCAGCGCCAGGACGGGAGCTCCCAGGGCAAGGATCAGCCATCCCCCGAAAATAATGGTGACGTGCATCAGGATGATCCGCCCATAGGGGGCCATCATCTGTTTTTCCGGCGTGGAACGGCGAAACTCCTTTTTCCCAATGAAGTTGTAAAAAAAGGAGATTCCGTGACTCAGGCAAACACCCAAAAATGCCGGCCAGACACTCATGATGTGAGAAATCATGAGATCTGCAGGAGGGAACAACCCTGAGAACCTCCCACCGTAAGAAGACATCTCATCGGGCGAGAAGAGAGCGAAGATAAAGATCAGGTGTCCGGACATGAAAGCGCCATAGTGGATGACAAAAAAAGGCACCATGATGATGCTCAGGATATTTGCCACCATCACCATCTTGAAGATGTTATAAAAACCAATGACAGCACTCTCCAGCCAGAAACAAAACATGATAGTGAATAGGCTCCAGTCAAAGAACAGGATTCCAACCAGTGGCACCAGATTGGCCACGATCAGTACAATGGAGGTAGGAGATTTTACTGCTTGAATGTAGCTGGGCTGTGATGGCTTATCGGCTGGATTTTCCAACGTCCTAACCCGGGCCTCTCCCTCTCAACATATCGTAGGTCTCTGATAATCGGTGGGCGACCCGATCCAGGCGATATCTTCGGATGTATCTCCAGCTCTTCTTGTCCTTAAAGAAGAGGTAGGTCTGGGAGATCTTGGTCAGGAAGATGTTAAAGTCGTCATCATCCACTTGAATCCTTCCCACTGAATAAAGATCCGGTCTTCTGTTGGTTGGGCACTGGGTGAAAAAAGCCCTGTAGCCCTCGGAAATCAAAAGCTCACGAATCTTACGGTTTGGAACCCCTTCCTTAACGCCAAAATAGCGGATCTCTGTTCCTAACTGGTCCTCCAGCATCTTCTTGTAGGTCGTGATGTGCTCTCGAACCGACTCTTCGGGAAGGTCATTGATGTTCCAATTGTCATCCTCATAGGCGCCGATGGTGACATTGTGGTTGAGCAGCTCCTTGAGGGCACTCCAGGAGAGATAGGATACGCTTTTGCCTTTGATCTCTCTCGACGCGCCGACTCGTAGAGGGGAGATCAGCACCGTGGCTGGGCAGCGGTATTGGGAGAGGAGGGGAAGGGCGTGATCCTGAAAGTCCTGATATCCATTGTCGAAGGTGAGGGAAATCGGACGTCCGCTAGCCATGCTCTTTTTCCCCTCCATCGCATCCAGTGCATCATCTATGGACAGGAGTTGGAAATCGTTGGTGGCGAAATGCTCGAGCTGTTTCTTGAAGGCATGAAGGGGAAGCCACAGCCGGTAAACTTCGGGTGTCGGGCTCACATTCTGATACTGGATGATGGAGAGCTCCTTCAGTCTCATGGGCGATCGCGAATGTACACTGCCTGTTTTTCAGGAGCGAGCATGCTCCGGAACAGGCAGGATAGCACAGGGGGGTGGTATGCCAGAGAAGAGGACGGGGTGCAAAGAGCAGATCAGTACCCGATTCGCGCTTGTCAGCTGCCCGCCTGCTTGAGAGTTCTGTCTAGGAATACAACCGTCTTTTGCCAGGCATCATCTGTCTTTTCAGGATCGTGTCCTGGATTTGAGGGGTTGGCAAAAGCATGGGGGACATCTTCGTAGACGTGAATTTCATTTTCGATTCCCAGTTGATTCAATGCTGCTTCAAATTGGTGGACAGAATCGAGGGAAACGACCGTATCCTGGTCCGCAAAAATTCCCAGTACAGGCCATTTTATGGCGGAGAGGCTTTCTGCATCGGTTTCCAGGCTTCCATAGTAGATGACCGTTGCTGCCAGGTTCTCATTCAGTGAGAGCTGCAGTGACATTTGTCCCCCAAAGCACCAGCCGATAGATGCAATGGCGTCTTCCAGGACAAAGTCGCTTTCCCTCAAAAAGGAGACGGCGCTTTTCATATTCTCTATCGCTCCAGGCATATTCTGCCTGATCTGAGAAGTGTAATCCCCTGCCTCCTGAGGCGTAGAGGCCACTTTTCCACCGTATAAATCAACCGCCAAAACCACATATTCTTCTGCGGCAAGGTCACGTGCCATCTCCTGAATGTTCTCGTTTAATCCCCACCATTCATGAATCATGACTGCGGCCGGGAATTGGCCCTCTCGGCTGGGCCTGACCAAATATCCTCGGTGTCCGTCGCCAAAATTCACCCACTCGGTCCGCACACTCCGCTCCTCGGTTTCCTGAGAGACTTCATCTCCCGGTTCTTCAGCGGATTCCGAATCGGAAGAAGCTCCGCATGACGAAATACTCAATATCAGGGCCAGAAAAAATACGTGCTTCATTTTAGTTTCCTTCTACTGTTCAATTCTTAGATGGAAGTCCGTCTGCCGCCTGACTCTGAGTAGAGGGTAGACTGTCCGGGGGGCAAAGGCAATGCATGCATGGGTGCCATTGTGAATTTGTGCTGCCCTATGTCGTTTCTCCCTTCTTTCTTTTTTCCCTTTTTCTTTTCTCTTTGCGAAGCGTTGATGTAAACCTTAGTTGACGTTTTCTTCAGCAGTCTTTCTAAACCTTTTCAACACTCTCCACATAAGCTCCTGTCGATAAATAGTTTTTGGTCCTCTATTCCTTTTTGAAAATTTCATCAGACTTTGGCACAGGACTTGCTCCACATGATCAAACCCAAACTCTTCTTGAGGATGAGGGAAGATTTCTCAATCCAGCGGAGGTGTCATGTCCTTGCAGTGCCCGAAGTGTGGTAAGAAAGGTGCGAATCGCCTTCATCGAGGCGGAGTGTTTGAGCACCTGCTAAGTTTCGTCTACATCTATCCCTATCGGTGCCGAGCCTGTTGGCGGCGTTTCAGAGCACTCCAGTGGGGGACCCGCTACGTGAGGACACAGGCGAATCGCCGCAGCCACAGGCGCTTCCAAACCCACCTTCCCGTCGTGTTTTCATGCGGAGAAACACACGGCGAGGGTGTTGTGACCAACATTGCTATGGGCGGCTGCCGATTGAAAACCGACGTGAAGCTGATCGAGGATACTCCCCTGGAACTCAAGCTGCAGGTGCCTGGAAGCGAAACCGAGATTCGGGTGTGCAGAGCAAGCGTCCGACCGGTTGAGAAATTCTTCGCCGGTCTGAGCTTCGCAAGATTGGCTGGAGCCGAGAAAAAGCGACTGCGCCGCTTCCTGGTCCAGTTGATGACGAGCAAATCCACAGGCTTAACCTGCCTGGAAAATCCTTTTTGAGGTTGGACCCCGAAATCCACTTTAAAAAATGAATTGCCTTTCACCCCTGGGAGGATTACGGTGGATCTTTAGCCGTGTGCAGGCTGAGACTGACTCTATTGAGATGGCCAGAGAAAATCGGGAATTGGCTGTGTGTGGTGAGCATTGGTATCGTATGGTGCTGGCCGTTTTTCTGGTGCTGCTGTCGCCGGCAGCTTCGATGACATCGGGCAGCATCTCTGTTTCCAGGGCGAATCTTTCCAGGCAAACCCTTGTGCCCGAGAAAGGGATTTTCCTGGTGGCGACTCCCGGCATGCAAGATCCACGATTCCGCCGCAGCGTGGTCCTGGTGTTGGAACATGGGGAGAACGGGACGCTGGGGCTCATCATCAATAAAATCACCAAGATATCGCTGGCTCAGGTGTTGCCGGACCTGGAGGATTCCGACCAGAAGTCGAATCTGTTGTTTTTCGGCGGCCCGGTAGGGCTGGAAGGGATTCTTTTTCTGGCTCGGAATGCTGAGCCACATGAACGAGCAAAACATGTGATGGAGGATGTCTATTACAGTGGCGACAAGAATCTGTTGGAGGAATTTCTGGAGCAAAACAAGGGCGCCGGTGAGCTGCGCGTCTTTCTGGGTAATTCAGGCTGGTCATCAGGTCAGCTGGCCGCAGAGATCGCGCAGGGTGCCTGGAGGCTGGTCCGTGGCGATTCCCTTACCCTCTTTGCAAAAGACCTGGACAACATTTGGCGCGACCTGATTGGGCCCCCAGGCCCCTCACCTTTCATGGTCCAGAGTCCCGATTCCACGACCCTGATTCCAGGGTAATTTCCTGTAAATTTTAGCCTCTATTGTCAGGTCAGAGAGGTGTGGTATTCTGAGTGGACAGTCGGGATTGTTGTCCCCGGAATAGGGAGTTTACGAATCATCCCGGCTCAGGAAAGGAAGCTTTAGCCATGTCTATCTCCAGAACCTTTTTTTGTACCCTCATCGTTGGTTTGACTGCGCTTATCTCATCTTCCCTTTTTGCACAGCAGTCTCAGGAGGTGAGCGTTGACGGGCTTATCTACGACTTAAAACACCCGGACAACGACCGTCGCAAGCGGGCTGCTACTGCGTTAGGGCAGCACAAGGTCCGCAAGGCAGTACCTGAACTGATCGAGTTGACGGAAGACCGGGATGCTTCTCTTCGTTTAGCGGCCGTGAAGGCCCTGGTGCGCATCAATGACACTCGTGCCCTGAAGGCGCACGTTAGGATGACTCAGGATCCCAAAAAAGAGATCCAGAAGAAGGCCATTGAAGGCATCATCAAAATTTACGTCGTGGACGAAGAGGGTGGGTTTATGAGTGGAGTCAAGAAATTCGCGGATGTCGTCAACCCGCTTAGCGACGACTATAACCCTTTTCTGGTTGAGCCCTATGTTCCGGTCAGCCAGGATGCCAAGGATGCCCTGGCAGAGTTGCTTTTCTCGCCGGAGACTGGAATTCGTAAGGATGCGGCAGTTGCTCTCGGTATTCTCCAGGCACATTCCGCGTTGTCTCCCATTCAACACGCCCTGTCGCTGGAGCCCAACGAAGGGGTTAAGGTAGAACTCATTCGGGCGATTTACAAAATCGGTGATCCCACTGCCGGCAAAGAGGTCATCCCCCTGGTTCGTGACCCCGACAAGAAGGTGCACGATGAAGCGATTTTCACCTTGGGTCGACTGCGTGTCCGGGAAGCCCTTCCCGTGCTTAAAGAGCTCTATGAGTCGGGAATTGAAGAAAGGAAGAAGATTCTGGGCTTTGTCCCCGTCAGCGGAAAAGATGATCTGCAGAAGAAACTTCTGGAAGCCCTGGCTTATACCGGGGATGCAAGTTGTCATGAGTTATTCCTAAACGCTCTTGAGGACTCTCGGGATCCTTACCGCCTGTTTGCAGCTGAGGGCTTGGGCCGGATTGGCAATTCAAGTGATGCCACCCGGGTAGCCGAGAAATATCTTCGGGAAAAATCAAGCAGCGTCAAATTGAGTATGAGCTTTGCCCTCTATCATCTGGGGCGCCAGGAGCACCTGGTTGAAGTGGTGAACAAATCGGACAAAGATCAGGCCTATCACTATCTCCTTGAACTCAATTCCAGCGAGATCCGGGAGCTCTACCCTTACCTGCGCAGCGTGGAGCATCCGATCAGGCTTCGATTGCTGGAGATCATAGGCCTACGCGGGGATTCGTCGGCCGTTCCTATTATTGAGGAGCTGATGAAGAGTACCGATCCGGAGTTGCTTTCAGCGGCCAATCTGGCCATGCGGCGCATTCAGAGTCGAGAAGCCTCAGATTGAAATCGGAAATCCTAAAAGCCAAAGCCGGAAACCGGAAATCCTAAATCCTAAATCCTAAATCACAAACAAATCCGGGTTAAAACAGCCAGTGAACCCACACTCAGGGGTTTAGAATTTAGAATTTAGGATTTGGAATTTCTCAAAGGAAAGGGAAATTAGGGCCCCCGGGGCCTGTCCCTAATCTCCCTTCCCTTTGAGATTCAGCTTGGGCCAAATCTCATCAACGCGGCTCTTGATCTCCTCAGACATGAGAATCTCGTCGGGCCAGTCTCGCTGAAACCCTTCTTCAGGCCATTTGCGAGTCGCATCAAGCCCCATCTTGGATCCGAAGTTGGGCAGCCGCGAGGCGTGATCCAGAGAATCCACGGGGCCCAACATAAACTGGATGTCGCGCTCCGGATCGATGTGATTGAGGGTCTTGCACACTACGTCGCCGTAACTCTGAAGGTCCGTCCCTTCATCCAATACGATGATGCATTTGGAGAACATGGCCTGACCCAGTCCCCAGATGGCGCTCATGATCTTGCGCGCGTGACCGGGATAGCGCTTGCGAATCGTGACCAGGACCAGGTTGTGGAAGATACCCTCAAAGGGCATGTGCATATCAATGATTTCAGGCAGCTGTTGACGGATCAGAGGGAGGAAGATGCGTTCCACGGCACGTCCCATGTAGCAGTCTTCCTGAGGGGGTTTCCCCACGATGATGGTCTGATAGATGGGTTTTTTACGGTGGGTCACACAGTTCACATGAAAGACGGGATAGTCGTCGGCTAGAGAGTAGAATCCGGTGTGATCACCGAAGGGACCCTCCTGCCGTAGTTCATCCAACTCCACATAACCTTCTAAAACAATCTCCGCGTTGGCCGGAACTTCAAGATCGACGGTTTTACAGGGGACCATGTCCACAGGTTTTCGGCGTAAGAAGCCGGCAAACATCATTTCGTCGAGGCCATCGGGCAAGGGAGCGATACCTGAGAAGATAACGGCCGGGTCAGCTCCAATGGCCACCGCTACTTCGATTCGATCCTCTTCTCCAGTGCCACCCTTCACACGACCAGCTTCCCGAAAGTGCTGGGCTCCATGCTTATGAGTCTGCCAGTGCATGGCTGTGGTGGTCCCGTCAAAGATCTGCATTCGGTAAACACCGCAGTTGCGCTTATCTGTCTCGGGATCTTTGCTAAAAACCAACGGCAGGGTAATAAAGCGGCCGGCGTCCTGAGGCCAGCACTGAAGAATCGGAAAGTCCAGAAGCGAGAAGTTCTCAGTCTTAACCACTTCCTGGCAGGCCCCGGAGCGAACGGTCTTGGGAATAAAATTGGCCAGGTCAGCGAGTTTGGGGAGCATTTTCAGCTTGTCCAACACCCCCTCGGGGGCTTTGATCTCGAGTAGCGCCACGATACGCTCTGCCACTTCTTCCAATGACTCAACGTCCAGCGCGAGATTCATTCGCCGATAGGATCCAAAGGCGTTGATCAGGAGAGGATGGTCGGACCCTTTGGGGTTCTCGAAGAGCAGGGCGGGCCCCATTTCCTTACAGACACGGTCGGTAATCTCAGCAATCTCGAGAACCGGATCCACTTCAACTGGAATACGCTTCAACTCTCCTTCTTGCTCAAGGCGCTTGATGAAGGCTCGTAGATCCTCATATGGATAGCTCATCGGGTGCTTATTGTGCTTTCTCAAACCTTGAGGGTCAATGTTAGAATCGGGTTTCGAACAGTGTAGCGGCCGCTCTCAGAGCGGCTGAATCTGGAGAAACGATGGGACGAGACACTAACGACCCTCTTTTGGGGGCACACATGTCCATTGCCGGAGGAACGCCTCTTGCCGTCCACCGTGCCCTACAGGCAGGGTGCAGGGTTCTTCAGATCTTCGTGAAAAACTCCAACCGGTGGAAGGGAAAAACTCTAGTTGACGAAGAGGTTGAGAGTTTCCGCAAGGCCTGGGCGGATTCAAAACTTCACCAGGTGGTGGCTCACGACAGTTACCTGATTAACTTGGCCTCTCCCCAGAAGGAGCTGTGGCAGCGCTCCATTGACGCCATGCTCGATGAGCTAGACCGCTGCCAGAGGCTGGGTGTGAGTTTGTTAGTCACTCACCCCGGTTCCCACATGGGGGAGGGAGAAGAAGCCGGAGTGAAAAGGATTGCTCAGGCCATCGATCAGATTCATGAAAGGAGCGGCCCATGGAATGTTCCCATTGCCCTGGAAACAACAGCCGGCCAGGGAACGAGTGTCGGCTATCGATTCGAACATCTGCGGGACATCCTGGCTGCTACACGTCATCCTGAGAGGATTGTTGTCTGTGTCGATACCTGCCATATCTTTGCGGCTGGCTATGACATCAGAGGAGAATCAGAATATGGTGTGACCATGGAAGAATTTAGCCGAGTTGTAGGAATGGAGAAGCTGCGTGTCTTTCACTTCAACGACAGCAAGAAAGATTTGGGAAGTCGTGTGGATCGTCATGAACACATCGGCCGGGGCAAAATCGGGAGTTTGGCGTTTTCCTGGTTCCTGAATGATGAACGCCTTGATCAGATTCCCAAGATTCTGGAGACCCCTAAGGGAAACACCCATCGAGAGGATCGAAGAAATTTGAATCTCCTGAGATCACTTGTAAAGCTGCGGCTCTGACAGAGTGACTCGGAGCACTCAGAGGTGTGGGTTAACGAGGAGAAAACAGAGCTGGGCTTCAGCTCACGGGTCGGGCTGAATGGACTCCGAGCGGTTGTTTTCCTAATTCCCAAAGATCCCAACATCCCAAAATCCGAAAGCACGAGGACACCAACTTCTGCTTTACAACCAAGGGTCTGTGGGCGAGAATTCCCCTAATGGCAATCAACATGGAAGAGAACCGGAAGGTCAAGAATAGACGCAAGATGTGCGGAAGTATGCGGGAATTCATCGATGAGCTGGAGGCCCACGGCAAACTCCACCGGGTCAGTAAAGAGGTGGACCCGAGTTGGGAGGTCTCCTGCGTAGCCCGCTGGATCTACCAGGGTCTGCCCATGGAAGAGCGCTTTGGGCTGCTCTTTGAAAACGTCAAGGGCTCAAGCATGGCGGTTGCCACGCCTTTGATCGGAGCTTCGCGGCAAGTGTATGCGCTGGCACTGGGAACAACACCGGAGAAGATTCACGAAGTCTGGCTGCAGGCTCTGCGTCAGCCTATCGCTCCCAAGGAGGTGAAGTCGAGTCCTGCTAAGGAAGTGGTGATCGGGAAGGGGCAGGTTGATCTCTCCTATTTGCCTGTTCCCGTCTGGACGCCCGGTAAGGATCGTAAACCCTGCATTTCAGCCTGCGTGATTACGAAGGACAAGAACACGGGAGTGCAAAATATGGGCACTTACCGCTGCCAGGTCCAGTCCAAGAACCGGATCACTTTAAATACCAACCCGGGCCGCCAGGCTTATGAAAATTATCAAACCTACGCCCTACGAGGGGAACCTGCCCCTGTGGCAGTGGCCATCTGCTGTGAACCGGCGGTCCACATGGCTACGGCAGCCGCTCTGCCCAAAGGGATAGACGAAATCACAGCAGCTGGTGGGCTCAAGGGTGCTCCCATTGAAATGGTTCGGGCCCAGACTTCTGATTTGCTGGTGCCCGCTCAGGCCGAAATTGTGGTGGAAGGAGAAATCGATCCTAGCGGTCGAATGAAGGAAGATGCCTTTGGAGAGTTTGCCGGCTACATGGGTCCCATTGGGGATAGGCCCTTTTTTGACGTTCAAGCCATCACTCACCGCAAGGATCCCATCTACTATGGCTGCATCAGCCAACATCCGCCCAGTGAAAGTACCCTGATCCAGGGTGAGGCCAATGAGTGTGTCATTCATAAGCTGCTGGTTGACGATTGGTCGGAACCTACGGTCCTGGACGTGGCCTTGAATCAGACCCATGGGGGGTTGCTCGGCTCTATCGTGATTCAGATGAATCCCACCTATCCGGGACATGCCAAGAGAGTGGGTCGCCTAGTGGCCGAGATGGGTGTTTTTTTCAAGACGGTGATGGTGGTGAATTCCGATATTGACATCCGCCACCAGCCGCATCTGGACTGGATGATGAACTCGCGTGTTAACCCGGAGCGCGATCTGATTATCATCAAGGATATCTACAATATCTACGACCCTTCCTCAGAAGAAAGCATGGGTTCCAAGCTGGTCATCGACGCCACCGAGTTGGGCCTTGAACCCGACCTATCTCTCCCGCCCAAGGAGTTGCTTTACAAGGGTTATGAAAGTTGGAAGGAGGCGAGATTGCCTGATTTTGACCTTCCTCACTGGATGGAGCGACTGCTCGATTACCATGCCGATCGGATGAAAAGGGGGGAGAAAGAGGAAGACTGATCTCCATCTATTTTCTCTTTCACCCTGCGCTCCGTGTGGCGTTGTCCGGGGAATTCAATTTTTCACTAATCCTCGGGGATGATAATCTCCCTGGCGATGATTACCCAGATCCTGCTGGCCGCGGGTCTCTCGGTCAGGATGAAAACTTCCAAACCTCTCCTGGATTTTGGAGGGATGCCCCTTCTCTCGCGGCTTCTTGAGGAGTGTCGGCAGTCCCTGGTGGATGCGGTGGTGGTTGTTTTGGGACATGAAAAGGAGAGGATTCTGGAGCGAGTCGATTTCTCAGGCGCCCAGGTGGTGGAAAATCCCAACTACAAATTAGGGCAGACCAGCTCTTTTCAGAGTGCCCTTGAGGCAATCGATCCGGAAACTGAAGCTTTTTTGAACCTTCCCGTGGACCATCCAATGGTAACGCGCAAGGAAATCGACGCGCTGATTCGGGCCTACCGGAACCGGAAGGACCCATCAAGAATATTCATTCCGACCTTTGAAGGACAGGAGGGGCGCCCTGTTTTATTCGAGATTGCACTCAAGCAGGAAATCCTGGCCCTGGACCCTAATGAACCGGTAAACGGAATCGTCGAGAAATTCCGAGACTCCCTATCGCATGTACCCGTTGCCAATCCCTATATCCTGAAGGATATGGATACACCGGAAGATTATCAGGAGTGCCTGGAAATATTTCTGAGGGGATTGGCGTAGCGGCGAGCCGGTGGCTCGCCGGGACCGTCAGGGTTGCGAAGACTTCCGGAATGTGGGAGGCACCTCAGGTGCCGAATCCGAAAACCTGGGCCTGTGTTGCGGGCCGTTCGGCACCTGAGGTGCCTCCCACATTCCGGAGATTCTTGCCACTCATGCGGTTCGGGTCACCGCCGGCTGACCCCTACACATTTTTCATCTTAGCGGCTGCGGCCAGCACGGACTCGACAATGCCCTGGTAGCCGGTGCAGCGGCACATGTTCCCGGAAAGACCCTCTCTCACTTCCTGTTCGGTGGGATCGGGGTTTCTCTCCAGAAGTTCACAGGCGCTCATGAGAAATCCTGGAGTACAAAATCCACATTGCAGGCCGTGATTCTCCCAGAAGCCTTCCTGCAAGGGGTGAAGTTCACCGTTTTGGGCCAATCCCTCAACGGTGGTAATATCCGCGCCATTGGCCTGGACGGCAAACATTAAGCAAGATCGCACCGTATACCCATTCATCAAGACCGTGCAGGCCCCGCAAATCCCGTGTTCACAGCCCACGTGGGTGCCCCGAAGGTTCAGGTCTTCGCGCAGGAAGTCGGACAGGAGTCTCCTGGGCTCGACCTGCCTGTTGTAGGATTGTCCATTGACGGTGATTTCTACGGATCGGTACTCTTGAGGCATTTCTCTCAGCTTTCCTTCTTCAGATTCAGTAGTGCCGTTTCCTCGGCTTTCTTTACCGCTTTCTTTGCCAGTACACCGGCCAGATGCTTTCTTTGCTCGGCCGTTGCGTGAAGGTCAGCGAAGGGATCAACTTTTTCACTTACGCGACCGGCTAGTTCGTCCAGGAGCGAATCCGTGATCTTCTCACCTTGAAGAAGTTCTTCTATTTCTGGATCTCTAAAGGGAGTTTCATCCACGCCGATAGCCGCCAGTCGGGCCTCTATACACGTTTGCTTTGCATCGAGTGTCACAACAGCAGTGACGCCCGCCACCGCGAAATCCCCATGACGCAAAACAAACTCCTCAAACGCCCATCCCGCCGAGGGCGCGAGGGAAGGGAATTCGACTTCCATCAGCATTTCAGAAGGTTCAAGGACAGTCGTCATCACGGTGATGAAGAAATCCTTGGCCGGGACGGTTCTCTCTCCTTCGGGGCTGCGAATTTTCATCTGGGCATCCAAAGCTCTGGCTATGGCGGTCAGTTCGGCCGTGGGATCGGCGTGAACGATACTTCCTCCCACCGTACCGCGATTGCGGGTCTGAGGATGTCCGATCAACTCGGCAGCGTCTGTTAGCAAACCGCACTTGGAGCGAATGATCTCAGAGGTCTCCAGCGTTCTTTGTCGCGTCATGGCACCGATCGCCAACGTGCCATTGTTCTCGCGAACATAATCCAGATCTTTGACCCGATTGATGTCCACGAGGACCTGGGGACGGGCCATCCTGAAGTTCAGCAGCGGTACGAGGCTCTGGCCGCCGGCCAGAAGCTTGGCATCTTCACCGTATTCCTTCAGCAGATCGAGGGCTTCCTCGACGGTTGTGGGATCGAAATAATCAAACTTTGGGGGCTTCATGGTGTCTTGGATCCGTGGATCAGGGTCCACACCTTTTTAGGATTCAGGGGCAATTCGTTGATCCTGATTCCCAGTGGTCGCAGGGCATCGGCAACTGCGCCGGCGATGGCCGCCGGTGCTGTTTCGCTGCTGCTCTCTCCCGCCCCCTTGGATCCCAGGGGAGTCAGGGGTGAAGGCGAGACGATGTGACCAATATTGATCTTGGGGGCTTCGACTGCCGTGGGACACACATAGTGCATGAAGCTCCCCGTGAGAAATTGGCCCTCGTCATCATAGGCCAACTCTTCGAACAGGGCCCCTCCGATACCATGCAGTGCGCCTCCGTAGATCTGGCCTTCCACAATCTTGGGATTGATAATGGTTCCAGCATCATGGACGCTGAACCAGTCCAGAATCCTTACCTGCCCGGAGTCCGGGTCAACTTCGACCACGGCAATCTCAGCCATAAATCCGTAAGTGTTGGAGGAATTGACCCGGTCCTGAGGGTCAGGAGCCACGTTGGAAGGGAAGCGAAAGACCGCTCGAGCCTGCAGGCCGGCCTCAATGTCATCGGGAAGGAGCCCATGATTCCAGTGGGCGGTTCCGGCAATGCGCTTGACGGTTATGTTCTTCTCAGGATCGCTCCGGGAAACAACGACCCCCTCCTGAATACTCAGATCCTCTTCGGGAACAGAGAGGAGTGCGGCAGCCAGGCGAATGATCTTTCCTTTGAGCTTACGGGCCGCAAGGACCGCCGCGCTGGTTCCCACCGAAGCAAACCGGCTGGCATAGGTTCCTGAGGAGATGGTCCAGCCATGTTTGGAGGTATCGAATTCATCCACAATCACCACATCATCAGGAGTGAGGCCCAATTCGTCGGCCACGATTTGTGTGACCACCGTTTCATGCCCCTGTCCCTGCGGAGTTGTGGCCATCGTCACGCTGACCTTACCCCGCGGGTTCATCTGGATGGTGGCCCACTCGGCCGATCCGGACTTGGGCAGGTATCCGGGTCGTGCTCGAACATCCGGGGGTAAGGCAACGGTGATGTAGCCCATGTTGGAAACAGAGGGATCGACGCCCGTGGCGATCCCGATTCCAAACAGACGACCTTCCGCCCTGGCCTTTTTCTGCTGCTCCCGGAGTTTCGTGTACTGGCTCATCTCGACCACTAAGTCCATGCCCTTCGGGTAGTCTCCACTGTCGTAGATCCCCCCCATTGGAGTGGTATAGGGCATGTCCTCGGCCGGGATGAAATTTTTCATGCGAACGTCTATGGGATCCAGTTCGAGCTCTTCGGCGATCCTGTCCATCATCCGTTCCTGCTCGAAATAGATCTGCTGACATCCGTAGCCGCGATTCGGTCCAGTCGGACATTTATTGGTCATCACATCGTATGCATCCAATCGAAAGTTTCTAACCTTATAAGGTCCGACGAAGTTGCCAACGGGGCGGAAGGTGCAGGCGGGCTCCGGAGCGCGCAGGTAAGCCCCTACATTCTCGATGACTCTGGACTTGACGCCCAACAGCGTTCCGTCGTTCTTCACCGCCACTTCGCGATAGGCCACTCGGTCGGTCTGGCAGGAGCTGGCCATGAGGTGTTCCTGGCGGTCCTCGATCCACTTGACCGGTCGGCCAGCTTTTCGGGAGGCAAGAGAGAGGAGCACGATGTAAGGGTAGATGCTGCTCTTGATCCCGAAACTGCCTCCTATATCTGCGGGCACGATAAAACGCAGCTTGTTTTCCTCAACATCCAGAGCTCTTGCCGCCACCGCATGCATGCTAAATGGGCCCATAAAATTCGATCGGACGGCGAACACTCCCGTGATCGCATCAAAATCGGCAATGACGGCATAGGTTTCCAGGGGAAGGGAGCTGTAACGAGGAAAGACAAAGCGTTCCTTGAGTACCAGGTCGGCTTCCTCAAAGACCTGATCCACGTCACCATAGTTCAGCAGCCGATGACAGCCAATGTTGTCTCCAAGCTCCTCGTGCAGGACGGGAGCGTCCGCTTCCAGTGCAGCTTCGCAGTGCACAAGCGGAGGCAGAGGTTCGTACTCCACCTGGATCAATTCGGCGGCGTCTTCGGCCACATAGCGATCCGAGGCGACGACCACGGCCACCGGTTCTCCCACGTAACGCACTTTCCCCACGGCCGCACTGTAGTACTTAAAAGCGGCCGCCACACCGACCGGGAAGGGTTTGCTCATCTGGCCCACCTCCTCCCCGGTCAACACGGCGACTACACCGGGATAGTCCTCTGCTTCGCTAGTGTCATAGGAGAGAATTCTGGCGTGGGCACGAGGACTCCTCAAAATGGCGGCGTGATGGAGGTTCGGCAGATTGATGTCATCCACAAAGGTCCCTCTACCGGTCAAGAGGCGGGGATCTTCGCGGCGCTTGATACTTTGGCCCACCCAGTTTTCGCTCAGTTCCCGGCCACTGACTTCCTTCTCTTTGGGTTCGGCCGGAGGCGTCATCACCATCGTATCCGTACCATCCTTCACGAAATGAGTCCTCCCAAATTTATTACCAATCCATCCTCCTCGTGTGAACGCATGAAGATGCCTGTTTTCCCGCTTCCCAAGTCAGGCTGGCCGGGGTCATTCGTCAGTTCTCTACTGCAGTGATGAGAACGTATGGATGATCCCGGCTGCACATCTTTCTGCAAGTGAATGCCTGCCGGAGGTTGTGACCGACACAACTCCACAAAGTATGGGCTGTGCTACAAGCTTCTTTGTGACGGTGGGACTGTCGTCAAGCGGCGGAGAAATCGACGCTCAGCCGACTGGTTCCCCACTCTAGAATAAGGGTTCCCTTGGAGCCCTGGCCTCTGAGCTCAATGGTCATGACCTCCACTTGAGCGTCGGTCTTGCCGAGAGTTCCGGCAACTTCGGCCAGTATGTCTGCCGGTTTAGCCCCTCTGCGTCCCGGGCTCTTTGAGAGAACCAACGACCAGCTCTCGGTGTCGGCGAAGTGAGCCGAAAGAGCGTACTCACCCTTTGGAACCGTGGTCCCGCCAAAGTTGAGGGCGACTTCCGTCGTTAACGTAGTGGCGTCGTCCGCGCCCATTCTCCAGTAGACCCCCGGCTGGATCATGGTGAGCAGATCCCGGCCCTTGGCCAGGGGTTGATGGTACTCGACCGACACCGTGCCCTGCCCAATCTGAGCGCTGGCATGACCATGTTCATTGCCGTGTCCCAGAGCGAAAAAGGTCACCATTAAGGGGCTTGCCAGGACCGTGATCGCCAGCCACGGTTTTTTCTGAATCATCCTTCCCATGTAAAAACCTCCTGAATCTGATCGGAATGTGCTGTTTCTGGCAGCGAGTATATAGCGAGGGCTCAAAGGGAATCAAGAGTTCGAATTGCCTCATCAAAAATCTATTCGAAATGGATACGTTGCCTCATTAAAAAATCTATTCGAAATTGCCTGGCCCTGAGCAGGGGAATAGAAGTGTCCTCCATGAAGGAATGGAGGGCACCAATGAGGTTAACGATGGCAGAAAAGCGTGTATTGATCAAAAGTTTTGCCCCCCGCTACCGGAAGAAGGGCAAGAAGGTGAAGGGGGAAGTGTTGACGGAGTTTACCCAAATGACGGGCTACAACCGCTGCTATGGAGCCTATCTGCTTCGCCACCAGGGCAAGCGGATCCGGTTGAGCCCCAAGCTGGTGGCGGTAGGGGATATCGGCAAGAGAGTACGGCGAGAGCGGGCCCGCAAATACGACCAGAAAGTTCTAAAGGCGCTGACGATGATCTGGGAGATACTGGACTATTTGTGTGGCAAACGTCTGGTCGCGATTTTGCCGGAAGTGGTACCCATTTTACAAAGACATGGGGAACTGAAAGTGGATGCCAGCACCCATGAGCGGTTGATGCAGATCAGCGCCGCCACCATCGATCGGCTGCTGGAGCCCGAAAGGTGCAAGCACCGTCTCAAAGGACGATCCGGAACCAAGCCGGGAACGCTGCTCAAACACCAGATTCCGATCAAGCGTTTCGCCGACTGGCAGGAGGATCGCCCCGGTTTTGTGGAAGTGGACCTGGTGGGCCATGAGGGAGGCCAGGGTCGGGGGGACTACCTTCAAACCCTGGATGTGACGGACGTGTACACGGGCTGGACAGAGGTCCGAGCGGTGCGCAATAAGGCCCAGGTGTGGGTCCTGGAAGCGATGAAGCTGCTTCAGAAGCGCTCGCCCTTCCCTTGGCTGGGGATGGCTTCGGACAACGGCAGCGAGTTCATCAACAAGCACTTGATTCGTTTTTGTGAGCAGGAAAAGATCAGCTTCAGCCGAACCCGCCCCTCGCGCAAGAATGACAACCCTTATGTGGAGCAGAAAAACTATTCGGTGGTTCGGCGGGCCGTGGGTTATGCTCGCTACGAGGGAGAGCGAGAACAGGAGCTGGTGAACGAGTTGTACGATCGGCTGCGACTGCAGATCAACTTTTTCAAGCCGGTCATGAAGATGGTGGCCAAGCAACGTCGAGGGTCTCGGATCTGGAAAAAGTATGATGTGCCGAAAACTCCCTACCGGAGGATCTGCGAGTCCCCTGAGGTGGCGGACAAGATCAAGCGGGAACTGGCCCGAGAGTATGAGAAGCTCAATCCGGCCCAGCTGGCACGGCAGATCGGCTGGCTTCAGAATTGCCTTTTGCTCAAACCGACTCCTGAGCAGAAGAAACGATGGGAAGCGGGCTGGATGTGAAAATCTTTCTCTTGCTGCAGGCTGCGGGTGTTGGGCAAGGGGTTGCCACTCCTCTGGTTGGTGCTTTTTACCACCACTTTTTGCAATCCCTTTCGGATAGATTCTTAGTGAGGCAACGAATACCCTTTGGAATAGATTTTTACGTGAGGCACCGGGGTCGGGGCCTGTCCAACATGGAAGGCGCGTGAAGAATGAAGGGTACAAAGGGAGGAGTAAAAGAAGGGTAAAGGGCGGGTAAAAGGGGACAGAGATGAGGTCTGGACTTCTGGTAAATTTGACAGTTTACAGTCCTCTAACTGCCGTTTAGGTTGAGTTCATTACAGGAGCGAGGACCGACCTTTGCGCCGCGGGCTCTTGTCTGGGGTACAATGCAAGATTTCAACGAGTGAAGCTCTGGATCAGAAAATTGAAAGTGCGTGTTTTCCCTTTCGAAGGGGTGTGTCGAGAGCCGGGGAGTGAAGCAACCGATTCAGTGCGATCGCACGGAGGCCCCTTGAAGGATAAATTATTCCTGTGGTGGGGAGCTGTACTCGTATTGGGTTTCCTGTCCCCGATTTCTCTGGCCCAGGACAGCGACAGAAAGATCACCGCCCTTTACATCGAATCCCCTATCGTCATCGACGGAAATCTGGACGAGGCGGCATGGAGCCTTGCAGAGGTCGCCGCCGATTTCATCCAGAACGATCCCAAGATGGGAGAACCCGCCACGGAACGTACTGAAGTCCGAATTCTGTATGACGATGAAAACTTCTACCTGGGAGTTTACTGTTTTGACTCGGCCGGTAAGGAGGGACTTATCGTCACTCAAGTCTCCAGAGATTTCAGTCCGCGGGAAGGCGACCACTTCACGTTTATTGTCGACACCTTCGACGACAACCGGAATGGCGTCGTTTTCGGGACTAATCCTCAAGGTGCCAAGCGAGAAGGTCAGATGAGTGAAGACGGGGGGCGGAGCAACTATGACTGGGACAGTATCTGGGACGTTAAGAGCAAAATCACTGATGCCGGCTGGCAAGCTGAGTTTTCCATTCCTTTCCGGACCCTGCGATTTTCGAACACCGAGCAACAGGTGTGGGGTGTGAACTTTTCTCGCAGGATTCGGCGCAAGGACGAGTCCGTCCATTGGTCACCTATACCAAGACCTTACCGGCTCAGCAGGACCTCCAGGGCCGGGGAGCTCAGTGGTATCACAGGAATTCGCCAGGGCCGAAATATCTACCTGAAACCCTACGTTTCGGCTCCTCTTGTTCGCCGGAGGGGGGATGACGTGGATTTCACTCCCGATGCGGGGTTTGACGTGAAATACGCAGTGACGCCCAACCTGGCTTTGGATGTCACGGTGAACACGGACTTTGCCCAAGTGGAGGCCGATCAGCAGCAGATCAACCTCACCCGGTTCCCGCTCTTTTTCCCGGAGAAGCGGGAGTTTTTCCTTGAGAATGCAGCCACCTTTCAGGTCAGAAGGGTGGGTCAAGGTCCCCGGAGCAGGAGCCGCGACGTGATTGCTTTCTTCAGTCGCCGAATCGGTCTCTCCGAGGGTCGGTTGGTACCGATTCTGGTGGGAAGTCGCCTCACGGGCAAGGCAGGGAGATATCGCCTGGGGTTTCTCGCCATTCAGACCGATGAATTTGCAGAGATTCCTTCCACCAATTTTACGGTGGCCCGGGTTCGTAGAGACATCCTCCACAACTCTGATGTGGGTGGTATTTTCATCAACAAGCAGGGAGGGGGTGAACACAACCGCACCTACGGTGTAGACAATCGTCTACAATTCTTCAGATACCTGGAAATCGCCTCCTTTTTTCTGAAAACCGACACACCGGAACTTTCGGGGGATGACACGCAGGCAGTGTTTTCGTGGGGTGGGCGGACTCTCGCTACGACATTCAGGCGGAATATCTCTCGGTGGAAGAAAATTTCAATCCGGAAGTGGGGTTCGTACCTCGCAAGGGGATTAGAAAAAGCCGTGGCGAGTTTAACTTGAAGTTCCGACCGGGAGAGCGGATTCCCTGGATTCGGGAATTCAGGCCCTCTATCGGAATCCTGTACATTACGAATCAGGAGGGCGTTGTAGAGAGCAAGAACTTCGACCAGACTCTCTCTTTCGATTTAGAAGGTGGAGGCCAATTAGGGCTTACACATCGGACCCGCTTTGAACGACTGGAGGAGCCCTTTTTCATCCGCCCCGATCAGGCCATCCCGGTGGGAGACTTCGTGTTTGGGGAGATCAGCACCAATTTGTCCAGTGACAGGAGCCAGATGTTTAGTGGCAGCATCAGCCTGAGCATCGGGGAGTTCTTTGACGGCCATCAGGAAAGTTACACCGCAGGCTTCCGCTTCCAGCCCAACTACAGATTTGTAACCGACATTTCCTGGGACCACGACGATGTCGATCTTCCCTCGGGAAATTTCTTCACCGATTTGGTCACCACACGCATCAATTACTCCTTCAGCCCTCGGATGTTCCTGAACGGACTGATCCAGTACAATATAGTACCCTGCGGGAGGTTTCCAGCAACATCCGCTTCAACTTCATTTACAAACCCCTGAGCGACTTCTTTCTGGTGTACAACGAGAGGTGGGCGACCAGCGGTCAGGTCCTGGAACGGGCCTTGATTGCCAAGATGACCTATGTGTTGGGTTTTTGAAAGGAAGTGAGGTAACAAGTAGTTTGTCTGCTCATTCCCCGACCAGGCAAAGCAACAATTGGTACTAGAATTGCAGCAAATGAGTGTACTTGAAGATGATGGCACGGGAAGTGTCCGTGACGGATTCCGTGGATCGTTCTTCGGTCAGGACCAGAGTGATATCGCTCAGGGGTCTGTGAATGAGATTGAAGCGCGCATTCGTCAATATCTTGTTGGTGTCCTTGTTGTACTGAAGGAACAGCTCGGCGAACATGGTAGGGTTAAACGAATATTGAAATCTGAATCCATACAAATCGGCGGTGAAGCCTCCAGACTCAACGTCCACCGAGTTGTGCCGATAGTTCAGGCTTGCCTCCAAGCGAGGTTTGACCAGTAGAGTGCCGGAGAGATTGAGGCTGGTCCTGGTGCCGTCGTAAAAGTCCCATTCCGACCAGCTAAGCCTGGCGGACAAAAGTTTGCTCGGATCAGAGCTGTATCCCAGTCTGAACCATTCGCTGAAGTTGTAGTCCCCGATAGGGATGGTAATTCCTTCCCGAATTCTGAAGGGCTCTCGAAGCCGTTCAAATCGAGGATTCGTGCTCACTTCAAAATTGCTGCGATCCCTAAAGAAGACCTGGAAACCAAAATGCCAGTCTCTGGTCAACAGAATGTTGTCGCGATCCGTATAGTATTTCAGATTGGTATGAGGGTGAAATTCCCGGATAAAGCCATCTCCGCCGGGCCGCGGTCTAAGGGCCAAATTGGCCTGGTAGGCGCGGACGCCGGCGCGCCCGACAAAACCGACTTCGGGATTGAAATTTTCACCGATGTCCTGATAAATGAATCGGCTTTCCAAGAATCCGTCACTCCACTGACTGGAAAACTTGGTGACCCAATCCTCTCCTTCGGCACCGGGACTTTGGGTTCTCGCGACGTAGGAGTTGATGGTAAGGCTCTGAACAAATTGGAGATTGACATCTGCTCCATAAGAGCGATTGTAGTCTCCTGACAGTCCTCCATTGCGGCTAATGAAGATGCCCCCTATATCGGAATTCTCCAAGAGATCGTAGCGCAATCGCATCACCGTGAAGTTATTGGACGGCGTTCCCTCAAATTCCTTTTGTTGGATATTCAAGAGTCCCAGTGCAAAGTGGCCAACGCGCCCTGATAACCGGGCACCTCCGAGGAGGGGCAAGGGCTGCCCCTCTGATGAGAGACCAATGCGGCGGCTATAGAAGAGCTGGACCTCTTCGGTCCGGCTGGGTCCCCGCTCCCGAGGGATATCTCCGAACTGAAAAAGGTTGGCATTTTCCAGAAAGAATTCTCTTTTCTCGGGAAAAAATAAGCTGAACCTTGTCAGGTTAATCTGCTGGGTATCGACTTCCACCTGGGAGAAGTCTGTATTGTAGGTTCCGTCGAGGGTCAGTCCCGGCGTGAGACTGTACTTGACATCGACTCCCGCGTCGGCGGTAAAGTCATTCGAACTGCTGTTCCCCAAAGCCATGTGTGTGTGATCCGCGGTCACGAAAGGCTTGACTTGCAAATTGCGGCCGGGCTTGAGTTCTTTCCCCAAAGGCACACTGCCAGCCAGGGAAACCCTATGGATGTTGTAGCGCCGGGGCACGGGACTCCAGTACAGGTCTTCATTTTTTCGTCGAATGCGCCGCTTGAAATTGATCCCCATGATTTGGTTGTCTCTAACTTCAAAGCGCAGGGTCTTGAAAGGGATGACGATCTCAGTACTCCAGCCGTCTTCCCGAATCTTGGAAGCCGTATGCCAGATCCCGTCCCATGAGGTGTTGATATGACGCCCGTCGCTCAGAGCCTGGCTGTCTTGTTTGGCACCTCCAGCGTTAGTGAAGAAGGCTAAGCTGGAACGCTGGGCGTGAAAGGCATCGATGACAACTCCGAAAACATCGCTTTCAAAAGTTCCGAAGTCGCGCCGCAGATCATTGACGAGTATCTCGTCAGGTGCGGAGTCGTAAAGATAGACTCCGATGTAAAGTCTATTGTCATCAAAGAGCACGCGAACTTCCGTTTCCTCACTTGGCTCGCCACCCTCATGGGGTTCCGCTTGAACGAAGTCTGAGACGGGCTCGGCCAAATCCCAGGCGGGCTCGCTGAGTTCGCCGTCGATCTGAATGGTGTCTGCCGTCCAATGGGCTGTAATCGTTTTTTCGTCAGCGCCACTGAGTGGGGAATGGGCCAGGATGCCCAGGAGAGGCAAAATCCGAATGAGTCTGAATAAGTCTCTTGTCCGAAGGCTGGATGGCATCAGAGTTTAGGGCTGATCTGTTGAGGGGGCCGGGAATTTGCCTGTGTGGACAATCATCATAACAACAGCAAATCTTCTTTGTCCCTTTCTTGACCTCTCCTTTGGCTGAAATGACCCTGATGAAAGCTTCGTTCTGATGGACAAGTGTCTTGCTTTCTACCTAAAGTCACCCCTAATTGCAAGTCCTTTTATCTGTTTGAACGACCAGACGGATAGGCCTGGACCTACCCTGTCCGGACGCCCTCTTCATCTCGTTAGAACTTGGGAGGGAGGGGAGGCCAGACTCCACTTCTTTCCCTCGTGACCCTCCTTGGGTTCCTCGCTTCATTGTCAGCGCCGGTATTCTGAAATGGGGAGGTCACTATCCAGGCCGAACAAACCTGTCCTTACCCGTTTTTTGAGCCGAGATCCACTAGCCTCAAAAAGGCAAACTCCTATATCGATATCCAAGAAAGTGCTTGACTTCGATGTCAGCATCGTGTCGCATGGTTGCCAGTAGAGGGCTCGCTGAAATCGAAACATGAAACTAAGCCTAGCCAATCTTTGCTATGGGATTTATTGGGTCAATCATCACCTCATTTCGATAGGAGCAAATCAATGGTAATGAGGAATCTTCTTCGAATTCTTGGATTAGCTGTGATCTGTGTAGCTTGTACGATGTTGACTGGGATGGGATTGCAGAGCGAAGAGGCGCTCGTAATCGAGGGTGGAACGATCATTGACGTCACGGGAGGTGCGCCTCGAACAGATACGACAATTATTATCCGCAACGGGCGCATTCAGGAAATAGGACCCCGTAACCAAGTGCGCCGCCCGGGTGGGGCCACAGTAATCGACGCAAAAGCCAAGTTCATCATACCGGGACTGACTGACTGTCATGTCCACTATTATGATTATATGCCCCCTTTGTTTTTGGCCCATGGTGCTACGTCTGTCATGCTTCTAGGAGGACCTGTAGATTGGGAAAGAACTGTGAAAGAAGCGACGATTCGTGGGGAGCTGCGTGGTCCTAGGATTTTTCATGCCGGCGGTCATCTGGGAGGAAATGCAGCATATCTCCATAGTATCCCCCTGAGTCACCGCGAAGAGGCTATCGATGCCACCCGTAAATTGATTGAAAAGGGTGTGGACTACATGAAAATCTACACCCGAGCGACGCTCGACTTGGCGCAGGTCATAAGCGACGAAGCGCACAAAGCCGGGAAACGTGTAGTTGCTCACCTTGGGCCGCATATAAATGCTAGGGAGGCAGCAATCGCTGGAATCGATATGTTGGCCCACGGTTCTGGCATTCCCCAAGCGACTTTCAAAGACCCAGTTGGAGATGCGCCAGATTCGATAGTAGGGCCAACATCTCTCATGCAGCGCGAGCTGCTTGCTGACCTGATCGATCTTTTGATAAAGGAAGATGTTTATATAGAGCCTGATCTGATTGTGATCACGAAAGGCATCCATCCATTATCGGCCAAATTCGCGCTTGAAAACCAAATTCTATTCAGCGATGTTGAGCTGCGCTTCGTGCCGGAAAATGCGATCCGAAGGTGGTTTATGAGCTTTAGCCGTCGTGATCAAGAAACAAAAGAGATTCTAGAGAAGGGATATGAAAATCTCACACTCTTTTATCGGCAGTTTGTGGAATCGGGTGGCAAGCTAATGGCGGGTACCGACACAAGCATATTTCCTCCTGGTATTAGCTTACACCAGGAACTCGAACTGCTCGTACATGCGGGAATACTATCGCCCTTGCAAGCGATTGCTTCGGCGACCCAAATTCCAGCTGAGTTTCTGGGGCGCAGCGAAGACTTGGGTACGGTTGAGGAAGGCAAACTAGCTGATCTTGTTATTTTGAACTCCGATCCGCTGGAGGATATTTACAACACTCGAGATATTTTCGAAGTGATTAAGGAAGGAAAGGTCATTGATCGCGCCTATCATCGCTATTTTACGAACCCTGTTCCAAGACCCTTCCCGGAAGCCGGTGGCGAGTTCGAAACGCCCCATATAGAATCAGTGACGCCGGACGCCATATCCTGTGCTGAGACAAATGTTCTGACAATTCGGGGTAGTGGTTTTGCTCGACAGAGCTGGGCAAGAATAGACGGGGTTGGCTACGACATCAACTTTGTTAGCTCCACCGAGATCAGGGTAGAAGTGAATTGTCAAAGGTTTGCTTTTTCCGGAACCCACTCTCTGGTGTTGGTAAATCCGAAACCGATTAAAGGAATTCAGAGTGATGTTTCGAATGAGGTCAGGTTTGTTGTTCTAAAGTAAGCTGTCATCGAATTCGTTGTGACGACATGATGGCCTATAAGCTGGCACCACTGGCGGATTGGGTTGCAAACGGCAATTCGCCTGACTTCCTCATCGCCACCCCTCCAATAGGGTGATTTCTCTCCCATGGGCCTGCACGCCCAAAAGAAGACTGCCGCGGGGTGATCAGGATTCCACTTGTCGCTCTGGGCGCGAACCTCTCAGGCTTCGCGAGGGTCAGGAGTAGAGCGAACACGAGGGAATAGGGTCAAAGACCTCAGACGGGAAGATTCTAGGGGGACTTCACGAAGTCAACGGCTTGCCGGGCCGTCCGGCGTGCTGTTTCGATGCAATCGGGAATGCCCACACCGCCGAAATAAGCTCCCGTGAAGAATAGTCCGGGGTGCCCTTTCAGGGCTCGACCGATTTGATCCAGTCTCCGGGCATGCCCCAGGGTGAGTTGCGGCAAGGCTTTTCGAGCGTGCAGGACCCGAGTAAAGATGGGCTGGCAGGAAATCTCCAAAACCCGTTGCAACTCGTCGTGCACCTTCTGGGCGGCTCCTTGATCCGAAATCTCCGCTCGTTCTTGCCGGCCATCCTGGATGGAACATCGAAGCAGTACAGTGTCGGGCGGGCAACGGTCTTCGAATTTGCTGCTGACCCAGGTGCAGGCATCGATAACGGTGGCTTCTTTTCGGGGTACGACGAAACCATGTCCGTTTAAAGGGTGTGCGAACTCTCCTCGTTTGTAGGCCAGGTACACGATCACCGTCGAAAAATAGGGGATTTGTCTCAAAACCTGGGCGGCTTCAGAATTCACCGGGTTTATGATTCCAGCAGCGGCGGCGGCAGGCGTCGACAGGATGAGTGAATCGAAGGCATCTTCGAATGTGGCGCTCTTGACGCGATAACGGGAGGAATCCGACTGGACCTGGATGTCCGCCACGTTTCGGTGAATCGAAATCTCGGATAGCCTGTCGGTCAGTCCACTGATCAGACAGGACATCCCGGGTCGCAGGGTAAGAAAGGAAGGTTGAGAAGAAGTAGATCGCTGCCGCGAAGCCTTGCGCATTCCTTTCCAGAGGCTCCCGAACTTTTGTTCAAGCTGGTAGACGCGGGGAAGAGCACTGGCTGTACTCAGCCTTCGGATGTCCCCTCCGTAAATGGCTGAAACGAGCGGCTCGGCCACTTTTTGTGTGAGCTCTTGTCCCAGACGTCGGGTGAGAAAAGAGTCGACGCTCATGTCTCCGCTACTGGGTCTGATCAGGGGTTCCAGGAAGGCACGGAGCTTGCCTGAGGTACTGATCAGGGAGGAGGACCAAAAAGGCCGAATACGAACAGGGGAGAGAAACTCCATACCCTGGGGAAGGGGTTGGAGCCTGGAGTCTTGAAGGACAAAGGTTTGACGCAGTTGGTCATTGGAGCCCATAACCTTATCGCCAAGCCCCAGTTCCTTGATCAATTCAAGGGTTTGGGGTTTGAAGGCCACAAAGTTTTGGGGCCCACCCTCGAGCAGAAAACCCTCAGTCTTCTCGCTCCAAATGACGCCGCCCAAACGATCGGATCGTTCCAGGATCGTCACCTCGATCTCAAGGTTTTGCTCAAGACTCTCCTGAATCAGATAGTGGGCGGTGGCCAACCCCGAGATGCCTCCTCCGATGATTCCGATCTTCGCCGCATGCCCCATTGCTGGCGTCAGGTTAATGGATCGTCGCGCAATCCGGCAAGTGAGATCAGTGTGTGGGTGCAGAGCACCGTTGGCAGCAGGGGATGTCGCCCCAGGAACGCGAACAGATCGATCAGTTCTACCGAGAGCGCTACGGGGAGTCCCCCTAGCCGGGGAATGGGAAGCTGTCGATGGAAGGCCTCAACTCAGCCCACCTGCTCGAGTTGAGCCGGGGTGTTGACATCTTGCCAGGCGGTGACTAGAGAGGAGGGAGGCGAGGGCGTCATGATTTCGGGAAGGGTGGCCAAACGAGAAAGGGAAAACTCGCCTTTGGAGGCTAGATTTTCCAGCGGGAGACGAGAGCGGAAATCGTAGTGAGCGAGAAGAGGTTCGATCCCATCCTCCGGTCCTTGCAGCTGGGGAAGCGTAGCCCAAACTCCTGGGGCACGGGTGGAGAGGAGCCATTCTAGAGCAGGTAAGGAGAGCAGTGGCAGGTCGCAGGCAGTCACCAACCAGGAGGACCTGGGGGACCATCTCAAAGCCGCCAGAATTCCAGCCATTGGCCCGCGGACATTAGGCACGTCCACCAGGCCATCATAGTCTTTCACCCTTTCGGGTAGTGTACCCGTCCCTGCAATAATGACCCTTGAAGTCAGTTGATCCAGCACTTCCACAGTTCGTTCAATCCAGGTTCTTCCGTTCTTTTGGATCATGTGCTTGGGATGGCCCATGCGACTGCTTTGACCACCAATCAGGACACATCCTAGAACGGGCGTCTTGAGCCATTGTTGGGCGAACCAGTCATCCAGAATCGAGAGGAAGGACTCGAGGCGGTCTGAGCCCGGAGGTAGGGTCGCAACGATTTGTTCGATCTCCTGGGGAGCCGCGCTTTGAGCCGAATTCACGAGCCACACCTTGGGGAGTGACAAGTTCTTGTGGCCTTCCACCAACACCAGGTCGTACTTGGGGAGGATTGAATCGAGAATAGCCGCCCAATTCAAGTGAGCCGCCTCGCGCGACCTCATTAACCCTTCCTCTGACCCTTTTAGAAAAACATCGGCTCCGGAACGGAAGAGTCGATCACTGTCCTTTCCAGGATGGTCTACTTGGATCTCGTGGTGAGTGTGCTTGAGCACCGCCACCTTGAGCCCTTTTTCACAAAGGTGTGGGACTGCACTCTCTAAGAGGTTCGTTTTTCCGGAGCCACTCCAACCGCATATGCCGAAAGCGGGCAAATTGGTCAGTGGCGTCTCCACGTTCTCGCCTGAGGGCTCCATTGAATGTGCCATCGGTCAAGACTCTGTTCAAAAGGTATATTGAATCATGATAGACCCAAAATGGATAGCCTCTGCGGATCCAGATTCTTCAACAAACGGCCCCGGGAATTCTGTTTTCGCTGTCTCCCCAACTAAGAGGAATCAGATTCTAGCCTGATAGGTATAGAGCTGATGATAGCGGCCTTCCTTTTGGATCAATTCATCGTGGGTTCTCCGTTCCACGATCTGTCCTTCTTCGATCACCAGAATCTGATGGGCCTGGCGGATGGTGCTCAAGCGGTGGGCGATGACCAGTGTGGTCCGTCCTTTCATCAGGGTTTTCAGACTTTCCTGAATGTAGCGCTCGCTTTCGGCATCAAGGTTGGAGGTCGCCTCGTCCAGGATAAGAATTCTGGGATTGGCCAGGAGGGCGCGGGCGATGGCAACCCGCTGGCGCTGTCCACCTGAGAGTTTGACGCCGCGCTCCCCGATCAGGGTTTCCACACCGTTGGCAAGGCGATCCGTGAATTCCTTCACGTTGGCCGCTTCAACGGCCTCTTCCAGTTCTGCCTGGCTGGCTTCGGGCCTACCGAAGAAGATGTTTTCCCGGATGCTTCCATCGAACAGGAAATCGTCCTGTAGAACCACGCCCAATTGGCTTCGGTAACTTTCCAGGGTTGCCTTGGACAAATCCTGGCCGTCGATTCTCACCACCCCGGTCAGCGGCTTCATGAAGGAAGCGGCCAGTCCGGCTATAGTGGTCTTCCCCGAACCCGAACTGCCCACCAGCGCGGTGACGGTGTCGGCGGGAGCCCGAAAGCTAATGTTGCTGAGCACCTCGGTGTCTTCCTCGTAGGAAAAGGACACGTTCTCGAAGGAGAGATCTCCGGTCACCTCCCGGAGGGCGATGTTGCGCTGCGGGTCGCCATGTTCTGGATCGGTGTTGAGAATCTCTTCCGTTCGGTCCAGCCCAGCGAAAGCTTCAGTCATCTGGCTGCCGATATTACTCATCTGCACGATGGGAGCGATCAGAAAGCCCAGATAAAGCGTGAAGGCGAAGAAGTCACCCAAAGTCATTTCGCCTTGCATGATCATGGAACCCCCAACCCCCATGATGGCGACGGCTGCCAAACCCAGCAGCAGGGAAGCTGAGCTGGTCACTAGACTGGTGGCCGTTAAGGACTTCTTTACATTTTGGAAAAGCCGCTCCACCCCGAGTTCGAAGACCCGAACTTCGTGAGCCTCCGCGTTGAAGCCTTTGATGACTCTGATCCCACTCAGTGACTCGGTGAGCCGACCGGTGACCTCGGCGTTAATCTGCCCACGCTCTCGAAAAACCGGTCGGATGTAGCCAAACGCTTTCAGAGAAATCACGCCGAAAGCCGCAAGGGGGACCAGTACATACAGGGTCATGAGAGCATTGATTCTAACCAGCAGAGCAAAGGCCACTAGGGCGCTTAGAGTCCCTCCCACCAACTGGACCAGACCCGTTCCCACCAGATTACGAACTCCCTCCACATCGGTCATAATGCGGGAGACCAATTCCCCTGATTTCGTGTTGTCGAAATAACGTACCGGCAGCTGGATGATGTGTTTTTGAACTTTGGCTCGCAAAAGAGAAATCAGGTGTTGGGCTTCTACACTGAGGAGCCGGGTTAAAAAGAACGATGTCGACGCCTGCACGAGAATGGCAGAGGCCACTACCAGAAGGATCAGCCTCAAGAGGGAGAGGTCAGCCTGGCTGATGGCGTTGTCGATCAAGAACTTGCTGGAGCCGGGCAGAACTAAACCGGCAAGTCGATTGAGGACGATGAGAACCAGTCCCAACAGAACGAGTTTTCTTCTGGGCCAGACAATGGTGCGAAAGGCATAGCGCACGGTTGTCAGTGAGGGTTTGTTCGATTTCTTTTTCGCCATAATAAGATCTTCCTATGCAATGTGGGGACGTGTCCTCCGTTGCCCTATTTTCAAAAACCAGGAAACGGGGGACACGCCTCCATACATGATATCCTTTGGGCGCGTCAGTTAGGAGTCTCCCTATGACGGAGTGGATCATCAGCAACGAGTCCGTCATTCGTTTGGGTTCTTTTGCCGGCATTTTTGGCCTGATGGCCATTTGGGAGGTCCTTGCTTCCCGTCGTGAGCTCACCACCAGTAAAGGCAGGCGCTGGGTGGGCAACCTGAGCCTCGTTGCTCTGGATACCCTCATTGTACGCTTGCTTTTTCCCACGGCAGCGCTGGGAATGGCCTTGATGGTGCAGGACTTGGGCTGGGGTGTTCTGAATATCCTTTCTGTCCCTTACTGGGCCGCCGTGGTGATCTCGGTGGCTGTGCTGGATTTTGCCATCTACCTTCAACACGTCATGTTTCACGCCTTCCCAGCCTTGTGGCGGCTGCACATGGTTCACCATGCCGATCTTGACCTGGATGTAACCAGCGGCTCCCGATTCCATCCCATTGAGATCGTTCTGTCAATGTTGATCAAGGTGGCGGTGATTTCCGCTCTGGGGCCTCCCCTCCTGGGCGTGCTGATTTTTGAGGTCGTGCTCAACGCACTGGCCATGTTCAACCACGCCAATGCGTGCATTCCGCTACCGCTGGACCGTGTGCTACGCTGGATCATCGTCACGCCGGACATGCACCGGGTTCATCATTCGGTGGAAAGACCGGAGTACAATACCAACTTTGGCTTCAACTTGTCCTGCTGGGACCGCCTGCTGGGCACCTACAAAGATCAGCCTGCCAAAGGGCATCTGGGGATGACCATCGGGCTGAAGAGTTTCCGGGATCGCACCTGGCAAACGCTCCCGAGGATCCTGGCCATGCCCTTTTTCAAGCCGGACGCGCCGCCAACGCCAGGCGGCCAAGAAATGCAGCGGGAGTCGTCAGAGATTGAGTCTAGGAAAGATGATCCCTGAAAAGACCAGCCAAGCCACGAGAAGCGTGAGCACAAGGTTAAACGATTGCCCCAGGCAATAGAGAAGAAGGGGACGCCCGCTCCCCATTTGCTGAGCCATCACGCGGAAGTTCGAATCCATCCCAATACACAGGAAAGCCAAACAGAAAAACCAGGCGCGAAAGTTCTTAGAGATTCCCAGTGATTCATCAACCTGTTCGGAACCGAGCAGCGGAACAAGAAGGAGGGAAACCACAAGAGAGGCTAAAATAAAGCCCACAACGAACTTTGGAAAACGATTCCAAATCTCAACAAGACCAGGACGTTGAACGCCAGCCGGCTCAATGCGAGTGACCCAGTAGAGAGCAATGAAAAAGGCAATAACACCAATGAGGACGTTCTGGACCATCTTGATGACGGCCGCGGTCTGCATTGCTTGATCTCCCAGCAGTTGACCGGCCGCCACAACTGCTCCAGTTGAATCGATAGTGCCCCCAATCCAGGCCCCCGCCACGAGGGGATCCATACCCAACCACCGACAGAAGAGAGGCATCAAGACCATCATCACCACGGTAAAGATCAGGGTCATCCCGACGGCTAAAGTCAGATGCTCTTTCTTTGCCCGACTGGCCCCGGCGGCTGCGATGGCTGCAGAAACGCCGCAGACCGATGTTGCTGCAGAGATGGTCACTGCAAAGGAGGGAGGCAAGCGAAGAAACCGGTAACCAAACCAGAACATGCCAACTAAGACAATCGGAGTTACCCCCCAAGCCACAATGATCCCGTACCGTCCTAGAGTCAGGATTTTGCCGAACACAATTTCCGCTCCCAGAATCACTAGCCCCGTTTTGATGAAGAGTTCCGCTTGAACCGCCGGCTTCAGCCAATCTGGAACCCCCAGGAAATTACTGACCAGGAGTCCAACTAGGAGAGCCCATAGGGCATAGCCAAGACCATAGGCGGCAAGAATGCTGTTACCGGCTATGAAAAAGCTCAGCAGCGAAAGGAAAAACACGGCTGGAAAGGCCAGCAGGAAACGACTGGCTCGTTTTTTCATAGCGCCCATTGCCAGAGCCGAGAGTCCTCCTAGCTCAACCATTAGAAGGAGCAACGGAAGCCAAAGCTCTCGGGGAAATCCATCTGGGGGGGAAGACCATTTTGGAAGGACAGGGATGAGTGTAACCAACCCCGTGAACACCAGAAGCAGCAAGAAAAATCCGATCCAGACCGCCCACCAGTCCTCGGAGTCAACAAGTTCTTTCCAACCGCTCATCGTTCTTTTTAGATTATGTTAGTCTTGAGATGATCTCATCGAAGTATCTACAGTACTGAGTATCTCTTCTAAGTCTTCGAGGTCTGTATAAAACAGAACCCCGGCGTCACGACCCCTTTCCCAGTTTGTCTGCACCACCGGCGAGAACCAGCAGAGTGCCAGTATCGCCAGGAGGAGAAGTAAATAAATCCATGCTTTCATGACTGAACTCGTTCAGTGTTTATGTATAATCCCGGCCAGGGTCTTGGCAAAATCTTAACAGGGTCTCACGATTCCACAATTGAGGTGGATTCTTTCCGGTGGGATCATTTATAACTTATTCCTGGCTGTAAAGGAAGGACTTCCTATGCGACGCACACCTGAGCCGGAACTGATGCTGGGGGAGGAGCAGGCACGTGCCTATTACCAAGCCGATTTCGAGGAATCGCACAGCCATTTCATCGAGTTGTTCGCAGATAGATTTCCGGAGGAGAATGCAGCCGGCTCTGTGTTAGATTTGGGCTGCGGCCCCGCTGACATTTCTTTACGCTTTGCGCGCTCCTATCCTCAGACAGTGATTCACGGGGTGGATGGTTCAGAAGCCATGTTAAAGTTTGGACATGAGGCCGTCAGCCGGCAGGGATTGGAGGAACGGGTCAAACTGATTCACTGCACCCTGCCCACGATGGAACTGCCTGGAAAGGCATACGATGTGGTGATCAGTAACAGCCTGCTTCACCATCTGCGAGATCCGCAGGTGCTCTGGGAAACGATCAAGCAGTTTGCCCGTCCTGAGGCACCCGTCTTCATCAAGGACCTGATGCGCCCCAGCAGCCGGGATCAAGCAAGGGATCTGACCGAAACCTACGCGGCCGAGGAACCTGAGATTCTCAAGCAGGATTTTTACCACTCGTTACGGGCTGCTTACCGGAGCGACGAGGTTCAGTCTCAGCTCCAGGAAGCTGGGTTGAAACGTTTCTCAGTGGAAGTCGTCAGCGATCGGCACATCATCATATGGGGCCGCCTGCGCGCTTAGCGCAGCGAGAGAAAGAGAGATACAAATGACAACTGACATACCTTTCTTATGGTCAGGGGGTCAGGGGGTTAGATTGTTTCGCAAAGCCCGGTGAACCTCGTCGAACTCCTCGCCGACTCCCTCGGGAGCCTCGGTGAACAGACTCACCCCCACAGTCAGGGCGAATCCCACCAAAAGGCCCGGGATGATCTCGTAAAGACCGTAGGACCACTCCTTAAGGAGCAGCACCCAGATCATGCTGGTGAGAAAGCCCCCTACCATTCCGGCCACCGCTCCGGCTCGAGTGGTACGTTTCCAAAAGAGAGAACAGAAAACCACCGGGGTAAAGGCCGATGCCAGGCCGGACCAGGCAAAAAGTACGAACCAAAAAATCACCCGGACCTCGGCCAGAGCGAAGACCAAAGCGCCCGCTCCGATGATCACGGTGGTGAGTTTTCCGTAGAAGGAAAGACGACCTTCCGACAGGTTGGGACAAAAGATCTTCTGAACCACATCACGGACCACCGCTGAGGAGGCGAGTAGCAGCAGGGAATCGGCTGTGGACATGATGGCGGCCAGGACGATGACCAGGAAGATGCCCGTGAAGAGGGTGGGGAAGAGCTCCGCACTCATGGTAGGGAGAATGGTTTCTGGATCATCCAGGCCGGGGAAGAGAACCCGGCCGGCCATTCCAGCGAACACCGCTCCGGTCTCAAAGACGACCATGCAAATCACGGACAGTAAGCTGCCCGTGATGATCTCCCCTTGATCCCGTGCTGAGATGAAGCGGACGAGGATCTGGGGAACCCCCAGGAAGGCGAATCCAATACTGGCAAAGCCGAGGGCACTCACCACACCCGGCACCGAAAGTCCGAATTCGCCCATGGGAGACAACAGGCTGGGATCCACCGATCGGAGTTCAGACATGAGGGAGGTCCATCCTCCGGCAGCAGCAATGCCCACAACAGGGAGGATCAACAGGCCAAAAAACATGAAAACCCCCTGCAGAAGATCGCTGTAAGCCACCGCTTTGAAGCCCCCCACCGTCGTGTAGTACACGATCACCGCTGCTCCGATGAAGACGCCTGTGGCATAGGTGGTACCCAGAAACGAACTGAAAGCTTTTCCGGATGCGGTCAACTGGGCCGCCGTGTAAGCGACCACCATGGTAAAGATGATCCCCACACTGAGAAGCCGGATCAGGTACTGTGAATCGCGAAATCGAGCTTCCAGGTAGTCGGGAACGGTAATGGAGTTGTAGCGGTCGGTGTATTCCTTAAAGGGCCGAGCCACCAGCGCCCAGGCCAGGGCAATGCCCAGGACTTCTCCCAATGTGATCCAGAGGGCGTGGATCCCCACCAGATATCCCACACCGGTGACGCCGAGCAGCAACCATGCGCTCTCTCCGGTGGCATTGGAGCTGAAGGCGATGACCCAGCCAGGGAGCTTTTTCCCGGCCACGTAGTAACCGGCCACGCTTCTGGACTCACGGCGTCCCCAGAAGCCGATGACCAGGAGGATGATTAAATAGAGGACAAGAACGGAGATGATGGTGAAACCCGGATTCACTTGGGTTGCTCCGGATTCGACGGTCTCCGAATGTTTCGGTGACGGAAATAGAAGACGAGCTCCACCACAAGACCCAGTCCCACCGCGGCAATCAACAGCAACCAGGCCGTCCAGTGTAAACCGGCAATCACCGACCTTCCCCCACACGGCGGCAAGCCCGGCCAAGACGTTGCAGGCCCTCTTCCACTTCTTCCTCTGTGATCAGCATGGAGGGGCCCAGACGAATCACATGGGCTTTGCAGCCACCAATCCCGACCAGGAGTCCTTCAGTCTTGGCGGCCTCCAAAAGGGTCTTGGCTTTTTCGGGGCTCTCCTTCCTGGTTTCTCGATCCTCAACCAGCTCCAGCGCCTGCATGAGCCCCATCCCCCGAACCTCACCGACCCACTCATACTCCTCACCCAGGATCTCGAGTCCCTCCCGAAGCTGTTTTCCCCGAAGAGCCGAACGGCCAGGCGTATCCTCTTTGATCATGACATCGAGTGTGGTGGTGGTTGCGGCCATGGCCAGGGGGTTTCCGCCGAAGGTGGAAATGGTGTTGGTCGTCCAGGACCCTGCAATCTCATCCCGGGTGATGGTGGCACCCACGGGAAAGCCGTTGGCAATTCCCTTAGCCATAACCATGATGTCCGGCTCAACATCCCAGTGCTCGATTCCAAACCACCGTTCGCCGGTGCGGCCGAAGCCGGCCTGGACTTCATCACAAATAAACAGGCCTCCGTACTTATGGATAATCTCAACCATTTTTTGGAAGTAACCGGGCGGAGGGACGATATAGCCTGCCACTCCCTGGATGGTCTCGGCAACGAAGGCTGCCGGGCGACCATTGGTGGTGGTCTGGATGGCCTCTTCAAAATCGCGGGCAAAAGCCTCCAAACAGGTCTCATCGCAAGGTCTTCGGAAGGGGCAACGGTAGGGGTAGGGAGACATGACGTGCTTGACCCCTGCGATGGAGCTGGCCAGGGGACGCCACGAGGCATTGCCGGTCATGTTGGTGGTCAGGAAGCTTCTGCCGGAATAGGAGTGACGAAGGGCCAGCACTTCGCTTCTGCCCGTGTAGAGGCAGGCAAGCATGACAGCTGTCTCCACGGCTTCAGTCCCACTGTTGGTGAAAAAGGACCTCTTGAGGTGCCCGGGAGCCATATGGGCCAGCCGCCGCGCTGCTTCCACCTGGTTTTCGGTGAGATAGAGCGTGGAGGTATGTCCAAGCACTCCTGCCTGGTGGCGGACCCGCTCCACAACTTCCGGGTGGCAATGCCCCAATGAGTTGGTGAGAATTCCACTGAAAAAATCGAGAAATTCGGTCCCCTCGGAGTCCACCACCCTCGTTCCCTGTCCCTGTACCAAAACCAGCGGATCCTGGTAAAGGGGCGCCGCAGAAGGGAAGATGAACTCCTGGTGTCCGGTCTGTACGTCCTCTGTCCTGGTGACGGGCCTCGATAGGGTTCTTTCTTTCATGCCCGACCTTCTTTCTTGATCACGACCAGAGTTTGATCGTCAACCAGTCCTCGACGCTGGCTGAATTCTCCCACGTCGTCCATGATCATTTGGTAGAGGTCACGAGATCCGTGGTGACGGTTGTTGCGGGCGACTTCGATGAGGCGCTTACGCCCATATTCTTCACCGTCAGTGTTGGTCGCCTCGAGAATTCCGTCCGTGAAACACACCAGGACGTCATCCTTTTCCATTTGCACCTCACCCACTTCGTGGCCTAGGGGAAGATCCCTGAAGGCACCGAGAACCGGGCCACCCGCATCCAGCGCCATCAGTTGATCCTTCTGGAAAAGGAGAGGATTGGGGTGACCCCCGTTGACATAACGTAGAATCCCATTTCTGTGCAATTCCCCATAGAAACAGGAGATATATTGGTTGCGTTGAGAGGAACGGCACATCCGGCGGTTCATCTTGGTGAAAAGCAAAGAGGTGGTGTGTTTTTCGTAATAGGATTGAAAGGAGATCCCCATGTAAAGGGCCGTGTTAAAGTCTCGAATCAACATGGCGGCTGCCAGGCCGTGACCGGATGCGTCAGCGATAACGATCCCAATCTTGTCGTGGATATCGAAACGGCCCAGATCGATGAAATCGTAATAATCCCCACCTGCGACGGCAGCCGGTAGAGTCTTTCCGTGCATATCGTAGTCGGCAAAGACCTCGATCCGGTCCGGGTCCGGCATGATCTGCCGCTGCATTGCCGCCACCAGGATGAACTCCTCCTGGAGGGCCTGCAGAGGCATCCCCAGGAGTTCAGTGAGTTCTTGCTCAGCAGGGCTTTGCTTCACCATAGGTTCACTACGAATAATAGCAGGAAAGGTGAGGAAGAATAGAAGAATTTCAGGGTTCCACCGCGGCTGAAAGAAAAGACGAGGAGATGGGTTCTCCAAAGGGACCGCTCAGGGAGGAAAGAAAGCACGGACAACAAGTAAGGAACCCGGCGCCCGGGATGGCGACGAGTAGGGTGAACATGAGGGTGGTGGTGAGAATTTAGGAAAGACTGACGCCGTAAGGGTCAAAAAGGGCTTGGAAGAAGCGCTGAGTCCGCGTCATCTCCATGAATAACCCACTCCGAATTTGAGGTCTGGGCTATCCAGGGCCCCCAGCTTCAGCTCGGTGAAAAGTCCCTCGCGGTGAGCAAGTGCCATGAGGATATTGAAGCCGGGTTGGATGTTGCTCTCCCGCCCGCCAACGCCGGTGTCGACGATATAAACGTTGACGGCCGGTCCGGCCCCGATGTAGGTCTTCCATGCCCTGCTCTCCAGCGGTATCCAATAGGCCAGCTCAAAGTTCAGGCCAATCGAAGTGATATTGTTGCCGATTCCTACTTCCAGGTTGGGCCGAACCCACAAGCGTTCCATGAGTGGTCCGGCTTCAAAATGACCCCCGAAATAGATCTGGTCGGGATCGATGCTCACTCCCATCCGAACTCCCGTCCCTCCCTGAGCCAGGAGTGGACTTGAGGTGGCAAGAATGAATCCAAAAATAATCAAGGTGAACGAAAACTGGTTAAGCAGGTTCTTTTTGTTTGCCATGATAGATCTTTACCCGTTGTGGGGTTGAAGCGAACCGCACCCAGCCCGGCAGTGAAGAAGGGCCGTATTCGGCTCTCATTGTCCGTAAAAAAACGCACGAAGTTCATTTGAACCTGGCCCACGGTGACCTTGAAATCACGCTGCTCAATGGTAGTTCCGGTGTCCTGGGTGATTCGCTGGTCGTTGCGACCGAAGCTGTAGTCTCCCTCCAGAGTCCAGTGTGAGCTCAGGTCCAGCGAACCCCGCACACGGAACTTGCCGCCGTTGAGAAATTGGGAGACAAAGGACTCACCATTCAAATCGAAGGAGCGCTCCCCGCTCACAAATGAACCCCCGAATAAGACCGTGATGCGTGGGTTGGGGTGGGCTTGGGCGTTGGGAACAAAGGCGGCGGCCACCAGAAGTGTACAACCCACCCATCCCAGGAATCGTATCATCCTTAATGTTTTCATCTTTTCCTCTCCTTAAGTTCCTGTTTTGCAATGCAGTGACTAACTTAGCGGCATCCAGGAAGCAGGACAGTGACGGTCATCACATCGGCTGGCCTTCTCGGTTGTGAAGTGGCCCGATGCTAGTCGATATTCTGGAGAAATGCGGGGGTTAGAGGTCTGCTCGGAAGTCTTTTCACCTTAAGCGGATGTGGGAACAATGGTTCTTCGATGAAGCCCCCTGCCAATGATCTTCTCACCTTCCTCCGCTTGAACCTCAAAGAGAAGTTTTCGCCCATCGGCCTCGAGAAGCTTCGACGACACGGTCAGTTCAGATCCCACAAAGGCAGGGGCCTTGTGCTTGATATGCACTTCGTATCCCACAGTAGCAAAAGCATCTGAAAGAAAAGGTTGAACTAGATTCGCACATGTAACCTCCATCCATCCAATCATCGTGGGCGTGCTTAAGACGGAGGTGCCCGTTGGGGATACGGTGTGTTCCTCTTCCACAGTGAGAACACGCTGATCGTTCATTCCTGGCGTGATGCCGTCAAATTTGTCCATCGGGTTATCGACCTCTCAGGTAAGGATAGATCAAGCAGCCGTGGAGATCAATTTAAGAGAATGTGACTGAGTGGGGGAAGGGTCTGGTTAAATCATCTCGCCGTGAGCCAAAAAACGCAGAAGATGGTTTTGATCCTTACCCTCGCAGTGAAGGAACTGCATAGCCACTGAGTTGATGACTTCCCCATCACGCTCGATTGGGGTTGCCCGCAAGATCCAGCCGACGACATCAATCTTATTGCTTGGGCTGAAATGGATTTTCACCGCCAGTCGATCTCCCGCATCGAGGGGAAGATAGGTTTCAAACGCCAACCTCCCTACACTGATATCCTTGGTCTTACACGTAAACTCCTCACCGACAAGATAGCGGTCGGCCGCATCAATCACGGTACAAGCCAAGCGGACTTGTGTGCGCACCCGATAAGATTGCCTGCGCTGCACGGTGATTCCTCCCCCGAGCAATTTCGCCACAGCGCTTCGTTTGGCGGCCTTGAGAATCTTGGCCTCCCAGAAATAGGCAATGGCTCCCTCATCCCAGTATTTGATTCGAACTCGGGATCCTTTTCGAAAAGGGAGCGGCCAGACCGGTCTGGCAAGCTCCAGACAGACTTCGTTGGGAGAGCTTTGGGTCACCAGGGCCGGGATCTCACCCTTGGATTTCACATGGATGGATATGGTTGATCTGTATCCCGTCAGCGAAAGTGGGACACATAGGGCCGAGAGTTAAGAGAGAGTTGGAAGGTTTGAGGGGGTGAGATCTCACCCCCTCAAAGGGCTGATCTTGACAGCCCATCAGAGCAAGCCGATGCTGGTCATGGCACAACCAAAAGGAGAACGCTATGACCACAGACGTCGTCAAACAGATCCGTAGGGCCACCCGCCGGAGATTCACGGCCGAAGAGAAGATCCACATCGTTTTGGAGGGGCTCCGCGGAGAGATTCCCGTCACCGAACTGTGCCGCAAAGAAGGGATTCAACCTTCGATCTACTACAAGTGGTCCAAGGCCTTCCTGGATTCGGGCAAAAACGGTCTAACCCGGGAGACCCAACGGAATGCGACTTCCGGTGAGGTGCGTCGCTTGAAGGAGGAGAATGAGGCCTCGAAGAAGGCGGTGGCCGAGACGGTAGTGGAGAACCAAAAGCTAAAAAAAGTTTGGGCCTGTAAGGCGAAGGAGGTATCAGAGGATGCTCAGCGAGCACAAGCTGGAAGTTTTAAGGACAGTGGAGGCCTCCGAGTTACCGGTCCGGGAGGTGCTGGATCAACTCGAGATCCCCCGCTCGACCTACTATCGCTGGAGACACCACTTTCGAAAGAGGGGGTTGGCAGGCTTGCGGGACCGTCCCCCAGGATCAGGACGGGTTTGGAATCAGATCCTGCCCAAAGAACGGGACCGAATCCTGGAGATGGCGCTGCTGTTTCCAGAGTGGTCCTCACGAGAAGTGAGCTGCCAGGTGACGGATAGGTGCGGGTTTACGGTCTCGGAATCCTCGGTCTACCGGATTTTGAAAGCGGAAGGGCTGATTCGGGAGGTTCAACTCCGGAGCTTTCCAGCCGAATCGGAATATCGAATCAAGACGACCCGACCCAACCAGCAGTGGCAAACGGATGCGACCTATCTTCTGGTCAAGAACTGGGGCTGGTACTATCTGATCTCAGTACTGGATGACTTTAGCCGGAGGATCCTGGCCTGGGGACTTCACACGGCCATGCGTGCTGGAGACTTCAGCCAGGTGGTCGAGGCGGCTTGTGAGAGAACGGGTGTGGAACAGGCTCCGTTGTCTGATCGGCCCCGGCTGGTGACAGACCGCGGACCGGCTTTGATCTCCAAAGACTTTGGTCAGTATCTGGAGACCAAGGGACTGGGCCACATCCTGGCCTCACCCTATCATCCCCAGACCAACGGGAAGATCGAACGCTACCATCGTTCCTGCAAGGAACGCATCAACCTAATGGTCTGGGAGACACCCGAGGAGTTGGAGCGAGAAATCGCGGTCTTTATCGACTACTACAACTCCAGGCGCTATCACGAGGCCCTGGGTAACGTCACACCCGATGACATGTACTTCGCAAGACGAGATTCCATCCACACAAAAAGGAGAAGATTGAAAGGAGTCACCCTTGCCCGTCGGCAGGCGATCAATGCTAAACTAGCCCGATCAGCATCGGTTCCCACTGTCTCTTAGCTTGGAACCCCAAATGTCCCATTCTCGCTGAAGACGTACAGCGCACCACCGATTCTGCTCGGCGCTGGCTGAGTAGAGTGTTATAGTCATCGTCTCCGTCTGATGAAGCGAATCCTCTCACTTCAATCAGATAACCCGTCACATCCTGGGTTAGAAGGGCCAGTCCGTCGAGTTGAGCTCGGGCATCTCCCGACAGGATGGAGCTGTTGAAGCCAAAGGGGATGACAAGCATCTGGGCTTCCTTATACTCGTCCAGGGCGGCAATTCGCTGGTCGGTAACATCGACACGGGAAATGGCGCGATCGGCGGTACTCTGAGCCTGGTTGGCAGTTTGCTGAGCCTGCCGGGCTTCACTACGTGCTACACCGAAGGCCTCATTCAGTTCCGTGATCTCGCCGGACAAGATTTCCGTGCGCTCATCAAGTCGGTCCGTGCGGTTGTGTGCTTCCTCGACACGCATTTCCACCGGTGAGACTCTTGAAGAGATAATCTGGGCAACCCTGAGATCGTCCTGAGTAAATTTGATCTCCTGGGCGACGAGTTTTCCCGAAGCGGTCCCATGTCCTTTCACCTGGAGTTTAAGGCCGAGGAGGAGATCTTGGGGAGCATAACTGTTGGCTTTACGCAAGAAATTCCTTTTCTGCTCCTTAATGACGGTTTCGTCAGTCACGGCGATACTCATTTCTGAGCCTCGTTCATCCCGTAAGGTGAAACCATCTGTTGAGCGCTGGACGACCACACCGTTGGTCTTCATCACGCCCAGGGGAGCCTGAGTTGTGGATTCGCTGCCGGTGTCCTGTGCAGAGAGTATCCCCAGGGTGGCGACGAAGACCACCAGGGGAACAATAATCAAATGACGTGTAACCTGTTTCATAATTCTTCCTTCCTTTTCGGAAAAAGGTTCAAATCGATCGCGGTCAATTTTATAAAAGTTCTCTGACGGTATACCGACATCCTTGAGATAGTGGGGGTTCCAATCTACGCTCTCCTTGAGCGCGCCGGAGCCCGATAATATCCGATTCCTTTCCTTAGATGCTCATTTCTTAAGATTGTTCCATCCATCCAGCTTTTAAAGTAACACAAAGACTCCCAACTGCGGAAAAGTCAGGAAGTGAAGAGCCGGTGTAAGCCGTTGATTCTATTACTCAACCGAAAGGATTTTCCCCTGGGATTCACAGGGCCCCATCCGAACCTCAAATACTGCAATGAACGAAGGGTCCGATGTTACGAATGTCACAAAGGGAAAAAGCCGCTGTTTAGTTGGTGAATCCGATAGATTTGACCACGGCCCTGTGAGCGCGATTTTCACTCAAAAGGCCGTGGGTTATTGCGGTTCAACGACTTACCGCCGGCATGGAGCTGGAGCCTTTCGATCAAGCTTTCCCTCAACGGCCTACGGAACGGGAGGAGGAGGAAAGTTCACGGTGACTGTGGCATCGTTGCTTACAAATAGAGGGCAAATAGAGGGGACAGAAGTCTTTTCGCTGGACCCAAGATATTGAAATTACTCAACTTCTGTCCCTAGTCTCCCTCGATGGTGATCAGTGATTGCCGTTCACCCATCACAATTCACCAACCACAATTGAAACGGGTAGCCTCCGGAGCCCTGAAGGGGCGCCAGGGAATAGCCCGGGGCTTTAGCCCTGGGTTTGAGGAAGTTATCCCATCAGAGCCCTGTAAGGGCGGCACTCTTCAAGCAAAACAGGGTAGGATGCCATCTGTTCGGACAAGTGGAAGGGACAGAAGTCTCTAAGAAAGCGGATTCGGCACCTGAGGTGCCGCCCACCTGTAAACCTGTCAACCAAGATTGTCTCAAAGAAAAATCGCCTGGGTTTTCGAGACTGGGCCCTACATTTCTTTAACTCGTTGATTATTAGGGGGTTATACTTCCAGGATCACTTACTTTTGCTACAGACCCTCAAGCCTGGCATTCCCCGTGCTTGCGATGTTCTGTCAGCGATCCCAATAGAGAATATTGAGGTATCATGGACTCTGAGATTAAATGAGGTTTTTCCAGCAACCAGCTGAAGCGATCCGATGAATTACCGCAACTTGAATTACCGCAAACTGATCTTATTCGTCACCTTCATCCTGGTGGTCGGTCTTTGCCTTTACCGATACCGCTGGATTTTTCTCAGCGAGGGCCCGAAGCCATCCGTCATCGTGGTGGAAGACAGAACAGCCTCCCTTCCTCTGGATGAAGAGACCAAGGCTGAGATTGCCCATTACTTCGAGGGAGTCAGGATTCCCCCGGAGGAGAACAATCTGGATTTTGCCGAGAGTTTGGACTCCGTCGCTCGGGCCCAGGTATCCGAGGGGAATGATGAGGAAGCCTATAGCACCTACCAAAAGCTTCTAGCGATCAGTTATCAGCAGGGCAGTGTGAAAGGGATCGGTCCCGCTCTCCTGGCTCTATCCGAGGTCGCAGAGCGAGGAGGCAATCAGGATGAAGCTCTCCGTGCTGCAATGCTTGGCCACCAAATAGCTGTGGCCATGAACAATACCGTGGAGATAAGGGTCATGGAGCTCAGACTTGCCAGACTGATAGAGAAGCAGGATGGCATCGAGATGCAGACGGGCATCCTGGAGGAAGGGGCGGAAGAGGGTCCTGACCTGACAACCCTCGCCAGTGAATCGGAAGCGGCAACACCACCTGCTCGTGTTTCAACCGACGGGGAATCCCTGCCGGTGACGCTGGCCCCACAAGAGCCCTGGATTAAGCCGGTCCAGGTAAATCCGCGAATCCTTGAGTTGGCTGATCGAATCGAAGACCAGGTGGGCAGGTTCCGTGGACTGTCCGTTGGCCAACCCATTGTCAAGACCTTTACCGGGCGACAAGAGATCGAAAAACGGTTGCTCGAGTTAGCAAATGAGTTGAATCCTCCCAGCCAAGTAGAACTGAACAAGAAAGCACTGGTGAAACTCGGGTTGATTCCTCAGAGTTTCGACCTCTCTGAGTTCCTTCGCAGGATTTCATTGCTCTCCGCCATCAGTTTCTATGACCCTAAAACGAAGGTCTTGTATATTGATGATTCCCTTGGGGGCATGAAGAATAATGAAGAAATAGAGGATGAAGTCGTGGTGAGCCTGGTCATGAACCTGGTCCATGCTCTACAGGACCAGCACTTTAACCTCACACCTTATTCCACGAGGGTTGAAGGCAACGACGATGCTTCAATGGCGCGGTTGGCACTCGTTCTGGGAGATGCCCTAGCAGTCCGTGGTGAAAGTCGAGGATAAGGGGTCACACAGCGACACTAGAGTGACCCCATGGCAATGGGGAAAAAGAAACGTCGACAGCAAGAAGACCTGTGGGTCGCCACCAGTGAGCTGCCCCGCACCGCCGGCCATCCCTTCTACGAAAGACTGAATGGCCTTTTCAACGAACACGGCTTTGACGACTTCGTGGAGGGACTGTGTGCGAAGTTCTATGCAGACAAGATGGGGCGACCGAGCCTGGCTCCGGGAGTGTACTTTCGGCTGCTGCTGGTGGGGTATTTCGAAGGGATCGGATCGGAACGAGGAATAGCCTGGAGAGCAGCTGATTCTCTGGCACTGCGAGAGTTTCTGGGATTGAAACTGAGCGAGTCGCCGTCTGATCACTCCACGATCTCCCGAACCCGACGACTGATCGATGTGGCTACCCACGAAGCAGTCTTTGACTGGGTACTGAAGCGGATCGGGGCGAGCGGCCTGCTGCGGGGCAAGACGATCGGCATCGATGCCACTACGCTGGAAGCGAATGCAGCGCTGCGCAGCATCGTGCGCCGGGACAGCGAGCAGGGGTATGAAGAGTTTTTGATGGAGCTGGCGAAAGCCTCCGGGATTGAGACGCCGCGACGGGAAGATCTGGCCAAACTGGACCGCAAGCGCACGGGCAAAGGATCGAACCGGGTTTGGAAGCACCCGCATGATGCGGATGCGCGGATTACCAGAATGAAGGACGGGCGGACGCACCTGGCGCACAAGGCGGAGCATGCAGTGGATCTGGAGACCGGAGCGATTGTCTCGGTGACGGTACAGGGAGCCGATCAAGGGGACACGCAGACCATGGTGAAGACCCTGACGGAAGCGGCCGAGAAGGTGGAACAAGCGCTGCCGGAGGGACGAGGCATCGAAGAGGTGGTGGCCGACAAGGGGTATCACAGCACGCAGCGGATGGTGGACCTGGATGCGGTGGGACTGCGCAGCTATGTGAGCGAACCGAGGCGAGGGAAGCGACGCTGGCGAGGAGACCGGCAGGGGCAGGAAGCGGTGTATGCGAATCGGCGGCGCATCCGGGGAGAGCGAGGGCAGCGGCTGCTGCGGCAACGAGGAGAGCAGCTGGAGCGACCCTGTGCGCATCTGTACGGGAGCGGAGGGATGAGACGGCTGCATGTCCGGGGACATGAGAATGTGTTGAAGCGACTGCTGATCCAGGTGAGCGCCTTCAATCTGGGGATGCTGATGCGTCAGAGCCTGGGTGTGGGAACGCCGCGGGGTCTGCAGGGGCGGATTTGCGCCCTGATGCTACTGATTTTGTCGCTGTTCAAGCGTCTTAAGGGCCTGTTCGGACTGATTCCGGCTGCTTGGCCCGAAAAACCCAACTCAGCGATCCCTTCGCTGCTTCCACCGGTGGGTACCACCTGAGCTCAGAAAATGTACTTCCACCACGGGCTGCTAGCCGTCCGGGTAGATTACAGTTTGAATTCTCAGGCCCTCAGTCCTGGAGAGGTACGCGATGTTGATCTGTCTTTTCGCCAAGAAATCGAGAGCCAACTGGGTGAAAATACTCCCGAGGCTCTCAAGGAAATCAATGTTTTCGCGGCTGTTTCCGGTTACAAGTTCATGCAGTCCTTTCGGAAGTGGAACAGTCTGGAAGATGCAACCAGGCTCTATTCCGACTTCCCCCGCTCAACGGAACAGTTCATGCACCCGGAAAAGTATCTTGCTCAGAGGGATGATCCGACAACCGTTGAATCACAGTCCCCTCCTGTTGTTCTCTCTGTTCCCTGGAAGAGCATCTACACCAACGTCCTTGGTGAGTTCTCCTTATACCTCGTTCTGAACAGGTTTATCGAAAGACAAAAAGCCGTGCGGGCGACTCAAGGATGGGACGGCGATCGCCTTGAATTGTTCGAGCATCCAAACGGGAACTTGGCGTTCGTTCTCCGCTCGGTGTGGGATTCCGAAGACGATGCCAGTGAGTTCGCAGCAGCCTACTCGGACGTTGTCCGAAAGAAGTATCCCGGCGCCCAGCTGGTCAACATAGGTGAAAGTAGCCCAGTTCACGTCAAGGAATTACGGTGGGAATCCGACGGTAACCGTGTCATTCTGCGCGTTAACGGAACTCAGGTGGAGATCATCGAAGTGGAACAAACCTAAGCGGCAACTACCACCCCACCTGACGGTACGCATCCACCGTTTCGCGGGACGGTCGGGATCCGGGGGTCAGTACGCTCACGGCAACAAAAAGGACAAGGTTGGCCAATAGGGCCCACAACCCGGCATACAGTCCGTGCCATTGCTGCTCAGGGAATCCCAGCCCGATCCAGAAAAGCACGAACGTCCCGCCCAGTGCCCCCGCCATGGCTCCCCACGTGGTGGCCCAGCGCCAACCGACAAGTGCCGCGATCGCCGCGGGTGCCACCTGAGCCGCCCAGGCGGCTGAAAAAACGCCGAGCGTGGTGAGAAGGGCCGGCTGGGTCAGGGAGAGATAGAGTCCCACCAAACCCACCACCACAACCGCCAGGCGGGCCAGCCATACCTGCTTGTGAGATTCCTGATCAGGAAACCACTGAGCCAGAAAATCCCTCGCGAAGGAGGCACCGATGCTGTGAATCTGACTCGATACCGTGGACATCATGGCGGCAAGACCCGCTGCCGCAATGAGGCCGCCAACGATGGGCGGAAAATACTCGAGCAACAGGGTAATCATAATGGTGTCCGTGGCTGTCTGCTCGGTGAGTCCGGGCCGGACCACTTGCCCGGACATGCCGGTGAGAAAAGCAGCGCCCATGACAATGGGAAACGAGATCGTGACCCAGACCGGCCAGAGGCGAATATAGGTCACGCTCCTGGGAATGTGCATCTTGAGCCACATCTGAGGTTGCATCGGCCAGCCGAGTCCGACGGGGATCACCCAACTCAGAAGGTAAGCCCACGGCCAGGCCTCACTTGGGCCGGGAAGGGTGAGAAGCTCGGGTTGAGCTTCCAGGACCTTGTTGAAGGCCGACACCGGTCCTCCGGCGGCGGCGTAACTGACCATGAGGGCTCCAAGCACGATTCCACCCAGGAGCAAAAGCCCTTGCATGGTATCGGTCCAGGCCACGGCGCGAAGCCCTCCCATAAAAACGTAGAAAATCATGAGGCTGTAAACGACTGTCGTGCCGAGTTGAAACGACACTCGATCGCCAGTGGCTACCTGAAGGAGGTAAGAGATACCCATGATCTGGGCTTGGATATAGGGAATCAGCGTCGCAATCAGCAGGGCGGCAAGCAGATAACCCACCCGCTTCTGTCCATAGAAGTGAGCAAAGGTGTCAGCCGGGGTCATGTGCCCGAAGGCGCGTCCCAGCTTCCAGGTGCGGGCTGCAAAGAGCACCCAATAGAGCGCCGAAACGCCGATGTACATCCCGGTAACGGCAACGTAGCCTCCCAATCCAGTCCGATACATGGTGCCCGGAAAACCTAGAAATGTCAGCGCGCTGTATTGGGTCGCCATGAGGGTAAAGGCGGCCACGAACCAGCCCATACCCCTGCCGCCCAGAATGTATCCCTCGGGATCGGACTGGGGAAAATACCGCCAGGCCACCAGGCCGATGAACATGGTGGCCGTGAAGTAGAGGACGAGAACGACCATGGAACCGCCATAGCCGAATAACCAATCCATAGGCTATTTGTCCTTATTCTGATCCGTTTCAGGCGCGCCTGTAATGGCATTGCCTTGTCGAAGCTGTCTCATCGTGGATTGATCGTGGCGCCAGAAAGCCCAGAACAGGCCTACCAGATTCAGTGCGATCAAAAAAGGGAGCAGCAAGGTCTCGACGAATACCGAAAAGGGCAGGCCAGCCAGGTGCGGCTCGACACGATTCCACAGCAGCCCGCCCGGAAGAAGAAAGCAGAGGGTTAAAAAGACGTGAATCAGTGCGTGACGAATGAGTCGACTCGGCATCAGACGAGATTATCGCAGTAAAATATGGGCAACGCTGTCAGCAAGAAGTCCAAAGAGGGATGCTAGCATATCCTCCATGCGAATGAGACCCCCGTCGTGATGGAAAGGCCATCCAGTCGATTTCTGTGGCGAGTTGTAGGGTGGAGACGAAGGGATTCGAACCCTCGACCTCCTGAGTGCGATTTACACTCAAAACACCGTCGTCATTGGTTTTCAACGCATTACAGCCTGCACAGAGGGGAATAACGTGGAAGAAAGCCGCAACTTCCGCAACCTATCCGCAACCTGCGTGGCCTTGTTGTTCCCTGGTTTTTCCTGCTGTTTGGGCCATTCTGTGGTAGAAATGTGGCCGTTCCAATACTTGCTTCCGAAGGATGCCCAGCCATGTGCTACCATATGCCCATACCTATGAGGCGAAACCGTTCTCGATTTCGACCGTTTCTCGCCGCCTTCCTGTTCTTCGCTTTTGCCCTGCTGGCAGAAGCCGTTGGATCACCTGTGGCTGGCGTCCCGGACGTTGAACTCTTCCTGCAGGCCATCCACTCGGATAAGGACACTTCGGAGGAAGCGTTGGAGCAGATCGCTTCAGCATGGAAGAACAACTACGCGGTGATGATTCTGGATCTGACGCGGGCCATCCAGTGGCGACGCGAGGCGCCACCGATCTTGCGACGCCTGGTCCGGTTTTTAGAAAAACAGACTGGGAAGCGATTCGGCGGTGATCTCGTCCGCTGGTGGGAGTGGGTCTGGTCGCTCCCCTATGACCCGCATCCCGATTACGCCCTCTTCAAAGGCATACTTTACAGTAGCATTGACCCCAACATGCGCCATTTCTTCCCTTCCGGCGTTTCTTCTCTTATTCGCCTGGATGAAGTGGACTGGGGGGGGGTGCCGGTCAACGGTATTCCGCCGCTGATTTATCCCAACCACTTCGCGGCTTCAAAGGCCAGATACCTCAAGGATTCCCATATTGTCTTCGGCCTTGCTGTGAAAGGTGAGGCTCGAGCGTACCCCCGACGCATTCTGGCATGGCATGAGATGGCCAGAGACAGAATCCAGGGAGTGGAACTCACCATCGTATACTGTACGCTCTGCGGCACCGTCATTCCCTACGAAAGTGAGGTGGGAGGAAAGCTCCTGCGTTTTGGCACCAGCGGATTTCTCTACCGTTCCAACAAGCTCATGTTCGACGAGGAGTCGATGAGTCTCTGGTCCAGCCTGGAGGGAAAGCCGGTGATCGGCAGCCGGGTGGGGTTAAACCTGCAGCTTCGATCTCTTCCCGTTGTGACAACCACCTGGGGAGAATGGAAGGCGCAGCATCCGGACACGACTGTTCTGTCGCTCGAAACGGGCCACCAACGCGATTATTCCGAAGGTGCGGCTTACCGGGGGTATTTTTCAACGGACCGCCTGATGTTCCCCGTCTCCAAGAGGGATCGTCGCCTCAAGAACAAGCAGGAAGTCCTGGTGATGTTGCTCGACTCTTCCGCAAAAGAAGGAGCGGTGGTTCCCCTGGCGATTTCCACGCGGTTTCTCGAAAAGCGTCCCCTTTATCATGGCCAGGCAGCGGGCCAAGGTTTCGTGGTGATTACCAGCGCCAACGGCGCCAACCGGGTCTACAGCGGCACCGAGCAATTCGTCCGTCTCCAGGGGAGCAGTCGCGTTGAGGATGCCCGCGGTCGCATCTGGAAATTGACAGAAGACGCCCTGGTTCTGGAGGAGGATCCTCGGACCTCCCTGCCTCGCCTCTCCGCACAGCGTGCCTTCTGGTTCGGTTGGTTCGCCCAGTTTCCGGACACCCTTCTCATCAAATGAGTGTTTGGGGTTCAGACTACTTTTACTGATTGAAGTCAGTTCGTAGGCACCAGACGTTTGAGTTCTTCAAACTAGTTGAGGACGACATTGATTTGGGCGGATTGGCTGCCTTCTGCTGCCTTGATCATCAGAAAATGTTGTGCGTCGTGGGAGATGTCGTAGTAGGGATTTCCAGCAGAGATCCTTGTGGTCACATACCTTCCTTCATTGCAAAACGGCGAGGGAGGACCCCCATTGGGTTGATTCCAGGTTGCAGAAACGTCAGTCATCGTCGATGGCCAGCGGTTGCACGAGTGGCACGATCCAAGAGGCCGGTTTGAGCGTGCGCGGCTCCCTTGCAAGATCCACAGTTGGATCGATCAGCGACTGGGGTTCACGCCCGTTGAGCGAGGCCTCGACCCTCGCTCGGACCTCGACCTGGCCGCGCCCAGCTTTTCGCATCTCATCCGCGAGGTAGTGCGCGAACTGCAGGATCATGTCTGGTCTTGCGGACATCTTGTCCTCCTGCCAGGAGTGCAGGTGGTCGCTAGGATCAACCAACCAAGTTTTCGCATCAGTCGGGTCGGTCACGACGAACACTGCAAACGCGTCTTTGTCGCGCAGCTTCATGTGCCAGGCAAACCGGTGGCCTTCCTCGGTCCAGCTCACATATCCTGGGTACAGGTAGTGCCTGAGGGGCACGAGGCATTGGATCATCACGTACAGGCCCAGCAACACCAGCGCGGCGTGCTGGCGCTGGTGGAGAGAGACGGGGACTGGAGACTCAGGGGGCCCAGGGCTTAGGGCCGGCCACCACCGTGCGAACAGGCGTCGGGGCCAATCCGGCGGGAAAAAGAGGGCCGTTGCCGCGATCATGAACCAGGGGAAGATTCCGATCGAGAACATCCGCGCATTCATCAAGTGAAACAGGAAAGCTGCCCCGAAGGCAAACCAGCGCGTCCGGCGCCACAGCAGAAAGGGAACGACGAGGAGGTCGAACAGGAGCCCGCCATGGTTGAGCAGGTAGACCATCCATTCTTCGGTAAACAGTGACCCAATAAGCGGAAAGTCGGTGCGACGAGCCAGCCACGCGCGGAACGGCTCGCCTCGGACCCAGTCGGCGTTCAGCTTGGCCACACCGCCGTAAAAATAGGCAATACCGATCTGCGCACGCAGGACCCACAGCGCCCATGCCGGTGCAGTTTGGGACCGGATGGAGGGTCGCCACAGGGCATCGAGCGAGGCAGCACGGTGGGCAGGGATGAAGATCATAAGGAAGCTGATCAGGCAGATGAGGTAGAAGTGGTTGAGGTAGCGTGCCTGTTCGAGTAGGAAGGCATAGGTGAAGCCCAGGAAAAAGAGCGTGGCGCTGATACGATACCCGAGGCCCAGGATGATGAGGATGGCGAGGGCACCGAGGGCCACCCAGTGCAGATACATACCGGAACCGCCCCAGGGGCGGACCCAGTCGAAGCCATAGTAGGTGAAGTTGAGCGCGGGGTTGATCCAGTAACGTGGGATCCAGCCGTGGTCAAAGTAGCGATACACCTCCCACAGCATGATGGCGCCGAAGGCAATGCGGAAATACACCAGCGAGAGGATGTCCACCGGTGCAAAGAGGCGGTTGGGGAGCGAGCTCAGTGTCCTCATCGTGAGCTTCCAGACTTCTCACCACGCATTATACCTCGCAGCCATGCTGTAAACGGTTGCTGTACAAGGTGGACGACATTTTTCGGGAGGATCATCTATCGCTCGACCCAGGATGACTCTTCGTTATGCGCACCTTTCGGCGACACACAAGCATGACTCGATTTGTCTGATTGATAAGGCTTAGGGGGCTACATGGACTCGCTAGGTGACACATCTAGTGACACAGCCAAGATTTTGAGGTTTCGACGATCGTCGTAAGTAAAAGAAAAATATGGCTCCCCACTCTGTGCGATACCAAGAACTTTTCAGGAACAGTTTGAAATCTAAACGGGACGCGATTTAAGGTGGAGCCTGGAACTCTTCGACCGTTAATGTCGGTGACTGACCTGAGTCGCCGGGTCGGAGTTTTCCGGTCACACGAACTTCTGTTCCGACCAAGTCCACCCCCTTTGAGAGCCTTTCTTCATATTCTCCACCTGCTAGCAGAAACGGACTTGGAAGCCCTGGAACTTCCAATTCGAGGTATTCCTTGCCTTCGACGAGAGTCCCGTCGACGCTCAAAATGATCTCAGTTGCTGAGAAGCCTGCTTCCTCAATGACTCTGGGGATGCCTACGGGGTCGAACGATTTCCCCTGCTCAGGAAACACCTCGGCTGTCCCCTTCACCAAATTTACGCTGACATGATCAACGCCATCCAGGCGTTCGAGGGCCTTTCGGGCCCCTCGGGCTCACAAACCTCATATCATGCCATCGACTTGGACCGTGGTCTTCACCACTTGGGCTGAAACCGGAATGGTGAAAAGAAGGCTCATTAATATCAAAAGAAACCAGATTCTTCTTGTTATCCTGTTCATTTTAGTCCTCCAAAGAGCTTAGATATCTTCAGGCCCAGCGCTTAGAACAAAAATCTCAATCCAATGAGAAAAGTCGATTCAGGCTCCGGTTGCGTACCGTTTAAAGCCTTGATCACCGGGATTGGAGCAGAAAATTCGACTAGGAACCTGTCCTTTGGGAAGTACTGTATTCCCGGAGAAATCGAAAAAGTTGTCCCGCCCGAGTCGGCAGTCTGAATCTCACCGTTGCTGGAGTGTGCTTGCCAGGTGCCGTTGAACTCCAACATCAAATATGCTCCGTGGCGAAACAGGCTCTCATAAAGCTTGCGCCACCAGCCGGCGTTGGAGGCAGCATTGCCCTCAGAGATGAGAAAGTAGGCGGGAACCACATCAAACCTGGCACGGTTGCCCATTTTCATGCCCTGATCGTTCCGGGTCGCCAGGGTGTACTGGAAATCACTGGTTAGTACATATTTGAGCCTCACCGCCTTTTCAAATATCAATCCGGCGGTGTAAGCAACGGCCCCCGTCGAAAACCGCTCGGCACCCGTAGGGAGCTGGATGCCGAAGACTCCCGAGAGCCGTGTCAGCCCTCCTGGGGAATTGCGGCTGAAGAGCCCGTCATACTGGACTACAAACTGGGAATCAGGCAAGCCATTGAGGTTGCTTTCCCGAACTTCCGTCCCCATGCGGCTGTTGATGTCTAGGCTCATGTAAGGCTGGATGGCAATTACCGTCCACTGGGGATAAAACCCATAAACCAGGGCCAGGGGCGTCACATATCGAGTGACCTCTCTGGATTGCCCCTCCTCTTGAAAAGAGGTGTGCTCGACCTTGAGGAAGGAGCGAATCAGGGTTCCACGATGAAACATCGTCCTGCCACCTGGGGCTATGATGGCCTGGGCGTGAAGATTTAGGCTTGAAACTACCACACACCCAAGAAATAAAAGAAACATGAGCCGGCGCCCTGTTCGGTCTCTTGTCATACTTCCCTCCAAATGTCTCTTCGGCTGTCTACCAGTCAGTGATTGAAATAGCCTTGATCTCTCATCCAGCCAATCCCCCAAAAGTTCAAGACCACAGCCAAGGTGTAAAGAGAAAGGGACAACCAAAGAATCCGTCGGTTCCAGCGAGTAGCGGTTGAGCAGGCACTCTCGCTACCACCTACCGGAACCTCACAGACGTCGCCTTGCGATGTCTGACGAAAGTACACTAGGTAGAAACCTACGGCCAATAGCCCCCCGCTCAGCGCAAAATACCACATCTCGTAAACCCCAAAAGTTTCCCACCCAGGAATGGAGGTAAAGAAGGTCAGTACGGTAGTCAGACCAAAGCCGAGTAAGACTAATAGGGCTGGAAGGGCACAACAAAAGAGGGTAGTAAGCGAGGCAAAAAGCGCCGCGTAAGCTGAGGCAATTTCTGCCAGGCTAGTACGTCGAGTCGCGACATTGGTGTCATTTTCTAGGATTGCGTTATCTTTCATCTTACACCAATTTTCCTGGAGTGATTAATTCTCCAGAATGAGTTCAATTCGTGTTGAAAACAACTTTCCTGAGAGTAGGAAGAAAAGCGAAACAGGAAAGGAATCAAATGAGGAAGGAAGCGTTCAGAAGATACACTTCTCCTGGAGGAAGTGCCTTGTCAACTTCAATTCTTGTAGGCCCGTGGATCAACTGGAGATGAGGGCCTAGTGGCGGCGTTAAATGCTCGTTCAAAACGATAGGGACACTGAAAGAGCTTTGTGGCGGTGCCTTTTCAAGAACCGCTAGAGATTCGTCTAGTCCAAATTGACACATCTTCTGGCAGTGATCCGGATCCCGAGAAGCTCCAGCCATCTGAAGTACACAGTCAAGGTCCATAAAAGTGCGGCATACAGAAAGGCCAACGCCCAGGAGGCCCAATACAAGTAAAAGAGTGAGTGCCAGACTCCCAACTTTCTGCATTTTCGCTCATTATACACGTTGAGCCTTAAGATTGGGAAGAGCGCGAATTGCCTCATCAAAAATCTATTCGAAATGGATACGTTGCCTCATTAAAAAATCTATTCGAAATTGCCTGGCCCTGAGCAGGGGAATAGAAGTGTCCTCCATGAAGGAATGGAGGGCACCAATGAGGTTAACGATGGCAGAAAAGCGTGTATTGATCAAAAGTTTTGCCCCCCGCTACCGGAAGAAGGGCAAGAAGGTGAAGGGGGAAGTGTTGACGGAGTTTACCCAAATGACGGGCTACAACCGCTGCTATGGAGCCTATCTGCTTCGCCACCAGGGCAAGCGGATCCGGTTGAGCCCCAAGCTGGTGGCGGTAGGGGATATCGGCAAGAGAGTACGGCGAGAGCGGGCCCGCAAATACGACCAGAAAGTTCTAAAGGCGCTGACGATGATCTGGGAGATACTGGACTATTTGTGTGGCAAACGTCTGGTCGCGATTTTGCCGGAAGTGGTACCCATTTTACAAAGACATGGGGAACTGAAAGTGGATGCCAGCACCCATGAGCGGTTGATGCAGATCAGCGCCGCCACCATCGATCGGCTGCTGGAGCCCGAAAGGTGCAAGCACCGTCTCAAAGGACGATCCGGAACCAAGCCGGGAACGCTGCTCAAACACCAGATTCCGATCAAGCGTTTCGCCGACTGGCAGGAGGATCGCCCCGGTTTTGTGGAAGTGGACCTGGTGGGCCATGAGGGAGGCCAGGGTCGGGGGGACTACCTTCAAACCCTGGATGTGACGGACGTGTACACGGGCTGGACAGAGGTCCGAGCGGTGCGCAATAAGGCCCAGGTGTGGGTCCTGGAAGCGATGAAGCTGCTTCAGAAGCGCTCGCCCTTCCCTTGGCTGGGGATGGCTTCGGACAACGGCAGCGAGTTCATCAACAAGCACTTGATTCGTTTTTGTGAGCAGGAAAAGATCAGCTTCAGCCGAACCCGCCCCTCGCGCAAGAATGACAACCCTTATGTGGAGCAGAAAAACTATTCGGTGGTTCGGCGGGCCGTGGGTTATGCTCGCTACGAGGGAGAGCGAGAACAGGAGCTGGTGAACGAGTTGTACGATCGGCTGCGACTGCAGATCAACTTTTTCAAGCCGGTCATGAAGATGGTGGCCAAGCAACGTCGAGGGTCTCGGATCTGGAAAAAGTATGATGTGCCGAAAACTCCCTACCGGAGGATCTGCGAGTCCCCTGAGGTGGCGGACAAGATCAAGCGGGAACTGGCCCGAGAGTATGAGAAGCTCAATCCGGCCCAGCTGGCACGGCAGATCGGCTGGCTTCAGAATTGCCTTTTGCTCAAACCGACTCCTGAGCAGAAGAAACGATGGGAAGCGGGCTGGATGTGAAAATCTTTCTCTTGCTGCAGGCTGCGGGTGTTGGGCAAGGGGTTGCCACTCCTCTGGTTGGTGCTTTTTACCACCACTTTTTGCAATCCCTTTCGGATAGATTCTTAGTGAGGCAACGAATACCCTTTGGAATAGATTTTTACGTGAGGCAACGGGCAGAAAGGCCAGCTGCCTGAGTAATCCTGGGGGAGAAATGGGCCTATTTCTGCTTGCGTCTTATGCGGAGGATATTATGCTGGTTAGCATACGCATCGTTAGGGCCATTTATCAGAACCATGAGTGATATTAACGAATGGGCAAACACCGAGCACGCGCTGCAGTATTTGGCTCGTGCGGATCAGATTCCGCATCGCACGGAAGGCGAGGCTGTGGTGCTGGAGTTCGTCCCGAAGACGGTTGAACGAATACTTGATCTAGGAACCGGAGACGGTCGCTTACTGGCTTTGCTGCGGATTGACAGGCGGGACACAGAGGGCGTCGCACTCGACTTTTCTCCAGCCATGCTGGACGCCGCACGTGAGAGATTTCGTGGCGACGAGAAGGTTCAGGTGATCGAGCATAATCTGGACGAACCCCTGCCCGATCTCGGCCGATTCGACGTGATCGTATCGAGCTTTGCCATACATCACTGCACCGACGAACGGAAGAAGGCGCTCTATTCCGAGATCTACACTGCGTTATCGCCCGGTGGCATCTTCTGTAACCTGGAGCATGTGGCACCCGCAACCACCGAACTGCACGAAAGATTTCTGCGAGCGCTCGGAGCCACCGAGGCAGATGAAGATCCTTCCAACAAGCTTGTTAGTGTAGAGACTCAGCTTCAGTGGCTGCGCGAGATTGGATTTGAGGACGTGGACTGCCACTGGAAGTGGCTGGAGATGGCCCTTCTTGGAGGAGCGAAGAAAGGATGACTCTCGCATGGCCTAACAACGGCATGCCAAAGGTGGCGCTACGCGGCCCCTCTGATGCCGAGCGTTAGCTAAGACAGCCAGAGCCCTTTGGGTGAGGAACCCAACGAGCGTTCACTCAATTCCACCTAACTTTGATTCCTAAGATGACCCCTAAATCCGCAACCAAGACGCAACCAAAGGCTCATCCAGGTTCTTCGGTTGCGGTTCCTGTTTTTACTAAGTCATTTATTTTGAATAGGTTCTAAGGATAGACGAGAAGGCCTTTAGGTCTCAAAGATCAAACGGTCTGTTGTTAGGGTAAATCCAGGCATCTCTTGAAAATACTGTATTTACTGGATTTCAGCAATTCACCAAAGTGGCACAGAGCGGAATAACGCGGAAGAAAGCCGCAACTTCCGCAACCTATACGCAACCAGATTTTCACCGTCCACTCACGGCTCCAAATTCATCCGCCGCAGATAAGGATGAGAAGGCCAAACTCCTCAGAGGCAGTCTCTAAAATGAGCTGCAATTAAAGGAACGCAGTCCCAAAGCTTGGGCTGCAAAATATTCACTCTAAGCAAAGGAGCTTGGCCATGAAAGATTCTATCAGAGAGATCAACGAGATTCCGGAACTGACCATGGGTTGCCGGGGCCATCTCGTCCTCTTGCCGCTGAGCGAAAATCACTAGTCCGGTATGCCGACTACACGGCCATGTGAATAAATCAGCAAAAGAAATCCAGCGAGGGGTACTCGCTATGGGTCTGCCGGCGAACTGACCCTCTTGTCGAGATTGCGATATCGCGTGACGATGATGTCGAGGTAAGACTGATTAGTGGCAATCAAAACTCCCGTCTAAGATAGATATCGCCGGCGGAAGCGCGCAGAATCAGTTTTGGTCCGGCAAAACACCTCCCCACCGCCTTCAGCACCAACCGTTTCTCTCCACACGGAGTCTAAGGACAACATGAGACCAGGCACAAGAAGGATCTTCCCCTTGTTTTCCGTCAACAACAGGGCCCTCTGGACCGTCGCAGCAGGAGTCTTCATATTTGGATCGAGCCCGATTCACGGTCAAAGTCGTCCGGAGTTCCATGTTTCGCGCACGACTGCTTCGCCGACGATCGATGGCCATCTGAATGACGAGGCCTGGAGGGGCGAACCCCTGGATCTCGTTGATTGGGTCTCGTATAACCCACTGCGCGGCGAGAGAGCCGAGTGGCGCACCGATGTGCGGATTGTCTATGACGATCGAAACATCTTTTTCGCCTTTCACTGTTTTGATCCCGAACCCGACAGGATACGCACCACCATCAGCCGCCGCGACAACGCGTTTAATGACGACTGGATGGCGCTGAGCCTGGATTCGGCCGGGACGGGCCAAACCGCCTATCACTTGTTTTCGAATCCCAGCGGTATTCAGATGGACGCGCTGAATACGTCGGCGTCCGGGGAGCAGTTTGAGGTCGATCTGCTGTGGGACAGCGCCGGCACGATCACCGATGACGGTTACGTCATCGAGATGAGAGTGCCTCTTCAGACCATTCGCTTCTCAGGCGACGACGAAGTAAGGATGGGCATCCTGTTCTTTCGGCGAATCAGCCGAACCGGCGTCTCATACTCGTGGCCCGAGATGCTACCGGGACAGTGGGTATTCGACAGGCCCGGTCTCCTGGTGTTCAACGACCTCAGCCAGCCGCAGTTGGTCGAGGTCTTGCCCAGTATCACGTACGGCATCAGCCAGACTCGGGCCACGCCAACCCAATGGAACGACGCCCTTCAGAAAGGCGACATCGGCCTGAGCGGGAAGTTCGGGATCACTTCCAATATCACCCTCGACGGCACGATCAATCCGGACTTCAGTCAGGTGGAGAGCGATGCGTTCCAGGTCGAGGTCAACCAGCGCTTCCCGATTTTCAATTCGGAGAAGCGTCCTTTCTTTATGGAAGGTATGGGTCTGTTCAACATTGCCGGAACCGGTGGCGACGGCAACATGCGAACAGGGGTGCACACCCGGCGGATCATCGATCCCTCTTGGGGAAGCAAGCTCACCGGAACCGCAGGCAGGGTCACGTTCGGCCTGCTCAATGCGTCTGACGAGAACCCTGAAGGCAACGACCCTACAAGTAAGTTTTTCACGATCGGACGCGTGACCTATGCGCTGGGGGGGTCGGATTACATCGGCGCCATCGTGACAGACACGGAGCATGCGGGACGCCGCAATACTGTCGTAGGCGGCGATCTGTCGGTCAGGCTCTCGCCCTCCCAGCAAGTCTCAGCAACATTTCTCAACTCGCAAACCGCAGTCAGTTCCGGAGGCAGCACTCGAAGTGCCGCCACCCAGGTGTCGTACAACTACAACACACGCCGAATCGCATGGTTCAATCAGGTGGAGCATTACGGAAGGGACTTCCAAATGGACACTGCGTTTTTCAATCGTACCGGTTTCACTTCGGGGTGGTCTTTTGGAGAGCTCAATTTCTATTCAAAAGAAGGCAGTTACGTCTGGTTGAAACGAGTGCATCCGTTCTACTGGATGAAGCTTGGGCATGATCGAAATCAGGACGGCAAAGAAGCACTATTCAACACCGGCATCCGATTCAATTTCACGCGGCAAGGGTTTCTCAGCGTCGCCCATCGCCGCGGCGACGAACCATGGCTAGGTCAGCAATTCAAGACGGGAGGAGGGATCAATGTCGAGGGCACGGTCCAGATGCTTCGATGGCTCCATATCAACGGCGATTTCAACACGGGGCGGGCCATTTTCTTCGACCCGGTGAACCCGTTTCAGGGACAGTCACGCACAGGGAGCTTCAGCCTTACACTGCAGCCGAACCAGCACCTCAATCAGAGCATCGAGTACAACGCAGTGCGGTTTAACCGGGCATCTACGGGCGAACGCGTTTTTGAGGTGGATATTGTGAACTTGAGGGTCGCCTACCACTTCAACAGACATTTCCTTATACGCCTGCTCGAGCAGTACGATAGTTCCCGCCACCGGCTGTTAACCGATCTGCTTGCGTCGTACGAGTTCGTTCCCGGCACGGTCCTCCACGCCGGATACGGATCCCTTTACGAGAAGCGCACTTTTGAGTCGGGCCAGCTCCTTCCGAATGGCGGGGACTACATGACCACAAGCCGCGGTCTGTTCTTCAAGGCATCTTATCTGCACCGCTTTTAAGACCTTAGAAAGCAGCACGACGCGCCGCACCCATTGACCCCATACTGCGGCGAGACGCGGAAAATAACCGCACTTTCTGCACCCTATACGCACCCTGCGGAGTTGCCGTGTGCTATACCCCACTGTCTTCTAGATATTCTTCAGGACTCGCATTGAACTCTCTTGACTCCCCCTTTGGAATAGTCAGAGATGTCCATGACTGACCACACAGGTGTTTCGCGATGTAGACTATCTGCCCGACGTGATACGAATAATGTGAAAGCTGACGGTTGATGGCCTGGTACACCGTATGAGGTTCATCATGAATCTGTACGGTGGCATCTAAATCCTGATCGCTCAGATCAGCCAGAGCTGAGAAGAGATGGGACCAGCCCAGCTCCCACCTCTCCATCAAACCAGACTTGGTGTCCTCTGGTTGGATCACGAATTCCTTGTCACGATCTCGATCAGGTTTTTCACCGTCACTTGTTAAGAAGTCTTTCCACCTAGACCTCAAATTGCCACTTACGTGCTTAACCACTATCGCGATACTGTTGCTATCATCGTTTGTTGTCTGAAAGAACTGTTGCTCTGTGATCTGCGATAGAGCCCTCTCTGCCAGCCGTTTTATTCTCCGAAACTCGTTGATAAGATTGGTTCTATATTCCGCTAGATTGATGTTCTCGGACGCATTGTATCTAAAAATGGAACGCAGAACCGACAAGCGTAGGATCCTGCTTCCTCGATGTTCAACAGTGGGGAGGCTCGCACATGCCGTGGAAAGGTGGCTTGGGACTCCTGGCCAGCAAAAAATAAAATTTGAAAATTTCTCAGGCTATTGTTCTCTGGCTCTTATCGCGACGATTCATCACGACGGCATTAATCCAGTGAGAGGCAACCTCGTAGGACTTTTCAAGTAAATGATGTCACGACCTATCCAGTACATCCACCCCCCGAGCCCCAGCGTCTTCCGGCACCCAGTGAGCATAGATGTCCATCGTCATGCTCGTTTTAGCGTGCCCCAGCTGCTGGGAGACGTACATGGGATTCACGCCAGCCATGAGAAGGTGAGTCGCAAAAGTATGTCTCAGGCTGTGCCAGTTCCTCACCCTCACCTCCGCCTTTTCCTGGACCCGCCGCCAGACTGTCCGTACGAACCAGCTATGGCTGATGGGTACGTGGCCGGTGTGGGATGGGAACACCCACTTGTCGAGTTCTTTCCCGTCTCTGAGAGCCAGGGCTTTCTGGGACTTTTTGAGTTGCCGCATCATGAGGGTCAGCTCCGGTGTGGTGTCCACCCTCCTGGTGCTCTTAGCTGTCTTGGGGGTGGTCAGACTGCCGTTGACCGGCCAGTTGCGCCGGATCAGTACTTGCCGCTTGCCGAAGTCGAAGTCGTCCCACTGCAAGGTCCGAGCCTCTCCAAAGCGGAGACCGGTCTTAGCCGACAATGTGATGAACTCGTGGTAATAGGGCCAGATGGCAGACGCCTCCAGAATTGCAACCAGTTCCTCCACACTAAACGGGTCGGCTTCCCTGACCGCTTTCTTCTGCCCAAAATACCGCCCCAGGTCTTTGATCGGATTACTGGCGATCAGCCCTTCCCGCTCTGCTTCTTTCATCACCAGGCGGGCCACACTCACAATGCTTCTGATGCTCTCAGCGGACAGGGTGGCTTGCAGATTGATGCACATGGCCTTGACCTGGGCGTAGGTGATTTCATCCAGTGCCAGTTTGCCAAAGGTCGGGTTCAGGTGGTTCCTGATGGCACCGGCGTACAGCTTAACGGTGGTTTCCTTGCGGTCTGTCGTATGAGCTTCCTTGAGCCATTTTGTGGAGTATTGCCGGAAGGTGGGAAGACGACTTTTCCTCGCTCCCCCAAAGTCCTGGAAGGATTTCTTACTCAGGACTTCCAGTTCCACGCGCAGATACCTAGCGGCCTTGTTGGCCTCTTCCTGGCTCTCGCATCTAAGAGCCTTCCTCTTCCCTTTGTAGTGGGCGACGGCATACCAGCCCTTGGCATAAGGCTTACCTGTGAATTTGCCGGCAGGGTGAACTTTGACGGTCATTTTGCCAACTCCTTCACTATTTCCTTGGCCCACCGTCTCAACGCTGCGTCTTTTTCCTGTTCTTCCCGGAACTCTTCCACGACTCGTTTAACCTTTTCTTTGATCTCTCTACTTGTCTTTGTCATTTTCCCCCTCCCTAAAAGGATTCTGTTCTTCCGATATGAGCAGGAGTCTATCTCCTGCACTTTATCCTTGCAACGGTCAGCCGGTCGGTGTAGGGTGGTATCAGCGAACCGAGGAAGGAAACCTTGTGAATCTGGAATCAACCCATTAAAATTTGACCCGTCCTGGCCGTCCTGTGCCTTTCTCGGTTCGCGCTTTGAAAGGATTCACGCAGGATAGCCGGGGCACCAAAAGGTGGAGAACGAAAGGTGGCAAGGTGTCGGCTTTCGGGAAGCGGGCCTGAAGGGTGAGCAAACATCCTCCAAGCCCTGACCACCACAACCACACTAGGAGGTTGCAATGGCTAAATCCAAAATACTTAAATCCCCTGACCCTCAGCCCAACCCCCCGCTCGTCGAATTCACGATCACGGCTCGTGAGTTTCAGTTGCTCAGGCGGGAGATCCTCCCTAACCAACTTGGCGAAGGGAGGAGGTGAGCAATGGGTAAAAGCAGCAGCAGGACAAAAAAGGGCATGCAACGCCGGAGGCATAACAAGGAATTGAGAAGGAAGCTTCATGAACATGGCCTCAGGTCTAAGTCTAAGGCGGCGAATGAATTGAAAAGCAAAGAAAAGGGGGTGAGGCATGGGAGCAAAAGTTAACCCCAAGCTAAATGTCTTAACCCCGGACCGTCAGACCCTAGAGAAGCAAATGCACGACAATCTGCAAACGGCGATTCAGCATGCACACCCGAAGGACTTTGAGTACATCGGTAACCTTATGGAATTGCTTGTTTGGAAACTGTGCGAGAGCGAAGAAGAGAGGAAGAAGCAACAAAAGTGGGACAAGGAAATGGAACGCCGACTTACTGTCTTTGGATGCTGTGATGTTTCTCTTGATATGGATGCTCGGAAGGCCGTTATAGGGAAAAAGAGGATCAATCTAACCATCAAAGAGTTCAACTTACTCAGGTGCTTTCTGGAAAATGCGGGGACGGTTTTAAGCCGAGACGCCATCTTGGAATATTGCGGGATGAACCCTGGAGATGGCGGCGCACGCGGAGTGGATACCCACATCCAGCGACTTCGCAGCAAATTGGGTGAGGCTGCGTACTGCATAGAAACGGTTCGAGGTATCGGATACCGTTTCGCTTCTATGCGAGGCATCACTTAGGGCTGGACGTTTAACGAGACGAGAAAACCCCCTGGCCCCCGTGACAGAGGCAACAATCGGCCCTCTAAAATAGTAAGGCCGCTGGGGGCCAGGGTTGTAGAAATTATGACCGAAAAGTGGAAGCAAAACGGTGACGGAAGTTACGGCAAACCCCTGGCCGTCTTCGGGCGGTCAGAGGGAAAGGAAGGAGAAATAACATGGGAGTAACAGTCAGAGAAAAAGTAAAAGACTCAGGCGTGTGGTGGGTGTTTATCGTCCACAACACCAAGCGGACCTGCCGGAAGGTTGGAGACCGTAAAGCAGCAAGAGAAGCCGCTCGGAAGATCGAAGCCAGGCTTACCCTCGGCAAGGGAGCATTTCCTGAAAAGGCAAAGCCAGCGACCCCTACGCTTAGTCGCCAGTTCAAAACCTTTGAGAAGTCCTACAGAGCCACGCTCGAGCCGACTACATGGTCGTCCTACGAAACGAGTATGAGGGTGCATGTGCTGCCTAAGTTTGGGCAGCTATGCCTGGATGACCTCACGCGGGTCAAGATGAAGGAGTTTGTTGCGGAGCTGGTAGAGAAGGGACTCGCCAGAGATTCAATTCGGTTGGTTCTGGCTTCGCTTGCGATCGTCTACAACCAAGCCATTGAAGACAAGGTAGTGAGTGAGAACCCTGCCAAAAGCCTTGGAACCTTCTACCGCCAGGCCCCGGTCAAACATGAAGAAATTACACCACTGACAGAAGAGGAATCTGTTCTCTTCCTTGGGACCACATTGAAGTATGAGCCCAAGCGGTACCCCTTGTTCCTCTGCGCACTTCATACGGGCATGAGAAGCGGGGAGTTGGCCGGTATTCAGTGGCCTGACGTTGACTGGCATGGGAAGTTTCTTGAGGTACGCCGCCAGGTTGTCCGTGGCCAGGTCACAAGCCTGAAGACCAAGAACGGAAGAAGAAGGGTGGACCTCTCAGACGATTTATTGGAAGCCTTGAGAGGCCTTCGCCGCCAGATGCAGGAAGAGGCGATGAAGGACGGCAAGAATGCAATCCCCGAGTGGATTTTCTCCAACCGCCAGGGCGGTTTCCTGGATATGTATAACGTGAAGCGGCGTTACTTCAAGCGGGTACTGCACAAAGCGGGTCTTCGGGACATCAGGTTTCACGATCTGAGACACACCTTCGCTTCTCAACTCCTGTGCAACGGGGGAAATATCTTATACGTCAGCCAGCAGCTCGGCCATGCGAACCCACAGATCACCATGAAGATTTACAGCCATTGGATCCCGAATGATAGTCAGCGTGAGGCGATGAACAGGCTCCCGTCTCTTAACAGAGCGGCAGACAATTCAAAGGCCGAGAGGGTGGTAGTGTAACCCCTTTTTTTACCCATAATCTGCACCCTATCTGCACCCAGGGCCTTTTGGACCGGTTCTGGGTGCTTTTTAGTATCTGGGTAATCTTATGAAATTAAAGGGGTTAAAGTGGTGGAGACGAAGGGATTCGAACCCTCGACCTCCTGAGTGCGATTCAGGCGCTCTTCCGAGCTGAGCTACGTCCCCACCCGATTATTTTCAACTACTTGGGCCAAGGCGTCAATTCCTGAATTTTCCACTGTGTCAGTTTTTGTGTCAGTTTGGTAGGCAGAATCGAGGGTCTTGATGGCTCTCATGCGATGGTCAGGAGCGAGGTGGGAATATCTCATGGTCATGGTCAACGTAGCATGACCGAGCAGTTCCTTCACAGTCATTAGGTCCACTCCCGACATTACCAAGTGTGATGCGAAAGTGTGCCTAAGGTCGTGAAAACGGAAGTTGTGAATGCCAGCTTGTTTCACGGCATTGCTAAACTGTTTCCGACAATCATAGAGAGGCTTGCCTTCTCCTACTGGGGAAGGGAAGACGTAACCTTTCTTGAACCTGCTCGGAAGAACTTTAAAAGTCTCACAAACAGTGGCATCCATTGGGAGCATTCTCTTCTTGCCGCTCTTTGATTCTTGGATGGTTATGATGCTGTTGTTGAAGTCCACATCACTCCACCTCAGCTTCAGAATCTCTCCCTTTCTCATGCCAGTGTGAAGGGCAATGATAAGGATGGGGCGAAAGGTCTGACTGGCAACGTCCAGTAGTTGCTGAATTTCTCCCCGATCCAGGAACCTAGTTCTGGCTCCATTTTCCCTCAAAGGTTTGATCCCCTGAGCAGGATTGTCTGTCACCAAACCCCACTCTTTCCCTTTGTTAAACATGCTTGAAAGATGAGCCAGATGACGATTCCTTGTGGCAGGACTCAACCTTTTTTCTTCCATTCTCTCGGCCAGAAACTTCACGTGTACGTCTTCAGCGAGAATGGGACATTTGGGGTTCCAAGCTAAGAGACAGTGGGAACCGATGCTGATCGGGCTAGTTTAGCATTGATCGCCTGCCGACGGGCAAGGGTGACTCCTTTCAATCTTCTCCTTTTTGTGTGGATGGAATCTCGTCTTGCGAAGTACATGTCATCGGGTGTGACGTTACCCAGGGCCTCGTGATAGCGCCTGGAGTTGTAGTAGTCGATAAAGACCGCGATTTCTCGCTCCAACTCCTCGGGTGTCTCCCAGACCATTAGGTTGATGCGTTCCTTGCAGGAACGATGGTAGCGTTCGATCTTCTCGTTGGTCTGGGGATGATAGGGTGAGGCCAGGATGTGGCCCAGTCCCTTGGTCTCCAGATACTGACCAAAGTCTTTGGAGATCAAAGCCGGTCCGCGGTCTGTCACCAGCCGGGGCCGATCAGACAACGGAGCCTGTTCCACACCCGTTCTCTCACAAGCCGCCTCGACCACCTGGCTGAAGTCTCCAGCACGCATGGCCGTGTGAAGTCCCCAGGCCAGGATCCTCCGGCTAAAGTCATCCAGTACTGAGATCAGATAGTACCAGCCCCAGTTCTTGACCAGAAGATAGGTCGCATCCGTTTGCCACTGCTGGTTGGGTCGGGTCGTCTTGATTCGATATTCCGATTCGGCTGGAAAGCTCCGGAGTTGAACCTCCCGAATCAGCCCTTCCGCTTTCAAAATCCGGTAGACCGAGGATTCCGAGACCGTAAACCCGCACCTATCCGTCACCTGGCAGCTCACTTCTCGTGAGGACCACTCTGGAAACAGCAGCGCCATCTCCAGGATTCGGTCCCGTTCTTTGGGCAGGATCTGATTCCAAACCCGTCCTGATCCTGGGGGACGGTCCCGCAAGCCTGCCAACCCCCTCTTTCGAAAGTGGTGTCTCCAGCGATAGTAGGTCGAGCGGGCGGATCTCGAGTTGATCCAGCACCTCCCGGACCGGTAACTCGGAGGCCTCCACTGTCCTTAAAACTTCCAGCTTGTGCTCGCTGAGCATCCTCTGATACCTCCTTCGCCTTACAGGCCCAAACTTTTTTTTAGCTTTTGGTTCTCCACTACCGTCTCGGCCACCGCCTTCTTCAAGGCCTCATTCTCCTCCTTCAAGCGACGCACCTCACCGGAAGTCGCATTCCGTTGGGTCTCCCGGGTTAGACCGTTTTTGCCCGAATCCAGGAAGGCCTTGGACCACTTGTAGTAGATCGAAGGTTGAATCCCTTCTTTGCGGCACAGTTCGGTGACGGGAATCTCTCCGCGGAGCCCCTCCAAAACGATGTGGATCTTCTCTTCGGCCGTGAATCTCCGGCGGGTGGCCCTACGGATCTGTTTGACGACGTCTGTGGTCATAGCGTTCTCCTTTTGGTTGTGCCATGACCAGCATCGGCTTGCTCTGATGGGCTGCCAAGATCAGCCCTTTGAGGGGGTGAGATCTCACCCCCTCAAACCTTCCAACTCTCTCTTAACTCTCGGCCCTATGTGTCCCACTTTCGCTGACGGGATACATTCCACACCCTCATTGACGAGTGTTTCTGTCAGGACCTGGTCTTGTAGGTAAGCTCGAACCTTGGGGTTGTGGCGGGCCTTGTAACCCATCACACGGGCAGAGTTTCGGTTGGAGCAGTTGTAGGCATTCAAAGCTGCTTCAGGAGCACTTCCGGTTTTGATGTAGGCATCGGCAAATGCCTTTTGCTTGGGGGTGAGGTTAAAGCCCACTTCTTGTGTGAGTGCCACTATCTAATTATACAGGATGGCTGCATCCAGATTGGCCGTGCTGGTTAGGCGTTTCAATCTCAAATCACTGTGTCAGTTTTTGTGTCAGTTCTACCGTCACAGTTGAGCTGTATTCACATCTTTGACCGCAATTCCTGTAACTCCTGTAAAGTTGGGAAAACCAGTAAGGGTAAGGCTTTCACCCTGGAATCCGCATAAAGAAAGGGCCAGAGCGTTTTACCCTGGCCCTGAGTGCGATTCAGGCGCTCTTCCGAGCTGAGCTACGTCCCCACCCGAGAGAGGGCTATTGTACCACCGGTGAGGAAAATCAGCCCGCGGATAGACGCGCGCCCGGCTTCTGACCTCTTCGTAGTGTTCGTTGGAAGTGGTCTGTGGTCTGCGGTTTTTCCGGCAAGCAGAGATGTAAGCCGAGTTCTGTAACCCTTTTCAGGGCGGTGATCATTCGTCTAGGAATTGAGTCACCCCAATCCTCAAGCGGCTCACCCGCTCCGTTTCCATCGAATAAACAATGGATGAACCGGGCCAGGTTGCAACGGAGCCTATTTGGCCTTGCACCGCGTGGGGTTTACCGTGCCTTCGATGTCACCATCGAAGCGGTGGGCTCTTACCCCACCTTTTCACCCTTACCTGAGAAAACCCAGGCGGTATGTTTTCTGTGGCACTTTCCGTAGGGTCACCCCCCCTTCCCGTTAGGAAGCACGCTGCCCTGTGGTGCTCGGACTTTCCTCCTTCCGGGTCGAGCCCGAAAGGCGATCACCCTCTCTACTTGCCGGATTTGAATCCTCATTGTACCACGCGTCAGAGCACAGATCAGAGACAACGGGTTTCAGGTTTTATGTTCCGGTCAGGTGGTCAGGAGGTTTCAGTCGATCCGAATCACGCTTCGGCTCTCCCGCGGTGTTTCCAGACCGATCACTTTGCCGTAGATCTTGCCGTACTTCACATCGGCTTCGAATTGAAGGGGGAAGCGCAGCGGATCGGTGGAATACCAGACGCGGAAGTCCCCTCCATTTCTGAAGAGCCCGCCCACGGTGCTGATGCGAACGGCATTAAACCCTCCGATCTCGGTTTGTACCTTTTCCCGGGTCTGAACTTGGAATCGGATCTGCTTGGGCTCTCCCCGCTCACTGAGGTGAACCTGGTACTCCTCTCCCGGTGTGAGCGAGTGGAGCCGAGCCACATAAAAAACGGACAAGACATCGGCGATGGGGCCGGGAATTCCCTCGATCTTCTTGTGAACTTCCTCAGGCGGATTCACCGCTAGATTGGTCTCGTGGACCAGGATGGAATTGCGGTCGTAGTCAAACACGACCTCCAAGTCTCTATTGCGTTTATTTTGGCGAACCTGTCGCAACAACCGATAGGAACGAAAGGTTTCGCGATCGATGTTAGACTCGAAGTAATCCCGTACCTGCACACCGGCAATGGAACTCAGCAAACCATCCGAAAATGCCGATGCGGAGATGGTATAGGTGAGTCGCTTCTTGTACTCGGATCGACGAATGGAGAAGGTCAGTTCACCCGCTTTAAAAGCGGGGGTCAGAAAAAGAGGCTTCCAGTTCACCTCGTATCGGAGTTTCTCTCCCTCCTGGAAGGGCACTGAATAGTTCTTTTTCTTGCCCAGCAACTCCAGGGGAGCTTTCTGGGGTGTGGCCACAGGAACCAAAGCCAGGAAAAGACAGGGAATTAAGATGAAAAAAAGACCTCGCCTCACTTCCATAACATTTTAACCCACATCAGCGCAGTCATGATCAGAAATCCAATGACGGAGTTGTATTCACGATTTGAGATCACCCGGCGCCACTGAAAGTTGCGCGGTCCATCCTGGCTTGCCGATTCCTCAACTTGAGCAGAGGTCTTGACATAGGGCACGAACAGGGGTACCCGTTGACGATAGGATTCGAATGGGGGTCCGAAGGCTTGTCCGAGTTCCTCCTCTTCTCGTCGCATGACGGGAATGTAAATCAGAAGAAAAAGAAAGAGGAAAAGAACCAGCAACCAAACGTTTGCTGCAGCCAGTGTGAATCCAAGACCCATGAGGAAAGACCCAAAGTAAAGCGGATTACGTGTCCACTGATAGGGACCCCGGGCGGCCAGTCGAGTTCCTTTTTCAATGTGGCCGGAAGCCCAGATACGAAAGGCCAGACCTGCGGCTGCCAGGGCCACTCCGCCCACCAGGAAGTCGATTCGAGGTTGGGAGAAGTAAAGATAGACAGCAGCGAAGACAAAGCCGGCGGGAACACGGATTCTCTGGACTGAAGTCATGAGTCAAGACGCCGAATGACCGCGTCAAACACTTCCTGAACCGGGATATCCATACAAATGAACTCGTTACAGGTGCGTTTGTAGGAGTTGGAGCAAAAGAGATAGCGTTTGACGATGGGGTCCTTTGCATTAAAGGGTCCATTTCGCCAGGGGGAGGTAGGTCCCAGGATGGCCACGGTTGGGGTTCCTAGAGATACGGCCAGGTGCAGCGGCCCGGTGTCTCCAGCGATGAGCAGCCGGGCGCGACGGCACAGGGCCGCCAATTGTAAAAAGGTGGTGGGGAAGGCGGTCATAGGGTGGGGTGCGGTGAGGGTCTGAATTTCCTGGACCACACTTTCTTCCCCGGGCCCGTAAGTGAGAACAATCCCATGTCCCAATTCTTGATGAATGCGAAGCATGAGTTGGGCGTAGTTCTTGAGGGGCCAGAGTTTCGTCACCCAACCGGCTCCCGGATTGACCAGGATCGGCTTGGAGATTTTGTTTTTGCTGAGCTGGTTGTCCACGTAATCGAACGCTTCAGAGGGAATGTCCAGGGGGATTAAAGGACTGGCTCCATTTTGGGAACAGCCCAGGGATCGAGCCAACTGGAGATTGATCTCAACGGCGTGAGGTCGCGAACCGTCGTCTCCAACCACGGTTTCTGAATAAAAATGTCGGGAAGCAGGTTCCCGGCATTGGTGAGCGACAAAGCCGATGACCCGCTCTGCACCCGACAATTTAGCCAGCAGGGCGGATTTGATCAGACCCTGAAAGTCCAATGCGATGTCAAAGTTGTGTTGGCGCAGCGATCGAATTAAATGGATGCTTTCCCTCACAGAGAAGAGTTCTCTTCGCCACTTCTTGGTATCTGCCAACCACACCCTGGATATACCGGGGATACGGTCCAGAAGGTTAGGGTAGGGAGGTTCCGTGAGCCAATGGATCTGAGCCTGGGAGAAGTGTTGAGCGAGCAGTTGCTGGGCGGGGATGGTGTGGATGATGTCCCCCAACGACCCCAGTCTGACGATCAAGAGTTTCTGTTGACCCATTTTATTGTGAGCGATGTTCGGATTCAGGGGAAGGTCTATCCTCAGCGATCTGTTTTAAGAAATCCTTGGTGGAATGATCCTTAGGATCCCCCACAATGGCAATCGAGCCCCCGTAAGAGAGAACTGTCTCTCTTTCCGGCACCGACTCCCGGGTATAGTCCGTACCTTTGGCATGAATATTGGGTTTGAGGGTTTCCAGAACCTTCTCGGCGGTGGGCTCATCAAAAAGAACCAGGTAATCCACACATTCCAGTGCTGCCAGAATTTCAGCCCGCTCGTCCTGGTTCATCAAGGGTCGCCCGGCTCCCTTGAGTTGTCGCACCGACTTGTCGCCATTTAAACCGAGCACTAGAATGTCTCCCAGGGCACGGGCCGCTTCCAGGTAGCGAATGTGCCCAACATGTAAAAGATCAAAACAACCGTTGGCGAAAACCACGGTTTTCCCGGCTGTCCGGTGCTCGGTCACAAGGGTGCTGATCTCCTGCAGAGCCTTAACCTTACTCATGAAGGATCTCCCTGGATGGCCTTTAGAAGCTCAGCTGGAGAGACGGTGGCGGTGCCCTTTTTCATGACTGCAAGACCAGCCGCATAGTTGGCCAATCGCGCCGCCTCTTCAAAAGATCCTCCGGCGGCCAGAGCCGTGCAATAACTGGCGGTCACGGTATCGCCAGCTCCGGTGACGTCCATCACTTCGTCGCTTCCGTAAACAGGGATGTGTACAAAGCCATCCGGGACAAAGAGAGACATTCCGAGCTTGCCTCGAGTAACCAGCAGGGCTTGCAATTGCCACTCCTGAACCAGTCGAGCGCCCACCTCCTGGAGGAGGGGCAGGTCCTGGCCGATGGGGAGGGACAGAACGGCTTCGATTTCCGTAATGTTGGGCGTAATGGAGGTGGCACCTCTATAAATGTCCGGACTGTCCCGTGAATCTACGATGATGAGTTTCTTATGCTGAGCCGCCAGTGCCAGCGCCGCTTCCCGCACCAGCTCATTGATGTTGCCCAGGCTGTAGTCGGATAAAATGACCGCATCGACTTGAGGGATGAGTTCAGTGAGAGCCTCGAGCAATTTCTGCTCGTGACTTTCCTGGAGACGGTAGGGTTGCTCATAGTCCATGCGCACGACTTGTTGGCGAAAGGAGTGGAAGGAGCCGGCAAGAATCCTGGCCTTTCGAGTGGTCTGAAAGGCATCGTCCCGAAAAACGTAACGCGTTTCCAGGCCTTTGGGCCAGACGGAGAAGAGGAGATCGGCTGGAGGATCGTCTCCCACAAACCCGACCGGAATGACTTGTGCACCCAGGCTTGCCACGTTAGCAACCGTGTTGGCGCCTCCCCCGGCGACGGTTTCGGTGCTCTGGTAGTTGAGAATCAAGACCGGAGCTTCGCGTGACACGCGGGAGATCTCCCCAAAGATGAACTCGTCCAGGATAAAATCACCTAAGACTAAAACCTTTATTTGGGTGTACTTTTCAATGAGTTGCTTTAGATTGTCCTTCAAGGTTGTGCTCCAGAATCCAATGGACCGCCTCCAGAATATTTATGGAAACGTGGTCAGGCCGCTGCAAAGAGTTGCTCAAGGAAGAACCTGAGCCTTTTTCCTTGTCCGGCGATAGGAGTTCCTCCTGGCCATAACCGCTCTTTACTAGTATGGACCGACAGCCTGCCCGGTGTCCCGCTTCGATGTCTCGCAGAGTATCGCCAATCATGTGGCTGGCGTTCAGGTCGAGTTGAAGATCCTGCGCAGCGCGAAGGAGAAGTCCGGGCTCGGGTTTACGACAATCGCAGGTCCGGGTATTGACTCCCGTTCCCTCCGTGGGATGATGAGGACAGTAGTAGAAGGCATCGATGCGAGCCCCTTTTTGATGAAACGCATCAGTAATGAAGCGATGCAGCTGCTCCAGGTCCTTCTCACGGATGAGACCACGGGCGATGGCCGACTGGTTGGTGATCACGATGGCCCGGGCGCCACTCTGGTTAATCTTTTCCACGGCTTCAAAAGCTTCAGGATAGATCTGGATATCCTCGAGATGTTGCAAATAGCCGACTTCTTCGATCAGGGTACCATCACGATCCAAAAAGATCGCCGTTGTGCAGGAGAGCTCGTGCGGTCTCATAAACCTCGTCCACCTCGATTCGGGAAAAGCAGCGCAAATCGATAGGACATTCTCGCAAAAGGCAGGGGCTGCATTCAACATGTTTGTGGATCACCTGGGCCCTTGGGCTCAAAGGGCCGGTGGCAACCTCATCCGTGGATCCCAGAATGGCGATCTGCGGAGTGTTCAGAGCTGCGGCCAGATGCATGGGCCCTGAATCGTTGGTCAGCAAGAGGTCACATTGGCTCAAAAGCCCCATCAGAGTGGGCAGATCGGTTTGGCCCGTAAGAACCTTCAGAGGCTGTTTGGTGAAAGACTGAATCTCCTCAGCGATGAGCTGTTCGCCTTCCGATCCGATGAGGATCACCTGGGCCTGATCTCCCTTGATCAGGCGGTCGGCCAGTGCCGCGTAGCGATTCGTAAACCAGCGCTTGGCCGAGCCGTAGAAAGCACCCGGATTGATCAAGATGGTGGGCTGCCCAGCAGAAACACCAACGGAACGGAGCAGTTTCTTTGCTTTTTGCATCCCGTCTTCAGTGGGACTCAGGTGGATGTCGGGTTTGAAGTGAGGATCGTTCAGGTAATCGTGAGGGGAAAGGCCGGTTTGGTAAAGAAGATCCAGATAGTAGTAGATCTGATGTCGATTCAGCTCCTTGATTCGGGGCCAAGCGCGGCGGGTCAAGAGAAGTGCCCGCCCATCCGTCCTGTACCCGATTCTCTCCGGAATACCTGCCAGACGGGTCATCAGAGCAGCCCGGAAGGCATTTTGAAAAAGAAGGGCGGAGTCGAAGTGGCGAATTGTACCCACGAGTCGAAAAAAAGATCGCAAATGGGATGAGGTGTCCTCCAGTGGAAGGATCTCATCCACCAGTCCCTGGTTTTCAAACACCCCCGAGACCCAATCTCGCACCAGAAGAGTGAGATGATGGTGGGGAAAGAGACGCCGCACTTCGCGCAGGGCGGCCAGCGACATGACGGAGTCGCCGATCCAGTTGGTCCCACGGATCAAGATACGGTTTCCCTGCTTCATTGTGCTGTTCTAGCCTGTATTATGCATAAATTCTCTGCTGCATCACCGCAATCATCCGCCCTGCCTGGGTTGTTTGTCACGAGAACCTCCGGAATGTGGGAGGCACCACAGGTGCCGAACAGCTCGATCCCCAAAATAGCTTCTACCGTGGAACACAAGATAACTCTCGCCTATTCTTTCCCCACTCTTTTCGGATTGGGCACCTGAGGTGCCTCCCACATTCCTGAGTCTTTGCAACCCTGACGGTCCCGGCTGACCCCTACCTCGCTTCGTGACGAGAACCTATGCATCATCCCGGCTAAATAAGAACTCTACCTCATTGAGAAATTCCTTTTTGTATTCCGGGAGGTCCTCAGGCTGAGGTTCAATCTGAAGAACAAAGATCTGACCCTCCTGGAAGTCCAGTTCCTTCAGACGAACCGCATCCTTCTCGGTGGTCACAATTCCTCGGGCCTGACCTTCTTTCAGGCGCTCTAAGACACGATCGAGTTCCGATTGGCGAAAGGGGTGATGGTCACGGAAAATAAAGCGGTCCGATATTTTCATCTGATAGTGCTCCAGATCGTACAGGAAGACCTGGGGGTTTCCTATGGCAGCCAGGGCGATGATGGAGCTGCCCAGGAAATAACGAGCCTGGAAGCGACTGCCCGTCTTGGCGTCATAAAGGGCCGTGACGTCATGATGGAAGTAGGAGATCGGCACTCGCTTGTTCCACCGGTGAATGTGTTCTTCAATGCCCTCCGACTCAGAGGATATGTGAGAACGGGTAATGACGATGGTGTCCGCTCGAGCAACGGCCTTGGTGTGTTCCCTCAACCTTCCGGCCGGCAGCAGATGATGGCCGCCAAAAGGGTCGGTGGCGTCCAGAATGAGAATGTTCAAATTCCGTTTGAGCTGAAGGTGCTGGTAGCCGTCATCCAGTATATATATAAGGTTAGGATAACGATCTTCCAGGAGTTTACCTGCCTGATATCGGCTTTTCCCCACCACCACCGGCACCCCTTCAAGTTTTCGAGCCAGAAGATAAGGCTCGTCTCCACATTCCTCAGGACCGCAAAGGACCTTCTGAAGATCGCTCACCAGGAGGACGGGGCTGTTGTTGCTTCTCTTGTAGCCCCGACTCAAGATGACCGGTTGATAGCCGGCTTTTAGCAAGATTTGGGCCAGGAAGCCAACCAGGGGAGTCTTGCCCGTTCCTCCCACCGTCAGGTTTCCCACGCTGATGACCGGATGTTTTAGTCGGTGCGACTGCAGGATTCCTCTTTGGTAAAGGAAGACCCGCAGTGAAACAATCAGGCCGTAGACTTTCGAAAGTAAATACGTCATTCAATATGTCAGCTGTCAGTTGTCAGCTTCTGCGCACTGACGTGCGCAGATACTCTCGAACGATATCCAGGGTGCGACCGACCGCTCCCTGATTACCCCCAATCACCTGACGAGCGTTGCCACCCAGCGCCTTCCTTTTGCCGGGATCCTTCAAAAGCTCACCAATCTTTCCAGGCAGCTCCTCTCCTGAGTGCACCTGGAGGGCTGCATTGGATTCCAGGAAGGCGCTGGAGATTTCCTTGAAGTTCTCCATATGAGGACCGAAGAGAATCGGTTTGGAAAAGTACGCCACTTCAATAATATTGTGTCCCCCCGTGGGAACCAAGCTTCCTCCCACGAACACCACATCGGCCAATTGATATAGGTAAGCCAACTCACCGATAGTATCCAGGAGTAGAACTTTGGGTGGGTCAGGCTCTTGAGCATTGAGCGCCGATCGTCTCAAATAGCTCATTTGAGCAGCCTCCACCAGCCTGGCGATTTCATCCACTCGGTGGGGATGTCGTGGTGCCAGAAGCAATCGGAGGGAAGGGAACTCTTCGCTGAGGGACCGGAAGACTTCGAGGAGAGTGCGTTCTTCTCCTTCTCGGGTACTGCCACAGATCCAAAGCAGGTCATCTGGGTCAGGCTTGAGGACGGCCTGGATGACTTGCAGCATCTGTGTCTTTTCGGGAAGCTGGGCGAGTTGATAGTCGTATTTGAGATTACCCAATTGATGGACCCGAGATGAAGCCGCTCCCAGCTCAACGATCCGGTCCCGATCCTGTCGGGTTTGCACGCAAAAGAGGGAGATGCGATGCAATAGAGGTCGAAGGAGAAAACGGATTCGTCGATAGTGACGAAAGGAACGGTCGGAGATCCGGCCATTAATGAGCAAGACCGGAATACCCAATGATTCGGCGGCACTGATAAAGCCGGGCCAGATTTCGGTCTCGGCCAGCAGGACACAGGTCGGGGAAAGCCTGCGCAGGTAGAGGCGGCAGATCCACTTCCAGTCGAAGGGAAAGTAAAATACCCAGGCGCGATCCTGAAACCGGCTTCTGGCCAGACTCTGCCCCGTATCGGTGATGGTGGAAATGAAGAGTTGGTCACGATTCAGGGCCAGGGCTTCAACCAGGGGCTCGATAGCCTTGACCTCTCCCACTGACACAGCGTGAATCCAAATCGAAGGTCGTGCCGGATCACTTGAGTTCCGAAGAGGTGGAGCCCCTATCCTTCTTAAAAGAATGCTGGGATCCTTGCCCTGAACGAGTACTCGATAAACAAAAAGAGGGAGATAGAAAATCAGCAGGAAAGTATAGAGAATCGAGTAAATCCAAAGTAATGTGCGGAACATCTAGAGCCTTTCCTGGAGTCCAATCCTATACTTGCCGTGCAAGCGGCTTCAACTGCCTGTGATAAGTGCCGAAAACTTTTTTGTAGTTTTGTAGGAATATTGTTAGAATGTGCAGCTCCACAGCTAGATGGAAGTGTATCTGCCCGGCTAAAGGGTGAGGCTCGATAAAGTTTCTTCTTTACAGGAATGATGCCTCGGCATCATTTCTTTTATTTTGGGGAGAACGAGGAGTGCCAACATTTAATCAGTTAGTTCGCAAGGGGCGCAAGAAGATTGGGGTCAAAACAAAGAGCCCCGCGCTACAGGGCAGCCCCCAGAAAAGAGGTGTCTGTGTTCGTGTCTACACACAGACCCCCAAGAAGCCCAACTCTGCACTGCGCAAGGTGGCTCGTGTGCGATTGACCAATGGAATTGAGGTAACCACCTACATTCCGGGTGTCGGACACAATCTCCAGGAGCACTCGATTGTGCTCATTCGCGGTGGCCGCGTCAAAGACCTTCCGGGTGTCCGCTATCACGTCATTCGGGGCACACTGGACGCTGTGGGTGTAGAGGGCCGGCACAACGCGCGTTCCAAGTACGGAACGAAGAGGCCTAAGTAGTAAGGAACTGACTGATTGATATAGCTGCATGGACTCGATTCTTTGCAGCTTTTTTGTATGTGGAGAAAGTGAGACAGTAAATGCCACGACGCAGAGAAGTTCCCAAAAGAGAGATTCTTCCTGACCCGGTGTATCACAGTGAATTGGCCAGTAAAGTGATCAACCGGATGATGGAGCGAGGAAAGAAGAGCCTGGCTGAACGCGTTTTTTACGATGCTATGGAGTTGATCGAAAAGCAGACGGGGGAAGACCCCATGAAGGTTCTCAAGAAGGCGCTCGATAACGTCAAGCCCGTTCTGGAGACGAAATCGCGGCGCGTTGGAGGGTCTACCTATCAGGTGCCTGTCGAAGTAACCCTGCGCCGCAGGACTTCATTGGGGATCCGTTGGATTATCAATTATTCCCGGGACCGGGGAGAAAAAATCATGGCTGAAAGGTTGGCCAACGAAGTACTCGATGCCGTCAACAATCGCGGTAATGCGGTTAGAAAAAGAGAAGACATCCGACGCATGGCGGAGGCTAACAAGGCCTTCGCTCACTATCGGTGGTAAAACTGAAAAAGAATCTAGGACGACAGAAAAGATCGTGGCACGCACAAGTTCGCTCGAGAAAACCCGGAATATCGGCATCATGGCCCACATTGATGCCGGCAAGACGACGACCACCGAGCGTATTCTCTACTACACCGGAATTACCTACAAACTGGGTGAGGTTCACGAAGGAACCGCTACCATGGATTGGATGGTTCAGGAGCAGGAGCGGGGCATTACCATTACCTCTGCGGCCACCACCTGTTTCTGGAAGGACTTCCGGATCAACATCATAGACACCCCGGGGCATGTGGACTTTACGGCCGAAGTGGAGCGCTCTTTAAGGGTGTTGGACGGTGCCGTAGCCGTTTTCGATGCCGTTGCGGGTGTGGAACCTCAGTCGGAAACCGTCTGGCGTCAGGCCGATAAGTACCGTGTGCCGCGTATTGCTTTAATGAACAAGATGGACCGCCCCGGAGCCGATTTTTTTGCCTCTATGGAATCGATGAAGAAGCGATTGGCAGCCAAGCCCGTCCCCATACAGATTCCCCTGGGCAAAGAAGAGAATTTTGAGGGAGTGATCAATTTGATCACCATGAAGGCCATCGTTTATCAGGTGGAAACCTTAGGGGCGGAATACACGGAGATGGAGATCCCGGACGAGTATGTGCAGCAGGCCGAAGAGTGGCGCGAAAAGATGGTGGAAATCGTGGTCGAAGCCGACGATGAACTTCTGGATCAGTACCTTTCCGGTAAAGTCATCGAGGCCGAGGCCTTGCAGGAGGGGCTTCGAAAAGGCACCTGCAAGCTGCAGTTTACCCCCTGTCTTTGCGGGTCCGCCTTTAAGAATAAGGGCATACAACCGCTCCTTGACGCCATCGTTACCTGCCTCCCCTCCCCCCTTGATGTCCCCCCCATAGAAGGCATCAACCCCGACACCGAAGAGCGAGTGGAGCGCCAGGCTTCCGATAGTGAACCCTTCTCCGCACTGATTTTCAAGATTATGACCGATCCTTTTGTGGGACAGTTGGCCTTTCTGCGAGTTTACTCGGGATCACTGGAGGCGGGTTCTACTGCCTATATTTCGACTCGGAAGCGGGATGAACGGATTGGGCGGCTTCTCAAGATGCATGCCGATAAGCGAGAGGAAATCAAAAAGGTTCTCTCCGGGGATATCGCTGCAGCGGTCGGATTGAAGGATGTGAGAACCGGGGACACGATTTGCGACAAGAAGCATCCGGTCATTCTTGAAGCCATGGAATTTCCGGCTCCCGTGATCTCGGTAGCCATCGAGCCCAAGACCCGGGAAGATCAAGACAAGCTCGGGTTTTCGATGGGAAAACTGATGCAGGAGGATCCCACGTTTAAGGTGCATGTCGATCCCGATACGGGTCAAACCATCATTTCCGGGATGGGTGAGCTGCATCTGGAAATTATCGTCGATCGGCTGCTCCGCGAGTTTGGTGTCGGTGCCAATGTCGGCAAACCCCAAGTGGCCTATAAGGAGACCATTACCGCCGCCGCCCAAGCCGAGGGCAAGTATATCCGCCAAAGTGGTGGGCGCGGCCAATACGGCCACGTCAAGATCAAGATTGAACCGAGTGAACCGGGCGCTGGCTTTGTCTTTGAAAACAATATTGTGGGCGGTTCCATACCCCGAGAGTTTATCTCAGCGGTTCAGAATGGCATCCGGGAGGCCATGGAAAGTGGAGTGGTGGCGGGATACGCCATGGAAGATATTCAGATCGATCTCTATGACGGGTCGTACCACGAGGTGGACTCCTCGGAACTCGCTTTTAAGATCGCCGGCTCCATGGCTTTCAAAGAGGCGGCCAAGAAGGCCAAACCCGTGATCCTGGAACCGATCATGAAAGTTGAGGTCGTGGTCCCCCAGGAATATATGGGGGATGTGGTGGGAGATCTCAACGGTCGCCGCGGACGTATTGGCCATATGGAGCCCAGGGGAGGCAACCAGGTCATCGCCGCAGTGGTGCCTCTTGCCGAAATGTTCGGCTACGCGACAGCAGTTCGCTCACTGAGCCAGGGACGGGCAACTTACAGCATGCATTTTGACGTCTATCGAGAGGTCCCGAGGCAGACCTCCGAAGAAATTGTCGCCCGAAATCAGGGCAAGTTAGTGGGAAAATCTGGATAGACGAAAAAGAGACCGGGAAGGCGAAACGCAAGACAAGCCCAGACTATGCATAGTCCGGGCTAGCATTGTTGGAGAATGAATTATGGCAAAGAAGAAATTTGAACGAACGAAACCTCATGTGAACGTGGGAACGATCGGGCATGTGGATCACGGGAAGACGACGCTGACGGCGGCCATCACCCAGATCCTGGCGAAGGGGAACAAGTCAGTGGAGGTACGGACGTTTGATTCGATTGACAACGCACCGGAAGAGAGGGAGCGGGGAATCACGATAGCGACGGCCCATGTGGAGTACGAGACGGAGAATCGCCACTATGCCCATGTGGACTGCCCGGGCCACGCCGATTATGTAAAGAACATGATCACGGGAGCGGCCCAGATGGATGGAGCGATCCTGGTGGTGTCGGCAGCGGATGGACCGATGCCGCAGACGCGGGAGCACATCTTGCTGGCGCGGCAGGTGGGAGTGCCCAATATCGTGGTGTTCTTGAACAAGGTGGATCTGGTGGATGATCCGGAACTGCTGGATCTGGTGGAACTGGAGGTGCGGGAGCTGCTGTCGAAGTACGAATTTCCGGGAGATGACATACCGATTGCGCGGGGCAGTGCCTTAAAAGCGCTGGAAGGGGATGGGGAGGCTGAAAAAGGAATACAGGAGTTGCTGGCGGCAGTGGATGAGTATATACCGGTACCGGAGCGGGAGATCGACAAGCCGTTTTTGATGCCGGTGGAGGATATCTTCACGATCAGCGGACGAGGAACGGTAGTGACGGGCCGAGTGGAGCGAGGACAGGTGAAGGTGGGAGAAGAGATGGAGATCGTTGGGATTCGGGACACCATGAAGCGAGTGGTCACGGGAGTGGAGATGTTCAAGAAGATGCTGGATGAAGGGCAGGCGGGAGACAACGTGGGACTGCTGCTACGAGGAACGGACAAGGAAGATGTGGAGCGGGGCCAGGTGGTAGCGGCGCCGGGAAGCATAACCCCTCATAAGCATTTCAAGGGGGAAGCCTATATATTGAACAAGGAAGAAGGGGGCCGCCACACACCGTTTTTCACGGGATATCGGCCCCAGTTTTATTTTCGAACCACGGACGTGACGGGTTCGGTGGAACTTCCAGGCGGAACGGAAATGGTGATGCCGGGAGACAACGTTTCCGTTGACGTGGAACTGATCACACCCATCGCCATGGAGAAGGGACTACGGTTTGCCATTCGTGAAGGCGGACACACGGTGGGAGCCGGAACCATTGCAGAGGTTGTGGAGTAGAGAAGATAGGAGACAGGAGGAGTCGTTGGTAAGTTCGTGCTTTCTTGAGAAAACGACAGGACGACAGCACGAAGGCACGACAGCAGGAAACTCATGCTCGACGAAAAAATAAGAATCCGATTGCAAGCATACGATCACCGGGTGCTGGATCAGTCGGCCACTGAGATTGTGGAAATTGCCAGACGGACAGGCGCCCGTGTATCCGGTCCCGTACCGTTACCCACATCCATCAGCCGGTACACGGTCTTGCGGTCTCCTCATGTGGACAAGAAATCAAGAGAACAGTTTGAGATCCGGACTCACAAACGCTTGGTGGATATCCTGGAGCCGACGCCACAGACCGTGGATGCGCTCATGAAGCTGGATCTACCGGCAGCCATCGATGTTGAGATCAAGGCCTCCGGGACAGAGAAGGAATAAGCTATGGTAGAGGGCCTGCTCGGAAAAAAGGTTGGAATGACGCAGGTCTTTGACGAGGAAGGGAACGTTATTCCTGTGACGGTCATTCAGGCTGGACCCTGCGTCGTGGTGCAGAAAAAGACTGTAGAGAAGGAGGGGTACAGTTCCGTTCAGCTGGGTCTGGTGGAAAACAGAAAGGCAAGGGTCACGAGGCCCACCGAAGGCCATTTTAAGAAGGCCGGTGTGCCGCCAACGCGTCGCTTGACCGAATTTAGCTTTACCGAGAGCGAAGAGGAGCAGGTCAACGTGGGTGACCAGGTCCTGGTCCAGAATGTCTTTCAGCTCAATGATTTTGTGGATGTTTTAGGTTACACGATTGGGCGGGGCTTTCAAGGGGTGATGAAACGCCATGGATTTCATGGAGGCAAGGCCACCCATGGATCCATGTTTCATCGGGCACCTGGTTCTATCGGAGCCAGTGCCTATCCCAGCCGAGTGGTGAAGGGCATGAAGCTGCCTGGGCGAATGGGGAACAAGCGTTGCAAGATCCGGAATCTTAAAGTCGTGGATATCGATGAAGAAAAGAATCTGCTGTTGGTTAAGGGAGCAATCCCTGGCAGCCGGGGAAGCTATGTAACGATTAGCCGAGCCCTGAAAGGTGGGTCGGATAGGCCAGCCGGAGCTGCGCAGGAGCAAGGCCAAGGCAAACCCAAACGCGAAGCCAAAGAGCCAGAGCAGGGTAAAGACCCAGGTAAGGACCAAGGCAAAGAGCAAGCCAAGGAGCAACCAGAAGAGCAAGACAAAGAATAAGTGACAGCAACCATGGCCGAAGTAGAAGTGAGAAACCTGAAAAACAAGGTGGTCGATCAGTTGGAATTGGCTGATGAGGTCTTCAACTACACGGCCAGTGAGACGCTCGTCTGGGAAGCGGTGAGGGCTTATCTGGCGGCCCAGCGTAAGGGAACCCATGCCACCAAAGTTCGGTCTCAAGTGCGCGGCGGCGGAAGAAAGCCTTGGAGGCAGAAGGGAACGGGCCGGGCCAGAGCTGGAACCATCCGTAGCCCCATCTGGAGGGGTGGAGGGACAACTTTTGGGCCCACTCCGCGGAATTATGCACAGGCTTTTCCCAAGAAGAAACGTCGAGGTGCGCTCAAAGTCGTACTCAGCGATAAGTTGAAGAACCAGAAGCTGACCGTGGTCGACGACTTCGCTCTGGAATCGCATCGAACCAAGGAATTCTTACAGGTCCTGAAAACCCTTGATCTGGAGAATAAAGTGTTGGTGGTGGATGATCGGGAGAATCGTAATCTCTACCTGAGCTCTCGAAATGTGGCTCAAGTGAAGTGTGTGGCCACTCTGGGCCTCAATGTGTATGATCTGCTCAACTGCCGGCACCTGCTGATCAGCAAACGCGCAATCCTGAATCTTCAAGAGGTACTGCAGAGATGAGTACCGTTTACGACGTCCTGCGCTATCCGCATGTCACGGAAAAGACGACTCTCAGGAAGGAACTGAGCGAAGGAAAGGTCATTGCCTTTCAGGTGCGCAGAGATGCCAACAAGCACAAGATCAAAGAAGCGGTGGAGCAGATTTTTGAAGTTGAGGTGGAAAAGGTGAGGACCGCCAACTATATAGGAAAGATAAAAAGACAGGGGCGGAGTAAAGGTCGACGCCCGGGCTGGAAAAAAGCTTATGTCACCTTAAAACCAGGACAAAAGCCGATTGAATTTTTTGAAGGTGTTTAGGATTCATGGCCATTAAACGCTACAAACCGACTTCTCCAGGGACTCGCTTTCGGAGCGTCCAAACCCGAGAGGGTTTGACGGATATCAAACCCCTCAAGAGCCTGACTCAAGGGAAAAAGCGGATCAGTGGGCGAAACAGTATGGGGAGTATTTCCGTGAGACGGCGCGGAAGAGGTCACAAGCGCAACTATCGGATCATTGATTATAAGCGGGACAAAGACGGAATCCCGGCCACCGTTTTTGCCATCGAGTACGATCCCAACCGCAGCGCGCGAATCGCACGGTTGCACTACGTGGATGGGGAGAAGCGCTACATGTTGGCTCCTCAGGGGTTGAATACCGGGGATCAGGTCATCTCCGGACCCGAGGCCGACATCGTGCCTGGGAACAATTTGCCGATGATCAACATTCCTATGGGCACGATCATCCATAACATCGAAATGAGCCGGGGAAAGGGCGGGCAGTTGGCCCGCTGTGCCGGTGCGGCGGCACAGCTGGTGGCCAAGGAAGGAAGTTACGCCCAGATCAAGCTGCCCTCAGGGGAAGTCCGAAAGGTGCACATTTTGTGTAAAGCCACGGTGGGCCAGATTGGAAACCTGGAACATGAAAATGTCTCTCTCGGGAAGGCAGGAGCTCAACGCTGGAGGGGTCGAAGGCCCAAGGTGAGGGGTGTTGCCATGAACCCGGTCGACCATCCCATGGGTGGAGGGGAAGGAAAGGCTTCAGGTGGGCGCCATCCCTGTTCGCCCTGGGGTTGGAAGACCAAGGGCTTTAAGACCCGCAACAACAAAAGAACGGAACGGTTTATTGTGCGCAGGCGCAAGAAGAAATAACAGCTAACAACAGCTGACAGCTGACAATCGGAAATGTCAGTTGTCAGTTGCCAGATGTCAGGAGTTGACATGCCGAGATCAGTTAAAAAGGGACCCTTTCTGGATGATCATCTCCTTAAGAAGATCAAGCATCTGAACGAAACCAATGAAAGGATCGTCATCAAAACCTGGTCCCGCAGATCGACCATCATTCCGGAGATGGTGGGACACACGGTTTCTGTGCACAACGGAAGGAAGTTTATTCCCGTCTACATCACCGAGAACATGGTAGGACACAAACTCGGGGAATTTTCACCGACGAGAACCTTCAAAGGCCATACCGGCAGGACTGAGAAGGCTGCCAGGTTGAGATAGAGGAGAGCAGAATGGAAGCGCAGGCCACGGCAAAATACGTGAAAGGTTCTTCTCAGAAGGCGCGTTTGGTCATCGATCTCATTCGAGGCAAGAAGGTTGAGGAGGCCCTGGGTATTTTACAGTTTTCCCATAAAGGACCCGCAAAGCCGATTGAAAAGGTCCTGCGTTCGGCTATTGCCAATGCAGAGGAGAAGTCTCCCACGGTGAGCCTGGAGGATCTCTTTGTGAAGGATGCTTTTGTCGATTTGGGCTCCACCAAGTGGAAGTGGCGGATTCGTCCGGCTCCCATGGGACGCGCTTTTCGCGAGCGCAGACATCAGAAGCACATCACCATCCGGGTTGCGGATGGAGAGGATGAGGAGGAATAAGTGGGTCAGAAGGTACATCCTTACGGATTTCGACTAGGCCATCACTTGACCTGGAAATCCAGGTGGTTTGCCACAAAGCAGTATGGGCGATTGCTTCACGAGGACCTGAAGATCAAAGAGGACCTGAAGAGTCGTTTCTACCACGCCGGTATTTCCCGTATTGAGATCGAACGGGCGGCCAACAAGTTGACCGTCATCGTACACACCTCCCGTCCCGGGATTATTATCGGTCGTAAGGGAAGTGAGATTGACAAGCTCAAGAGTGATCTCCAGGCCACCACAGGTCGCGAGGTCTATATCAATATTCAGGAAGTGCGCAAGCCGGAGTTGGAAGCCCAACTCGTTGCGGAGTCGATTGCCCAGCAGTTGGAGAAGCGAGTGGCCTTTCGAAGAGCGATGCGCCGGGCGGTGGATACCAGCGTGAGGTTTGGTTGCAAAGGTATTAAGGTGCGCTGCGCCGGCAGACTCAATGGGGCGGAGATATCGCGTGCTGAGTGGTATCTGCACGGCCGTTTGGCCTTACACACACTCAGAGCGGATATTGACTACGGATTTGCTGAAGCGTTTACCACCTTTGGATTAATCGGGGTGAAGGTGTGGGTCTATAAGGGGGATGTCTTTGAACCCTTTGCAGAATCCAAGGGAGCCTAATCATGTTAATGCCGAAAAAGGTGAAATTCAGAAAGCAGCAGAAGGGTCGCCTGAAGGGCAAGGCGAACAGAGGAAGCACTGTCGATTTCGGCGAGTATGGCTTGAAGGCTATGGAGCCGGGAAGAATCTCGAACCGGCAAATTGAGGCTGCTCGTATTGCCATTACCCGCTACGCAAAGCGCGGTGGCAAGGTCTGGATTCGAATTTTCCCCGACAAACCCTTTACCAAGAAGCCCGCGGAAACTCGGATGGGAAAAGGGAAGGGATCTCCCGAAGGTTGGGTGGTTGTTATTCGGCCGGGACGGATTCTTTATGAAGTGGATGGTTTGACCGAAGAGGTGGCTCGGGAGGCGTTGCGATTGGCTTCCCAGAAGCTGTCGCTAAAAACCCGGGTTGTGAGGCGATACGGCGGAAAATGAAAGCTTCAAAGTTCAGAGAAATGTCCACAGAGGAACTCGAGAGTGAGGCAGGAGCCTTTTCAGAGCAACTTTTTCGCCTGCGGCTGCAAAAGGCAACTGGGCAGTTGGAGGACGTCATGAAAATCCAAAAGATTCGCAGGGACCTGGCCCGGGCCAAGACGGTCCTCACCGAGAAGGAAAAGGAAAAAGAGAAGAAGTGACACAAACAAAGAGGAGCACGAAAATCGGGCGAGTGGTTTCAAGCGCGATGGAAAAGTCTGTTGTGGTTGCTGTGGATAGGCTCTTTGAACATCGCTTTTACGGGAAGACCATCCGCCGTACCACTAAGTTTATGGCCCATGATGAAAAGAACGAGTGTCAGGTGGGAGATCAGGTCAAGATCGAGGAGACGCGTCCCTTGAGCAAGCGGAAGCGCTGGCTGGTTGCCGAGATCCTGGAGAAGGCGAGAGGCTAACCATGATTCAAATGCGGACCAAGCTGGTGGTAGCGGATAACTCGGGCGCTCGCAAGTTGTCTTGCATCCTCCCCGTGGGGGGGGGCACCGGGCGGGTTGCCGGTTTGGGCGATGTGATTACGGCATCCGTAAAAGAAGCCAGTCCGGATGGAGCCGTAAAAAAGGGAGCCGTAGTCAAAGCGGTGGTCGTGCGAATGCGAAAAAATGTTCGCCGCCGCGATGGAACGTACATTCGATTTGATGAAAATGCAGCGGTCCTTATTGATGCCCAGAAGGAACCCGTCGGAACCCGAGTCTTTGGGCCGGTGGCTCGAGAGCTTCGGGAAAAACGGTTCGTGAAGATCGTCTCGCTGGCACCTGAGGTACTCTGACGCGCGTAGAGAGGAAGAGAGAAGCGCGCTTCGCGCGCAGAGAGAGAAAGAGAGAAACAGGGAAGCAAAGAGCACGAAAGCAACATGCTACACATCAAGAAAAATGATGAAGTGCTGGTTCTGTCGGGAAAAGACCGTGGAAAGAGGGGAAAAGTGCTGCGCCTTTCCCCCGGGGGTGAACGGGCTGTGGTGGAGAACATCAATATGCTGCGCAAGCACACTCGCCCCAATCCTCAACAAAATATCAAAGGGGGCATTGTGGAGAAGGAGTCCCCTGTGTACCTTTCCAACTTGATGGTGGTTTGCCGGGAGTGTGGCAAGCCGACCAGGATCGGCCACAGCTCGCTCTCGGATGGACAAAAGGTGCGGACCTGTAAGAAGTGTGGGGGGACCATAGACAAGTAGCACCTATCGGGACGCGCGAGCTCGTACCGACGGATAGAGAATAGAGAGCAGCAGAGAAGAGAAGGAGCCATGCCGAGACTGACGGAGAAATATAAGAAAGAGATGATCCCGGCCTTGATGGAGGAATTTAAGTACGAAAGTGTCATGGCGGTTCCCAGGCTGGTGAAGATTGTGCTCAATATTGGACTGGGTGAAGCGATTCGAGAGGCCAAACTGTTGGATGTTGCCTCGGGGGAACTAGCCGCCATCGCGGGGCAAAAACCGATTATCCGAAAGGCCCGAAAGGCCATTGCCGTGTTTAAGCTGCGTGAAGGGATGCCGATTGGGGTGATGGTGACACTTCGAGGGGATCGTATGTATGAGTTTTTTGATCGTCTCGTTAACATCGCTCTGCCCCGAGTGCGCGATTTTCGAGGCCTCTCACCCCACGCCTTTGACGGAAAAGGCAACTATACCCTGGGGATAAAGGATCAATTCATCTTCCCGGAGATGGATCTGGGAAAGACGGAAAAGATACGCGGAATGAACATTACAATCGTGACCAGTGCCCAGGTAGATGAAGAGGGACGTTTTCTACTAGCTGGGATGGGTATGCCTTTTGCGCGGGCTGAGGACTGGGTCCCGGTAGCAGTTTAAGGAAAAAGGGATGAATGGCTAAAAAATCACTAATCGCCAAACAAAGGAAACGCCCCAAATTTTCAACTCGTGGCTACTCGCGTTGTCAGCGCTGTGGAAGGGCTCGAGGTTGTTTGCGGAAATTTGAATTGTGCAGAATTTGTTTTCGCCAGCTGGCTCTGCAAGGCGAGATCCCCGGAGTCACAAAGGCCAGTTGGTAGAAAGCTGGCCAGGTGCTGAGCCTGCTTGAGGAGAGACAGAGTATGTCGATGACAGATCCGATTGCGGACCTTTTAACTCGGATTCGCAACGCCCAGATGGCCAAGAAGGAGACGGTGGAAGCGCCCTTTTCCAAAGGCAAAGTCGAGATCGTCAAGATTCTTGAGGAAGAAGGTTATATCTTTGGACATACCGTCAATCATACAAAGCCTTTTCCGACTTTGACGGTCCACCTGAAATACCAGGACCATCAGGAACCCATCATTCGGTGTCTCAAACGGGTGAGCAAGCCGGGTCGGCGTGTGTACACCAGAAAGGGTGACATCCCCGTAGTTTTAGGAGGCCTGGGGATCAACATCCTTTCCACCTCGAAAGGGGTTTTGACAGGCAAGAAGGCCAAACAAGAGGGTGTAGGCGGCGAGATCCTGTGTAAAGTGTATTGATGAGGAAATCATGAGTCGGGTTGGAAGAAGAACAATCGAGATTTCTTCGGAAATCAAGGTCACCGTAGAGAAGGATCAGGTCAGTGTGCAGGGTCCTCGGGGAAGCCTGACCACCACTGTCCCTGCTCAAATCCGAGTCGAGTTGTCGGATGGTGAACTCCTGGCCCATCGGGACAGCGAGGAAAAACCGGTCAAGGCCCTTCACGGACTGACTCGTTCCCTGCTGGCCAATGCGGTTAAGGGAGTCACCGATGGATTTAGAAAGGATCTGGACCTTGTGGGCATTGGATTTCGAGCGGATGTCCAAGGAAAGACCCTCAATCTCAGTTTGGGATTCGCCCACCCTGTGGCGTATCCCATTAGGGAAGGAATTGAGATTAAAGTGGATCGAGAGAAGAAGCCCATCACCAACTATGTTGCCTCCATCCTGGTCATTGGGAACGACAAACAACAAGTGGGGCAGGTTGCGGCTGATATCCGAGCGCTGCGTCCCCCCGATGCTTATAAGGGAAAAGGCATCCGCTATGCCGATGAAGTGGTGAGATTGAAAGTCGGTAAGAAGGCGGTTTAATGGCAAAACAGTTAACCAGAAAAGTGAGGAGATTGCGGGTTCACAAGAGAGTGCGAAGCAAGATCCGTGGCACACGAGAACAGCCCCGATTGTGTGTCTTTAGAAGCCTTAAGCATATGTACGCGCAGTTGATTGACGACGATAAGGGCGAAGTGATCGCGGGCGTGTCCACGTTGAAGCTGGAGGGGAAGAAAATAAGTAACGGGAGCAATGTCGCGGCAGCTAAGCAAGCCGGTCGCGTGATTGCCAGAAAGGCACTGGAAAAGGGAGTGGAGACGGTGGTCTTCGATCGAGGTGGCTACATCTATCACGGCCGTGTGAAGGCCCTGGCAGAAGCTGCTCGAGAAGCGGGCCTTCGTATCTAGCGAGTCTATGGTGGAAACCGAAGTCACAGGAAGAGAAATCAAGGATCAGGTCATCTCGATTAACCGAGTGACCAAGGTCGTCAAGGGCGGCAAGAATCTGAGTTTCAGTGCCCTGGTTGTGGTTGGAGACCAGCAGGGTCGTGTTGGCTATGGAATGGGTAAGGCTAAGGAGGTTCCGGCGGCGATCAAGAAGGGGATCGATCAGGCCAAAAGGGACATGATCGAAATTCCGATGAGCGGATCTACGGTTCCCCACGCGGTGTTGGGTGAGTTTGGCTCAGGGCGTGTGATGATCAAGCCGGCCCAGGAAGGAACGGGTGTTATTGCGGGGGGGGCCGTGCGTGCCGTCATGGAATCGGCTGGCATTAGGGATATCGTCACCAAATCGTTGGGTTCGGCCAATCCCAGTAACATTGTTAAGGCCACTTTCCAGGGCTTGCTCCAGCTGCGGAGCCGTGCCGAAGTCGCCAGGAATCGTGGGATTTCCGTTGAGGATTTGTAATGGCTAAAGGCGATACTCTACGCATCAAGTATGTTCGCAGCAGTATCGGTCGTTCCAAACATCAAAAGAGGATTGTTCGCAGCCTGGGGCTCAGAAGGCTCAATCAGGTGGTCGAGCGAGATGATACCCCAGCCGTGCGGGGGGTGGTTGCCAAGATCCCTCACCTGATTCAGATTGTTGGGAGTGAAGAGAAGTGAGCCTGGAGTTGCATGATTTAACCCCTCATAAGGGGGCCAACAGGAAGCGTAAGCGTGTCGGGCGAGGAACCGGATCGGGTCTGGGCAAGACCGCAGGCCGGGGCCATAAGGGTCAGAAGTCTCGTTCCGGATACTCACAACGCGCTGGTTTTGAAGGTGGACAGATGCCTCTGTACCGGCGGGTTCCGAAGAGAGGCTTTCACAATGTCTGTGCCAAGAAATATGCCATTGTGAATGTGCAATCCTTAAACCGCCTGGAAGAGGGAGCCAAGGTCACATCGGAGCTTCTGGTGGAAAAGGGCATCCTCAAGAAGAAAGAGAAGGGGTTGCGTGTCTTGGGGCAGGGAAAACTGGAAAAGAAGCTCACCGTACAGGCTCATCATTTCAGTGAGTCTGCCCGAGCAAAGATCGAGCAGGCTGGCGGCAGTGTGGAGGTGCTGGGCTGATGGCAGAGAGCCCTTTAACCGGAAGCATCCGCAACATCATCAGTATCCCCGATCTGCGCACGCGTATTCTCTTTATGTTGGGGCTGCTGGCTGTGTACCGCATGGGAAGCTGGATCCCCACGCCTGGGGTGGATACCTTGGCGCTGCAGCAGCTTTTCGAGCAGCAGGCGGGCACCATTTTCGGTTTTCTGGACGTTTTCTCAGGGGGAAACCTGAGCCGCATGTCTATCTTTGCCCTGGGTATCATGCCCTACATCACGGCCTCGATCATCCTGCAGCTGTTGACCGTGGTCTGGCCTTACCTAGAGCGCCTATCCAAAGAAGGCCAGCTGGGAAGAAAGAAGATCACCCAGTACACGCGCTATCTAACCGTTGTCCTGAGTTTGTTTCAGGGTTTTGCCACATCCCTGGCTCTGGCGCAGACCGCCGCCGACCCGCCGATTGTGCCCAATCCCGGATTGGGCTTCACCTTGATGACCATGTTGACCTTGACCACCGGGACCGCTTTCGTCATGTGGCTTGGGGAACAGATTTCCGAACGGGGTATTGGGAACGGGATTTCGCTGATTATCTTCGCCGGCATCGTGGTGGGCCTGGTTCCGGCGGTCGTTTCCCTGGGGCAGGGGCTGCCTCCTCCCTTGGGGACGGGTGAAAGAAGCATCTTTAGCATCCTTTTTCTGGTGGTACTCATGGTGGGGGTCACGGCCGCAGTGGTCTTTGTTGAACGGGGCCAGCGGCGTATTCCGATCCAGTACGCCAAGCGTGTGGTGGGACGGAAGATGTACGGTGGACAAGCCACCCATCTGCCCCTGAAGGTCAACTCGGGAGGTGTTATTCCCGTAATTTTCGCGGCCTCCATTGTGGCCTTTCCCTCCACTCTCGGACTGGTTTTTCCGGAGACTTCCTGGATGCAGGGAATGGCGACCCAACTGCAGCAGGGATATCCTCTTTACAACTTGATTTACATCGCTGGGATTATGTTTTTCTGCTTTTTCTACGTCAGCATCATCTTTAACCCCGATGAGGTTGCTGACAACATCAGAAAGTACGGAGGATACATACCGGGAATTCGCCCTGGAAAGAGGACGGCCGAGTTCATTGATCGAGCGCTCAGCCGACTGACGGCAGCAGGTGCCACGTATCTGGTTTTCGTGTGTCTCTTGCCGGAGTTCCTGATCACGGGATTTAAGGTTCAGCCCATTCCTTTGATTGGGCCCTCGATTGATAACTTCCTGGTCCAGTATGGGCTGGGTTACATCACCACCGGTCTGGGTGTGACTTTTTACTTCGGAGGGACCTCACTGTTGATCGTAGTCGGTGTGGCCATGGATACGGTTCAGCAGATTGAATCGCAATTGATCATGCGCCACTATGAGGGATTTCTGAAGAAAGGAAGGATTCGCGGTAGAAGAGGATGACCGAATGCAGCATCCTCGTATTGTTGGGTGCCCCTGGTGCTGGGAAGGGAACCCAGGCAAAACAATTGGCCCGGGTGTTTGAGATGAACCACTTATCGGTAGGTGACGCTCTTCGAAAGAAAGCAGGAGAGGACACGCCGCTGGGAAATCAGGCCCGCCAGAGCATGGAGCGAGGAGAACTGGTTCCAGACGAGCTGGTGGCTCAGGTGGTTCGGAAGTACATTACGGATTCCAGCGAGTCGACAGGCTTTATTTGGGACGGTTTTCCTCGAAATCTCTCCCAAGCCGAGGTTTTGGAAGAGATTGCAGGAGAAACTCCAATCTACGTGGTCAATATTCGAGTGGGTGAAGAGGTGGTGATGAAGAGGTTGTCGGGACGTCGGCACTGCATAGAGTGTGGTAGAATCTGCAATGTCTATTTCTCGCCTTCTCGACAGGAGGGCATCTGTGATGCTTGCGGAGCTCAGTTAATTCATCGTCCGGATGATTATCCAGAGGTCATTCAGAGACGTCTTCAAGTGTATCGCGAGCAGACGAAACCGTTGACTGATTTTTATTCGAAGAAGGATCGCTACTTCGAAGTCGATGGAGATCTGGATGCTCAAACCGTGTTTAAAAGGATTGTGGCCCATTTGGCAGGCGAGGAGAGATCGGCCGGGAATCCGTATTTGAGTGCCGATGGATCATCGACATGATTATTTGTAAAGGGAAGGCAGAACTTCAGAAGATGAGAGAGGCCAACTTGATTGTAGCCCGGGTATTGAACCATTTGGGGACCCTGGTCAAGCCAGGTACAACGACCGCCGAATTGAACGCGGCCTCCGAAGAGATGATTCTCGAGATGGGAGCCCGCCCCGCCTTTAAGGGTTATCATGGCTATCCGGCGGTCCTGTGCGCCTCGGTGAACGATCAGATCGTTCATGGGATTCCCAACGATGAACCTCTGAAGGAAGGGGATATCATCGGGTTGGACGTGGGCGTGCATTATAAAGGATATTGTGGAGACTCGGCTTGGACTTTTCCGGTTGGGGAGATCTCCGACGACTTGAAGCGTCTCCTGGCAGTGACGAAAGAATCGCTGTACAAAGGAATCGAACAGGTCACTCTGGGGAATCGGGTATCGGATATTTCTTCTGCTGTCCAGAATTTCGTGGAAGGTTATGGGTTTTCGGTGGTTCGTGAGTTTGTGGGACACGGCATTGGTGTGTCCCTGCATGAAGAACCTCAAGTGCCGAACTACGGCAAACCGGGCCAGGGACCGAGACTCGTTGAAGGGATGGTGCTGGCCATTGAGCCCATGGTGAACAGTCAAGGGCCTGGGGTCAAGGTGCTGGAGGACAAGTGGACAGCGGTTACTGCTGATGGTGGGTACAGTGCCCACTTCGAACATTCGGTAGCCGTAACCGATAATGGGCCATGGATCTTGAGTGAGCTGGAGGAGCTGAGCGAGCGCTCGCTTAGTGCTTAAGCCCAAACCATGCATAAATTCTCTACTGCAGCGACGAAATCATCCGCCCTGACTGCGTTGCACTCGGTCGGGCCTCCTCAACGTACTGCAGAGAGTACGTTTGCGGGGGACCTCTGTCGCGCGCCTTGTCAGGTCGGCGCTTTCCTCGCTTCGTGACGAGAACCTATGCATAATTGGGGCTAGAGAAAAATGAAAGTTCAGGCTTCGGTCAAAAAAATCTGTCCAAAGTGCAGGGTCATAAGGCGCAAAGGGGTTGTGCGGGTGATCTGTTCCAACCCCAAGCACAAGCAGCGCCAGGGATGAAAATCATGAATGTTATCGAACTTTCTCTTGCTCCCTTTTTCTCTGTTTTCGGCGCACAGAGTGCGCCTCTGGAGGTTCGATGCGAATAGAAGGAGTGAATATACCCGATAAGAAGCGGGCCCAGATCGCCTTGACTTATATCTATGGGATTGGGAAAGCACGCGCCACTGCGATCTTGAAACAGGCCGATGTTAGCGTCGACACCTTGATTGAGAAGATGACCGAAGAGGAAGCGGGACGTGTCCGCAAGATTATTCAGGATGAGGGAAGGGTTGAAGGCGATCTTCGTAAAGAAGTGCAGTTGAACATCAAGCGATTGATGGACATCAACTGTTATCGAGGACTGCGTCATCGCCGGGGCCTTCCTGCTCGAGGCCAGAGAACACACACCAATGCCCGAACGCGAAAGGGTCCACGAAAGGCTGGAATCCACAGGAGGCGGAAGTAAAGGGTAAGAAAGAAACCGAAGATTATGGCCAAGAAGAAAGTAGCCAAGAAAAAGTCAACCAGGAAGAAGGAAAAGAAGACGGTTATTCACGGGTTTGCCTGCATTAAGGCAACCTTTAATAACACCCAGATCACTATCACTGATTTAGAGGGCAATGTGCTCAGCAGCGGTAGCTCAGGAGCACGGGGGTTCAGGGGTAGTCGCAAGAGTACTCCCTTTGCAGCTTCGCAAGCGGCTCACGCCGCCGCGGTAACCGCCCGTGACCAATACCGCATGAAATATTGTGATGTCAGGGTCAAAGGGCCCGGGGCTGGACGTGAGGCTGCCATTCGGTCCCTGCAGGCTGCAGGATTGGAAGTTCGATCCGTAAAGGATGTCACTCCCATTCCTCACAACGGATGCCGCCCGCCCAAGCGACGCCGGGTGTAAACGAAGGAGAAGGAGCTAGAGTTTGGCAAGATACACAGGGCCTGTCTGCAGACTTTGCAGACGTGAGGGAATGAAGTTGTTCCTGAAGGGACTGCGATGCTACGGAGAGAAGTGCGCCATCGAACAGCGGAACTTCGTGCCGGGCGACCAGGGGCGGCGGCGGGGCCGCTTTCGGAGAAAGGTGATGGGATACGGGATGCAGCTTCGTGAGAAGCAAAAAGTCAAGCGGATCTACGGAGTCCTGGAGGGTCAGTTTCGGAATTACTTTAAAAAGGCCGCCCGGCAGAAGGGAATCACCGGCGAACTCCTGATGCAGTTACTGGAGCGTCGGTTAGATAATGTTGTGTACCGTCTCGGATTCGCCAGTTCCAGAAGCCAGGCTCGCCAACTGGTACGGCACGGCCACGTTCTGATGGATGGCCGCAAAGTGAATATCCCTTCCTGTCTGATATCCAAGGGAGGTGAGATCTCCATTCGCAAAAAAAGTCAGGAGAATGAACTGATTCGCAGTAATGTCGAAGAAATGGGGGGGCGAAATATTCCCAGTTGGCTGAACCTCGATAGCGAGAACTTCAAAGGCCAGGTGCTCGAATTGCCTCGTCACGAAGACATCAGTATGCCCATAGAGGTGTCACTGATCGTCGAGCTCTATTCAAAGTAACACCAACAGTCCGTCCATCAAGGCAGACCAACATCGGAGAGTATAAATGGCAGCTTTTCAAAGACCTAAAAGACTTTTTAGTGATCCCAAGACCGCTACCCCCACCTTCGCGCATTTTCAAGCCCAGCCTTTTGAGCGAGGCTTTGGCACCACCATCGGAAATGCGATGCGCAGAGTCTTACTCTCCTCCATCGAAGGCGCAGCCATTACCGCAGTGAAGATTGAGGGCATTCTCCATGAGTTCTCATCCATTCCCGGGGTACGAGAGGACGTCACTGACGTGATCATGAATTTGAAGAAGATCCCCATCAGGCTGCATGTGAATCGCCCCAAGACCCTCTATCTGGAGTCGACGGGTGAAGGCGACCTCAAGTCGGGGGATATCAAGCCCGATCCGGATGTGGAGATCCTGGATCCTGACGTCTTTATTGCCACCGTTAATGATCAGGCGGGTTTGAAAATGGAAATGAGAGTGAAGTCTGGACGCGGGTACGTTCCGGCTGACGACAATCTTGATGAAGACCTGGACATTTCGTACATTCCACTGGATTCCGTGCATTCTCCGGTTAAGAAGGTCGATTTCGGGGTTGAGTCCGCTAGACTCGGGCAGTTAACCGACTACGATCAGTTGAACCTGGACATCTGGACCAACGGCTGTATTTCCCCGCAGGATGCGGTAGCTCAGGCTGCCAAGACCATCAAGGATCAGCTGTATATTTTCATCAATTTCGAAGAGGAGCCGGAACTTCAGAAAACAGAAGAGCAAGACGAAGAACTGGAGGGGATCAACGAGAACCTTAACAAGTCAGTGGAAGAATTGGAGCTCTCCGTGCGGTCCTATAACTGCCTGAAAAATGCTAACATTCGAAACATTGGGGGACTCGTCACCAAGAGTGAGGCAGACATGCTCAAGACCAAGAACTTTGGCCGCAAGTCCTTAAATGAAATTAAGGAGATGCTCTCAAGTATGGGCCTCTCCTTCGCCATGAAGTTGGACGACAAGGGCCGGCCGGTCAAGGAAGTCGAGGCCTAAATCAACAGACCATGGACAACAGACCACAGATAGGGGAACCTCTGTGCTGGGTTTAAGGGTGGTGTTTGGTTAGCGAAGGAAGAAAATGAGACATCGTTGGACAGGTCGAAAGCTCGGCCGTACCGCAAGTCATCGGAAAGCTATGTTCCGAAACATGGTGACGGATTTCTTGGACAAGGAAAGAATCATCACCACGTTGGCCAAGGCCAAAGAGCTGCGGCCTTTTGCAGAGAAGATGATTAGCCTGGGCAAGCGGGAGAACCTCCACTCTCGCCGTCGGGCCCTGTCCATCATCCGCAGGAAATCGGTGGTGCATAAGCTGTTTGACGCGTTAGCTCCCCGCTATGCTGACCGTCATGGTGGGTACACACGGATTATCCGATTAGGTTTTCGCAAGGGCGATAACGCCGAGAGCGCGCTTATCGAGTTGGTGGATCGAGAAGGAGGAAAAGAGCCTTCTGAGAAGAAGCGAAAGAAGGCGCCTCCCCAGAAGGAACCGAAAGGCAAAGACACCGCCGACTAGAAACTTACGTTAGCTGCGCTTTTCCCACGCTTCCGTGGCAATCTTTGAGCTGCTGTTTTGCCTGCTTAATGGCTTCTTTGGCCTGCTCTTCGGTGAAGCCGAATTCCTGTATGGTCTCCTCGAGATCGTTTTCGTACAGAGAGCGCAAGACAAGCTGTCGGTCCAGACGCAAGTTGTGGGCGGTCAGCAATGCTCGAGCAAATTCCTCGAAAGTCTCGGCCCCGCTGGTTTCGTACATGATAAGCAATCCGAGAATTCCCAGCCCTGTGGCCTGCTGCAAGGTGTAAAAAGTCGCTGATACGATGTCCTTTTCCGTCAGGGGTTCCTTCTTCAAAACAACCGCCTCAGCCCCTGGGCGAGCGACGACTACTTGCGAGATTCCCAAAAGGGAAACGATCGCCAGAAGTGAAAGAAATTTCCTGGGCATGACTCTACAACCGTTTTTGAACCAGAACCTCTTGGTCCGATTCAAGACTCAATTCTGGCTCAACCTGGCTATTTTGTCAAAGATCTATGACATATCTGGCCTGCCTATCAGGGATTTGAAGGATCGCCGCAACGCTGAGCCCACCTTGACCTGGGGAGGGGCATTGGCTATATACTCTACTCCCGAGTGCTCCTCAGTAGCTCAATTGGCAGAGCATCCGGCTGTTAACCGGAGGGTTGTAGGTTCGAGTCCTACCTGGGGAGCCAATTAAATCAATCCTTTACAGTTTTCGTGAAAACGCCAAAATTCGCCCTGTGTCACTAGGTGTGTCACCTGGCGAAAATCGGCGAAATGCCCTCCGTAATTAGCCTACTGGCACGGAGTTCAACATCGACTATGCTGGACAAAACGGAACCATCCATCATTGAGGTTCCTATATGACCCCGCTCAGGTAGCCTGATCTCCCCTAGTTTCCTATTTCTCCTTGCGTCTTATGCGGACAACCGGGATATTATACTGATCAGCATAAACATTGTTCGGCGTAAAAGGACCATATGGATCGGCATTCGATAGTCCTAAGGGCCGCCAACCCCACGTTCGATGAAGGTCTGGCATTTGCCCGCTACCTTGACGAAGCAGCCGAGGGGTTCTTTCGTTTTATGCTCGGTCGCAGCGCCGGGTACATAATCGCCACGGCGTTCGCCCAGCCCGACCACGACCTCTCCTACCAGAATGTGACTTTCGCAGAACGTGACAACGTCATCGTGGGAATGGTCTCGGGGTACACCGCGGAGCAGCATCGCCGTTCCTCGCGCCAACTGAAGCGGGCTGCTGGAAAGCGTAATCTACGAATGAGGATCGGGCTAACCCTGTTTGCTCCACTCATGCGGATTATCGATTCAATCGTCGATGGCGATTTCTACCTCCCGGCCATCGCTGTTGATAAGGAACTTCGCGGCGATGGCGTCGGCTCCGTCTTGATGGACTCCATTGAAGAGCGGGCTCGCGCGAGCGGATCGACTCGACTATCCCTCGACGTTCACGCTAGGAATGAAGGAGCTCGCCGATTCTACGAGCGCCGAGGGATGAACGTCGAGTCGCAGTGGCCGAAGCGATTGGTTATACCGGGATTGAAGTTCTATCGAATGACAAAAGGGCTCTGAGCCTTCAACCAAGGTTCTGCCTGAGCAGTTCACTAAAGACCCACAGCGACTAGCGAGGTCTGAGCGGGAAGCCAAGCTCCTTGCATCTCTGTTTTTGTATGGAGGAAAAAATGCGCCATAGGCTGTATGAATCAGTACACGCAGTCGTGTGGTTCCTCTTGTTGTTTGCTTTTGGCTGTTCATCAACAGTTATTGCACAATCCTGGTATAACGCAGATACCCACCTTCACACTGTATCCCGTCAGCGAAAGTGGGACACCTCTCGGGCGGCGGTCAAATCATAAGAAACTTCGGATTTGGAACTCCTCTTGAAAAGTTCTGGGTCCCGCACAGAATGGGGAACCAGCTTCATTGGGTTCATCGGCCAACTACCTCCGAGCGACGTATCTCGCCTCTACTTTGTTATGCACTCACCCGCTTGATCAACCTGTTGGATAGTTCCTGTTCAGGGTCGACGACTTTGCGAGAGGCCTCTATCCCCGTCGCGGGGAGTTGCTCCGCGTCGATCAAACCGACCTGCGCGAGTACAGAGGCTTGGTCCCAGTAGATGCGTTCACCGGTGATCTTTCCGTCTTTAAACTGCACAACCACGATGACGGCAACTTCGACCCGTTTGCCCGTCGGAGGTACGCCGGGGAGAATCCACGGCATCTCGATCGTGTAGGTAAACTTGTGAATCAGTTCGTCCACTACGCGGTCATCTCCAACCGTGCGAGCGACCGGTATGACTTCGGTGTCCGGTGGATGACCGGGGAGGAAATAAGTGCTGTAGAAGTGGCGGACTTCACTAGAGCCAACGCCACCTGTCATTACAGGAACATGATTAACGAAGGGATACGACGTCATTGTCGCCATCGTCGCGTCGATGCTCTTCCTCGAACTCGGCCGCCGTGTGACGCTCCCACATCTCGACCATCGCCTGCTGATCAGGAGTAAGGTTGCGACTATTCATTGTTTTTCGACCCTCATAATATCCCCGTTGTTCGCTCAAGACACAAGCGGAAATGGGAGAAATCCAGCCGTAATGCGCTTACTTGCGACGCCTATCTGGGAAATCCGACCTGAAAAGTTCGAAAAACCTCAAGAACGGGGAACTAGCCTAGGTCGAATTCGGTGCCAGACCTTCCCTAAGTTCCTCTAGCAGCCCGTGGTGGAAGTACATTTTCTGAGCTCAGGTGGTACCCACCGGTGGAAGCAGCGAAGGGATCGCTGAGTTGGGTTTTTCGGGCCAAGCAGCCGGAATCAGTCCGAACAGGCCCTTAAGACGCTTGAACAGCGACAAAATCAGTAGCATCAGGGCGCAAATCCGCCCCTGCAGACCCCGCGGCGTTCCCACACCCAGGCTCTGACGCATCAGCATCCCCAGATTGAAGGCGCTCACCTGGATCAGCAGTCGCTTCAACACATTCTCATGTCCCCGTACATGCATCCGTCTCATCCCTCCGCTCCCGTACAGATGCGCACAGGGTCGCTCCAGCTGCTCTCCTCGTTGCCGCAGCAGCCGCTGCCCTCGCTCTCCCCGGATGCGCCGCCGATTCGCATACACCGCTTCCTGCCCCTGCCGGTCTCCTCGCCAGCGTCGCTTCCCTCGCCTCGGTTCGCTCACATAGCTGCGCAGTCCCACCGCATCCAGGTCCACCATCCGCTGCGTGCTGTGATGCCCCTTGTCGGCCACCACCTCTTCGATGCCTCGTCCCTCCGGCAGCGCTTGTTCCACCTTCTCGGCCGCTTCCGTCAGGGTCTTCACCATGGTCTGCGTGTCCCCTTGATCGGCTCCCTGTACCGTCACCGAGACAATCGCTCCGGTCTCCAGATCCACTGCATGCTCCGCCTTGTGCGCCAGGTGCGTCCGCCCGTCCTTCATTCTGGTAATCCGCGCATCCGCATCATGCGGGTGCTTCCAAACCCGGTTCGATCCTTTGCCCGTGCGCTTACGGTCCAGTTTGGCCAGATCTTCCCGTCGCGGCGTCTCAATCCCGGAGGCTTTCGCCAGCTCCATCAAAAACTCTTCATACCCCTGCTCGCTGTCCCGGCGCACGATGCTGCGCAGCGCTGCATTCGCTTCCAGCGTAGTGGCATCGATGCCGATCGTCTTGCCCCGCAGCAGGCCGCTCGCCCCGATCCGCTTCAGTACCCAGTCAAAGACTGCTTCGTGGGTAGCCACATCGATCAGTCGTCGGGTTCGGGAGATCGTGGAGTGATCAGACGGCGACTCGCTCAGTTTCAATCCCAGAAACTCTCGCAGTGCCAGAGAATCAGCTGCTCTCCAGGCTATTCCTCGTTCCGATCCGATCCCTTCGAAATACCCCACCAGCAGCAGCCGAAAGTACACTCCCGGAGCCAGGCTCGGTCGCCCCATCTTGTCTGCATAGAACTTCGCACACAGTCCCTCCACGAAGTCGTCAAAGCCGTGTTCGTTGAAAAGGCCATTCAGTCTTTCGTAGAAGGGATGGCCGGCGGTGCGGGGCAGCTCACTGGTGGCGACCCACAGGTCTTCTTGCTGTCGACGTTTCTTTTTCCCCATTGCCATGGGGTCACTCTAGTGTCGCTGTGTGACCCCTTATCCTCGACTTTCACCACGGACTGCTAGGACAGGAATGATTTCAAGAAATAGGTGCGTGGCACCTACTTCGCCTACTTTGGCTAACCGATGACTACGGCCACCTCTTCGTCTGTAAGAACGGGTGTGATCTCGAACGAGAGTAGATCGGTCCAACTCTGCATCCACTTGCCAATAGCTACTGCGTCCGAAGACTCAGCGACCAAAAAGCCAATGTGACCGGCAGCACTGTGCCATCTACCTGCATGACTACACCCTCTGGCGGGGGAGCACCCGTCTCCTTGAATCGCTCTTGCGCGCTATTCCGGTTCTCAGGAGAGAATTCGTAAGTGATGTGAAACAGCATGTGGTACCTCCTTTTTTGCTGCGCTGATGCGTCCAGTGATCCTCATTTGAGTCCAACAAGCGCTGTGGTGAGCCGTATAATATCCCGGTTGGCCGCATTCGGATGAGGGGTAATCAGGACTCGGCGGCTCTAAACGGCCGTCCAAGAACGGTTAGGCCGCTTCTTTGACCGGTTTTCATGATAGATAGCACCCATTCAGGGTCTACCATATTCCACCTCGCGAATTGTTAATGCACCGCTTTCGCTTGCTAGAATAACCGAGACGGCTTCGCTATAAACGTCTCCGCCTATATAAACGTAGACCCAAGCAACATCAGATTGACTTTAAACCGATGGGGATTCATCTCATTCAGCCCGTAGGCCCAATTCCGGAGTCAGGGGCATTCAATAACGAAGCGTGATTTGTCCCTACTCGGAGAGGTTTTCGGGTGATTTCTCTTGCAAGAGGTCAACCAGGGAACGGCCCGCCGAAGGTATAGATACTTTTTGTTCCAGTACAATCTCTCGAGCGGAGACTTCTTGGCCGTAGAGATCTTCGTTGGCGCCATTGTCCTGGCGAAGGGTGGAGCCTTTCAAGGAAACCCCGGCAAAAAGCCCTTTGGAACGCGAGTAGCTCAAAATTTCAGCCCCCATATAAGCATCCGTGGCTGCTTCACTGGCACGCCCCTTAGGACCGGCCGCGGCTATGGCGTCAGCACCGAGCTTGACCTTGCTGCTGAGCAGGGAACTGGCACCCTTTTCATTCATAATCAGCAGCACGAAATCCGTGGCTGAACCTCCCAGCTGAAAGCCGATGCTGGCTCCCTCGAGGCGATACATTGCGGGCGGACCCCAGGGCCCCGTGAAGTCGCCCCCCGAGCGGCATAGCATGGCCCCTTTGCCATAACTGCCCCCCAAACCTAAAGCGAATTTCTTGACCGAGGGAATGGCGACGACACATTCAGCCTTATCCAGCAGGCCTTGAGGAATGCCATCGGGAATGTTCAGGATCTCTTCGAGCACTCCCTCGCAATTACCGAGCCGCTCCTCTTCCTCCTTGGTATCGGCAGAGACAAGCGATGTCGCCAGGAACATGCTGAGTGCAGGAACCGAAAGACGTAGGAATTTCATAATGGTCTAAGAATCTTCTATCGACCACCAGTTGTCAATACCCTTAATCGCCACCCGTTGCCTCACGTAAAAATCTATTCCAAAGGGTATTCGTTGCCTCACTAAGAATCTATCCGAAAGGGATTGCAAAAAGTGGTGGTAAAAAGCACCAACCAGAGGAGTGGCAACCCCTTGCCCAACACCCGCAGCCTGCAGCAAGAGAAAGATTTTCACATCCAGCCCGCTTCCCATCGTTTCTTCTGCTCAGGAGTCGGTTTGAGCAAAAGGCAATTCTGAAGCCAGCCGATCTGCCGTGCCAGCTGGGCCGGATTGAGCTTCTCATACTCTCGGGCCAGTTCCCGCTTGATCTTGTCCGCCACCTCAGGGGACTCGCAGATCCTCCGGTAGGGAGTTTTCGGCACATCATACTTTTTCCAGATCCGAGACCCTCGACGTTGCTTGGCCACCATCTTCATGACCGGCTTGAAAAAGTTGATCTGCAGTCGCAGCCGATCGTACAACTCGTTCACCAGCTCCTGTTCTCGCTCTCCCTCGTAGCGAGCATAACCCACGGCCCGCCGAACCACCGAATAGTTTTTCTGCTCCACATAAGGGTTGTCATTCTTGCGCGAGGGGCGGGTTCGGCTGAAGCTGATCTTTTCCTGCTCACAAAAACGAATCAAGTGCTTGTTGATGAACTCGCTGCCGTTGTCCGAAGCCATCCCCAGCCAAGGGAAGGGCGAGCGCTTCTGAAGCAGCTTCATCGCTTCCAGGACCCACACCTGGGCCTTATTGCGCACCGCTCGGACCTCTGTCCAGCCCGTGTACACGTCCGTCACATCCAGGGTTTGAAGGTAGTCCCCCCGACCCTGGCCTCCCTCATGGCCCACCAGGTCCACTTCCACAAAACCGGGGCGATCCTCCTGCCAGTCGGCGAAACGCTTGATCGGAATCTGGTGTTTGAGCAGCGTTCCCGGCTTGGTTCCGGATCGTCCTTTGAGACGGTGCTTGCACCTTTCGGGCTCCAGCAGCCGATCGATGGTGGCGGCGCTGATCTGCATCAACCGCTCATGGGTGCTGGCATCCACTTTCAGTTCCCCATGTCTTTGTAAAATGGGTACCACTTCCGGCAAAATCGCGACCAGACGTTTGCCACACAAATAGTCCAGTATCTCCCAGATCATCGTCAGCGCCTTTAGAACTTTCTGGTCGTATTTGCGGGCCCGCTCTCGCCGTACTCTCTTGCCGATATCCCCTACCGCCACCAGCTTGGGGCTCAACCGGATCCGCTTGCCTTGGTGGCGAAGCAGATAGGCTCCATAGCAGCGGTTGTAGCCCGTCATTTGGGTAAACTCCGTCAACACTTCCCCCTTCACCTTCTTGCCCTTCTTCCGGTAGCGGGGGGCAAAACTTTTGACCAATACACGCTTTTCTGCCATCGTTAACCTCATTGGTGCCCTCCATTCCTTCATGGAGGACACTTCTATTCCCCTGCTCAGGGCCAGGCAATTTCGAATAGATTTTTTAATGAGGCAACGTATCCATTTCGAATAGATTTTTGATGAGGCAATTCGCGCCATTCACAATCTCTCTTGATGCAGATAGAATAGGCGGCGTTTCCTAGATCAAGCCAGGAGGTCGTACTATGAGTTTAACCAAGCCAAGCGTTACCCCTTCTCCTAATGGACCTTATATCGTGAAGGACTTGGAGACCCTTCGAAATTCCAAGGGTGAACATCTCGAAACTCAAGGAAGTAGTGCCCTGTGTCGCTGTGGAGGCTCGAAGAAGAAGCCCTTCTGTGATGGGACCCATGCCAAGATCGGCTTCTCCGACGAGAAGACGAAAGGGCGTACTGAGGACCGAAGGGATAATTACCCGGGTAAGTCCATCACCATACACGATAACCGGGGTATTTGCGCCCACGCCGGCCTGTGCACCGATGGGCTGCCCGCAGTGTTTCAACTGGAGCATGAACCTTGGATCGATCCGAATGCAACCCAGAACGAAGAAATCGTCGCCATCGTCAAGAGCTGTCCTTCCGGCGCACTCAGCTATTCCGTGGATGGTGAAGAGCAACGAAACCAGGTTCAAGAGGCCGCAGTGACGGTGTCCAAGAATGGTCCCTACCTGGTTACCGGGGGGGCTGAGCTGGTTGACACGAGCTGGGGTGAGGCGGCCTCGACGGAACACTTCACTCTTTGTCGTTGCGGAGCCTCAAAAAACAAACCGTTTTGCGATGGCACCCATTGGTCTATCCCGTTCGAGGATGAGGAGGACTAGACTTTTCCAAGAATACAGGGAGGAAATAGGCAGGGAAGGCTCAAAACAGCGAGGCGGCTGGCCCATTTGAGAGAAACTCCGCTTTGCATAGTATATCAGGTATAAGTTTATATTATTTAGTGTAACTAATCTTGAATTATGAATATATCTTCGTATTTATAAACTGTATAAAGATCTGTTTCTCTCCTGAGCCCTAGCCTGGAGTCTTGGTTTCTTCTTCGTATTTCTTGAGCTGATCGATCAAGTTGAAGATAAAGTCCCGATCCTTTTGGTCCAGGTCGAACAGATCGACGGACAGTTTGAGCCTCAAGGTGCCCCCGCTTCTTAGGTGGACCTCTCTGGACTCCTCTCCCCGGTGGGAAGTGGGCAGCCGGGAAGGAGGCGCCTCAAGGGGTTTGTGTTGAGGGCCTCCCTTCTTTCGAGATGCCGATTTCCTTTTTCCGTGGGGTTTGATGTAAGGAGACACCGGGATTCCACCGTCTTTGGCGGCTGCTAGAAAGAAGGCGATACATCTACGGACGGTTTCACCCGAAGCCCCGGTTTTTTCAAAGACTTCCTGAGCTTGGTTGGAGGTAGCCGTCCCCAAGCCAAAGCTTTGCTCAAAGGCAAAATCGTAAGAGCTTTGAATCATCTCTCGCACCACTTCCTTCCTCTCGGCACCCTCAGTCTCCACAAGCTTGGACAGCCTTTGTGTGGGATGGCCAGACGCCTTCACCAGACCCAGGTAGTGAAGGGTCAGGAGAAGCTGAGACTGGACGGTTCCCGACTTGTGAGACATGACGCTCCGGTCAACCCTGGAAGGGATGCCACGGCTGCGCAAATCGGCCAGGAAGTTGCTGAATGTCCGATAAGAGATGTAGGGAGGTATCTGTTCAGACCGTTTCCTGCCCATCCCGGTGCCTCCATGCTCTCAAATAGATGGTCCCAAGGTTACCCTGCACCCTTCCAGAGTAACCTTGTGTATCAGTTTTATCAAACGAAAATATCACTTTCTCTTTGATTTATATCATTGTCCGACTTTTTTTGATTTTACCTTATGCTGTCGGACACGATAGGGGGCGTAAAAGGAGGATTTTAGAGATGAAACAGCTTAGAAATCAGGAAAACCAGGGTGCCCATTGGTGGAACAGGCCCTTCCAGGTGAGAGCGACTCCGGTTCCGAGTTCCACTTACCTCATTCCTCAGCAGATTGCACCCGTGTCGGTGCCCAGGCAAGAGCCTTTAACGGAGCGAGACGATTGGCAGATGGACGAGCATTGGGTGGCCGTCACCTCTTATCTTGCTGAGATGGATTTTCCCAACGAGGGTTGAGGTTTCTAGCCGAGATCATTCATGAGTTCTCAACTTATCGTAGGATCAGCCACCGGCTGACCTCTACGAGGTCTCTCTGTGGTGCGTCAATTGAAATGGTTCAACACCTCAACAGTGAGGTCTTTACCTGGCCCGACGCACCCACGGCCACCTGTTTTATGTGTCACCGCGGCCACGAGAAGCCTGCATTTGAGCCTCCACCCGAAGAATCCGAGGATACGGAGACTGGCCCGTAGGTCGGGCAAAGGGAGACTGGTAAGGGGCTTGGATTGCGGGCAGGCCTGCCCTCAGATTGCCGTTTATTTTGAAGACTCCGACTCTGTTCCCGGGACGGTCTCCACTTGAGCGCCTGTTTGTTTGTTAAAATTTCCAGGCGGCATGGCGAAAGCGAATGGGAACGTTAACGACAACACCAAAGTAGCCTTCGCACAAGATCTTGGCCTGTTTGACGCCACCATGATCGGTGTCGGGGCCATGATTGGTGCCGGGATTTTCGTCCTCACCGGGATTGCGGCCGGGGTAGCGGGTCCGGCGGCACTCCTTGCCTTCATCTTAAACGGGTTTGTGACGCTTCTCACGGCGTTGAGCTATGCCGAATTGGCGTCCTCTTACCCCGAATCAGGCGGAGGCTATTCCTACATCAGAAAGGCGTTCCCCGGCCCTGTGGGCTTTGTCTCCGGCTGGATGCTCTGGTTCTGCTACGTGATTGCCTGCAGCCTTTACGCCTTGGGCTTCGGAAGTTACTTCTGGGAGTTCCTCCACAGCTACTTTCCTTTTCTCTCCGAGGCGGCTTTGGGACTCGTAGGTGACGGTACGGCCCTCATTCTGGTGACGGTTGCCATCAGCGTGGCGGTAATCTTCATCAACATGCGGGGTACTGCCTTGACGGGAAAGTTGGAAAATTTTCTCACCGTCGCCAAGATGATCATCCTGGCCATCTTTATCTTTTATGGTCTCAAACAGATGATGAATATTCCGACCCAGGCGGCATCAAGCTTCAGGCCCTTTATGCCCCAGGGGTTCAGTGGCGTGGTGCTGGCAATGGGACTCACCTTTATCGCCTTTGAAGGATATGACCTGATTGCTACAGTGGCTGAGGAAATCAAGGCGCCCAAGAAAACGATTCCCAGGGCCACCCTAATTTCACTCTCCGTGACCATCGTGTTCTATCTGCTCATCGTAGTCGTCTGCATTGGGGCCATCGTCCCCGAGACGGGAAGTTCCTGGGAGTTCTTGGGCAAATATCAGGAAACCGCCATTGTGAAGGCAGCTGAGAGCTTCATGCCCTTTTTTGGTGTGCCCCTGATCATCTTCGGAGGATTGCTCTCAACGCTCTCGGCATTGAACGCCACCATACTGGCCTCCTCCCGGGTGGCTTTTTCCATGGGCCGGGACAAGATGTTGCCCGTCTCCCTGGCTTCCATTCATGAGATTCGGCGCACTCCCCACGTAGCCATAGCAGTGACCGGGGCCATCATGGTGGTCATGGCCATCCTCTTTCCGATCCACATCATCGGATCGGCGGCCAGCGTCATGTTCCTGCTGACGTTCGCTCTGGTAAATCTTTCTTTGATTTCACTTCGCCGCAAGTTTCCTGAAGTCAAGGCAGGCTTTCGTGTTCCCTTGTATCCGGTGACCCCTATTGTTGCCATTGTGCTCAATCTGGCGCTGGCCTTTTATCAGTATAATTTTGATGCCTGGTCGTGGTACATCGCCATCGCATGGCTTCTGATCGGGCTGTTTATCTACTTTGCCTATTTTGAGAAAGTGGCGGCTCCGGAAATGCCTCAGGTCCTTGAAGTCGGTCAGGAAAGTAGGACCGCAGAATACGACTATCGCATCCTGATTCCCTTGCATAATCCCGATCACGTCATTCCTTTGATGAAGCTTGCCGCCCCCATCGCCAAGGCGAATAACGGAGAGATCATTGTTCTGGGAGTTATCGATGTGCCGCAGACTCTACCCATTCATGAAGGAATGCGCTTCGTCCAGCATAAGACCCCTCTGCTGAAGGAGGCCGTTCAATATGGCAACAGCGTGCAGGTCCCCACGCGATCCGCTATTCGGATCGCCCACCGCGTTTACGATGGCATACTGCGCGCGGCGGAAGAGGAAGAGGCATCTTTGATCCTGATGGGGTGGAAAGGATACACGACGACGAAAGACCGGATGATTGGTGAAGTCACCGACAAGGTCGTTCACCATGCCCCCTGTGACCTAATTACCGTCAAACTGGTGAGGGATCTCTCACTGGATAAGATTCTTATTCCCACGGCCGGTGGCTTCCATGCACAACTGGCCGCCAAGTTTGTTTCGATTTATCAAGGCGAATATCGCTCGGATGTAACCAGCTGTTATGTGGTGCCCCGAGGAGCAAGCCAGGAAGAGAAGGACCAGGCTCGTGAGTGGATCGAGAAAACCATCCAGGAGACGGAGTTGGGTTCCAGCGCCAAACGAACGCTCATCGAGGCCGGGAAAGTGGCATCCGGACTTGCTCGGGCGGCAGGGGAGTATGATCTCATTGTTTTGGGGGTCTCCGAAGAGGGCCTCTTCTCCAATGTCATCTTTGGAGAAATCGCCGAGAAGGTGGCCCGCTATTCCCGGGCCCCGGTGATGATTGTGAAACGGTATGAGGGTAAGGTGAAATCGATCGTGAAAAAGGTGTTGGGCTAGTGTCTCGTCCCAGGAATATCATGACATTTGCTGATGGGTCTTGCGAGGGACGCAGAGATTGCCCGCAACCCCCATCAGCCCGAAGGGTGACGGCGGAACGGCATCGATTTCTTTGTCGCTCCTCCTCCGCGATGCACACGACATCGCGTCGTCGTTGCTTCGCGAACTCGACGCCGTTGCGCTCGCCACAAATGTCATGATATTCCTGGGACGAGACACTAGACACCAGGGAGAACATTCAGTGACAATAGAGACCGAAGTTGCTTTACGATAAGCTTGTACGGCCCCTGCTCTTTGGTCTGGACCCGGAGTTTGTTCATAGACAGACCGTCCGGATAGGGGACACTCTTTCCCAATCTTCACTGGCTTGTCGCCTCCTATCTCAGATCTACCACACCCGGTTTGAAGTCCTGGGCCTCAAAGTCTGGGGCTTGGACTTCAAGACCCCACTGGGTCTGGCTGCCGGTTTCGACAAACAGGGCCAGCTCCACGAGGTCATAGCCGCCCTGGGCTTCGGCCATATGGAGATAGGATCCATCAGTCTGCAACCCTGGCCCGGCAATCCTTCTCCAACTCTACTCAGACTTCCCCAGGATGGGGGCCTGATCAACCGGTTGGGTCTCAACAGTGACGGGGGCAAGATCATCCGCAAGCGACTCCGAGACCGACAGTTTCAGATCCCTACAGGAATGAATCTGGTCAAGACGGCAGACCCTGAGATTGCAGGAGAAGAGGCCCTCGAAGATTTTCTTGAGGACTTTCGCAGGTTTTACCCGTTGGCCGACTTCGTTACTCTGAATCTGAGTTGTCCCAACACCGTTGAAGGGAAGACCTTTGAAGACCCGGAAATCCTGGAGCCGTTTTTGAAGGAACTCAAAAAGATCAGATCCGAACCGTCAACTCCGGGGCAAGTGAAGCCTGTTTTGGTGAAGCTTTCTCCGGATCTTCAGGATCGAGAACTGGACCGTCTCTTGGGGCTGGCCGAGGAGTATGGTATCGATGGGTTCGTGATCGCAAACACGACCCTGAGACGGGACAACCTGAAAAGCCCTGCTGTCGAACTGGAAAAGTTGCCCGTTGGGGGTCTCAGCGGACGGCCTCTCAAGGAGTATGCTCAAGAGATGACCCGGAAGGTCTTTGGTCGGACGGGTGGCCGACTACCCATCATTGCCTGCGGCGGAATCGGTTGTGATCCCCAAAAGCATCCTGCTCAGGAAGTCTGGGAGTATTTGAAGCTGGGAGCTACTCTGGTGCAGGTTTACACGGGTCTGATTTACCGAGGGCCTTCCCTCGTTCAGGTCACCAACCGGGGACTGATGCAGATTCTCAGCGAAAAGGGGATCCCAAGACTGGCCGATTTCCTACAGACGCGGTAGCATCGGCCGGGATTATTCATAGGTTCTTGTCACGAAGTGGCGAAAGCGTCGGCCTGACAAGGCGCGCGACGGAGACCCCCGCAAACGTACTCTTGCAGTACGTTGAGGAGGCCGACCGAGCGCAACGCAGGCAGGACGGATGGGTTCGCCACTGCAGTAGAGAATTTATGTATAATCTCGGCTAACTATGGAGGCAAAGCTCCTCAAGGAGATGGACAGAAAAATTGCTGAAATGGCCAGCCTCTTCTTGTGGCACCACAAAGCCGTCCAGGTGAACGAAAAAGAACCCTTTCGGCTCGCTTCGGGGGAGTTTGCTCCCATTTACATCAATTGTCGCTTGCTGATCTCCTTTCCCAGCACCCGTGACATCCTGATCGGACTGGCCCGCTACCTGTGTCAGGAGAGACCCGTCGAATGTGACTGTGTCGCTGGAGGCGAGACGGCGGGGATTCCTTTCGCTGCCTGGCTGGCGGAAAAGTTGAACAAGCCTCTGGTCTACGTCCGAAAGAAGCGCAAGGACTATGGTGGGGGCCAGCTCCTGGAAGGGATCGCCCAGGGCAAGGTGCTTCTCGTAGAAGACCTCATGACCGATGGGGGGAGCAAAATCGGATTCATCGAAGGAATCCGAGAGGCCGGGTGCACGGTTTCCGACTGTCTGGTCATTGTAGACCGCGAACAAGAGGGCGCCCAGAAGTTAGCCGAGATGGGTGTGACCGTTCATTCTCTAGTGGGGCTTTCCACCTGTTTGGAGATCGGCCAAGCCATGGGTTTGCTCTCCAATGACTCTTTTGAGGAAGTGAAGCGCTACCTGGAGGACCCCTCTGCCTGGAACTTGAAGCGGGGTCTTCCCCCGGACCAAAAGCGTTAAATTCCCCCTCGTTTTTCCCGTCAGATTATAGGTTTACAATGCAGACGGGAGTCGTATAGGGTTGAGTGTCTCGTTCCCTAAATATGATGACGTTGAAAGAAAGCTGAGGTCAGAAACTCTATGAACTACAGGAACGTCGTGTCTCTTGTCGCGTTTTTGGTACTTCTTTCTCTTGTATCGTGTCAGCAGGGGGCAGATCCAGAGGCCGAAGCCGATGGGGAAACTACGGCCGACATGGAAGGGACCCATGAAGATCACGATCCCAAACATGGGGGCATTTTCTTTATGGCCCTGGATGAAGTGCATCATCTGGAAGGAACGTTGTCCTCTCCAGGAGTGTTCCGGGTCTATTTGTACGATGCGATGACCATCCCCTTGGCTTCCGACAGAATGGCACAAGCGTCAGGAACCCTTCACTGGGGAGAATTTCCCGATCCTCCCGCCATACCCTTGAAAGCTGGGAACGAAGAAGGAATGCTGATGGCTGAGCTGGATCGGGAAATCGAGCTTCCTTTGACCCTCACCCTCATGCTGAATTTTCCAGGTGCTCCAGAGGGGGAATCGGAACTCTTTAATTTTATTTTCGATGAATACTCCAAGCCTCCTGTAGTTGAAGGAGACGTGAGCCATGAGGACGATCGGCACGAAGACGATCAGTAGGAAGCGCGCTTTGCGCGCAGAAAAAAGAAAAAAGAAAAAGGATCCAATGGGTTGTCAGCGGACAGTTCTCAGTCCTCTCTTCCAATTGGTCAGGTGGTCAGGAGGTCAGGTATCTTCCCCCTCACATTTCCACGAGCTGCTGAAAAACAATCTGCCGGTTTTCCTGAGTCATGCCCGGGTCATAGCCTTCAAAAGTGATTCCCGTCAAGATCTTTGCCGTGGTCAAGGAGTCTTCTAAGACCCTGTCCACCGTCAGCTCGAAGAGTGTTTCACTAGGCGCATCTGCCAGAGGGGGAAGGGGGCGAGCGGCACAGAAAACGTAGTAGCTCATATTGGGATTGACCAGAACGAGGGAAACTTTTCCTTCCCTCTGCACATTGGCTGTGCTGTGAGAGTTACTGTAAAGAAGGAGAAGAAGCCGGTTGGAATCCTTGGCAACTACCTCTCGAGGACTGAGTAAACCGTGGCGAGGCCAACCATCCTCATCGGTGGTGGAAAAGAGAATCACTTGCTTAAACTTTTCCTCCGGGCCAGTACTGGAGAGAAAATCCAGCAGGTTTTCAGGTAAAGTTGCTCCCAGCTCCTTGGACATCGGTCACCCCTTTTAGCCCGGACTATGGATAATCCCGGCCAGCCTTAATCATAGCAAATCTCTCTCAAAGCCTACTTCTTTCCGTTACAATAGGCCAGGCTTTTTGGGAGCAGTGAGGATAGAGATGGAACACTGGAGCAGTTACCCGTTACTTTTTGGTGTGGGGTCAGTAGCGGGTGCACTCAATGTGGTGGCGGGTGGAGGTTCCTTCCTGACCCTTCCTGTACTGATTTTCCTGGGCCTTCCCCCCACAGTGGCCAATGGGACCAACCGGGTCGCTGTCGCTCTTCAGAATGTGGGAGCCGTATGGAGCTTTCGCCGCTATGGAATGATCGATTGGGGCTGCTTGCTGTGGGCGGCTTTGCCGGCCACAGCTGGCGCCATCCTGGGAACCTGGGCCGCCCTCTGGGTGGGTGATGAAATCTTTCAAGAAATTCTGGCTTTTTTGATGGTTGCGGTGACCCTGTGGACTCTGTGGGATCCTCTAAAGGTCGGGTATTCTCCCTCCGGGGACTCTGCCAAGATTCCCGTGACAGCTGCATTGGGGGTGGGGTTCTTCCTATCGGGAGTCTACGGAGGATTCGTCCAGGCGGGTGTAGGGTTTTTGATTCTTGCCACGACCAGCCTGGCGGGTTTGGATCTGGTGCGGAGTAATGCGGTCAAGGTGCTCAGCATACTATGCTTCACCATGATTTCCCTGGGTATCTTTGCCTGGCAGGACAAAGTGCATTGGTGGATCGGGCTTGCGTTAGGGGCGGGAACGATAGTGGGCGGTCTTGTAGGCGTGAAGCTTACAGTGCTCAAGGGACATGCCTGGATCAAGAACGTGGTCACCGTCACCATAATCGTGTTTGCTTTGAAACTTTGGTTCAGCGGATAGGGCGAGCCCGGATTATGCATAGGTTCTCGTCACGAAGCGACGAAAGCGCCGACCTGACAAGGCCCGCGACGGGAGACCGCCGCAAACGTACTCACTGCAGTATGTTCAGTGTCTCGCTTCATAGATATGATGACGTTTGCTGATGGGGCTTGCGAGGCGAAATCAAGGAGCAAGGAGAAGGCGATGCAGGGACATCGGCGACGACGAGCGACACAGAGGTCGCCCGCAACCCCCATCAGCCCGAAGGGTGGCGGCGGAACGGCATCGATTTCTTTGTCCCTCCTCCTCCACGATGTCACTGACATCGCGTCGTCGTCGCTTCGCGAACTCGACGCCGTCAGGCTCGCCACAAACAGCACCATATCTATGAAACGAGGCACTAAGGAGGCCGGGGGCACCCGCTTGCGGGTCGCGGAACGCAGTCAGGGCGGATGATTCCATCGCTGCAGTAGAGAATCTATGCATAATACGGGCTTGAAGCCCGCCAGGGCTCCTCGATTCGGTATACTGGTTGTAAGACTGTTTCGGAGAGGAGCCCAACATGAAAAAGAACAAAGTCGCGACTTTGATCGTTCCGCTTGTCGCCTGTCTCACCCTCCCTCTCTTTGGAGATAAATTCGTAGACCGGGTGGAAGACTCCACCAACGTGTACAAGGCGCTGATCAAAACCAAGGATGGCGGTGTGCCCGCAAGCCTGCTGGAAAAATGCCAGTGTGTGGTGGTGATTCCTCACGTTATCAAGGCCGCTTTGGGTTTCGGGGGGCGGCACGGGAATGGAATCGCCAGTTGCAAAGGAAAGAAAGGGAAATGGAGTCCACTCTCTTTTGTCAAACTGTCCGGAGGGAGCTTTGGTTTTCAAATTGGTGCTCAGTCCTCGGATATGGTCTTGTTCCTGATGACCGACAAAAGCATACAGGGTCTGTTGGGAAGTAAATTCACCTTGGGTGGGGATGCCAGTGTGGCCGCCGGACCTGTGGGAAGAACCTTAGAAGCAGGTACGGATATCACCTTACGCGCCGAGATTTACGCCTACGCCAGATCCAAAGGACTCTTTGCCGGAATTTCGCTGGAAGGTGCTAGCCTGAGAGCAGATGATACCGCCATCAAGAAATTTTACGGCCAGGAGGTCGCACCCAAAACGATTCTCATCGACCAGAAGGTGCCGAAAATTCCTTACATCGCTCGGGAATTTGCGAAAGTCCTACCCTGACTCTGTGCCGGCGCACGAAGTGCGCCAGCACCACAGCACCACAACACGGCGTCACGGAGTGACGCTTGTGACGTCACGAGTGCTTGTCCGCAAGTACGGCATGGGCGGCGGCCAGGCGGGCAATGGGAACCCGAAAGGGAGAGCAGGAAACGTAATCGAAGCCCAGTCGGTGGCAAAAGGCAATACTCGCCGGATCTCCCCCATGCTCACCACAAATGCCGATCTCCAGTTTGGGATGATCCTGGCGACCCAGCTTGACGGCCATCTCCATTAGCCTTCCCACTCCAACACGATCAATGCTGGCAAAAGGGTTCTCGGGTAGGATCTTCTCCTGCAGGTAATGAATCAGGAAGCCGGCCTCGGCGTCATCACGAGAGATGCCAAAAACGGTCTGGGTCAGATCGTTGGTGCCAAAGGAGAAGAATTCCGCCAACTCAGCCAGCTCATCACCCGTAAGCGCCGCACGCGGCGTCTCGATCATGGTGCCGAACTTGTACTGGATCTCAACGCCCTCGTGGTCCATCACGTCTTGAGCCGTACTTTCCAGTTCCCGTTGCTGCACTTTCAACTCGTTCACGTGAGAAATCAGGGGAATCATGACCTCCGGTTGGACGTTGATTCCCGCCTGGGTGCACTTGCAGGCAGCTTCAAAGATGGCCCGAACCTGCATCTTGGTGAGCTCAGGGATCAGGATGCCCAGGCGAACGCCGCGCGTGCCCAGCATGGGGTTGACCTCTCGAAGGGCCTTCACCCTCTCCAGGTAGATGGATTTTTCGTCAATCTGGGCCTCGACAGCGCCCTTTTCCCTGGGTGCCTTCAGGTTCTGAAGCTGCATCTTCAAATCCGCCAGTTCCTGGATCAATTCATCGTAGGAGGGCAGGAATTCGTGCAGGGGTGGGTCCAGCAGGCGAATCACTACAGGGTGACCGTCCATGGCCTTGAACAGGCCTTCGAAGTCCTCTCGTTGCAGGGGCAGCAGGCTGTCGATGGCTTCCTCCTGCTCCGTTGAGGTTTTGGCCATAATCATGCGCTGGACGATGGGCAGGCGGTTGGGCTCAAAAAACATATGCTCGGTGCGGCACAGCCCAATCCCCTGGGCTCCGTATTCGCGAGCGCGCTCGGCGTCACGGGGGTAATCTGCATTGGCCCAGACCTGGAGCCTGCGAATTTCGTCTGCCCAGCCTAAGATCTTCAACAGATAGGAGTTGCTAAAGTCGGGAACCACCGTAGCCAGTTTGCCCAGAAAAACCTCACCTGAGGCCCCGTCCAGAGAAAGCCAATCCCCTTCCTGAATCGATAAGTCACCGACCTGCATTTTGCGAGCTTCCAGGTCGATTTCCAGCTCGCTCACGCCCACAACGGCGGGTGTGCCGAACTGACGTGCCACCAAGGCAGCGTGGCTGGTCCGGCCGCCGCGACTGGTAAGGATGCCTTTGGAGGCCAGCATCCCGTGCACATCGTCGGGCTTGGTCTCAGGCCGCACCATGATGACATCCTTCTCCTCCTGGGCCCAGCGTTCGGTCGTATCGGCGTCGAAAGCGACGACGCCTACGGCTGCTCCTGGGGAGACATTGAGACCTGTGGCAATGAGCTGGCTCTTTGCGCGGGCAGACGGGTCGAGCTGTGGGTGCAGAAAGATGTCCACCTGGGAGGGTTGCACGCGCCTAACCGCCTCTTCTTTGCTGATCAATCCCTCTTCGACCATGTCCACGGCGATACGCACCTCGGCCTGGGCAGTACGTTTACCGTCCCGGGTCTGGAGGAGCCACAGCTTGCCCTGTTCAATGGTGAACTCCATATCCTGCATGTTGCGGTAGTGCTTCTCCAGTTGCTGCGCAATAACCTTAAACTCGGCGTAGGCCTCCGGCATCTGTCTTTCCAGTTCACTCAGTGGCTCGGTTTGACGGATTCCAGCCACCACGTCCTCACCCTGCGCATTGATCAGAAAATCTCCCTCCAGCTCCGGCTCTCCGGTAGAAGCGTTGCGAGACATGGCCACCCCGGTCGCGCTGTCTTCCCCCATGTTGCCAAAGATCATGGTTTGGATGTTCACAGCTGTCCCCAGGTCATGGGAAATACCGGCTGCGTTACGATAGTCGATGGCTCTCTTGCCACCCCAGGACCGAAAAACGGCCTCGGTGGCCAGTTTCAACTGGTGGTAGGGATCAACGGGGAAGTCCTTGCCTGTGCGAGTCTTAACAATCTGCTTGAACTTTTTGGTCGTAATAATCCACTCTTGCGCGGAAAGTTCGGAATCGATCGTGACTCCCGCAGCTTTTTGTTGCTCCGTGATGACCTCTTCAAAATACTCATCGGGCACGTCCAACACGACGCTGCCAAACATTTGAACCAGCCTTCGATAGGAGTCGTAGACGAAGCGCTCGTCGCCCCCCCGCTTGACCCATTCCTGAGCCACTTCATCGTTTAGGCCGATATTGAGGACGGTGTCCATCATCCCGGGCATGGAGAACTTGGCACCCGAGCGGCAGGAAACCAGCAGGGGATTGGTGGGGTCACCGAAATTTTTGCCGGTGGCCTCTTCAATGTCGGCAACGGCGGCCAGTTCTTGCTTCCACACCTCCTCGGGGAAACCATTTCCGGAGAGGTAGAGGTTACAGGCCTCTGTGGTGACGGTAAAACCGGGACAGACCGGGACCCCCAGTCGGGTCATGTCGGCCAGATTGGCACTCTTGCCGCCTAGCAAGCCCCGCACTGCGTCCCAGTCACCGCCCATCTTTTTTTCCGCGTCCTCCACCTGGCTAAAGAGATAGACGTACCGGGTGCCTGTGCCAGAGGATTTTGGGGAGGATGGCCGTCTTTGGGTGGGGGCTTCCATATTTACGTTCCCACCAGTTCTTCAGGTGCGACGCGAGAAACCGTTCGCTTGGAAATGAATTCAGAATCGGCAGCCGTGATCCGGGCCAGAGTCTGAGCCAGAGGATAGGATTGCTCGACCTTGGAGCTGCCCACTCCTACCGGGATAAAGTTGCCTCCCTGTGCATCCCAAATGGCTTTGTTGATCTCATAAGCACGGTCCCGAGCTGCCTCATATCCGGGGTCGGCGAATTCGTCTCGGAATCCCCTGATTTCGCCAGAAGCATCCATCGTGATCCAGGCCGCCACGGCGACCGCACGGCTATTGATGGTGGCAATGGCATCTTGGAAGGCCAACGGTGTCGGGAACATGAAGTGTGAACCCCGGCCATCTCCCTGAGTCAGATAAAAACAGTCGCGCATAAACAGGTTCAAGGCTTGTGCCAGCGGCTCTACGGCCAGCAATACCGGATCGTCCTTGCCCCGGTATTCTCCGCCAGTAATCACGGCCAGTTTCTCGGTTGAGGCGGCCAGCAAGATCTCTCCTAAAGATTTCGGCGTAGGTTGAGAATCCCATTTCTCGGCCGTTCTGCTCCAGATACGTTTGATGTTAAACCGTTCAGTGGCTCCCAGGAGATTTTGAATGCTCAGGGACTCGGTTTCCACATCCAGAAAGGCCCTTTCGTGGTTTTCCACATCCCAGATTTCTATCACGGCGCCATGGCCCCCTGCTTTCTCAACATGTGTTCTGAGACTTCCGTCCTTGTGTGCCCGCTTGAGACTCCACCAGATGGGCAGATTGAAGGCGGATGGACCGGTCTTGTCCATCGCCAGCAGCCCGATTCGGCCGGCTCCCATCAGGGGAAGCTCCGCGAAGCCTGGACCCTGTCCGGAGACGTTCCCGGAAAAAACAGCAAGAGGCTTGTGACCTTCCCCTTTGCCGCCCTTCCATTCCCGATAGGCTTCTTTTAAACGGTCGACCTGACGGAGCTCCGCCGCCGGTAGAGCTCCTTCCAGGAGTTCCATGAATTTATCGGTGAGATTGGCGAGTTCTTCGGTCGTCCTTCCTTCCGATGCCTCCCCTACTAGATCCTGCCCCAGTCCGTACCACTTGTAGCCCAGGATCTCAGCCACCCAGACCTGGCGGAAAAACGTACGATAGGCAAAAAGATGGATCTCATTGTCATCCACGCCCTTGGCGTGACTCATCAGGAGGTGACCATCATCCCCCACCTCAATGAGTTCCGAGGTGCCATGGATCAGTTTCAGAGCCTTGGCTTCCTGCAGGCTGGCTTCAGCAACGGGACGGAAGTGGTTGGGTGGGGTGGTGTGGCCAACTTTGCCCCCGCTGTCCGCCTTAATGTCGGAGAGAGTAAAAGGGGCGCGCCCGTTGGCTGCTTCCAGCAGTGGATCCGGCTCCGGGATGGCTGCGAAGCGTCCCTTCAGTTTTTCCACTTCCCGCACAGCAGATTCTTCAGCCGCTCCGGGACTCAAGTAAGGTTCGAACCCCTCATGGCTCACCATGTGGGTGATGAGTCTTGAGGCCTCCCGCCGGACACGGGAGGTCTCCGCCCTGTTTTGAGCGAAAACGTCCACCACGTCTTCTTCGCTCGGAATGCGACCGTGGCCATAGGATTGATAGGCATAAGCCACCACGCGTGCGGTTCCGGGCAGGGAGGAGTGGGCACGAACCTCCTGGAAGGTAGCAGGCATTAAGCCTACTCGGTACCGTCCGTTTTCGCCACCTGGTGCGAAAAAGAACTCTCCGGCTGCCTGAGTGAATTCGCCAATGGCTGGAAGTCCTGATTGAGATCGTCCAATCAGCACCGGGTCTACACTGCCCGATACGGCGGCTGCCGGTTCCTCGGAGAGCTTGCCTTCTCCGAATTTGCCCCGGACCGCGTAAACGCGGCTCAAACGCCATTCGTCAGCATCGGCGATCAGAGCAATCATTTCATTCACGTATCCCGGTGTAAATTCAAAGGTCCGCACATCGGGCTTGTTGCCCTTCAGATCTTCAATCGATTCAACGACGCCCAGGAAGTCATTTCCTTCGATACGGCGCCCGGAACCCTTATCAGGATTAAAAAACAGGTTAAAGAGTCCCCGATTAAAAAATCCCCAACTGGCATTGATTGCCTTGGCCACAAAGATGGGTTCTGCGCCTCGTTCCGTGTAAGGATAGCTGAGACTGCGCAGGTTGAGTGCCGTGGCTTGGTTGTAGGGAGGAAGGCTGGAGATCTTCTCCGCCTCGGCAGAGCCCAGCCCCATGGCTTGGGCTTCTTCCAGAGCCTTGAGTCCCGCTGCCAGAGCCGCTTGGCTGGCCACGGCTAGGGAATCTGCTTGCTGAAGATCTCCGTTGTAGGTGGACAGGTGCATATGCAGATCTCGACCGAACCCCTGCACGAAAGCTCCCCGTAGTTGCCCTTCTTCAATTTTCTGGCCCAGCACCTCACGAGCCACATCAACAATCTGAGACGGTAACTCTCCGCCCACGAAACTTCCCAAATCGAGAGAAATAATATCGATGTTGGATTGTTCCAAAGAACGGTCTTTCATTCTATGTCCTCCCTGAGAAAATCAAACCACAACATGGTGCTATAGTTCGCCCTCATTGTAAATACAGCGCGGTCAATTTTGTGCATTGTTGGCCCTGAACTCCTCTCCAAACTCTCGAGGGCTCCTTGATCTCTCCTCGCAAGACCCATCAGCAAACGTCAGGGTATTCCTGGGACGCGACACTCGTGTCCTGGCCTCGTGTTATAAGTTGAACCGGCCCAACACGATGGGACGAATGAGCGGATGGGCAACCTTCCATTGACAAGACAGGGCTTTTAAGGGTACTTTTGCACTCGGGTGGATTGCCGCCTGCAGGGTCCTGAAGAACTGAAGATGAAAATCCTGAATATCTCCTACGCTCTCCCCAGCCAGGAAGTTTCCAATGAGACACTGATTGAGGAGCTCGTCGAAAAGAATCGAGAAAACCTCTCTTCTCAAGAACTGGAGGATATCCAAACCCAAATGAGGAAACTCTTCAAGATGTCAGGAACCGTGACCCGCTACCACAGGGGGATTGGAGAGCGTGCGCGGGATTTCGGCGTGAAAGCTGGCAAGGCAGCCCTCAAGAAGGCGGGAGTCAAGCCGGAGAACGTCGATCTGCTCATCTATGCCGGTGTGGCCAGGGGTTGGATTGAACCCGCCACCGCGAACCTGTTTCAAAGTGAATTGGGACTGAGTTCCGCCACTTGTTTTGATGTTATGGATGCCTGCGCCAGCTGGATCCGAAGTTTGGCTATCGCCAAGAGCTTTCTGGCCCAGAAGGCCTATAAGTTGGTCATGATCTTGAACTGCGAGTTTACCTTCCGAGAATATGCGAACTTCGACTTCAAGAGCAGTGCCGATCTGGAGAACGCTTTTTCGGTCTTCACCATCGGCGAGGCCGCGACGGCCACCCTCCTGACCTCAAACGGTTCTGAGGACGACTCGTTCTTCTCCTTCAAGACTTGGGGAGACAAGCACGGCTTGTGCAAGATCACTCTCCCCAATGCGGATGATTTCTCGCCTAACAATTCCTCCGATGGTCTTAAACCCATGTCCTTTTTCACCATACCTGGAGAATTGCTTTCTTTTACGGTCAGAAAGCTGGTAAGCCATTTCAAGGAAACTCAGGCCATCGCCAGCAAAGTGCACGACATCTTCATTGGCCATGCTGTCAGTGTGGCCTCCACCTCTAGAGTGGTCAAACTGCTGGGTCTCGATCCGAGCCGGGTTTTTGAAACCCACGCCCGGTTTGGAAATACCGTAGCGGCATCTCTTCCGCTGGCACTGGCCGTGGCCGAGGCGGAAGGCCGGCTTGTACGAGGCATGAGGGTGTCGCTGCTCATGGGAAGTGCCGGCGTGAGCACGGCTGTAGGTTCCTTTACCTACTAGTGGCCCGATTCCTCAGCTATTCTCGAAGCCTGACTCACAGATGAGCTTTTCTGTGGATCAAATCAAACAACTCTACGATTTCCAGTCCCACTACCTGAAGCGTCAGGGCTATCGATATCACTACCTGGACGAAGGACAAGGAGAGTCTCTGGTGATGCTCCACGGAAATCCCAGTTGGTCCTTCATGTATCGGGAACTGGTACGAGCTTTTCGAGACAGATATCGTACCGTGGTGCCCGACCACATCGGTTGCGGGCTTTCCGACAAGCCTCCCCGTGAGAAATATCACTATACGCTGGAGGAGCGGGTTTCTGACCTGGAAGCACTGCTGGATGAGATTGGTATTAACGCCGACATCACCTTGATCATGCATGATTGGGGCGGACCCGTCGGAATGACCTATGCCGCCCGTCACCCCTCCAGAATCGCACGGCTGATCATACTGAACACAGCGGCATTTCTTCTGCCTGCGGGAAAGGCTCTTCATTGGTCGCTTTCCCTGTGCAGAAATTCTCAGCTGGCCCAGTTCTTCATCCTGAGATTCAATGCCTTTGCACGACTTGCCGGTTATCTGGGTTGCCGGCGCCCCATGCCCAGAAAGATCCGCCGTGCTTACCGGGGCCCTTATGACTCCTGGCAAAACAGGATTGCCACCCTGCGATTTATCCAGGATATCCCCCTCACTTCTGCGGATGTCTCTTATGGGCTGCTGCAGCAAACCCAGAAAAATCTCTACCGCTTCCAGCAGACGCCGATGCTGATTTGCTGGGGGGAGCGGGATTTCATCTTTGACGCCGATTTTCTTAGGGAATGGGTCAAACGTTTTCCAGAAGCTCAGGTCCATCGGTTTCCAGGGGCGGGCCACTATGTTTTGGAAGAAGTGTCCGCGGCCATCGTACCGCTGATCCGGGATTTTCTAGCAGCGCACTCATGAGCAGTCTCACCAATATCGCAGCCCATCTTTCCATCCTTTCCGCCCAGCGGCCTTCGCAGCCGGCTCTCTTATCGCGGCACGGCGTGCTCACCTTTCGAGAACTGGAAGAGAAGAGCAACTGCTGCGCTCAGGGGCTCAAACAGATTGGAATTCAACGGGGCACCCGCACCGTTTTGATGGTTACTCCGGGTGTCGAGTTTCTGCTGTTGACCTTTGCCCTCATCAAAATGAATGCGGTGCTGGTTCTGGTTGATCCCGGCATGGGATGGAGGAATCTAAAAAAGTGCTTGGAGAGCTCAAAGCCTGAAGCGTTTGTGGGTACCCCTTTGGCCCAGATGGCCCGCATCTTCTTTGGGTGGGGCCGCAGCACCGTGAAACGTTGCCTGACCGTGGGCGCATTTCAGCCCTGCAGTGGCTATACCTTTGCCCAGGTCATGCATCGGGGCGGCAGCGACGGGGAATTCGCTGCTGAGCCTGCGCAAACGCACGATACGGCTGCCATTGTGTTTACCTCAGGCAGCACGGGTAGACCCAAAGGAGTCGTCTATACCCATGGGATGTTCTCCTCCCAGGCGGCGCTTCTGCGCGATTCCTTCCAGATCGAAGCCGGTGAAGTGGACCTGGCCACCTTTCCGCTCTTTGCCCTTTTCGATCCAGCACTGCAGATGACTACGGTCTTTCCCGAGATGGACTTTACCCGACCGGGTCAAGTCGATCCCCTGCAGATCATTGCTCCCATTCAAAAATATAGAGTCACCCATATGTTTGGTTCCCCGGCTCTGCTGGATCGTGTCTCCCGCTACGGAAAACTTGAGGGAATTAAGCTCCCCACACTTCGCCGCGTTCTCTCAGCCGGGGCACCGGTGCCGGCCAAGGTTCTCCAGCGGTTCGCCGCTATGCTGAACCCGGATGCAGAGATCCATACTCCCTATGGGGCCACGGAAGCTTTGCCGGTGTGCTCGATCACGAGTCGTGAGTTATCCAGCCAAACAGACACCCGACCTGGTCAAGGCGTTTGTATCGGGCCTCCCCTTTCAGGGGTCCATCTGGGCGTCATTGGAATCGATGACGGACCGATTCCATTATGGTCTGAGGACCTTCGGGTGCCTGCTGGTGAAATTGGAGAATTGGTGGTGTGGGGTCCGAATGTCTCCACGGAGTATTTCGGCTTGCCGGAGGCCGACGACCTTGCCAAGATTCAAGGCCCCGAGGGAATTCGCCATCGAATGGGGGATCTGGGCCATATGGACGAAGAGGGTCGGGTCTGGTTCTGCGGCCGCAAGTCCCAGCGGGTGATGACTTCGCAAGGTCCCTTGTTTACGGTCCCTTGCGAGAGCATTTTCAATGAGCACCCCAAGGTTTATCGAAGCGCGCTGGTAGGGATAGGGGATCCACCCCAGCAAAGACCCGTGCTTTGTGTGGAATTGGAGGGAGACGAGAAGAAAAGGGGCGAGGGGTCGCCGCAGCTCAGGCAGGAGATTTTGGACCTGGGGGCCCACGATGCTCGAACCAAACAGATCCAGACACTCCTTTTTCATCCCTCCTTCCCGGTTGATGTGAGGCACAACGCCAAGATTTTTAGAGAGCAACTGGCCCGTTGGGCAAGTCAGAAAATCTCATGAGAGCACTGGTGACGGGTGGAGGTGGCTTTCTGGGGGGGGCCATTGTGCATCAATTGCTCGAGGAGGGCTATACGGTGCGGAGTTTCTCCCGGGGAAGCTATCCCCTTCTTCAAACTCTGGGGGTGCAGACCGTTCAGGGAGATCTGGCCGAGGCAGAGGCTGTCCAGGCAGCCTGCCAGGATTGTCAGGTGGTGTTTCATGTCGCAGCCAAAGCGGGGATCTGGGGAAATGAGGATACCTACTATCGGGCCAATGTCACCGGTACGAACAACATCATAGCCGCCTGCCGGGCTCTGGGGATTTCACGGCTGGTCTATACCAGTACACCGAGTGTGGTCTTTGACGGACAGAACTTGGAAGGGGTGGATGAGCGGGTACCCTATGCCCAGCACTACAAGGCGGCTTACCCGGCCACCAAGGCTACTGCTGAACGGATGATTCTGGCTGCCAACGATGAACGATTGGCTACCCTCGCGCTGCGCCCGCATCTCATCTGGGGACCTGGGGATACTCATCTTATCCCCGGCATCCTGGCCCGGGGACGGGCCGGCAGGCTGCGCAGAATCGGGAAGGCCTCCAATCTGGTCGACTTTACCTATGTTGAGAACGCTGCCCAGGCCCACCTACTGGCGGCTGCTCGTCTGTCACCCGGTTCCCCGATTGCAGGAAGGGCGTTTTTCATTTCACAGGATGAGCCGGTTCCGTTGTGGGACTTTATCAATCGCATCCTGGAGGCAGCCGAACTTCCCGCCGTGACCCGGACGATTTCTCCCCGTTTGGCCTATGCGACCGGCTGGCTGTGCGAGGTCCTCTATGGGAGACTGGGGCTCAAGGGAGAGCCTCCCATGACGCGCTTTTTGGCCGAAGAACTGGCCACCAGCCATTGGTTTGATATTAGCGCTGCCCGGCAGGAATTGGGCTACCAACCGAAGATCAGCGTCGAAGAGGGACTCAAACGGCTTACAGCCTGGTTGAATGCCGAGGGTAGTTAGCCTGCAGCAGGCTAACGGGACTGGTGTTTTTGCAGGTTTATCCCTAAGGTGCTGGAGTCTCCTCCTCGCACGCCGGGCCGCGTCGCAGCAATGGTCTTTCCCTGGTCTTCCACTTGCTCCCTTCTTGGGCCTTGCTGAGCTGCTCCTGGATTTGACGGAAGGCTGTGGAGTCGACAACGAGGTCTTTCTTGGGAGGTAAATACTCGATTTCACTAAAGGTACTTACGATGCGCTCAAAGAAGGGGGGATGTGTTCTAAAGAAGCTGGCTGATTGAACATAGCCTTTTTCGGCTGGCCATCTTATCGAAGAAACTGACGAATCCTTTCGGATCGTAGCCGGCGTTCCAGGCGTACTGGGTCCCCAGCTGATCCGCTTCTTCCTCATAATCGCGGCTCACTCCCAGCAGGGTTAGATCCAGGACCATACCCAGACCGAAAAAACCGTACTGCAAAGCGTAATAGGTTCCCACCCCTACAGCACCCCCGGTAAAAACCATGGCCGCTACCTGTGCAGCCTGGAAGAAGATGTTGGTAATGGTGGTTTTTTTCATGAGCCGGGCTCCATGGCGCGCCGTCACATGGGCGATCTCGTGGGCAAGGACTCCGGCCAGCTCGGATTCTGTCTCCGCCTGGGCGATCAGGCCCGTGTTCACGAACAGGAACCCGCCGGGCATGGCAAAGGCATTGATTTCGTCATTGTCCAGTACCGTCACTCGCAGGGGAACCTGCAAATCAGAATGGTCGGCAATTTTCTTAGCCAATTGCTGGACGTAAGCGGTCAATTCCTCATTCTCCACTGCAGGGGGCATCATCCCGGACGCTCTCATCTCGCGAACCGCTTCTTCGCCTGTTTCGATGTCCTTTTCCTGTCCCTCCTTCAGCACTCGGAGGCCGATGTCCTCCACATCTCCAAAACGGCGCTTCCGGGCATCTCCCTGTTCCAGAGCCAAAACGATCTCCGCCTTTCGGGCAGGCCACTTCTCAATGAGGTCCACTTTGGCTTGATAGTTGTCATAGATAACGGGGAGGCCGTGTTCACGCTCCGCCTTTTTGGTATTCTGGGCATTTTCAAGGGGAATGATCTGGCAATGGAGCTCACTCCTTTCCAACGTCATCTCCGAGGTGTCTCGAGACCTGCTCTTGTTGAGCTCATCGAGTTGCTTTCTCAATGCCTTGACCTGCTGCTCCAACTCCTTTTCTTCCCGCTCCAGCCTCTTCTTCTCCGCTTTTTCTTCCTTCTTGAGGTCCTCCCGGAACCCATCCAGATCCTTTTTGGAGAAGTTCAACTCCTCCGCCTGATCGAGAAGAACCAGATAGGGCTCCTGGACCAGATCCTTCAAGGGAGGAGCATCCGCCGTGGTGGGCCAGGAAGCCCACAGATTGGTCCAAACCAGCAGGCCGGAAAGCCCTAGCGCAAAGACTTTTCTCGGATTAGAGTTTGTCTCTCGCATTGTCCAATTTCGTCCTTGTTTTCAAGGAACTAGAATTCACCTTTTGGAGAACCGTCCCGACCCCCACGGAAACCTCGCCGAGAGCCTCGGCGTGAGTGCCGGTTGGACTTGAACTCCTCCAGTGCTGTCCATTGCTCGGCCGTCAGGAAAGATTGAAATTGTTCGCGAAAACTCTGCTGAGTCGAGCGGATCTCCTCGCCCACATTGCGGGCGAAGATCACCTTGTTGCCAACATCTGTCGGGTCAGGAGTCTCCGATTCCAACAGGGTCCTGAGCTCTTGACGGTATTGTTTTTGTTCCGCCCGAAGGGAGCCAAGGATTGATTTCGCATCTTCGCTTAGCTGGCCGATCTGCTCCAGCTGCCCAGGATCGGTGATTCCTAGGTGTTCCAGGACCCTCTGTGGCGGGACCAGGAAACCGCCTGCGCGACCGCCAAAGCCTTGGGCTGCTGCCAGACCAGAACTCAAAAACGCTGCTGCCAGCAGCAGAATAACGTTCATGGGCCTTGCTGTTGTTCTTTCCATGTTTAGTCCTCCATTTCTAGTTTACTTTTTTTACTCGCATTTTGCGTTGCTCATCATTGAACATTAGCATAAGACGAAGGACCGGCAGAGATGTGTGTCAAGAGTTGGTAATCCTTCCGTAAAGGTTTGTAAAGTTAGGGTCACCCGAATTAAGGTGGCGTAAAATAAAAGGGAGATGACAGCAGAGTTTATGAACGCACCGGCACACGGGGAACGCGTCCTGATCATCGACGACGATGTCGAATTGTGCGAGTTGGTTACCGAATACCTGGAAACGGAGGGCTTCGGTGTGGAAGTCATCCACGATGGCATAGATGCTGTAGAGAGGGCGGTCTCTGGATCCTACAGGCTGATCATCCTGGATGTCATGTTGCCGGGAGCAAACGGGTTTGAAGTCTTGCGCAGAATTCGCTCCCAATCCCAGATTCCCGTCCTCATGTTGACGGCTCGTGGCGAGGAGGTGGATCGAATCGTAGGTCTGGAAGTGGGAGCCGATGATTACCTGCCCAAGCCCTTTAATCCACGCGAACTGGTGGCGCGAATCGGTGCCATATTACGACGTACCCATCCGGAGGGCTCACAGGCGATGCCTCCCCAGCTGGAAAGCCTTTCTCTGGGGGATATCGACCTGGCCACGGGCACCCGGATGGTGCGGCGGGCAGGACAGGTTTTAGAATTGACCACGGTGGAGTTTGAGCTTCTGAAGATGTTCTTGCGGGCAGCCGGGTCGGTCATGAGGAGAGAGGAACTGGTGGAGCGGGTTCTGGGACGCACCTTCTCACCCTTTGACCGTAGCATCGACGTGCACGTGAGTAACCTGCGCAAGAAGTTGGGTCCTCATAACGACGGAAGCGAACGCATCAGGTCAATCAGAAGCGTCGGCTACCTCTATATCTCTTTGGACCCGTCAGACAAGGGATAGATTCCAAATGCAAAACAGCCTTTTTCTCAAGATCTTCCTGTGGTTTTGGTTGGCCATGACTGTGGTGGGAGGGGCACTGGTGATCTCGGGAGAGACGACTCGTTACCGGCGCCCCATTCCTGGTCCCCGCATCGGTCGAGCTGCCCAGCCTGCGGCACTGGCACTGAGGCTGCTGCTGGTCGTGATGACGGGCGGACTGGTTTGTTATGGGCTTGCCCGTTACCTGACCTCTCCTGTGGCCAAGTTGCAGAAGGCAGCCCAGCAGTTGGCGGAGGGCGACCTCACCACACGAGTGGGATCCGTTTTGGAAAAGAGGGGAGACGAATTTGCCGATCTGGGACACGACTTTGACCTCATGGCCGAGCGAATCGAATGGTTGATCAACTCCCAGCGTCGCTTGTTGAGCGACATCTCTCATGAACTCCGTTCACCACTGGCCCGGCTGAATGTAGCCCTGGAATTGGCCCGCAAAAAAACGGGATCACAGGCCTCCGCCTCTCTGGATCGGATCGAACGCGAGGCGGAGCGGATGAACGACTTGATCTCCCAGCTGTTGGGGCTTTCCCGATTGGACAGTGGCGTTGAATCCCGAGAGGAGGAGAGCATTCCTCTGGCAAACCTGGTCGAGGAAGTGTCCGCCGATGCTGATTTTGAAGCCACCACTCAGAATCGCCGGGTGTCGGTCACCGAAAGTGAAGATTGCATCGTCACGGGTTCACCGGAACTTCTGCGCAGTGCCATCGAGAACATCGTCCGCAACGGTCTGCATTACACGGCCAGGGACACCCAGGTAGAGGTTAGCCTGTCCTGTTCACAGTCCAATGACCGGGACTATGCCGTGATCGTGGTCCGAGACCATGGTCCCGGTGTTCGTGAGGATGCTCTGGAGGAGCTCTTTCGTCCTTTTTACAGAGTCGAAGAAGCACGTGATCGCCTATCGGGAGGCAGCGGCCTGGGGCTGGCCATTGCGGAGAGAATCATTCGTCTCCACAGGGGCACGGTGGAGGCAACCAACGCGTCAGGGCGAGGATTGCAGGTGGAGATCAGATTGCCCCTGAAGAGAGATGAGTGATATCACTCATCTCTCTTCAGGAAAAAACAAAATCCAAAACTCTAAATTCCAGACAAATTCAAAGACTCGAATGTCAACTTCGGAAATCACACAACGGCTCCATAGATAGTGCCTCGCTCCGGCTCTCTTTGTAAAATTCCAGATTAGCTTAAAAGGGCAGCCCGGCATACAATGAGATCCACAGCTGGATCGGAGACACGGAGTCGCGATGCGTTGATGGACTACAGAAAAATCGACTTTGATCAGGAACTGGATACCGGCCCAGAAACCTACAATCACACCTTAGGTCAGTGGTGGCTCAACCAAAGTAATAACCGGGCCCATGCCTACGCCTACCGGAAAATTGCCGAGCACATGGCCTCGTTTTTCGGTGGACCTCCGAAAAGAATCATCGATTACGGTTGTGGAGCAGGACATATGCTCACCCGCCTCTACGGCCGCTTTCCGAATTCCCACCTTACGGGGATCGATGGGTCATCGTTGTTGCTGGAACTAGCTGGCAAAAGGCTGCAATTTCTGGGAAAGGAATGGAAGCAGCGGGTCGATCTGATCGAGACGGATCTACCTGACTCCACATTGCCTGGCGGCCAGGGCGATGCATTGCTGTTTATTTTTCCCAATATTGTGCCTCCCGAAGAGCCTGGAGAGGAAGAGACCGATCTTCACCAGCCGGAGGATAGGGCGGTGGCCGACTATCTGGCTAAGACCCGCGAGCCGGATCCGGAGGAGGAAACCGTGGAGGATGATGAAGAAACTCTTTGCGATTCGCTGCTCACGGATAGTGTCATCTCGCGCAATCTGCGGGCTTTGCTCAAGAAGGGAGGGGTGTGTGTGCGAGCCGATTACGCCAACGCTCCCAGGAGCGAGCTTACCGAACTGGTGCAGCAGCGTTTGGCTTTTCAGGAGGGTTCACTGGCGGAACCGGTCAACGGATTCAGGGCTACCCAGCTTTTTACCCTTGTGGGATCCACTTACTGCCGCTCCAAGGTCCTGGAAGATGTCTATCATCAGACCCGGGATCAAAGCGACAAAGAGGGCGGCTACCTGATTACCACGTTGGTGGCCCTGTAGGGAAGTTCGAACTTCGAACTTCGCACATCGTACTGCGCTAGTATTCATTAAAGATCCGTTGGATCTCTTTCAAATCAGAAGTTTTCGTCAAGGCCAACTGCAAAAGGATTCGTGCCTTGTGTGCCACCAGAGTGTCTCCTTCGATGAATCTGTCTTGAGTGTTCACGGCGACCCGGTTGTTTATTCCCCCGCGTGCGGTTCTCACGATGGGCATCCCTTTGTCCGCTAGCGCATCCAAGGCGGGTAGCTGGACTTTGTGAGGAATCCCACCATCGGTCATGCCATTGATCACAATCCCCTGAACTCCCAAATGAACCGCCGCCTGGATCATTCCCGGGTCGGCGTCATAGTAAGCTGAGATTACCTCCACGTTTGGGAGGGTGGTGATGGTGTCGATGTCAAATTCTGAGTTGGTCGTATGTCGGCGGGTGGGTGCACGATAAAAGCGGGCCCCGTCGGATTCGATGATTCCCAGAACGCCATAGATTCCCGACACAAAAGCATCAGGCCGCACACTGGTCTTGAGTACCTCTCGCCCGGAGTTGATGGTCTGGTTCGTGACCACCATGACCCCTTTACCTACAGCCTCAGGCGAAAGTACGATCGATACGGCGTCGATAAAGTTCTTATCCCCATCGTTTCCCACCGTGCCATGTTGGCGTTGAGAGTTGGTGATGACGACCGGTTTGTCGCTTTTCACGAGCAGGTGTAGGAAATAGGCCGTCTCCTCCGAAGTGAATGTGCCCTGGGTCACAATGACACCCTTGACGTCCGGCTTGTCGATCACCTGGTTCACGGTGCGGACAATATTCAGGAAGTCGTGGGACATGAAATCTTGACTGCCGATGCGAAGAAGGTCTGTCACTTTGAATTCCACGCTGTCTAAAAGCCTGGCCGTTTCAGGAAAGTTCTTGCGAATATCTGCGATCGTCTGCTGAATCGGAATCCGACCGCCTCGAGTATTGGCAATGGTGCCTCCAGTGGCTACAAGGTGGATGACGGGTTTTGTCTGGCCCTGGGTAAAGGCCATCAGCCCACCGGGCCCCAGTAAAAGAGTGCCAACCGCTGCCACCCGAGTCAGGCGGCGAAGACCATTCCGGCCCAAGATAAACCCCCATTTGCTTCCTGCGCTAGGTGCCACGGTATCGTCCTCTGGACCGTATTATCGGCACGAGCGCGGATCGCAAGTCAACCCGTATATTTTTTCGTGATTTATTATCGCCTGATGTAAAATGGGTCAACTTACTTCCAGGAGGGAGCCTTTTATGCCAACCAGCAAGACCCTTGTTAATCTAGCCTGGGCACTTCTCCTTTTCCTTGCCGCCTGTACACAAGGCGTGAATTCCGAATTCATGGAGGCAGTGGAAAATGGTGAAACTGAGAGAATTCAGACTTTGCTCGAAGCCGGCGCTGACGTGAATTTTCAGAACGAGGAGGGCTGGTCTGCCATTATTGCCACGGCCATGTTTGGCCAAACTAGCACCGTCCAACTCTTATTGGATGCGGGCGCCGAGGTCAACACGAAGGACAAGTTAGATCGCAGTGCTTTGTTTTGGGCAACTGGAGGAAACTACCTCAAGACGGTAGAGACGCTGCTTGATGCAGGGGCAGACGTCAATGTCACAACCAGGACGGGGCAAACCCCATTAATGTATGCGGTATCTCTCGATCACACGGAATCAGTAGAAGCTCTGGTGGCAGCAGGTGCGGATGTCAATTTGATGGATGAGGAACGCCATACCGCTTTGCTGGAGGCGATAATCCGGGACAGCGAGGTGGTCGAGACCTTAATCCGGGCTGGGGCAAACGTCAACGCCGGGACTGAGGAAGAGATGCCGCCGTTGATCATCGCGGCAGCGGAAGGTCACGTCAAGATCGTCGAAGCTCTAATCGACGCAGGAGCAGATGTCGAGGCCGAGGACGCATACGGCCGGACTGCCTTGATGCGGGCAAACGCTCAGGAGCATAGCGAGGTCAAAGTCCTACTGATGAAGGCTGGAGCTAGACGGTAGGTAGAACACCAATGAGCTATCGAGCCACCCGCAAGCCGGACAGGGTCGTGAACCCCTTCCCATTGACACCCCCCTTGCTCGATCCACATCGATGAGGCCAGTAGAATCCTCAATGGAATCGTATCGGGTCAGGAGTGTCCCGGTGGGGCCAAATTTTATATTGAGAAGATTTATCGGGCAAGCGCAACCGAGCGCACTTATTCTGCAGTAACGATCTTCCGGGGAGGGAAGGTTGACGCGACTACCCTTAGCGGATCGTCGAACCGTCCAGTTGGTAGAGCCTTGAGCCCTGCAGATAGTCCGAGCCCAACCGATCCTTCAAAATCAGGTTATCGCCAAGGATGTACATGACCTGGTGGACCTCCCGAGTCGGGTGATCGCGACTTTCAATCAGAATGAGTTGACCCACCACCACCGGGTAGGCAACGTCGACCGTCAACATAGTTTGTCCTCCTGAGGAGTGACTGCCCACGGTCGCCACATGGCGGTAGCGTTGCTCCTGAAGCCTTTCCCAGAACTCATCAAGATCATTGGTCCAGGTCGATTCAGTGGAAAAAAAGAATTCATCCAATCCATCATTCTGAGCCGAGAGAACCGCCCCGAGGCCAAAGAACGCCAATAGCAAACAAACAAGTAAGCTTCTCATGAGAAATAATTATACCTCATTTGGGTGAATTCAAGCGCAAGCGAGCCCTACAACTGGTCCTTACGGTCCAGTTGCAGAGAAAAAAAAGCAGAAAAAGAAAAAATGTTATCTCAATTTGTTCTTCTTCAGGCCCCTTGAGTTGAGCTCGGATCTTCTCTCCACCAAGTTCGTCTTGACACACCGTTTTCAAGGGAACAGGGTTCGTTCAAGCCGTGTCCGCTGTCTGTGACGCGGATCACTACGAATTCTTTGTCCCCTGCCTAGAATACAATGATGACGGTGACGGCGAAACGGCGCAGCGGAAAGGGCGAAAGCGGGTTGAGCTTCGCGAAGGTTTCGATTGAAGGCCCTGACCGCTATCTGCGTGTTGGTTTGAAGTTATCCATCGCTCCCTTGTTGAAGCCGAGCGCCGAACTGGCCGCCACCGTCACCCAGATCTCCCCCGATCACATCGACTTCGAACTGCTGAGATCTACTTCCGAGCGCTCCTTTCGAAAAGGGGATCGAGTGCGGGTCAAGTATTGGGAAGACGCCGTTTACTATTTTGACTCCGAGATTCTCACCGTATCCGGCTCTGCTGATGAACAAGTGGCCGTCTCACGACCCAGCGAAGGGATATCTGTTCAGCGCAGGAAAGCGGCACGAGTTCGGGTGCCAGTTCCATTTTCATTCACCGTCATTAGTGCTGCCACAACCGAGCTAGTCGGCGAGACAGTTCCTGATTCTCAGAGCCTGGATATCAGTGTGGGAGGCTTGAAATTCGAAACCAACCTTCCCTTGGCACCGGGGGATAGACTCGAGATGAGCCTTCACCTGACTCCGTCACAATTTGTGAATGCCGTCGGATGGGTCGTTCGCTCTGAAGAGGTTGAACGCGACGGCAAGTCTCTCAAATTAGTGGCCATGGAATTCCTTCAGTTGGAAGCGGCAGAGCAGAACCAACTCCTGCTCTTCTTGCTCACCTGCCTCAGTGATACCTAGTAAATTGTCTACTGCAGCAGTTTTTGGCCCTTACAGCCATTGAGGCCTTTCAGGTCCAAAATCTCACAGAAATGAATCCAGGGGTTCGTGAACTTTTCTTGAGCTTGTTTCTGAGCTGAAACTCAATATAATTCCTGCATGGTCAGAAGAATCCGTAAACTGCTCTACACACTCACCGGCCAGGGATCTCTTTTCCTAGGAGATGAGAAACTCCTGGATATCCCATACGATCTCAAGTTTTTTCAGGAGGTGATTGTCACGGGAGGTGAGGAACGGATTACAGGCTTAACCGACTTTGACGGTTCTCTCTCACCTGAGGACCAGTACCAGTTGGCGATGCTGGTTGGGAATGACTTGACCCTCCGAATGGAAGACGGTCGCTGCCTCGAGATCACGGCGATCAGCAATCGGGGAAAGATTCACAAGCGTGGAGAGATTTTCCAATGTGACGGCTCTTCATGATTCCCGTTGGCCCGCTCGTTGAATCGGAATAGCTTGAAGGACAATAGCATGGGCAACATCCGCTCCCTGGCAGGCCATCCCAATGTAACCGTTTATGACGGATCGCTGAGGGAATGGGCTGCCGACCCGAACCTACCTCTCTAATGGTGAGCTGTGAATTGTGATTTGTGAATCTCGGGTTTGGCGCTGCAGTAGATTGGGTGGGAACGATGTAGGCCTAGTGGACTGAGGAAGATCCTGCAGCCTCGGCGGTTTTGGGGGCCTGGGGCACCATTCCAAAATGCTTCAAAAAATTGATGGTTTTTCCGGCGGCGCCAACGAACCGAATCTGGCAATCCACGAACTTACAGTTCGTCCAGCTGAAGTCTCCCCCACTAAAGACAAGGATGCATTGGGTGATGGTGCAGTTTTCAAAGTGATGGCCGTCCATCTGGACAACGGTGTTTCCTAGACTCTGATCGGCAATGACTTTCATCGTTCGCGGCCTGGACTTACAGGTTATCCAAAAAAGGTACTTTCCACAAGAAATGTGGAAACGTTGTGAATACGACGGAGGGCAGGAAGGGTAGAGAAGTCTTTGAGCGTCTTGCACACGAAGAGTGCATTGCTAGAGATCTGATGGAATCCTCTCGGACACTCTATGGGCGGGGACTTCTTTTAAGTTACCCTATCTCGTCTCGCCGGTTTCCGGGAGGGAAGGTGGATGATGGCCGTTAACCTAGAGAACATTTATCGGGCTGCTGAAGCAATCGCCGACAAGGTGGTTAAGACCCCTTGCACACGATCCAGGACACTTTCCGAAATCACAGGAGCCGATGTGCGGCTTAAGTGCGAGAACCAACAGTTCACGGCCTCCTTCAAGGATCGGGGAGCATTGGCCAAGCTCCTGTCACTCACCCCAAAGCAACGCAAGGCCGGGGTGATTGCGATGTCGGCCGGCAATCATGCTCAGGCCGTGGCCTACCATGCCCACCAACTGGGCATCCTCTCTACCGTGGTCATGCCTCGCTTCACCCCCAACGTTAAGGTCGAGAATACGCGGGCATTGGGAGCAGAGGTGATCCTCCACGGCACCCAATTGGATGAGTCTCGTGCCTACACTCAGGAACTTGCTCAAGAACGAGGCCTACAGCTCATTCACCCGTACGATGATGAAGAGATTATCGCTGGGCAGGGAACCATCGCCCTGGAGATGCTTGAGGTCTTCCCCGATCTGGAGGTGCTCTTGGTGCCCATAGGTGAGGGTGGCCTCATTGGCGGTATGGCCGTTGCGGCAAAGGGAATTCGGCCCTCCATCGAGGTCCTTGGAGTGCAAACGGAACGCTTTCCCGCCATGCTTCAGGCACTGGAAGGGACTCCAATCCAGTGCGGGACGAACACTATCGCAGAGGGTATTGCCGTGGAGGCACCGGGCCACCTGACTTTGCCCCTGGTGAAGGAATTTGTGGACGGCATCCTGCTGGTTGAGGAAAGCACCATCGAGAGGGCTGTTCTTCTTCTGGTCGAGGTCGAGAAAACGATCGTCGAAGGTGCAGGAGCTGTCGGTCTGGCAGCACTGCTTGCGGGTGGAGACAGGTTCCGGGATCGAAAGGTTGGATTGATCCTCTCTGGCGGCAATATCGACCTCCTGGTGCTCTCCTCCATCATCCAGCGCGGGCTGGTTCGCTCGGGTCGCCTGGTACGACTCCGAGTTGGAATTCCGGACGTTCCTGGAGCACTGGCGGAGGCGAGCCGACTCATAGGTGAAGCCAATGCCAGCATTATCGAGGTTCGCCATCAGCGGGCATTCACGAATCTATCCTTGCGCGTGGCCGAGGTGGAGTTCGTACTCCAGGCTCTGGGGATGGATCACGTCGGGCAGATCCTGGAGAGCTTGAACCGGGTCGACTACGAGGCCTCCGTCCTGGATGCCCCAGCCGGTGCTCTATCCTCTCCTGAGTGAAATCTCCCAAGAACCGGGGCTCTTGACCAGTCCGCAACAGGGCTTTGTAGGGGACTGCACAGCTGAGTGATGGCATTTTTGGCTATAATTGGAGAGTGATTTAACGGCAAACAAAATTCCCATTGACCCAGGAGTTAACACGTCATGGCACAACAACAAAGAGAACCGGTTGCGGTCCCCCCACCCGAAGAGGATCTGAATCCCTATCACATCGCCCAGGCACAGTTTGATTGGGCTGCCCGCTACCTTCCCGACCTCAGACCGGGCCTGGGGAAATACCTGAAGCGGCCCGAGAGGTTGGTCACCGTCGAGTTTCCTATCCACACCGAGGATGGAACGGTCATAAACTTCGTCGGATTTCGCGCTCTGCACAACAGCAGTCGAGGAGCCGGGAAAGGAGGGGTGCGCTATCACCCCGATGTGACTGCCGATGAGGTGCGGGCTCTGGCCTCGTGGATGACCTGGAAGTGTGCCGTCGCCGACCTGCCCTTTGGCGGCGCCAAAGGAGGCATCGTCTGTGATCCCAAGACACTGACCGCCAACGACCTGCGCAGGATGACGCGGCGCTACATTGCCGAGCTAGGCGATAGCATTGGCCCACATACGGACATCCTGGCTCCCGACGTCAACACCAACGCTGAGACCATGGCCTGGATCTACGACACCTATGAAATGATGCACCGGGGCAAGAACAATCTGGGAGTCGTCACGGGCAAGCCCGTCGATCTGGGCGGGTCCCTGGGTCGTCGCGAGGCCACCGCCCGCGGCTGCCTCTTTGCTACCCAGCATGCCTTGTTGCAGGGAATCGTTCCAGGCTTGGAATCGGTGAAGGATGCCTCCGTTGTGGTTCAGGGGTTTGGCAATGCCGGTGCCATTGCTGCTGAGCTGTTCGCGGAAGCAGGTGCCTTGATCGTGGGGGTCAGTGATTCGCGAGGGGGAATTCACCAGCCGAAGGGACTCGATCCCACTGCAGCCCGCAAACACAAGGAGCAGACCGGCTCGGTAGTGGGCCTGTCCGATGCCGTGAGTGTGAGTAACGAAGAACTCCTGGCCTTGCCTTGTGACATTCTTATTCCTGCGGCACTGGAGAATCAGATCCGCTCCGATAACGCCGATCAGGTGCGTGCACGTTTCCTGGCTGAGGCGGCCAACGGGCCCATCACCCCGGCGGCTGACCGCATTCTGTTGGACAAAGGCATACCGGTGCTCCCCGACATACTCGCCAACGCAGGCGGCGTTAGCGTGAGCTACTTCGAGTGGGTCCAGAACAACAAGAGTGAGCAGTGGGATGAAGACGAAGTGAACGAGAGGCTGCGGATCAAGATGCAACGGGCGACGGAAGCCGTCATCGACAAGCAGAGGGAGATCAACGGTTCACTGGACGATCTTCAAAAACGGAGAAAGAAATCAGGTCGTTCGGGAGAGCCTCTTGAACCGGTGGATCTGCGCACCGCAGCCTATGTGCTGGCCATCCAGCGGGTGGGCAAGGTGACGTTACAGCGGGGGATCTGGCCCTAGGTGCCTCGCTTCATCAATACGATGATGTTTGCTGACGGGGCTTGAGGCAGGGTCAAGGAGCGGGGAGAAGGCGATGCAGGGGCATCGGCGAGGCACTAACGATCATCCTGAGAAATGCGGCTCCACCGGCTTGCCTTCCGCGTAGGCCTTCAAGAGATGCATGAGGTGGCCCCAGGTGGAGTTACACCTTGGGTATTCTCCGTCAGTTGAAGCCCACCCCCTGTGGGCAAAGCGCAGATCGGTCCCGCCGCTCTCCGTGGGCTCCAATTCCCAGGTGAGCTGAGTCCCCTCCCACTCTTGAGGCTCGCCCAGACACGACCAGGCAACCTTCTTTTCGTGAATCAGCTCTTCCACGCGCATCCGAAACACAACCGTCCCCTGAATGAATTTGAAAATAGCCACGCTTCCAGTCTCGGGTGTGGCAGTGCTGTCGGCTGTCCACCAACCTTGTAGACCCTCTGAGAGCGTCAGTGCATCAAATACTCGATCGGGTGCAGCCTGAATCGTGATCCTATGCAAAATATCCGCCATGGGATTTTCTCCTCATTTTTTTAAGTTCGCTCACAAACTCAGTGGGCAGAAGTTACCGTGCCCAAAGGAAGTACTTGCCGATTACCTTTCTCAGGGCATAAAGAGCGACCCCCATCCAAAAAAGATTCAAGAACGATGAAGGGTAAGCTCTGTAATAGAGGGTATTGAAGATGAGGAGAATGCTCCCTACCAGATTCAAAAGCTGGTAGCTTGTTGAGCCACTCTCCACTCTTCTGGCCGAGATCAGCACGTAGGCAACCAGAAGAGCCATCGCACCGATCCACCCCAGGACATCAATCACGGCATCGTCGTTGGTCCACATGATTCTGCTCCTGTGTCATGTCACCCTGTCAATGGGACGCAGAAGTGGGAGTGTAACAAACCAGCTTCCTCATACACCAGTTGGATCGTCGCGCGTGGTGCAAGGTATTCAAACGGATAGGGAAGAGCCGCCGGCCCCACAAGACTCAGGCCGCTCAGGTGAAGTTCCCGCGACCGCAGGCACGTCCGTCGAGTTCCGATGAGGTCCGAGTCGATCCTGCACGGACGGCGAAACTTGAAAGCAGCTTCTCTATTGCAGCCGAACTGCACTCGGGGCACTGGATGTCGGTCGTATGGCCAAACACGATCTTTTCAAATTTTGCTTCGCAGTCGCTGCATCGGTACTCGAAGATCGGCATGGGTCAATTATACACGAGGACGGTTTTGAAAAGATCCATGGATCAGCCAGACGGGTCAGCATTTGAACCGCTGACAGGATCGTTGCTATGCTTTTGATCCAATGGAAGCGGGCAGATTACTCGAGCATTGGCAGGATGAAGGAGATTTTCATTTTCTTTACCTGCAGTTGGCTCAAACCGACAAGACTCCGGACCGCAAGGAATTCTTCACCCAGATGGCTGCTATTGAGCGACGCCATCAGGACATCTTCGCGCAATTATTGAAAGAGCAGGGAATTCCCCTGCCCGACTTTTCCCCGGCCTTGCGGGTGCGGCTTTTGGCCTTTTCCGGAAGGGTCTTCGGGGTTGATGCTTTGCTGCCTTCTATAGTTCGGTCCGAAGGCCGAGAAACCCAAGAGTATCTACGAGAGAGTATCCAGACGGAGGGAGAGGCGGGAGAGGTTTTTCGCCAGATTGCCAAGGAGAGCGGAGAACACGCTCAGGAGCTCATGAAATTGGCGGACCTGACCGGTGAGCCTTGGCACCGCGTCAGCAGTGGAGGGTTTCTTCGCAGTGTGGTCTATGGCTTCAACGATGGACTTACAGCCAACTTCGGTCTGGTCATGGCTGTGGTCGGCGCCCAGGTGGATCACCATGTCCTTCTGGTTTCCGGGTTAGCCGGCATGATTGCCGACTGCCTATCCATGGGTTCGAGTGGATATCTTGCTGCGAAAAGCGAGCAGGAAGTCTATGCCAATGAGATCCGTATGGAAGAGGAAGAACTAGAGTTGATGCCAGAACTGGAAAAGGAAGAGTTGACGGTCTTGTACCAGGGTCAGGGCTTGGATGCAGCATCTGCCCGCCAGCGTGCCGAAACGGTTCTAAGAAACAAACCCCAGGCCCTGGAAGAGATGGTTCGACTGGAGTTGGGCCTGAATCCCAATCAAGCCACCTCGCCCCTGAAGGAGGGGTGGATTACCGGCATGGCAACGGCCGTCGGCGCCTTTTTACCTATTCTTCCGTTCCTCTTTTCAAGAGGAACGGTGGCCATTGTCAACAGTTTCCTTCTGAGTATGTTGAGCCACTTTCTGGTGGGTGCGAGTCGCAGTGTCCTTACCGGCCGCGGTGTGATCCGAAGCGGGATCGACATGTTCGTTGTCGGACTGGGCGTGGCCATCATTGCATATCTCTTCGGCGACATGTTCGTTCGCTTCTTTGTCTGAATTGCTAGTCATGCGGCGAGAGAAGTGAGATGGAAACCGGACGGAAAGACTCAATTTGGAAGATTTCTTGCCCAGAACGTTGTCGAAAAAGGCGCTCAAGACTCCAGGTACTTCTTTAGGACAACAGCCCCGTTACGTGCCGTATCTCGGGCTGCAAAGACAAAGGTCACCGCACGTTTCGAACAGATCACTCGCAGGGCAGCGACCAGTTGGTGATTTTGCGTCAGTTCTGCCCAGTAACGTTTTTGAAATTCACTCCAACGTTCCGGCCGGTGAGCGAACCATTTCCTCAATTCTGGGCTTGGAGCGATATCCTTGAACCAGTGATCAATGGCGGCAGCTGTCTTAGTGACTCCGCGTGGCCATAGTCGTTCCACGAGTATGCGGATACCATCACCAGGGTCCGCGTCCTGATAAGCTCGCTTCAGCTTTATGTTAACTTTTTCCACAGTCTAAGAGGATGCGCTGAGATGCGTCTCGGTAACCCTATATTTTAAACTTTCCGAGGTGAAAGGCAATCAGAATCACCGTCTTGTTTGGCCTTCTCATCCCTATCTGGGGTGAGTTGGAGTGAGTTGGCGGGGGCACACTTCAGGCACAATTGGGCCATTTCGGGGGTGAGTCGGGGAGACTCGACTTGGATGAAACCTGCGTCAGAGGCGTGCCCGGGGAGGGACTCGAACCCTCACGAGGGAAACCCTCACAGGATTTAAGTCCTGGAAGCGAGGGTCCGCGGAGGGGGTCTGAATGGGTTACCTACGATGTCCATCACTGTTCAACTTGCCTGAGAAAATCGCGAACGACTTGAGCATAAAGTTCGGGTTCTTCGAGCATTGTCATGTGTGCGCTCTTTTCGAACACCGCAAGTTTTGATCCAGGAAGCAAGCTTTGATACCAGGCTGTAGCCTCCGGTGTAGCCTCATCGTATCGTCCGCATGTGAAGAGGGTGGGCACAGAAATTTCGTTTAAGCGATTCGTACGATCGTAGTTCCTGAGATTGCCTGTGCTGTAGAACTCGCTTGGTCCCCACATGGTCGTGTAAACGTTCTCGCCAAAGTTCGCGAAAGCTTCTTTTAACTCCGCAGGCCATGGATCAAGGCGACATAGATACTGCTTGTAGAATTCCATGGTTGCTGCCGCATACTCTTCTGAATCAGTGGTTCCAGCCTCTTCGTGACGGTGTAGTATGTCTTGGGTTGCATTCGGAAGTGCTGCACGGAGTGCGTTTGCATCTTCAAGCCAGCGCGTGGTACTCAAAGCAGGACTGGCGAGAATAAGACTCAAGACACCCGATGGACGAGTGAGCATATAATCAGCAGCAAGCATCGTTCCCCAGGAATGCCCCAAGATATGAACCCTTTCGAGGCCGAGTGCTGCGCGGACTTGTACAAGCTCCTCAACGAACCGTTCAATGGTCCATAGCGACTGATCGGTGGGCCGATCGGATCTTCCGCAGCCGAGTTGGTCATAGAAAATTACCGGGCGCTCATCGGCCAACTGCTCTAGAGGCTTTAGGTAGTAGCTTGTGGCTCCGGGCCCACCGTGGAGAATCAGGAGGGGCGTGGCTTTGCCCGAGCCCACGATCTGATACCAAACCTTCCCGCCTGGAACATCGACGTAGCCTTCTCCGGCAGTGAGGCCGACCTGCACACGGGGACCGTCTATCCCGCACCCCATCGGCAAGCTGGCCAGCAGGATCATTGTGAGTACAATCGGTAGATGTCTCGCCATATCAACCTCCTTGGCGGTTCTGAGCAAACTTCTCAGGCAGGAACTTCAGGGCCGCATTGCGGCCTAATCGGGTGTCCTCCGCCTTCCAGACCACACCCATTCGACCGCCGCCCAGCTTCTCTGTGATTTTGTAGTGGGAGAGTGTTTTGCCAATCATTTGTCCTAAGTGAGACAGATGGTAATGACCTACAAACAAATTCGTGTCCTCGTGACGATTCAACGCGCTACTGCCCGGTCCAGCTAGCCCGCAGTGCAGCGCGGTCGACCTTCTCCCCTCGAAGGTAGACGGCCGCGATTCGCCGCGTATTCATGATGTCGTCGAGCGGATTCGCGTCCAGCACAATGAAGTCCGCGCTTTTGCCGGCTTCCACCGTGCCGACGTCAGCGAGTTGCAGCAGCTCGGCCGGATTGCGGGTCGCAGCCGTGATGACCTCAGCCGGCGACATCCCCGCCGCCACCATGTCCACCATCTCGATGGGCGGCCTCCAGCCGGTGCTTCCGTCCGTGCCAAAGGCGATCCGGACGCCCGCTGCATGGAGCCTTGCCAGATTGCGGGCCTGGATTCCGAACGCCTCCTGGGCGGCCGGCCGGTCTGTGCTCGCCTCCTGAAGTTGTTGCAACTCCTCGGCGGGGACGGTCTCGCCAAGCCAATTCATGTCCATCGCCACTCCTTGATCGGGAAGGTTGGGCACGAGGACCACGTTCGGGCGCTCCTTGAACAGCTCGATGATCTCCTCGTCGATGTCCCTGTCCCGGATTCCATGAGCGAACGCGTCGATGCCCGCCCGGAGGAGCCCCTTCGCATCCTCGAGCGAAAAGATATGGGCCGTGACGCGGAGGTTGTGCTTGTGGGCCTCGTCGATGATTGCGCCATACAAGGCTGGGCTCAACTTTTCGTACTGGCCATTTCGGTCGTCGACCCAGATCTTGACCAGATCGACCTTCCTCTCGGCGAGCTCCTGGACGGCCGTCCGGGCCTCGTCTTCGCTTGTGATCCAGTATGCCTCCTCAGAGCGCCCCGGCTCCGGCGCCGTAATCCCACGTCCTGCGCTGCGCGATCGCGCGGCGTTGGGGATCGTTTCTTCCCGCACCTGGAACGCCAGATCACCGACATCATGGCCAAGGCTCATCGCCACACCGACCCCGTAGTACGCCAGATGCCGCAACTGATCAACCATTTCCTCTCGAGTCCCTGCCAGGTGCTTGTGGGTGTCGATGATTGCCGGCATGACGGTCTTGCCGGTCAGATCCACACGCGTCGCGCCCGCCGGAACATCGAGCTGCCCTCTTCGGCCGACCGCGGTGAACCGATCGTTCTCAACGATGAATGCGGTATCCTCGATGGGCTCGCTGCCATCCCCGACAATGAGCCGCGCCCCTTCGAACACCGTCACGGTTGTCGCCTGCGGCGCCTCGACCGTCTCCGGCGTTGAACAACCCGTCGCCAGTATGAGAGCGATCGAAAATAGACTTGTTACGAACATCACATGACGCGATTCCGAATGTACACTGCGCATAGAAGCCTCCTTCTGAGAATGGAATTGCGATTATCAATGCGGTTCTACCCGGGCATTGATAGCCACGTAGAGGGGCCGCCCATACCGCCTTCACCAATCTTCTCGATAACTTTGTAAATGGCTGATATCTCCCCGAGCATAGAGTTATCCGAATGTTCCCTTGTATGTGGAGTAGGTCACTTTCAATGCTAAATCTTGAGAGGTGTCAAAGCAATCAAAATTGATCTCTAAATGGGTTTGAGTTGGCTGGAGTGAGCTGGAGTGAGTTTGCCGCGGCCACACTTTAGACGCAACCCCTGAAGCCTCTCCGCATTTGTGCCTTTGCGGCCAGGGGCGGTTCCCTGTTGACGAAGGTCTAGTAGGGGTAACCTTGAAGCCTTGGCTTTCCGGGCTTCCACTCCGGTAGGGGAGCGAAATTCTCACGATTTGGCATCTTCACCTTCGGCAAACTCTGGGCGTCGAGTAACTCGTCCTCCGGTACGACATCGTTCTTGTAGAGCAGAAAGGCCGTCAGCGCGTAGACCTCGTCGGCGGTTAGCGTCCCCTCTGCATTGAGAGGCATGGCGCGATTGATGTAGTCCCATACCGTCGTCGCATACGGCGAGCGGATCGGCAGTACTCGCCCCAATTCCCAGGGGTCGACATTTGGCTCCGCTTTAGCTTTTAGCAAAGTGGGAGCTAGGCCCCCTGCCCCCGTCGCCCCGTGGCATACCGCACACTTTTGGGCGAAGACGGGGGCGCCTTCCTTGGCGGTTCCGCGCCCCGGCGGGAGTTCCTCTCCCGTAGGGCTGATAGAGATATCCCAGGCACGGATTTCTTCTTCACTCGGGGTGCTTCCCACACCATACGTAAGCTCCTGCGCCAGCGCGGAGCCCCCGAGGAACATCAAAAACGGGAGAAGCCTAAGAATTCCCATTGTGAACCCGCCCATCGCTGGCGACCCTCCACGGCTGAATGGAATTGTCCCGGCCTGGCACTCTGTATGACGGATCCAGGGGCACGTTAAAGAACTCGGCGACTTGGGCTCGCGACGGTTGAACCTGGCCCAGTTCGTCCGTGCAGCGCGAAAGGAGCTCGGTCTCGTTTCCATCCCAATTCCAGTTGAAGCTGAATCGGGTATGCGCCATGCGATATGCCGTCCCCTGAATCTCGGCGTCCATCCAGCGCCGGCCGCCGTCAGTGGATACCTCCACCCTCTGAATGGCGCCCCCACCGGACCAGGCCAAGCCGCTGATCTCGTAGAATCCGCGGCCGGGCAGCTGCTGTTCCCCGGAAGGAAAGGTGATGACCGATTTCGGTCCGATCTGGTAACCCAGCGCAGCGTTTTTCGGGTCCTGACTAAGATGCCCGTAGTCGTTGTAGGTCATGTAATACCGGTCCACCACCTTGATTCGCCTGAGATACTTCGAGTTAAAGATCCCTTCGAAGCCGGGAACCAGCAGCCGCAGCGGAAAACCTTGTTGGGGACGCACCGCCTCGCCGTTCATGCCGTAGCACACCAGACAGTCGTCCATGGCCTTCTCCATGGGAATGCTCGACGCTCCCTTCACTTCCTCCGCCCCTTCCGCAACTATCCAGGACGCCCCGCCTTTCAGGCCGGCCTCCTTGAGCAGCACAGACAGGAGCACTCCGGTCCATTCGGCGCAGCTGGTCATTCCGTGCGTTTCCTGAACTGTCCTATGCTGGGGCCTCGAACGGTTCCCCGCACACTCGATGAAATGAGGGCGGGTTACGGAAGGGAGACGCTTCAAGTCCTCCATGGCGAAGGTGAGCGGACGGTCCACCATGCCGTGGATCATGAGACGATGTTCCCGGGGATCGATGTCCGGAATGAAGGAGCCACGGGTGGTCCCCACAAAGTGGAGCGAAGATGGTGTGATCATCCCCACCGAATCCTGAAGCGGAGCCGCCACATGAAAAACCTTCCCAAAGCCATCGGGCGAAGCCCTACCGCCGGGCGGGTGCGGTATGCGTACCGAGGTCACGAAACGGGAGCGCTCGCCATAGGCGACCAGTTCATCGCTGCCCTTGATGAACGTTCCAGATGCTGGTGTCTGGCCGAGCGCGGGCTCTACTGACCCCAAAGTTAAACCACCGGCCATCGCGGCTGCGCTTTTTAAGAATCCCCTTCGATCAGGTCGTTTCGAACCCATGCGTCTCTCCTTCGCAAATGGAGGTTACCCGGAAATCGCTTCCCGGCAGTTGACTGTTTAGAGAGAAATATACTCCTTAGTCGGCTGTAAGTACAGGCTCCCCCTCACGCTGCAATGCAGTTGGGGCTCAATGTTACGCGGGGAAGGTGTGAAAGGCAATGGGACGAATTGCCTCATCAAAAATCTATTCGAAATGGATACGTTGCCTCATTAAAAAATCTATTCGAAATTGCCTGGCCCTGAGCAGGGGAATAGAAGTGTCCTCCATGAAGGAATGGAGGGCACCAATGAGGTTAACGATGGCAGAAAAGCGTGTATTGATCAAAAGTTTTGCCCCCCGCTACCGGAAGAAGGGCAAGAAGGTGAAGGGGGAAGTGTTGACGGAGTTTACCCAAATGACGGGCTACAACCGCTGCTATGGAGCCTATCTGCTTCGCCACCAGGGCAAGCGGATCCGGTTGAGCCCCAAGCTGGTGGCGGTAGGGGATATCGGCAAGAGAGTACGGCGAGAGCGGGCCCGCAAATACGACCAGAAAGTTCTAAAGGCGCTGACGATGATCTGGGAGATACTGGACTATTTGTGTGGCAAACGTCTGGTCGCGATTTTGCCGGAAGTGGTACCCATTTTACAAAGACATGGGGAACTGAAAGTGGATGCCAGCACCCATGAGCGGTTGATGCAGATCAGCGCCGCCACCATCGATCGGCTGCTGGAGCCCGAAAGGTGCAAGCACCGTCTCAAAGGACGATCCGGAACCAAGCCGGGAACGCTGCTCAAACACCAGATTCCGATCAAGCGTTTCGCCGACTGGCAGGAGGATCGCCCCGGTTTTGTGGAAGTGGACCTGGTGGGCCATGAGGGAGGCCAGGGTCGGGGGGACTACCTTCAAACCCTGGATGTGACGGACGTGTACACGGGCTGGACAGAGGTCCGAGCGGTGCGCAATAAGGCCCAGGTGTGGGTCCTGGAAGCGATGAAGCTGCTTCAGAAGCGCTCGCCCTTCCCTTGGCTGGGGATGGCTTCGGACAACGGCAGCGAGTTCATCAACAAGCACTTGATTCGTTTTTGTGAGCAGGAAAAGATCAGCTTCAGCCGAACCCGCCCCTCGCGCAAGAATGACAACCCTTATGTGGAGCAGAAAAACTATTCGGTGGTTCGGCGGGCCGTGGGTTATGCTCGCTACGAGGGAGAGCGAGAACAGGAGCTGGTGAACGAGTTGTACGATCGGCTGCGACTGCAGATCAACTTTTTCAAGCCGGTCATGAAGATGGTGGCCAAGCAACGTCGAGGGTCTCGGATCTGGAAAAAGTATGATGTGCCGAAAACTCCCTACCGGAGGATCTGCGAGTCCCCTGAGGTGGCGGACAAGATCAAGCGGGAACTGGCCCGAGAGTATGAGAAGCTCAATCCGGCCCAGCTGGCACGGCAGATCGGCTGGCTTCAGAATTGCCTTTTGCTCAAACCGACTCCTGAGCAGAAGAAACGATGGGAAACGGGCTGGATGTGAAAATCTTTCTCTTGCTGCAGGCTGCGGGTGTTGGGCAAGGGGTTGCCACTCCTCTGGTTGGTGCTTTTTACCACCACTTTTTGCAATCCCTTTCGGATAGATTCTTAGTGAGGCAACGAATACCCTTCGGAATAGATTTTTACGTGAGGCAACGGGTGGGAATCACAGGGGGTCTAGTTACTGAGTTGTCTGCAGTGGATAGGTGCCAAAGGCAACGCTCGGAGTAAAGATGCCATTACAGTGCAGTGCCCGCCACCAGCCAGCCTCCCCATATCATGAGACCGATGCCTGTGATTAACCCAAGCCAGTGACCTGCCGGAATCGTCTTTTCCAACAATACGAAAAGCGCCAAACCGACAATCCAATATAGGTTCATGACACCACCAACAAAGAGAAGTGTCATCAAGAACCAACAGCACGTCAGACAGAACGCCCCGTGGTCGATGCCCATCCGGAAAGCTCCACCTGCACCGTTACGCCAATGATGCATAACGAACTGTATCGGACTACGACAATGTCTCAGACACGCGTGTTTCAGGGGGGTAAGCTGGTAGATGCCCGCTGCCAAAAGGAGAATACCGGCAAAGAGGGCACTGGTGCTTGTCATCATAGTAGATAGGAGTCCTACACGTTCAAAACCCCATTGGGCGCCCGCCGCGATTACACTGAAGATGCCCCAAGTCATGAGGTACCCGGCTGCAAACACACTTGTGGAGATAAAGGGGGCCCCCTTGGCCTTTTCCTTGCGCTGAACGCGGGCGAAGAGCAAGATCATCGGGGAGGCGCTCGGCAACATCATGGCCACCATCATGATCCACCACATCAAGAACATGAGGGCCGCGTACGAGGGTGTCCAAACTGCCAGTTGCATCATGGCGAAATGCGCCATACGCATCGTGTCACCCATGATCTTCCGGGAAGAGATACCGCTGCTATCACCGGTCATCTCCATTGGCGAAGACGTGTCCGGCATGAGCATGGTCGTCATCTCGAACGCGGTCATGCCCATACCTGCGCCCAGCAGAATGTATATCCAGGAGAGCACGATGACGGTTACGAGACCCGTGATGACAACCGCGCGGTCTCGCACCAGGACCGATTCCAGCACAGAGGATTCTTGCATCACGCTCCAAGTCGGACGGATAGCCATCATGTATCGCGGATCAATCCATCCTGGTTGAAGTGGTGAACGCACCAATGCGCCCAAGAATCTTCATATGCCATATCGATTTCATTGGTCACGGAGGTGCTGCCCAGTCCGACTTCCGCGTAGGTAAACTCGAAACTACCGCTCGGACGTGCCAGCGCAATTGCAGTTATCATAAGTTTCGCTCTCGAATTGATGAGCCATCTCTGGAATCCTCCCCGAATAAATCTAACGCCTCGTCCAAATCACGACGCGGATTCAGCCGTTCCAGTCAAACTCATGAAGATTTCCAGAGCTACCTTCCCAGCTGCGAAAATCAGGATCAGACCACTGGCTTCCGTCACTGCTAGCCAAATTCATGCTAGCAATCTGAAGGCCTGCTTGCGACATCGAGCCAGATACAACTGTTGGTTTCCCGGCACCATTCGATAGTGGCTGCATCGTTGCTTGGCCAATGCCCTTCACAGAAAGGCTCGGTTTCTCGCCCCAGGAAACGGCGACACTCGCAACCTTGGCTGGCAACCATTCGTCTACCGCCGCGCCCCAAAGCGTCGCCAAATGACCGCTTTTCCTGCCACTGAAAATTGCTTCCAGCTCGCGCCGTTGATCTTCGCTAGCGGTTTCGTCAATGTAGAGACGAGCCTTGCCTCCACCCAAATAAAAATTAGCCGGCCATTCCCCTGTAAACGCTACCTTCGTGCCGCTCAGGTCTATGTCATCAGAGCTGCCTTGCCGAATTTCAAACCCGAATGTATGCGCACACCATCCCTCATCAGGCTCTATTTCGGGGCCCAGCCAACATGGACACCACATCTTGCAGCTGCACAAATCCAGGCTTCGTCCAGAAACTTTCCATGCCATATAATTTTCTCCCCTTACATTAACCGCTACCCGGTATCGTCTTTACCCGAAAAAACCTATCAGCGCTCCAACCTTGCGTCAACCACTTCTTTCGGCCTGGAAAGGGCGCAAGAGAAAAGAGAAACCAGCGCGGCACCATGTTACAATTCGTCTCTGGATAGCTGCGCGCCCGTAGTTCAGCCCGGATAGAACGCTGGTCTACGAAACCAGAGGTCACAGGTTCGAATCCTGTCGGGCGCGCCATTTATCTTACTGAATCGCAACAAGTTACACATAGTCCTGATTCAAGCTGATTTCAACTCTCTGTTGATTCCTCCCTTTTTTCTCCCTTGGAGAACCTGAAAAGCTCTCCGAGCAGCATAATGCGGGGAGAAATGTGCGTAGTGTTCTTCAGTGATTTTGACTGAGGAATGACCGAGCATGACCTGGACAACGTGCATCTCTGCACCGTTCTCAGACAGTGTGATCCCGTAGTGTCTGCGCAGATCCTTGATAAAGATCCAATCCAGCTCAGCTTCTTTTCTGGCCTTGTTGAACACCTTGCGGATGTTGTACCAACGGGTCTTGCTCTTTGGATGCCAAAAGACATACGGGCATCCTGGCAGCTGAGGCATTTCCTCGATCCACTGCAGGGCTTCGTCAGTGAGAGGTACGAAGCGGGGCTTGCCCGATTTCGTGTTACCACTGAAAACCACTATGCGCTCCTGCTTACGGATCTGTGAGTGCTTCACACTTAAGCCTTCTTCCCGCCGGCATCCGGCACCCTCAACCTAACCACACTTCAGGTTCATTCTTGATCTTCTCAAGTCTGGCGTAGAGCTTGTCCATGGGCATCTTGAAATAGTCGGCCATCTTGTTCAGCACACGAATACTGGGGTTGCGGTCTCCACTCATGATGGCACTGACATGCTGCCGGCTGACCTGGCAGTGTGCAGCAATACTCAAGTACTTGGCCGTATCAAAACTAGGTGGCTTTGCCTTCGCAAGGGGTTGCTGGGTTGTGACAGCCATAGGAACAGCAGGTTCCTCCTCAGTGCTTTCCTGTACTGCCTGTTCCACTTGCTCCCGGGCAAGTCTTCGTAGGCGTGAGGTTTCAGCATTCGCCTCAGCAGCATTTGTTGGCGGCCGCCATGGCTTTTGCTTTTGCTGCTCCATTTCCTTGGCAACCTCAGCTAAGGATTTAAAATCACCCATAACCCAAGTGTATACCTGTCAGTATGGCCACCTGGAGCCCCTGACCGCCCCGTGTGAGACGGCCAGGGGTTTCCCGTTTGTATTTAAGTTAACTATCCCTCAGCAGTGTCATTCCCCATCCACTTCCAAAGAGGAAAAGGATGCGAGGAGTTTTCTCGTTTCACTCACCCCAGCTTCGAATGATTCCCAGACAGCATGGGCCTTAAAGTCACTCAGCGAATTTAAGAGGTCAACAAACCGATTGTCGGGGTAGGTCTCTTCAAGTTCTTCGATGATTTGAATGCACTTTTGATAGCGTTCTTTAATCTTCGGTTCTTCAATGAGATCAAAGATTTCCCCACGCGATCCGTAGAGTTTGTCAAAGAATTCGAAGTTTGCTGTGTAGATGTTGGTCGTTTTGTTCATGCCGCCCCCCTTTCTTCACCTGCCGGCTCGCTTGTGGTGTGGTTTTTGGATATGGTCTTTTTAGCCATTTCTACCTCCTTTGATGGTTTAACCACATCTTATTGAGAGTCACGAGATCATCGTACATCCACGCGGTTATCAGTGCAAGTTTATTTAAATCAATAAGTTAACTGGATTCAACAAGTTGACGGGAGTCAATGCAGCTCGAACTATTGCTATCACGAGCAAATCAGGCGAGTAGACCTTAGCGGGTTTGGATTCGACGCTGTTCCCGTAGTCCTTTCAAGAGACGACTTGAAGAGGTAACACCGGCCACGCAAGGAACACGACCACCACGTGGCAGGTCAGCCTTTCCTCAACCCCTTGCCTTCACCTCCCCCCAGGCGTAACATTGAGCCCAACTGCATTGCACTGAGGTGGGGGTTCAATGGTCGGCACAACGATCAGCCATTACAAAATCACAGAGAAGCTAGGCGGCGGTGGGATGGGTGTGGTCTGGAAGGCCGAGGACACCCGATTGGGCCGCAATGTGGCCCTGAAGTTCCTGCCGGAGAAATACGCCGAGAACAAACAGGCACTGGAGCGGTTCCAGAGGGAAGCCCGTGCTGCATCGTCACTGGATCATCCCAACATCTGCGCCATCTATGACATTGGGCAGCATGAGGGCCAACCCTTCATCGTCATGCAGTACCTGGAAGGGCATACGCTACTAAGCCGCATTGTAGACGGACCTCTGGAAAAAAAAGAGCTGCTTGAACTAGCAATTCAGATTATAGGCGCATTGGCCGCCGCCCACAAGAAAGGAATTATTCATCGGGATATTAAACCGGACAACGTCTTTGTGACTGAGAGTGGACAGGTGAAACTATTAGACTTTGGCCTCGCCAAGCTGGCCGTAGAGGCCCCATATGGTGATCAGGAGACGCCAAACAACTTGACAGCCGTTGGTGTAGCGGTAGGAACCCCCTACTACATGTCTCCTGAGCAATTACTTGACAAGGAACTAGATGCCCGTAGTGACATTTTCTCGTTCGGTGTATTGCTTTACGAAATGGCCACTAGCACTTTGCCTTTTACGGGCCAAGACATCAAGGTCGTTTTCAATAAGATTCTCAACTCAGCATCCACCTCCTTGATGGATTTGAATCCTGATTTACCCGTCGAGCTAGATCGATTGATTCAGAAAGCCCTGGAGAAGGACAGGGAGATGCGCTACCAGACAGCCTCCGACCTAGGCGCCGATCTGGCACGACTCAAGCGCGACACAGGCTCGGAGCGAACTGAAGGATTAGCCAGGCAATCCGCAGAGGCTTGGGTGCAACAACTACGCATTATACAACCTTGGGAATTGGTCGCACGGGATGGGCGGGAATTTGCGGAAACAGGCGCTGGGATTATGTATTGGTTTAAGGTGCCATTGGGAGGCATCTGCTATCCCGAGGGATTTCGAAACTTCCTTCAGCCGGCCTTGGAGAACGCTAATATTTCCAAGATTCGATTCCTGCTTGACTCGTCGGTTCCCACCATTCCTCAGCTATGGAACGACCTAGTGATTCCGCTTCTTAAGGAGTGGGCCAAGCGGGGCAGTCGAGATTTCCGTCTTGATCAGCAGAACGACGACGGACGATTTGTCGTGAATGCCGAACCGTCCAAGGTCCTTGCTTGGGTTTTCGTCGACCTCTCCGAGGAGGCTTCTAGCCCATGCTTCAAACTGTTCGTGGATGATCCCGATAGTGACGAGCATGCCCAGCTACAGGCTCAAGTATTTCTCGCTACCGCCACTCGCAATGTCCGATTCAACGATGGCACGCTGCACACGATACGTATTCCTAACGCGATTTTGCGCGTCAACTCTCCTGGGGGTGAGAACCTGCTGTATGCACTAAACACCGTCGCAAATCAGTGGGATTTTCTGTTTTCGTAATCCACTGGGACTCCCTCCGCGACGACCCTCGCTTCCACGATCTGCTACGGCGGATGAATTTAGCCCCATAGCAGCCCGAATCGTCAGATACGAATCTCCTCGAAATCGCTCAGGTCTGGGTCCGTAGCACAGGCAGTCGCATCAAATTGTCGAAGTAACACGGGAACGAGCTTCGATGCTCCCGGCGAGAAATAGTAGACGTGGCCGCCCTCTTCACGGTGGTAGTGAACAGAGGAGTCATCGGAGGATAGCCCACCTCTGTATGCAATACCAAAATTCTCCATCAAAGCCGTAGCGCTGTCAGCCGCCACATCGCTTTCCGGTATTTCTACTCGATACCAAGGCATGGTGTTGAGCTGAGCCTAGCTGGCGCGGGTGGGCCTGTCAATTGAGGGTGCAGAGTGAGATAGTGTCTTCAATTATCCAGCTGTTTGCCCGACGACCTTTTACACGAGGAGAAATAAGATGAGTACGATGAAAGGAATTAGCATTCTCATCGTAATGGTAGGTTTACTCCTGCCCATGGCGAGCTTGGGATTCGTACGAGGGTATAACCCCGTCTTAGGATTCTTTGGTAGTCTGCCGAGGATGAGGGTTGTTGTTGTTGAGGAACAGCGACGTACCTCAATCGCTGCGCAGATCCAAGGGCTGCGAGGAAAGCAGTATGAGCGGGTCACTGTTGAGGAGCAAAATATTCCCTACAGCTACGTTTTTGCTCTTGGCTGCATCCTGGTGTTTCTGGGAACTGCCGGAGTTCTGTTCAATCAACAGTTAAGTCAGGCTGAGAACGAAGGACAGCATAGCCCTCTTGAGACACCTACCGAAAATAAAAGCGAGTCCTAATGTGTTACTTGGACGCGACCCAGAGTCCTCCCGTTTTCCTCCCATTTTGGTTGGTAACACTTGGTAATAGTTGGTAATTGCCGACCTGTGAAAACCGAGCTGAAATGCTGGTTGTTGTTAGTTGTTGGTACGATCTGGTAGGGTAGGGAACCGGGACTACGAAACCAGAGGTCACAGGTTCAAATCCTGTCGGGCGCGCCACTTTTCCGTAACTTGCGCAAGCCCACAACCCTCATTTCTGGGTTGGCCCCCGCGATGATGAAGCATAACCAATCGTTAGCTGCACAAATAGCAAAGAGGCACAGAACGTGACCAGAATAGACTGCAAACAACCTGGGCGGGCTTTCTCTACGGGGTTCGCGGCCTTTGCGCTGCTTCTTGGCTTAGTGCAGGGGGCCTGTATTGATGGCTATTCGATGCTGCCCCCGGAAGTGGACATAACGGGCGAGTGGCGCGGAGAAATGGTGGGAACAATTCAGCATCAAGGTAATACACAGCATAACAATATTGCCTTGAGTTTAGAGCATGTGGGAGATCAAGTAAGCGGCACTTTTATTTTCCTCGATGGCCCGACCCTCGAAGCCCCGGTGAAAGGGGTGGTCTCAGGGAGCAAGTTCACATTCACGGCAGAGATGGTTTTGGCCGGTAGCTGCAGGGTGTATGTGGAGGCATCTCTAGCCGTAGCAGTGACGGGACAGAGTATGAGCGGTGAGAAGAGATTGGAACACTGTGACGGTACTGCCGTCGGCACAATGTCTGTCGCAAGGCTGGGCAGCGAGTGGATTCCTCCAGAAATTCAGGGAATCCCAGAGCCACCACCCTTGCCGCCGGATCTTCCTTCCCCCACCCCACCCTAGCAAAGATAAATCCTGTCACGAGCGGGTACTTTTTGTAAATACTAAAGAAGGGCGAACACCCTAAGAATTCGAAAGACAACTCAAAATGAGTACAGGGGGGACAATGGGGACAGAGAAACCCGTGTAAGATGGGTATTTGTGACGCTTGGGTAAGTTGAACCAAGCCGTTTTAATACCGGGATCGTAATGATAAGTAACAGGCTTAGAAAATGACTATTAACTATCGATGTATAAATACTTTTGTGTAGTCTTAATGGGGGGGGAGATCGTCTATGCTGGCGTGTGCCCTGCGGGTTCTCGTGAAGGGAAGTGATCAGAAATCAACAAGGGATTTCCGTTTTCGAGCTGCCGCTTCAAAGGATTTGAGCTTTTGGCTGCTGTATTCGACCACGAAACTGACTTCGTAATTCTCTCCGCACAGCATCAAAAGTATATCGGTGGAGTAGGTGCTCCAGTCACAGCCGAAAACGAGGTGCCCTAAACTCACAGAGATACCCCAGTCATCATTGTCTTCTTTGTACAGGTCGGCCTTCCAGACCACTTGGTCATCCGCCGGGCTTCCGTAGTTAAAGATGAGGGCTTCTTTGATTCTTTCGTAATCGTCAATGTAGTCATTCCGATTCGAGTGCTCTTCGCTGATCACGTATCGAGCCCGGACCAATCTATCTTCCACCAGACAATAAATGATGTAACAGTCCAAGTCCGCGATTTTCCCCCTGTAGAGCAGGTAATGATCTTCCTCGTGAAAGAGCTCATTGGCCTCAGCTTGTTTGACTCGCTTTCGAGTCATTCCCCAACAGGTATTTCTGAAAGTTGTTTGCGTGGTGGCGGTTGGTTGCTCGACATACTCCCAAGTTCCGTCTTCATCCAGGGTGACCGTTTGGCCGTCGGTGGTGATGGCACTTTGCTGCTCCTGAACGTTCGGTATTATCATGTCGCAGGATAATATCCCCTTTTTTTCCCTTCATTGTGGTGAGGGCCATCACAGCATTGGCTGGCCTGGATCGCTTGGTGACAAATCAGCCCAACTTGCCGACTTGCTCAACATCGCTGAGACGTTTCAAGTCGACACTGACCACACCTCCGTCCGAATATTGAAACAGGTCCGCAAAGCGGGCTCCCCAGACGGTTTCCTCGTATGTATACGAGGATCGGGCATGTACGGTTTGAGAATAGGTGTCATCGATGGCTGTGATCTGGATCAAGAACTCAGCGTGGGACTTCTCCAGGTCTTGCTGGGTCAAACCGTTGAGTGGACTCGTTTCGTCGATGGGGTGAACAATGACCCAATGTAGAGGCAGGAACGTGACCTTGTTCCGTTCCAATTTCAGTTCAGAAAATCGTCTCAGGGTTCTTCCGTTCTCGACCTCCATCCAACTGAGAACCACCCTTGCTTGGACCTCCAAGAGTTGGTTTCGCCTCACATTCGCGATTCTAAACTCAAAGCCAGAAACGCCCTCTCGATAAGGTGCAATAACAGCCACCTTACTAAATCGGATCTTGGCAGTGGGGCGTGAAAACCTGGCAATCAGGAGCCCTGCTGCAATGGCAAATCCGACCAGTCCTACAAAGGTTTCGATCGTCACCAAAAGGTTGGGCCCCAGTCCATTAGGGGTGATATGACCGTATCCAACCGATGTAAAGGTGTGGACGCTGAAGAAAAACGCATCCTGAAATCGGCCCACAAAGGTGGTTCCTTCAGCTCCCTTCAGAGCTCCAGGTCCACACAGCATGTAGCCGAAACTAAAGAAGGTGTTGAGGACAAAGTAGAGCGCCAGAATGCTCAGATAGAATAGAGGCCAAGCCATGGTGACGAACGCGTGATATAGACTCAGGGACTCGAATGGGGAGACTCCTTCTCTGTATCCCGTCAGCGAAAGTGGGACACATAGGGCCGAGAGTTAAGAGAGAGTTGGAAGGTTTGAGGGGGTGAGATCTCACCCCCTCAAAGGGCTGATCTTGACAGCCCATCAGAGCAAGCCGATGCTGGTCATGGCACAACCAAAAGGAGAACGCTATGACCACAGACGTCGTCAAACAGATCCGTAGGGCCACCCGCCGGAGATTCACGGCCGAAGAGAAGATCCACATCGTTTTGGAGGGGCTCCGCGGAGAGATTCCCGTCACCGAACTGTGCCGCAAAGAAGGGATTCAACCTTCGATCTACTACAAGTGGTCCAAGGCCTTCCTGGATTCGGGCAAAAACGGTCTAACCCGGGAGACCCAACGGAATGCGACTTCCGGTGAGGTGCGTCGCTTGAAGGAGGAGAATGAGGCCTTGAAGAAGGCGGTGGCCGAGACGGTAGTGGAGAACCAAAAGCTAAAAAAAAGTTTGGGCCTGTAAGGCGAAGGAGGTATCAGAGGATGCTCAGCGAGCACAAGCTGGAAGTTTTAAGGACAGTGGAGGCCTCCGAGTTACCGGTCCGGGAGGTGCTGGATCAACTCGAGATCCCCCGCTCGACCTACTATCGCTGGAGACACCACTTTCGAAAGAGGGGGTTGGCAGGCTTGCGGGACCGTCCCCCAGGATCAGGACGGGTTTGGAATCAGATCCTGCCCAAAGAACGGGACCGAATCCTGGAGATGGCGCTGCTGTTTCCAGAGTGGTCCTCACGAGAAGTGAGCTGCCAGGTGACGGATAGGTGCGGGTTTACGGTCTCGGAATCCTCGGTCTACCGGATTTTGAAAGCGGAAGGGCTGATTCGGGAGGTTCAACTCCGGAGCTTTCCAGCCGAATCGGAATATCGAATCAAGACGACCCGACCCAACCAGCAGTGGCAAACGGATGCGACCTATCTTCTGGTCAAGAACTGGGGCTGGTACTATCTGATCTCAGTACTGGATGACTTTAGCCGGAGGATCCTGGCCTGGGGACTTCACACGGCCATGCGTGCTGGAGACTTCAGCCAGGTGGTCGAGGCGGCTTGTGAGAGAACGGGTGTGGAACAGGCTCCGTTGTCTGATCGGCCCCGGCTGGTGACAGACCGCGGACCGGCTTTGATCTCCAAAGACTTTGGTCAGTATCTGGAGACCAAGGGACTGGGCCACATCCTGGCCTCACCCTATCATCCCCAGACCAACGGGAAGATCGAACGCTACCATCGTTCCTGCAAGGAACGCATCAACCTAATGGTCTGGGAGACACCCGAGGAGTTGGAGCGAGAAATCGCGGTCTTTATCGACTACTACAACTCCAGGCGCTATCACGAGGCCCTGGGTAACGTCACACCCGATGACATGTACTTCGCAAGACGAGATTCCATCCACACAAAAAGGAGAAGATTGAAAGGAGTCACCCTTGCCCGTCGGCAGGCGATCAATGCTAAACTAGCCCGATCAGCATCGGTTCCCACTGTCTCTTAGCTTGGAACCCCAAATGTCCCATTCTCGCTGAAGACGTACACCTTCTCTCCTCACATGGAAGGTACCGTCAGGGTTCAATAGGCGAAGCCGGAGACGACGGCTGACTTTCGAACCAAAACCCAAATCTTGGGGTTCTTCCTCGGGCAGGGGTAACGCTTGTTCGCTCATGGGTCCTACTCTTAGCCGAGCGAGGTCTCAAAAACACCCCTTACGTCGAGAACTCCCAAAACCGTTTCGATTTCTGTTTTTCGGCCGGGCTGATAGGGTTAGGAAGAAGGGCGTGGGTGGTCACCAGGGACCACCCACTTCATGGAGAGGTTAGTCGGACTTTTGGTTAAAGCGCCGTCGCTCCTGACGCTGATGCCTCTGAAGTCTCTTGCGCTCCTTAACTTGATGCTTGGCCACGCGACGCCGGCTAATGTCGCTTTCCTTGGCCCGTTGACGTTCTTTGCGTTCATGTCTTGTCAGTCTTTCTCGCTCAACGCGCTGATGATGAGCCAACCTGCGAGCATTGGATCGATCGTGATCCCCGTCACTGTCAGCCCGAACCATGGTTCCCATCAGTCCGAACGAAAGAGCAAACGTTGTGGCTAAAGTTATGATTTGTTTCATTTTGATCCTCCTTGGTTATTTGCCATATTTACGCTATTAGTCGCCTTAAAGCCCATTTCATATGACAACATCCATCACAAAACTTGACGGCCGGATATCGACCCGTATGTTTGAGAGCGGTTGATCATCACTGTAGTCGGGGGAGGCAGGCATGAGCTTGGATGCAGCGCCTCTCTCGCTGATTTGATTTGCATTTCCTAAAGTTCTAGGATTTAGAGTCTAAACACGATAAATAATACTTTCAGGGACATCCAGTGTACGAAGCAAAACCCTGGTGAAGGGGGTCAGACAGAGAGTAACCATGGCCCTCCGCTGCCCAGGAAGAATAACGCAATGATAGGTCAGACCATCTCTCATTACAAGATCCTGGAGAAACTCGGCGGTGGAGGGATGGGTGTGGTCTACAAGGCTCAAGACACTCGCCTCGGCCGAAATGTGGCCTTGAAGTTCCTTCCCGGCGAATTCGCACAAAACCGGCAGGCATTGGAACGGTTTCAGAGGGAGGCTCGCGCAGCTTCGGCACTGGATCACCCCAACATTTGTATCATCCACGACATTGGAGAGGAGGAAGGACGCCCCTTCATTGTCATGCAGTTCCTCAAAGGCCGCACCCTCAGAAAGCATTTGGGCAGTGGGCCTCTGGCCGAAAAGCATCTCATCGAAGTGGGCACTCAGATCTCCAGTGCATTGAATGCCGCCCATGACAAAGGGATTATCCACCGCGACATCAAACCCGACAATGTCTTTGTCACCGAGAGTGGTCCCGTCAAGCTCCTGGACTTCGGCCTGGCCAAGCTGGTTGGAGAGGGCCCCTCTGGCTCTACAGCAGAGCTGGTGGATCAAGGCGGGGCAGCCCTGACCGCTCCTGGTATCGGCGTGGGAACCCCCTACTACATGTCCCCCGAACAGCTTCTGGATAAGGAACTGGATGCCCGAACTGACCTCTTTTCCTTCGGCGTGCTCCTTTACGAAATGGCTACCGGCAGTATGCCCTTTCAGGGGCAGGACCTGGGAGCCGTTTTTCATAACATTCTCAGTCAAACACCTGTTTCGCCCGAGAAGTTGAATCCGGAGTTGTCGGATGAGTTGGGACGAGTCATTCAAAAAGCACTGGAAAAGGATCGAGAGGCACGCTACCCATCGGCCGAAGAGTTACTGACAGATCTGAGCCGGTTGGAACAGAGTGGAAACTTCCCTGCGAGATTGACGACGAGTACCGTACCCAAGGTGAAGGTACAACCCTTGATTGCTGTTCTTCCTTTCGTCAATATGAGTCCCGATCCTGAGAACGAATACTTCAGCGACGGTTTAGCGGAAGAGCTCATCAATGCACTCACGCAGCTCAAAGGGCTGCGCGTCGCCGCCCGGACATCGGCTTTTACCTTCAAGGGTGGACAGGAAAGCATCTCCCAAATCGGAAGGGAACTGAAGGTGAGTACCATACTTGAAGGAAGCGCGCGAAAAGCCGGGAAGCGCCTTCGCATTACCGCCCAGCTCATCAATGCAGCCGATGGTTACCACCTCTGGTCCGAACGCTACGACCGGGAAATGGAGGATATCTTCGATCTGCAGGACGAAATCGCCCGCAAGATTGTGGATAAGCTTCGGCTCGGGTTTGAGATGGACTCACAGGAGCCCTTGATCAAGCGCTATACGGAAAATCTGGAAGCTTACAATCTGTACCTGAAGGGTCGCTATCATCTCAATCAACGAACCGAGCCCAGTCTTCTCAAGGCCGTCGAGTGTTTAGAACGGGCGGCGTCTGCAGACGATGGCTACGCCCTGCCTCACGCGGGGCTTGCCGAAGCTTACATTCTGCTGAATCTGGACTGCCCGCTGCTTTTGGGTGAAACAGCTCCTTCCGATACCCACTCCAGGGCCAAAGAGGCTGCGCGCAGAGCCATCGCACTGGATGAATCGTGCGCCGAAGCCCACGTGGCTCTGGCGCTTGTACACTATCGATTGGATTGGGACTGGGAACGGGCCGAGAAAGAATTTCGCCGCGCCATTGAACTCAACGACGGTTTCGCCACTGGCCATCATCAATATGCCATGCTCCTGGCCTCGCTCAACCGACTCGACGAGGCCCTTGTAGAAATTAGGCGGACTCACGAGTTGGATCCGCTTTCACCCATTATCAGCACAGCCGTGGGCCGGGTTTTGCACTTCTCCCGTCGATTCGAGGAAGCCACAGCTCAGTGCCGGCGTACCCTTGAACTCAACTCCCAGTTCGCGGGAGCCTACTTTGATCTGGGTCTGACTTACGTCTTGCAGAAGATGTACTCGGAGGCGATCGCAGCCTTTGAAAGGTTGAAGGAGCTGTCGGAGGATCCAAAGGGAGCAATGCTGTATCTTGCCTCAACGTACTTCCGAATGGGAGACCAAGACAAGGGATTGGAAATCTATGAAGAACTCATGGAACTTTCAAAAACGGAGTACATTTCCCGTATTCCTTTAGCTTGCGTCTACAGCGAATCAGGAGATCCAGAGAAGGCTTTTGAACTCCTGGAGCAGGGATATGCGGCCAGAGACAGCAACCTCGTCTATCTGCTTTGTGAGCCTGTTTTTGACCCTCTCCGTCCCGATCCCCGCTTCCAGGATCTGGTCAACCGCATGGGGTTTCAGCGGGCGGGAGTGTCTAGCAGAGGGTGAACTAAGAAGCGATGAAACTGTACCCCAAGATTCCCCTACAACCCGCTGATCCTGACCATTTCACTGGAGACGTCCTGGCCGGTATCGTCCTGGAGGCAAACCAAGATGACGGACTGCGAGTCTACAGAGTCAACTTTCCGCCCGGCGGACGTACCGCTTGGCACCTCCACACCGGAATTCAGTTGCTCTTTGTGGAGAATGGAAAAGGGCTGGTTCAAAAGGAAGGGGAAGCCATTTTGGAGATTGGACCTGGAGATGCGGTTCATATTGCTCCTGGCGAGAAGCACTGGCATGGCGCCTGCCCGGAAGAGTCCATGAGTCACCTGGCGGTAAACCTGGGAGCATCGACAGAGTGGATGGAAAAGGTGAATGAGGAGCAGTACTCAGCTAACCGGGAATAAGTGTCTGTTCGCTCCGGATTTCCTCACCTTCCTCCTGGTTCGTCTCCGCAGAAGCAACTGAGTGGAGGAGCCTTCTGATGGATCTATTCGTCGGGAAAAAGGTGACGCGCACTCTTACACTGAATGCCGATCATGTTCAAACGTTTGCCGATTTGACGGGGGACTATAATCCGCTGCATTTTGATGAATCCTTTACGTCCAAGACCACGTTCAAGCGTCTGGTGGTTCAGGGGGGCTTAATCACCGGAGTTCTTCATGCCCTGGTGGCCATGGATATGCCAGGTCCAGGGACTGTTTTCCTGAGCCAGAACTGGAAATTCACCGCTCCTGTCTTCATCGGAGATACGATTACCGCTGAAGCAGAGATCCTCAGTATCCACGAGAGCAAGCCGGTCACCCAGTTGAAGATCAAGGTGACTCGAGAAGGAGAGGAAACGGTTCTGGAAGGCGAAGCTTGGTGTTATACGTTTGCGCCCTGACGGCCCGCTCGGGTGCGCTTGTAACCTGCTACTAATCAACTGCTTACATAAACTAAAAGCCGCAACCAAAAGCCCCGATGTAAATGCTACAAAGGAGAGGCAAGGAAGATGCTCCCGTAAATGCCTCCTCGTTTAGTCCAAGGCCCTAGGTTCATCCGCAGCAGCAGGTCGGTTCGTCGCCGGAGGTTCCCTTGACATCCTCTCTGCCTCGACCATAATAGGCACTTCATCCGGGGGCTGCTCTCATGCCACTCGACATAGATCATCTTGATCTAATCAACGTCGTCCAAAACTGGTTTGAAGAACTAAAACGAACTAAGATGAAGGTTGGGGGAAAAGTCTTGCGTTTGTCAGAAAGTCGATAAGAAGTCTCATGAGTTCTGAAATCCACACCGACCGTCGCGGCTACGAACTGCCCGACACCTACAGCAATTTACAGGAACTTTGGCGTGATCACTACGACCACTTCAATGAGCTGCTCAAGCAGTTTCTGCTTCAGTCCTACCAGGAAGCCGAGGATCGGCTGGAGCTGCTTGAAGTGGGCGCAGGCGCCAACTCGGTCCTGCTTCGAGGTCTTGAAGAAACCCAAAGGGAGAGCACCTGCCCGCAGGCGATCCAGGTCCACTTTGTGGACCCCGAACCGCTGGGTCACATCCAACCTGCCTGTCTGGAAAATTCTACTCTCGTAGCCGACTGTCAGGCTGCCGCAGAGGGACATTTTGAGTCCCTAAGCGATGACCGAAAGATATCCTGGAGGTTCACACAGGAGGATTTCTTCACTTTCTTGGAAAAAGAAGAGCGCTACCGCCTAATCGTCCTTCCTGGCGTACTCCACGAAATCCATCTCCATTCCGGGAGCGGGCCTGACGAGTTTTTCCCTGACTTTTTCAGGCGTCTGGGTAGCCTGCTCGAGCCTCGAGGCCGAGTCTTGATCTCCGATACCTATTACCCTCCTTACTTCTCGGGGGATCAGGTCATCGAAATGATCGAGTGGCAGAGAAAACTGACTCACCATGCCGACCCTCCAGAAGCCTTTGTGCATCCGGAGCGGATTGTGGAACTACTACTGTCCGACCCTGAAGTCAGCTCCCAGTATAAGATCTTGTTGGAGGAACAAGGGCGTTACCGAGCCCGTTTGTCCGGCTCCTCCAGGGCCAGAAAGTTCTACACCCTTGGCTTGCAGCTTGAGACGGCAAATCAGCCTCATCCTCGATAATCAGAAATTCTTCCCTTGCACAGCAGACCGAAACTCCCTAGAGTTAACTAGGGTCAAAGTTAGGCGGAATTGAGTGAAAATAGGGAACTAGCCTGCCCAGGTATGGCGCGGCGACATTTTTGGGTACAGACAGTCGATTGTTGCCTTCTCGGGAAAAGTCCTGAAAAAGAACTAGCTGGTGCATGGTGCATCCTTTCCCCCCGTTGCCTCACGTAAAAATCTATTCCAAAGGGTATTCGTTGCCTCACTAAGAATCTATCCGAAAGGGATTGCAAAAAGTGGTGGTAAAAAGCACCAACCAGAGGAGTGGCAACCCCTTGCCCAACACCCGCAGCCTGCAGCAAGAGAAAGATTTTCACATCCAGCCCGCTTCCCATCGTTTCTTCTGCTCAGGAGTCGGTTTGAGCAAAAGGCAATTCTGAAGCCAGCCGATCTGCCGTGCCAGCTGGGCCGGATTGAGCTTCTCATACTCTCGGGCCAGTTCCCGCTTGATCTTGTCCGCCACCTCAGGGGACTCGCAGATCCTCCGGTAGGGAGTTTTCGGCACATCATACTTTTTCCAGATCCGAGACCCTCGACGTTGCTTGGCCACCATCTTCATGACCGGCTTGAAAAAGTTGATCTGCAGTCGCAGCCGATCGTACAACTCGTTCACCAGCTCCTGTTCTCGCTCTCCCTCGTAGCGAGCATAACCCACGGCCCGCCGAACCACCGAATAGTTTTTCTGCTCCACATAAGGGTTGTCATTCTTGCGCGAGGGGCGGGTTCGGCTGAAGCTGATCTTTTCCTGCTCACAAAAACGAATCAAGTGCTTGTTGATGAACTCGCTGCCGTTGTCCGAAGCCATCCCCAGCCAAGGGAAGGGCGAGCGCTTCTGAAGCAGCTTCATCGCTTCCAGGACCCACACCTGGGCCTTATTGCGCACCGCTCGGACCTCTGTCCAGCCCGTGTACACGTCCGTCACATCCAGGGTTTGAAGGTAGTCCCCCCGACCCTGGCCTCCCTCATGGCCCACCAGGTCCACTTCCACAAAACCGGGGCGATCCTCCTGCCAGTCGGCGAAACGCTTGATCGGAATCTGGTGTTTGAGCAGCGTTCCCGGCTTGGTTCCGGATCGTCCTTTGAGACGGTGCTTGCACCTTTCGGGCTCCAGCAGCCGATCGATGGTGGCGGCGCTGATCTGCATCAACCGCTCATGGGTGCTGGCATCCACTTTCAGTTCCCCATGTCTTTGTAAAATGGGTACCACTTCCGGCAAAATCGCGACCAGACGTTTGCCACACAAATAGTCCAGTATCTCCCAGATCATCGTCAGCGCCTTTAGAACTTTCTGGTCGTATTTGCGGGCCCGCTCTCGCCGTACTCTCTTGCCGATATCCCCTACCGCCACCAGCTTGGGGCTCAACCGGATCCGCTTGCCCTGGTGGCGAAGCAGATAGGCTCCATAGCAGCGGTTGTAGCCCGTCATTTGGGTAAACTCCGTCAACACTTCCCCCTTCACCTTCTTGCCCTTCTTCCGGTAGCGGGGGGCAAAACTTTTGATCAATACACGCTTTTCTGCCATCGTTAACCTCATTGGTGCCCTCCATTCCTTCATGGAGGACACTTCTATTCCCCTGCTCAGGGCCAGGCAATTTCGAATAGATTTTTTAATGAGGCAACGTATCCATTTCGAATAGATTTTTGATGAGGCAATTCGGTCCCTTGCCTTCCGCGCGCTCCAGGCGTAACATTGAGCGCAACTGTATTGCCAGCGAGGGGGAGTTCTATGGTCGGCAAGACCATCAGTCATTGCGAGGTTCTTGAGAAGATCGGTCAGGGAGGCATGGGCGAGGTGTACCGCGCTGAGGACACTAACCTGAGCGGTGAAGTCGCCATCAAGGTGCCGCCTGAGGGGTTCACGAGAGATCCCCAGCGGCTGGAAAGATTTGAAAGGGAAGCCAAGCTCCTTGCATCTGAATAGGGCGGCTTCTAGAATCTTAGGTTAGAAGGAGGGTGTTATGAATTTATTGCGCAGGTCATTCAGTTGGAGGGTGTTGTCTGCGGCCGTGATTCTGGGCGTCACGAGCGGCCTTATTACGGCGGGCTCAAACCTTGCCTTGGAAGTAACGGATGAAGGTTTCTTCCCCAAGGCCAAGCTGTCTCGACCCATTCACCAGGTTCGAGTGGTCACCAATATCATGATCCCCATGAGAGACGGTACCCAGCTGGCAGCTGATATTTATATGCCTTCGGGCAAGGGGCCCTTCCCCGCTTTGGTGGAGCGGACTCCCTACGGGAAGTCTGGAGGGGAGGAAGATGGAAGATACTTTGCTCGGCGTGGTTTTGTAGTCGTCGTACAAGATGTGCGAGGGCGTTTTGCTTCCGAAGGCGATTATTACTTTCTTCGAGATGAAGCTTGGGGGGAAAGGCAAGACGGGTACGATACGGTGGAGTGGATTGCCGTGCAGCCCTGGAGCAGCGGCAGTGTCGGCAGCTACGGTACGTCTTACGGTGGCATGAACTCCTATCTGACGGCCGTAACCCGTCCTCCCCATCTGAAAGCAGTCTTCTCGAGTATGGCCTTTCGGGATCTTTATCGGGAGCAAAAGTACCCGAACGGGGCAATGAGAGGATTTGCTCTCAATTGGATGGTCAATAACGACACAATTCTCAGGTCGCTCAATAGCTCAGCCGATTTCCAGGCTTGGTTGAAGTCACAAACAGGTTCAGCCACTTCCTTTTATCGCAGCTTGCTGTCGCAGGAGGCTCTGGATACTTTTGATCATCCCAGTGATGGGCCTTTCTGGCACCAGTGGGCCATCTATAAGAAGTGGTCGGAGATCGATGTCCCCATCTATCACCACAACGGATGGTACGATCGATTTACGGAAGGAGCCACCAGGAACTTTGCTGGAATTGTCAAGAGCGGGAAGAGTGAAAAGACCAGGAAATCCCAGAAACTAATCCTCGGACCCTGGCCGCACGGCTCGTCAGGGCCGCGTGAGGTGGGGGACATCGATTTTGGTCCAGAAGCGGAAGTCGAGGTGAATGCTGTCCGTCTCAGATGGTTCGAATATTGGCTGAAAGGGATCGACAACGGGATCATGGAGGAGCCTCCCGTGAGCATCTTCGTGATGGGTGAAAACAGATGGCGGCACGAGAACAGCTGGCCCATTGCCAGAGCCAGACAGGTCCCCTACTACTTCCGCTCCGGCAGCCATCCCCCTCAATTTTCTCTCAATGACGGTGTCCTAAGTTCTCAGCCGCCGGGAGCGGAAGAGCCAGACGAGTATGTTTCCGACCCCTTAAATCCCCTTCCTACCGTTGGCGGAGAAGCCAATCCAGATGGTCCGTTAGGCCCACAAGATCAAAGGCCTGTGGAAGCGAAATCTCTGACTTTCACGAGCGAACCTCTCTTGGAAGATCTTGAAGTCACCGGTCAGGTCCAGGTAGTCCTGTATGCCTCCTCCTCGGCGGTAGACACGGACTTTGTAGCCATGCTGAGCGATGTTCATCCGGATGGTTATTCACTCTATCTACGCCAGCAGGTCCTGCGAGCCCGTTACCGGGAGTCCCTGGACAAACCAGTCCTGATGGAACCGGACGAGATTTACAAGTTCACTTTTCAGTTGCTTCCCACTTCCAATGTCTTTAAAGCCGGCCACCGGATTCGGGTGAGTATTTCCAGCAGCAGTTTCCCGAAGTGGATTCCCAATACCAACAGCGGAAAACAGTTGGGCGAGGATACCCAACTCGTTCAGGCGGCCAATGTCATCTATCATGATTCGGTGCACCCCTCACATGTGGTGCTGCCACTGATTTCGCGGTAGAAAATCAAGGTGACTCGAGAAGGAGAGGAAACGGTTCTGGAAGGCGAAGCTTGGTGTTATACGTTTAAGCCCTGACCGCCCTCTCAGCTGACCTCGTAAACCATGTTTTGAAAGTGCTCACTTAGAAGGAGCAGGGGATAAGCCCGAGACAGCTGTCGTGCTCTCGGTAACCATTTCTTGCTTCTTCTGAATAATGGTTGCACTCAATTTCATTCCCTTCGTTAGCTCACTTACGCCTTTCTCTTCTCCATCCACAATGAACTTGAACCCCGCTGGAACTACCGACTGTCTTCGTCTACTGTCAAGATGACAGTGCCACCTTTGGGAATTGGTGAAACCCAGTCATACCATTGTTCTCAAGGGATGCCTGGCTTTACCCGAACAACTTGGTGTTATACGTTCCCAGGATGAGAGAACGGAATAGGGCACTCGCCCTTGTCTCAACGGCTGTGCTGCTGGCTTCCTCAACATGGTTTTCCGGAACCGCTGCTGCGCCCGACCTGATTCACTCCTGGCGGCTTACTTCCACGGAGAGTGCATGGCTGACCATCTCCGTTCAACTGGGGTTCATAGCGGGCACGTTCCTCTACGCATTTTTTAACCTGGCCGACATCTTTAACCCGCGCCGGGTCTTCTTCGTATCCGCTTTACTCGGTGCAGCGTTCAGCGCGGCTTTTGCTTTTCTTTCCCAAGGGCTCTCAGCGGCGCTTCTCTTTCGCGCCCTAACGGGCGTGAGCCTGGCAGGGATTTATCCTGTGGGAATGAAACTGGTTGCTTCTTGGTTCCGGTCACAACTGGGATGGCGGCTGGGAGTTCTGGTGGGTGCCCTGACGCTGGGAACGGCTTTTCCTTACCTCATCCAGGCCCTTGGCTCCCGGTTCGATTGGAGAACTCTGGCAGGAACAGCCTCCGCATTGACCTTGGGCGGAGGATGTCTCGTCCTGATGGCCCTCTCAGACGGTCCTTTTCTCAAAGCTCGGGCACCCTTTGATACCAGGATGTTATGGAGAGTCTTTGCTCATCTTCCTTTCCGCAGAACGGCCTACGGGTATTTCGGTCACATGTGGGAACTCTACGCCTTCTGGTCGATGGTCATCTTTTATTTGGGTTCTCGTTTTCAAAGCGACGACCCATCCGCCAGTAGAGGGCTCTCTTTGCTCGCCTTTTTGATTATCGGAAGCGGCTCATTGGGTTGCATCCTGGGAGGATGGATTTCAAGGCAAATCGGAAAAAAGAAAGTGGCGAAATTCTCCTTGATGGTGAGCGGCACTCTCTGTTTCACTTCGGGAATCCTCTATGAACTGAATCCCGGGCTCCTTGTTGTGCTGCTTCTCATCTGGGGATTTTTCGTGGTCTCAGACTCACCCCAGTTTTCTGCCCTGGCTGCAAGATACTGTCCTCCCGAGTACACGGGAACGGCATTGACGGTTCAAAATGGGCTGGGCTTTGCCGTCACCGTGATTTCCATTCAACTGACTCCCTGGATGGCCGATATCCTGGGCTGGAAATGGGCCTTGACCTTCCTGGGCCTGGGTCCGCTGATCGCGCTCTATTTCGTCCAAAAGCTGCCCGAAAACGGTGACTAGACTCTGGAGTGGGGGGGAGTGTGGGTCAGACCGCTATCCTGCGGACCTTGCGCTTGAGAGTGCGGATTCGCCGCCGAATCAACTTCAACTGGACATGATCGTGGGCCTCAATGGCAGCATCCCGCTGTGATTTCAGCTCTCGAATCTGGACTTTGAACTTGCTCTTCTCTTTGTTCACCACAGGAGGAGATTCTTCCGGTGTAGCTTCCTGAGCAGGCGCTTCCTTCTTTTTCGCACTTTTCTGGGCGGCAGGTTTTTCCTCTTCCGCCCCCTCAGGGGCAGGCTCACTGGTTTCGTCTTCCTGGGTCGCTGCAGCCTCCTTCTTTGCGCTCTCCTCGGGAGGCTCACTGGCTTTACTCTCCTGGGCGGCAGGCTCCTCGTCTTCTACCTTCTTTTCAGAAGCTTCAGGGGCTTTGCTTTTCTGGGCGGCAGGTTTTTCCTCTTCCGCCCCCTCAGGGGCAGGCTCACTGGTTTCGTCTTCCTGGGTCGCTGCAGCCTCTTCCTCCTTTGCGCTCTCCTCAGGAGGCTCACTGGCTTTACTCTCCTGGGCGGCAGGCTCCTTGTCTTCTACCTTCTTTTCAGAAGCTTCAGGGGCTTCGCTTTTCTTGGTGGCAGGTTCTTCCTCTTCCGACCCCTCAGGAGCAGGCTCACTGGTTTCGTCTTCCTGGGCAGCTGCAGCCTCCTCCTTTGCGCTCTCCTCGGGAGCTTCAGTGGCTTTACTCTCCTGGGCGGCAGGCTCCTTGTCTGGTGCAGTTTTTTCGGGAGAGTCACCGGCTTCAATCCCCAGCGCCTGGCACAACGCTGCCAGCAGTGCCTCCTTGGCCATCTTGGCATGGTCCTGCAACGCTTCGTGTTCCGTTGCCTCAGCGATCTTTCGGAGTTGGGCTACGGTCTTCTTACTCAGGTCCTCGAACTTGAATTCCGACATGTTTCGTATGCCTCAGTGTTTCGGCTTAGCTATTCACTGGCGTGGTTTTGAAGAGACCAGCCTTGAGGACTGGGCAACGCTGCTTTTGTCAGTTCGGAGTTTCAATCTTTTCTTGCAGGTATCACAGAAGTAGACGAAGTCCTTCTTATCGATACTCTCCTGGGTGATGATGTCGTCTTCTTTTGTCTCGTTCCATTGCTGCGCCGTGGAACAGTCTCGGCATATCACTTGTCGTGTTTCACCCACTCGCAAGGCGACGATTTCGTCATCTTTATAAATGCCCATAGTCTTCCTCCCGGAAAAGATCCGTCCTCCAGCTATCTTCTGAACCCTTTCTTTGACACTTTAAAAAGGTCAGGTGGATAACCGAGTCATGTGTTCTCAGATTAGAATAAGGGTTCACCCGACTTTCTCCTGTGCATGTCCTCTCAATATTTACACCGGGAGAGGGTGGATTACAAGATATAATCACATCCGATGAAGGGAGTGGCATCCATGATACGCTTTTTCCCTGGCCACAATCCCTCGCCATCTAAAGAAACACAAGCTTTCCAGTTTGGATATGATAAGCAAGATGAAATTTAATGTTTCCCTGGCTCAGATCAATCCCAAAAGCGGCGATATTGCCGGGAATGCAGAAAAGATTCTGGCCGGCATCGCTCAGGCGAAAAAGGAAAAGTCTGATCTGGTGGTTTTTCCGGAGATGGCCTTGAGCGGCTATTGTCTGGATGAAAAGCTTCTCACCAATCTCCAGTTCTTAAGAGAAAATAAGCGGGTGCTTATGGAGAAAATTCTCCCTGCGAGTCAAGGAATTGCCGTCGTTGTGGGTTTTTTGGATTTCGACGAGCGGCGCAAGGGGCCGGAGGGGGAAGTCATCCGTTATAACGCCGCCGCCGTTCTCCAGCAGGGTCAACTGCTCCAAATCGTTCATAAGCGGCTGCTGCCCTCCTATCGCTACTTCGACGACAAGCGATATTTCACTCCTGGACGTGAGGTTCAACCCGTACCCATCCAAACCGCTCAGGGTGAAGTTTCCCTGGGGGTGCTAATCTGTGAGGATCTCTGGGAGGAAGGTTACGACTTCAAACCCTGCGCTCTTTACCGTGAGCAGGGCGTCGACTATCTCATCACCATCAACGCCAGTCCTTTTGTGGGGAGCCGTCCGGGCCAAAAGGACGGCAAACGCTTTGAGCGAGCGAGTCTCATCGAAAGCCAGGCCCGACGTTACGGGGTCCCGATTCTATATCTCAATACCGTGGGCGTGGCCGATAACGGGAAAAACGTGATCCCCTTTGACGGGATGAGCCTGGCCTACGACCGCACCGGCCAGCTGGTCGCCGCACTCAAGCAATTTAGCGAAGACCAGCAAACGGTCTCCTTTGCGGAGGGCACGGCGATGCCCATTTCCGAGCCTGTTTTCGATCGGGAGGCTGAAATCTATCAAGGATTGGTCATGGGTGTTCGCGACTACTATCAGAAAACGGGGATTTTCAAGTCGGTGCTCCAGACCGTCTCTGGAGGGATTGATTCGGCCTTGGGCACCGCCATTGCGTTTGAGTCCATGGGCAGGGAATTGCTGTCGGTCTACAATCTACCCTCTCAGTACAATTCTGAGGAGAGTCAGGGTCTGGCTCGCCAACTGGCAGAAACTTTCGAGGTGGAGTATCACGTCATCCCCATTCAGGCAATGGTGGATCACTTCACCCGGGACTTCGAGCACCACCTTCATCCCATGCAATCTTGCGTCACCCGGGAAAATCTTCAGGCCCGGATTCGAGGACTGATCATGATGGCCGAATCCAACGACCGGGAAGCGCTCTTGTTAACCAACGGCAATGAAACGGAAATTGCACTGGGTTATGCCACCCTCTATGGGGACATGGTGGGAGGGCTTTCGGTGATCGGCGATCTCTCCAAGCCGGATGTGTATCGATTGGCTCGGTACGTCAATCGAAAGTGGGGGCGGGCCATGATTCCGGAAAAAATCTTCACAATACCTCCTTCTGCCGAGCTCCGGGAAAATCAGGTGGATCCCTTTGACTACCAGGTGGTCAGTCCCCTGGTGAGCGACTTTATGGAACGAGGGCTCAATCCTACGGATCTGGTGAGTTGCTTTCAAGAGCATCGCCTCGACCCGCAGTACTACTCTCTGGAAGGGAAGAGTATCTACGAACGATACAACCTCGAGGAATTTCGAGAACTTGCTCAGGAGCTCTTCCAAAGATTGAACCGCTCTGTGTACAAACGCCTGCAAGGAGCCCCCATCATTGTGGTTTCCCAGCGGGCCTTTGGGTTTGATCTGCGGGAGACCATCATCAATGGCTGGGAGGGGAAGATCACGGAGTGACTTAGCCGGGAAACGTCAGGATGGCAAAGACTCCGGAATGTGGGAGGCACCTCAGGTGCCGAATCCGAAAAGAATGGGAAAAGAATAGGCGAGAGTTGTCTTGTGTTTTGCGGTAGGAGCTATTTTAGGGATCGAGCTGTTCGGCACCTGAGGTGCCTCCCACATTCCGGAGGGTCTCTGCCATATTCCTGAAGCTCCTCCCAATCGTGGTGAGCCACTAAGTCAGGGCGGATGATTTCACTGCTGCAGTAGAGAACTTATGAATAGTGCTGGCTAATACACACAAAGAATTTCGCCCGCCAGCACTTCCTTGCAGCGCTTACACTTGAGGGTTTCGGGGATCTCTACAAAGCGAGGAATAGCCTTCCATATTTCCTGGTGATCAGGGCGGATTTCCTCGCCCTCGGCCACCCGAATCTCGGGATGGCGGCGAACCTGCTGTACGCAGTACTTATAAATGGCTTCGAAGTTACAGTGGTAGCAGGTCAGCTTTTTGAAAGCGATGGCCAGTTCCACCTGAGAAAAGCGGTCCTCAGAGAGAATCTCACTGGGACGCTGCCGGAACATGGAACGTTTGAATACCATCGCTTTGTAGACTACTCCCATTGAAGGCTGAGAGGCAAACCGAAGGCCTGTCAGCTGTCAGCTGTCAGTTTCCCCTGTTGACAGATCCTCTGCTCTCTCTTAGAATGGTTGATCGTCCCTATAGGACAAACGATCTTTGACAATTTGGAATGCAATTGGGCAAACACACAAGATAGAGTTTTTTGTGCAACAAGAAATTCTAGGTCAAGCTACTAAGGGTAGACGGTGGATGCCTTGGTGCGAAGAGGCGATGAAGGACGTGGCAAGCTGCGAAAATCCTCGGTGAGTTGCAAGCTAACGAAGACCCGGGGGTGTCCGAATGGGGGAACCCGGTCCTGAGAAATTGGGATCATCTGCTCCTGAATCTATAGGGAGTAGAAGCGAACTCGGGGAAGTGAACCATCTCAGTACCCGAAGGAAGAGAAAGAAAATTCGATTTCCTCAGTAGCGGCGAGCGAACAGGAAACAGCCTAAACCCAGGCTGGCTCTTTTGAGTCAACCTGGGGGTCGTGGGACCTGGCATCAACTTCCGGAAACTAGCCGAAGCGTGCTGGAAAGCCGCTCCAGAGAAGGTGAAAGACCTGTAGGCGAAAGTGGAAGGAAGGGGCCGGGAATCCCGAGTACCACGGGACACGAGAAATCCTGTGGGAATTTGCGAGGACCATCTCGTAAGGCTAAATACTCCTTCGCAACCGATAGTGAACTAGTACCGTGAGGGAAAGGTGAAAAGTACTCCTGCAAGGAGAGTGAAATAGTACCTGAAACCGTTTACTTACAAGCAGTCGGAGTTCTGCCTTTGGCAGAGTGACGGCGTGCCTTTTGCATAATGAGCCGGCTAGTTATTCTAGGCAGCAAGGTTAACCCGCAAATAAGGGGGAGCCGTAGGGAAACCGAGTCCGAATAGGGCGTCTTGAGTTGTCTGGAATAGACGCGAAGCTGAGTGATCTACCCTTGGCCAGGGTGAAGGCAGGGTAACACCTGTTGGAGGCCCGAACCAGTATTGGTTGAAAACAATTTGGATGAGCTGAGGGTAGGGGTGAAAGGCCAATCAAACTCAGTGATAGCTCGTTCTCCCCGAAATAGCTTTAGGGCTAGCCTCGGGTGTTTTGTTCCGGAGGTAGAGCACTGGATGGATGAGGGACCTTCATCGGTTACCGAGTCCAACCAAACTCCGAATGCCGGAAACATCAGCCCGGGAGTCAGACTGTGGGGGCTAAGCTTCATAGTCGAGAGGGAAACAGCCCAGACCGCCAGCTAAGGTCCCGAAGTGTGCGCTAAGTGGGAAAGGAAGTGGAGACACATAGACAACCAGGAGGTTGGCTTAGAAGCAGCCATCCTTGAAAGAAAGCGTAACAGCTCACTGGTCAAGCATCTCTGCACCGATAATTTAACGGGGCTCAAGCGCAACCACCGAAGCTGCGGGTTATCGCGGGTATCACCGAACACACGAAAAAGGCCGGAATTTCACGAAAATAGAGGTTCGTGTATTCCGTATTCCTTTCGTGTCTTCCGTGATATCCGTGGTAGCGGTAGGGGAGCATTGCCTGGGCGGTGAAGCAGAACTGTAAGGTTCTGTGGAGCGTAGGCAAGAGAATCTGCCGGCATAAGTAGCGATAAAACTTGTGAAAATCAAGTTCGCCGAAAGTCTAAGGTTTCCTGGGGAAGGTTCATCCGCCCAGGGTTAGTCGGCTCCTAAGGCGAGGCCGAAAGGCGTAGTCGATGGACAACAGGCAAACATTCCTGTACCACCGTAGTTCGTTATGAGCAATGGGGTGACGCAGAGGGATAGGCGGTCCGGGTGATGGATATCCCGGTCCAAGCGTGTAGGTAGGTTGCGTAGGTAAATCCGCGTGATCGTTAATCTGAGGCGTGATGGGGAGTCCCGTAAGGGACGCAAACCCGCTAATTCCGCACTGCCAAGAAAAACCTCTAGCCAGAACCAAGGTGACCGTACCGTAAACCGACACAGGTAGACGAGGAGAGAATCCTTAGGCGCTTGAGAGAACTCTCGTTCAGGAACTCGGCAAATTGCCACCGTAACTTCGGGAGAAGGTGGGCCCTCATTAGGTGAAATTCCTTGCGGATGGAGCCGAAGGGGGTTGCAGAGAAGAGGCCCAGGCGACTGTTTACTAAAAACACAGGACTCTGCAAAGTCGTAAGACGACGTATAGGGTCTGACGCCTGCCCGGTGCTGGAAGGTTAAAGAGAGAGGTTAGCTCTTTCGGGAGCGAAGCTTTGAACTGAAGCCCCAGTGAACGGCGGCCGTAACTATAACGGTCCTAAGGTAGCGAAATTCCTTGTCGGGTAAGTTCCGACCTGCACGAATGGCGTAACGATCTGGGCGCTGTCTTGACGAGAGACTCAGCGAATTTGTAGTACCGGTGAAGATGCCGGTTGCCCGCGACAAGACGGAAAGACCCCGTGCACCTTTACTACAACTTAACCTTGGTGTCCGGTGCGTGATGTGCAGGATAGGTGGGAGGCTTTGAAACTGGGTCGTCAGATTCGGTGGAGCCACCCGTGAGATACCACCCTTCTTGTATTGAGCATCTAACTTCGCTCCCTGAATCGGGAGGAAGAACAGGGTTAGGCGGGTAGTTTGACTGGGGCGGTCGCCTCCTAAAAGGTAACGGAGGCGTGCAAAGGTGGGCTCAGGCTGTTTGGAAATCAGCCGTAGAGTGTAAAGGCATAAGCCCGCTTGACTGCAAGACAGACATGTCGAGCAGAGACGAAAGTCGGCCTTAGTGATCCGGTGGTTCCGCATGGAAGGGCCATCGCTCAACGGATAAAAGGTACGCCGGGGATAACAGGCTAATCTTGGCCAAGAGTTCACATCGACGCCAAGGTTTGGCACCTCGATGTCGGCTCATCGCATCCTGGAGCTGAAGAAGGTTCCAAGGGTTCGGCTGTTCGCCGATTAAAGCGGTACGTGAGCTGGGTTTAGAACGTCGTGAGACAGTTCGGTCCCTATCTGTCGTGGGCGCAGGAGATTTGAGGGGGGCTGACCCTAGTACGAGAGGACCGGGTTGGACGCACCTCTGATGTACCAGTTGTTCCGCCAGGAGCACCGCTGGGTAGTCAAGTGCGGGAGAGATAAACGCTGAATGCATCTAAGCGTGAAGCTCGCCCCGAGATGAGATCTCCCTCCCGAGTAATCGGGACTGAAGACCCCTTGGAGATGACAAGGTTGATAGGCAGGAGGTGGAAGTTCGGCAACGGATGAAGCCCACCTGTACTAATCGGTCGTGAGGCTTGACCTAGAATTTCTTGTTGCCCAAAGAGGCTGACAGCTGACAACTAACAGCTGAAGTAAGAGATCCTGCTCAACGAAAATGCAGGCAATTTCTTCTGTCAGTTGTCAGTTGTCAGTTGTCAGCTGTCAGCTTTTCGGTTTCCGGTGATTGTAGCGGAGGAGAAACACCTGTTCCCATCCCGAACACAGTAGTTAAGCCCTCTAGCGCCGATGATACTGCATGGGAGACTGTGTGGGAAAGTAGGTCATTGCCGGGATTTTTAAGCCCCCTGAAAAGGGGGCTTTTTTTGCTCGGTTGTCAGCTTTCAGCCGGGATTATTCAGAGGTTCTCGTCACGAAGCGGGGAAGGCGCCGACCTGACAAGGCGCGCGACGGGAGGCCGCCGCAAACGTACTCCCTGCAGTACGTTGAGAAGACCGAGCAAGCGGAACGCAGTCAGGTCGGATGATTTCGCGGCTGCAGTAGAGAACTTCCGAATAGTCCCGGCTTATATTCTCTTGAAGCCCCTCAATACTTCCTCAATTCCCACCCGCAACACGATGGGTCGTCCGTGAGGACAGGTAAAGGGACTATCGCAACGGAAGAGTTCATCCAAAAGCCACTGCATTTTCTCCTGGGAGAGAGGCGTGTTGATCTTGATGGCAGCTCGGCAGGATAGGCTGATGGCAATCTTCTGGCGGAACCGTCGCATGCGGGTGTCCTCATCGACCCCCTCCCGGCTCTGAGAACCGAGTTCATCTAAAATTTCCTCGATCAAGAGTTGTGCATCACATTCGCCGGCGAAAGAGGGAACCCCCTTAATGACAAGGGTCTGTTCGCCAAACCACTCCACCTCAAACCCGTTGGCGTTGAGTAAATCCAAGATTTCCCGACAGACAGCCTTCTGGTGAAAATTCAGCTCATGAGTCAAAGGAATCAGAAGACGCTGGGTAGCGCAGGGACGGGGAGCTTCCATTTGACGAAGCGCTTGATCATAGAGAATCCGCTCATGAGCCACATGCTGATCCACCAACAGGACTCCTTCCCGATCGACCGATACCACGAAACTCTCTACGAATTGCCCCAGGACAACGGGGACGGGGTCCAGATAATCGGTCTCGGGGATATCCTCCCCATGGACCTCTCCATTGGCGAGGGGGCTAAAGGAAGGGAGAGTGTTTTCATGCACCCTACCGGGGAGCGTTGCATGCGAATTCCCCAGTGCCGGTAAAGGGGTTCCCTGGAGAGAATGACGTTGAAAAACCGTGGCCGTGTTGCTGACCATACCATTACCGGAATAGGAGTGACCTCTGACCTGCAGATCGCTTCCCGACAGATCTCGAGCCAGATGGGAGAGGCTTTTCTGCTGCCCCAGCAAGGCTTCTTCGATTCCGTGACGAATGGCCTGGTGCACCGAATTGGAGTGTCTAAAGCGGATCTCGGTCTTGCAGGGATGCACATTGACGTCCACCTGTTCGGGATCCAGCTCCAGGAAGAGAATGACGGCCGGATAGGCGTTGCTGGGGATCAGATCCTGGTAAGCCAATCGGACGGCGTGAGTCAGGATACGATCCCTGACCATCCGGCGGTTGACGTAAAGAAATTGTGATCGAGAGCTGGTGCGCTGCTCATGGGGCAGGGAAGCGAACCCTGAGACATTAATTCCATTCTTCTTGTAGTCCACCCGAACCAGATTCTCCAGGAAAGACTTCCCAAAGATCTGGTGGATCCGATCTTCGAGACTATCCACCGCCGCGGCTCCCACCAAGGACTTACCTTGATGTTTAAAATCGAAAGCCACATGGGGATAGGCAATGGCACAATTCATCACTTGACGGCTCAGGTGACCCAGCTCCGTGCTCGTCCTCTTCAAGAATTCACGACGAACCGGGACGTTAAAAAATAGGTCCTCCACTCGCACTTCGGTTCCCGTCGGCCAGGAGATTTCCTTCACCTCCTTAAACTCTCCCCCTTCTGAGTCAATTTCGCTTCCCAGAGGCGTGGACGAGCCCGCCGTGGCCCGTTCGACCGTTCTCAAGCGGAGTCGGGAAACGGAGGCAATGGAGGGGAGAGCTTCGCCCCGAAAACCCAGAGTTTGAAGATGGCTGAGGTCTTCGAATTTTTGAATCTTGCTGGTGGCATGATGTTGGAAAGCCAGGCGAGCATCCTCCGGACTCATCCCCATACCATCGTCACGCACCACGATCAGGCGCTTTCCGCCCTCTTCGGCTTCCACCACGATGCGTCGAGCCTCAGAATCCAAGGAGTTTTCAAGCAGTTCCTTTACCACCGAGGCGGGGCGCTCCACAACCTCGCCGGCTGCGATCTTGTGGGCCAGAATGTCGGGAAGGAGGCGAACCGTTGCCATCGCCAGTAGTATAACTTGCCTCGATGACAGGAAAGGGAAAGTCAGGATCCAGAAGACTCCGGAATGTGGGAGGCACCTCAGGTGCCGAATCCTAAAATCTGGGGCTGGTTTGTGGCAGTTCGGCACCGGAGGCGCCTCCTACATTCCAGAGGTGCCAGCCGTGTTCTATTCCTGCAGCTTCAGGCGCAATTCCTTGAGCTGTTTCTCGTCTACCGTGGAGGGGGCGCCGCACATGAGATCCACGGCTCGGGCGGTCTTGGGAAAGGCAATGACGTCGCGCAGGGATCGTTCCCCGGCCAGAATCATGATGATGCGGTCCAGGCCCAGAGCGATGCCGCCGTGCGGCGGGGCTCCGTATCCCAGAGCTTTCAGCAGGAATCCGAATTTGGCCTCGGCCTCCTCCTGCTCGATTCCCAGCGCTTTGAAAACGCGCGTCTGGATTTCTCGTTGGTGGATACGGATGGAGCCGCTCCCAATTTCTAGTCCGTTTAAGACAGGATCATAGGCCTTGGCCCTCACTCGGGCCGGATCGCTTTCTAAAAGATCCAGGTCTTTGTCCAGGGGGGAGGTGAAGGGATGATGGCAGGGAATGTAGCGTTTTTCCTGCTCGTCCCACTCCAGAAGGGGAAAATCGTACACCCACAAAAACTCGTAGCTCTTTTCCGGAATCAAATTCTCTGAGATGGCCAGTTGTCCGCGCAATCGGCCCAGGACCTGGTGGGCGTTTTTCGGGGAACCACCCAACATCAGGAAAACGTCGTTCTCCTCAAGCTGGGCCGACTCCCTTACGGCTTCCAGATCCGACTGATCGACGGCTTTGGACAGGGAAGACTTGAGACCCTCGGACGTCACTTTAATCCAGCTTAGATCAGCACCCGTTGCCTCGTTCCGGACAAAGCCTCTCAGGTCATCGAGTTGCTTGCGAGAATAGCCGGCTCGCCCGGGGACGCGAATCCCCTTGATCAGACCGCCTTCCTCTATAATCTGGCGGAAAACCTGAAAACTGCTTTCGGAGAAGGCAGAGGAGACATCCACCAACTTCAGGTCGTATCTGAGGTCAGGCCGATCGGTTCCATACTGGGAAAGGGCCTCGGCGTAACTCAGCCGGGGGAAGGGAGTCGAGACAGAGATATTGGACAGGGCGAAGACCCTCTCCAGTAGCCGTTCCACCACCTCGAAGATGGTCTCCATTTGAGGGAAAGAGAGCTCCATATCCACTTGAGTAAACTCCGGTTGTCGATCGGAACGCAGATCTTCGTCTCGGAAGCAGCGAACGATTTGGAAGTAGCGGTCAAATCCCGCCACCATCAGGAGCTGTTTGAAGAGTTGGGGCGACTGGGGAAGCGCATAGAATTGACCCGGGTAGAGGCGACTGGGCACCAGATAGTCGCGCGCTCCTTCCGGTGTGGATCGGGTTAAAAAAGGAGTCTCAATCTCCAGAAACCCCTCTTCGTCCAGAAACTTTCGGATCTCCAGGGAGGCCCGATGGCGAAGTTGGAGATTGCGCTGCAAACGCTCCCGTCTCAAGTCCAGGAAACGATAATGAAGGCGTGTTTCTTCCGAGGCCGAAGCGGGAGAATTGATGGGAAAAGGGGGAGTTTCCGAGGCGTTGAGCAATTCGATCACTTCTGCCCGAATCTCCAGCCGGCCCGTCGGAATCTCAGGGTTGATCGTTTCCTCGTCTCTCCACACCACCTTACCCGTGACGGCCAGAACATCCTCAGGACGAGCCTCCTTGGCCTGAGCCAAGGCACGGGCCTGCTCCGGGTTGGCGACCACCTGTACGATGCCCTCCCGATCACGCAAATCCAGGAAGATCAGGCTCCCCAGGTCACGGCGACGATCCACCCAGCCCATCACCGTCACCGTCTCATCGACATGGCTCTCCTTGATCAGGCCACAATGGCAGGTCCGTTCCTGCTCTCCTGGTGAGCTCATGAAGGGACCACCCCATCCTCTTTCACATATGAGGCGATCGCTTCTCGGGCCAGTGTGACCTGGTGGCCGTCTTCCATGCGCTTGACGGGGAACTGCCCACTTTTCATTTCATCTTCGCCGATGATACAGGTGAAGCGACTTTCAAGCCGATTGGCTAATTTCATCTGGGCCTTCAGGCTGCGCCCTTGAAAGTCGATGTAGGCAAAAATTCCCTGGCGGCGAAGCTCCTGCGCCAGGTCAAGGTTCTTCTCCAGGGTCTGCTCATCGAGAAAGGCCAGGAAGATGTCGGGCCCGGACGAGTCCTCCAGATCACTCACCAGAACCACCAGGCGCTCGATTCCCAAGGCGAAGCCAAATCCCTTCCCAGGCGGTCCCCCCAGAAGTTCCGAAAGTCCGTCGTAGCGACCGCCTCCCACCACGGCATTCTGGGTGGGTCCCAGCTGGGAACTGACCATTTCGAAGGTGGTGCCCACGTAGTAGTCCAGGCCACGTACCAGGCGCGGAGTGACTTCATAGCTGATCTTCTGAAGATCCAGATAGCTGCGCAGTTTCTCAAAGTGCTTCCGACAGTCATCGCAAAGATAATCGAGAATGGAGGGCAGTTTTTCAATCACAGGCTGACAAGCGGGAACCTTGCAATCGAGTACGCGCAGAGGATTGGTCGTAGTGCGGCGCTGACATTGGGAACACAACTCATCCTGGTGCTTATTCAATTCCTCCTGGAGGACCTTCACATAGGCAGGGCGGCAACGGGCACATCCTACAGAGTTGAGCAGCAGACGAAGTCCCTGGACACCCAGCTTGTGGAAAAAGCGCTCCAGCATCTCGATCACCTCGGCTTCCAGCGCCGGATGATCGGAGCCCAGCACCTCTACCCCCACCTGATGGAACTGCCGGTAGCGCCCCTTTTGGGGCCGCTCATGGCGGAACATGGGACCAATGTAGTACAGCTTGTGGATCAACCCGTCACGATCAAGACCGTGCTCAAGGTAAGCTCGAACCACGGGTGCGGTTCCCTCGGGGCGAAGACTGATGGTTTTTCCCTTGCTGTCGCTGAAGGTGTACATTTCCTTTTGAACGATATCGCTTTCGGCTCCAATGCTGCGCGCGAACAATTCCGAACTCTCTAAAATAGGCGTGCGTATCTCCTGGTAACCATAAAGCTGAAAAACTGCGCGAGCCTCGGCTTCAATTCTTTGCCAGAGTGCCACCGACTCCGGCAGCAGGTCATGAGTACCGCGAACCGACTTGATCTTCATGTGATGCTCTTTGGTGCCTTTAGTCCCCCGCTATAGATAAAGGCATCATTATAGACGCGTCTTCAAGCGCTGGTAAATGTTCCGGCGGTGAGTACCACCCCAGTAGATCCGCTGGCAGCCCGGACATCTCTTGAAACGGGATCGGGTCTTGAAGACGTAGGCGGGGACCTGAAGGCGAATTTCTTCCTTTGCCACCGTCTGAAGAAGCGCATTACACTCCAGACAACGGCTCAGGAGTCGCTTCAGATCAATCTCGTGGCCGATCGCTTGGAGGACTTCCCGAATCTGCTCAAACAACTCCTCGCGCTCGATCAGCAGCCAGCTAGAAACCTGGAACCGTTGGGTGAGTCGCCGATCCCGGGTCAGGGCAACCCGGCGCTCCTGGCGACAACGGGCGATGATCTCGTCATCCTCGATTCGATTATCATAGGCGGTGTCGTATCCCAGGATGCGCAGCCACCTGGCTAGGCTACCCAGCATGATATCGGCGAGAAACTTAGTGTCTGAAGAAGAAGAAGGAGAAAAGAGTTGACCCGACACCGCTACTCAAGGAACTCCCCGATGGAGCGAAATTTCTCAAATCGTGCGGTCACCCTTTCCTCTGGACTTTGATGGCGTATCTCTTCCCAGTTGCGCAGTAACGCATGCTTGAGGAGGGAAGCCGCCTCATTCCAATCGGTGTGGCCACCTCCTGGAGGTTCCGGAACGATCTGATCGACGACCTTGAAGGAAAGCATATCCTTTGCCGTCAATCGCAGAGCCTCGGCTGCTTCCTTGGCGTGGTCCTGATCTTTCCACAGAATGGCCGAGCAGCTTTCCGGAGAGATCACCGAATAAATGGCGTGTTCCAACATCAGGATTCGATCTCCCATGCTAATAGCCAGAGCTCCGCCACTGCCCCCTTCCCCCAGGACAGTCACCAAAATGGGCACTCGAAGTCGTGCCATGGCTCGCAAATTGTAGGCAATGGCCTCGGCCTGACCTCTTGCTTCAGCACCGATACCCGGATAGGCCCCCGGCGTATCCACGAAAGTGAAGATAGGGCGATTGAATTTTTCCGCCAGGCGCATGAGGCGAACGGCTTTGCGATAACCCTCGGGTTTGGCCATTCCATAGTTGCGAAAGATACGTTCCTTGGTGTTGCGGCCCTTCTGCTGGCCAATCACCATGACCGGCTGATCCTCCAACAGAGCCATTCCCCCAATAAGGGCTGGGTCGTCACCAAACTTGCGGTCACCTTGAATGGGACGAAAGGATGTGAACAGACGAGAGATAAAGTCGAGCGTGTAAGGCCGCTCCTGGTGGCGGGAGAGCTGAACATGTTTCCAAGCGCTCAAGGATTCGCCTGCGGTATCGGCTTCCAATTGGGCGATCAGCCGTTTCAGGGTGGCAATTTCCGCCGTCGCCTCTTTGGGGAGCTCCCCAACACGCTCCTTGAGATCAATTAACTCTTTAACTTTAGTGCTCACGCGCCCGACCTCGCTCCCAGTTAAGTATACAGGGCTACTGAGTCTTCGCCAAAAAGCTTTTCCACTTCCTGGATAAATGAGGGGATGGGATTAATCAGAAGATCTTCGCGAGGAACGACGCGAATTCGGTATTCCTTACGCTGGAGAAGCTCAAATTCCAAAGGGCAACTCCCTTGATTATGACTGACCAGCGCATGGAGCCGGGAAACTTTATCGGAATCCAAAGAGGGAAGTGAGATTCGAATTTTCGTTCTTTGAACAGCCGTATTCCAAAGGGTGTCCAGTTGAAAAAGTTGCGAGCAGAGCAAGCGGATCTCTCCCTTGGCATCCAACTCACAGCGCCCCCGCACCAATACCGGCAAATCGTTTTCGATAAGCTGACTGTGCCGCTTGTAGGCATTGGGCCAAACCAACACCTGGACGGTGCCCGAAAGATCCTCCAGCTCGAAGGCGGCCATCGAATCTCCCTTACGGGTACGGAGCTGTCGAAGGCCAGTAATCATTCCACCCACGGAAATTTCCTGACCCGAAATCTCCTCAGTGATATCCAGTGTAGAAAATTTAGAAAACTTCCCTAACTCTCGGGCGTAATTTCGAAGCGGATGGCCGGTGACGTAATAGCCCAAAGTCTCCTTTTCATAGGCCCACTTCTGGCGATCCGGCCATTCTCCGGCGTCGGGAATATCCTCAACAGGACCTCCGGCCGAAGTAACCTCAGGGGTCGCAAACAACTTTTTCTGACCGCTGAGACGATCTCTTTGAGCCTTCTGTCCAGCCTCAACGGCACGATCCAGAAAATCAAAGAGCGATTTTCGATGATACCCCAGGGAATCAAAGGCGCCGGCCTTGATCAAGGACTCCAAGGCCCGTCTGTTCACGACCCGCAGATCCACGTTCTCGCAAAATTCGGAAAAACTGACAAAGTCATTGCCTCCAGGCCGGCAGTTCAAGATGGCACGAATGGCCGACTCTCCGACGTTTCGAATCGCCGCCAGCCCAAACTTGATGTCTTTTCCCGAGGCCAGAAAATCGAGCTGGCTGGCATTGATATCAGGAGGCAGGACGCGAATGTCCATTTCCTTGCATTCGGCCAGATGCTTGACGATCTTGTCCGTATTGGACATCTCACTGGTGAGTAAAGCCGCGATAAATTGCACGGGATAATGGGTCTTTAGATAAGCCGTCTGATAGGCGAGTAGGGCGTAGGCGGTGGAATGACTCTTATTGAATCCGTAACCAGCAAATTGTTCCATCAACTTGAAAATGCGTTCCGCTTTGCTGGCCGCGATGCCGCTTTCCTTGCAGCCGATCAAAAATTGCTTTCTCTGGGCCTGCATGACCTGTTTCTTCTTCTTGCCCATGGCTCGCCGCAGGAGATCCGCCTCTCCCAAGGAAAAACCTGCCAGCTTGCTGGCAATCTGCATCACCTGTTCCTGGTAGACGATCACCCCATAGGTTTCCCTGAGAATCTCATCAAGCTCCGGCACTTCGTATTCGATTTTCACCTGGCCATGGCGACGTCCGATGAAATCGTCGATCATCCCTCCTTGGATGGGGCCGGGGCGGTACAGGGCGTTCAAAGCGATGAGATCTTCAAAGCGACTGGGTTGCAGGCGCCGCAAAATATCGCGCATGCCCGAAGATTCAAACTGGAAGATGCCGGTCGTCTTTCCTTCACAAAAGAGCCTGAAAGTCTCCTCCTCATTGAGATCGAGCTCGTCCAGAGCCAGAGTCACCCCTAACTGGTCTTTGACCTGAACCACGGTCTGCTGGATGACGGTCAAGGTGGTCAGGGCCAGAAAGTCCATCTTCAAAAGGCCCAGACGCTCCAGATCCGTCATCGAATACTGGGTCGTGATCTCGTCCTTGTTACTCTTATAAAGGGGAATCAAGTCGATGAGCGGCCGGGGCGCGATCACCACTCCAGCCGCATGGGTGGAGGCGTGTCGAGCCAGCCCCTCCAACTGCTGGGCAACCTGAATCAATTGGGCGTAGGGAGAAGTGCTCTGGGCAGCCTCCTTGAGCTCCTTGACCCGCTGAACCGCCTTTTTCAATGTGGCGTCCGGAGATTGGGGAACCAGGCGCGCGATCTTATCCACTTCGGCATAGGGGATGTCCAGACCGCGTCCAACATCACGAATAGCCCCTCGGGCGGCCATGGTGCCAAAAGTGATGATCTGGCTGACGTTTTCACGGCCATACTTGGAGGTCACATAGTCGATCACTTCGCCGCGGCGCAACATACAAAAATCGATGTCAATGTCGGGAGGAGTGACCCGTTCCGGATTGAGAAAACGCTCGAAGAGAAGATCATACTGAAGGGGATCCACATTGGTAATTCCCATGGCGTAGGAGACTAAAGATCCGGCCACCGATCCCCGGCCCGGTCCCACCGGAATCTGATTTTCTCGTGCGTAGCGAATGAAGTCCCAGACGATCAGAAAATAGCTGGAAAATTGCATCTTCTTGATGATTTCCACTTCCTGCTCCAACCGCTCCTGATATTGAGAGAGCGGATAGCGCAATTTCCCAAGACTCTCTTTTTGTTTGAGCGGTTGAAGGCGGTTTTCGAATCCGTCATGGACCACTTTCCCGAAATAGCTGTCCAGGGTATAGTCGGAAGGAACTTGAAATTCCGGAAAGATGTTCTCCGGCTCACCCAGCTCAAAGGTACACTTCTCGGCTACTTCGAGGGTATTGGAAAGAGCCTCGGGCACATGAGCAAATATGGACTCCATCTCCTCGGCGTTCTTGAAATAAAACTCGTTAGTTCTGTACTTGAGTCGGTTTTCATCGTGAACGGTCTTGCCCGTCTGGATACAGAGCAGGACATCGTGGGCGAAAGAGTCCTCCTGAGTGAGATAGTGGCAATCGTTGGTGGCAACCATGGAGAGATCCAGTTCACGGGCCAGCTTCATCACATGGGAGTTGACCTTTTTTTGCTCCTCCATCCCATGGTTCTGCAACTCCAGATAAAAGTTCTCCGGCCCTAAGACTTCGGCCAGTTTTCCCGCTTCCTCACGAGCTTCCGAGTACTGATCCTGGAGTAGATTCCAGGCCACAATTCCTTTCAGACAGGCGGAAAGCCCCACCAATCCTTCACTGTGCTCCTGGAGCAGTTCCAGGTCGATGCGAGGACGATAGTAAAAGCCTTCCAGGTAGCCCAGTGAGACCAGTTTGACCAGATTTCGATAACCGGTGGCATCTTTGGCCAAGAGCACCAGATGGTTGCTCTGGTCGGAACGACCGTTCTTTGATTTGCGTCCCTCACGTGCAACATAAATCTCACAACCGATAATGGGCTTGACTCCATATTTGAGCGCCATGTCATGAAATTGAACGGCTCCGAAGAGATTGCCGTGATCCGATAAGGCTAGGGCCGGCATTTTTAACTCTGCGGCACGGCGTACCACGGCTTCGAGCTTATTGGCGCCGTCCAGGAGACTGAAATGACTGTGAAGGTGCAGATGAACGAAGTTACTCATGGTGTCCGTGATTAGGGACCTGTCCCTAATCCCTCTCTTTCATTCCCATTCGATGGTACTGGGAGGTTTCGAGCTCACGTCGTAGACTACCCGGTTGACTCCTCGGACTTCATTCACAATCCGGTTGGAGATCCGCCCCAGCAGTTCATGAGGCAACGGAACCCAGTCAGCAGTCATTCCATCCACGGAATGTACGGCGCGGATGGCGATGACGTCTTCATAGGTTCTCCCATCCCCCATGACACCGACACTCTTGACGGGAAGCAAAACTGCGAACGACTGCCAGATCTTAGCATAGAGGTCTGCACCTTTTATCTCCTGCTCTACAATCCTGTCCGCCTCTCGCAAGGTGTTGAGACGAGCTTCCGTAACCTCGCCGACAATGCGTACCGACAAGCCGGGCCCGGGGAAGGGCTGGCGCTGAACCAGCGTTTCCGGGAGGCCCAGCTCCTCGCCGACGCGTCGAACCTCATCCTTGAACAGATTTCTTAAAGGCTCAACCAGCTCGAGATTCATTTTCTCAGGCAGACCTCCCACATTGTGATGGCTTTTTATGGTGGCAGAGGGGCCCAGGACGGAGACCGATTCAATCACATCCGGATAGAGGGTGCCCTGAACAAGAAACTTTATGCCCCCCAATTTCTTGGCTTCTTTTTCAAACACGCGGATGAACTGTTCCCCCACAATTTTTCGTTTGGCCTCGGGGTTTTCGACTCCGGCCAGAGGTTCGAGAAAAGCACGGCTGGCGTCGACGCCCACAACATTCAAAGAGAGCGTCTCTCGAAATGTCTGGAGCACTTCCTCGAATTCATTCTTTCTGAGCAAGCCATTGTCGACAAAGATGCAGGTGAGCCGATCACCGATGGCGCGATGAACCAGCGTTGCCGCCACCGTAGAGTCGACCCCTCCCGAGAGGCCACAAACCGCTTGGGACTGACCGATTTGGGCGGAAATCTCGGTGACCGCACTTTCCGCAAAGGAGGACATCGTCCAATCTGCGCGGCACTTGCAGATCTCAAGGAGGAAGTTCTCCAGGATCTGTGTGCCGCAGGGAGTGTGAACCACTTCAGGATGAAACTGAAGGCCATAGATTTTTCGACCCTCATGAGCCATACCGGCAAGGGCATTCTCACTTCGCCCGATGGCAACAAAATCAGGTGGGAGAGTCTCAATCCGGTCTCCGTGACTCATCCACACCTCCGTTTCCTTGGGCATGCCCTGAAAAAGCGGGCTTCCGTCAACCTGCTGGAGTACGGCCTTGCCATATTCTCGGTGCTGCGAAGGAGCCACCTTTCCCCCGTAGTGGTGCGCCATGAGCTGCATTCCATAGCAGATCCCCAACAGGGGACCCTGAAACTCGTAGAGTTCTTTTGGGGGATGAGGGGCACCTTCTGCGAAAACCGACTCGGGTCCTCCCGAGAGCACAATCCCCTTGGGGTTGTGGGCTTCGATTTCTTTCCAGGAGGTATCAAAGGGCAGGATTTCCGAGTACACTCCAGCCTCACGAATGCGGCGGGCAATCAACTGAGTGTACTGGGCTCCGAAGTCAAGGATGAGAACGGTTTCTTGAGTCATAGTTCAAAGTGTGAAATGTGAGCCTCAAATTTGAAGTATAGCATGGCAAATCTTGACTCCTCGCTCTCAAAATTCGACCATTAGATACCAAAGATACCGATCATGCCGATGAATGATTCCATACAGGCTCTCTTTCTGGGTATCCTCCAGGGGATTACCGAATTTCTTCCCATCAGCAGCTCTGCTCACCTCATTCTGCTCCCCTGGTTGGCGGGTTGGGAAGCCATGGGACTGACCTTTGACGTGGTGGTGCATGGGGGAACGTTATTGGCGTTGGTGATCTATTTTCGCCAGCAATGGAAGGAGATTGGGAAGCAGTTCCTAAGAGTCTTAATGAGGCAATCAGCTCCCTCGGAATCGGGTCTCCTGGGCGCAATCGCTGTGGGTACACTGCCGGCCATTTTGGTTGGAGGTCTGTTCGGAGGCGTGATCGAGGATCACCTGAGAACCCCTGGAGTTACGGTGCTCACTCTTTCTCTGTTCGGTCTTCTTCTGGGGTGGGCGGATCATCAGGGATCTCAGTCGCACAGCCTGGAGAGCATCCGCCTCCGGGATGGCCTGATCGTAGGTCTGGTCCAGGCTCTTGCACTGATCCCCGGCGTCAGTCGCTCCGGGGTGACGATCACAGCAAGCTTGATGCTGGGGCTGAACAGGGCCGACGCTGCCCGATTTTCCTTTTTGCTGGGGACGCCGGTCATCGCCCTGGCCACAATTTCTCGTCTTTATCTGCTGTGGTGGTCTGGGAGCCATGCGGCGGGTTCTTTTTTACCTCTCCTGGTTGGTGTGATATTTTCATCTATTAGCGGCTTTTTATGCATCAAGTATCTTCTCCGATTTCTTCAAACTCGTACCTACCTTCTCTTCGTCGTCTATCGCTTGCTGCTTGCTGTCTCTATCTTTGTTTTGCTGGTTCTGTAAGCTTCAATCTGAATGCCCAGGAAGAAGAAGAAGAAGAAGAACTCCCTCCAGCCCGCCAAAATCCTATTCTCAGGGCCCACTTTCGCCGCCTGTTTACGAATATGAGATCCTTTCGTAACGGTGAAAGGGGACGCCGCGACCCCTTTCTGGAGGAGTACGTCGACCGTCAAATTGACCACTATCTGTCGGAACTGCGCGAAAAACTGGCTTATTTGAATAACCATTTCGCAGAGGTCGAGCAGGCCCAGCAGACCATTCTTCAAGCTTTTGACACTCAGGCCGTAGGCCAGGCCAGAGCCGACTGGAGAAGAGCTCTCAAGGGAGTTCAGGACGAGGCCGGGGATCTTTGGAACATGCTCCGCTACGTTTTGACGGCTCTGGAGGACAAAGATGATCGCAGGTCCGTCGAGTCCCAGGGGCCTGACTCCCTGTACGAAAACGAAACTCGTTTCGTCGGTGAGCAGATCCAGGAAGCGGAGAAGAGAATCACTGAATATTTTTTCCAGGTAGAGAGCGTCATTCAGCTGGAAGACCTGCAAGGGGAGAACATGCTGATTCACCTCTACCTGGCGCGCGAGATGGCGAAGAAAATCAGGGAATTGAGCCGGTAGAAGAACCTGACCACCTAACCTCCTGACCCCCTGGCCGGCGGCTATTGCTTCATTGTCTCTTTCTTTTTCTCTTCCTCTACTTCCTTCTCTTCGGGAAGGGCGTTCGGCTGTTGTTCACCGTTTGAGGGAAAGACCAGCTTGTAGAGCACGCCGTCGATGATGGCTTGCCAACTGGCCTCCATGACATTCGAAGAGACGCCCATGCTGATCCAGCTTCGGTGGCCATCGGTGGACTCAATCAGTACACGTACCTTGGCGGCGGTTCCGCTCTGAGCGTCCAGCACACGCACTTTGTAGTCGATAAGCCGGATCTCTTCAATCTCGGGGAAGAAGCGCACCAGTGCTTTTTTAATGGCGCAGTCCAGGGCGTGAACGGGTCCGCTACCATCTGAAGCAACATGCTCCTCGATGCCGTCGACACTGATCTTGACCGTGGCCTCGCTCACAAACTGGCCAGCGTGATTCTGGTCGACCAGCACCCGAAAACCCTTAAACTCAAAAGGTTGATCCTGGTCCTTTCCAAACCTGCAAAAAAGGAGTTTCAGGCTGCCATCGGCGCCCTCAAACTGGTACCCGTCGTATTCGAGTTTTTTGATGTGCTCCAGGAGTGCGTGCAAGTCCAGATCCTTCTCATCCAAATCTCCGAATTCTCTAACCTTGTAAAGTAAATTGCTTTTTCCCGACAAATCCGAAACCAGGACGCGCCGGTTGTTTCCCACCGCAGCCGGATCCATATGCTCATAGGTTCTTGGGTCTTTGTTGACGCCGCTCACATGGAGTCCACCCTTGTGGGCGAAGGAGCTCTTGCCCACAAAAGGGAGGTTGTTGGGCACGACCATATTGGCGGTTTCACTCACAAAGTAGGCCAGGGAAGTGAGGCCTTTGAGTCTTTCCGGCCCAACGGTCTCCTTCCCCAGTTTCAACTCCAAGGCAGGGATCACGGAACAGAGATTGGCGTTTCCACAACGTTCCCCATATCCGTTGATGGTCCCCTGAACCATACGGGCCCCAGCCTGAACGGCTGCAACGGTATTGGCCACTCCCATTTCGCAGTCATTGTGGGTATGGATACCGAGGAAGGGAAATTCCGGGCTTAATTGGTGGGCCAGCGATGTAATGCTGGAAGGGAGGTTTCCTCCGTTGGTGTCGCACAGGACCACCCAGTCCGCTCCCGCCTCGCGGGCAGTTCGGATAACGGATTTGGCATAACGAGGGTTGGCTGCATAGCCGTCAAAAAAATGTTCCGCGTCAAAGATGACCTCTTTCTCCCTTTTCTTCAGATAGGCCACGCTGTCATGGACCATGCGCAGGTTTTCCTCCAGAGTGGTGCCCAGAGCACACTCCACGTGAAAGTCCCAGCTTTTACCGACCAGGGTCACCGCGGGAGTATCGGCCTCGAGCAGGGCGGCGATGTTGGGGTCCTCCTCCACCGAATACTTATGGTGGCGAGTGCTTCCAAAGGCTACGATTTTGCTGGTATTCCAGGATAAGTCCCGGGCACGCTGGAAGAATTCCACGTCTTTCTGGTTGGAGCCTGGCCAGCCGCCTTCGATATAATCCATACCAAAGGCATCCAGTTTCTGGGCAATGTGGACTTTATCCTCAACGCTCAGTGAGACTCGTTCCCCCTGAGTACCATCTCGCAACGTGCAGTCATAAATGAAAACTCTTTTGCTCTCGCTCATAAGTCACCTAGTCGGAAAGAGTGGGTGGAAGTTCGTCGGGTGTCATGGAAAACTCTAGCCATGTTTCGCTTTGACCTCCGATTTGGATGGGGTCTTCTGATCAGGATTCTTGACCAGTGCCGGCCTCTCCCGGGCCGAAGAACTTTGTTGCTTTCCAGTTTTCCCTCGGGAGAGGGTGAGCTCACCCGTACGGTGAACCTCCCGGACTCCATACACCTGGGCATTTTGTAAAAAAGCGTCGATCTTCTCGGCCTGTCCGGTTACTTCAAAGATATAAGCGTTGGGTCTCACATCGATGACACGAGCCCGAAAGACCTCGGATAGGGCCAGGACCTCAGTCCTGTTGTTCTCGGTGACCTGGACTCGCACGAGTGCCATCTCTCGCAGCACCTGGGTAGCCGAGTCGTAGGGAGTTACCTTAACGACATTAATCAGCTTGCTGAGTTGTTTGACCACCTGTTCTGTCCCGGCTTCATCGGTGGTTGTGGTCAGCGTGATTCGAGAAGCGTCGGGATCCAGCGCTGGCGCCACGTTCAAGCTTTCAATGTTGTACCCGCGTTGGCTAAAGAGGCCCACCACGCGCGACAGCACCCCCGCTTTGTTTTCGACCAATAGTGAAATAACCTGTCGCATCTAGTCTCCCTTGCTGTTGCATAACTCCGCTAGCTCCGTCGAGAACACTGTTATTGAGGATAGGGAATTTCAGGTTCTTTACGGAGCTTAGGGAGTTTAACCCGTAATGGGTAAATCCCTCCGTAAAGAACCGGAGAGAATAATGTCGCCGATAATTACGAGGCCGAGCAAGCCGGGGAAGAAGCTCCTCTCGGTGAGCCTGACCATGTCCGTTCCCTCGATTGTAGTGCTCATCATTTCCTCGCTAGTCGACTCAAAGCATAAGAGATACGGATCGTACAAGTCAAGTTCAAACTGAGTCCCAGTCAGGATTGCAAAGAGTAGGAGGCACCTCAGGTGCCGAATCCGAAAAAAGCTGTTCGGCACCTGAGGTGCCTCCTACATTCCGGAGGTTCTCGAATTGTGCGAGCTTCGCCTTACTCTTCCGTTTCCATAAAGTAGTAGCCCACCAGATGCTGAATCAGAAAATGACCCTCTTCGATGTGTCCCATGTGGGAGGATTCCACAAAAATGGGATAGCGTGCCGTTTCTCCCAGCTTTCCCCCTGGCCGCCCGGTGACGCCCACCGTTACCACGGAGTTTTCATTTGCCCATTGGACAGCCTCCAGCACATTGGGGGAATTGCCGCTGCCACTAAAGGCGATCAGTACATCGTCGGGGCCAGCGTAGTTTTTCAGCTGTTCCACGAAAATCTGTGAGTAATCCGTGTCATTGGCCAGCGCCGTGATCCAGGAAACGTTATCGGTCAGGGCCAACACACGAAATCGGTCGTCCCGATCCCAGGAAGCCCCTTTACCGAGGTCATTGGCCAAATGAGAGGCTGTGGAAGCACTTCCGCCGTTTCCGCAAAGAAAGATCTGGCGATTTGCCCTACGGGCATCGGCCAGGAGGGTAATCAACCGGGCTACCTCTTCCTCAGATATTCTCTGCATGACGCCCAGGCTCTTCTCCTTATAGGATTTTAGATAATCCAGCGCCTGGTCCCGGCTTGCCTTCTCACCCATCGTTCCTCCTCGCATATTGCTCTTTATAGCATACCCGATAGCCTATAGGTGATCCCCGGCGCGCCCATTCCGCGCTGGATCATAATGTGGTAACGTCTGCTGGATGGACGAGGCAGTGGATGTTTCGTCACAATCGACGAGGAACGCGCGCCCATGAGCGAACCCGTTGCGGAAATGGAAAAAGGTCCGAACGAGAGGATTTTTTTCAATCTGAGTGAATATAAAGGCAAAAAATACGCCGATATTCGCATCCATTTTGAAAACGACGAGGGCGAATGGCAACCCACCAAGAAGGGTCTCACCCTCAGCCTCGACCGTTTTGCCGAATTCAAGGAGCATGTGGGAACCCTGGAAGAATTTCTCACCGCTGAAGGTCATCTGCCCGGTTGAGCAGGAATAAGCCATTCTACTTATCTTTACCGACCTAAAATAGGAGCACTTCTTATGCCAGATTCTGAAGTTCTTTGCCGAAATAACGGACCGCTGCGTATCACAGGAGATTTTGTCATCCAGGATGCAGAAGGGAACCTCTTTGACATTCGCGGGCGTACCGTGATCTCGCTTTGCCGCTGTGGCGCCTCCGAGAACAAGCCCTTTTGCGATGGCAAACACAAGCAGGTGGGCTTCCAATCGGAAGTGAAGGCCCGCCAACTTCCGGAACCAAAGGCCTGACGAGGTCACGCCTTTGGTTGTGCTGTGGTGCTGTCGTCACTTTGTGACGTCGTGCTATCGTGCGGTCGTGAAAACGTACAGGAGGGCATATCCCTGACAGGGAATGTTCTAAAGTCATAGTCTTTCTAACAGTTTGTCAGGTAAATACCTAGGGAATACCCTCTAATATCATTCAAAGACTGAATAATATTATTTAATAACGGGCCGTCCTGAGATCGAAGCTGGTGCTCAGGACGTAACGGCGGAGAGTTGGGGGAGATACAAAAGTTTACATAATATTTCTTATCCGACCTTCCAGCTATTCCAGACTTCGCCCGCTGCACGACCGCACAACGCCACGAAGTGGCGGATTCACATCTTATATTTGCCCAGGTCTTCGGGATTGAGATTCTCCAGCCATTTCTTGATGTCTTCCTCATCCAAATGCTCTTTTTCCAGGCTGATGTTACGACTGCTGTTGATGACCTCTTCGGTGACATAGATGGGCGCGTCGGTCCGCAAGGCCAAGGCGATGGCATCGCTGGGACGACTGTCAATGGTGATGTGATCGCCGTTCATCTGCAGGTGAATGACAGCATAGAAGGTATTTTCCTGCAGGTCCGTGACCACGATCTTGTCCACGTTGGCATTGAGTTGCAGCAGAATATTCTTGATCAAGTCATGGGTCAGGGGGCGAGGGGTATCGATTCGCTCAATCTGCAGGGCAATGGCGTTGGCCTCGAAGATTCCTACCCAGATGGGCAATAAAGTGTTTTTCTCCACGCTCTGTAGGATCACGATGGGAGAGTTGGTGAGGGGGTCCATGATCAACCCCTTGATCTTAAATTCCCGTTCCATAATCGTGCTCCCCTTCGTTCTACTCGGTCCCCGCAATTTTTTGGCCGACCATGCTGTTGGGGCCAACATCGGTGACAAGTACCTCCGTGAACGTTCCTGACTGATCGTTCCCCGGAAAATTCACAATCTTGTTGGTGGTGGTTCTCCCATAGCGACGCACACCATCACGTGCTGTTCCTTCCACTAAAACGTTCACAGAGCGCCCGAGATAGTGTTGACGGTGAAGGCGCAGCTGAATTCCCTTCTGAAGACGCTGTAACACCATGAGGCGACGTGTCTTCTCCTCATCGGGAAGATCACCCTCGAAATGTTGTGCTTCGGTTTTGGGGCGAGGAGAATACTTGAACGAGAACATGGACTCGAATTGGACCTCTTCGACCAGGTCCAGAGTCTGTTGAAAATCCGCTTCGCTCTCACCTGGAAAACCTACGATGATGTCCGTAGACAAAGCAATGGAGCGACCACAGTCTCGAAACTTGCCCACCAATTCAAGATAGCTCTCTCGGGTGTACTGGCGCCGCATACGCTTGAGGATGGGGTTGGAACCCGACTGTACGGGTAGGTGGACCTGGTTGCAGATGGTTTCCATCTTACCGATGACGGAGATGGAGTCATCGTCAAACTCTCGCGGATGAGGTGAGGTGAAACGAACCCTCTGAACTCCCGGAATGGACGCCACCTGAGACAGCAGATCGGCGAATGTAAAGCGCCGATTGTGGGGATCCTTATAGCTGTTGACAGTCTGTCCCAACAGAAGAATTTCCACAAAGCCTTGGTCGATAGCCCTCCTGGCTTCTTCCGTCACTGCTGTGGCTGCACGGTTTCTTTCCCGGCCCCGAGTGTAGGGCACAATACAAAAGCTGCAATGTTTGTTGCAGCCTTCCATGATGGTGATGTTGGCACGGAAGCTGTTCCGGCGTTTCACCTGAGGAATTTCGACGGGTTCCGGAGCATCCATAAAGTCCGTGGCCACGCGCGTCCTGCTGCCGCGCTCTTGCTCGATCTCCTCCAACAGGTCGGGTAGGGCGTGAACCATATGGGTGCCGACCACCAGATCCACGAAAGGCGCTTTGTTCGCCATCGCTTCGCCTTCCTGCTGGGCTACGCACCCCATCACTCCGATCAAAAAATCAGGGTGTGCGTTCTTTTGCTTCCTGATTTCTCCCAAACGGCTGTACATTTTCTGGACAGCCTTCTCGCGGACGCTGCAGGTATTGAGCAAAAACAGGTCGGCCTCCTCGGGCGAGTTGACCGCCACCATACCGTGATGGGCAAGCAGTCCGGCCACCTTCTCCGAATCATGCTCGTTCATCTGGCATCCGAACGTTTCAATAAAAAATCTCTGAACCATCGTCTCTGGGGCATTTTATCGGACTTGAAGTGAGGGATACAAGGATTCGTGCAGCCGTCACTTCATGATGGCGTGCTGCGGTGCTTTTGTGCAGTCGTAAAAGGGTGTCCGCCTGATGCATATCAAAAGCTAGCGGCACCCTTATGCACGATGTCACAATCACACATTACAGCACCTACAGCACGACCGCACAAATGGACCAAGTCACGAAGTCACGAAGTCACGAAGTGACGACCCCGTCGCAACAATTCTCTAGCCTGCTTACGCGTGGTTTCCGTTAAGGCCTTCCCGGCCATCATTCTTGAGATTTCCTCCACTCTCGCTTTCTCTCCAAGAGGGACAATCTCAACGATGGTTCGCTCGGAGCTGGTTCGCTTGGTGACATGAAAATGGTGGGAAGCGTATGAGGCGACTTGAGGAAGATGGGTCACGCAGAAGACCTGGTGCTCGGTTCCCAGACGAGCCAGTTTCTCTCCGATGGTGGATGCCACTCGGCCGCCAATGCCTGCATCCACCTCATCAAAAACCAATGTCTTCGAGTAGTCCTCCAGGGTGAGAATCGATTTCAGGGCCAGCACGGTTCGAGACAATTCCCCCCCGGAAGCGATTTTAGCCAAGGGCTTCGAGGTCTCACCCACATTGGCACTGATCAGAAATTCTACTTGGTCCATTCCCTGCTCTGTGGCACCTTCCTCTGAAGTGTTTACCTGTACCGTGAAAACGGCACTTTCCATGTGCAAATCAGCCAGTTCACGCTCCACTTGCCTGCTGAGCAGCTTGGCTTGCTGGTGTCTGCTTTTTGACAGGCGCCGGGCAAGTGCGCGATATTCGCTCTCCAGTTTCCTCCCCGTCTCAACCAGTTGTTCCATCTCGGGTTCACATCGGGAAAGCTCGTGGACTTCCTTTTGGGCCTTTTCGAAATAAGCCAAGATCTCATCCACGGTTTCCCCGTATTTTCGGCGGGCCTTTTGAATTTCCGCAAGCCTCTCCTGGACAGCATCCAGGCGTTCCGGGTTGGACTCAATTTGACTCGTGTAGTCGCGAAGCTGGTAGGCCACCTCTTCCAGCAGGTAACGTGAATCACGCAGCTTCACCATCACCGGCTCCACCTGAGGATCCAGCCCGCAGAGCTCTTCCAACTCTTTCGCTGCCTGATGCAGCAAACTTAACGAGGACTCTTCTCGTTCATAGATGTTCTGATAGGCCCGCTGCGATGCGCTCAGGCGTTTTTGCGAACTGGCCAAAAGCCCTCGCTCTGCCTCCAACTCCACGTCCAGGCCGGCACTCAACTTCAGCTGGTCCATGTCGGCAATTTGAAAGTGGAGCGTGTCGAGCCTCTGCAGTCTTTCCTGTTCGCTGGCCTGTAGGCGCTCCAGCTCTGACCGAACTCCTTGAAGCAGATGAAAGGACTCTTTGACCTGTTGTGTCAGTTGCTCATGAGCGCTGAAGGCGTCCAGAAATTGCAATTGAACGCTGGATCGCAAGAGAAGTTGCTGCTCGTGCTGTCCGTGAATATCCGCTAAAAGTGTCCCCAGCTGGGAAAGCGTTGCCAGTGGGCTCAAAATCCCGTTGATAAAGACCTTGTTAGAACCCGACCGGGAGATATCCCGGCGGATGATGATTTCCCCGCCTTCCTGCGGAATTCCTGCATCAGCAAGACACATTCGTGCCGGATGTTCCTTGGAGAGCTCAAACATTCCCTCCACCCGGGCCTGATCAAAGCCCTGACGAACCATTTCCTGAGAGGCGCGCTCTCCCACCAGTAAGCCTACAGCATCCACCAGAATGGACTTTCCCGATCCGGTTTCACCGGTGATCAGATTCAACCCCTGCCTGAATTCAACTTCCAGACGATCGATTAGAGCAAAATTCTCAACGGAGAGGAACTTCAGCATAAGAAAAACCTGACCACCTGACCTGACCACCTGACCTCCTGACCATCTGACCATCTGACCATCATCTCGGATTGTACACGAGCCCTACCCACTCATTTGCGACCGTCAGGATAAAAGCATCCCACCGGAGAGTTCCCTTTTCGAGCGTCTGTTTGTTAGTGAAGAGATACCCGCTTTGGTTGATTTGTCACCCTGGTCAGGTGGTCAGCCGGTCAGAGCCGGTCAGGAGGTCAGGAGGTTAGCTGGTCAGCTGCTTTTGACAGGCCGTTTGGGTACCCTTTAGAAGTGCTGACTGATCCAAGAAGGGATCAATCGGGTTATGGTATATGATTACGGGGAGGTTATGATGGATATGAGCCGAATAAGGAGTGTGAGACGTTGAGTTTGGCTGTCTTTATAGCCCAGGGGAGCTTTGGCAGCTTCTGGTCACTGGTGAGCAGTAGTGGTCCGATCGCTCAAATGGTTTTGCTGGTCCTTCTCTTTTTCTCCCTGTTTTCCTGGGCCATCATCTTCCAAAAGGTTCGCTTTTACAAAGAGGTGGGGCACCAGTCCCAGGAGTTTTACGCGCGCTTTAGAAGAACCTCCAGCCTCTCAGAACTCTATAGTAAGTGTGACCGGTTTCCTCAATCCCCCTTGGCCGGGATTTTCAAGAGTGGCTATGAGGAGTTGAACCAGCAAATGGGGTCCTCCAATTCCGGAGACGATTCTCCGCAGTTAGCCCTCAATCCGGGGACACTCAAGAGTCTCACCGGCGTGCAACGGGCCCTTCAAAAAACGGGCCAAACGGAGATGACTGTACTGGAAGCCTCTCTTGCATGGCTAGCCACCACTGGGGCCGTCACTCCTTTTATTGGATTGTTCGGCACGGTGATCGGAATCATCAATGCCTTCCAAGGTCTCGGAGAGGGCGCTGTGAGCACGATTCAAGCCGTTGCTCCAGGAATCAGTGAGGCTCTCGTGGCGACCGCTGCTGGACTTTTTGCAGCCATTCCTGCAGTTATCGCCTATAACCATTTTGTCAGTCGGCTCAAGGTCTTCGGCGTGGAAATGGATGATTTTTCAGCCGAGTTCCTAAACACCATCGAACGCAGTTTTGGAGTAAGCTAAAATGGCTTTCGGTAATCAACTCAACCCGACTCGCCCTTCAATGTCGGAGATCAACGTCACTCCCTTGGTGGATGTGGTCCTGGTTTTGCTGATCATTTTCATGGTCACTGCGCCCATCCTTCAAACTGGAATCGAGGTCAATCTTCCCCGGACGCAAACGGTTGCGGCTGTCGACCCCGAACAGCGGGCCGTCATCACCATCAGTCGAGAGGAAATGCTTTTTTATCGGGCCAATCCCGTCGATTTCAATGAACTCGGGGACTGGCTCAGGCGCGAGATCGGAGACAGTGGAGAGGCTATCTTTCTTCAGGCCGACCAAGATGTGCGCTGGAAAACTATTGTTTCTGTGGTGGACGAGATTCGGATTTCGGGATACCATCAAATTAACTTAGTCACCAGACCTTATTTGGAGAAGTGAGACGGATGTCCCCAGGGGTCATAGACACGCACGTGCGTGAAGAAGGATATCGAGGAGCTTTCACGGTTTCCGCCGTGGGCCACCTTGTGCTCTTTCTTTTTTTCCTCTTTGCCGCAGAGTTGCTTCCCAGGGGTGCCCCTTTGGTGATCGGAAGCGGCCTGGGAGGCGGTCAGGGAGATGATTTTGTGACGGTCGGGTTGGCGGCTGAGTTGAGCGGCGGTACCGGGATGTACAAACCCGCCATAACCCCCCGTCCCGAAGCGGTTGCTGTGCCCGAGCCCAGCAAGCCCGATCCACCTCCTCCCCAGAAGAAGGAGGAGCAGGTTTTCGTGGAAAAGGCTCCCGTTCGAGAGACTCCCAAAGAGACTCCTAAACCAACTGCGGTCTCCCCGGCGAAATCCCAGGTTTCCGCTGAAAGTTCCAGGCCCAAACCGATCCCCCGCGATCCGGAACCAGGAAGCGGCGGACCCGGTGGGCGGAGTTTGGGATCAGGAGGGGGTTTTGGAGGAGGACAGGGCGTTACCATCGGCACGGGAACAGGCGAAGGGGCCTTGGACTCGTGGTACGTGCGCCAGGTTGAGCAGCGGATCGGACAAAACTGGTTAAAAACCTCGTTGGGTCAGCTGGAGAATCCCGTTCGCACTGTAATCAGTTTCGAGATCCGAGCCGATGGCCGTATCGACAATATCCAAATCGAGCAAAAGAGCGGTATTGGAAGCGTTGATCTGGCTGCTGAACGAGCCGTTCGTGCCAGCGATCCCCTCTCTCCCTTGCCCTATGAACTCCGCAATCGAACGGTGAAATTCGTGGCCTACTTTGAGTACCCTCCAGGAGGATGAGGAGAGGGAAGAAAGAAAGGTCGACAGGTAAAAAGAAAAAGACACTCCCATGAATGGAAAAATCCTTGCCCTCGGCTTCATTTGTCTTACCTCCCTTCTTAAGGCTCAAACGCCTGATGTGGTGATCTATCCTCGTCCCAGAGAGGACACCAAGCTGGCCGTCGTCGATTTCGTAGCCCGAACTTCAGACACCCCGGAAGTTCAGGCAGCCTTAGAGATCTTCAATCGGGTCCTGTGGGAAGATCTGGAGTTTTCCGCTTTCTTTGAGATGCCTTCCAAGAGCTTTTATCCTTTGAAACCTCTGCGTTCTCCCACCGATGTCAATTTTGACAACTGGCAAGTCCCTACTCTGGACGTGGATTTTCTCATCTTTGGCAATCTTCAGGTGGATAGCGGACTCGCCGTGGCGGAGGCCTATCTGTACGATGTGCGGACACGGGGGCAGGTTTTGGGAAAACGCTACACTATTTCAGATGACGCGTTGACCCAAAGAGTCGCCCACGAATTTGCCGATCAGGTGGTTTTCCAGTTGTCTGCCGGAACCAGTCGTGGTGTGGCTCGTGCTCAGATCGCTTTTTCCTCCCTCAAAGGTCAAAGTAAAGAAATCTACGTGATGGACTATGACGGAGCAAACCAGCGCACGATCACTGCTAACGGGGGTTTAAACAAGTTTCCCGAGTGGTCTTCTGATAACTCGAAGCTGGCCTTCATTACCAATCTTCCCCGAAGCAGCCGCTGGGAATTGTGGATTCAGGATCTGGATGGAGGCCGAAGAGTGCTGCCGGTGCCGACTTCCTATGTCGCATCCCCGGTCTTTTCCCCCGATGGCAAGCAGATCGTCTTTTCATCCCGCGAAGTGAACGGATCTGATGCAGGCATCTACATCTCTGATCTTGACGGCGGCCGGCTCAAGAACCTGAGCAACCACCGCGCCATAGACTCTTCGCCCACCTGGAGCCCAACCGGACGGCAGATTGCCTTCATTTCCGATCGCTCTGGTTCCCCTCAATTGTGGGTGATGGATGCTGATGGGTCGAATCTTCAGCGACTGGTTGGAGAAGGCGGTCACTGCGACAGTCCCGATTGGTCCCCGGACGGCCGGTTCATCACCTATTCCTGGCAGCCATCCGGCCAGTGGTCTCACCAGATCTACGTCATCGAAGTGGCCACCAGAAGGATCTTTCAATTGACTTCAAGTCGTGGCAGCAGCGAGAATCCACACTGGTCCCCCGATGGCCGCCATATCGCGTTCCAAAGCAGTCGAACCGGGTCCAAACAGATCTTCGTCATGAACGCCGATGGGAAGAATCTAAAACAGGTCACCGCCTATGGTGTAAACGAAAGTCCTGCATGGTCGGGTTACGCGGTGAATGAACCACAAGAATGAGGAGTGGAGGAGAGCTGCCATGCGACGCGTTTCTCTTTATAATCTGAGTTGGTTCCTTTGTTGCGTGTGTTTGCTCACAGCAGTGGCATGCCAGAAAAGGCCTCCCCCAAGGGCGCCCGTGCCGCGTGCTTCCCGTTCAGGCGACATAGCCCGGGATCAGCGCGCTGGTGCCTTACCTACCGTGACTCTGGCCGCCTCACCCAGCACTATCGAGCGCGGAGAACAGACTACGCTGAGCTGGACAACGACCGATACGATGTCGCTTGTAATCGATAGTGGTATCGGAAACGTCACCGACGGCGGATCCTTGGTGGTCTCTCCTCGAGAATCCACCACCTATACGGCAACCGCCACCGGTGCCGGAGGAGACGCCACAGCCAGCACCCGCGTGACGGTGGTTCCCCGATCGGCCCGGGGAGTGATTACCTCCACCGACCTGGACAGTCTGCAAAGGGCCGTCGAGGAGGGCAAAATCCAACCCCTGTTTTTTGACTACGATCAGGCGGGAATCACTGCCGAGGGGGAGCGCCTCCTTGAGGAGAATGCCCGTTGGTTCCAGCAGTTTCGGGATACCACCATCGTGATTGAGGGCCATTGCGACGAGCGAGGAACCGAGGAATATAATTTGGCCTTGGGTGATCGGCGAGCTCAGGCGGCTAAAGCCTATCTGGTCCAACTGGGTATCGATCCCGCTCGCATGGAAACAATCTCCTTCGGCGAGGAGCGGCCCTTTGCGCCCGGGTACGACGAGTCCGCCTACCGGCTGAACCGCCGTGCTCATTTTCTAGTAACCCGGTGAAGAGGCTGACAACTGACAACTGACACCAGTCCGTAGAATTGTGTCGGTTGATTACCACTTTACTTGACGATAAAATCTCACCAGGAGGTTGTCATGAAGCGAATTCAACCGATCATGAGTGTTCTGCTTGTCCTGGCAGGGTCCCTCTCCTGGGGGCTGGCAGGAACAGAAGAGGAGATTATTCGTCTTCAAAACGATGTCCTGCAGTTGCAGAATCAGATTCGATTGCTTCAAAAAAGTGTTGATGACACCACGGCTATCTTGAGGTCTTTGCTGGAGCAGTTAAATGACCAGATGGCCACCAGCAACGTCCAAATGGCCTCGGTGGGGGAGATCATTCAGGCTCAAAGGGCCGCTCGGGATACTTCTTTGGACCAGGTGCGCCAAGAGGTCCAGAGTTTGAGTATTAAATGGGACGATACCAACACACGTATTGCCGCACTGCAGCAGAAGTTGCAGGAGAATCAACTTCAAGTCCAGTCGCTACGCAATGTCCCTTCAGCCGGAGCCACCATCGAGCCTGACCAGGTTTACAGTTCCGTCTATAACGATTATCTGATGGGAAACTACGATTTGGCAATCGCCGGATTTCAGGACTTTCTCACTAATTATTCGGACAGCGAATATTCAGACAACGCCTCTTATTATCTGGGGGTTTGTTACACCGAGAAGGGGTACTACGAGCAGGCTACACAGGCCTTTGATCAGGTGATTAGCCTGTATCCCAATGCCGACAAAACCCCAACTGCCTACTACAAAAAGGCCTTCGCCCTGCAACAACTTCAGCTCGACGTCGAAGCGGTTGAAACCCTAACAAAATTGGTAACCATTTTTCCAGATTCCCAGGAAGCCGTCCTGGCCCGTCAAGAACTGGAGTCAATGGGGATCGAAACGCCCTAGTCACTTTGTGACGGCTGCACGAATTCAAAAGGGGATGTCATCCTCGGTCACTCCGACATCCATTTGTTCTTCCGCCGCTTTTCCACCTTCTGCCACGCCTACGGGCTCCTGCTCCCGCTCCTGAGGACGGGACCCATCGGAAGATCGAGGACTCATCATACGCATGTCTGAGGCGATAATCTCGGTGGTGCGACGTTTGTTGCCATCGCGATCGTCCCACTCGCGAGTCTGGATCCGTCCCTCGATAAAGACCAGTTGGCCCTTGGTGAGGTATTGATTCGAAATTTCGGCCAACTTGTTCCAGGTGACGATCTTGTGCCACTCCGTTCTCTCCTGTCGTTCTCCGTTTTGGTCGTTCCACCGTTCATTGGTGGCCAAAGAAAAGTTGGCTACAGGAGTGCCCGAGGAGGTGTATCGCATCTCTGGATCCCGCCCCAAGTGTCCGACTAAAATTACCCGATTCACCATAATGTTTACCTCCAATTCTGTCTCTGCCTACTATAACGTCGTCCTCTGAAAAAATACGAAATATTCTTCAGGAAGAGACCCTGACCCCAGAAGAAATCCTGACCACCTAACCATAGATAGAATCAGTCATTCAGGAGGGTCAGGAGGTCAGCGGGTCAGGTGGTCAGGATTTCTTCAAAACCGGAACGTCCCCTGAAGCTGCCTTCCCTCCAGCCGCATCTCCATTTCAATTCTTTCCTCACCTCTGTAGTAGACCACTGAGATCATATCCCCCGAGCGCCTGTCCTCCAGAATACTTGCGATGTCCACCATTGACGTGACGGGCTGGCCTCCCAGGGCAACAATGACATCTCCTCCGATCAGGATGGGGACATTACCGAAGAAGGCGCGTCTTTGCCCCCCTCGAATACCGGCCTGATCCGCTGAACTGCCGGACTCCACCTGGGCCACTAAGAGCCCTTCTTCAACGGGAAGCCGCAGTGCTTGTGCTAACCGACGGCTCAGAGGTTGTCCTTGGATACCAAACCAGGCCCGTAGGACCTGGCCATGCTCGAGAAGGTCGGGGAGGATTCTGCTCAAAGTGTTCGCGGGGACGGCGAAACCAATGCCGGCACTTTGTCCGGTTCTGGAAAAGATGGCGGTGTTAATGCCAATCACTTCACCTCGCCTGTTCAACAAGGGTCCCCCACTGTTTCCCGGATTAATCGCCGCGTCGGTCTGAATGATATCGTCGATGAGCCCGAAATCCGTCCTCAGGGTTCTCTGCAGTGAAGAGATGATTCCCGTGGTGAGGGTCTGGTCCAAACCGAAAGGGTTGCCAATGGCCAGAACCTTTTGACCCACCTTTAGATCATCACTTCTCCCCAGCTCGACGGGATACAACTTCTCCTCAGGGGGATCAATCTTCAAGACCGCGATGTCGTTAATGGGATCAATGCCCACCCTTTCCGCTTCGTATTTCTCCTTGTCGTATAAGGTCACCTCCAACCGCTCGGCATCTCGAATCACATGGTAGTTGGTCACGATATGCCCTTCTTTATCGATGACAACACCGCTCCCCACTCCCTGACGGGGTACCACTTCAAAAAACCAGGTGTATTCCAACGTCGTGGAGGTAATGTTCACCACTCCGCGACTGCGCGACTCATAGATTCTAATGTTGATCGATTCGTCTTCCGTCAGTGGAGTATCGAAGGTGGTCCCTGAGGACTGCACGAACTCAGCCTGAATGGTGGGTGGAGAGGGCCAGCGTAAAAAGAAAAACACCAATCCCGCCGAGATAATACTGCTGGTGAAGACGATCTTCCAAAAATCACGGCTGGACATGAGAAACCTCTGATAACTGACAGTTAATCACAGAGCGCAGACCGGATGAAATCCTAAATCTCAAATCCCAAATCTCAAACAAATTTCAAATCTGAAGTTACCCCGCTTTGGTGGACAGTTTCTAGTTTGGGACTGCAGGTAACGTAGCATATCTCCTTTCGAACTCAGCCGGGGAATGATACCCCAGTGACGAGTGTAACCGATGGGGGTTGTAGAAGCCCTCGATAAAGTCGAAGAGGGCACTACGGGCCTGAGTCGGGGTGAGGAAGTGGTGACGCTCCAGCAACTCACACTCCAGCGAGGCAAAGAAACTCTCACACAGGGCATTGTCATAGCAGTCCCCCCCCGATCCCATGGAGGGTCGAACCCCAGCTCGGCGACAACGCTGGCCAAAGGCAATCGAGGTGTACTGAGTGCCCTGGTCCGAATGATGGATCACGCTGTGTGGACGTCTCTGCCATAAAGCCATCTCCAGGGCGGCCAGCACCAGCTGAGTCCTCAGGTGAGTCTTCATGGCCCAGCCTACCACCCGGCGGCTGAAGGCATCGAGCACCACAGCCAGATAAAGAAATCCTGAGCCCGTCCGGATGTAGGTGATGTCCGCTACCCACAGTTGATTGGGGCCCTGCACCGAGAAGTCGCGCTGAACCAGATCAGCAGCGGGCCGAACCTTTTCATTCCGGATCGTGGTCCTGTATTTCTTGCGACGGCTCACTCCTTGCAAACCCGCTTTGTGCATCAGACGAGCGATACGCTTACGACCGACGGGAATCCCGTTTGCACTCAGCTGGGCGTGAATCCGAGGAACCCCGTAGGTGCCCCGAGAGCGCTCATGAAGGGCTCGGATCCGGGCCAGCAAAAGGGCATCCTGCTGAGCCCGAACACTTGGCTCACGGCCCCGCCACCCGTAGTAGCCGCTGGTGGAGACTCCCAGTACCCGGCACAGGGTGGTAATCTTATGGCTGGCCTGATTCATCTTGACGAACCCGAAGATCCGGACTCGGTCTCCCGAGCGAACCAGGCTGCCGCCTTTTTTAAGATCTCCCGCTCTTCACGCAGGCGGCGATTCTCCCGACGCAGCCGCCCCAGCTCCTCTCGCTCCGGCGTCGTTAGCCCGTCTTTGCGCCAGCCCTCATCCCGATCGACCTGGGCAACCCAGTTGCGGATCGATTGATCAGACGGTTCGAACTCCCGGGCCAATGATCCTGGACTTCGTCCTGACCGCACCAGTTCCACCATTTGCTGGCGAAACTCAGGTGGGTACCTTCGACCATTTCTTGGCATTGTGTTCTCCTTTCTCCCTAAAGAATCAGGTGTCCACGAAAACGGGTCAACTCTAAAAGAAATTTAAAATCTAAAAATAGCTCGCTTCGCTCGCGTTCCAGGTTCTAGGTCCGAAGTTTGGTTTGAGATTTGGGATTTTGAATTTCACCTGGTGGTTGCGTAATAAAGGCTATTGAAGAGAAACTTATAGGTTCCGCGAGTTTGAGCCCGAAACTGGGTTCGAAAACCAATCAAGATTACTTTTCCCCGGTCCATCGGAAATTCCGCAAGAGCGGTTTTTCCGACCAGATGCTCCTGGCCATGGATCCAGCCGCTCAAAAGCGGATCTTCACTGCTGTAGTGGACCACCGACAAGCCTCGGGACAGATCAAAGGCGGGCGTGTGATCGAACATCACGGCCGCTTCCTCCATCATTCCATAACCAATAGGGTGGCGGTTATTCACGCTCACCCGCACAAGAGAACCGGGAACCGAAAATTCTCGAGAGGAAAGCCTTTCTGAAATATCGACCCCACCCAACTGCCAGCGCAAGAGCGGCAATCGAGAGGCCGCCCCAAGAAACACTACGGTTCCACCCGCGGAGGCAAACTGCCGCAAGCGAGCGACTCCCTCCTCCCCCAGTCCACCACGATATTGGGTAGGATAAGAGTGTCCCAGTCCCTGTTCAATCTTGTTGGGCTCCTGATGAGGAAAGAGGATGACATCATATCCGGACAGATCTCCTTCTCGGACGTCCTGGTCATAAAGGCTGTCATAGGGAAACTCGTATCCCTCCAGGATCCAGCGTGTCCACCCTTCGTCCATAGCACTGGAGAAGCTCTTGTACAGACCGATCCTGGGTATCCGAATCTGTTGCCATGCCAACTCCGGCTGCTCCTTAACGAGCTGAACCTTCAAGGGGATGCCTTCCAGCAGTTGCTGCAACTCAATCTCATCCCCCTCGAAGCGGACCATAAGTGTTCCCACAGGGAAACTTTCTCCTTCGGCGCGAAACCCGTTCGGCGCCCAGAACACCGACTGGCCTCCACTCAACAGTCGGTTCACCAGGCGGGCGAAGGCATTGTCGGCATGGGAAAACAACCCGTATGTTCCCTCCCCTTCGATTTGACCTGAAGGAACTTCCACCTCATCGACTTCGCTCAGCGAGGCCTCAAAAGGTTGCATCACCTGATAGGTTTCAACTCCTAGTTGAATTCCCAGCGTCTGAGCGGTGACATCGAAAGGGCGTTGGAAGGGCCCGCCCGGATAATCCTGAGATTCTGGATAGCGCTGAATCTCCAGGAGGGTCTTCGCAAACGCGCCATAGGGCTGCTGCATTGAAATGACATAACTGCCTGCTGGAAATTCCCGTCGGTTGGGGATGCCCAGAGGAGCAGAAACCACCGTGGATGAGCTCACCTGAAACGGTTCTTCAGAACGCTGAATCTCCACCCTTCCCAAGTCTAATACCTCCAGAAGGTCATACAGACTCTGGGAGTCCCGCTGATCGGGAGGCAAGACAAAGGCATAGGGCTGGCTTCTCTGGATACCCTGCACACCAACCCGATAGAAATTCTCGAGCCACGATTTGCGATGGCGGGCTCCATGAAGCAAGGCCGCTCTCAGAGCAATTTTCTGGTGTTCGACGATATCGCGAAGCCGCCACACGCCTCCTTCCCAGGGAACGGGAAAGTTCCAACTGGGTCGGTGCACGTTGTAGTTTCCTCCTGACCGAAGCTCTCCCCGGCTAAGGTAAATCGGTGTGGCCAAGCGGGCACTAGCGGTCTCAAGAAGAATGCGGACTCCACCGTGATAATGCTGATAGGCACGAGCCGGCGTATACGCGTCATAGATGGCCTGGGTCAGGATCCCCTTTTTACCAGCAGCGATAAGAGCCGAAAATAAGCTTCCTCCGAGGGAGACAATCTGGGCCTGCAAAATGGGATCGACATTGGGATCGATGGGATCCATGAAAGGAGGCACAAACATACGGGCGCCATAAGCACTCATCTCGTGCACATCGACCACAATCTGGGGATGCCAGACATTGTGTATTGCTTCAACAGCCAATCGTGTTTCCTTCTGCGTCAACATGTACCAGTCGCGGTTGTTATCGTGCCCCGTATAGGGGTGGTAAAGTTCAGGTGGAAGGGCACCCTCAGTGGGTGTGCCCAAGGTCTGCTGGTACCAGTGATTGACCGTATTCACGCCATCAGGATTCAGCGATGGGACCAGGAGAAAAATGACATTCTTGAGAATTTCTTCCGTTTCAGGATCTTCCCCCCGGACCAGATCATATGCAAACTCCATGGACATTTGAGCCGACGCCACCTCGGTGGAGTGAATGGCACAGGTTGCCAGCAAAACGGTTTTGCCCTTTTCAACGAGATCCTGAGGACCAGCCTCAATTTTACGGGGATCTGCCAACATCTCTTGGATTCGCTGGAAATTCTGTAGATCGGCCAAGGTATCCGGATGTGAAATCACCACCAGAAGAAAAGGGTTGTCTTGTGTGGTCCTCCCCAGTTCCTGGACCACAACCCGGTCACTGCTCTGCTCTAATGCCCTGAAATAGCTCACGATCTCCTGCCAGTCAGCCAGCTTCCGATCATCTCCCACCTGAAATCCCAACAACGCTTCGGGCGAAGGAATCTCTCCCCAAACCGGAAGGACCAAAACGCTTAGGATCAGGGCCGGAATGATGCTTGCTCTCACTGCTTCTCCATCGGTTCCTCGATGAGAAAATAGAAAATCGTACTGCTGAACAGGGTGAGCAGAGCCGCCCATGCGGTGACTCCCCAGTACCCTAACTGTGAGTATAGATTCCCCGCCACCAAAACAGAAATAGAAATTCCTAATTGGGAACTGGCGTTCCTCAGAGCCAAGAAGGCACCCCGTTCTGCCCCCTGAACAAGCTCTGTTTGCAGGGTGTGAAGGGAGGTTTGGCGAAATGAGATGCAAAGAGAGATGAGAAAAAACAGTACGATCAGAGGTATTCCCCACCCCAGCCGAGCCAGCGCCAGCAAGGGAATAACGAGCACGGTATTGGCCGCTAAAAAGACCCTTCTTTTGCTGAAGCGGTCGCTGATCCATCCAGAGATCGGGCTCCCCACAGCTGCCGCTATCCCGGCTGTCAGAAAGAGCCAGGAAATCTGAAGAGGTCGAAGTCCAAAGTTCTGATCCAGATAATCTGAAATAAAGGTCAAGAAGGCCAGCGTGGCCCCCGAAACACCAAAGGAGACAGCTACAGCAGCAGCCGTCTCACGTTGCAGGAGAAGGCGAGGGTAAACACTCCATAACACGCCGGCAGAGCGGCCCGAGGAGAATCTATCCCCTGGAAAGAAAAGAAGCGTACAAAGAAGCAACAACACAGCCAGGAGTGACGAAGCCAGAAAGATGCTTCTCCAGTTCCAAGTCTGAGCCATCCACGCTGCCAGGGGTACCCCCAAAATCAAAGCCGCAAAGTAAGAGCTCAGAACCACTCCCATAACCCGCCCGCGACGGTGATAGGGAAAAGAATCGCCCACAAAACTGGCCGTACAGGTGGAGAGCAAACCGGCCGTTAAACCAGTCATCGTCCTGAACCAGAATAACTGAGAGTATCCCTGAACTAAATATGTACAAATAGCTATTACAGCAAGACAACCCAGCCCTAAGCGGAGAAAGATGACTCTCCCAAATCGGTCGGACAGCGGGCCCAGGAACAAACTGGACAGACCCGCTGCCAGGGCATAGCTACTGAAGAGCCATCCCAAGCTCTGGATGGAAACCCCGAATTCGCGGCCCAGCGTGGGAAGTAGCGGAATCAGAAGCTGATTGTCGGCCGTGGCTAAAAACAGCACTCCGAAGAGGGTGGCAATGATCACTCTCGAGCGCTGATGGTGACTCATGAATTTCAGAGTAAAGGTTTTCGGCTTCAAGTTCTAGACAGCTTCTCGGCCGGAAAGAGGAAGAGAGACAAGGGGTCAGGGTGTCAGTTTCTTCCTTGCGTCCGAGGGGCGAATGTAATTGGCCTTGAGCTGCTGCGCAGCCTGGGTTGCTCCCTCTCTGAAACGCTCATAGCCAAGCTGGCACAGTGCTTCCAGCACCCGGTTATCCGTCTCCACTACCAGCGCTTCAGGATGGGCAGCGACGATGGTCTCCTTATAGAGCTTTGCGCCATCACCCACAAACAAACATTCCTGTCCAGCTATCTCTTTCACCCACTGCTCGGGAGAACGCACTTCTTCTTTCTGTTCCAACTCAATCCGGGATCCGTTGAACTTGAAAATCGCTCCGTAGATCTGATTACGGCGGGCATCGATCATGGGTGCCACCCGGGAATGAGCCCAGCAAAAACGATAGGCGAGTGACTCAAGAGTCGAGATACCGACAGCGGGTTTGTTGAGTCCCTGGCAGAAACCCTTCACGGTGGCTATCCCGATGCGCAGACCGGTAAAGGAACCTGGTCCGTTGGTCACCGCAAAACAGTCCATCTCCTCGAGCTTGAGCTGGTGCTGTTCGAGTAAAAAGTCGACCAGGTGAAGTATTGTTTCTGCGTACTGAAGGGGCGCCTTTACCATCAGTGAAGCGATCACTTCCCCGTTTCGGCACAGGGCCGCACCTCCACTGTTGGTAGCCGTATCAATCGCCAGAACATGAACCGGGGCCTTCGTCACTTCGCGACGATAGCATGAAAGCACGACGCCGCGAAGTGACGGCAGCCCAAAAATTCATACCCCCTTGCTAGAGTAAAGTGAAAGGCAGGAGAGGCATGAGTGCCTCGCTCCATAAGTATGATGACGTTTGCTGATGGGGCTTGCGAGGGGAGGTCAAGGAGCGAGGAGGAGTCGATGTCAGAGGCATCGGCGACGACGAGAGACACAGAGATCGCCCGCAATCTCCATTAGCCCGATGGGTGGCGGCGGGACGGCATCGATTTTTTTGTCGCTCCTCCTCCACGATGTACAATGACATCGCGTCGTCGTCGACTTCGCGAACTCGACGCGGTCGCGGTCGCCAGAAACGTCACCATATTTATGGAACGAGGCACTAACTGCGATGGAAAATCTGAGTCCTATGATGCGTCAGTATCATGACATCAAGCGGGAGCATCCCGGCATGCTGTTGTTCTTCCGCCTGGGTGATTTCTATGAGATGTTTTACGAAGATGCCATCCTGGCCAGCCGCGAATTGGAGATCACCCTCACCTCCCGCAACCGCGACCGTACGGGCGATCCCATTCCTATGTGTGGAGTGCCCCATCATTCCGTCAACAGCTATCTGGTCCGGCTCATCAGAAAAGGTCACAAGGTAGCCATCTGTGAGCAAACCGAAGACCCGCGTCAGGCGAAAGGGATTGTGCGTCGCGAGGTCACAAGGATTGTTACCCCGGGAACGGCCATTGAGGAAGGCCTGCTGGAGTCCAGAGAAAACAATTTCATCGCCGGTTTGGTGGAGACGAAGGAGCGCGTGGGCGCTTCTTTTCTTGATCTCTCCACCGGAGAGTTCCTGCTGAGTGAGTTTTCAGGAACCCAGGCCTGGTCAGAGATGCAGCAGGAACTGGTCCACTTTCAGCCGAGTGAACTGATTCTCTCCGAGGAGCACCAGGAGAAGCTCTCCGCTCAAGTTCCCGCTGACTTGCGGGACCGGGCTCTGAAAACTCCCCAGTCTCAGTGGACTTTCAATCTGGATTACTGCAAGCGCATTCTGCTGGAGCATTTTCAGGTATCCACCCTGGAAGGGTTTGGCCTCAACGGACACCAGGCGGCTATTTGTGCGGCGGGAGCTCTGCTGCACTATGTGAAGGGAACCCAAAAATCACAACTGGCTCACATCACCCATTTGAATTTGCTTGAAACCAGCCGGCATCTCAAATTGGATGAATCCACGGTTCTGAATCTGGAACTGGTCCAGGGCTTTGACGGAAACAAGAAATGGACTCTCCTGGCCGTTTTGGACCTGACGGAAACTGCTATGGGAGCGCGCTTGTTGCGAAGCTGGATGCTGAGGCCAAGCCTGGACTTGAGCAGGATCAATGAGCGCTTGGATGCCGTTGAGGAATTGTCTCAGTCGGTCGTCGGAATGGATCGTTTGGGCCAGGTCTTCAAAACCATTCAGGATTTGGAGCGACTCCTGTCCCGAGTGACTATGGAGACGGCAAACGCCCGGGATTTGCTGGCTCTAAAAAATTCCCTGCAGCAACTCCCTCAAGTCTCCGAACTGCTGGAGGGTTATAGCAGTCGCTTGCTCTCTCCCCGGCTGGATCTCCTGGAAGATCTGGTTCAACTGCTGGAACAGGCCATTGCCGAGGATCCTCCGGTGAGCTTGAATGAAGGAGGTCTGATCCGGAGGCGCTTCAATTCAGAATTGGATGAACTGCGCGAAATTACACGTTCAGGAAAGTCCTTCATTGCCCGTCTGGAATCCCAGGAGCGTGAGAAAACGGCTATCCCTTCCCTCAAAGTCAAATACAACAAGGTGTTTGGCTATTTCATCGAGATCACCAAAACTCATCTGGCTTCCGTTCCACCTCACTACATCCGCAAACAGACCCTGGTGGGATCCGAGCGTTATATTACTCCTGAACTCAAAGAGTACGAAGAAAAGGTTCTTACCGCCCAGGAGAAGATCTTCGAGCTGGAAAAAAGCCTCTTCCTGGAGCTCCGCAAGCAGGTGGGTCAGCAGGCCCAACCCATTCAACAAACGGCTCAAACCATCGCCTGCATCGATTGTCTCTTGGCTCTTGCACAGGCCGCCAAGAAATACCGTTACGTTCGCCCCCAGCTGGACGAGACCCACGAGATGGCCATTCGAGGAGGACGCCATCCGGTTGTGGAGCTTCAAAATAGTGATCCCTTTGTTCCCAACGACCTGCTTTGTCAGGCCGACGGGGATCAGTTGTTGATTCTAACCGGGCCCAATATGGGGGGAAAATCGACCTATCTTCGTCAAAATGCCCTCATCGTGATCATGGCTCAGATGGGCTCTTTCGTTCCGGCTGATGAAGCCCACATCGGCGTTGTCGACCGGATTTTCACTCGAGTGGGTGCCAGTGACAATCTGGCCCGCGGGCGTTCCACTTTTATGGTGGAAATGATCGAAACAGCCACCATCCTGAATTCCGCTACTGCCCGGAGCTTCATCTTACTGGATGAGGTGGGACGCGGAACCGCCACTTTTGATGGGTTGTCCATTGCCTGGTCGGTGGCAGAGTATCTGCTCACTCAGGAGAAGCGGAAGGCTCGAACCTTGTTCGCTACCCACTATCAGGAGTTGACCAAACTGGAGGTACTGTATGAAGGGGCGAAGAACTATTGTGTGAGAGTTCAGGAATCCGACCAGAAGATTGTTTTCTTTCACCGTGTAGCTCCGGGCGTAGCCAGCAAAAGTTACGGCATTGAAGTGGCTCGTCTGGCCGGCTTGCCCCAGGGGGTCATCGGCAGGGCTCGAGAGATTCTTTCCCGCCTGGAGCGCAAAGATCTCAAGCTTTTGGGCCACTCTCACACCACCGCTTCCGCCGTAACCGACGAGTTGCAAAAGAAGCTGTTCTAGAGGAACCTGACCTAAAAGAGGCTGACCACCTGACCCCCCGACCGGGTGTTAAGGCTCTGACGCATCAGCAGCATTGAGCTTCTCAACCTGATTTCCGACTCCGGTCTGGGTTCTATACTCATAGTCTGTAGTCTGTTGCCCGGGGTCAGGAGGTCCAGTTTGGCCAGAGGTGGTCAGCAGTCAAAGACTGCTTCGTGGGTAGCCACATCGAGTCGGGTTCGGGAGATCGTGGAGTGATCAGACGGCGACTCGCTCAGTTTCAATCCCAGAAACTCTCGCAGTGCCGGTCTGGGTTCTATACTCATAGTCAGTCTGTTGCCCGGGGTCAGGAGGTCAGGTGGTCAGCCTCCCCCCCCCTGGTCATTCGACACCGCTCGGTGATATCTTGCTAGACCTTGATGAGCCTCATCCGCCAGTACTGGCTTCTCCTTCTTCTCGCTCTTCCCTTTTTCGTCGCTCTGGATGACTCCTCCCTTTGGGACAGTAATGAAGCCTTCTATGCCCAGACCCCACGCGAAATGCTGGAGCAGGGCAATTGGAGTGTCCCCTCCTTCAACGGGCAACCTCGACTCAACAAACCTCCCCTTTCCTATTGGGTGGTGGCTCCCTTTTACAGCCTTTTCGCTCCCTCCGTTTTCTGGGAACGGTTTCCCATGGCGCTGCTGGCCTATGGATCCGTTCTAGCGGTTTTTCTAATCGGCAACTTCCTCTATGACCGGCAGGTGGCGTTGTGGGCGGCAGGGATCTTTGCCACAACCTTTCGCTTTCTCATCCTGTCACGCCGGCTTCTGATTGACGTCCTGCTGTTGTTTTGCTTGTTGTGGGCCATTGCCTTCTTCCTTTTCTGGCTCCACTCGCAGAAAAAACAGCATTTTCTTCTGGCCAGCTTTTTTTTTGGCCTGGCCTTTCTGGCCAAGGGGCCTGTGGCCTTCCTTCCCTTGTTCTTTCTGGGGCTCTATCTTTGGATCCGTGGCGAAATGCACCGACTGGTTCAGGCTCCCTGGGTGGCAGGCGGTCTGATCTATTTGTTTCTATGTTCCTTCTGGTTTGCACTTTTAGGAATCACGACCGGGTGGGAGCCCGTTCTGGAGTTCTTCCTAAGCGACAATCTTGGCCGCTTCGTTTCTGTGGACTTCGGTCCTCAGCGCGGTCCTTTCTATTATGTGGGAGTTTTTCTGGGCGACTTTTTCCCCTGGTCGTTCTTTTTCCCCGCAGCTGTGATCTGGACTCTACAGAGAAAGAACGGGAGCGACCCAGAAGAAAAAAACCCTCACTGGATGTTGCTCAGCCTCTGGATCGGGACCTATTTTCTTCTCTTTTCCCTCTCCCACAACAAGCAGGAATACTACATCTTACCCCTCTATCCGGCGACGGCCCTGTGGGTGGCTCTTTACTTCAAGCGGGCTCGACCCTCGATGATTTTGTCAGGAATCGTAGCCACTCTTCTTACTCTTCTTGCTCTATCCCTTTTTGCCATCCTGCGGGTATTGTTTGAGGAAGCCTGGCTATGGCTCCCGTTACTCTTTGTTCCTGCTTTAGTGTGGGGTCTGGTGAGACGACACTACTCTCTGGCCCTGGCCTCCCTGGCTCTTTTTTACTTCGCTTCCTTCGCCCTTTACCTCCAACCCCTGGAGGAGTTCAAACCGGTCCATCATTTCGCCGAGAGGATAAGAACAGATCAGAGGCAACCGAATTTCCAGGCAGGCTACTACAAACTTGCGGCACCCAGCCTGGCCTTTTATCTGGACCAGCCCATTTTTGAACTGGGCGATCTTCAGGCGGCTGTCACCCTTCTGGAGTCTGAAGCTACCGTCTACATGATCGTGAGTGCCGAGCACTATTCGGAGCTGACCCAAGCCACTCCACAACCCTTGCAAATTGTGGAAGAGCGGCCGAAGTTATATACTACGGCACGTACCCTGATCGAAGGATTCCGACGTGACCGAAGTGACAATCTCCGAGAAAGTTGGACCCGCTCCGTCTACCTCATCACCAATCGAGGCACCCTCTGAAACAGGGCTTGAGCTGTCTATCATCATTCCCGTCTTCAACGAACTCGAGACTCTCGAACCCCTATACGATCATCTCAAGCAAAGCCTGACTCCCTGGGAATCCAGTTGCGAAATTCTCTTCGTCAACGATGGAAGTTCCGATGGGAGCTCCGAGACACTCCAGCGCCTGGCCGCCCTGGACCGGCGGGTTCGTGTCCTGGAATTTGTTCGCAATTTCGGGCAAACCGCCGCTATTGCCGCCGGATTTGATTATGCCCGGGGGAGGATCATCATTCCGCTGGACGCGGATCTCCAGAATGATCCTCAGGATATTCCCCGCATCATGGAGAAGCTGGAAGACGGCTACGACGTGGTCAACTGCTGGAGACAGGACCGCAAGGACCCCTGGCTCACACGAATCCTGCCCTCACACCTGGCCAACCGCTTGATCAGCTGGATCAGTGGTGTCTATCTGCGTGACTATGGCTGTACCCTGAAAGGCTACAAACGAGACATTGTGCGGCACATCCGCTTATACGGAGAAATGCATCGATTCATTCCCATCTTTGCCAGCTGGGCGGGAGCACGGGTGACGGAAATTTCGGTTCAACATCATGCTCGCCGTTTCGGCGAGTCCAAGTACGGAATGATCCGAAGCGTCAAGGTCCTCCTGGATCTCATCACGATTAAATTTCTGGGAAGTTATTCCACCAAACCGATGTATCTTTTTGGGGGCCTTGGATTACTTTCTTTTCTGGGAGGCTCACTGCTCAGTGCGGTAACTCTTTACCAGAAGTTTTTCGAGGCCGTGAAGGCCCATCGAAATCCCTTACTGTTGCTCTCTATCTTCTTTTTTACAGCAGGGCTCCAATTTATCCTCTTCGGACTGGTGGCTGAACTCCTCATGCGTACTTACCATGAATCCCAGGACAAGCCGATTTATATCTTAAAGAAAGAAACGGAAGGTAAAAGGGGGGAAAGCGGAGGCAAGAAACAGAAGACAGAAGATCGAAAACAGGAGCCGGAGCAATTGACGATAGACCAGCTGACGAGGGACAGCTGATCGCAGCCGGAAGACCGGCTGAAATCCTAAATCGCCGGCCGCTCTATTTCTTCCAGGGCTGCCTTTCAAAATAACTTTTGGTGAGCTTCACAACCACCCCGGAAAGCAGAAGCAAGGCAATCAGATTGGGAAAGGTAACCATTCCCAGCGCCACGTCTCCCAGGGTCCACACTGTAGAGAGAGCGAAGACAGCACCCACAAAGTGCATGATTACGAAAATGATCTTATAGGGCAAAATCGCTTTAGGCCCGAAGAGGTAATTCGCACAACGGTCCCCATAGTAACTCCAGGAAATAGCTGTCGAGATGGCAAAGAGAAGCACACTGAGCACGACAATGTAGTTTCCCCAAGGGCCCAATGGCGACAATCCTCGCTGAAAGGCTAGAGCCGTCAGGGGTGCACCGTTTTCAACAGCCAAGCCATACAAACTCGAGTAGCGGGTTCCATCATCGGCCACGGCAACCTGCTCAGAGGGCCGAATCACTCCATTGAAAGGCTGCTGCTGGTTGGCATCGACAAAGAACTCATTGACGCTGACGTCATGCCAGGCAAAGCCGGCTTCTGCCGCCCCAGCCACCGGACGGCCCTCCTCAACCCGAATGGCTTCCGGGATGGAACTCGTCGGCACCGGTCCCCTTTCACTATCGACGAGATAACTGATGTCTCCGGAAGAGAAAGGCATCGGAGTAGAAACCCTCTCGGTCAGAACGCCGGTAATCAAGATGACCAACCCTGTCATGGTACAGATAATAATGGTGTCGATGAAGGGTCCAAGCAAAGCCACCACCCCTTCGGCAACCGGTTCATCCGTCTTGGCCGCCGCATGGGCGATGGGAGCTGAACCCTGCCCCGCTTCATTGGAGAACAGGCCTCGTCGCACTCCCCACATCATGGTTGTAACGAACAGACCTACCCCCGTACCGGCCACACCCGCCGTGGGCTGAAAAGCCTCTCTAAAGATCAGAGCTAGGGTCGGAATCACTTGGGGTACATTCAAGATCAGAATAATGAGTGCACTCAAGACATAGATGACCGCCATCAGCGGAGCCAGAACGCTGGTCACTCTCGCGATTCGGGTGATTCCACCAACAATGACCAAGAAAACAAGAGTGGCTGCCGCCAGACCCGTCATCCATGAGGGAATCCCGAATTCAGTGAAGAGAACATCCGCCATGGTATTGGCCTGAATTCCGTTGCCGGTGAAAAACGAGGTGATAATAAGGGCAAAGGCAAAAAAGACGGCCATCGCCTTCCAGCGTCGACCCAGTCCCCGCTCAATGTAGTACATGGGACCCCCGGAAGCCGTTCCGTAGTGACCACGACCTGTTTCGTCGAGGGTTTCAATCACCCGGTAATGCATGGACAAGGTCACTTCCACGAATTTGGTGACCATACCCAGAACTGCGGTCATCCACATCCAGAACAAAGCCCCCGGACCTCCGAAATGGATGGCGAGGGCTACCCCTGCAATATTGCCAATACCCACGGTGGCGGAAAGAGCGGTACTTAAAGCTTGAAAGTGAGAAACGTCTCCCGGCTGAGACGGGTCATCGTATTTTCCGGAGGTGAGCGCAAACCCGTGACCCAGACGCCGAAACTGTAAAAAGGCAAGACGAAGGGTCAAAAAGAAGCCGGTTCCCAGAAGAGCGGCTACGATGATGGGAATCGATTCCCCGCCGATGGTGGGTCCAAAGCTCCAGGTGTAGTATTCCAGTGTTCCGACGATTCTTTGAAAGAACTCCATCTTGGTCCCTTCCTGATCAAAACTTCAGGGCATTATAACGTCGCGATCATGGGGTTACTAGAAGGCCGTCAGTTGATGGCCGCTTTCCTGGTCGGGAAGCGCGCTAGCGCCGGCACGCTCAGCGTGCAGAAAATAGAAGAACGAGAATAGAAAACACAAACCGTTACTTGACCACCAGTCTGCGTTCGGTTGTCGAATTTGTTTTGAATTTTGAATTTCCGGCCTCCGGCAGGCGATTTGGGATTTCAGCCGGTCATCCGGCTGTGTCAGTTGTTCGCTGCGTCCCCGAACTCCGCTCTTCTCTCGAGATAAATCGCTGTTAACTTCCCGTCCTGAATCTCCAGCGCTGAAGCTCCACCTCCCTGGTAGTAACTCGAGAGCATCCCGGTATCGATCAGGAAAATCTTCCCCTGGAATCGCATCTGAATTCGCGCCGGAAGCTGGGGGGTGTGCCCAACGACGAAGCGCTTCACCTTATAGGCTTTTAGCAACTGGGGGAGTTGTTGTGCCCCCTCCTCCTCGGACCATTGTGCAAACCCTCTAAACCACAACGGCCCATCCGGATGGGTACTGAGCCAACTGCCGAAACTCAGGAATTCCTTCAGCTGTTGATCTTGCTCGCCGCCTTCGCTTTCCCTTCGCTCTACTTCCGCCTGGGCTGAGCTCACGATTTCATTCAAAGTAAAAAAGGGGAGAATAAGCTTCTTCTGAACCATCTGCTGCGTATGGGTATCAAAGGCCTGAATCTCGTCTTGGATCCGCTGGTTGATCTCCTTGACCTTCAAGGAAGAAAGGTTAGGATGAATGCCACCATGCAAAAAGAGGGTATCCTCGATATGCACGATCGCGGGGCGCTTCCGCAGCCAGCTTCCATACTTCCCTTTCGGGTTCAGCGCTTCCCGATATTCCAGGAAACCGGGCGGATGCTCCTCCATCCACTGCTGTTCGAAATCGGAGGTGATCTCGGCCGGTATTCCAAGCGCCTTGCCTCGATCCCTGAGTAGCTTCACGTGATTTTGGTAGGCCTTCCGACGACGCGGTTCCGACTTCCCATCGGCAAAACTGCTGTAAACCTCCGGCGCCACATAACGCAGATCCCCCATGATATTCATCATTTCGTGGTTGCCCAACAAGGCAACCACGCGCCCCCTACTCCTGGCCGCCTGCTTTTCAAGCTCCATGAGCAGGTCCATGACCTGGCGGTCCTTCTCACCTCGATCCAGAATGTCTCCTGTTTGCACCAGGGTGGCATTCCCGCCCGACCAACGGCGCTGATCATCAATGATTCCCGCTTCCTGGAGGATGGAAACCAGGGCGTCCAAATCGCCGTGGATGTCACCCACGGCCACCACACGGGGGGACGCCGCTGTTCCCGAGAACTGCGGCAGAAGAGGCAGCGCCAGAAGAGCAATGAGCAGGCCCATCCCCGCCAGCACGATGGGTTTCCCGGAAAAGCGATTGAACCGATAACTCATGATGATTACGGGTTACCTCATGGTATAGAGCACTCCGCCCGGGCCTTCTTCCTCAATGAGCTTTTGAACATGTTCGACCAGTAGACGCCTCCGCTCCAACAAACCCTCCAGCTCATACGGCTGCAGGTAATCCTTGAGCCGTTCCCTGACCAGGGCTTCATCCAGTGTCTGTAATTTCTCCCACACGTTGCGATCCACATAGCTGATCAGCTCGGGATGAGGCAGCTCCTTCCAGCGCCGAAAGGAACGCCCGTGGTCGATCATCCACAGCCTGCCATTCGGGCTGATCAGCACGTTCGCCGGATTGCGGTCCTCATTATAGATCAGGTTGTCAAACATCTGGATTTGCTGCCATTGCATCATCCAACGCCAGTACTCAAGCCCCCTGCTGGGCGCAGGAATCTTGTCCTTTCTCCGTTCTTGGTTGCTGATCGTGTTTTCAACAAACACTTGCAGAGTCCCTTCCGTGCGCTGAATCTTACGCTCCACCGCAGGGGGCACCGTGTCTATTCCCAACAGCTTGCCCAGTTCGTATGCTGCATACTCAAAATCCGCATCGTCGCGAAAGAAAAACTTGGTGCCGTCCGTCAATTTGATTTCATTCTGGTCAACATGAATATCGCGATAGATGGCGTGCATCCGAATCCCGTCCTTTTCCAACAAGACCTTCAGGGGATTGTTCAGTCCAGCACCGACTCGTTTTGTGGAGACGATCTTTGCAGTTCGCAGGAATTCTTCCACTTCTTCATTGCTCTGAAAAGGTAATGGTTTTCCGTCGGGATCCACGAACCACTGCAAGTGGGCAGTCTGGGCAGAACTCAGCGACCCCGCCAAAAGCAGGACCAGAAAGGTGATCAATGTGCGAGAAATCCGAGTCATGTTCTTACCTACCATGCTAAAACGTTGGTATTTTGAAAGCAACGTGATCCCCTTCAAAAATACATCCTAATGGCGGCAAACAGGGTATGAGGCACTAAACCATACTCACTTTGAGGCACCGGACCCATCCCTGACAACTGGAGTCCCTTTCCGATACCGATCTGGGCACCCGCCAAAACATCCGAGTTGTTGCTCGTAGACCATTGAAACGAGGGCACCCAGAGGGCGGAGGGATCCTGCCCATTCACGAGCAGAGTGTTGGTGAGCGTACCCAGAGGGTGAAAGCGCCAGACGCCGGAAACGCCGGCATAAAATCTTCCCAGGGCATTGATTTCTCCACGCAGAACGCGGTCGGCAATACCCCAATACAGGTAGTCCGAGGCCTGGCTCGCTCCATATCCGTTGAAGGAAAACTCAGTCGTCAACGTGAGCGTCGAGGTCAGCTGCCGATCCACTCCCGCCGCGGCACGCCAGAAAGTTCGCCTGTCCCGCACGCGATCTTCTGGATCGCCTGATTGGGTCCAGCTCACCTCTCCTCGTAGACCTGTTCCCCAGGCATCTGTCGTCAGAAAACTCCCAGCCACGGTGTCCCGATGGAATTTACCGCCCATCAAGCCCCAATCCAGCGGTCCTAAATTGAAGCGGGTCAGAGCTCCCAGCGTGCCGTCCCTGCTCAGGGAGGGACCCAGAATGGCACCGATCACTTCTATTTCCGAAACGGCTCCCAGGGGGATGGTGGCTCGAATGGCGTCGACACCCGGCTTGTAGTCACGATCGACTCGCCGGGGAGAGAAAGGCGCAAAGAGATCCAGCGAAGGCCAAAAGTAAGCCACTCCCCAGGTGACGGCCTGACGGCCGATGACGATCCTCACCCGGTTCAACTCGATGCGAAGGTTCAGTCGATCGAAACTCCCGACCAGCTCAAACTCCGGATTGTCGGTAAAAACGTGCTCCAGAGGCAGGAAGGTTGGCGTAGTGGAGGTTGCCAGACCTGCAGGTCCCGACAGAGATGGTGCGGCAAACTGCAAGAGCGGGTGAATTTCCAGACGTACGTGCTGGCCAAAAAAACCGGCTCCGGTAAGTCGCAGGATGAGAAGCCCGGTATCCCGGCGACTCAGTGAGCCACTTTCCCCCAATACCTCTTGCAAGGGGAGCTGTTCCAATCGCAGAAAGGGGTAACCTCGAAAGGACCCACCCCAATCAAACTGTTGAGCCTGCAGCCGCGGAACGGCACCGTCCAGGGCCACAAGAAGAAGCAAGACCCACAGGCAAGATCTTGGTCCGGCAGAGAACATGCTTTTAAGCAAAACTGGTCGACTCGTCCTTTTCCACACGTCCGTCCAGCAGATGAATGATCCGTTTGGCCCGCTTCATCACACGAGGGTCATGGGTGGAGAAGAAAAAGGTGGTGTCATGGTCCTGGTTCAGTTTTTCCATCAGTTCGATCAGTGCGAAGGCGGTTTCACTGTCCAGATTAGCTGTAGGTTCGTCGGCCAGAACCAGTGCCGGTTCGGCCACGATGGCGCGGGCTACCGCAACCCGCTGCTGCTGCCCTCCCGAAAGTTCGGAGGGTCTGCGGTTTTCAAGACCCTCCAGCCCTACTTCCTTCAGGACTCGGAGAACAGACTTTTTTCTTTCCGCTGCCGGCAACCCTCTGAGCAGCAGAATCAATTCCGCGTTTTCTTCCGCACTCAGGACAGGGACCAAATTGTAGGACTGAAAGATAAATCCAACTTCATTGAGTCTTAACTTCGCCAGGTCAGGCCCCCTCATTCCTGTCAGATCCTGTCCTCCCACCCAGACCTTCCCCTCGGTCGGTTGATCCAGCCCCACGGAAACGTTCAGCAGTGTTGTCTTCCCTGATCCGGAGGGACCCGCGATAGCCACAAACTCACCCCGCTGCAGGGTCAGGTTGACGCTATCCAGCGCTCGAATAGTCTCATCGCCCTGGTGGTAGAGCCGAGAGACATTCTGGAACTGAAGGATCGCATCTCCTTGATTCATCATCACGCTCACCCTAGTGAATGAACATCGGCTGATCGGGCAGCCCGCCAGGCCGGAACGACCGACAGTAAAAGTGTTAACCCGAAAACCAGGACCATCGATTGAAAAATTCGGGCCGGGGAAAGATGAGAATACATGACCGGATCAAAAGCCACACCGGCGGCCGAGAGCTCTCCTGCATAAAAGAGGTCCAGCGGCAAACCGGTGCGACTGAGATAGAGATGCACACTGAACCCCAACCCGAACCCAGTGAGGGCCGAGAGGGATGCAATAAAGAAGGCTTCCACCAACACCATGACAAATCGTCTGGCCGGAGTCAGGCCCAGACAGTGAAGCAGGGCAAACTCTCGGCCTCGCTCCAAGACCGACATGAGCAGCGTATTAAGCACGGTAAAGCTGATGAGCAGGAAGAGGATCAGATTCATGACGTAGTTGCCCCCGTCGTCAATAACAATAAACTCCTTCAGCTCGGGAAGCGCTTCGCCCCAGCTCAATACCTCCAAGGCGGAGAACTTCTGCTGTCCGATGTTGGCCAGCTCCTGGGAAAATCGAGCATCTTGCATCAACAAGGCGATTTGGTGGACCTGATTGCCCAGGCCCAGAAAGTCCTGAGAAGCGCCCAGGGGCATCAAAGCCAGGGCCTGGTCCAGCTCCTCCAATCCTGTTCGCAGGATCCCTCTGACCCGGACCAGCCGAGAGCGAATTTCCACAGAGTCCGCCCCCTGTGCCATCAGAACGAGTTTGTCGCCCACCTCGAGGGCCAGTTTGTGCGCTACTCCTTGTCCCAGAATCACCCAATCCCTGTCGTTGGCACTCAAGAACTCCCCTTCGATCAGTTTCTCGTCAAAATCGGAGGCCCGCATTTCCGCCAAAGGCTGGACCCCTATGAGTTGAACTCCTGTTGCCCCATCAGTAGAGGAGGCCAAACCCGATACGAAGGTTCGGCGTAGCATGTGAAGAATCGGGAATCGCTCCTTCATCTCCTGGCCCCACGACTCTACACCCCAGATCTCCTCAGGGCTGAGTAACCGGTTGATTCCCCCCTGCTCTTGATAGCCTTCCTGCTGAACCAGGACGTGGCCTGAACCCATCTGGACAGCACTTTCGATCATCTGCGCATGTCCCCCATCGCCGAGCCCCAGGAAAATCAACAAAAGGGCCAGGCCCAGGGAGATGGTGGTGACGGTGAGAAGCGTTCTGCGAGGCTTTCGCCACAGATTTCTCCAGGCGATCTTCAAGACGATGGGCATCTTAGTGTCTCGCTTCGTATATTTAAGGCAACGTTTGTGGCGAGCGCGACGGCGTCGAGTTCGCGAAGCGACGACGACGTGATGTCAGTGTACATCGTGGAGGAGGAGCGACAAAGAAATCGATGCCGTCCTGCCGCCACCCTTCGGGCTGATGGGGGTTGCGGGCGATCTCTATGTCCCTCGTCGTCACCGATATCTCTGACATCGCTTCCTCCTCACTCCTTGACCTCGCCTCGCAAGACCCATCAGCAAACCTTGTCCTATATACGAAACGAGGCACTTAGTGTTCAATCTAGACTTTAACCTTCAACGGGAGCCGACAGGGCCTGGACCGGATTCAATCGAGCCGCCTTTACAGCCGGAAACAAGGCGGCCAAAAGAGTAGCTAAAAGTAGTCCCAGGGCCGACCAGAAGACGTAGTCCCAGCCCCAGCTCGCTTTCAATACTGGGTCCATTCGCGTCCCCAGCATGGAAATCTCTCCCATCCACCTCCGCAAATCCAGACCTTGGGTGGTTAGATAAGACATCCCCCAGGCTCCCAAGACAAATCCCCCGATCAAACCCAGAATGCCCAGAAAAAGGCTCTCCAGGAGAATGGAACTCACAATAAAAAGCGGTCGCATCCCCAGGGCGCTGACCAATCCGATCTCACGGCTTCTTTCAAAAACCGCCATCATCATCGTGTTCAGGACACCCGTGGCGGTAAAGAGGGCAATGATCAAAATGATAAATCCGTACATCCCCTGGGCCAAGCCCAGGTAGTCTCTGAGCTGGGGTGCAAGGTCCCCCCAGCTCCGGGCCACGATGTCGGCTGGCAAATCTTCAGAAGCGTTGAGCTGTGCGGCAAAAGCATCCGCAGCCATGGGGTCACCGATCCTCACTGCAATTTCATGAACCTCACCCGGACCCAGAGCAAGCAGTTCCTGCAGGTCCTCCAGATAGAGGACTGCCAGCGAGCGATCCAAATAACTCAGTCCGGTGTGAAGGATTCCAGATACCAGAAACAGGTCGTTACCCAGACTCCCATCGGCGGCCTGAGTCACGATGGCCACCTGTGATCCAATGCTTGCCTCCAGTTCCCGGGCCAGGACGTCTCCCAACAGCAGAGAGCGCTCCACCGAGTCGTCTAGTGCTCCCTCCTGAAGTCCTGACAGGAAGCTACTCACCCCCGACTCCACTTGCGGATCCACGCCCATCAAACGGGCTCCTGCAGAGTTCTCCCCTGTTGACAAAAGGCCGAACCCGTACACTCGGGGAGAGCGGCCCATCAACTCAGCGTAAAGGCTGAGTTGATGGAGGACCTCTTCCAGCTGACTGCCCTCATCACTGCCGATGGTATCGTAGAGGCTCCGTTCGGGCAGATAGCCCGAATGATGAAGCTGCAGGTCACCCAGGAGCAGCCCCGTTCCATTCTTGAGCATCTGATCGGCCATACCAACGGTCAATCCAATGAGGACAATCAGAAAGGCGTAGCCGCACCCCACAGCAGAAATGGTGATCAGGCTTCGTCTGGAATTTCTCCACAGGTTACGCCACCCCAACCGCAAGACAATCATTCCTATCTCCGCAGGGAAGAAAGGGAGAAAGTGCCCTGGGGAATGGGAATGTCAAAACGGAGCTCGTGATAGATCATCTCCGTGTATTCTTCCGGTTTGTCCTGCGGAACCATCCTCGACTTGGTGGGGACGAGCCGTCCGCCCATTTCCCGGTATTCAGAGAAGGTCATCGTTCGCTTGAGCTCCCCGTCTTCATCATAGTATTCCGCCCAGGTGGGCATCAGATCTCTCTTGCGAACCTGGTAGAGCATCTTCCCCCACACCACAGGCGCTTCCGGATGAGGAGTCAGGAGAAACTCATAGACCTGAACTTCTTCCCGATCTCCTTCATAAGCAATCTTAATTTCATAGTCGCGAATGAGGCGACTTTCCTTGACCAGATCATCATTGGTGAAATGCGAGCCCATCCAGGAACCCATCATCATTGAGGTGGGGACGCGGATGGTGCGATCGATCTTGGGAAGATAATTCCACATGTCGGAATCAACCTTTAGAGTTGCCGTTCCGGCTTCCTTCTTGGGCTGCAAAACCTTGATGAGAGCCTTTTCCGTACCCTCTGACCAGATCTCCATCGTGACATTGCGCTCCCAGCGCCGGGTAACCACGGACATTTCCACCCGGCCCTGGGAGGAGTCTCCCCGAAGCATCTGGTCCACCTTGTCGATGATTTCAGTGGGAGTCAGATCAGAAAAATCGACCTGTGCAGACAGTGGGCCGAAGCAGCCCCCCATCAAAACCAACAGTATCCACATTCCTTTGATTCCAGTCCCCATTCGAAACATAGTACGGTCCATCTTTATCACTCGCGGGTGAGAAATTCCTCAACCCTACTGGCCCAGCGCCCAGCTCTGACAATCCTAGGAGGATCCATCGTCAGGTCAACCACCGTGGAGGGTTGGTCGGGCCGCTCCATTTCCGCGCCCTCTAAGATAAGGTCCGCCTGGCCATCAAAAAGTTGCTTCAAATCTTCCAATGAAGCCGAGGCCTCTCCAGAACGGTTGGCGCTGGTGGAGACGACGGGGCCCGGGATGGCGTCCATCCAGCGTTGTAAAAAAGTCAGATCGGGATGACGCAATCCCACCTTGCCCTCTTTCCCCAGCAGTAGGCGGGGACAAGAAGATTTCCCTTCCAGAAGCAGGGTGACAGGACCGGGCCAGAAGGCCTCCACAAGCTCTGAGAAACCATTAGGTATATGATCAGAAACTACTGTTGCATAAGATGAATGTGGAACCAAAAGAAGGACACCTTTTTTCTGAGATCGTCCCTTGACTGCAAACAGGCGTTGCAGCGCCTCCTCATTGAAGGGATCACAGCCCAGACCGTAGAGGGTGTCGGTGGGGCAAAGCACGAGCCCACCTTGACGGATCGCCTGGGCCGCTTTTTCAATGATCTCTGGTGGGGGGGAGCCAAGATCAAACCGCACATCTGCTAAGATAGCACGAAGTGTCCTCATCTGTTTCCCGGATTGAAAGCCGCCAGAACCCCCAGTACAAACTCTGGAAAAAGTATGTGTCTCATCCTGAGAAAGAGGACTGTCCCTGGATCTCTGTCGAAGGATGGAGGCAAATTGAGGATCTTTCCGCCCAGCTCTCCATAGAGCTTTTACTCTTCTCGGAGAGGGCGGAACCTCGCCTTCAGAATCTTCTTTCTCGCTCCAATCAGTCCTTTCACCTAGCTCCCTCCCTCTTTCAGAGTCTATCCACCCTCGATTCTTCTCAACAGATTTTGGCCTTCTTTGAGAAGCCTACCTGGAACTGGGACGATTTCACTCCTCGAGTTCTTTACCTGCACCAGCTTCAGGATCCGGGTAATCTGGGCACGCTGCTGCGGACCGCGCGAGCCACAGGGATCTTCAGTGTTGCCACCAGTGCACACACCGTCTCTTGTTTCAACGCCAAAGTCGTCCGTGCCTCTGCCGCTTCGCTTTTCTCAGTTCCCTTTCTGGAGGGGATCGAAACCAGCGAGTTGAAAAGCCGCGGATATCGCATCTGGGCCACTACGCCGCAGGGTGGAAGATCCCTCTTTGAAACACACTTCGAGTCTCCCCTGGTCATTGTGATTGGCAATGAGGGTCGGGGCCTGGGCTCTGCTGTTCTCGGGCTTGCAGACCACCACCTGCATATTCCCATGCAACCTCAAGTGGAAAGTCTCAATGCCGCTGTGGCGGGATCACTCGTCCTCTATGAAGTATTCCGTCAAGGTTGTTGAGCTAACTGGGAAGCGTCTTGTGATTGAGCACCGATGCTTGCCTTTCGGAATATAGGTCTCCCATCAGGACATTCGGAAAACGGGAAAACTCCTGACTATTTAGGCTTCTTGGGATCGCTCTTGTTGGATTCTTGCAAGGCCTCGCGCAACTCTTTGGCCCGGATCACTTGTCCCTGCAACAGCATTTCCCCTTCAAAACGATTGACCACTTCGGTGTAAACGGCAATCGCTTCCTCTATGCGATCTGAACTTCCCAGGGCCACTCCCTTGTTGACCAGCGCCAGCGCCACTTGCTCCTGCAACTCCACTTCCTGTGCCTCCTGATAGCGCTTGAGAACCTCATCACACACTTCAATGGTTTCATCCAGCCGGCCCAGTGTCCCCAGCGCCACTCCTTTGTTGACCAGTGCTTTACCCACTTGCTCCTGTAATACCAGTTCTTGCGCATCTTGAAAGCGCTTGACCACCTCATCACAAACGCTCAGTGTCTCTTCGGCACGGCCCAGTGTCCCCAGCGCCACTCCTTTGTTGACCAGCGCTTTAACCATCTGCTCCTGCAGCGCCAATTCTTGTGTCTCCTGGTAGCGGGTGATGACCTCATCGTAGATCTCGATCTCTTCCTCCATCTTGTCCAGCGTTCCCAGGATTACCCCTTTTTCAACCATGGCTCGTACCACCTGCTCTTGAAGTGACAGCTCCTGTGCCTCCTGATAGCGATGGATCACATCATCACAGACCTCAATCACTCCCTCCGTCTGACCCAACGTGCCCAAAGCGACCCACTTATTGAACAGTGCTCCAGCCACCTTCTCCCGTATAGCTGCCTGGCCGGCTTCGCCGAACCGATCCATTACCTCGTCGCACACTTGGATCACTTCTTCCATGCGACCCAAACTTTTAAGAGCCACCGCTTTGTTGGAAAGCGTTTCGATGACGTGCTCCTGCAATCCTTCCTGGCTGACTTCCCCAAAGCGATCCATCACCTCATCGCACACCTCGATGACTGCTTCCATACGACCCAAGCTGGCCAGGGCCACCTCTTTGGTCACCAACGCTCGACCGATTTGTGTCTTCAGTGAGATGTCGACGGCCTCGCCCAAGCGCTTCACCAATTCATCGCACACGTCAATGGTGTCCTCCATGCGGTCCATTGCTCCAAGCGTCAATCCCTTCTTGATCAGCGCATCCGCTACCAGCTCTCGGACTTCCAATGCCGTGACCTCTTCGAAGCGAAGGACCACGTCATCGTAGATTGCAATCGCTTCATCTGTACTTCCCAGCGCCACTCCCTTTTCGATCAGTTCCCGCGGTTCTCGCCTTTGGGCTTCCTTTTCCGCCTGCTCCTGCGCCTTCCGTTTCTCTTCCGCCTCCTGAGCCTCTTTCTCCGCCTGCTCTTCCGCTTTTCGCTTTTCTTCCCCCTCTTTTTCCGCCTGCTCCTGTGCCCTCCGTTTCTCTTCCGCCTCCTGGGCCTCTTTCTCCGCTAGTTCCTGCACTTCTCTCTTATCTTGCCCTTCCTCTAGTTCACGGCCGATCACTTCCAATGCCTCTTTCTTGGCCACAGCTTCAGCTACCTGTTCCCGCAACAGGGACTGCTGAGCCGCGCCGAAGCGGCTGATCACTTCATCGCACACAACAATGGCGTCTTTCGTGAGACCCAGCGTCCCCAGGGCGACCACCTTGTGAACCATCGCCTCAGCCACTACTCCGCTCACTTCCGGCTCCGTCGTCGTGCCAAAGCGGCTGATCACCTCGTCGTAAACTTCAATGGCCTCCTGTGGAGTTCCCAGGGCCACTCCCTTAGCCACCAGGGCGCTGGCTGCCTCATGGGGCAGGTCGGTTTCCGTGGCGTATTCACCCGGACTCAGTGGTTCCTGTTTCTCGCCCAGAGTTCCCAGAGTTTCCCCCTCCTCCACGGGCTCATGGGAAACCGGTTCAGAGGGCCCGGGGTCAGGCGGTGCCTGTTCAGGGACGACCGGTTCAGGTACCACGGGAGGTGCTGCCGGCTCAGGTGGCGCCGGTACAGGTGGCTCCGGTGCTACTTGCTGCGTCGGTAACGCTCCCAACGTCTCCAATTTGAGCACTGCCCGCCCCACCTGCTCCCGCAACGCGGGTTCCGTTGACTCGCCAAAGTTTCGAATGATCGCATCGTAGACTTCAATCGCCTCTTGTTTGCCACCCAGAGTCTCTAAAACCTCTCCCTGGTTCACCATTGCTTCGGCCACGTACTTTCTCTCCTGCATTTCAGTGACGTTGCCGAAGCGAGCAATCAGCTCATCGTAGACCGCAATCGCTTGCGCTGTATTCCCCAGAGAGATTGCTCGAGCCATAAGGGCTCTCACCGGCTTTCCAGACGGTTCTGTTGTGGCGGTGTGTTGGACCGGGTTCACCGCTTGGTCGAAAAACCCGCTTGGATCTTGTGCGGATCCGAGAGTCCCCAGGGTGGTCCCCTGACTGGCAGGTGCCCGGGCGACTTGCTCTTGAAAAGTTGCCTCCAGAACCCCCGTATTCAGCAGCGCGCGCGACACCTGCTCCTGCACATCTGTTTCTCTCGAGTCACCAAAGCGACTCAGCAGTTCGTTGTAGGCTGACAGTGCTTCCTGTGTTCGGCCCAGGCCTCCCAGAGTCACCCCCTTATTAAAGAGCCCCCAGGCCACCTGTTCCCGCACATCCGGATCGGTAGGCGTAGCCGTCTTTGTTCCCTTCAGCCATCCCGGACGAACCAGACCGCCGGTTGATGCTCCTCTTAGCCCTGCGTAGCGACGCAATAACTCATCGTAGGTCGCAAGAGAATCCTGCGTTCTACCCAGGGTTCCAAGGGCCACGGCCTTATTAAAAAGAGTCCAGGCCACCTGCATCCGTAGTTCTTTCTTATGGAGATCATCCTGGGAATCGGTCTTGAGCCATCCCGGACGCGTCAAACGCTCCAGGGTTTTCTGCTTCACTGCCGCGAAGCGATTTAACAACTCGTCGAAAACGGCAATCGCTTCCTGTGTGTGGCCCAGGCTTTTCAGAATCACACCTCTGTTAAAGAGCGCCCAGGCCACCGGTTCGCGCACCTCCGCTTCCTCTTCCTCGTGGATACCCACCTGCCTGTCCGCCGCCAACCAGCCTGGAAGTGTTAGGCCACCCTCTTTCGTTCCCCGGGATTGTGTGGCCGGCCCAAAGCGATGCAGCAGCTCATCATAGCTTGCCAGTGCTTCCTGCGTGCGCCCCACGATTCCCAGGGCCACGCCCTTGTTAAAGAGTGCCCAGGCCACCGGCCCATGCTGTGTCGCCCGCTCCTGACTGACTTGGCTGGGTGCTCGTTCTCCCTTGAGCCAATCCGGACGCGCAAGACCGGTCAACTGCGGACGTGCTACTGCCGACCCAAAGCGACGCAGCAACTCTTCGTAGACGGCAATTTCGTCGCTCGTACGCCCCTCACTTCCCAGGGTTAGACCCATGTTTAAAAGTGCCCACGCCACTTGCACCTGCACATCCGTTTTTTCTACAAAGCGAGTCAGTAGTTCATCGTAGGCTCTAAAAGCTTCCTCAGCCTCGCCAGCCCGTGCCAATGCCACACCCCTTTCGAAGAGCGCCTGGGCAGCTTGCTGGTCAGCACCTATGGTCCCTACTTGGCCGGTTTGACCTTCATCTCCAACCTCTTCGGCGGGAAGGGAGCGTCGAAGACGATGAACAAAAGCTCCCAGTGGATCTCGGATGACCTCGGGGAGTTCCAGGCTACGGACCCTAATCAATTTCTCAAGTACCTCCTGGCCACGAATCGTTTCCCGGAAATCCTTATTCCAACCATAGAAAGAATTATCCCTGGTTTTTGACTTCCGTGTGGAATTTACCCAGGATCAATCCATCCTTGGGGTGAAAAAATGCGTGACACCGCTACAGACAGAAGATCGAAAACCCGCTGGACAGGGCCAGTGACACTCGATCTCATAGTTCCCTGCTATAATCCGCCTCATGAAGACGGCCGCTGTCTCGGTGACACTGATGTTGATTTTGCTCATGACCACTTCCGAGTCGAGAGGCTCAGAGGGTATACCTCCCCTGGATGAAGAAGGCCAAACCTGGGTAGAGGAAACCTTGAAGGGCATGAGCCTGGAAGAAAAGGTGGGTCAACTCATCGTCGGTGCAGCCGGCACAAACTTCACCAACCTGAGCACCGATAAATTTCAGCAGATCCGGCAAGAAGTGACCGACTATCACGTTGGGGGCTATCACGCCCTTGGAGGTGAGGTGTTTTCGGCGGCTTTCCTGATTCGAAGAATTCAGGAGATGGCCCGCATCCCCCTATTTATTACCGCCGATTTGGAGGGTGGGGCTGGCCTTATTTTCCGGGGCGGGACACGCTTCCCAAAGGCCATGGCCCTGGGGGCGACTTCTGACCTGGCCAGTATCCGCCGGGTTGGGGAAATCACGGCTCTGGAGGCAAAAAGCCTGGGCATTAACGTTAATTTCTATCCCGTTGTGGATGTGAATAACAATCCTCGAAATCCCATTATCAACATCCGTTCTTTTGGTGAGGATCCGACACAGGTTGCCCAAAAGGCGGTGGCTTACATTCAGGGGGTTCAGGAAAACGGGATTCTTGCCACCGCCAAACATTTTCCGGGGCACGGGGACACAACCATCGATTCCCATCTGGAACTGCCCGTCATCGAGGTCTCCCGAGAACGTCTGGACGAAGTGGAGCTGCCTCCCTTCCAGGCCGCTATCGAGGCGGGGGTTCAAGCCATCATGACGGCTCATGTGTCGATTCCAACCCTGGAACCTGAAGAAGGGCTGCCGGCCACGTTGTCTCGCCGAATCTCAACCGATTTGCTGAGAAACGACATGGGCTTCAAAGGCCTCATTTTTACTGACGCCCTCAACATGGGAGGAATTCATGCGCGCTGGAAGGAGAGGGATGCAGCCGTCCAAGCTTTCATAGCCGGTGCCGATATGATTCTCTTCCCCTTATCGGTAAAAGCCGTTTTTCAGGGTCTTTTTCAAGCGGTACGCCAGGGAAAGATCGGTGAGGATCGACTGAACGATTCGGTGCGGCGGATTCTGGAGGCCAAGGCCAGGCTCGGCCTTCACCAAAACTTCCTGGTCGACCTCTCTTCCATCGATCAAAAAGTGGGATCTCCCGAATATCAGGAGGAGGCTCAAAGAATCATGGACCAAGCGATCACGCTGGTGCGTGATGAAAAGAGTGTTTTGCCCTTCTCACCGACGCGAAGGAGTACCGTCTTGCTGCTGACCCTCCTGGATGAGCGTCGTCCCAGGGAGAGTCGAGGGGACAGTTTTGTGCGTGAGTTCCGTCGTCGCCATTCCCAGACCATTCATGTGGAGGTGCTTCCCCGTGCTTCAGGTGACGAAATCGCTCTGATTGAAGAGTTAGCCAAACGCGTTGATTATATGGTGGTGGCAGGCTACATCCGAACTGCCGCTTACAATGGTTCTCTCGATCTCTCCCTGAATCAGCTCGAATTATTGAAGAATCTTTCCCAACTCCGCCCACCCTTTGCCTTCGTGCTCTTCGGGAGCCCCTATTTGCTTTCCTTCGTTCCCGAATTATCCAGTTATATCCTCGCTTATGATGACCATCCAGAGGCCGAGTTAGCCGCCGTGAAATCGATCCTCGGAGAAACGCCCTTCGGTGGCAAATTGCCCATTAGCCTTCCCGAATTCTACCCCCTGGGACATGGGATTCAAAAATGAGCCCGGAGCCTGATCGGAGCATCCAGCTCTCCTCCAGCGAAGTTCGGCTGCGTACTCTCCATTCCATCGGTGAAATGTCCCGGCTGGTCCATCTGCAGCGTGAGATCTGGGGGTATGGCCAACCGGATACCGATTTCCCTTATCCCGCCCGGGCCCTGTTCGCTCTGGCAGAAAGTGGAGCCCACGTGGCGGGCGCTTTTATCGACGATTTGCCCGTGGGTCTCTCGTTGGCCTGGAGGGGAGTGGATCCTCTCCTGCAAAAACCCTATTTGCATAGCCAACTTGTAGGGGTTCGAAAAGAGCACCGGCACCTGGGTATTGGCCTTCAGCTCAAGCTCTGTCAGCGGGATTTTGCCCTCGAGGCGAATCTGGATTTAGTCAAATGGGTCTTCGACCCCATGCGTTCCAACAACGCCAATCTGAATGTGCGCAAGTTGGGCGTCGTGATTCCGTCTTATCAACCGCACTACTACGGGCCGCTACAGAGTCACTTCTCCCGTGGACTGGCCACCGATCGTGTTTGGGCCCACTGGTACGTTGCCTCTTCAAGAGTCCAACAGCGCCTCCTGCGTCCTCCTCCCTCGCTCAAGCGTGAGCCGTCCCTGGTTCAGGTAACGGCATGGGGTGAAGACGAGGAGGGGAGGAAGGCCTTGCTGGACCCTGACCTGGAGTGCTCTCAGCCCGAATTTCTGGCGGAGGTGCCGGATAACTTTGAAGCGATCCTTCAAGAAAGCTTCTCATTGGCTGCCGCTGGGCAGGCTAAAATCCGGCAAATCTTTCAACATTATCTCAGCAAAGGATACCTGGCGGCTGATTTCCTGATTGTGTCGGGTCCTCCACGGCGCACCTTCTACCTGTTCACGAAGGATCCTTTGAAGCAGATCCTCGAGGATAACCCGGATTATGCATAGGTTCTTGTCACGAGGCAACGAAAGCACTGACCTGACAAGGCGCAAGACCCGCAAGCGGGTGCCCCAAGGCCCCCGCAAACGTACTCTCTGCAGTACGTTGAGGAGACCGACCGAGTGGAACGCAGTCAGGGCTGATGATTTTGTTGCCGTAGTAGAGAATCTGTGCATAGTCCGGGTCAAATAGGATGGGATTCACGACTCTTGATTACGTTGTCCTTGCCTTCTACCTCGTCGCCAGTGCTCTGTTAGGAGCTCTAATCGGGAGGGGCAACAAGAATATCAATGACTATTTCCTGGCCGGCAAGCAGGTCCCCTGGTGGGCGATTTCTTTCTCCATCGTGGCCACGGAAACCAGCACACTCACTTTCATCGGCGCTCCAGCCATTGCCTACACCGGCAACCTGGCTTTCCTGCAAGTCGTCTTCGGTTACTTTTGGGGACGACTGCTGGTCAGCTTCTTTCTCATTCCCTCCTATTTCAAAGGGGAAATCCAGACCGCGTATGAAGTGTTGAATCTCCGCTTTGGACGGAAGGTACAGAACTTTTCCGCATTTCTCTTCCAGGCCAGTCGCTCCCTTGCCGACGGAGTGAGGCTTTTCGCCACCGGCCTGGTCTTATCTGTAGTCATGGACATCTCGGACCAATGGAGTGTCGTCATTATCGGGGTGATCACCATCGTCTATACCTTGTACGGAGGAATGCGGGCGGTGGTCTGGAATGACGTCATTCAGCTCGTGATCTATATCACCGGGGCCACCCTTGCCTTCTTCATCATTTTGAGCCGCATCCCCGGGGGATGGTCGGAGGTGGTGAGCTTGGCGGCACCCCTGAACAAATTTCAGTTTTTTGATTTCACCTTGAGCCTGGGTGTGGCCTACACCTTTTGGGCGGGTCTTCTGGGAGGCTCTTTCGTTACCTTCGCGACCCACGGCACCGACCAGATGATGGTCCAGCGCTATCTTGCCTGTGGCAACAAAAAAGGGAGCCAACTGGCTCTGATTGTGAGTGGCCTTCTGGTCTTTGCCCAGTTCTTGCTCTTTCTCATGATCGGGGTGATGCTTTACGCTTTTTACCAGCATTTCCCCCTCGATCAGGAGCTGGAGCAAATGGATCGGATATTTCCGATTTTCATTGTCCAACAAATGCCGCCCGGCGTTTCCGGGTTGATCATCGCCGCCATTTTTGCAGCGGCCATGTCTACTCTGAGTAGCTCACTCAACTCACTGGCTTCCTCTTCGGTCAATGACTTCTACAAAAACTATTGGGGCAAGGGTCGGACGGAGACTCACTATCTCAAGGCTTCCCGAATCCTCACGTTAGGCTGGGGTGCGGTCTTGGTTGGAATTTCCATGATGGCCCGAACTTGGGGCGAGGTCCTGGAAGTTGGACTCACCATCACGACCATCACCATGGGGAGTATCTTAGGGATCTTTCTTTTGGGGTTGCGGAGCACCCGAATTCCAGAAGGAGCGGCGCTTGCCGGAATGATGGCAGGACTGGTGACCATGCTGGTGGTTCACGTGAGCGGCACCGTTGCCTGGACCTGGTATGTCCTGGTTGGAACGGCGGTGACCCTTACCGTGGGAACCCTCGCTGCCAAGCTAGCTCCCCCCCAGCCTTAGTGTCTCGCTCTATAAATACGATGATGTTTGCTGATGGGGCTTGTGAGGCGAGATCAAGGAGCGAGGAGAAGGCGATGCAGGGACATCGGCGACGACGAGCGATGTAGAAGTCGCCTCACAAGCTCCATCAGCCCGAAGGGTGGCGGCGGGACGGCATCGATTGCTTTGTCCCTCCTCCTCCACGATACACAGCGGCATCGCGTCGTCGTCGTCGCTTCGCGAACTTGACGCCGTCGCGCTCGCCACAAACGTCACCGTATTTATAGAACGAGACACTAAGGCTGGTGTCCTGATTCCGTTCATTTGAACAGGCTGAAGCGCATATTGTAGTATAGATTTATCTTCTTTATGACAACCTCCATAGGAGAACCCCCAGCCACAAAAAGAGATGATTCACTTATTGCCAGAGGAAGTTTTTAGGAAAGTAGGCTAAGCATGGATATCACTGAGTTGCTTCGATTTGCCGTTTCAGAGGAGGCTTCGGACATCCATGTCAGCAGCGGTGAGCCTCCCATCATGCGTATTCATGGAGACATGAAACGTTTGGATCACCCCGCGCTCACTGGGGACGATGTGCACAGGATGGTCTACGACATTATGGGGGATAAGCAGCGCAAGGACTTCGAAGAATTGAACGAGCTGGATTTCTCATTCGAAATGGGAAACAACCGTTTTCGTGTCAACGCCTTTGTTCAGCGTCGCGGAAAATCGGCGGCCTTCCGTGTCATTCCCACTACCATTTTGTCCCTGGAGCAGTTGGGTCTACCCGCCATTCTCAAGAAGCTGTGCGATCATGAAAAGGGACTTATTCTGGTCACGGGTCCTACCGGTAGCGGAAAATCGACCACCCTGGCAGGGATGGTCGATTTCATTAACAACACCAGAGAAGGTCACATCATCACCATTGAAGATCCCATCGAATTCGTGCACTCCTCCAAGAAATGTCTGGTCCAACAAAGGGAATTGGGGAATCATACCCATTCCTTCGCCAACGCGCTGCGCAGCGCATTCCGTGAGGATCCCGACTTTGTCCTGGTGGGTGAGATGCGTGATCTGGAGACCATCCAGTTGGCCGTCACGGCTGCTGAAACGGGTCACTTGGTCTTTGGAACACTTCACTCCTCCGGCGCTCCCCAGACGGTTGACCGCATCATCGACGTTTTTCCCTCTGCTCAGCAGTCCCAAATACGAACCCAGTTAGCAGAGTCTCTCCAAGCCATCATCACCCAGACGTTGTGTAAAAAAGTGGGAGGGGGGCGTGTGGCCGCTTTGGAGATCATGGTGGGAACACCGCCGGTCCGCCATCTGATTCGGGAAGCAAAGGTCCATCAGCTCCCATCAGCTATGCAGACCGGAAAAAAAGACGGGATGCAGACCATGGACGCCGCTCTTATGGAATTAGTCACTCGAGGTCAAATCAGGAGAGAGGAAGCTCAGACCAAGAGTGAGAATCCAAATCTCTTCGATCCCGCAGCAGCGACTGCATAAGGGGAAAATCATGGAGATTCGTGAGTTTTTATCAGTGATGGTGGAGAAAGACGCCTCGGACGTCTACTTGACCGTAGGTCTTCCCCCCATGTATCGAATTGAAGGAACCATCTACCCTGTCGGTAATCAGGAGTTGACTCGGGAAGAGTTGGCAGTGCTTTGCCAGGCCATCATGGATGAAAGGCAAAAGAAGATGTTTGCCGATACCCGAGAGATGAACTTGGCCCTGGGCTACGAAGACCTGGGCCGCTTTCGGGTCAATATCTTCCAGCAGCGAGGCAGTCCTGGGCTGGTCATCCGACAGATCAAATTTGAAATCATGAACGTTGACCAGCTCAACTTGCCTTTGATTCTCAACGACATCGTCATGAGTAAGCGCGGCCTGATTTTGGTGGTGGGCGCGACGGGCTGCGGTAAGTCCAGCACACTGGCCGCCATGATCGACTACCGAAACTCCACTTCGCCGGGTCATATCATCTCCATCGAGGATCCCGTGGAGTTTCTTCACACCCACAAGCAATGCGTCATCACGCAGCGGGAGGTCGGCTACGATACGGTCTCTTTCCAGGCCGCTTTGAAAAACACTTTGCGGCAGGCACCCGATGTAATTCTCATCGGTGAGATCCGTGATGCGGAAACGATGGAAGCCGCTATTGCCTTTTCCGAGACCGGTCATTTGTGTCTGGCCACACTGCACTCCAACAATGCCAGCCAGGCCATTGAACGCGTCATGAACTTCTTTGACGAAGAGCGACATCGGCAGATTTATCTGCAGCTTTCCTTAAATCTCAGGGCCATCCTCTCCCAGCGACTGGTCAAAACGATGGGCGGAACGCGGCTCCCTGCCGTTGAGATTCTACTCGATACACCCCGAATCAAGGACATGATCAGAAAGGGACAGGTAGAGTTGCTCAAAGAGGCCATGGAACAGGGAGAACAGGAGGGGTGCCAGCTCTTTGACACGGCCGTCTTCAACCTTTACATGAATGGGCAAATCGATCTCGATTCGGCTCTGGCCAACGCCGACAGTGCCAATAACCTTCGCTTGCGCATCCAGGCCGCGGATTTGAAGCGGGGCAAAGGTGAGGAGAAGAAACCGCGCTTTCGTATCCGCAGCGATGTTGCGGGCCCTTAGGTAGTATCTCGCTCAGGTGACTTCCGTCTCCTTGACCCAAATAAACGGAAAAAGCTACATTAGTTAAGGGTAAAACTGGCCACTAGGGTGTCTCTCAGAGGCCGCTCTTGACCGCCTCAGATCGTGCGGACATGTCTTTTCAATACGCTGAAAAAGGTGCTACCGATGTTAAGGAGTTAAAGGCCCAACTGGTCTATCGGCAGGCCCTTCAAGAAATCACCAATGAGATCAACTCGGCGATAACCTGGATTCGATTCTCATCGACCTCAAGGATCGTATCCTCTTTCTCTTCAAGGCCGACCGAATCGGCCGATAACCTGGATTCGATTCTCATCGACCTCAAGGATCGTATCCTCTTTCTCTTCAAGGCCGACCGAATTACCATCTACGTCATCGATAACAACTCCAAGGAAGTCTTTTCACGATTCAAGGTCGGAACCGAGCTGAGTGAGATTCGAATTCCCATCAGTGCTTCCAGCATCGCCGGTTACACGGCCTTAACGGCGACAGTCCTCAATATCTCTGATGCCTACTCTGCAGAGGAGATCCAGGCCATCCATCCCGATCTGAAATTTGACAAAAGCTGGGATGTGAAAAGCGGCTACCGCACAGCTCAGGTCCTGGCAGCGCCCATCCAATTTGAAAGTAATATACTGGGCGTCTTGCAGCTCATCAATCGCAAGGACGGGTCCAGGTTCACGCGCGATGACGAAACCTCGGCCGGGGAAATCGCTAAGATCCTGGCCATCGCCTTTCAAAACCAGCGACGACTCGCTCGTCGGCGTCCCACTCGCTTTGACTATCTGACCAGCCAGGGCTTGGTGACCCAGGCAGAACTGGACAAAACCCTTGTCCAGGCACGGCAGACGGGACAGGATGTGGAACAGATCCTGTTGAAGAATCACAGGGTCCCCAAGGACCGCATAGGTACGGCTCTGAGCGAATTTTACAAATGTCGGTTTGTACAATTCGATGACAAGATCCAGATACCGGGCGCCCTGCTCCACAACTTGAAGAAAACCTACCTGCAGACCAATTACTGAGTCCCTCTGGGGAAAAATAAGGACGGCAGCGTCAGTGTCCTGATGGATGACGTCAACCACCTGGCCAAACGGGACATGGCGCAGACCTTGCTCAAGACCACCCAGATCGAGTACTGCGTGGGCCTCAAAGAGGATATCCTCAAATTCATTGAATACTTCTTTGGAGGCCCGAGCGACGAAGGCTCCATGGAAGACATTATGGCCGAGCTGGATACTGACACGTCAGCCGAGGTAGAGAGCGAGGAGGTTTCGGAAAGCGATAGCGCCATCGCCCAACTGGCCAACAAGATTATCAATGACGGCTATAACCAGCGGGTCTCGGATATTCACCTGGAACCCTATCCAGGCAGAAAACCGATGGAGATCCGCTTTAGAGTTGACGGAACCTGTGCCCGTTACCAAACCGTTCCCTACCAGTTCAAAAGAGCCCTGGTGTCCAGAATCAAGATCATGTCCGATTTGGACATCACCGAGAGAAGGTTGCCCCAGGATGGGAAAATACAATTCAAGAAATACGGGGGGAGAGACATTGAGCTTCGCGTGGCCACACTACCCACGGCCGGTGGAATGGAAGATGTGGTCATGCGTATTTTGGGTGGGGGAGACCCCATCTCGCTGGACAAGATGGGCTTCCTCGAGCGCAATAAGGAAGTGTTTGAAAAGATTATCCAGTTACCCTACGGAATCGTCTTGGTTGTGGGCCCGACAGGATCGGGTAAAACCACTACCTTGCACTCCGGATTGAAGTTTATCAACACCCCCGAACGTAAGATCTGGACGGCCGAAGATCCGGTGGAAATCACCCAGGCCGGCCTTCGACAGGTTCAGGTGCAACCCAAGATTGGCTTTACCTTTGCTCGCGCCATGAGGGCCTTCCTGCGTGCTGATCCGGATGTGATCATGGTGGGGGAGATGCGTGACCAGGAAACCTGCGAGATCGGAATCGAGGCTTCTCTTACAGGACATATGGTTCTCAGTACCCTTCACACCAACAGTGCCCCGGAAACCATCATCCGATTGCTGGATATGGGTATGGATCCCTTCAACTTCGCTGATGCTTTGCTCGGAATCATGGCTCAGCGTCTAGCCCGGACCCTGTGCGCCGAATGTAAGGAGGCCTACCACCCCACTCAGGATGAGTTTCAGGCTTTAGCTACCGAGTACGGGGCGGAGGAGTTCGAGCAAACCGGTATCAAGTACACCAAGGACCTGACTCTCCAGCGTCCGGTCGGTTGCGGCAAGTGTAACGATAGTGGTTATGTCGGCCGTATGGCCGTTCACGAGCTGTTGGAAGGGACCGATGAAATCAAACACTTGATCCAGCTGAAGAGCAACATGGCGGAGATTCGAGATCAGGCCAGATCGGATGGAATGACGACTCTCAAACAGGACGGTATCCTCAAGGTGTTCATGGGTCTGACCGACATTCGCCAGATCCGTGCCGTTTGCATGAAGTAAGGCATTTCCCGTAAGACCTTTTTTCCCAACTCAATAGTTGAGCATCCCACGAACGATGGTCTGCAGATCGAGTTCGAAATCCAATTCCACGGGAGTCGCTTCGTCGATGGATTGGATGAACTCGAACAGAGTATCCAGATCGCCTCTCTCCTTTCTCCACAGGTAAGCGTTGATGCAAATCTCCACAATGTCACGGCGGGAATTGGAGCATTTCTCCTCAAGGCGATCCAGAAGTTCGCGAAACTCGGCCACAGTGGGGTGATCGGAAGGCAGCTGCGTCCCCGCATTGACCACGGCCAACTCCCATTCCGGGGACATCTCAACCGCGGGCTGGGTCAAGCTCCAGAGGATGATCACCGGGAACAAAAGAGCTGTTGCGCAAATAAATAGGATTTTCATGTCGAGTGCCTCTGAAAGCGTAGCATTCCCTAAAACACCGATCAATGCAATGCCCTGAACAGCCTTTTTTGACAAAATCCGCCACTTCCAACTATCCGGGAGCGTCACCGATCCGCCTTCCGGCAGGGACAAACAGGCATCAGGATGGAGTATTTAAGTTATTGATATCCATCCACTTAACAAACTTGCTATCTCTTTTGGCACGATTTGTGCTGTCTATTTCGGTGTTGGCTCCGGCAGGAATGCTGCCAGTGCCGAAATGAGGCCGGAAGATGCGGGAGATTCAATCAGCCGCGCCCTATCCAAGGCGCCATAATGTTAGACTGAAATAAGAGGTGAAAGCTTTGAGTGGCAACAGAAAAATAGCTACGGGTCCTTCATCCTGGAGCTGTCGGAGTCCGGGTTTTTCTCTTATCGAACTGCTGATCGTGATTGCCGTGATCGGCATCATTGCCTCTTTGACCATTCCCAACCTTGTGGAGTCCAAAAAGGCGGCCAACGAAAAGACAGCGATCACTTACATGCGAAGCTGGACCAGCGCTCAAGAGCTCTATTACACGAGATATGGAGTCTATGCTGACGCCGACAATCAGCTTTTTAATGCAGGTTTCATCGACTTCCGTGGCTCCGCCGATGCTTTTGGCTACAACTTCAGCATTGATAACGGATCCAATTCCCTCTATAGCTGGTGGGGGACTGGAGGACCGGACGTTCCGGGAGAAACCGGAGACCGATGGTTTTTTATTGATCATACAGGTGTCATCCGCTGGGCCACGGGTGGAAACGCCGACAGCAGCTCTCCTCCCCTTTAACCAGCACCACGGCTCTTGTCCTTCACAGCTATCCAGGATTCTCTACAAGTCCCTTACCCTTAACTTCCTGTCGCTACGCTTAATTTCGTAGACTAAAGTTATGGGTGAGTGGTTGCAATCCGTTATCGGTCTACAGGCAGAAACCCAAAGCAAGGTCATCGCTTCACTGGCGATTATCGCCGTAATCATGATTTTGCGCGGGTTGGTGGCCTGGATCATCGCTCGGCGAAGCGAAGACGTACGCTTTCGTTACCATGCCCGCAAGGTCAGCGCCTATGTTTCGGCTGGCTTGACTCTGCTCCTTCTGGGGCGCATCTGGTTTACCGGCTTTCAGGATATCGGCACCTTTCTGGGTCTGGTTTCAGCAGGTTTGGCCATCGCTTTAAAGGATTTGGTGGCCAGTGTGGCCGGCTGGATGTACCTGCTCTGGCGGCGTCCATTCGAGGTGGGCGACCGGATTCAAATTGGGGAGCACGCAGGTGATGTCATCGACATCAGGCTCTTTCGCTTCACTTTAATAGAAATCGGGAATTGGGTGGATGCGGATCAGAGCACGGGTCGCGTTATTCTCGTTCCCAACAGCCGAATTCTCATCGAGGTGATCGCTAACTACAGCAAGGGTTTTCAGTACATTTGGAATGAGATTCCCGTGCTGGTCACCTTCGAAAGCAACTGGCCCAAGGCCAAAGCCATCCTCCAGAAGATCGTCGATGACCATTCGGCTCATCTGAGTGAATCCGCTATGCAGTCCGTTCGAAAAGCGGCCCAGAGGGCCATGATCATATACTCAACACTGACCCCTAAGGTGTGGACCAGCGTAGGTGATTCCGGGGTATTTCTCACCATCCGTTATCTGTGTGATCCCAGAAAACGCCGTGGCTCCGCAGAAGCGATATGGGAGGATATCTTAACTGAGTTTGGAAAATGTGATGACATTGATTTTGCCTACCCGACAGTTCGCCGCTACATGAACCTGGAGGAAGGAAAGAGTGGAGCCAAAGGATTTGTTCCTGCTTTACCCGTACAGCAGGAGTTTAAATAGACAGGCCCTTCTCTCTATAAGAGCTAAGTAACTTGCTCAATTGCACTTACCCAAGAATATTCCGTATCATAGTTATATCAGTGAATGTATGGATTCTAGCCGGGATTATGAACAGATTTTCTACTGCAGTGCCGCAATCATCCACGCTGACTGCGTTGTGCTTCCTTGGGCTCCTCGGCGTACTGCATGAGTGCGCCTGTGGGGCCCGTCGTTGCACGCCTTGTCATCGTGGCGCTTACGGCACTTCATCACGAAAACCTATGCATAATCCCGGCTAGTGAGGAACTGCCGCCAAGAAAGGAGAAAGTCCAGTGGATGCGACACTTAAAATTACCTTAGCCGCCATCATCATGCAGTTCCTGTTTCTTCTTATCTTGAGGATCGCCGCCGGCTTGCTCCCGGCCACCTACCATCTCCTGCGACCCATGACACTGTTCTCGGTGATGACTCTGGCACTACTGGTCCTTTCTGAGGGCATTCTGGGGGAGTTCCAAATGGGCAGCCTTGCCATTGCGGGCATCCAGATGTCTCTGGCCCTTTTTATGCTGTTTGTTGCCGATACGGCTTTCCTCACCTATCTTTTGGCCGACACGGGGGGAAGCCGAGAAAGTCCCTTTACCTCACTGCTGCTGATGCTGCCGGTGTTGGCCATCTTGCTCAAGCAGCCTGTTTATCCTCAGGTTTCCAGCTACGTGGGATTGGTCGTCGTAGCGCTTTCGGTGGGTATGATGACCACACGCGCAGAAGAGGAAGTCTTTTCCCCGGAGGATTCCGCCTATGGTGGACGAGATGCCGAGGTCCAACGTCGAGAGTCATGGATCTATTGGGGCGTAAGCGTTGCTTCCCTGGCCCTGGTCATGGTGGTTGCCTGGTTCCCTCAGATCTGATCCGGGGTCGTCCTTTCGTGCGCTCCCAGCCGACTGTGTTCCCTTTTCCCCCAGTCCTTCAATGTAAAGACCTGCCGATATTTCGAATTACGGTCCGGCAGGCTTATGAAAGTGCAGAATGTGGGAGGCACCTCAGGTGCCGAATCCGAGACCGAACGGACCCTCGAACAGCTAACGACTCCGGAGCCCTGAAAGGGCGACAGGGAATAGCCCAGGGCTTTAGCCCTGGATTTCAGGGAACGCTCCGGAAGAGCCCTGTAAGGGCGGCACGGCTCAGCCACTCGTGCCAGCCACCGGCTCTGCCCCTACGAAAATCGCAGCCTTTTGAGGAAGCAGTCTGGCCGAACAGCAGAGAGATCTTCTATCGGAATGGGAACAAGATGATAGCGGTTGATATCACCACCGAACCAACCTTTACTAGGGGGACACCCAAATTCCTCTTCGAAGGAGAGTAGTTCAGTTATGGGCCTCGTGCAGAATATGACGTCACTCCAGGTGGCCAGAAGTTTCTGATGGTCAAGACTGGTGAGCTAAAGGTCACTGAGCTAAACGTCGTCCTCAACTGGTTTGAAGAACTCAAACGCCTGGTGCCTACCAACTGATCTAGACCTACCTACCGTAAGGAATCAGAACCCATAAAAGGTGGCACAAATCTGCTACAAATCTGGGCTCTATTCGGGCTCTAATTTTTGAAGGGACGCTGGAAATGGCGTCCCCAACGGGATTTGAACCCGTGTTGCCGCCTTGAAAGGGCGGTGTCCTGGGCCAGGCTAGACGATGGGGACACTGCAAACAAGGCGGGAATTCTAGCACGTGCCTGCTGAGCTTGTCCACAGGATGGAAGGCACCACAACATCCCCTCCATGACTCAATTTTGTCACCCATCTGAAGACAATAGAGCACATCATGAAACGGGGGAAAAAGCAGCAAAAGATCGTCTTTGTCGGACACCTGCCTGCCTGGGTCATCGAGAAGTTTTTCTCCGATGTTCAGGTGATTCTCATAGAAGAATCGTCTCGAAACGAACTGCTCTCCTCCCTGGACGAAGAGGTGATCGGAATCGTGGTCCGCGGCTCTGCTCTGATCGACAGTGAAGTCATCCAGGCAACCCCCAACCTTCGAGTGATCGCTCGGACGGGAGCAGGCTATAACACCGTTGACGTTGAAGCCGCATCTTTGCGGAAAATTCCGGTACTGTATACGCCAGGAGCCATGTCCCGGGCGGTGGCGGAACACACCGTCGGACTCATTCTGGCCGCCGCCAAGGATCTGCGCGGGTGGCACCAAAGAGTTCTGGAAGGGGACTGGCAAGAGCGCTCTCATCGCCTCAACCTGGACCTTGAAGGTGCCACGCTGGGGATTGTGGGACTGGGCAGCATCGGCAGGGAGGTCTGGCATCTTCTGCAGAACTTCGACCTCACCGTACTGGTTACAGATCCCTATCTCGAGCCCGCAGATTTCGCCCAGGAAAGACTTCACTCCGTTCCCCTGACCCAGCTACTGGAAAACAGCGATATCGTCACCCTGCATGCCCCACTCAAGGACGAAACAAGAGGTTTGATCAACGCCGCCAACATCGAAAGCTTCAAGCCGGGCGCAATCCTCGTCAACGCCGCCCGAGGAGAATTGGTGGAAAGCTACGACGTTCTCTACTCCGCTCTGGAAAGTGGCCGGCTGGGTTTCGTGGCTCTGGATACCCTGATTTCGGAACCCCCCGATCTCTCACACCCCATTTTCCATCACAGGAAGGTGCTATTCTCAGGTCATATAGCCGCCAGGACGAGCCGGGCCCAGGAGCGCATGTTTCGTACCCTGGGTGAAGACATGAAAGCCGTGCTGCAGGGGAAAAAACCAAGGAGAGAAAATGTGGTCAACCCACAGGTGATCGTTTCCTAAATGGCCCGATTACGAGACTTGCCAATGGCACACCTAACTTGGTATATGTTATCAAGGATTTTTTGGTAAGGGTAAGAAGGAGAGAAGGAGCAAATTAATGACCTACGTTGTCACGGATCGATGTGCCTCTAACCGTTATACGGACTGTGTGGCTGACTGCCCGGTCGACTGCTTTTACGAGATTCAAGATCCCCACATGTTGATTATCAATCCCGATGAATGCATCGATTGTGATGCCTGCGTTCCTTTGTGTCCCGTCAATGCCATCTATCCCGAGGCGGAAGTTCCGGAGGAATACGAAGAGTGGACCGACAAGAATGATGCCGCCGCCTGCACGGACGACAACCGTATCACAGATACAGTGGGTTCCCTCGACGGTGCTCACTCGATCGAAGAAGTGAAGCAGAAGGAAGAGGAGAAATTCGGTAGCTCATTGGCCGACCCTTCCAGTGCTGCCCACTGATTCCTCATCCATAAGACTCAGGCGAGAGCCTTCCCGCTCATTCCTTATCGGGTGAAGTTTGCCTGAACTTGAAAGGTTTCTAGCCCGGATTATGCATAGGTTCTTGTCACGAAGCGACGAAAGCGCCGACCTGACAAGGCACGCGACGGGAGGCCACCGCAAACGTACTCCCTGCAGTACGTTGAGGAGGCCGACCGAGTGGAACGCAGTCAGGGCGGATGATTTCGTCGTTGCAGTAGAGAAGTTATCCATAATACGGGCTAAAGGATGCCATGCAGCTTGATTCAGTGGCCTTCGGCGCCCACCCCGACGACATCGAACTGTTTTGCGGTGGCACCCTCATCAAACTCGGTTCCAAAGGTTATAAGATCGGCGTCATCTCCCTCACCCAGGGTGAACTGGGGACGCGAGGGTCCGCCGAAATTCGCAGCCAGGAGTTCCAGGAGGCTGCCGGACTCCTCAAGCTCTCTACTCACAAGATGCTCGACATTCCCGACGGAGATGTTGTCGTCAATTGGGAAAACAAACTGAAGATCATCCGCGAAATCCGGACCTACCAACCAGCCGTCGTTTTCGCCCCCTACTGGAAGGATCGCCACCCCGACCATGAGAACACTTCAAATCTGGTGCGGCAGGCCGCTTTTCTGTCCGGCCTGAAAAAGATTGAAACCGATCAGCAGTCCCATCGTCCCTATAGGGTGATCTATTATCCCTGCTGGTTTGAATTCAAGCCTTCCTTCGTGGTGGACATCACGGAGTTTCATGATCAGAAAATCAGGGCCATTCAAGCCTATCGATCTCAGTTTGACCATCCGGACAAGAAAAGATTCGGTGATGAAGAGACTCCCATCAGCCGGCCCGAGTTTCTGGAAGAGATCACCACCAGGAGCAGATACTATGGCACCTCTATTGGGACGACTTTCGGTGAGCCTTTTCTGGTCCGCGAGCCTCTTCGATTGGATGATCCCATAGGGATGGCCCAAGTGAAAGGCGCGAGCACGTAGTGAAAATCGGGATTATCTGCTATCCCACCCATGGCGGGAGTGGGGTCATCGCCTCGGAACTGGCGCTGGGCCTGGCCCAGCGGGGCCATGAGATTCACATCGTCAGTTACGCCACGCCCTTTCGACTCGCTTCCTTTCATCAGAATGTTTTTATCCATGAAGTCGAGGTGTCCTCTTATCCTCTCTTCAAATACCCTCCCTACGCCCTGAGCCTGGCCACCAAGCTGGTGGACGTGAGCAGACAATACGGACTGGACCTTATCCATGCCCACTACGCCGTCCCTCACGCAGCCAGTGCCTACCTGGCAAAGAAGATGGTCGGCTCTGAGAAACTGAAGACCATCACCACCCTTCACGGCACCGACATTACCCTGGTCGGGCTGGATAAGTCTTTTTACCAGGTGATCAAATTCAATATTGAGGAATCAGACGGGGTGACGGCGGTCTCCGAATACCTTCAAGAACGCACCCAGGATGAGTTTGCCATCCAGCGTGAAATCCGGGTCATCCATAATTTCGTCGACACTGATCGATACAGCCAGACTGGCACCGAGTGCGCCAAGGACCACTTCGCCCCCAACGGGGAAAAAATTCTGATGCACGCCTCTAATTTCCGTCCTGTAAAGCGGGTCACCGACGTCGTTCGAATTTTCGCCATCATTCGAGAGCAAATCCCGGTCAAGTTGCTTCTGGTCGGTGAGGGTCCTGAGCGATTGTTCGTACAGCAATTGGTTAAGGAACTCAAACTTTCCGAGGATGTCCTGTTTCTTGGGGAGCAGGAGTATATCGGGCAGCTGATGAACTGCGCTGACTTGTTCTTCCTGCCCAGTGAGCAAGAGAGCTTTGGACTGGTCGCCCTTGAGGCTCAATCCTGCGGTGTGCCCGTCATCGGCGCTGACACGGGTGGTTTACCTGAGGTGGTGAATGATGGGAAAACCGGTTTTCTGCTTCCCGTAGGGGACGTTACAGGGATGGCCCAAAAGTCGTTGGAACTTCTCTCAAAGACCGACCAGTATGCCGTTTTTCAGAAAGAGGCCAGAAAAAGGGCGCTCGATTACTTTGACAGTCAATTGATTATTCCTCAATATGAAGCTTTCTATGAAGAAATCTTAAACAAGAGGTGATAGGGCCCATGAAACCAAGATCACTCTCCCTTTTTTTTACTGTTGTCCTGGCGCTGGTCCATGCGTCCCTGTGGGTGACGCCGCTCAAAGCACAGCTGGCTCCCCTTTCCTACGATGAGGGGGCCCTGGGATTGGCCTTCGCACTGAGAAAGCTGCCCACCACCGGCAGTTTTCTACAGATCAACGCCCATCCGGATGATGAAGACAATGCGTTGTTCGTAATGCTCAGCCGAAGTCGTGGCTTCCGTACCGGTCTGCTTTCCCTCACCCGAGGCGGTGGAGGTCAAAATGAAATTGGCTCTGAACTGTTTGAAGCTCTGGGTATCCTTCGGACCGAAGAACTGATGTCCATGCATCGATATGATGCAGCCCGCCAGTTCTTTTCCCGCGCCTACGATTTCGGGTACTCCTTTGACGTTGAGGAAACTCTGGACAAATGGGGTAAAGAGGAAATCCTCAAGGACGTGGTCCGGGTCATTCGCACTTTTCGACCGGAGGTGATCACCACCCTTCCTCGTACCGGCACAGGCGGTGGTCAGCACCATCAGGCGGCCGGCCTCATTGCCGTAGAGGCATTTCGCGCGGCTGCCGATCCTACCCGTTTTCCAGAGCAGCTCGCAGAGGGACTGCGCCCCTGGCAGGCCAAGAAAATCTACGAGCGCCACCGCTGGGGTGGCTCGGGAGCCAGTAGAGATGATGATCCGAGCCAGATCCTAACAATGCAGACTGGCATTTTTGATCCTCTGCTGGGTAGAACCTATTTCCAGGTCGGGATGGAGGAACGTTCCTATCACCGATGCCAGGGGATGTCGCAGATGATTCCGCTGCCGGGAGAGCGTACCTCCGAGTGGAGAAAGGCCGACGGCGTTATCGACACCCATTCCCCGGAGACTGATCTTTTCGACGGAATCGACACTACACTGTTTGCCCTCGAAGCCTATGCTGAGGGGCAAGAGGTGGAAGTTTCGTTTCTTCACGATGACCTGGAAGCCATTCAAGGCCACATTGATGCTTCCATTGCGGCCTATCATCCAGGGTTCCCTCAGCGGAGCGCGCCACCGTTGGCCAGAGGCTTGGGCGTCCTGCGCGATCTGGCTGGGAAAGTTGCTGCGAGCGGCCTGGACGACTCGGCAAAGTTCCAGATTCTCTTCCTGCTGGATCACAAGGAAGAGGACTTCATCGAAGCCCTCCGCCTGGCTCGTCAGCTCACCCTGGAGGTCCTTGTAGATGATGGGATGGTCATTCCCGGACAACAATTTGAACTCGTAGCCACACTCGTCAACGGGGGACCCAATCCTATCGATGTCCATGCCATCCACATCGACGCACCGCCCAATTGGTTGATCGAAAGTACGCAAGAACCCCCCCGCCTGATCCCTCCGGCAGCCGTCGTGAACCGCCGCTTTAAAGTAAGCGTACCTCAGGGAGCCGAACTCACACAGCCCTACTGGCGGAGGAATCCCAACCTGGATCGCTATGAGGTCCTGAAGCAGGAGGATGTCACGAAACCCTGGAGCCCCCCTGCTGTCCGCGTCCGCGTGGTTTATGAGAGCGACGGAACGGAAGCAACACTCCATGCCGCCGCCCGACATCGTTACGAAGGACCCTGGGTAGGTGGCGAGCAGCGACATGAGCTCATGGTCGTGCCAGCCGTCTCCCTGACAACCCATCCAGGGGTTAACATCATTCCTCTGGAACAGGCCAGCCAGGGTCGGGAAGTCCGCGTCATCGCCCTGAACAATAACCCGGAACCCCACAGCGGCAGAATCGAATTGGACGTCCCACCGGGATGGTCGGTTGTGCCCCAGGAGGCCCCGGTTTCCTTCACTCACGAAGGGCAATCCATCACCACCAAGTTTCGCGTCACTGCCCCGGCTCGGATCTCAACCGGTGATTTTGAACTTCGTGCTATCGGTTTCTTCCAGGGCCAAACCTATCGACAAGGCTATCAGGTCATTGACTACCACCACATCCAGCGCCGCCTTTTATATCACCCGTCTACCATTCAGGTGAAAACGCTGGACGTCAAGGTCCGATCCGGTTTGAGCATTGCTTACATTATGGGTGTTGCCGACAGAGTTCCCGAAGCACTCCAGCAGCTCGGGGTGGACTTCGAGTTCCTGAGCGAGGATGATCTGGCATTCGGGGATCTTCAGCAGTACGATGTCATCGTCACTGGTGTGAGAGCCTACCTCAATCGGGAAGATTTGAAATCATACAACAGTCGGCTTCTGGATTGGGTCAGAGAGGGCGGGACCATGATCGTTCAATACAACAAATACGAGTTCAACGAAACTGTTGAAGGCCCTGACGGCCGGCGTCAGATGGGGGATAGCCCCTACGCTCCCTACCCTGCTCAGGTAGGAAACGGGCGAGTTACGGATGAAAATGCCCCCATCGAAGGAGTTGCCCACCCCGTTTTCAATACCCCCAATCGGATCACCGCCAGAGATTGGGAAAACTGGGTTCAGGAACGTGGATTGTACTTCATGGGTGAGAAAGATTCGAGTTATCGCGATCTCATCCTCACCCGCGACACCTTTGAGTACAATCAAGGGGTCAAGCTGGGTTCTCTTGTAGAGACCGAATACGGCCAGGGCCGATGGCTCTATGTCGGTCTCGGACTTTGGCGACAGCTGCCGGCCGGAGTACCGGGCGCCTATAGGATTCTTGCCAATCTTCTGAGTCTGGGAGAGTAGCCGTTGGAATGGAAAAGACGGAAGATGGGATAACCACCAAGAGGAGAGTGGGCTATTTCTTGCCGTCCTCTTTGCCTTTCTGATCTACTGGGAAACGGACCTATTGGAGCCCCAGCAGAGATTGGTGCTGGCTGTGGTGGCCTGACACGTCCTATGTAACCCGACAGGCATGTGGAGCTTACTTAGGGGAGCGCGAGACGTGGCACACCTGGTCACCCCCGCCCTCCCTTGCATCATAAAGGGCCTCATCGACAGCCGAGATAAGGGCTTCGGAGGTATCCCCAGCGATTCTCTCAGCCACTCCAATCGAGACGGTCATCGGGAATGGGGGGTCCCCGTTAGAGGTAGGCACTTGGGCCTCGTGGATAGCTTGACGCAGACGCTCTCCAATTTCCTGGCCCGTAGCAGCATCCGTATCAGACAATACGGTCATGAACTCGTCCTTTCCATAGCGGGCCAGCATCTCGCCTGGGCGCGTCGTGGCTTGTAAAACGGCTGCGATGGCATTGAGAACGCTCTCCCCCGCCAAATGCCCGTCTTTTCCTGTCTGCGCCCTGAAACCATCAATGCCGATGAGCAGCAAGGCAAGAGGCCGACCGTCGCGGTCAGAGCGGTTCAACTCCCGCACCAGAATACTATCCAGCCAGCGACGGTTATACAGCCCCGTCAAGGTATCAATGATGACGTCCTCGGCATATTGACGGACGGCATAGTTTGCGTGCTCCCGCCGCAATTCCTGATTGGTCAGGTGGCGCACCCGCCGCGCCAAAACAAAGAGCAGGTTTCGCGCTACAGCGGGTGAAGTCTCCAAAAGCGAGGTCATGAGTTGTTCATCCAGTGCCAGCACTCGAGTGGTCACACCCGCTACAGCATAAGCTGTCGTCAACTGGCCATCCACAAAAGACAGCTCTCCCGCCACATCTCCCGGTCCCAGTACGGCAATCGGGTTCAGTTCAGGTTGCAGTTGAATCGTCAAACGGCCGAACAGGATCAGATAGATCGTGCGATTGGACTCCCTGGCTTCTGGAATCAGCACTTCGCCTTCCTCCAGGGTGCGCACCTCACCCCCCTGGAGCAGCTCAAGGAGAGGATCAAGCTCAACTTCTTTCAAGAGAATCGAGCTGGTCAATTCACGCTTGGTCACACCATTTGAAGCATTGTTTTGATCAGACATAGTTTTATTGCTCTTTTATCCAAGTCATTGCTCTTTATCTATTATTCGAATGATTTTGCCGCGAGTTCAACCCAATTGTTTTGATCGACATAGTGCCATCCAAACCTATGAAGTTCCCAAGCCTGTCTGGAGGCAAAAGGAAGAGTGCGAACCTGCATTTTTAGAGGAGACCAAAATCGGGGAGCGTGACGTTACTGGCCTCGGAGAGGACTCGGAGCTTCCGCTGAAAGTGGTCAAAATCATCGGCGTTTCTCATGCAAAAGAAATCCACCTTCAAGCGTAAGCGGGTGTCTTCTGGAATCTCAGGGGCAAGCATTTCAATGGAGCTCAGAGAGTAGTAAGTAACAGAGTGAATGGCGGTGACCCACATATTCAGAACCAGGCTGCCAAGTAGGAGGACCACCGCCAGGAGGTTGAACAAGACGTGATGACTGGCAAATTGAAAGGTTCTGTGCAGAACCTCATTGAAACTCATCCTCTTAAGGAAGCTCATCCGGGTAAGGAAATAGTGGCCAGTCCAGAGGAAAAAGTAAACGACCACCACCAGCATCAGTGAAAAGATGGTGATCCGGATCAGAGCGTGCATGTCATACGGGCCCTTGCTGGCCTCTCGATAGACGGAATCCTTAAAGCCGGGCAGTGTCACCATCAACAATTTTACCAGCAGGTAGCTGCTCACCATACCCACGAGGACAAGCGAGACCGCGATACCGCCGATGACTTCCAGGACTCTGCTTCGCATATTGATGCTCGATGTGAACCCGATGCAAGATTGTTTCAGTCTTTTCTTATTCACTACTTTGGCAACGTTCACAAAAATCTACAGTGACAGTCATCACTTCGCGAACGTTCTCTTCTATGCAGGGAAAGCGGCTTTCGGTAGGATAGTGTTCAAGACTATGGCAAGTCCCGAGCAAGAATTCGACCAAGCCCTACAATTTGCAAAGGAAGTCAGAGAGAAGGTGCTGGCATTCCTTGAGGTAATCTCCCAGACCGAGTCTGAAAGCAAACCCAGCCCTGAAGCCTGGTCGATCGGAGAGATCGTCCATCACTTGCTTTTAAGCGAGCGGCGGCTGTCCCAACAGATCCTGGAGTCGATCGCCAATAACCGCGAGGGGGAATTTAATCGGGAGGAGGTGTTGGCTCAGCGCCCTTCTTCCCTGGAGGATACTGCCGACACCACAAAATCGGGCAAGGGCAAAGCGCCGGAACCCACCCAGCCCACACCCGGTCTTCCCATTGCCGGTCTTCTTGAGGATCTTCGTCAGGTTCGAGACCACACCCGAGCCAAGCTTTTGCCTTTCCGGTCCCGACCCCTGGGCAATCTCTGGTGGGAACATCCCCGCTTTGGTCCTATGACCCTGTACGAACGGATTCGCTTGAGCGGATACCATGAGCTCAAGCACCTTACCCAGCTTGAGAACTGCGCTAGGCGAAATCCCGATCAAGCAAAGTTCACAAATCACAATTGATCTTCCCGCTTTTTCTGTTAGCACTTGTTACCGTCTGTGGAGTAAGGTTACAGACAGGTTCATTTCGATACAAGCAAGGAGCGTGTCTCATGAGAACAGAAACGAACAAAAAGATAGCGGATGTGCCGGCCACATTGCTGGTGACTGCTCTGATCAGCCAGCTCTCCATTACCCTGGCCCAGGATGCGACCGCAACTTCGCAGATCGCATCCATCCCCAGGACCTCCTCTGCTGAGGTCATGAAGCGTCCGGTGGCACTTGCCGACGGGGCCGGTCGCATGCGCCAGAAGGTGAGCACGGACTCGGCTGCGGCCCAGGCCTATTACGATCAGGGCGTTGCCTACCTGCATTCCTATGTTTGGGTGGAGGCGGCACGTTCCTTTCACGAGGCCTTGCGCCGCGATCCACAACTGGCCATGGCCCATCTAGGCCTGGCCAAATCTTACACCGGCGCCACTGCTTACAAGGATGCTTTCTTTCATCTCAAAGAAGCCGCAGATATCGCCGCCCTGGGGAATGTGACGGACAAAGAAGCCCAATGGATTGCTCTGGGCCAGCAACAGTTGGATGGAATCTTCGCTCCTCCTCAGGAGCGCAGCAAGAGACTCCAGGAATACCGGCAAGCCATCGATGAGCTGATCGTTCTGGATCCGGATGATCCTCATGCCTGGGTACTGCGGGGAAATGCTTCAGAGAGAAGTGTGGCAGGTCGGGGCCAGGGAGGTCGGGTCGCCTCCGTTGCCTATTACGACGCTGCTCTCAAGCGGGATCCCGACCATTTTAGTGCCCACCACTATCTGGTCCACTCCTACGAGGGTCTGGGGCGCTATGACAAGGCCGCTGAACATGGCAAGAGATATGCGGCAGCTGTCTCCGGGGTCCCCCATGCTCAGCATATGTATGCCCACGTCCTTCCCCGTTTAGGCAAGTGGGAGGAAGCGCTGGAGCAACTGGAGAAGGCTGATCGTCTTCAAAGGGAATATTTCGTTGCCGGTGTTGCTCCCGTCGAAGAGTGGCATCACGGACACAACATTCAGGTGATGGGTGCCGTTCAGCTGCGGATGGGAAACTATGAAGAGGCCGATGAGCTCTTTGAGGAAGCCTTTCACCTTGACGTGCGTAGCCTTCGAGATGGCCGATTTACCGATCCCTGGTTGGGCTATCTGCTGATGCGAGGTCGCTTCGAGGAGGCGCTGAGTGCTGCCCGGGAAGCGGAAAAGAGACCCTTGGCCGTGGCCCGTCTCATCGCAGCAGGGCGGACGGCGGAAGCGCTCATCGCTTTAGGCCGGATTGAAGAGGCCAGGGAAGCTCAAAAACGCCTCAAGACTTTCTTTGAGGAGTTTAAGCGGGACACCGATAACCCGATCTATGAAAGACTCCAGACCCGCTATCAGGAGAGAATCGTCATCGCAGTTGAAGCACAGCTGGCCCTTCTGGGTGATCATCCCGAAGAAGCTGAGGCGGAGCTGATCCAACTGGCCGACGGATTCGCCGCCAGCAAGACGCTGGATGGCTGGGTCACTGGGCTTTTTCGCTTGGAAGAATTGGCGGGGGCGGCCCTGCGCGCAGGCCGCTCTCAGCTGGCTGAAGCCCTGATTGAGCGCATGCATCGGATCGATCCCGACTACACGCCCGGGATTGAGAAAGCCATGGAAGACGAAACCGAAAGACAGAAGTCAGAAGTCAGAAGAGGATTGGCCACAAACTAACAACTGCTCTATGGTTTGTTGTCTGTCGTGCTGCCTTCCGTGTAATCAGGAGAACCCAAGGCAGTGGGCGGACAAAAGATTTCCTCGCCGGTCCCTTTCACAGGATAACAGACCGGCATTGTGCTGGCAGTTCCAAGTGTTGAGTGCCACATTTAGAATCTGTTTGGGATTGTGAGTTTCCGCTGACTGCGGTTTTCTCCCCTGTCAGTAATTTTCAAAACAACAGTAACTTTTAACAGTTCCCAAATTGCCCACTTGTCCCTTTATACTTCGACCAAGTTGCGAGATGCGGTTCCGGGTGATTTGATCAACCCCTCCCTCACCCCCTCCGGTCGGGATCGCCTCTCGCAACACAATCGAGGACCGAGAGAAACAACATGAGTAGAATAGCCCATCACACAGGAACTGTACTCTTTGGTTTAGAGCGTGGCTCACTGTCGTCGTCGCTTCGCGAACTCGACGCCGTTGCGCTCGCCACAAACGCCACCGTATTTCTGGAACGAGACACTTGGGCCGAAGCCAGGGACAAATGCGGATCTTATCCGCACTTTTCCCTGGCTTTTTTTTCGGCCGCGCTCGGACAGACGCTGAAATCGACCGATTCCACCTTTAGCAAAGGAATCCACACTGCTCAACTGGTCTTCATGCCCAGAGTCGAGCGAAAGTTTACTTTTCTTGGTGGACCTGATAGAAAAAGATTCGGGCGGGCCTGCTGCCGGACTAAGCTAGCAGGCCCTAACCATCTACTACCCGACAAGAGGTGAGAGGTAGGCAATGGCCATTCGCAGTGTACTAAACAACTCTGTCGTCACCCGCTCGCTGTCCATTGTTTATTGGACAGACTGAAGTTTACAGCTGCACAACTATCGGTTCTCGCTACAAGCCTGCAAAATCATCCGCAGATCCCGAAAAGCATCACTAGTATCTCCTCCCACTTCTCATGCCCGATCGGAGCGAGCGGCGGAGATGGGTGTGTATACAAGGCACTCCCGATGGAGAGGACCCCCCTAAGGGGCGAGCCGGCGCTTCGCTTCATAGATAGGGTGGCGTTTATTAAGGAAAGGGAACGGTCCAGAAATCGGGTCCCTCTTGTGGAAAGCGGCTTCCCACCTCCTCCGCCACCGCCTTAGCCTTTGTCTCGGTGTCGAACGGACCGACCCGTACGCGATAGTGCCGGCCTAGTTCCGGGACATCCGCCTCAACCACGTAAACCGGATAACCCCCATTTTCCAACATCTCTCGCAACCCTTCAGCCTTGCTACGGGTTTGATAGGCTGCGATTTGCAAGGCAAAACCCCCGGTCTTTGGACTTGCAGAAGCTACGGGCCTGGCCGGCGATGACCCATCCGGCGGCGGTGACACCTTGGCCTGGGTGCCCGCACCTCCCTTTTTTGCGGCAGGAGCAGGGGGATCGACGGGTTCCCTGGCCTGTCCCTCTTCGGATGCAGCCGGAACCTCTAACTTCAGTGTGAAATCCACGACCTCTTCTTTCCCATCCTTGAGTCGTACACCCCGGGTTGTCGTCGCGAACCCTGTTGAAAAGGCTCCAATCACATACTCCCCCAGCGGCAGGTTGGGCGCGGTGAATTTTCCTCTCTTGTCCGTGTTCACGGACCAAACTCTTCCGTTATCAATACAGGTCACCACAATCTCTACACGGCTCAGGGGTGCACCTGCTTGATCGGCAACCGTTCCTGAAATCGTAACGGTGGCGGCTTCAGCCCAGAGCAGACCCGACACACCCAAGACCCACACAAATCCCTTATTCAACATACTCCTTCACTAAATCCTGCTCCGTCGCGTTCGGCGCCTAGTCAAACCTATTTTTAAGTTTTACCACTGACTCCTCAAAGAAAACAACTTCATATCGAACCTTAGACACTTAGCTTCAATCTACTGGTAATATTGAGAACTCCCCGATTCACGCCCTGCCGGAGCCGCCTTCGGTCTCTCTTACAGAGCAGAGGGGCGAAGAATTCATAGTGAATGCGCGACTCAGAGACACTCCACTCCAGTAACCCGCTAAACAGCGATTTGGACTCCTCACTCAGCCTGCTTGACACCCCTGAGGCAGCAGTAAATACTTTCAAACCACAAACGGGGAAAAGGAGGAGGACAATGGCCGCAAAGAAGGTTCTTATGCTGGTGGGAGATTTCGTCGAGGACTACGAAGCAATGGTTCCTTTTCAAATGTTAACCATGGTCGGTCACACGGTCCATACGGTTTGTCCTGACAAGAAGGCCGGAGAATCCGTGGCCACGGCGGTCCACGACTTTGAGGGAGACCAGACCTACACCGAGAAGCGGGGTCACAACTTTGCCATTAACGCCACCTTTGAAGAGATCCAACCCGAGACTTACGACGCCCTCGTGATCCCCGGAGGGCGGGCACCGGAATACCTTCGACTCAACGAGAGCGTCCTGAACATCGTCCGTCACTTTGGCGAAGCCGACAAACCTATTGCCGCCATCTGTCATGGACTGCAAATCTTGACGGCAGCAGGCGTGGTGGAGAAGAAGCTGTGCACTGCTTATCCGGCCGTTCAACCGGAACTGATCCAGGCGGGTGCCCAGTGGGGAGAGGTCAACGCAACCTTCTCCAATGCCTATGTCGACGGGAACCTGGTCACGGCAGCAGCCTGGCCCGGTCATCCGGATTGGATGCACAAGTTCTTGGAGGTGCTCGGGACCCAGATCAAGCCGTAGTCTTAGCCCGGATTATGCATAGGTTCTCGTCGCTGCAGTAGAGAACTTATGCATAATCGGGGCTGGTGTTGCCGCCTTCGGTTACTTTTCTGCCAGGTCATCCAGGGCTGCTCCGGCTAGCCGAAGTACCGTACAATCATCCAGGGGCATCGCCTTCAACGTTCTATAGAACTCAAGCGCGGACCGGTTCGAATCCAGGACAATCCATTCCAGGCGACCACAATTTTGTTTCTTGGCCAGTTCAGCCAGATAGACCAGCAGTGCCCGTCCGATTCCCTTTCCTCGGGAAGCCGGGCGCACATAGAGATCCTCCAGATAGATCCCGGGCCGACCCAAGAAGGTTGAAAAGTTGTGGAAATAGAGGGCAAAACCCACCGACTCACCCTTATATTCAGCAATCACGACTTCCGCAAAAGGCCTTGCCGTAAAGAGCGCTTCCTCCAGATGTCTCTCCGTGGCTGTGACCTCATGGGCCAGGTTCTGGTATTCGGCCAATTCTGTGATCAGCGCTAGTATCAGCGCGGCATCCTGCTTGACCGCCTCACGGATCCGCAATCCTGGGACTGTTGTGACTTTCATCCTATCCTCATGACTCCGTTAGTGCTCCGGTGCGGTTTCGATGATCACGGCGGGGCCGGCTCCCTCAGGCTCTCGCAGATTCTCAATCAGGTCCTGGACCTCCGCCGAAGGTGCTGGGAAAAATGGCGTCAATCCAAGCGTGGTGGCAAAGTTGAGCAGCATACCCACCGTACCGATACCCTGCGGGCCGATCCCGAAGCACCAGTTGGACATCCCTCCATAGACGCTTCCGATGATGTAATAAGCCGTAAAACTGATCCCCACGACCATCCCTGACGTGGCCGGGACGGTTCCCACCCGCTTGGAAAAAATTCCCAGCACGATGGCCGGGAAAAAACTGGCGGCAGCCAGTCCAAACGCGAAGGCGACCACCTGACTCACGAATCCCGGGGGGAAAATTCCGAATAAACCCGCAATAACCACCGCAAAGCTGATCACGATCCGTCCCACCCTCAGCCGGCGGGATTCACTGGCGGCAGGATTCATGACGCGGTAATAGAGGTCGTGAGCCACGCTGGAAGAGATGACCAGAAGCAGTCCGCTGGCTGTGGAAAGGGCCGCTGCCAGGCCCCCTGCAGCAACCAGCGCGATGATCCAGTTGGCCAGCTCTGCCATTTCAGGCGTTGCCAGCACGATGATGTCGCGGTCCGGGCCCGCCAGTTGGGCTTCTCTCATCACCTGCCGGCCGTCTTCTCCTTCGCCACCTGCGGTGTCGATCCACTGCTGGTGCTCGGCCCTGATCTGAGCGAAGCGTGAGGCCGCCAACGGTCCCCTGCGGAAAACCTCATTTTGGCTAGATTTCTGCGGATCCTGGGGACCGTAATATTCCAACCTCCCGTCGCCATCGTCCAACCAGACGATCAGGCCCGTCTTCTCCCAATTATTGAACCATCGAGGAAGGTCCTGTTCACTCTTTTCGTGCAGACTCTGAATCATGTAGTAGCGGGCAAATGCTGCGGTGGCAGGAGCTGTCAGGTAGAGCAGACCGATGAAGGAAAGCGCCCAAAAGGCGCTCCAACGGGCGGCCCGGACCGTCTTTACGGTGTAAAAACGGACGATGACATGCGGGAGTCCGGCTGTTCCCACCATCAAGGCCAGAACAGCGCAAAAAACGTTGATCTTGTCCCAACTGCCGGTGAAGGTCTCGGTGTAGGCGGCAAAACCCAGGTCGGTGTGAATCTGATCCAGTTTATCCAGCAGGAACACGCCTTCATCCAACAACTGACTGCCCATCCCGATCTGGGGAATGGGTTGCCCGGTCAGGCGAATGCTGATGGCAATGGCAGGAATGAGAAATGCCGTAATCAGAACCCAGTACTGGGCCACCTGGGTCCAGGTGATACCCTTCATCCCCCCCAGGGCGGCATAGATGAAGACGATGACCATCCCGATGGTCACACCCACGTTGATGTCCACTTCCAGGAAACGGGAGAAAACAATACCCACGCCTCGCATCTGCCCTGCCACATAGGTAAAGCTCACGAATATGGCGCACAGAACTGCCACCAGACGCGCCACATTGGATTCGTAACGGTCCCCGATAAAGTCAGGGACGGTGTAGTGGCCAAACTTCCTGAGATAGGGGGCCAGCAACAGGGCAAGGAGGACGTAGCCACCCGTCCAGCCCATGAGGTAGACTCCACCGGCATAACCCATGGTGGCAATGAGCCCTGCCATGGAAATGAAGGAGGCCGCACTCATCCAGTCGGCGGCAGTCGCCATGCCGTTGGCAATCGCCGGCACTCCTCGACCGGCCACGTAAAATCCTTCGGTGTCCCTTACCCGACTGAGCCATGCAATCACCAAGTAAAGTCCGAAGGTGAGGCCCACAAACAGGAATGTCCAGGACTGGATGGTCATCGCTACGCCCGTTGTCAGCTGTCAGCTCCCTTACCGTCTGCATTCTCCTGCCGGTACTGCTGCAATTCCTGAGCGTGCTGAGCATCGAGTCGATTCAGGAGAACAGAGTAGGCCAGAATCAGGAGGATAAAGACGAGGATGCTTCCCTGCTGTGCGAACCAGAAACCCAGAGGAAAGCCACCGAGAGAAAAGTTGTTGAGTCGGTCCGCCAGCAACACCCCGCAGCCCAATCCCACCACTGCCCAAATGATGAGCAGCAGGAACATGATCAGCATGTTTTTTCGCCAATAACGATCGATCGAATCCACGATGCGGGGATCGTGAAGGTCAATGTTCTCAGCCGTTTTGTCCTGGTCGTTCACAGACACCGCCCCTTCAACAAATCGCAGAGATGTTACTGCATCCCGTCGCCGGGCACAAAGGTTTCTGATTCGTGGTGCAGGGGCGCACAGACGTGAGCCCCTACGAATCAAGTAGACCGTTGGTTGTGCGGGATCGGATTTGGCACCTGAGGTGCCTCCTACATTCCAAGAGGTGGGAAGAGGGCGCACAGACGTGCGCTCCTAGCATCAAGCCAGTTAGTTCTGATGCATGAAGGGCCCTGCCATGCTCGGATTGCCAGCGGCATCGGTGGAGGTCACGGTGTACTCATAGCGAGTACCTTTACCGCCTCGGAACGTCATCCCATGCTGTGTGACCAATGCACCATCACTGGTAGGGCCGCAGCAGGTAAAAGTGACCATGCTTGTGGCAGGCTCGTCGGTGTCCCAGGTAATCTCGAAGCGATTCCCGTTGAGCTTCGCCGACCCAACACTGCTGATGACGGGGCCGGTGGTATCACTACCTCCTCCACCTCCCGTTGGGGGACCTCCGGCATAGTACATGAGGGCTTCATACAGATTCACGCGGCCGTGTTGGACCCAGGCCCGGAAGTTTTGTCCCAGAGCCCCGAATTCCTCCGCACTGTTTTCGATACTGCTGCGGACCTGAGCATTGGTCACGGGGGCCGGGAGATGCCCCACAACATGGCCGCGATGCCCGAAACATACGGCGTGGCCATTGACGTGCCTGTTTTCCAGTCATGGCAGCCCCTGGGATCGTTGGGCAACATTCCCTGGCAGAAGTCGTTGGGCACCGTGGAAAAGATCGTATGGCCCGGAGCAAGAACCGACACCCAATCACCAAAGGTGGAAAAATAGGCCGGATTGTCGAAATAGCCGGTGGCGCCCACCGCAATGACATTGTCATAAGCAGCCGGATAAAGCTGTTCGGTACTATAGCCGTTGCCCGCTCCGGCAACGATGAGGACCCCGTGGTCCCAGGCATAGTTCACCGCAGTCCGTAGGGTCACGGAGTCTTGGGGGCCAGCCAGGCTCATATTGATCACCTCATACCTCATATCGGCAGCGTACGTAATGGCTGCAGCAATATCCGCGTCATCACAAACACCCTGGATAATGCCCAACCACTGCAGGGTATAGTCCTCATAACAGACCTTCAACGATCCGATCCTGGCTTCTCTGGCCACCCCTGCAATACCGACTTCATTGTCGGTTTCTGCAGCGGCAATGCCCGCTACGTGGGTACCGTGGCCAAGAATGTCGTCTGCAGACAAGCTCTTATTCCCCACGAAGCTGACCTGCTCAATGCATTTCGAAATCAGGTCGGCATGACGGCAATAAACCCCGCTGTCGAGGATGGCAATCCGGATGGCGGAGCTTCCCCAGGTAATGCTCCATCCTTCCGGGGCGTCAATGTCCGCATCGGACACACCGGAGTAGGCAGGAACGATCAAAGTCCCTAACAGGGGATCTACGGTGGCCCCAAAGGGTTCGCCCAGATTGTTCAATCCCCACTGCTCATCATAAAAATTTGTGATCCCTAGACTCAGCTCATTCCCCTCCGTGGTCACCGGAAGGAACAGGGGACGCTGGTAGTTCGGCTCGGCAAAGGTAACGTTGGGGTTGCGCTGATATCGCTGAACCGCCGCCAGGACGGTCCCGTTGGGTACGGCAATGACCTGAACCCCAATAGCGGCAATGGTTTTCAGCACGTTCCCCCCGGCCTGACTATGGGCCGCACCCATCTCAGAAGCGGCGGTCCCTGGATTAAAAGCAACCAGGACAGTATCCGGCGAAAACCCCTGGGGTGGATTACCCTGTGACTGAGCCCTGAGAAGCGGAGAGGCGACGGTCCAAACAAGAAGGCACATTACCGTTAGAGCAAAAATAGAAACTGGACGATGTTGCATGATAGATTTCTCCTACCGATGATTCCTGCGATCCTGCTATGGGGTAGAGGCTGTTTGGAACCTATTGTGTGAGGTTGTAAACATCCTCGCTGTGACTTAAGTCACAGTGGGAACGGAAACAAGAATGAGAGAACTGACACTGAGGGCAGTCCTTGTTGGACTTCTTCTGGCCATCGTTATGGGAGCCGCCAACGTCTACCTTGGCCTGAAGGCGGGAATGACGGTATCGGCTTCTATCCCCGCGGCCGTCATGGCCCTGTTGATTCTGCGCGGAGTTTTCCGTGGCGGGACCTTACTTGAGGCTAATCAAGTGCAAACCGCGGCTTCCGCCGGTGAGTCGTTAGCGGCCGGAATCATTTTCACTATGCCGGCTTTACTGCTGATCGGCGCCTGGCAGCAGTTTGACCTGCTGCTGACCACCCTCATTGCTTTCACCGGTGGGCTTTTGGGCGTCTTGTTCATGATCCCCATGCGCCGTGTGTTCGTGGTCCATCCCAACTCGGAATTAAAGTTCCCTGAAGGGGTAGCCTGTGCCTCGGTGCTCAGGGCGGGTGACTCGGCAGGATCGGAAGCCCGAGGCGTCGTCCTGGGAGCCATTCTGGGCGGGACATTCAAGGCGCTGGTGAGCTTCTTTGGGATCTTGAAGGGAATACTCGAGCAGGCCGTTCAAGCCTTAGGGGATCGCATCTTCTACTTTGGAGGAGATATTTCTCCAGCTCTGCTGGCGGTCGGGTTCATCGTCCGCCTCAATGTTGCGGTGTTGATCTTCATAGGCGGAGTTCTCGCCTGGATCCTGGGGATACCCTTATTGGGTCCCCAAATCTCAGTTGGTGTCCCCCTGGATTCGGCATGGCTGCTGTGGAGCACTCAAATCCGCTATGCGGGGGTAGGGGCCATGGTTGTGGGCGGCATTGCCTCCCTTGTCAAGGTGCGATTCGGGCTTTGGCAGGCGGTGCTCGAGATCAGCCGTCTGCGAAAAGACAGCGACGATACCGCTGATTCACCAGTGACCGACAGGGATATTTCCTCCAAATCGATTCTCGTCCTGAGCGCCGTAACGGTGCTCTTGATCGGGATTGTGTACTACCTGCTGACCGGCAACGCACTCATCAGCTTTGCCACCACCGTCACCATGATCCTCATGGCATTCTTCTTCACGGCGGTTGCCAGTTATATCGTAGGGTTGGTGGGCAATTCCAACAGTCCGGTTTCCGGTATGACCATTACCGCCTTACTCTTTACCGGAGGGCTGCTTCTCCTCTTTGGCTTTAGCGGGATGGAGGGAATGGTAGCCACACTCGGGGTTGCCGCCATCGTCTGCTGCGCCGCCTGCACATCCGGTGATGTGTGCAACGACCTCAAGACCGGCTCTCTGGTCGGAGCCTCTCCATTCCGACAGCAGATCATGCAGATTCTGGGAGTGGCCGCCGCATCACTGGTGATGGCTCCCGTCCTTCAGTTGCTGCACAACAACACTCCGGGTGGCATCGGCGGACGTGAACTGTCCGCCCCCCAGGCCAGCCTCTTCAAGAGCCTCGCCGAAGGTCTCTTTGGGCAGGGCGATCTACCCTGGACCATGGTGGGTATCGGTGTAGGAGTGGGTTGTGTGATCCTGGTGATCGACAAATTCCTGGAGGTCAGGCAAGCCTCTTTTCGCATGCACGTCATGCCTATTGCCGTGGGGATGTACCTTCCCTTTGGACTGGTGACGCCCATACTTATTGGAGGTGTCCTTGCCCATATTGTACGGGCTGGCGAGCAAGGGACTGCCGCCGACCGGCGTCTTCATCGCGGTGTCCTTTTCGCTTCGGGAATGATCGCTGGAGAATCCTTGATGGGAGTGGGAATCGCCCTGCTGGCCAGCCTCGGGTACTCCCGCCTGACTCCCGGTCTGGGAGACGCGCTGGCTACGGCATTGACGGTACTTGCAGTTGTGGCTGTGCTCGCATCTTTTTATCTATCCTCACGACCCAAGACAGGTTGAGTCCTCCCTGGAGTTTCGCCATTTTTCGAATTTGCCCGCAGTGCTGAGTTACCGGTCGCTCAGGAGCCCAACCGAACTCAAGGCCGTAGATGCGGCTAAATCCGTTGCAGCAGCAGGTTGCGGGTGGGAGAGGCGAACGAGCGCGTCAGCAATCTCCTGACTCAGGTGTTCTTCCATCTCAGACACATCTGAGCGAAGTCGCATGAAGGTGTCGCCCCAAAGAATGCTGTTGCTTTCTCCATCGACCAATTCCACACTGATCCTAATGTTCTCCCCAAAAGAATCCAGGGTTCCAATGAGAACGGCACGGACACCCATCTTCCCGGCCACCGTTTCCGCCTCGATCTCCCTGCCCTTATAACGCCTTACCGAAGAACTGGAGGTGACCTTATGCAGATTCGACTGGGAGAGCCGATGGGTGATCCCTTCGGCGATTCCGCCACTCACATATTCCAGTTCAGCATCACCACTTCGATTTTCAAACGGCAAAATGGCAATGGAATCGATGGTTTCCGCAGAAGCGCCTGCTAAGGGCAAAAGCAGGGCCACAAGTAAAAGGATGACAACGGCTATTCCCCCGGCCAACATCGTCCAGAAGTAGTCCGCTTGATCCGGGGCTGTTGCCGCCGCAGCCGTGCTGGAACTCGATTCTCCTGAAGTATCTCTCTTGAGCCTCATTAAATCCGCCCTTACTTCTTGTGCGGATTGAGAACGGATTTCCCTGTCTTTCTCGAGGGATTTATTGATGATTTCTTCGAGCTTACCAGGGACTTCAGGATTCAGTTGAAGGGGAGAATCGGGAGCTTTATGGAGAATTTCATCAAACAGTGCTTCAGCGGTCTTGCCCTTGAAGGGCAGTGAGCCTGTCGTCATTTCATAGAGCACCACGCCCAAAGAAAACAGATCGGAACGCGCATCCAGTTCCCTTCCCAGAGCCTGTTCCGGTGACATGTAAGCCACCGTTCCCATAGCCATTCCAGGGCGGGTAAGACGCTGACTGGTGACCTGAGCCGTAGGCATGGTGTATCCCGTCAGCGAAAGTGGGACACATAGGGCCGAGAGTTAAGAGAGAGTTGGAAGGTTTGAGGGGGTGAGATCTCACCCCCTCAAAGGGCTGATCTTGACAGCCCATCAGAGCAAGCCGATGCTGGTCATGGCACAACCAAAAGGAGAACGCTATGACCACAGACGTCGTCAAACAGATCCGTAGGGCCACCCGCCGGAGATTCACGGCCGAAGAGAAGATCCACATCGTTTTGGAGGGGCTCCGCGGAGAGATTCCCGTCACCGAACTGTGCCGCAAAGAAGGGATTCAACCTTCGATCTACTACAAGTGGTCCAAGGCCTTCCTGGATTCGGGCAAAAACGGTCTAACCCGGGAGACCCAACGGAATGCGACTTCCGGTGAGGTGCGTCGCTTGAAGGAGGAGAATGAGGCCTTGAAGAAGGCGGTGGCCGAGACGGTAGTGGAGAACCAAAAGCTAAAAAAAAGTTTGGGCCTGTAAGGCGAAGGAGGTATCAGAGGATGCTCAGCGAGCACAAGCTGGAAGTTTTAAGGACAGTGGAGGCCTCCGAGTTACCGGTCCGGGAGGTGCTGGATCAACTCGAGATCCCCCGCTCGACCTACTATCGCTGGAGACACCACTTTCGAAAGAGGGGGTTGGCAGGCTTGCGGGACCGTCCCCCAGGATCAGGACGGGTTTGGAATCAGATCCTGCCCAAAGAACGGGACCGAATCCTGGAGATGGCGCTGCTGTTTCCAGAGTGGTCCTCACGAGAAGTGAGCTGCCAGGTGACGGATAGGTGCGGATTTACGGTCTCGGAATCCTCGGTCTACCGGATTTTGAAAGCGGAAGGGCTGATTCGGGAGGTTCAACTCCGGAGCTTTCCAGCCGAATCGGAATATCGAATCAAGACGACCCGACCCAACCAGCAGTGGCAAACGGATGCGACCTATCTTCTGGTCAAGAACTGGGGCTGGTACTATCTGATCTCAGTACTGGATGACTTTAGCCGGAGGATCCTGGCCTGGGGACTTCACACGGCCATGCGTGCTGGAGACTTCAGCCAGGTGGTCGAGGCGGCTTGTGAGAGAACGGGTGTGGAACAGGCTCCGTTGTCTGATCGGCCCCGGCTGGTGACAGACCGCGGACCGGCTTTGATCTCCAAAGACTTTGGTCAGTATCTGGAGACCAAGGGACTGGGCCACATCCTGGCCTCACCCTATCATCCCCAGACCAACGGGAAGATCGAACGCTACCATCGTTCCTGCAAGGAACGCATCAACCTAATGGTCTGGGAGACACCCGAGGAGTTGGAGCGAGAAATCGCGGTCTTTATCGACTACTACAACTCCAGGCGCTATCACGAGGCCCTGGGTAACGTCACACCCGATGACATGTACTTCGCAAGACGAGATTCCATCCACACAAAAAGGAGAAGATTGAAAGGAGTCACCCTTGCCCGTCGGCAGGCGATCAATGCTAAACTAGCCCGATCAGCATCGGTTCCCACTGTCTCTTAGCTTGGAACCCCAAATGTCCCATTCTCGCTGAAGACGTACACCCTGGGTATTGAGTCTTTTCACCTGCAACTCTGTCGGGTACTCCCACGGGCTGGGACGGGGGGTGTAAGAACGTCGACTTGGACGATATCGACTCACCGGCGCTGCCATCTGAAGAGATTCGTGAGGCCGAAGGTAGTTGTACTCGTGGCGGAAGTCTTGAAAGAACCGTTTCCATTGACTCCAGCGCTGCGGTCGGCCCCGATGATACATGGCCTCGGACAGAGTTCGATGGAAGCGTTCCACTTTCCCCTGGGTCTGAGGGTGAGCAATCCCGCTGTAGATCAGGTCGATTCCCAGCTTGATGAAGCTCACACTCAATCGGGTCAGTCCCCACCCGTTGTTGGTACTCCACCAAGGAGTCCCATGATCAATGAGCAGAGCCTTCGGCACCCCATAGTGGCGAAATGTCCGTCCTATAGACTGGTGCACTGAGTTCCCCTTTAAGTCTCTCAAAGCGTACAAACCCAGCGCAAAGCGAGAATGGTCGTCCAGGATTGACAAAGGGTTACAAGTCCCTTGCTGGAATCGAAAGGGCCCCTTAAAGTCCATCTGCCATAACTCGTTGGAGACCGATCGTTCAAAGCGTCCGGGTGCCGGTCGGTGAGCGTGTCGTTCTTTCACCAGCCCCTGACGATGGATGATTCGGTTCACGGTAGGCACACTCAAGGGGATCCCTTCTTGGGCCAGCAACACTTGCAGCTTCTTGCCACCCCACCCGTAACGCTTACGCAGCTGTACCACTCAAGCTTCCACGGCCTCAGCCGTGCGATTTGGACTGTGATGGGGACGGCGGGTCCGTTCCTGCAACGCCCCCACTGTCTTTTCTTTCTGATACCGATTCCACCACACGTAGCCCGTGCTTCGGCTGATCCCAAACTGCCGGCACAACTCGCTCATACTCTCTTTGTCCCTCAAAACTTCCCTCACAAACCGAATCCTCTCCTGCATGACATCCGTCACCTTCCAAGGCATCTTAATCTCCTCCTTGGGAGATCATTCATACCCTAAACTGTCCGGGATGTCCTGATACACCTGTCCAGGATGTCCTGATACCGTACACCACCGCGGCTGCCCCCTACGAGCAGCCCTGAGACCGCTTCCCTCATGTTTCTCGCACCCCTGTCATATGAAGCCACACCTTAGGCGACTAATAGTGCAGATCTCGAGATTCAGGCGGAGAGCTCACGAGCAGTTGGAGATCACTCTTCCGCCAAAATGACCTATTTCGATAACCGAAAGGAGAACAAAACAATGAAGAAGAACGCACTATTTTCGATCCTATTCACGGTCCTCTTGTTATCAGGAGGCTGGATGCATGCCGAGGAGTCCGAGGACTACGTCCCGACACCCATCCGCGTCGTGTCCGCTTTTCTGCAACTGACGGAAGAGCAAGTGAATAACCTGACCATTCTCAGAGAGGATTTGCACACCACGGTTGCACCTCTTATCGAAGTCAAGAAGGGCCTGACAGAGGACCTCAAGACAGAACTGGCATCGGATGAACCCTCAGCGGATTATGTAGGAGGACTCGTGATCGAGATTCACTTCATCAAGAGCCAGATCAAGGAGGCCCATATGGCCTATGTCGGTTACTTTTCAGCCATGCTGGATGACGCTCAGTTGCGGAAATATGGAGCCATCAAGATAGCCGTCAGACTGCAGAAGGTCATTCCGGCTTTTGAAAAGCTTGGCTTGATCGGACCTGGGGCCAAACGTCCCGGAGACAGACCCACGGACAGACCGATATCTACAGATCGCCGCACAGATAAGCGCGTATCGGTAGATGTAACCGTAGACACCCCTGCCAACGATCGATAAGATCGGCAGGTTCGTCTTATGGATTAAAAAAAGGGAGCCTTTTTTAAGGGCTCCCTTTCTTTATGGTTCAATCCTTCGACTGTACACCGATGTTGACAGCTCTGAGGCAAAATCAGACCCTGAATAGCTCCTGCTGTCTCCACCTCTTTTTGAGCAAAGCCTTGAGCTACTGGAGTTCCAGAAGATTTGAGTCCTGATTGCTCCACACTGGAACGAAGATTGCGCCCTTTTTAGAGACAGGTACAGAAAATGAGACGTTTGGAACACACTCTCGGAGACCTCCTTGATCAAGTCGACCAGTTGGAAGTGGTGCCCAAAGAGGGCCTTTATTTCGGAGACTGGGTCCGCGTAACGACCCTGGATGCGGTTTACTCCATCCACGTGCTTGAGGACGGTTTCTACGCCATCTCCGGCGGGTGGTTTGACCGCCACCATTTGTCCCCATTTAAAACGACGATTAATGGCTGCACCTGGGGTGGAAGTGCAATCAAGGTGGACATCGTGGCCGCTTTAGGCTTACGCCTGGAGTTCGGTAATCGACTGCTGAGCAGCCCGATCCAGCAAGTTGAGGTCATGCGATTCGAGGAAGGGCAGATTCACTGACCCTGGCTCCTGTTTCAGATCACTGATCGATCCTTGAGTAGGCAATCGATGCAGACAGGCAACTGCCCTCAGGGGGCAGACCATCAGTTCCATTTTCTGACTGGCCGAAGGGTCAATGGATACCTGCTTGACTCGGAGGCAATAGCTTCGGCTACCTCACGCACTCTCTCAACGATCCCGACCTCAAAGGCTTCGATGTTCGAACCCGAACAGATTCGTCGTTGATTTTATCTATCCTACTGGTTGACGTTTTGAACGACCAGAAACGGGTCTTTTGCCCTACGAGGCCCGAGATCGCCGCTTAGTGAGTCGTTCACTGACTTCAGCTGTCATACGAATCGCTCTTTGAAGCGACTAATACAGCAGGAGAAAGATATGATAAACATCACCAAGGGTCTTATCGGCGTTGCTGCACTGACCTTCCTGCTGGCGAATGGATTGGCTAGTTGGACGTTGGTTTTTCCGGGAGAAGCGAACTAGCCAACCCGAAACTCAGTAAGGGCCTGTGGCTCTTATCCCCGTAAAACCACAGACTCAGCCCGGATTATGCATAAATTCTCTACTGCAGCGACGAAATTATTCGTCCGATAAGTCTCGCCCACCGCTCCTTCACTTACCGCCGCAACTGTTTGGTAGACTTTAAAGGGCAACTCGAAGAGGGAAAGCATACACTGAATGACCGATATGCCGGATCAAAGAGAATCTTTCGCAACGGATGAACTAAAAGACGTCTTCCTGTTTGAAGGGGTCGAATTGGAATCCATTCAAGGCATCCTCGAAGACTCCCCGGTGCAGAAGTTCGGGAGTGACGAGGTTGTGCTCTCCGCTGGAGAACCCAACCATTCGATTCATCTGCTTCTTTCTGGCCAATTGCGTGTTCAACTCGAACTTTCCTTGCAGCCAATTGCCCGACTGGAACCTGGAGAGTTGGTGGGTGAAATCTCGGTCGTCGATGGTCACCCAACTACCGCCTATGTGGTGGCCAATGAAGTTTCCCGTGTGTTGGTCTTGGACAAAAACACCTTGTGGTCACTCTTTGAGGCTTCACCCCGCATCGCTCACAATCTTCTCTATATCGTGGTCCAACGATTACGCAAAGGAGATGCTCTCATTAAGGCACTGAGTCTCTCCGGCGGATAGGGGATAACGTATCACTACCTCACTAGAGTCTTTTTTCTAATTAAAATTGACTTATCCTATAAGCTCTATCAGGCGCAACCAAGGGAAAGCTGAGGCCAAAGGTCGCCATGCCATAGCAAGCCTGCTGGTCACTTTGGCCATGGTTTCCGCCACTTACGGACAGGTCCCTCCGGGATTTACCCTGACCGAACTAGCCTCAGGACTCTCACGACCTGCCAACCTGCAGGCTCTCTCCGATGGTCGTTTTCTCATCGGTGAGCAGCAGACAGGCCAGATCAAGGTCTACAAGAGCGGCTCCATTCTGAGCACCCCCTACGCCATCGTCTCCCCTTTGCATACCGGCAACAATGAGTCGGGTCTCTTGGGTTTATGTCTGGACCCGGACTCCTCTTCCAACGGCTATGTCTACACATTTTTCACTCACGATTCAGCCACCAGCCAGATCTCGCGTTTCACCACCAGCGGAGATGTGGGAACCAACCAGACCCTCATCGTCAGCGATATCCCCCACCGCGGCGTTAACCATAATGGGGGCGGGATCGGATTTGGTCCCGATGCAAAGCTCTATATGGCCGTTGGCGAGGCTGGAGATACCAGTTGGGCCCAGGACGTCAACATCCTGGGGGGGAAAATACTGAGAGCCAACCCGGACGGTTCTATACCCGCCGATAACCCTTTCGGAAATCTGGTTTGGTCTTTCGGTCATCGCCATCCCTTCAGGCTGACCTTTCAGCCAGGGACGGACAGGCTCTACGTGACCGAGAACGGACCTTCCCAGGATGATGAGCTGAATCGAATCATCAAGGGCGGGAACTACGGATGGCCGCTGGACACCGGGCCCAACGCCAATCCCACCCACATCGATCCGGTCTACAATTTTTCCTCAATCGTGGTGCCCACGGATCTTCTCTTCTACCAGGGATCGGCCATGCCCTTTGACGGAGAACTGCTCCTGGTCGAGTACCTTACTGCCAGGATTCGTCGCCTCACGCTCAGCTCTGATGGAGATAGCGTGATTTCCGGGCCGACCGACTTTGTCACCGGGGTGAGCCAACCGGTGGATATCGAGCAAGGTATTGATGGTGCCCTTTACTTCACCACCCTGGAAGGGAAGCTGTATCAAGTCCAATCGGATGGGCTCACGACACCCACCACCCTGGTTGCCAACTTTATGAATGGCAACAGCGCAGCTCTAACCTCGCGTGTCTATCTGTGGAATCCATCGACAAACGCCGGGCAGGTTACAGTGCGGGTTTTCACACTGCCCCTGATCAACGGCATAGCCCACGAGCTGACGGGTACACCGCTGGATCTGGGAACCCTGGAAGCAAGATCGGCACTCAACCTCAGACTGGTCGAAGATATCCTCATCCCTCTGGGAATCCAAACACCCTATACCACCGACGGCGGTAAGCTGACCCTGGAGTTTAAAATTCAAGCAACCGATGCACGAGGTGCCGCTCAGGTCTTCTCTTCGGGCCTGGCCTTTGGCACCTATCCACTCCAGGAAATCCCCTCCACCTCATCCGTAAGTCCGACCGTTTTGGTGGCCAACTTTATGAACGGCAACGATGCCGCTCTAAACTCCCGCCTCTATCTGTGGAATCCTTCGACAAGTGCCGGGAACGTGAATGTTCGAGTATTCACACTCCCCGTTAAAGATGGCCTTCCTCAGGAACTTACAAGCTCACCACTCAACCTGGGAACCTTGGAATCTAAATCGGCCGTCAACCTCAAGTTGGTCGAAGATATCCTGACCCTCCTGGGGATCGCACCGCCCTATACCGATGACGGAGGTAACCTGACCCTGGAGTTAACCATCGAAGCGGAAAATGTTCGAGGGGTGGCCCAGGTCTTCTCCGGCGGCCTGGCCTTTGGCACTTACCCGCTGCAGGTCATGCAGTAGCGATTACAGCAATCGAGTCGTTCAAACAACGCCTCACTGCCTTGCCGTCCTTCCCTCCTCGAGCTGTTTACTTCCCTTTTTTCTCCTTGGGGAATCGCTGGTCCCGTCGGGATCGATGAAAGGATTCGGTGTAGCTCCAGCCTTCAGTCACTCCAGCTTATCGGCCATCCCATACATTGGAGGGTGCTGGGCCAGGAAACCAGAGCTGGCCATCACTCAGATGATCCAGGGACAGAGTGTGACGGGTGTCACCGCCCTTGCATCCTTAATAAGGCTAAATTAGTCACTGGAGTTTTTATGATGAAAAAATATACTACAGGTTTATCTCGCACCCTGTTCGCCAGTGGACTGCTCCTTGTCCTAACCAGCAGCCTTGGCTGTTCGAAGGTCTCGGGTATCGTGCCCTTTAAAGGGGATCCTACGATTGAAGTACAGGGCTCAGCCGTCAATATTCGCGAAGCTGCCACCACCAGTTCAAAATAATCACGACTGCAAAGCGGGGCGACAAGCTCAAGGTGACCGATAAAACTGAGTCTTGGTATAAAATCAAGACCAAGTCAGGCAAAACCGGCTGGGTGCACGCTAGCCTGGTCAAGTGAATTCCAGTAGTCTTCAGTCTCGACCTCTAGAGCCCCCACTGAGATAGGGGAGTTCTCATCTCCTGCCCCGTTCTGTCCGTAGCACACGATGAGTAAGGAAGTAATTTCATTTCCCGTGAATAACTTTTGAGTTTTTTCGAAACTTTTCAGCCAGTAATTTTCTTTTCCCTAGGATTCCGACATTCCTGAATCGGCATCGTTTGAACATACAATCTCTGAAGGTCACCGCTCCCATGAATTCATCCTGATTAATTTCAATCAGGACGCTGTTTGGATCCCCAAAAAAGGAGGAGTCGGTTAAAACCGTTCCATCCCCGAAATGGACTACAGCAGGGCCCACAAAGTCACGATTCTCATAGACTTTGTCCTCTACAAACGGCGATTTCTCTGCTAATTTCGTCAGATAAATCGTTCCAGGCTTCCGAGAGCTGGCCAGCAGAATCAAACCCACTCCTATCAGGGACATCGCCAGGGTTCCCCAACCCGTATCCAGAAACTCGACACCAGCGGAAACCCATCCTCGGGTAATACGGTCGCTGCTGCCAAACAGATTGGAAATAAAATCGATGTCGTCGAGAAACTCAATCAATCGCCAAATCGGTTTGGCCAGGAAGACAATCCAGCCCAGTAAGGCAATCGGCTTATGGAAGTGTTCCGCAATACGCCAAGCCATTCCCCCATTATATTCCCACCTGGTGTCACGAGAGTCTCTTGGCTATGTGCGTTCTCGCGGCCTGATCGTGCGCAGCCTTACGCCTATCTCAGAAATCCACTTGTGGCAAGCAGAACACTGAGTAGGTAGGTTGTGACGAGTACGACGACGGTCAACAGCACCGGGGGGACGACCAGAAAAACGGCGATCAAAGTGAATCTTTGAAGCATATTGACCCTAATTTTTACATGACTGCCGGGACGACCGTCTCGGCAAAGCTTTGGAGCTTTGCGACAACTGTTGTCCCTCAAAAGGGCGCTAACGCGTGAAACAAGGGGGTCCGGTAGTTGCAAGACCTCCTCCCGGCATGGGGATCTTGCCATTTGCATGCAGTGACCTTAAAATACTCTGATCATGTGGATTCGAGCTAAAATTCTCTTCACGGGTTCCAGCCTCGGGTTGCTCTTCTGGACCTACGGTCTCTTATCGGGCTTTGCACTTCCCTCTTCTTCTCAAATGCCAGTGAACAACAGTCTCAACGCCAAGCTTCCCGATGGCGAGGGGCGGGAGTACGTACAAACTCTTTGCACTTCCTGCCACGATCTGGAACGGGTGCTCAATCAGCAGAAGAGTCTCGAGGGCTGGACGGCAACGGTACACGATATGCTGGGAAGGATTTCCCCCAACATGGAGAAGGAGACCTCAATCATCTCCGACTATCTGGCTAGCCACTATGGAATCGTCACTTCGGCCGCTCTGACCTTGGTTCGCTCCTCCTTGAAGCAGGGCGATTCACCGGCGGCGGAGAGTCTGATTCGAGAAAATGTTGAGCCTCTTCGCCAGGAATTGACCAAGATCCTTAACAACATGGACCGTGGCTTTGACGAGCTGGGCAGACAAAAGGCTCGTTACGACATCCTTCAGGAGAGATTCTCCCAGTTTCAAGCGACGTGGATGCCCTATGAAGAGGTCTTCCGGCTGTTTTCCAGGGTAACGGATCAACCGGGTTACCTAGAGCGTTTTCAGGCCAAACGACTACGTATTGAGGGAGCCAGGCACACGACGAAGGCGGATTTCTTTTGGGACCGTCAGGAATATAGTGAGGCACTCCGAGAGTATGACGAAGGAATCAAGAAGTTACAGGCTGCAATCCCTTTGGCTGCAGCGGTCAACGACCAAAAACTGGTTGCCGCCTGCTTAACCAACATTGGCTACAATGAAATTTATTCGGGCAACCATTCTGAAGGCCTAAGGGTTTACTCCCAAGCTCTCCAGATTGCCGAGCAGCGGCAGGACGATGTTTTCCAGGGAATGTACCTGTTAAACCTGGGAACCTTCCACTTGTATACGATTCAGCCCCAGGAAGCATTGGAGTACTCACTGCGGGCAACGGAGATGAACCGTAAAAGCGGGCGCAGGACTTGGGAAGCCAATGCTCTTTTGAACGTCGGAGCCAGCTATCTGTTCCTGAGACAACACGAAGAGGCTCACAGCTATTTACACAAGGCTTTGCTGAAAGCCGAGGAAGTCAAGGATCGTCGGGCCCACGGAAGGATCTTGTTCAACCTGGCCCTCGTTACTGCCCAAATGGGCCGGATTCAAGAAGCAGCCAGTTCTATGGAACAAGCTCTTGAATGGTATTCAGAGCATAACGTCGTTTACAGCCAGGCAGAAACCACGATGCTTCAGTATCAGGGAGTACGTTTTCTGGTCAGTTCCTACAAGAAGCTAGAGATCCCGGAGAAAGCAGAGTACTACGCAACTCAGGCCACAGAGTTACTCAGTCAGAATCCCCAGCAGCTGAGAACTTACCTGGAGGACCCCCACCTGAGTTTCCTAAAATGGGACAGATTCAAAGCTGTACACCGTGAGCTTTTCCCGTAGACCTTCCTCGCTTCCCCTATCACGGCTCATCACCCAAGCCCAATAAGATACTCCTGCCGATCTTGGTCCCGGAGGGCCTGCAGCTCCATGGGGCGCAGCCCTGCCCAGGCTGCACTGGCCACCGTTGGCACGGCTTGAATGGTAAGTTTCTCCCCTAGGAACGACGCATCATGCGGGTGCTTCCAAACCCGGTTCGATCCTTTGCCCGTGCGCTTGCGGTCCAGTTTGGCCAGATCTTCCCGTCGCGGCGTCTCAATCCCGGAGGCTTTCGCAGTCTACTCTGGTGCTCCGAGCTTCACCATGATATGGGCATAGGGGGTGTTCTTCCACATCACATAGACGGGGTCGTTCGGATCGGTAGAAAGCCCCTCGAGCGTCGATGAATCAGGCACCAGGATCATCAGATGCGGCCCTTCCTTGACCCACTGGTTGTCGTCTGTTGGCTCGGCAGCGAAGGGATCCAGGTTACTGACGCCCAGGGCCTCTCCCTCGCCAGCCATCATGTAGGACAGGCTGAACTCCTGAATATCTATAGGTTCCTTACTCATCACTGCTGCGATGGCCTCGTCCCACTGAGACTCGTTGCACATGGGTCCGATAGCCCCTGAACCCGGGTAACAGGTCCAGCTGTTGGACCCCTCCCTCAGCACTCTGCCGTCCGAGGTCTTAATCGTGGCGTTCGCTGTCACAGACTCAGGGGCTGCGCTCTCCGCCTCGGCGATGAGTTCCACCTCGGTCTTCCCCTGGGTCTGAGCGCAGCCCGTCACAAGCAGGCTGAGCAAAACCACCGGGATCATTGAAAATGTTTTTGAAGTATCCATGGATGTCTCCCTCCTTAAGACTTGGTACTGAATAGCCTATAGCTTACGCGACGGGATAACTTTGTCAAGAGTTGGCAAGGTCCGAATCGGGTTTGCTTGTTTTCAGGAGGCTCGCAGGTTTCAGCTTGTGGAAAATTCTCACCACCGCTGCAGTCCAGAAAGTTATGCCGCAAGTGCAGGCTAAGAAAGGTCTTCGAGGTTGCAGTGACTACGATTACAACCTCTGACCAGCGGTTGCTGGTAAAGTCTTTACAACATCAGCACTTTCCTGAGAAGGAAAAAGGGGGACAAGGTCATGAGATGCAAGGGTTTTTCTTTAATCGAATTGCTTGCGGAACTGGAATCCGCCAAATGAAAGAGTTGCTATATACACACTGTTCCTGGTGTTTAAGATCAATGGAAGGTATCGCAGTGAACGAGGCTTTCACGCTTGCTGAGCCTTTTTCAGACCAGCTCAAGGCACGAGCAAGAAGAACTTCGACAAGCTATCTGGTTCCATTAGCCGGGAAGGAAATTCCTACACTCATCCAGGGTTCGGGAGACGGGCATACTGCTCAGTGGGTACTCTGCCGCCAAGAATGTTCCGATGCTCTGGCAGAAGCTTTGAGAGAGGAATTCAGGCCGAACTCAACGACCCACTTTACCGAACCAGAATCAACCCTGGATATCGGCATCCGTCAACCTCTTACTTTGAGCCTAGATGCTGACTTACTTGACCTGATCGAGAGCAAGGCGGTCCGTGAAAAGCGCAATCTCACGGATATTACTGAAGAGCTTTACCGCAAATACTTAACGCAGGGATTCTTACCCGACTGGGGTAGCGGTCTGTAATTTACCGATGACGTCAGGCATCGGCGGGAGTCTCCTCCGCGGCACCCAATAGACGCCGTCCCAGCCGCAGCACTAGAGCACGACCCTCTAAAGTCAGACTGAATAGAGCAGGCACCAGGAAGAGAGTGAAGATGGTGGACACCACCAGACCGCCGATGACCACACCACCGAGGCCGCGATAGAGTTCCGATCCGGCCCCCGGGAAAAGAACCAGCGGCAGCATTCCGAAAACACTCGTGGAGACACTCATGAAGATGGGTCGAATGCGGTGTTCCACAGCCTTGCCAATGGCCTGGCCTGAAGGCAGTCCCTCTTCACGAATGGTGTTGAGCGACTGGTGCACGATCAAGATTGCATTATTGACGACTGTACCAATCAGGATGATGAAGCCCAGCATGGTCAAAACATCCAGCGGCTGAAAGGTCAAAAAGAGGTTCACCGCTCTCAGTCCCAGAAAGCCTCCCAACGCTGCCAAGGGTACGCTAAACATAATGACCAAGGGGTAGAGGAAACTCTCAAACAGCGCCGATAGTAGAAGATAAGTAATCACCAAGGCCAGCACTAGATTCAACTGGAGAGCACTCCCGGTCTGGGCCAGCTTGTCGGCAGTTCCGCTGAGGGAAACGCGGTAAAGACCACCCAGCCTGCCGGCTGTCCTCATGGGATTCAGAACCTGCTCTTCGGTCAACTCGATGGCTGTTTCAAGTGGCATCTGTTCGGCTGGATTCAGCCGCAGCGTAATGACTCGCTCCCGCTCCCGGTGATTGATCTGCACAGGTCCGTTTAACTCGGAGATATCGGCCACTGAACCGAGCGTGACGAGCTGCCCCGATGGAGTGGCGATGGGCAGTTGCTCCAGCAAATGGGTGCGCCGCTCCAAATCCTCGCCCGACATGATCTTTAGATCGATCTGTCTTCCCTGGTCCTGAAAATCGCTGGCTTTGACTCCGTCAATGAGAGCGCTCACCGTGAAGCCCAGATCCCGATTGGAAAGACTCAATTCAGCCGCCCTTTGACGGTGGGTCATCACCTGAATTTCAGGGTTTCCAAAATCCAGACTGGGAATGGGAAGGATCTGGGCATCCGGCATAATCCCCAGCAACCTGCCAAAAGCCTCCCCTGCCAGCCCAATCAGTTGTTCAAGGTCAGGGCCCGTAAATTCGATGTCGATGTTCCGCCCCTCGTCAATTGTGCCCTGAAAAATACTGAGCTGGTTGAACACCACAAAAGAGCCGGGCAGCTGCAAACCAACCCTCTGAAACTCTGGAATCAGTTCCCTAACCCGCACCGGATCCCTCGCTTCCACCCCCATGAAGGCCTGGTCACTGAGGGCCACGAAAAAGAACCCTTTGATCCCTCCCCCCGGCTGGGTCTCACTTTCGGGGGAAGCCGGAGTGCTCTCCCACAGATGCGAGAGCGCCTGCTCATAGGGTAGGCGCATGTCGGCTACTCGATCCACGCTGTAGCCAGGAGGGGGAAGGATGAACCCGAAAAGGAAGTTCTGATTACCCACCGGCAGATACTCTGCCTTGGGCATGAGCCGATAGCTGAGCCCGAGGGCCCCAGCGGTTAGCACGACGATCACCGCCAGTCGCGCCACTATCGATCTGTTGATCGAGGTGACGGCGTAGACAACCAGGCGGGTAAAGGCCCGACCTGGATGGATCCGTCCTCGGATGCCTGAAGGACCCGAAGGATCACCGGACTTGCTGTTTCCAGCTCGCAGGATCCTGGCCGCCAGTGAGGGAATCACCGTGATGGCAACGATCAAACTCAGTGTCACTGCACAGACGACAGCGATGGCGATGTCGCCAAAGAGCTGGCCTACCTCTTCCTCCATAAAGGCAATAGGCAAAAAGACGGCGACGGTGGTCAGGGTGCTGGCCAGAACCGCACCCCACACCTCTCTAGTGGCATCAAAGGCAGCCGAACGGCGCGACTTTCCCAACTGTCTATGGCGATAGATGTTCTCCAGCACTACAATCGAGTTGTCCACCACCATGCCAACGGCAAAAGCCAGACCCGCCAGGCTGACCACGTTCAGCGTCCGTCCAAACCAGTACATCATCAGTAGGGTGCCTACAAGGCTGATGGGTATGGCAACCGAGATGATCAGTGTGGAGGAAACACTGCGCAGATAGAGAAGCAGTACCAGGATAGCCAGAGCTCCCCCGATCAAGAGACTCTGACGAACCAGGTCAATGGCGCTGTGGATGTATTCCGTCTGGTCGTAGACCTGTACCAGCTCCAAGCCCCGGGACGCGAGCAGGTCATCGTTGAGGCGCTCGACGGTCCTCTTTAGCCCTTCCATGACCTGTAGGACGTTTGCACCAGGGACGCGGATGGCGTTGATAACCATGACCTGAGTGCCCATCATAAAAACCTTATCCGCCGGTTTGCGGAATCCGAGTTCGGCTCGAGCCACATCCCTTAGGTAGACGGAAATCCCGTTGCGAACCGCCACCACAATGTTTTCAATTTCCTCGGCCGACCGATATTCACCCACCGTACGGACGACATAGCGCCGTTTTCCCTCCTCGAAGTCACCGCCGCTGTAGTTGCGATTTTCCCGGTCCAGGGCCGCACCGAGCTCATTGATGGTGACGCTGCGGGCGGCCAGTTGTGCGGGATTGACGATGACGTGCATTTCACGAGGCTGTCCCCCAAAGAAGTTGGAGTTAGCCACTCCGGGTACCCGTTCCAACTCGGGCTCTACGAAATCGTTCACAAAATCGAAGAGTGAGGAAATCTCTCCTTCAAATCCGTTCTCCCTAGTGGGAAGAAGGGCGAACCAGGCAATCGCATTCTGGTCAACATTGGTGCTGGTGATAACCGGCTTTTCCGCCTCACTCGGATAAGAGGAAACCTGTTCCAGCCGATTGGCTACCCGCAAGAGTGCGGAGTCGATTCCGGTGCCCACTAGAAAGGTCAGGGTCAGGGTACCGGTGCTGTCCCGGCTGGAACTCTCCATTTTGATGAGGCCTTCCAACGATTTCAGCTGTTCTTCTTGCTCATCAATGATTTCCCGCTCAATTTCATGGGGGCTCGCTCCCGGCCACAAGGTGGTGATGAAAAGCTGAGGTCTTTCAACCTCAGGAGTCAACTGGACCGGAATACGGGAGAAGGCCAGTCCGCCGAATAAGACCAGCAGAATAACACCCACTGCCGTGGTCACGGGATAGCGAATGGCTTCCTGGATAATCTTCACGGAAAAGGGTACTCCTGCTGCTCGCCTCGGACTTTCTGACCGTCCTGCAAGCGCTCATTTCCCTGGATGACAACCCGGTCACCGCTCTGAAGCGGCCCTTCTACTTGCACCCACTGTCCCACTCCAACCCCGGTTTGAACCGCAGTTCGGTGGACTGAACCATCCTCGCTCAAGAGGTAGACAATGTGCTGTGGGCCTTGGGTTACGACGGCATCTTTGGGAACGACTGTACTGATCTGGGAATCACCGATGGGAAGCGAGACTCGGGCCAGCATGCCGACTGCAATCCGACCACCGCGATTGGAAATGCTCAACTTTACGGGAAAGGTGCGTGCCTGGGGGTCGGCCCGGGGGATGACGGTTCGGATGACTCCATCAACTTCAACTCCCGGCAGCGACTCAAAACTGATTCGAGCTTGAGATTTCGGCTTGAGGGCATCAAAGTATCGATCCGGAAGGTCCAGTGACACTTCCAGTCGCTCCAGCGACAGCAATTCCACCACCGCTCCTCCTTCTTGCAGCCACTCGCCTACCTGGGTATTCTCGCGGATCACCACTCCGTCATAGGGGGCCCGGATAGTCGTTTGCCCAATGTCGTCCTTGAATCGCTCGATCTCGGCCCTGAGCCGTTCGATTCGACCCTGCCAGGCATTGAACTCGAAAAGGGCTTCATCGAGCTGCTGCCGGCTGTAGACCCCCCCTTCGATCAGCTCACGAGCTCGCTCAAGTGTTCGTTCGGCCAGTTTGGTGCGGGCTTCGTCTTCCTTCAATTGGGCCACCGCCGCACGCAGCCTTAACTCCAAACCCGTTGCTCGAAGCTTGGCCAGAACCTGTCCCTGCTTGACCACCTGGCCTTCCCGAGCCAGGAAATCTTCAACCAGGCCCGAGATCTCACCGGCCACCGTACTGACCAGTCGGGACTCCACGGTACCCGGCAGTTGGACCGATTGTTGGATGCGGTGGGAACGCACTTCGGTGAACCGAATCAAGGCCTCGCCCGCAGATTGGGCCAGCAGAGGGAGAAGAGTGAAGGTCAAGACCAGGGTGTAGCGAAAAACCGAGACAAGCATGACTTTTATAACAGAACCATTATTCATTTGGACAGTTGCAATACCACAGTCGCGATCAGAGAACTCTATTCTACATGGGTTCCGCTCTGGAGTCCCTTACCACTGACCCTGATCCCCAAGACATCCTCACGGCCAATCCCACGCATCAGGGCGTACGAGGGTACTTTTCCATTGCCATTAACCCCCTCCAGGCGTAAGGGCAAGAAGCATTGGCTTACCATCCAGACAGAAGGCGACTATGCAGTTCTGAAACTAGACAAGAAGAACTACAAGTTCATCAACGCAGCGTTCGAGGGTCACAGTGGCGTTGAAGTTGAATTTGTGTATCCCGTCAGCGAAAGTGGGACACATAGGGCCGAGAGTTAAGAGAGAGTTGGAAGGTTTGAGGGGGTGAGATCTCACCCCCTCAAAGGGCTGATCTTGACAGCCCATCAGAGCAAGCCGATGCTGGTCATGGCACAACCAAAAGGAGAACGCTATGACCACAGACGTCGTCAAACAGATCCGTAGGGCCACCCGCCGGAGATTCACGGCCGAAGAGAAGATCCACATCGTTTTGGAGGGGCTCCGCGGAGAGATTCCCGTCACCGAACTGTGCCGCAAAGAAGGGATTCAACCTTCGATCTACTACAAGTGGTCCAAGGCCTTCCTGGATTCGGGCAAAAACGGTCTAACCCGGGAGACCCAACGGAATGCGACTTCCGGTGAGGTGCGTCGCTTGAAGGAGGAGAATGAGGCCTTGAAGAAGGCGGTGGCCGAGACGGTAGTGGAGAACCAAAAGCTAAAAAAAAGTTTGGGCCTGTAAGGCGAAGGAGGTATCAGAGGATGCTCAGCGAGCACAAGCTGGAAGTTTTAAGGACAGTGGAGGCCTCCGAGTTACCGGTCCGGGAGGTGCTGGATCAACTCGAGATCCCCCGCTCGACCTACTATCGCTGGAGACACCACTTTCGAAAGAGGGGGTTGGCAGGCTTGCGGGACCGTCCCCCAGGATCAGGACGGGTTTGGAATCAGATCCTGCCCAAAGAACGGGACCGAATCCTGGAGATGGCGCTGCTGTTTCCAGAGTGGTCCTCACGAGAAGTGAGCTGCCAGGTGACGGATAGGTGCGGGTTTACGGTCTCGGAATCCTCGGTCTACCGGATTTTGAAAGCGGAAGGGCTGATTCGGGAGGTTCAACTCCGGAGCTTTCCAGCCGAATCGGAATATCGAATCAAGACGACCCGACCCAACCAGCAGTGGCAAACGGATGCGACCTATCTTCTGGTCAAGAACTGGGGCTGGTACTATCTGATCTCAGTACTGGATGACTTTAGCCGGAGGATCCTGGCCTGGGGACTTCACACGGCCATGCGTGCTGGAGACTTCAGCCAGGTGGTCGAGGCGGCTTGTGAGAGAACGGGTGTGGAACAGGCTCCGTTGTCTGATCGGCCCCGGCTGGTGACAGACCGCGGACCGGCTTTGATCTCCAAAGACTTTGGTCAGTATCTGGAGACCAAGGGACTGGGCCACATCCTGGCCTCACCCTATCATCCCCAGACCAACGGGAAGATCGAACGCTACCATCGTTCCTGCAAGGAACGCATCAACCTAATGGTCTGGGAGACACCCGAGGAGTTGGAGCGAGAAATCGCGGTCTTTATCGACTACTACAACTCCAGGCGCTATCACGAGGCCCTGGGTAACGTCACACCCGATGACATGTACTTCGCAAGACGAGATTCCATCCACACAAAAAGGAGAAGATTGAAAGGAGTCACCCTTGCCCGTCGGCAGGCGATCAATGCTAAACTAGCCCGATCAGCATCGGTTCCCACTGTCTCTTAGCTTGGAACCCCAAATGTCCCATTCTCGCTGAAGACGTACAGTACTAGTGTTGTTTAGGGTTCTGTTTTCGAAATCTGAATAACCATAGAAACCTTCAAACATTATTTCATTATTCTTAGCAATTAAAACATTTCCGGAGTAAACATTAGCATCTATATAAGGTTGAATGTATTCATCAATATATTTTGAATATTATGTCGTTGTTTCAAGTTTGTTTGTTTGAGAAAAACAGTTTACGGCAAACAAAAAAGAAATCGTAATAGATAGGTATTTCACTAGAATTTACTCCTCGGTCAATAGACTCTTATGGCTTTACGGGCCGAGACAACTGGTTGAGTATCCCGAACTGCTTAGGCTACCTGAGCGTCGTCATCATTTAGAGACCTCAATGCCGGGGGTCCCACTTTTGAGCCTTTGTGGTTTCCTGTGAGGCTTAGGATGCGCGTACAGATAACCCTTTTAGGTATTCTTCATCGAGGTAGCACCAGCCCCATTCTTGCCCTGGTTCCACTGACTGGATAATCGGGTGTTTGGTTGTTTCGTAGTGTTCGCGTGCGTGTTGATGTTCGGAGGAATCGCAACATCCTACGTGTCCGCAAGTCAGGCACATGCGCAACTCCACCCAGGAGCTGCCTATTTGTAGGCATTCGTCACACCCTTTCACTTCATCCGGTTTCTCTGTGATTTTGATCTGATTTACATGGTCACAGGTTGTGAGGACCACGGTACACCTCCTCTGTCTTTATTCCGTTCGACTGTGCCCCGTGACTTGTGTAGATAGTAGACCGTCAGGGGGTTAAAGGCAACGGGTGGGAAACGGCAAGCCTAGCAGCCCGTGGTGGAAGTACATTTTCTGAGCTCAGGTGGTACCCACCGGTGGAAGCAGCGAAGGGATCGCTGAGTTGGGTTTTTCGGGCCAAGCAGCCGGAATCAGTCCGAACAGGCCCTTAAGACGCTTGAACAGCGACAAAATCAGTAGCATCAGGGCGCAAATCCGCCCCTGCAGACCCCGCGGCGTTCCCACACCCAGGCTCTGACGCATCAGCATCCCCAGATTGAAGGCGCTCACCTGGATCAGCAGTCGCTTCAACACATTCTCATGTCCCCGTACATGCATCCGTCTCATCCCTCCGCTCCCGTACAGATGCGCACAGGGTCGCTCCAGCTGCTCTCCTCGTTGCCGCAGCAGCCGCTGCCCTCGCTCTCCCCGGATGCGCCGCCGATTCGCATACACCGCTTCCTGCCCCTGCCGGTCTCCTCGCCAGCGTCGCTTCCCTCGCCTCGGTTCGCTCACATAGCTGCGCAGTCCCACCGCATCCAGGTCCACCATCCGCTGCGTGCTGTGATACCCCTTGTCGGCCACCACCTCTTCGATGCCTCGTCCCTCCGGCAGCGCTTGTTCCACCTTCTCGGCCGCTTCCGTCAGGGTCTTCACCATGGTCTGCGTGTCCCCTCGATCGGCTCCCTGTACCGTCACCGAGACAATCGCTCCGGTCTCCAGATCCACTGCATGCTCCGCCTTGTGCGCCAGGTGCGTCCGCCCGTCCTTCATTCTGGTAATCCGCGCATCCGCATCATGCGGGTGCTTCCAAACCCGGTTCGATCCTTTGCCCGTGCGCTTGCGGTCCAGTTTGGCCAGATCTTCCCGTCGCGGCGTCTCAATCCCGGAGGCTTTCGCCAGCTCCATCAAAAACTCTTCATACCCCTGCTCGCTGTCCCGGCGCACGATGCTGCGCAGCGCTGCATTCGCTTCCAGCGTAGTGGCATCGATGCCGATCGTCTTGCCCCGCAGCAGGCCGCTCGCCCCGATCCGCTTCAGTACCCAGTCAAAGACTGCTTCGTGGGTAGCCACATCGATCAGTCGTCGGGTTCGGGAGATCGTGGAGTGATCAGACGGCGACTCGCTCAGTTTCAATCCCAGAAACTCTCGCAGTGCCAGAGAATCAGCTGCTCTCCAGGCTATTCCTCGTTCCGATCCGATCCCTTCGAAATACCCCACCAGCAGCAGCCGAAAGTACACTCCCGGAGCCAGGCTCGGTCGCCCCATCTTGTCTGCATAGAACTTCGCACACAGTCCCTCCACGAAGTCGTCAAAGCCGTGTTCGTTGAAAAGGCCATTCAGTCTTTCGTAGAAGGGATGGCCGGCGGTGCGGGGCAGCTCACTGGTGGCGACCCACAGGTCTTCTTGCTGTCGACGTTTCTTTTTCCCCATTGCCATGGGGTCACTCTAGTGTCGCTGTGTGACCCCTTATCCTCGACTTTCACCACGGACTGCTAGCCCAATGATCGGTCCAGCTGTTCCACAGCTTTTCTGAGATGCTCCGGTGATAGGTGCGAATAGCGTGCTGTCATTGCCGGTGTTTTATGCCCCAGGAGTTCTTGAACGGTCCGTTGATTCTGTCCTGCCAGTCAATGGACACGCTACCGCCGGTGGGGTGTGATCTCCTCGAGCAGAAAGTGTTCGAGCTGGGCTGTATCCTCCAGGAAACCCTCCAGTTGAGGATAAGAAATGCGGAACTCCAGAGGCTCGATGCGATGATGCTCCAGCGAGACCAACAGATGATCCGTTTCCTCTCTCAGTTCCATCCGAACATCTGAACCGAGATGAAAGAGGCAGAACAGATCCAGTTTCTCCTGGAATCTTGCTTTGAGTAGGGTTGGGTCGCTCAGAATTTACTCGAAATGCTCCATCTGGAGCTTTTCGGCCAGAATGTCGGTTTGATCGACCACCGAGGCGGCAGCCACTCCCATGGAAATGGAGATAGCCTCACTGATCTCCTCTTTCGTGGCTCCGTATTGAATGGCCTTCTCCATATGCCCCTGCAGGCAGCCTGAGCAGTTAAAGCCCAGGGAGGCCGCAATGGAGATCAGTTCCTTCGTCTTTCGGTCAATTTGGGAGTTCTTATAAGTCTCCTTGTAGAACTTGAAGTAGATCCGCCGCATGCGGCTTTCCACCATGGTGTAGGAGGGCCACTTCTCAGCTCCCGCCTTGTTCTCCTGATCCTGCGGTTCTTCAGGTGGTGCTGATGGTTCTGCCATGAGTCAAGAAAGATTAGCATTAGTTGATCCTACTGTCCAGACAGAGCTATCTTTATCTCATGCGCTTGTCGATCGGATGCCTGATATTCACATGCTGCCTGCTTGAGGCCTTCTCTGTACCCCAGGAACGAGCCAAAGTGGAGTCTGAATACGAAGGAGCCAGGATTGCCGTTGAAGCGGATCGACTTTCCCGAGAATCCGCCAACCGCTGGGTGGCCGAAGGGGACGTCATCCTCACTTATCAAGAGACGGTGTTGAGAGCACCCTACGTCCTGTACGATCCGATCACCGGTGAAGCGGTTGCCGAGCAGGGCGTGGAGATCACCCAGGGGCTGCAATGGTTAAAAGGGAGCCGAGCTGAAATCAATCTCAAAACCAACACGGGGACGATTCACGATGCTGAAGGGTATACGGACCAAGAGCTCTATGTGAAGGCCAAGAGACTGATCAAAACGGGACCCGATCACTACACTGCCCAGGACGGCTTTTTGACAGCCTGTCAGGAAGCCGTCCCCAAATGGAGCTTCACCATTCGCCAGGCCAGTATTCGACAGGGTGGAAATGCACGTTTCAGCCACACTTTCTTGAAAGTCAAGAAAGTCCCGATCTTCTATTTGCCCTTCATGCTTTTTCCCACCGGCGAGAAAACACGCTCCAGCGGCTTCCTGATCCCCACCATGGGGAATTCAAACGAGAGGGGATTGCGAATCAGCCAGTCCTTTTACCTGGTGCTGGGCCGCAGTGCTGACCTGATGTTGCATACCGATTATTTTTCCAAACGAGGTTTTGGAAACGGAGTGACCTTGCGAACCCGTCCCAACCCGGTCAGCTCACTGAGCCTGGACTGGTATTGGATGAACGACCGCAAGGATCAGGGAGGAACCAGCTTTAATGGCGTCGGAGAGACCAAGCTCCCCCACGGATTTCGAGCAGTGGCCGAGTTCAACCTGGTGTCTAGCTTCCTTTTTAGGCAAGTCTTTTCAGACAATTTCCGCACCGCCACCCTTCCCACAGACACCTCACTGGTCTCTTTGACCAACAATTATCAGTCACGGTCCTTTAACCTGCTGGTCTCTCGCGAGGAAACGGTTTTTGAGGGTCCCAACGTCATCATCCGTAAAACGCCCACGTTAAATTTCAAACTCATCGGCCAGAAACTCCCCAGCCTGCCCCTTCCCTTCTATCTGGACCTCGATACTTCGGCCGCCGGACTCAACCGAACCCGGTTCCTCCCACTTCAACCGGGGGCTCCCGATGCGAGCCCGTTGGAGACTCCAGGAATGACACAGCGACTGGACTTTTCTCCACGGTTCTATTTTTCCCTACCCCTTTTTCAAGGTCTGCGTGTCACCCCCGGAGTGGGGTTTCGGGAGACCTTTTACAGCAACAGCCTGCGTCCAGCCGTAGATCCAGCCGTAGAAGATCCTATAAGCGCAGCCAACATCCATCGGGGATACTTCCAATTTACGATGGACTTGGCAGGGTGGGGTCTTTCCAAGGTCTACAGCAACTCCTCAGGAAGCGACTGGAAGCATCTGATTGAACCGTTGGTTCGTTATCGATACATCGCAGGCATCGATGATTTCGATCGAGTCATCCGATTTGACGAGCAGGATGCAGTGGCCAACACCCATGAGATCGAGTACGCACTTTTTAATCGCATTTTCACCAAGCGAATCACCGATAGCGGCGAGATCAATCACGAATGGCTGTCCTTTAGAATCGCCCAGAAGTATTTCTTTGATTCGGACTTTGGCGGAGCATTGCAGCCCGGCACCATTAATCAATTCTTCCCACTCAACACTCTCACCGGCTTCCCTTACGCGATCACCGCACGAAACTACTCCCCCGTGACCGCCTTGATGCGCTTCACCCCTCAGCCGGGATATAGCTTTGACGTGCGAGGGGACTATGATCCCAAGTTTAGTACCTTCCGAAACTTCTCGGTGACCGGTTTCCTGAATCGACCCGGACTCTTTCTGGGAACCACCTACTTCGTGACCAAGGAAACTCCTGATTTGGCCGATGTAGTGGAGGATCTTCTGCTGGAACCAGGAACCTTCAAGAACAATCAGTTGCAAGGCCAGGTGGCCCTCGGAAACCTCGAGCGGGGGATTTCCGTTTCTACCACCCTGAGTTATGATATCCATGCGAAGCGCTTCCTGTCCCATCGATCTCGATTCAACTACTTTTGGGACTGCTGTGGCGTCTCTCTGGAATTTCAGGGATTTAATGTTGGGGTACGAGCGGAACAACAGTTTCGCTTCTCCATATTTTTCAAAGGGATCGGAACGTTCGGGACTATCAACCGGCCCACCGATCTGTTTTAGTACGGATTATGCGTAGGTTTTTGAAGCGAGGCATCGAAAACGCCGTTCTGACCAGGCGCGCGACCGAGGGCACCGCAGGCGTACTCTACGGCACGTCGAGGAGCCCGAGCGAGCGGCAACGCAGTCAGGGCGGATGGTTTCGGTGCCGCAGTAAAAAATTTATGCATAATGCGGGCTGAGGAAAAGAGATGATTTACCTGTCATTGGGTTCCAACCTGGGGGATCGCAGATCCCATTTGCAGAAGGCTCTCGAGAAGCTCCACGAAAAAGGAATTGTGCTAGTGAAGGAGTCCTCCATCTATGAGACCGAGCCCGTTGATATCCCCGACCAGCCTGATTTCCTGAATCTCGTCTGCCAGGTAGAAACCCGACTGGAACCTGAATCCTTGTTAGAAGCCTGTCAGGAAATTGAATCTGAGATGGGCCGACTTCGGGAACAAACCAAGGGGGCTCGCAACATCGATATCGATATTCTCTTCTATGGCCGGCAGATCGTGCAGAAGCCCCTTCTGAAAATCCCCCATCCCGCCTGGCGTCGAAGAAACTTCGTCCTGATCCCTTTGGTGGAAATCGCTCCGAATTTTCGGGATCCTGTGAGTGATCAGACCGTTGAAGCGCTTCGACGGCAGTCTTCCGATGATGCCCGGGTCGCCCCCTATACCGATATGCTTTCACTACAGAGGTAATCCTGGTGTCCAAACAAGACAAAGGAAAGAAGGGCAAAAAGGGAAGGAAGACAGAAGCGCAGCCGTCGCAAGCCTTGAATCCTGCGCGGGAGTATTTCCTCACCATTGTGGTCTGTACCGTGGTTGCCCTGTTTGTGACCACCTACGTGGTGCATCCCATGAGTGTCCCCACCCCCTCCATGGAGCCCACCATTCTTGTTGGAGACCGCGTTCTGGTTGACAAGTTCACCATTCGCAACGGATATGTCCCTGGCTTACCCTTGGTGCCCATTTACACGGTCAAGCGGCAGGACATCATCGTCTGCAAGGCCCCCCGTGAGCCGGAGATTCTGCTGGTCAAGCGAGTGATTGGGGTTCCCGGGGATACCCTGGAGATTCGCAACAAGACCGTTTACATCAACGCGCAGCCGTTGGATGAGCCCTACAAGCAGCACTCGGACCCCAGCGTCTATCCTGAAGCACATTCAAACCCACTTTTTGGAAACATGAAGCGAGATAACTATAAGGCCATCACGATTCCTCCCGACAGCTATTTCGTGATGGGGGACAATCGCGATGACAGCCTGGACAGCCGCTTCTGGGGCTTTTTACCCAGGGATCATATCGTGGGTCGCCCCCTGATTATCTTCTGGTCTTATCAAGACCCTCCTGATGCTCACCTGAGAACCTCTCCTCTCGAACTGATCGAACTCTATGCTCAACGACTCATCTTTTTCCTGACTCGCACCCGCTGGAGCCGAATGGGGAGCCTCGTACGGTGAGTGCGCCTGCGTCCCAGGTTTAACCTAAGGATCACACGGATGTAAGCGGGTATACGCGGACCTATTCTGTCAGTTGTCAGCTGTCAGTTGTCAGGAGTCCGATCCCACGAATCGATTTTCAAGCGGCGCCCCCTCCAAATGTGACCCCCTCCAGTGTTAATATTGATAAGGAATGGAAGAATCAGAGCAGCCGGAACAGCAATCGGACAACGTGGGTCCACCACAGCACAGCACTTTGCGCGAGTACTTCGTGACCACGGTCGTGTGCACCGTCTTTGCCCTCTTCGTCACTACTTACGTCGTGCATCCCATGACCGTACCCACACCCTCGATGGAGCCCACTATTCTGGTTGGTGATCGTCTGCTCATCGACAAGTTCACCATTCGCAACGGCTTCACGATCGGACTTCCCTTCACCCCTCAGCACACCTTGGAACGAGGAGATGTGGTCGTCTTCAAATACCCGAGAGAACCCGAGGTTCTCTACGTCAAGCGAGCCATCGGCCTACCGGGAGAAACCCTGGAAATTCGCAACAAGACGGTGCACATTGAAGGGCAACCTCTGGATGAATCCTACAAAGTGCACTCTGATGCCTATGTTTATCCCAAGAGAGGCCGCTATCAGGGAAACGGGGATCAGCGCGATAATTTCGGCCCGGTTACGGTTCCCGAAGATTTTTACTTTGTCATGGGCGACAATCGAGACGACAGCGCCGACAGCCGTTATTTTGGCTTCCTTCCGCGCGATCATATCGTAGGCACTCCCCTGGTTGTATTCTGGTCTTACGAGGACGACGCGGATGCCTACCTGAGGTCCTCCTTTCCGGAAATACTTCAACTGTACGCTGAACGCATCCTCTTCTTTTTTACTCGCACCCGTTGGAGTCGACTGGGTCATCGAGTGCGTTAGCCCATATTCCCCATGTCCAACTCCACCGATCAACCCACTGAGCACTCCCCGGTGGATCAAGCCCACATCCGTAATTTCTGTATCATCGCTCATATTGACCATGGGAAATCCACTCTCGCCGATCGACTCCTGGAAGCCACTGGCACGCTGGAAGCCCGCCGTATGCGCGAGCAGGTCTTGGATCGTATGGATCTGGAACGGGAACGCGGGATCACCATTAAGATGTCGGCTGTTCGCATCTACCACCGGGCCGAAGATGGTGAACTGTATGAACTCAATCTGATCGATACACCAGGCCACGTGGACTTCGCTTACGAAGTTTCCCGTAGTCTGACTGCCTGTGAGGGGGCCCTGTTAGTGGTAGACGCCGTGCAGGGTGTGGAGGCTCAAACACTGGCCAATGTCAATTTGGCCCTCAACCACGAACTCGTCATCATTCCCATTATTAATAAAACGGATCTGTCTGCGGCTGATCCCGATCGGGTGAAAGAGGAGATCGAAGAAACCTTGATGATCCGGGGCTCAGAGAGTCTTTTGGCCAGCGCCAAACAGGGATTGGGGATTGAGGAAATCCTCCAGGCCATTGTGACACGAATTCCGCCCCCGGGCGGTGCCCCCGAAGCGCCTCTGCGTGCATTGATCTTTGACAGCCACTTTGACCCCTATGTCGGCATTGTCGCTTACGTGAGAGTTGTGGATGGTGCCCTGGAGCCGGGAATGCAGATTCGAATGATGGCTTCGGGTCACGAGGCAGAGGTCGATGGGGTAGGCGTATTTGCACCCGACATGCGCTCAACCAAGGCTTTGCGAACCGGGCAGGTCGGATTCGTACACGCCGGAATCAAGGAAATCGACAAGTGCCGGGTGGGCGATACCATGACCCACGCCAACCTGCTCGCTACTCAGGCCCTTCCTGGATACAAGCAAGTCAAGCCCATGGTCTTTTACGGCCTCTATCCGTTGGAAAGCGAACAGTTCCCAGATCTGAAGGACGCTCTCTTGCGGCTGCAGCTAAACGACGGGGCTCTCTCCTTTGAGCCCGAAACCTCGGCAGCTCTCGGCTTCGGTTTCCGATGCGGGTTCTTGGGCCTGCTTCACAGTGAAATTGTTCAGGAACGACTGGAGCGGGAATTTGATCTGGGGCTCATTGCCACTTCTCCCTCGGTGATCTACCAAATCACGCTCACCGATGGAGCCACTCTCTCGGTGGACAACCCCACTAAATGGCCTTCCGCTGGGAAAATCTCAAAAATTGAGGAACCCTATGTATTGGCTACCGTCATGACCCCAACCGAATACGTCGGTGCCTGCATGGAACTTTGTACAGAGCGGCGCAGCGTTTTTCGCACTATGGATCACACCACCACCACCCGTGTAGTGCTGACCTACGAGATGCCGCTGAGCGAAATTCTCTTCGACTTTTTCGATGCCCTGAAAAGTCGGACTCGCGGCTATGCTTCCTTTGACTACGATTTCCTGAGTTTCCGGGAGGGCGAACTCGTCAAATTGGATATCGCCGTCAACGGTGAATCCGTGGATGCGCTCAGTTTCATTACCCATCGGGAAAAGGCCTATCCGCGAGGCAAGGCTTTGGTCAAGCGGTTGAAGGAGGTGCTGCCCCGGCAGCTGTTTGAGATTCGGATTCAGGCCTCATTGGGTTCCCGGGTGATCGCTGCGGAAAAGGTGCAGGCACAACGGAAAAACGTGCTGGCCAAGTGCTACGGAGGGGATGTCACCCGAAAGCGCAAGCTCCTGGAAAAACAAAAAAAAGGGAAGCGCCGCATGAAAGCAGTAGGCCAGGTGGAAATTCCACAGGAAGCCTTTCTGAGTGTGCTGAGAATAGGAAATGAATAAACAATGTGAGGCGTGATTTGTGAATTCAAAGGGAATCCGGAAATGAATCATACGACAACACGAGAGTACGAACTCGGAATCTACCTCCACATCCCCTTCTGCATTCGCAAGTGCTACTACTGCGACTTCAACTCGGGTCCACTCAGCCAAAAGGCCCGGAGTGAGTATCTGGAAGCACTCATACAGGAGATCACAAACTCTCCCTGGAGGGGTTATCGAGCCAAGACCGTCTTTTTCGGTGGGGGAACGCCATCCGAGCTAACGGTCGCTGAACTGGACACACTGGCCGACACCCTGAGCCGGACCTTTCAAGTGAAGCAGGACGTGGAGTGGAGCATCGAATGCAATCCAGGCACCGTGAGTCGTGCTTTTTTTGAGGCACTGGGCCAGATGGGTTTCAACCGAGTGAGCCTGGGGGTGCAATCCTTCCACGACCACCACCTGCGAGCCCTGGGACGAGCTCACAACTCCGCTGACACAAGAGCGGCCTACCGCTACTTGCGGGAGGCGGGGTGTGACAACGTCAATCTGGATTTGATCTTTGGCCTGCCGGAGCAGACCTTACAAGAATGGGAAGCCGATTTGTGCGAGGCCCTGACCCTCTCGCCTGAGCACCTTTCACTCTACAATCTCACCATCGAACCCGGCACCGAGTTCGGCAACCGTCATGCCCGAGGCGAACTGCGCGAAGTCGACGAGGATCTTTCCGCCGACATGTACGAACTGGCTATGGAGCGAACCCGGGCGGCCGGCTACAATCAATATGAAATCTCCAATTACTCTCGTCCCGGACGGCAGTGTGCTCACAATCTCATTTATTGGCGCAAGGAACCGTACCTTGGTTTCGGTGTCAGCACCGCCTCCTTCATGGACGGCCTGCGCTGGACCCATACCGGTAATCTGCGCGAATATGCACGAACAGCCTCTTCGGGTCGGGTCAGCCGGGCCACTGAGGAAGCCCTTGAGGACCGTGAGGCTTTAGGGGAGGAGATCATGCTGCGCCTTCGCACCTGCGAAGGGATCTCGCTTTCGGCCCTCTCAGCACGCTATCACTGTGACGTCGCTTCCCTCTTCTCTCAGACCCTGGAGTTTCTGGCCACCCATGACTTCATCGCTCAAGCGGGAGATCGCGTCCAACTCACCCGTCAGGGCAAGCTTCTTGCCAATGAGGTGTGTCTGCGCTTTCTGCCTTCCTGAATTCGAGCTGTCTGTTGTCAGCTGTCAGCTGTCAGTTGTCAGCCTCCCGCAGAAACTCCACCACCGTATCCACATACAACTCGGGATTCAGGCGATACACTGCGCCGTGGGTGGCATCTTCAAAAGTGACCATTTTTTTCTTGGCATAGGGAACAGCATCAAAGATGTTTTGTCTGGCTGAGGGTGGCACGCGCAGATCCTCTTGGCCATAAATGAAGAGAATAGGGATCTCGTCTAGTCTTTGAAGAGCCTCAAGGGTGTTCAGGTCTTCTGCTGAATACTGGTTTATTCGGGTGAAATTCCATACGAAAATATCGGCAAAGGGGAAGGAAGGCAGATTGAGTATCAATTTTGTGTGATGGGTGATCGTTTCATCCAAGCTTTGAAAAGGGCTGTCGGCGATGATGGCCACAACACTTTGTCGCAATTCTTCTGCAGCATGGATGCCCGCCACCGCACCCATGGAAACACCCAGCAAGACAAAACGCTGTTTGTCTTTCGTCTCTCTCAAAAAATCGCAGGCTCCCAGAATATCGTGCCGTTCCAGCAATCCAAGAGATGCGGACTTTGGCTCACTTTCCCCGTGATTGCGAAAATCGAAAAGTAGAACTGAAAACCCTCGCTTGTTGAGGGCAGCGCCCCGTTTCAGGCCCTCCTGGCGGCTGCGAAAGAGCCCGTGACTCAGGATCAGGGTCGGCTTCGTCTCCTCTCCCTCCATCAACCAGCCCCGAAGCATCAATCCGTCTCGGCTTGGGAATTCGACGTCGATAAAGTCTTGTAGGTAGTCAGCCGGAGTGTCTGTTAAACGGCGCTCCGGCGGTCTGGTGCCCATATAGCTCACGAAATAGGAAAGAATCAGCGGACTGATGAAAAAGATAAACACCAGCAGGAACAACACCAGGGAGGCGAGAGTCCCCTTGAAAATCTTCCAGCCTGCGTTGCTCATCCTCAACACCCGTGCCGCCAGCCAAACCAGGCCGCCACCCAGGGCAAAAACCGCGGCAATCAACAGGCTCACAAAAATAACCGGCACGGCCGCTATTATCCCTAACCCCTGCCCTTCAGGTAAATGCAGTCTCCTATTTCGCATCCCACATCGCAAAACGAAGGAACCTTAGCCCGTATTTCTCGTCATACTCACGATAGATAATGACGGATCGTTTCCGGAGAGAGTATGGAGATACCCAGTGAGCTTCTTTACACCCTCGAGATTGCATCTCGAGTTCTGCTTTCGATTATTCTGGCAGCCATCTTGGGATGGGAACGCCAAGTTCGGAAAAAACCAGCTGGTTTGAGAACTCATATGATGGTCTCAATGGGAGCGGCCGTCTTCACACTCCTGACCTTAGCCTAACTTCCGCGGTCCGCTGAACGATTTTCACCTACTTTGCCTGGTCGACGTTGGCAAGTCCTTTATTTTCAACGAGCGCCTTGATAGATTGACAAAATAGTGACTAACGTGACTAAGTACAGTCCTGTTTGAGTCAGGTGGGTATGATATATATAGTGATTAATGTACATCCGAAAAACCAGTCGCATCTACAAGGGCAAGGAGTACACGAACTACCTGCTGGTGAAGTCGGTTCAGACTCCCCAGGGACCCCGCCAAAGAACGATTTGCTCTCTGGGCAATCTCGCCCCGGCACCCCCAGAAGAATGGCTGACCCTGGCCCACAAGCTGGAGTCGGCTTTGCGCGGCCAGCTTTCGCTGGAAGCTCCCGATGAAAAAACCCAAACTCTGCTGCAAAGGGCTCGGCGGGGCCGGCGCCGGCGAGAGCCCGAGCCTGGGGCAGAACTGGTCACCGTCGATGTGGAGCGGATTGAATTGGACGAGGCACGGGAAGCCGGGCCCGTGCACGTTGGACATCAGATGTGGCGGCGCTTGGGGGTGGACGAGATTCTCAGGCGTGCGGGCTTGTCGCAACGTGGGTGTCTGTTGAGCGAAGCGATGACGCTTAACCGGCTGATCTGTCCGCTTTCGGAACGGGCCATGCCCGACTGGATCCGCCGCACGGCGATGGGGGACATTCTGGGAGAGGACTTCTCGACGCTGCAGGAGGATGCGCTGTATCGGAACCTGGATCGGCTGCATCCAAATCGGGAGCCGATCGAGCGGGAGCTGGCGGAGCGGGAGAGAAGGCTTTTCAACCTGGAAGAGACGGTCTATCTCTACGACCTGACGTCGACCTACTTTGAGGGTCAGGCGGAAGCCAACCCCCAGGCCAAGCGGGGCTACTCGCGCGATAAACGTCCGGACTGCAAGCAGGTGGTGGTCGGGCTGGTGCTCGATGAGGAGGGTTTTCCCAAGGCCCACGACGTGTTTGACGGAAACGTGCAGGACCGCGCCACCGTTGATCAGATGTTGGATAGGTTAGAGAAACGAACGGGCCACAAAGTAGGCTCGACGGTGGTGGTGGATCGCGGCATGGCTTATGAGGAGAACCTCGAGCAGATCCGGCAGCGTCAGTATCACTACATTGTGGCGGGACGACAGTCGGAGCGAAATGAGTGGATAGAGGAGCTGGAGAAGGAAGACGACTGGGAAGAGATCATTCGGATCCCTTCCCCCCGGAATCCGTTTCAGAAGAAGAGCCGGGTCGAGATCAAACGGCGCAAGAAAGGCGATGAGGTCTACATTCTTTGTCGCAGCGAAGGTCGTGAACAGAAGGACCGAGCGATCCGGGAGAAGCAGCAACAGAGGCTGATCCGCGACTTAGAGAAGCTCCAGGCCCGGGTGCAACGGGGGCACCTGAAGAAGACGGAGAAGATTCACCAGGCCATCGGTCGTCTCAAGGAACGCTATCCCCGTGTGGCCCGCTACTTCGGAATCGAATACGACGCACAGAAGCGGAACCTGGTTTGGCAAGAGAAGGCAGAGAAGAAAGCGATCGCGGAGAAGCTCGACGGCAGCTACGTGCTGAAGACGGATCGGCAGGATCTGACCGCCGATGAGATCTGGCGCACCTACCTTCTGCTGACGCGTGTGGAACAGGCCTTCCGGGATATGAAGACCCCGCTGATGGAGCGTCCCATTTTCCACCAACTGAAGCACCGTACCCAGGCCCACATCTTTCTCTGCGTGCTGGCCTACCACCTGCTGGTCTCCATCGAAAAGTACTTCCTGGATGAGGGAATCCACACCTCCTGGTCGACCATCCGTCAGCAGCTCAGCACCCACCAAGTTGTGACGGTGGTCCTGCCCACAGCGAAGGGCCCCCTTCTCCGCATCCGGAAGGGAACCACGCCGGATGGCCAGCAGCGAAACATCTACAACGTCCTCAGGGTTCCTTCGCAAGTCATGAAACCGGTTAAGACCTGGCACGCGGCGGCCCATTTGTAGTGACTGAAAAAATCATAACCCCTTACCAACAAAGGATTGTGCTCAGCGGACCGCGGAACTTGGGTTAGAACTCTTCCAAACCACGATCAGCAATTCTCCGCAGTCTCAGGCCGATCCCATACGAATCGTTGAAGGGATCGTCGGCGGGATTGGCTTTCTGGGTGCGGGAACCATCATTCGTTCTCGTGGAGCCGTTGAGGGGGTGACCACGGCAGCCAGCATCTGGGTCGCGGGCGCAATCGGCGCCGCCTGTGGCGGGGGATACTATCAGATTGCTGTGATTACGGCTGTCTTCGCCTGGCTCATTCTAACCGTGGTGAGGTTGTTGGAAAAATGGACGGGTAACGCCTGAGCGGGACTAGCCCTAAGCTAGAGAATATCTTCAACCTTGAATTGCAGTTTTTCAAAATCCTCCTGAGAAATCGTCCCCTGACGCCCTGACTCCACCTTCTGCGCCAAGTAGCGGTCGCCGCCGCCAGCAAAGACGAAGGTGCGCTGGGAACCATCGTTGAGGGTCACGATCACTTCCACATCCGGCTCCGGAAAGTTCAGAAGCTCCGATTCCTTATCCTGGATCGATGTAAACCGGATCTCAGTGATCGGATACCAGAATTTGTAGGCGAGGGCTTCTTGATCCTTCTGCGCATCAGGGGCTTCCACGATCCATTTGTAGTCCTCGTATCTTAGGGCAATCTCTGCATCCTCTTTCCGGTGGATCACAACCCCGGCAATTTGCTCCTGCTCAACATCAACAACTCCCTTGTCACGAAAGGCCAAGACGTCTTGATTGAGCTTCTCGAAAATCTCCTGCCCAACGGTGAACACGGAGCCACGCTCGGGATTCCGAGCCAGGGAGTGTTCCCCTTTTCGCTGGCCGAGCTCCAAAGCTCGCCAGTCGTCTTCCTCTTCATGTTGAACCCGTATCGTTGCTGTGGGCGGATCCAAACCGTAGGATTGCAACTCTTGCGGATCATCCGATACAAACTCTTGGGCTTCACCAGACTCGACCGTCGACAACAGACTGCTGACCGCATTCTGATCGGCGCGCTCCTGAATCGGAGCTTCCAGGTGCCACTCCTCATCCTGCCGGATGATTCGAATCGTGTTCGCGGAGTTGATGACTTCAATAGACTGAATCCTGTCTCGATTGATGACGAGCACTTTTTTGTCGCGCCACTCCATGAGCTCCTTGCCGGCCGTGGAAAAAAGGACCTGAGAGGTGAGAAACACCTCAGGCTCTCCCTGAAACCGGACATAGACCTGATTTCCCGTGAACTCCTTCTTCCCAATGAGCAACGTTTGCTCTTTTCCGTCGGTCTGAATCTTTAAGGTCATGGGCGGCTCGTGGAGCCCATATTCCTCAAGCCGTGTTCCCCCTTCAGGAAAGGTACGGTCTCGAATGGCCTGGCTCAGGTCGCGAAGAAGCACATCCACCGTGCTTTGATCGGCGGAGGTTTCCAGGGGCTCTTTTAGCATCCACTGTTCCCCTTCCTTGCTCAAGACGATTCTCTCTCCTTGAAGGCGCAGGATTTCCACAATCGTGATCTCTTCCTGCTGGGCGCGAAGGAGACTTTCTTCCAAGCTTCTCGCTTTTTCTCTTTCCCTTCCGCCTACAATCTCGTAAAAGTAGACGAAGGCAACCAGAGCAAGGAAAACGGTGAGAAGTATTCCAATTTTCTTCATAACCTGACTAGCTGCGTTATATAGACACTTGCCTCAATCGAGAAAAATTCAAAATTCAAAACTCCAAATTCAAAACAAATTCAAAATCAGAAGTTCAAAACCCAAGACCCGACGACTCGACAGGGAAGTCCGCGACTGCCACGAATTTCCAGGGAGGGTTTGAGAATTTCGAATTTGGAGTTTTGAATTTTGAATTTCATCTCTATCTTCTGCGCAACCAGATCGCAGTTCCCACAACGAGCGTGGCTAGAGGAAACAACACCACCGTGCCCCAGAAAATCAACCTTGACTGGGTAAAAGTCACATTGATCCTTCGATCTTCCACATCTCTAGGTCGAATGGCTAGGAGATCAGACTCCTCGGCCAACCAACCGATGGTCATCAGGAGCAGGTCTCCATTGGCCACGCTGTTGAAGTAGGCATTGCTGGCAAAATCTGAATCGCCAAACAGAACCAGCCGCGATTCGCTTGAGGTGGGTGTAGCGGCATTGTCCTCGCCCTCAATCGCCGCTTCTTCCCCTTCTGCAGCTTCCTCTGCCTCGGATTCTTCTTCGCTTTTCGTCTCTACCTCTATCGACTTGGTTGCCACTGCGGCCAGTTGAACCGGACCTTCGACATCCTGGCCCTCGTCAAATGCAGCCTGTCCATCCTTTAGATCACTCTCCGCCCAGCTTCTCGCGGAGGTAAACAGCAGCTCGGTGGTTCGGTAATCGAGTGAGCTCGATGAAGTGGTGACGTTTTGAGCCATGGGGAAAAACGTCATCGCCTCATTCAACTCCCGAGTCACGGGATGATCGGCATACTCCGCGACCAATGGAGCGGCCGCACCCAGGCCAAAAATCTGACCGATTCCACTGGCATCGATCACCACCTTGTCCCCCAAACTCAGGCCATACTCGGCCAGGAAATCATTCATCTGAAATTCGGTCTGAGGATCCACCAACAGAAGAAATTTACCTCCTTCATCCAGGAAGCTCCTCAACAAAGCCACTTCGGTGGGGAGAAAATTCATCTTGGGTCCCACCGAGGCAATAACCGTAGCGTCTTCAGGCAGTGCGTTCTCTTGAGCCAAATGATAGACTTCAATCCGGTAGTTCTGCTTCTCGATCTCCTGGCCGGCTGTAGAAAACCCTTCAGCTTCGACGTTGGCCAGACCACGCTCTCCGTGACCCTGAAGGAAGTAGATCACTTTTTCTTCTTCGCGAGTGATCTTGATGAGGGCGTTGGTGATCTTTTGCTCGTCTGCATTGTCGATCATTTCGCTTTTCGGACCATTCAGGATCACCACCTGAGCATTGGTCGAGATCCCATACCGGGCGGCTCTGCCCGGCTCTTCTTCTGGATCCACCAGCTGGTACTCGACCTTTGATGAAACATCACGGTACTGCTTCACAAGATCCTCGAAACTGAGACGCCCCGCTTCCCCACGGAAAAATCCAATGATTTGAATTTCGGTCTTCAGATTCTCGACCACTCTTCGACTTTGCTCGGAAAGGGAGTACAGTTGATCTCCCGTCAGGTCAAGGCGGCTGTGATAACGAAAGTTCAAAAAATTGACCAGGATAAGAATTCCCAGCACCAGTGCGACGGACAGGCCGGCTGTACTTCCATAGCGGGCCTTCGGTGTCTTCAAAGATTCCCGGATTTCTGAAAAATGAGTGATCCCATAGGCCAGAATCAGGGCAAGACCTGCGTAAAACAGCGTCTGCGCTCTCCAGTCCCACTGTCCTTGGACCGAGTAATAGACGAAGGCCACAAACCACGCCGCTAGCCCGGCTTGAACAAAACCATCAACGATTTTTCGAAGCACTTACTGCCTCCAGTTGCTCGAATCCAGCGAGACGGACGTCAAGAACAGCCCCAGTGAAATAAAAGAGAGGTAATAAACCAAATGCTGAGAATCCAGGACTCCCTTGGTAAAGTCGTCATAGTGGTTGAGTATGGAAAGATAGCGAATCGTCTCACTGGTCAGGGTCGTTCCCGTGCCCGCTGTAGAGTCGATCACCCACAAGACAAGGAAGACCGCGAAGGTGATCACCGCGGCAACAATCTGATTTTCCGTCAGTGAAGAAACAAATAGGCCGGTGGCCAGCAGCGCTCCCCCCAAAAGAAAAGCGCCCAGGTAGCCAACCAGTATGGGAACCAAAGGTGGGGCGGGTTCACTCAGAAAGTAAAGGAGTAAGGAGTTGCAAATCGTGGGAACCAACATCACCAGAAGCAGCAACACAAGAGCGGTGAATTTACCCAAAATCAACTGCAGGTGGGTCAAAGGAGAAGTCAAAAGAAGTTCGATGGTGCCTCGTTTCTTTTCTTCGGCCAATACGCCCATCGTCATCACCGGCACCAGGAACAAGAGGAGGGTGCTCAAAACGCTGAAAAAGCCCCGCGTGACCGCAGCGCTGGCATCAAAGGGAGGTGTCGGGGCACCAAATTGCTGGGCCTGGAAGGCTTGCTGCATGGTAAATTCGATGACACTGACCAGGATCATGTAGAAAAAGTATCCCGACAGAGCAAAAAAGACTCCGATGACCACATAGGCGATGGGGCTCACGAAGAGGTTGTGCAGCTCTTTGCCAATCATGGCCAGGTAATTTCTCATTCCACCTCCCCTTCGACTCCTTTCTCTCTTACCTCCTCTTCGGTGGTCAGCTGGACAAACACTTCCTCCAAACTGATACTCCGGGTCCTCAACTGGTACAACTCGAGACCCGAGCCAATCACTTTTTGGGCGATCAGGTGACGGACACTCTTTTCTCCTTCGGTCTCGACAAACACGGGGCTATGGTCATTTTGCGGCTCACCCACCGAGACACTCTTCACATCAGGAATCTCCTGCAGCAGAGCAACGATGTTGTCCACTGAGCCTCCGATCTCCAACTCGATGGTTTCTCCGCCCGCCAACTGACCGGTTAGGTTTTCCGGCGTGTCCACTGCCGCAATTTTTCCATTGTTGATGATGATGACCCGGTGGCAGGTCATGCTGACTTCGGGCAGGATGTGGGTGGAAAGAATGACGGTATGATCACCAGCCAGACTTTTGATCAGCTCTCGCACTTCGATGATCTGTTTGGGATCCAGCCCTATGGTGGGCTCATCCAGGATGAGTATCTCCGGCTCATGAATGAGGGCCTGGGCTATGCCCACCCTTTGCCTGTATCCCTTGGAAAGTTGCTTGATGAGACGACGGCCTTCTTCCCCTAATCCGCAACGGGTCTTGACCTCCTCCATCCGAGCGCTCACCTGAGCTCGGTGGACGCCCTTGATGTTGGCCACAAAGCGAAGATAGGCATTCACGGACATCTCCCCGTAGAGGGGAGGATTTTCGGGCAAGTAACCCAACCTTCGCTTCACCTCCAGCGGCTGCTTGAACACATCAAAGCCAGCCACAACCACCTTTCCTTCCGTTGCCGGAAAGAAGCCAGAGAGGATTCGCATGGTGGTCGTTTTCCCCGCCCCGTTGGGACCCAGAAAGCCCAGAATTTCCCCTTTCTGGACCTCGAAGCTCACATCCTCAACGGCGGTGTGAAATCCGTATCGCTTGGTGAGATGCTCTACTTGGATCATGGTCGGAAGCAAACAGCTGACAGCTGACACATAATGTTACCCTGCTCTCTTCTATGTTTTAACTTCTGTCTCCTCGTAGCGTTCCTTCACATACTTTTCCAATATCTCAATAAACTCTTGGGCAATGTTGGGACCCTTGAGAGTGGTCAGATGTCGCCCATCCACGTAAACCGGGGCCTTGGGTGATTCACCGGTGCCGGGCAGGGAGATGCCGATATCAGCATGTTTGGACTCACCCGGACCATTGACCACACAACCCATCACAGCGACCTTCAAGTCCTCCACTCCCGGGTGGACTTCTCTCCAAAGCGCCATTTTTTCTTCAACATGCTGCTGAATGTCTTCAGCCAGCTCTTGAAAAAAAGTGCTGGTGGTTCTGCCACAACCGGGACAGGCACTGATCTGGGGAGCAAAGCTGCGGATATTCAAGGATTGAAGGATCTGTTGGGAAACGAAAACCTCCTCGGTTCGCTCTCCACCCGGCCGAGGTGTCAGGGAGACCCGAATGGTATCTCCAATACCTTCCTGAAGCAAAATGGAGAGGGCGGAAGTGCTGACCACTACTCCCCGGGTTCCCATTCCAGCTTCTGTGAGACCCAGATGGAGCGGGTAATCGCACAGCGAAGCCAAGCGGCGATACACTTGAACGAGATCGGGAACTGCTGAAACCTTAGCGCTGAGAATGATCTGCTGGTGGGCCAGCCCATACTCCTCGGCCAGAGTTGCCGATTCCAAGGCGCTTTGAATCATCGCATCCATCAGGACCTCATTCGATTCCTTGGGTTCGGGGAGCCGGGCATTGCTATCCATTAATCGAGCCAGCAACTTTTGATCCAGCGATCCCCAGTTCACTCCGATCCGAATCGGCTTGTCATTTTCAAGGGCCACCTGGATCATCTGCTTGAAATTCTCGTCATGGTGCTTTCCCATTCCAACGTTACCGGGATTAATCCGGTACTTGCTCAGCTTACGAGCGCACTCGGGATAGCGTGTTAGGAGAATATGTCCGTTGTAGTGAAAGTCTCCGATAATGGGGACCTGAAGCCCTTCCCCCTCGAGGCGATCGACGATCTCAGGAACGGCCTGAGCGGCCTCTTCCGTGTTCACCGTCACTCGAACCAACTCCGATCCTGCCTGGAAAAGGTGGCGGCTCTGCTCGACGGTGGCTTCGATATCCGCCGTGTCCGTATTGGTCATGGATTGGACCACGATGGGATGTTCTGAACCCATCGGAACCTGCCCTACGTGCACTGTGACGGTCTTCCGGCGTTCAATCATTGGCCCTATTCTACAATAGACTCCCTTGAAAACACGATCAGCGAGCCGCTGGGAGCAACTGCACTTTGTCATCCAAGCCGTTATCTCTTATCATAAACCCTACACTCGACCTCAGAAGATAAGGAGCTTGCAGAATGAGCGATTTTCTTGAGCAGTTGTTTGAAACCAAAAAGATCAAGGACTTTGTCCCTCTTTTCAAGGAGGCGGAAGAAAAATACGGAAGCCAGGAGGAATTTCTCAAAGAGGTTACTGCCTACCTGCCTGTGCGTCTGTACGAACACTACTACGACGACACCGTGCCCCACAGCTTCTTCGCTCTTATTGCAGCCACCTTGTTGGCTCAATCTCTTTTCCCTGAGGACAGCCGTTGGCGACCGCTGGTACAGCAGTCCTGGTTCGCCACCAAAGAGAGAAAGCGAACCCCCTTGAATCTCGACGACATCGAAAGCAAAAGTGAAGGGGATCGGGAACAAAGATGGCAGCACTTTCAAGAGACCGCTGATGGGGGAGACTTCCACGCGGCAATGGCCTGGGCCAAACCATTTCTTAATGGAGACGAAGATCGACAGTTCTTTCGCAGCAAGGCACTCCTCTATGCGATGAATGACGTCTTTCAAGGAGCGCATAAGTTCCTGTATCTTTTCCAGGCCTGGAGACTGGCCGAGGCTCTGAAGTGGACCCATTTGGATCAAATTATCTGCCCGGCGCTGCACTTCATGATTGTGGCGCCCCAGGATCACTCACTCTCCCTGGTCGTGCTAAAGCGGGAGCATTCGAATATTCTCAATTCCCTTCTCTCCAACGAGGGCGGAATCACCCGCGAGAGCTACGATGAGGCAGAAGCAGCCTTTCTTTTCAGCGAAGGGCCCGACGAATCTCTCAACATGCTGGAAACTCTTGCCAACTCAGGAGCCAGTCTGGAGTCCGTCCAGGAGGTACTCCTCCTGTCAGCTGCCCAGGCGCTTTCCAACTCAAAGGCCGCAGATTGGATCTGGCCCATGCGAGCTTTTCACTTTGTCTACTGCATCCGTCAGTGGACCGATCAAACCCCTGAAGACAAAGCTTTTGCCCTCATGATGGCAGCGGTGCTGCTCAATCAAGCCTCCGCGAAAAGCCGTGAAACCGACCAAAACCGGACGCTGGATGAAGTGGCCCGCCAATTGTGTCCCGTCGAGCCCTTCAGTGTCCTGCGAAGCGTCATCAGCCACACCGATCCCTATGCTTCGGCGACGGCCATTTACGCCATTCTGGGAATGGACGACAGCAAGAAAGAAGAACTTTTCGAGACTCTTTCCAATCAGGCGGTAAAGAACGACGGGGACATGTGCTACGGACACGATATTCTGTTCATTCACGAAGTGGCCGATTGCTACAAGGATCTTCAACTTGAACAGAAAGACAAACTCCTGCTCGCTGCCGGATTCTTTCTGGGGAGAGTCGCCAAGAAATACGAGCTTTTCGGGACGTACAAGGGGTAACCGCAGCCGGAAGACCGGCTGAGCTCCCGAGCCCCTGACCACCTGACCCTGCACGCTTCGCGTGCAGAGAGAAAGAGAGAAGGAATGGGTCAGCGGATCAGGTGGTCAGGTGGTCGGAGTCCGCGGTCAGGATTTCCGCCTCCCCCCACACTTGCTCCCAGTCACCGGTCATGATGGCTCCCGAACTGCGCTGTTCGGGCGGACAAAGAAGGTGAAAAAACACGAAGACAGGCATATCTAAACCCAGCCTAAACAACTTAAGGCTTTTCTTTAATTCTTCTTCCTTCCAAGCTTCCAATAAAGAGAAAAATAGCTTTGCCCTCCGGTAGGCGGCCACCACCTGCTGCCTTTGGAATGAGGTCCGGCCGCCAATCGGATAACGAGTGGCCAGATGGGTCTGAACCGGGTCTTCGTCGATCTTCTCTCTGAGATCTGGATGGTCCATCCAATCCCGCCAGAAGGTAGCCTTCCCGTACCTTTCCGGTTCCGCGACCTCGAGGGCGCGTACCAAAGCGACCCACTTCTGTTCTAGGGCTGCCTGACGCACCTTTCTGAGACCCGCTGGAGAAAAACGGGTACCTACCAGAAGCTGAAGGGTCAGTGGAAAAGAAGAGGGTGCAGGAAGGCTGAACTCCTTGAAGATACCCATCCGCAGGGCCATCTTCAGAAGCTGTTCGAGAGCATCCCTGGAGAATTCGCCCCCTTTCCCATAGCTCCAGAGAAACTCCTGTGAACGTTCGGTTCCCTTGAGTGTCTCCCGATGCAGCAATCTCAGAAATTGAATCTCATCCCAGCGATAACGAGTCTTTTCCAACCCTTCTGTTTCCTCAAAGACGATGTCGCCAGCCGGGCTGACCCTGATCGCCTGACGCGACTGGCGCTCGCTGGTCTTATGAATTCCAAGCCAATTGAACACATTCAAACGCACGGTGACCCGCTGTCCCCGGATGCGCTCGAACCCTCCAGATACCTCTATTCCGGTTTCAGGAGCAGGTAAGGAAGCGCCCACAAGGCGTGCGTAACTCCTACGAAAAGTCTCAGGCTTGGGCCGGAGCCAATGGGCGGAAAGCAGCGTCGTGCGCTTCCTCCAGCGCGTTCTCTCCAAGGCCACCTCAACTTCCAGGCGCCTGACCAGGGCTTGCTTGAAGACCCGATTCATCTTCTTTTTCAGTGGCTCAGACAGTCCCTTGGAGACAATGTGCAAAGGACCTTGGAGAGGTGGGCCGAGACGGGTCACCCGAAGCGAATTTCCAAGGTGCACCCCGGCAGAGACACCGGCCTGTCGCGTCGTCTGGCGATGGCGCCGCAATCGAAACTCTATTTTTTCGGCTCGTTTTCTGACCTGGACGTTGAACTCGCCTTCTTCCACTGCCTCAACCCGAGCACCCAGGAAGGCTCCCGATGAGAGTCCTTTCTGAACAGCCAGCATGGGGATGGAGCCGGGTAGGGTCCAACCTGGTCCCAGAGCCCACTCGATACCCATCGCCAATCGTACCCGTCCACTCCACCGCCAGCGCACCACCTGTCCCTCCGGCATTTGGGTGACCTCACCCGCATCCAGCGGATCTCGATAACTTTTCCAGGCCTCCCGAAGCGCTCGAGCGATGGAAGTCTCCTCGGGAAAGACGGTAACCCAGGAGCGGTAGAGTCTCGTATTTGCCCCAATGTCCACTAAAAAAGGTGATCGATCCAACCCTGTCGACGCTTCCGTGCTGGCCTCCACATCCCATTGAATGGCAAGGTGATGCTTCGGAACCTGAAAATTTCCCAGGAAAGCGTTCCCGGCAAATAGGATCACCGAACGAACCTGGCTCTGGGGACGGACACGCCATCGCACATCTCTCGGTCCCCTTCCTGTGAACCCCGTGTAACTCGGAAAATCAGATCAATGGGCTGGGAACGATGGACCAAACCTGAAGGGGAGACATCGAGGCTATGGCGAAAGGGCTTCTTTTCAAGGCGCAGCTCCACTTGCGACCCTTCTATAAACCGTGAGTAGCCTCCCTCCAGGCGCCAGGTGAGTTCTGTTCCCATGATCCGTCACTCTTCCAGGAACTCGATCAGATCCTTGATCATGGCTGCCGTCAATCCCCAAATCACATCCCCTTCATATTCATAGAAATAAAGGGTGACACCCCTTCCAAAGCGATGATGAATTTTTTCAGCTGGCTCAGTTTGGCGAAAGAAACGCACCGGGATCTCCAGGATCCGCTCCACCTCCCTGGAATTCAGGGAAACGGGAAACCCTTCCCTGAGGAAGGCCACAAAAGGAGTCACCCGGTAGTTGGTGGCGGCCATGTACTGGTTAAATGGGCCCAGCACCTCCACAAAATCAGCAGGAATCCCCACTTCCTCCTCCACTTCCCTCAAACCGGTTTCACGAAGAGAGGAATCCGCATCGTCACGAAGTCCTCCGGGGAAGGAAATCTGGCCCTTGTGGGTGGCGACTTCCTGGCTGCGTTGAGTGAGAAGAAAGTAAGGCTCGCCGTCTCGCTGGAACAGGGTCATGAGGACGGCTGCTTCTGCCGAGTGGCTTTCCTCAAGACTCCGTGGAGACCAGTTTTCTAATCTTTGCCGAATGCGCTTTTTGAGATCACCTGTCACTGCCCGGATTATACAGAGTCCGGGCTTGCAAGTTTGGGGAATCAGAGGAATGGTGTATACTGCACCCAGCACCAGTGGGATTGCCGTGAAAGAATCACACGGGAGCGTTGGGAGACGGTTTCGTTGAGAGTTGCTCGAGCTCTTCGAGAATTTTCTTGTCTATTCGTTCTTGTTATCAGTATCTCCCTCACCACTCACCTGTTTGGGGAAGGCGATTCCCTCGAATCCCGGAATTCACAGCAGGCCCTGCAGTTGATCCTGTTCGAAGATTATCCCTACAGGGTGTCCTCGGAAGGCGACCCTTCCCTGTACCATGTGGTTGATCTGCCCTCAGCAGAATTTCCGCAACAGTTCTCCTCCAGGTACACCCCTTTTCGAATACTTCAGAAATTCACAGTGCCCGAGGGCATTGAAATCCCCAGAAAAGTGATCTTGTTAGACATCCACACTCTCCCGGAGTCGGCTCTCAGGAGGAAAAAGGTCTCCTATCAAAGCCCCGTCGGTGACCTGTCTTACCAGCTCGAAGTGAGCAATTGGATGGGCGAGTCCTATCAGATCAGGCTCAGCGGCAAATATAAAGGCTTTAGGTTCGACGACATTCCGATTCAGGGCCGCAGCGATCGAACCCAGTTGGTGACGATGAGAAAAACAGCTCGACAAACTCTCTTTGCTGTTTTAACTCCGGTACAGGCCATCCCGCTGTTTTCAGACCAGGAAAATCTTTCTCTGGAAAACTTTGAACAGCCAAAATTGATCGAGGGACCCAAGCCGCGCTATCCCGAGAAGCTATCGGAAACGGGTCGCGTCCTGATTCGGGGGATCATCACCCCTGAAGGACGACTCGACCCTAATCGCTTTGTCCTCTTGGAGTGCCCTCACCCCCTTCTTGGCCGAAAAGCTCTTGAAACCGTCCTCAACGATTGGACATTCGAGCCAGGCAAGAAAGATGGACAGCCTGTGGAAGCCCTGATCAACATCGAAGTCGAATTTGCGCCCTGAGCTCGCTTAGCGCCTTCAGCTCTAAGCGAGCGAGAGAAAGAGATAACGGGTCAGGCGGTCAGGACGTAAGATTCCCTTAATCATCCCCTCCACCATCGGCAATGCCCGGGACGGCACCACGTGCCCTCCCTCGAAATCAAAGAACTCCGGTTCCAACCCATGGGCCGTGAGCTGTTCCCGCGCCTGCTCGGCTTTCTCAGGTGAAACATTCTCATCTTGACGGCCATGCACCAGTAGGATTGAGATAGGAGGCAGTGCATCCAGCTGCTCGACGATATCAGGTGGCAGATCTCCCCCGCAGGCAATCACCCCCCGAACCGGAAGTGAGCTGTGAGCCCAGGTCCTGTAGGCCATGGAGACTCCCTGTGAGAAACCGAGCATAAAGACACCCCGTGAATCCACTTCAAAGGTTTCCTGCAACAGTCTGTAAAACTGCTCCATGTATGCCACAAAGTCCGAGACCGATTGATCACGCTCGTATTTCGTCAGCCATGAAAATCCAACTCGGCGCTCTTTCGGATTTGTGTAGAACTGGTGGGCCCCTTGGGGTGCGGCCACCAGAATACCTTTTGCTGACAAGGGTTCGAATACCTTGATGAACTGGCTCGCCACCTGTCCACAACCGTGCAACACGATAAGGAGCGGATGGGGTCCCTTCTGCTCCGGAATCTGCACACTGTAGTAAACCGTGTGTGCAATCTGCATCTTGCTGTTCATCAGGTTACCGGCTGGGGCCATGGTGCTATGGATCGTTCGTCGTTCTTCGAGCTACCAGAACGAGGTCGTGAGAAGTTCCAGCCTCAAAAGGACCTCCCTGCATGTCCCCGTGAGTCGCCTGGATGCTGAAACCGGCACTTTGCAGGAGCGGGATGAGATCATCCCGCCTCCAGCCGCGGATTTCCCTCATTCGAGAGCGAATAACCTGAACGGGAGGATCCGCTTGCGGATCGTACTTCAAAGTGGTGGGGCAAAAACGCACCTTACCGTCTTCCAGAAGTTCCATCAGACGAACAAAGATAATCTCCCCCTCCTCCTCCTGGCGAAAATTAAGTGGAAGATGACGAACATTCTTCTCGAAGATGCGCTCGTAGTTGAGGATTTGCAGCAGGAAGATGCCCCCAGGCTCCAGGACCTGAGTCAACGAGGCGAAGGCCCGTTCCAGGTCCTGCCGTTCCGGTAAATGAACCAGGGCGTTGCCAAGAGAGATCGCCCCACCAAATCGGTCTGACACCACTTCCCTGACGGTTTGAATTTCTCCCAGGACAAACTGCACATTCGGCCCAAGAGGCTTCTCCTGCGCCTTGGCCAGCATGGACTCAGAACGATCCAGTCCCAGCGCCTGAAAGCCTTCTCCAGCCAGAAAACGGCTGTGTTCCCCAGTCCCACACCCCAGATCGATCACAGACCGTTTAGGGGCCTTTTCCAGAATCTTCTTGAGAAAAGGAGCTTCTCGGCGAATCCTTTCCGGCCAGGCTACGAAGCGCCGGTAGTCCACCCGTGAATAGGGATCCTCTCCAGAAAGATCCTTCTTGCTGTCTTCCATGCCGTCTTTAACCCGAATTCCTAACAGTTACAAAGCCTTCAATCGCCGTATAAAGAATTTATCGGAAATAGCAACAAATGTGTAGCGTCCGTTCTTAGAACGGGTGACTTGCTTACCTTTCGCTGCCGAGCCGCAGCTGCAACTTTGAGTTCACTTGATTCGTTACACTGAAAGTGATGGCACTAACCAAGAAAGCCGGCCTTTGCATTATCGTACTGTTCATGCTTCCCTTCTGTGGGGTCGGCCTCTTTTGCATCGTGCTCGCTTTGCGGGAGGTTTTTTCCGAGCAACGGGAAACGGGGACGGTTCTCTTCCTGGGACTCTTTGGCCTGGTCTTCGGGGGTGTGGGTGTGTGGATGATCCTGAGGACCCTCAGGGGCTACAAGTCTTCCCAACAGGTCGATGAGCGCAAGACCCGGCACCCGGATGAGCCCTGGCTGTGGCGCGAGGACTGGGCAAACAGACTGATCCAGGACTCCAACCGCTCCTCGTTGAGTTATGTCTGGCTCTTTGCTCTGTTTTGGAATCTCATTTCAGTGCCCCTGACTGTGACCGTGCTGCCTCAGGAAATCCTACAGAACGGGAATTACCCTGCACTTTTGGGCCTCCTTTTTCCGCTGGTCGGAGCCGGTCTGCTGATTTGGGCCATTCGGGCCACCCTACGTTGGAAAACATTTGGCACTTCCGTTCTGGAACTGGAAACACTTCCGGGCCTGATCGGTGGTCACCTGAAAGGAATCCTCCAAATTCCCACCCCGCTTCTGCCGGAGGAGGGTCTCCTTCTCAAGTTGACCTGCATCAACCGCACCGTCAGCGGCTCAGGCAAGAATCGCAGCGTCAACGAGAAGATCCTGTGGCGGGAACGTCAGCTGATCCCCAAAGACAGGATTCAAGCACGACTCCGAGGCTCTTCCATTCCCTTCACCTTTGAAATTCCCTACGACACCAGGGAAACGGATCGGAAAAATATGGACAACGCCATCCTTTGGTACCTTGATGCTGTGGCCAGTGTGCCCGGTGTGGACTATGGAGCCCAGTTTGAAGTACCCCTCTTCAGGACCCCGGACAGCGACCCGGATTTCGCACCCACCCGTGAAGCTGAAGCACCGGAGGTGAGCGAAGAGCAAAGCCAGGCCGGCGGCCGCGAGGGTATCACGGTAAGGCCGGGCCAGCGGGGTGGAACAGAAGTTTACTTCGCTCCGGCCCGCAATGTGAGCGTGGCCGCCGGCTTAACGGTCTTCACCCTGATCTGGTCTGCTGCCATCTGGTTCATGATGAGGCACGGGGCCCCGATCTTTTTCCCCATTATCTTCGGCCTTTTTGATCTGCTCCTTCTTTACGCAGTCCTCCAGCTCTGGTTTGGGGTGAGCAAGGTACTCATCGAGTCGGGCCAGGTGAAGGTGACGAGCGGCTTTCTCTGGCTTGGAGTTTCCAAGAGTCTGCCCTGTTCCCAGGTGGAGAATATTGAGATCTCTATCGGCACGCAAAGCGGTGGTCGCTCCGGCACGCCCTACTACAACATCGAGCTCATCACAAACGACACGAAGAAAGTGAGTCTCGGCCGCGCCATAAAGGACAAGAGACAAGCCGAATGGCTGGTCAGGACCATGACGGATGCCGTGAACCAGTGGAAATAATAGGGGCTAAGTCCATCAGCACAGCAGCACCACCGTGTTGACCATGCCGCCCCAGTTCCTGGGTTCCTGGTGAAAAAGGTTGACACGAAAACTGCCTTTCGGATACGTTCTCCACTCATTTGGGGCTTGAGTAACTGCTGCAACGGCCCATTTTCAATGAGCCATTTCATTGCCCCCCACGAGTCACTTTGTCTTGAATAGGGGATGCTCCCATGCGAATTGCCATACCCGACATGATCTCAAATTCCTATTTTCCCGCCATTGCTGCTGTGGAGCTCGGATTCTTTAAGTCCGAGGGATACGACGCCCAACTTGAGAATCTCTACCCTGTGACCAAAACCATGGAAGCTTTGCGTGATGGGAAGATAGATCTGGTAGCCGGTTCCGCGCACGCCACATTGATGGCTTTCCCGAATTCGAAGGGCGCCAAGCTCCTTGCTGCCCTGGCGCAGAGGATGTACTGGCTTCTGATCCTGCGATCGGACCTGGATGCCCAGCGCGGCGAAGTCGGCGCGGTCAAGGGTCTGCGCATAGGGGCAGCACCGGGTGTGGACTTGGGCCTCCGCCAGCTTCTGGTCGAGGCAGGGATCGATGTTGAACGAGATCAAGTGCAGATCGGCCCAATCCCAGGTGCGACCGGGGCAGGCATACCGTTTGGCGTTTCAGCCGCCAAGGCGCTTGAAGAGGGCAAGATTGACGGTTTTTGGGCCAATGCCATGGGCGGCGAGCTGGCCGTGCGCCGCGGCATCGGCACAGTCGTTCTGGATGTCCGACGCGGCGACGGACCACCCGCCGCCAAAAACTATACCTTTCCTGCCTTGATAGCTACCGAAGAAAAAATCGAGCAAGACCCCGAAGCCATCTCGGCCGCTGTACGAGCCCTGGTGAAGGCTCAGAAGGCACTCCGAGAGGACCCCACGCGCGCTACCGAGGTGGGACGTCGCCTGTTCCCCCCCGATGAGGCGGAGCTCATCGCATTACTGATTGAGCGCGACCTGCCCTATTACGATCCCACGATCTCCGAAGAGGTCGTCACCGGCATGAACCAATTTGCCCAGGATATCGGGCTTCTTGCCGAACCGGTCGCCTACGACAGCGTCGTTGCCACCCGCTTTAGCCACCTATGGACCGATTGAGCACAGCCCAAGCAGGTCTAACTCCCGGTGTTCCCAACCCCGGCAGGTAGCCGTTATGGTGCATCTGCCGAGTGCCGCCTAATGATGGGGAGTAGGTTAGCTTTTGGTTAGCTATTCTTGAAATTAGTGGGTAGGCACCAGGCGTTTGAGTTCTTCAAACCAGTTGAGGACGACGTTGATCTGGCCTTGTTGCTGGCCTAGCTCCCCTTCTTTCAACATTAAGAACCGTTGCCCGTCCGGAGAAATGTCGTAGTATTGGTAGCCGGGAGGATTGGAGTGGCTTACATACCGCCCTTCAAACAATACTCGGGGCCTGCCTGCTCTGAGGGTCTGATCCTGGGTTTGGATCGATACCACCATTGTCTTGTCGCCGCTTCGATAAAACAGTTCCGTGCCATCGGGCGACCAAACCGGTTGTCCACCCCCTTCTTCGTCATCTGAGATCAACCATTTCACGTCTGGTTCCGGAAAAGGACGGACATAGACATTGTTCCGCCCCCCCTCGTCCGAAACATAAGCCAGCCACTTATCGTCCGGAGAAAACTTGGGACAACATTCCAGGACGGGGGAGGCAATGATAAATTCGGGCTCTCCCTCTTCCTCCATCTGAAGAATGCCGATGTTCCCGCTTTCGGTGAAGGCCACAAACCGACCATCAGATGACCATGAGTTGGGCATCTGGCGGTTTGGTGTTGTGGTGAGTCGCTCTGGGGGACGACTACGGTCAGCGAGTTGTCTAGCCATACCGTCCTCACCCGCCTGGCCAGTTTGGAAGATAAGCCATTGGCCATCCGGTGACCAGGTTGGGGAGGTGCTCCTGGACTCCTCAAACGTCAGACGGCTCAAGGAATCATCCTCAAAGTCGTAAATCCAGACGTTACTTTCTGTTGGATCACCAACGGTAAAGATCGCTTGCTTGCCATCGGGCGAGATACGGGGGACCAGGTAATGTCTCTTCTCTTCGGTCACCAGGGTTTCCTTCCCGTCCCGATCCACCCAGACCAAGGTGTGCTGGTGTAACTCTGGGCCACCCCCTGGAACATAAACAAGAGTGCCATTTTCTGAAATGGCGTAGTCGACTTGGCCAGGCGAGCTCTGCCTAACTTGCTGCACGACTGGAACGGAGTCACCCGCTACCTCCAGGGCAGCCAGATCAAAGGGTACTGCCGTCAGGTTTCCTGTTGATGCCTGCTCATAAATTAAATGTCCCGTCGGTAAGTAACGTGCTTGCCTGGCGTTTTCCAGAACCACTCTCCGCTCCCCGGTTTCCAGCGATAACCAAGCAGTCTGATATGCTGAACCTGCGTAGATGGTAAAGAGTAGGTCCTTCCCTTCCGGCAAGAACTCGGGATGAATATATCCCACTTCCCCCTCATCGGAATTCACGGTTGCCAGCATCTCAGGCTCGCCCCCATTGGCTGATACACGGTACAGACCTTGGCCAGAATCAGACATCGCACTGAACACAATGGTGTCTTCAAACCAGTCCCCGTTCCGCCCAGGGTTGTTTGCGTTGCACAGAGTAATAGGCGATCCTCCTGACAGTGAAATTTTTCTCAACTCACCTGCCGCAAAAAACCCGATAGACTCGCCATCCGGTGAAAAGAACACACTACTAATAACAGAGGCAGTCCCAGGGATCGGCCTATCCACGAAATCATCTAAAGAGCGCAGGTAGAGTTGGGTTCCTTGCTCCCCAAGGCCACGATAGACAAGCTGTGTCCCGTCCGGTGAAATCGCTACCTCACTTGCGTTAGTAACTGCCAAAACTGCGGGTGGTGAAGGTGTAATCACAAACCTGTTGAGTGGCTGATCAGGTACGGATGGCTGTATCAAGAGCCAAACGGCCAGACCTGCAACGACAGCTGTCAGCACAACCAGACCCCCTGCCACTGGCCACCGCTGTCGTGCAGGTTGGGCTGCACTGATCGGTTCAACCGGGGCAAGAGTGGTGTCACTGAGTGCCCGAAAGTCGGCTATGGCATGAAGGCGGCTCTCAGGATCTTTCTGGAGGCACTGCCGGAGGAGAACCTGGATGATGCTTGGAGTGCTTTCAGGGAGTGTCGCCCAATCTGGTTCCTTATGGATGATGGCTCCCAGGGTTTCAGTGATCGTCTCTCCCTCAAAGGCCCTCTCTCCTGTCAATAGCTCATACAGGATGGCTCCAAAGGCAAAGATGTCAGCCCTCTTGTCCACAGGCTTCCCCTTGGCCTGTTCTGGACTCATATAGGCCGCTGTCCCCATAATCACCCCCGCACGAGTCATCTCTTCGGTCAAGGTTGGCGATTGAGAAATATCAGCAACAGGAATCTCACTCTCAAACGCCTTCGCCAATCCAAAGTCCAGGACCTTGACCTTGCCTTCAGGAGTGACCTTCACGTTGGCAGGTTTCAAGTCGCGGTGGATGACGCCTTTCTCATGGGCAGCCTCCACTCCCTCTGCGATCTGGCGGCAGAGCTCTAAGGTTTTCTCAACCGGGACCGGACCTTTAGTGAGTAGATCTGCCAGGGTTTCCCCTTCGACCAGCTCCAGGGCAAGAAAGCGCACGCCGTCGGCCTCTTCCAGGCCATAGATCGCAGCGATGTTGGGGTGATTGAGTGAGGCCAGGAGTTTGGCTTCCCGTTCAAACCTGGCCAGCCGCTGCGGGTCCTGGGTGAACTGCTCGGGCAGGACCTTGATGGCCACGTCGCGGCTCAGGTTGGTGTCCTGGGCCCGGTACACGACACCCATCCCCCCCTGGCCGATTTTCTCGATGATTTTGTAGTGGGAGAGTGTTGTGCCAATCATCTCAGTTATCAGTGGGTACTAATCGTTTGAGTTCTTCAAACCAGTTCTCGACGACGTTGAGCTCAGTGACCTTTTGCTCACCCGTCTTGACCATCAGAAACCTCTGGCCGTCCTGAGTGACGTCATATTCTGCACGAGGCCCGTAGCTGTAGTAGCTTCCCTCGAAGAGCAACTTGGGTGTCCCGGCAGTGAAGGTTGGCTCCGTTGTGATTTCAACCGCCATCATCCTGTCTCCATTGCGATAGAAGATCTCTCCGCTGCTCGCCCAAACAGCCTCCTCACCTCCTTCTGTCGAAATCAGCCACTTCGCGCCGGTGGCGGGGAACGGCTGGACGTAAATCTCCTGGCGGCCCGATTCATTGGACCTATAGGCTAACCAGCGACCATCCGGCGAGAACACCGGACCGGTTTCATTGGATGGCGTTCGGAGGAAGGTCTGGGGCTTGCGCTCCCCCTCCAGCGGAAGCAATAAGATGTCGGAATTGAAGGCAGGACTACGCTCTGAAAAGGCCAGCACTTTGCCGTCGGGCGACCAGGAATGGGCGGTGTGGGGAAGTTCCCCTTCCGAAAGTTGTTCGGGAATACCCGTGCCGTCGGCAGCCTTCCAAAACAGCTTAGGGCGCCCGCCAAGCCTTCTCGATTGGAAGGTGATTCGCTCTCCGTCGGGTGTCCAGAGAGGAAATTGGCCGTTTTGGAACGTAAAGCGGCTTAGAGTTTCGCTCCGGATATCATAAAGTACCCACAGGTCTGGTCCAGCAGAACTAGCAATTTGTACAATCACTCGCTGGCCGTCTGGCGAGAGGCGAGGCTGACTATATGGGCGCGGAGGTGCCCCAAGTGGCTGCACTGTTCCCTCTCTATCGACCCAGACCAAGGTACTTTCTAGGCGGGGGTTGACCCGGCTTGGGATGTACACCAGAGTACCGGTATCGGAAAAGGCGAGATGCGCTGGACTATTTGGACCACCAACCTGCAGGACGCCGTCAAGGATGGGGGTGGCTGATCCCGTCGCTTCAAGCTGGCCCAGATCGAACCCGACTGCCATGAGCGTTCCGGCCTGAGCGTAGACCAGGTGGCCAGTCGGGACATAACGCGCATCGGCAGCCCCTTCCAGCACGATCTTTCGCTCTCCCGTCTCCAGTGACTGCACTACGACTTTTCGGTCCTCTACTGAATTGGCGGTAAAAAGTAACGTATCGCCGTCCGGTAGGAGGTGCGGAGATCCATGGCTGCTTTCGCCTTGGTCAGAATCAAGGGTGGTCAAGGCCTCTGGAGTGCCTCCGGCTGCTGGGACCCGAGAAATAACTGAGCTCGGTTGGGTAAAGAGGATGGTATCTTCGCTAGCCCAACTGGCTGTGACGTTAGGACTGTAAACATCGCAAAGAATGACAGGAGTTCCTCCGTTCACTGACATCTTCTTCAGTTTGCCGTCAGCAAAAAATGCAATCCATTGCCCATTTGGCGAGAAAAAGGGATAGATTACATTTTCAGTCCCAGGGATTGGCTTCGCCTCCAGTTGATCCATCGAGCGCAGGTAAAGTTGGGGAGTGCCACCACGAGTAGCAGCATAGGCGAGATGAGCACCGTCCCGCGAGAGGGCCACGATACCTAGATTCGACCGTGCCGCTTGCAAATCAGCCGGGAGCGCTGCCACAAAGCGGACCACAGGCTCAGGCGTGGAGGTTGAAGTCGGGGTTGTGGAGCTTGAATTCCAGAACATAAAGCCGATAGTGAGCGCCATCAGGCCTGCAAGACTCCACGGAATGGCCTGTTTCCATGGTGACGGGCTACTCACCTCAATCGGTGAGACCGGTGTGACTCCAGTCACTGCCTCCTCGATGAGGATCCGGGCGCCATCGATGTGCTGAAGACGCTTGCCAGGATCTTTTTGCAGGCACCGGCTCATAAGGAAGCGGATGGTGCTGGGGAGAACGCCGGGTAACGCATTCCAGTCCGGCTCGCCTTCCAGGACCTTGGCCAAGGTCTCAGTGACCGTCTCGCCTTGGAACGCTCTCCTGCCTGTCAAGAGTTCATAAAGCACACACCCAAAGGCAAAAAGATCCGTTCTCTTATCCACCTGCTTGCCCTTGGCCTGCTCGGGACTCATATAGGCCGCCGTGCCCAGGATGACCCCTGCTCTGGTCATCTCCTCGGTCAGCGTGGGGGATTGGGAGATATCAGCAACCGGAACTTCCCCCTCAAAGGCTTTAGCCAGACCAAAGTCCAGGATCTTGACCTTGCCTTCAGGAGTGACCTTCACGTTGGCAGGTTTCAAGTCGCGGTGAATGACGCCTTTCTCATGGGCAGCCTCCACTCCCTCTGCGATCTGGCGGCAGAGCTCTAAGGTTTTCTCAACCGGGACCGGACCTTTAGTGAGTAGATCTGCCAGGGTTTCCCCTTCGACCAGCTCCAGGGCAAGAAAGCGCACGCCGTCGGCCTCTTCCAGGCCATAGATCGCAGCGATGTTGGGGTGATTGAGTGAGGCCAGGAGTTTGGCTTCCCGTTCAAACCTGGCCAGCCGCTGCGGGTCCTGGGTGAACTGCTCGGGCAGGACCTTGATGGCCACGTCGCGGCTCAGGTTGGTGTCCTGGGCCCGGTACACGACACCCATCCCCCCCTGGCCGATCTTCTCGATGATTTTGTAGTGGGAAATGGTCTGGCCGATCATGTCTCCCCCGCAATGCAGACGTCAGTGTTTCGTTGATGTTACGCCTTTAGGGGGACGAAGGCAATGGAAATCACAGACTGGAGGTTCTCCATATTTTCCTGGCCAACTCCATCGGAGCCGCGGGCTGCGTACTGGCGATATTCAGTGTTGTTCGGGCGATCTGTGGCTGAAATGTGGTAGGAACCAAGGATTTATAGTAAAATTGAGGTGCCTTCCTACTCATCGCTTAAGACGGATAGTTGGACTCTGTAACGATAGAATGGAATAGACTCATAGGCCATGATTCTCAAACAGTACTACCTCGGCTGCCTTGCTCACGCCTCATATCTGATAGGGGACGAGCAGAGCCAGACGGCGGTCGTGATCGATCCGCAACGCGACATTGACCATTACCTAAGAGATGCCAGGGATCACGGTCTTCAGATCCGCCACGTTTTCCTCAGCCATTTTCACGCCGATTTTGTGGCTGGGCATCTTGGGCTAAGGGACAGTGTGGGCGCCAGGATTTATCTGGGTGCCAAGGCCCAGGCCGAGTACGAATTCACCCCCATGAAGGACCAGGATGTCCTGGAGATAGGCAAGGTTCGTCTTGAGATCCTGGAAACTCCAGGCCATTCGCCTGAGTCGATTTCGATCGTTGTGTACGATCTCGGGAAGAGCGAGGACAATCCGTTCGCTGTGCTCACAGGGGATACCCTCTTCGTTGGGGATGTCGGCCGTCCGGATCTGAGGGCCTCTCTCGGGTGGTCCGCAGTAGAACTTGGATCCATGCTTTACGACTCCCTACATCAGAAGCTGATGACACTTCCCGATGAAACATTGGTTTATCCAGCGCACGGGGCGGGTTCCCTGTGTGGCAAGAACCTGAGTGAACAGAACAGCTCCACGATTGGGATGCAGCGTCGCTACAATTACGCTCTCCAACCGATGAGCCGAGAAGAGTTCGTCCAGATTGTCACTGCAGATCAACCCGACGCACCATCCTACTTTACCTACGACGCTATCCTGAACTCCACGGAACATCCGACTCTCGAGAGAATACTCGAAGAGGCTTTAAAACCTCTTTCGTTTGAGCAAGTGCTTCGACTGAAAAACGAAGGGGCTCAGCTTCTGGACACACGCAGCCCGGACCAATTTGCTGGTGCTCACTTAGCCGGCAGTATCAACATTGGACTTGGAGGAAACTACGCAAGTTGGGCCGGAACCATCCTTGACCAAGAGAAACCCATCGTGATTATCGCTGAGCCGGGCAGTGAGGAAGAAGCGGCAATGCGACTCGGTCGCATTGGTTTTGACCATGTAGCAGGCTATCTCCAAGATGGCATGCTGGCTCTTAGAACCCAGACCGAGATGCTCCGAACGACGGCTCGGATAGAGGCGGCGATACTTGAGAAACAGCTTCTCTCAGCGGATCCGCCAGCTGTCCTGGATGTGCGGACTGAGAGGGAGTGGCTGGACAAGAGGATCGAGGGCAGCATCCACATTCCTTTAAATCAGCTACAAGAACGACGTCATGAGGTGCCGGACGACCGAATGGTCATCGTCCACTGCGCAACGGGTTATCGTTCCTCAATTGCTGTGAGTCTCTTGGAGCATGACGATAAGACAGACCACGCCGACCTCATAGGGGGGATAGCAGCATGGGAGGCGGCCAAGCTCCCAATCGCGGCTTCAACGACCGCCAAGAGTTGAGCTTTTACCCTCACAGGCCGGAGGTTCTCCATGTTTTCCTGGCCCGTGATCTGCAGCTCTGATGGGGGCTAACGAGAATAGTAGGGGCAAGCCACCGATGAATGGTATCAAGACAGTTCTTACAGGTGTATCAGGACATCCCTTACACATGACTAGGTTGGACACGGCAAACCAGAGCTCTGGTTTGCCGTGTCTGTAAGTTAATTTCTCGAATATACATCTGTCGGTATCGCACCAGAAGCTTGTCATCAAAAGATTCGATCCCGACCTGTTCCTCGGCCAAGGCTTCACGAACAAAGTAGTAGCGACCCTCCCTGTAGAGACAGCCCTGGGTATTGAGTCTTTTCACCTGCAACTCTGTCGGGTACTCCCACGGGCTGGGACGGGGGGTGTAAGAACGTCGACTTGGACGATATCGACTCACCGGCGCTGCCATCTGAAGAGATTCGTGAGGCCGAAGGTAGTTGTACTCGTGGCGGAAGTCTTGAAAGAACCGTTTCCATTGACTCCAGCGCTGCGGTCGGCCCCGATGATACAGCCCAAAGATCCTTAACCTTCAGGGCTTGCTCGACTACTTTAACCTCTTCTCCAAGTGTGTGTTGAATAAGCATAGTAGGTGCCTCCGGCACGTAATATTACATCACTGCAAATGAAAGAGAGAAAACCCTCGGTATTTTGTGACCAATTTGTGACCAATCAGGGATCACTGGGGGTCAATCCCCTTTTGTTTTCAAGCGGATAGGCTCAGTTGGTGCCGGAGGCGGGATTCGAACCCGCACACTCTTTCGAGCGCCACCCCCTCAAGATGGTGTGTCTGCCAAATTCCACCACTCCGGCATTCTAAGGGCTTTCCGCAGAACCCTCCTCGGCTGCAGGTTCCGAGGGTTCCTCATCGGAGGGTTGCTCAGCCCCCGGTTCTTCAGCGGAGGGTTGCTCAGTTAGCGGTTCCTCTGCGGAAGCCGTGGACGGATCGATCGGCAACTCTACCGGAAGCTCCTCCGGTAAAGCGATCCCTTCCAGGACCGTCCCGCTGGAGCCCTTGGTAAACAGGATGGTCAACGTGAGCGAGGTCACCATAAAGATGACAGCACAGACAGTGGTGGCTCTGGTGAGAACAGAGGCCGCTCCCCGTGCCCCAAAAGCGGTCTGACTCCCCGTACTGCCAAAAGTGGCAGCCAGGTCTCCGGCTTTACCTGACTGCAGAAGAACAACCAGGATCAACACCAGTGAAGCAACAACATGGAAAGCGATTACGATTGCGTACATTTTGAATTACCTGACCGGCTGACCTCCTGACCACAAATCAAAACTCAGAAGGGCCGGTTGATGTCTTTTGACGTTTCGGCTCAGGCGCTCTGCTGGACTATCTCAGCAAACGATTGTGCCTCCAGGCTGGCACCGCCAACCAGAAACCCGTCGATGTTCTCCTGCTCCATGAGCTGACCCGCGTTCTCCGGCTTGACACTTCCTCCATAAAGGATCCGCACCTGATCGGCGACGTCAGTCGAACAGTGATCGGAGAACCAGTTGCGAATCAGGAAATGGACTTTCTCGGCAAGCTCTGGAGTTGCTGTCCTGCCCGTCCCGATCGCCCAAACGGGTTCGTAAGCAATGATGATACGGGAGGTCTGAGGGTCTGTCAATTCACGCATGGCCCGCTCTAACTGGCCCAGGACGACTTCCTCCATCCGGTCTGCCTCCCGTGCCTCAAGAGACTCCCCGACACAGAGGATGGGAACAAGCTCGGTGCTGAAAACCCTCTCAAGCTTGCCTTGAATCACCTCGTCAGATTCCTGGAAATACTGGCGGCGCTCGGAATGTCCGATGATGACATAACGACAGCCGTAGTCTGCCAGCATCGACACGGATACTTCTCCTGTGAAAGCTCCCTCATCCTGCCAATGAACATTCTGGGCTCCCAGTTGAACGACGCTTCCTGTGAGAATTTCCTCCACCGTTGGCAGGGCGGTAAAAGGAGGGCAGACGACAATATCCACGGTTTGAATATTCCCAACCAGTCCCACCAGTTCTCGAACTGTGGCCTGAGCCTCATCACGAGTCTTGAACATCTTCCAATTCCCTGCAACAACGTGTCTTCGACTTTCTGGCTTGGTCTGGTCCTGCTCGGTCTGGCTTTCCGCGCCTGGGATCGGCTCGGTCGGGTTCTGCTCTAGCTCTTTTATCTCTGAGTGATCCACTTCATCCATTAGGGTAGTATCCCGCCTTTAGTGTCTGTTGTCCGTTGTCTGTTGTCTGTGCTTTACAGCCTTTCCCCGACAAAGTTGGATAACTCCATAACTCGACTCGAATACCCCCACTCGTTATCGTACCAGGCTAAAATCTTCACCATGTCGTTGGCCAAGATCTTGATGAAAGGACCATCCACGATCGCCGAATGAGGATCTTTCGTGAAGTCAGAGGAAACCAGGGCTTCATCGCTGTAGGCCAGGATCCCCTTCAACGGACCTTCTGCAGCTTCACGGAAGGCATTCTGGACTTCATCCTCACTGACCTCCTTTTCCAGGCTGGCCGTCAGATCGACCAGGGATACCGTCGCTGTGGGGACCCGAACGGAAATTCCATCCAGCTTTCCTTCCAGTTCAGGGAGAACCTGGGTCACCGCCAGCGCCGCCCCTGTCGTGGTGGGAATCATGGACAAGGCGGCTGCGCGAGCCCTTCTCAGGTCCTTGTGGGGAAGATCCAGAATTCGCTGGTCAGTGGTGTAGCTGTGAATGGTGGTCATGAGACCCTTGCGGATTCCGAAGCGCTCATGCAAAACCTTTGCAATGGGGGCCAGGCAATTGGTGGTACAGCTGGCGTTGGAAATGATGGAGTGTGCAGCAGGATCGTATTTTCCCTCGTTGACCCCCAGGCAGACCATCAAATCCTGATTCTTGCCCGGTGCACTGATAATGACCTTTTTTACGGAATCGCGCAGATGCTTGGCGGCGTCCTCACGACTTCTAAACAGTCCCGTGGACTCAATGACAATATCCACTCCCACTTCACCCCACGAAATCTTGCCGGGATCCCTCTGAGCAAAGACGGCGATGTTTCTTCCGTTTACGGAAATCGAGTTTTCATCATGAATCAGATCGGCCTGCAGTTGCCCGTAGACGGAATCATATTTCAACAAATGGGCCAGGGTTTTTGAATCCGTGATGTCATTAATGGCCACAATCTCCAGGTCGAACGCCGATTCCATGACGGCCCGAAAAACATTGCGCCCGATTCTTCCGAACCCGTTGATTCCTACCTTGATGGCCATATGCTCTCCTCGTAAACACAGCCCTCTCCACTCGAATTTGGAGGGACCTTTATATCACAACCGGGCCCACCAGAAACAAGGTACGAGGAGGGCTACAGGTAGGGATTGCTGCCGTCCGGCTGAGTCTGAAAGCGTCGATGTCCCCACAACCAGCAGTGTGGGTACTCGCGGATGACTTCCTCGATGCGCCGGTTCAAACGCGCCATGGCTTCACGAGTATCTTTCTGAACATCACCGCTGCGGGCTACCTCGATGGGGGGATAGAAACGGATGGTATATTGGCCACGACGGTGCCTCGGGAAAATAAAACCCGCCACAATCGGAATCGAAGTCTTCAAGGACAAAGCAGCCAGACTGGAATTGGTGGAGGCTGGGTGGCCGAAGAGGGGAACATAAACCCCCTCCTTCTCCTGACTGTTTTGATCAAGAAGAAACCCCACATCGCCACCGGCCTTGAGGGTCTTGAGGATTTGTCGCATCGATCCCTGCTTGACGATGATCTTATTTCCGGCGCCGGTGCGCAAATGCGTTATCCAGCGATCCAGAAAAGGATTGTCCAGCGGGCGAACCACAAAACTCAAGGGATGCCCGTAAAGCGCGTGAGCTACCGGTAAAAGCTCCCATGCACTGATGTGAGCGGTCAGAAAAAGGACCGGCTCATCCCGCCCTCCAGCTTTGAAATAATTTTCCAGTCCTCGCCCCTTCTCATATTGAACCCGTCTCCGCACCTTCTCAGGCGTCAGGCGATGCAGACGGCTCAACTCAACCAGATGGTCACCCAATTGCTGAAAACTTTGTCGAAGAATTCGCCTTTTCCACTTTTCGTCCTTTTCAGGAAAGGCAATGCTCAGATTGATCAGCCCAATGCGGCGATGCTTCCCATCCAGGAGGAAAACCAAGGCCGCTAGAGACTCACAGAGGGGATAGGCCAGAAAACCTGGAAGGACTCCGATGAAAGCCAGAAAGACACGTACCAGTAGATAGATCAGCCCGTCGAGTACTGTTTTCAAGGGCATTTTAACGGTGATTGATTCGAGGAAATGCTCTCCAGAAATGTTTTCCAGGAGGTTTGCTCACGCTGGGGATGGACCAGCGAGGAGAGTCGTGCACAGTGAGCTTTCAGCTCCCCATAGAATGCCGGGTCCTTCTCGGCCCTCCGAAGCTGCCGGGCCAAAGCCCGTGTATCTCCAAAGGGGAAATAGCCCGGATAATTCTCACCCACCGTGCCCACGAGACCGGGTATCTTCGAAGCCACCACAGGCACCGAAGAGATCAGGGCTTCTGAGAGAACATTGGAACTCCCTTCCATCCGGGAAGTCAAAGCCACGAGATGGCTGTCGGCCACCAGGCGGCGCGTCTTTCCGTAGGGTAAGGCCCCCAACCAACGATAGCGCGGATTCCGTTGATCTTCATCCCGTGCCTTCTTTTCCATCTCCGGTCTGAAGGCCTCGCCCACCTGAACAATTTTGATCCGGGAGGAGTCGGGGAGCCGGCGACTTGCCAGAGCAGCTCGAAAGGGATCCTTTTCCGGTCTCAAATTTCCCACCACACAGACTCGAAAATAGGTCTTGGGAGGAGAGGCCTTTCCTTTCACCGGTTCAGCAGATTGATAGATGACACAGGTCTTATGACGGACCGAAGCCGGAAGTTCTTCCAGGGCATGCTTTTGCAAAACAACCAGATGGGTTGCCAATTTCAAAGAATGTGGGACCTCGGGTCTGTGGTGCAGGTCACGGTAAAGGTCCGTCCCCGTAAGCACCACAATCAGAGGCTTGTCGGGATGCTTCTGCTGAAATCGGCGAATCGACTCGAAACTCTTGAAAGCGTGAAGAGCAATCAGCACATCACAAGAGCCTCCTTCGTACTGGCGTGCGACACTTGCCCGATGACCGAGTGCCATGAGGAGGCGCACCCAGCGGCGAGCCGTAATCCGATTTCCATCCAGTAAGGCTTTCGGTGACGGTGTGACCAATTGGATATGCATGCCGGCCTGGTGCGGTCTCGAGTTCGAGCTGTCGTGCCGTCGTGCCGTCGTGCCGTCGTGTGGTTGTGACTTGACACGTTTGTGCTCAAGTGTCTTTCCTCTCACGATTTATTACTCCTTAACAAAAGCTCGACAGAACGACTTCTCAACTCCTATAGCGCTGCCGTTCGAAATCCCGCCAGCACATCACGCCGATCAGGGGTGCAGTAATTCCGCCAGGTGTTCCGAATCAGCCGCGAGCGAGTGGTCCAGGCCCCACCTCGCAGTACCTTGTGAGTCTTAAACCAGGGCTCAGAGTACTCTTTATAAGGATCAGCAACGAAGCCGGGATAGGGCAAAAAATCACTGGCGGTCCATTCCCACACGTTGCCAATCATCTGCCGGCAGCCCACCTTACTGTCCCCTTCCGCCAAAGCTCCCACCGCCACGCATCCCATGGCTTCCCAGTTCAGGTTCGCCCGTGCGCTGCTGGGCGGCTCATCCCCCCAGGGAAAGCTTCTCTTCCCTTCCACCATCTCCCCGTCCGCTTGAAATTCCTGCGACGCTGCCATCTCCCATTCCGGCTCAGTCAAGAGACGCCGGCCCGCCCATTTGCAATAGGCCTCCGCTTCATACTCATTCACATGAATAACGGGCAGATTTTCTTCCAAGGGCCGGTACTGGTCGAAATGACGGCGCATCCACCGGTTGGGCGATTCTCGTTTCCAGTACACAGGATGCTCGGCGCCAGCCTCTTCTCGCCACTTCCACGCATGCTCACTCCACCATTCCTTGCGCTGGTATCCACCCTCATCCACAAAGGCTGCAAATTCAGCATTGCTGGTGGCTGCCCGTGCCACCCGGAATGGCTGGACCTGGACGGGATGACTCCACTTTTCATTGTCGAAAACGAAAGGCATCTCTGGAGTGGCCCCGAGAAGGAATGTTCCCCCGGGCACCTCCACATCACCGGATAGAGAATCGCCCTCTCCCTGAGGGCTGGAAGGTTCCTCCCTATCTGGAGAGGAGAGAGGAGGTGGAGGATAGCTGAGCGTTTGTCTCGCGTAGGTGAAGGCCTCATCGTGCATGTCTTCGTGCAGGAGCCCCAGCTGATAGAAATAGGGCTGATATTCCGGCTTCCCCGATTGCAGGGAATCGATAATGCGGGCGAGAACTTCCTCCATGTAACTCAGCGTCTCCTCCCGTGAAGGAAGAGGCAGATCCCAGCGGGTATCGTGAGCCACCGCCATGGAGTCGTAGAGCCGATCTCCATCTCCACGAATCGGTTCTTTCTGGAACAGATGACGAAGAGTCCATTTCTCCTGAAACCAGGCCACATGTCCGATTTCCCAGAGAAGCGGATTAACGATAGGAAGTCGAGGTCCCATCAGCTGCTCATCGGTGAGATCCTCAACCAGGGCTAAGGTTCGAGAACGAGCCTCGGTCAACTGATCAATCAATTCTGATGCAGGGGGCATGGCGAGGCAACCCTTTTTAACAAGCCGCTCTAAGAGCGGCCGCTACAACGTCGAAACAGTAGCAGCGAAAACCACTTCTGGGAATCACTCAAGTGGGCTGTCGATTCCAGACCGAAGTATTCAAATTGCTGCTGAAGTTGATGGGGCTCAAATTTACGACTGATTTCGACTAAGATTCTTTCTCCTTCTTTCCAAAGAAATCCTGACTCGAGCGGAGGGAGATGGATCTTCTGGTCTGAAGTGGATACCGCGTACATCTCCATCTGCTGCCACTGGAGGTTATAGCAAGAGTGGTAACGCATTTTCCTCAGGTCAAAATTGCTTCCCATCACCCGATTGATGTTTTCAAATGCGTTTAAAATGAACTCGGCCGTGATCCCTTCTGAATCGTTGTAAGCCTTCTCCAGCGTTTCGGTCTCTTTGGTGCTGTCCACCCCGAGAAGGAAGAGATCGTCAGGGCCCATACACCCACTCAGCAACTGAAAAAAGCGGTCGAAGTCTGATCGATCCAAGTTCCCCACACTGCTGCCCAAAAATACAAACAAGGTAGGAAGACTTCTCTCGATGCTGAGAATTCCCTCCTCGTAAGAGGCACACAGCCCATGAAACTTCAGCTGAGGAAACTGCTGTTGGACTGAATCTCTCGATCCAATCAAGGCCGTAAGGCTCACGTCAACAGGAGCAAAAGTCCCTCCTCCCCGCTGTTTGGCTTGCTGGCTCAGAAGATGGGCGCTCTTCTTTGAAAAACCTGCCCCCAACTCCACCAGGCATTCCACCTCAGCCAGGGCAATGATCTGTTTTGCCTCCTTTTCAAGAATGGCATCCTCAGTACGGGTGAGGTAATACTCGGGCAGGGTGCAGATCTCTTCGAATAACCGAGAACCTCGCTCATCATATAAAAATCGAGGCTCGATGCGGCGGGGTTGGTCCAATAGAGTCCGAGCCAGGGATCGAGCCACATTTTCTTCAGAGGCCTCGGACTTGAGTACCCAGATGGAAGGCTCGAAAGACGACCAGCGGTTCTTCTGACCGTGTGAAAAGATCTCAGGTGGAGTTGTTATTTTCTGATCCTTGGGCAACATGGTCACCTACTGCGATTCCAGGAGCAACCTTCCGTAATGCTCGGGTAAGCTCTTCGGCTTTCCTTCCCGGTCCGTGACGACATGAGTGGTTTCCCCTTGAGCATAGACTTTCTCACGCTTTGGTTCGAGCAATTCATAGGCGAAAGTTATCGTTCGACGGCGCAATTCCTTGATCCACGTCCGAACCACAAACTCACTATCATAACGCAGTGGTGCCAAGTAACGGCACTGAACGGTGGCGACCACCAAAAATCTCCCACTGTTGCGTTCCATCTCCTGATAAGAGAATCCGTGCTGCCTGCACAATTCCGATCGGCCCACTTCGAACCACACCAAGTAGTTGCCATGATAAGCGACTCCCATTTGGTCCGTTTCCGCGTAGCGGACTCGCAGTGTGCAGTCGGTGTAAGAAATCTGGTTTTTCATTTCAGCCGGTAACCCTATCATGCCCAGCAGATCTGCTAAAATCCTCTGCGACATGATCCCTTCTGAGGAGGTGTCCGCCTCACCTCGTGCCATTGAAGGCAGCCGAGTAGTGAAGAAATACGGCGACCTCACTGCTGTTGACGAAATGGACTTCACCGTTAAGCGGGGCGAGGCCTTCGGGCTTCTGGGACCCAACGGGGCTGGTAAATCCACTCTGATGCGAATGATTTACTGCCGAACTCCATTGACCTCAGGCAGTCTGTTGGTCGAAGGATGGGATGTGAGACAGGATCAAAAGAAGATCAAGGCCCTGGTTGGAGTGGTTCCCCAGGAGAATAACCTGGACCCCGATCTCAACGTGATCGAGAATTTGAGAGTTTATGCGCGTTACTTCCGCATTCCGAGCCATCAGGCTCAAACCCTGGCTGAAGACCTGCTTGCCTTTGTGAATCTTGGCGGCAAGAAACACACGGGGGTTGAGGCACTTTCAGGAGGCATGAAGCGCCGCCTCATTGTGGCTCGGGCACTCATGCATCGTCCAAAGGTTTTGGTTCTAGATGAGCCCACGACTGGACTGGACCCCCATGTTCGCCACGATCTGTGGGACCGGCTTCGGGAACTGCGTCGTCGACAGATTACGATTCTGCTCTCCACACACTACATGGAGGAGGCACAGGAACTCTGTGACCGTTTGATCATTATGGATCAGGGCAAAATCCTGGCTTCTGGGAAACCGCAGGAGCTCATCAAGCTCAATGTGTCCAACTTCGCGCTTGAGATTCATGAAATGGATGGTCAAAAGCCCATCGTCTCGCATCCGGAGATGACTTCTGAAACCCACGGCGCCACTCACTACTACTTTGCACCATCCCTGGAATTGCTCACGCCTCTTATGAATCAATATCCCCATCATCAGTCCCTTCTGCGCCCCTCAAATCTGGAGGATGTCTTTTTGAAGCTGACCGGCCGGAGCCGATTGGAGTAGGTTTAAGACTCATGTGGAGTTGCTCTCTTGGACAGATCGATTGGTTCGACACTCTCGCAGTGTGGCGGCGCAACTACGACGTCAATTTGAGTCTGTGGAGGGCAGAGGTCTTTCCGCCTCTGGTGGAGCCCACCGTCTCCATTTTGGCATTCGGTTGGGGAATCGGGAGTTTGATCGCCGCGGAAATCCTGGAGATACCCTATTTGACCTTCGTGGCGGCTGGGATTCTGGTGGTGACCGGCCTTGTTCGCGCCCTCCTTGAGTGCACCTATGGGGCCTACTTTCGGATGGTCTATCAGTCGACCTACGATGCCATATTGAGTACACCCATCGGGGTCGAAAGTCTGGGTGCGGGGGAAATCCTGTGGGGTGCCTCCAAAGCTGCCTTTGACAGCCTTCTGATCATGCTGATTCTACTCGCTTTCGGCGTCCTTCATTCCCCCATGAGTATCTTCATTCCTCTGGTGATTTTGCTGGGGGCCATTGGATTAGCGTCCATTGCCTTTGCCTATACCGTCTCCATTTCCTCCATTTATCAGTACAATTACTTTATCGCCCTGGCCTTTTCATCGCTTTGGATTTGTGGCGCTTATTTCCCGGTCGATCGTCTCCCGCTGGCGCTTCAGTACTTGTCCTGGGCTTTACCCATCACCAGTGTAGTGAATTTATCACGGGATCTGATGACGGGCCGCCTGGATTCCTGGTCACTGCTTCAAGCACTTTGGATTCTCATTTCTTCACTGATCTTCAGTGACCTTGCTCTTCGCCAGCTGGCCAAAAGAATGTACTCCTGATTCGTGCTGGGGCGCTCCGCGCAGTGCTGCAGTGCTGTTGTGCTGTCGTCACTTCGTGACGTCGTGCTGTTGTGCGGTCGTGCTGTCGTGCTGTTGAACGAATCATTTGTAGGGGAGCAGCCGGAGGTTGAGCCGAACCATCAGGATTGCAAAGACCGGAGTCACAAGAGTAAAGACCCTGCTGCCTATTTGGCTCGGGTTCGGCACCTGAGGTGCCTCCCACATTCCTGAGGGGCCGTTACAAAACAAACTGGATTAAACACTCTCCAAAGCCTGCAACTCCGCTCTGCCCACGACTGCACAACAGCACGACGGCACGAAGTGACGACCGCACAACTGCACGAAATTAGCGGGTGACTTCCTTCCAGCCGCGTCTGGAAAGATCCCAGTAGATGATGCCTCCTGCCAGGAGACTCATCAAAAGAAGTGAGACTCCCAGTAAGAGTTCTCCAAAAATGATTTTGCCAACACCAAAGAGCACTGCGTAAACCAGAAAGACTCCACACACCCAGTCCAAGAATAGCCATGCAAAATTTGAATCTCCTGTCACATCAGGAACCGCTCTTGCCACCCTTCGCCAACCTATCCCTCCGGGATGAACTCGTCGATAGAATTGAATCAAGCGTTCCTCCGCAACAGGTTTGGTGAGAAAGGTCACCACAATCCATACAACCGTTGTGACCCCGACAATATAGAAGAGGGTCTCGGGAAAAGCGACTGTGGTCTGGACCTTGATATAGGCATAAACGAGAAAAGGCGTCACCGTTGCACTGATCTCGCTCCAGGCATTGATCCGCCACCAGTAGAAGCGAAGAATCAAGACCAGTCCAAGTCCTGCACCGGACTCGATGATGAACTGCCAGGCTCCCGAAATGGTCTGAATGACCAGAGTGACCAAAATCGAGGCCACCATAATCACTAAAGTGGCCGCTCTTGAAACCAGCACGTAATGGGCTTCCGAAGCCTCCTGTCTGATGAATCTTCTATAGAAGTCATTCACGATATAGGAAGTTCCCCAGTTGAGCTGGGTCGAGATGGTGGACATATAGGCTGCAAAAAATGAGGCCACCAGTAAACCCTTCAATCCCACCGGAAGAAAATCTCGCATGGCATAAACGTATCCCAGTTTCTTATCCGCAGGGTCCAGGTCAGGGTACAGAACCAGAGTGGCCACTCCCACCAGAATCCAGGGCCATGGTCGCACACAGTAGTGGGCAACGGTGAACCAAAGCGTGGCCGTCAAGGAGTGTTTTTCATCCTTGGCAGACATCATCCTCTGGGCAACGTAACCACCGCCTCCCGGTTCCGCTCCCGGATACCAGGCGGCCCACCACTGAACAAAGATGTAGGCGACGAACGCACTCACACTCAGAGCCAGGACCCCACCATAGGCGACGCTCTCCATTCCGGAATCGATCACAGGAGTAAATCGAAAAACCCAATCGGGAAGCTGAGCCTTCAACCCCTGGATTCCGCCCACTTCAGGCAGACGGATCACCACGATGGCAAGAACAAGACTCCCTGTCATGGCGATAGCGAACTGTACGAGATCTGTCACCGCAACTCCCCACAGACCCGAAAGGGCGGCATAAACGGCCGCAAAAGCCATGGCCGCGAAAACATAGTACCGAACCTGATCTTCAGAGATACCGAACATTCCGATCAAGATGGTAGCCATGGCCACGTTCACCCAACCCATGATGACGGTGTTAATGAAAAGTCCCAGATAAAGGGCCCTGAATCCACGCAAGAAGGATGCCGGTCTGCCCGAATATCGAAGCTCAATAAACTCCACGTCGGTCACAACGCCAGCCCTTCGCCATAGTCTGGCAAAGAAAAATACCGTGAACATGGAACCAAAAAGAAAATTCCACCACAGCCAGTTCCCGGCAATTCCCCTACTGGCCACGAGCTCAGTTACGGCAAGAGGCGTGTCCGCTGCGAAAGTGGTGGCAACCATTGAAGTCCCAGCCAACCACCAGGGAAGACTCCGACCCGAGAGGAAGAATTCCTGGGTATTTCTCCCCGCCCGCTTCGAATAATAAGCGGCGATGCCAAAGCTCAGGACGAAATAGAGGACAACGATGGCCCAATCCCACACGGACATTTTGAATCACCAGTCGTAAGGAATAAGGGGAAGAGTTCCCGAGTGGCATTCGCTATCGGCGAAAAGAAAGTATGAGAATCTCGGCGGACTCCAGACTCCTTCGGGCACCGCTCTCACGGCGTCTGTCTCTCGGGAACTCGTCTGCTATTGTATCCGGATAGAATTGCAAGTCAAGGGGAAAAGACATTTATTTTCAATAAGTTATGAATAATTTAATACACACGATTTTCACACTATTTGCACAGGTTTTTCCAAAACACAACTTCACGCCGGCACCAACGCACGAAGTCGAAGTCACTTCTTGTCTTCGTACCACTTATAGTTGATCCCCACATAGTTCAACCATTGTTCCGGAACTTCATCTTCCGGGAAGATGGCCTCCACGGGACATTCTGGAACACAGGCCCCGCAGTCGATACATTCCTCGGGATCAATATACAACTGCTCGTTCGGGTCGAATTCCGGTTCGTCACTGCGGGGATGAATGCAATCCACAGGACAGGAATCCACACAAGCGGTGTCCTTTACTCCAATACAGGGTTCACATATGATAAATGTCATCGGTTGTGATCTTCGCCTTTCCGCTCTTTTCCCAATTTAACCACGATTGCTTTACGCTCAGGACCCATCCTTCTCTTATACTTTCTCGTATTCTAACGATTAAGGTCTGGTCAAGCCAGTCCTCTGCAAACATGATTTTCGGTAGTTGCCCTTTCAGGTGGGTTCTCCTAAACTACAGCCAATGAACCGGACTGAACGTCTGCTCGACTTGATCACGTACTTATTGAACGCGCGGGAACCTGTGTCCTGGCAGGAGATCAAAAATCACTTTCCGGAGGACTATGCTCGAGGAGTTGAGGAATCCAATCAAAGAAAGTTTGAGCGAGACAAAGCGGAATTGATCTCTTTAGGAATTCCCATTGACTACCATAGTGGCGCGGGTGTGAAGAAAGAGGGCTATCTCATTGAGAAGGAAAAGCTCTTTCTTCCCGAGATCCAGTTCAGTCCCCAGGAGTCGTCTCTGTTGATGCTCTCAGCCAGTGCGGTTTTGGAACACGAAGGGTTCCCTTACCGGGACCAACTTGAATCCGCGCTTCACAAGATCATCAGCATCAACGATCACATTAGTCCTCCACCCGCGGCGATCAGCATCAGCTACACGGGTGACCAAGGATCCTCAAAGCGTGCAAAGTGGGTACAGGAAATCCAGGATGCCTTAGATCGGCGAAAAGAGGTCAAATTTGTTTATCATGCGTTTTCCACTGGTGAAACCACCAGGAGAACGGTGAATCCCTATGGGTTGATTTTCCGTAGGGGGTTTTGGACGCTGGTCGGGTGGGACCACGCCCGCCAGGATCTGCGCTCCTTTGTGGTGACCCGGATCAGGAACTTGAAATCCAACACTCGACGACCCGGAACCCCGGACTATGAAATTCCCAATGGCTTTTCTGTAAAGAATTATCAAAATCAGCAGCAGTGGGAACTGGACTTACATGAGCCCATTCCGGTGACCATTCAGGTCTCGCAGCATCGGTTGCCTGAACTGCTCCCCCAGTTGGCGACTGCCAAGAGAACAGCCGAAGATACGTTCGAATTAAACGTGACGAATCGATCCGGTCTGATATCCTGGATCCTATCTCAAAAAACTGACGTTCGGATTTTGGACCCGTCACAAATACAAAGCGAGCTTTGTGAAGTTCTTCAAAAGCTGTCATGAACGTCACTGAGCGGATCAACCGCATCCTCTTTATCCTGAGCTACGTGTCGAAGAACCAGGGGGTCACTATAGACAAACTGGCCGAGCAGGTGGGGATGAGTCCCAAGCAGCTGATGAAGGAGTTGGATTTCATGCTCCTGATCGGCAAACCCCCTTTTCGTCCCGATGATTACGTGGACATCTACGTGGAAGAGCAGCAGGTCTATATCGAGTTTGATCAAATGCTCAATCGTCCCTTGCGCTTTACTCGTCCCGAAGCCATGGCCCTGTTGATGTCCTTGAAACTTCTGGATCCGGAAGTGGATCCCAAAACGGTACGATCTCTACAGGATACGATCGAGAAGGCCATTTCCAATTCGCTCGATCCAGCGGCCCGCCTTGAAGACCGTATCGTTCTTGAGCAGCCCTCGCGACCTGTCTCTCGGTACTTCACCCTTCTGCGTCGAGCGATTGAACAGAACCGGAAAACGGAGATTGACTATTACTCCTTAACGCGCAACACCACGAGTCACCGGGTGATTCATCCCTATTTCCTTATGAAAAATCTGGGTTACTGGTACCTCACAGGATATTGCGAAATGCGGAAGGGTCTGAGGACCTTCAAATTTGAACGCATTCTTTCTGTGGAACTCCATCGGGAAGAGTTCTCGCCACCCGAGGAGGTGGAAACCCACAAGTTTAAGAAAAATTTCTTGAAGTCGATGGGACCTCGCCGAATTGAGATTTATTTCGATTCCAAAGTGGCCCCCTGGATCAAAGAACGATGGGGTTCTTCCGTGACCAAGGCCGAAAATGGTGGAGTCGTGCTTAATCTGGCCAGTGAAACACTGGAATACCCTTCACGCCTGGTGCTTAGCTTTGCCCCTTATGCTAAACCCCTGAACCCGCCTGAACTCATTGAGAAGGTAAAAAAGGACTCTCAGGAAGTTCTACAATGGTACAAAAGCAAGGTTATGAGCTAGCCGTGTATGCTCGACCTAAGGCAACGGGGGTGCGCTCAGTTCCCCAGGCTCTTCAAGCGAGCGTAGAAACTCCAGCAAGTCTTCTCTTTCTGCGTCTGAGAGATCGACTTCCTTAAGATTTTCACGATCCAGGTAGGGGTTGTCCTGTCCACCACCGATCATGAAATCCAGTGCTTCCTCCAAAGTGGCAACGCTGCCATTGTGAAAATAAGGACCCGACTGACTGACATCCCGCAGGGTCGGAGTCTTAAAGGCACCTCGATCGCTGTCTTCCTCCGTGACCCGATGACGCCCCACGTCCGGTTCCTCTGCCTCCATTCCGATCCCGACGTTATGATATTGAAGATCGGTGAAAAGAACACCATCGTGGCAATTGTTACACTCCGCGTTCTGGAAGACTTCATAACCGCGCTTGGCTGCGTCGCTCACTGCTGATTCATCTCCAGCCTGCCAACGATCCCACGGGGTATTGCTGCTGATGATCGTCCGCATATAGGCGGCCAACGCTTTGGAAACGTTCTCGGGAGTGGCATCCTCGTTGAAGATGGCATGAAATTGATCTCGATAGCCCTCAATGCCATCGAGCTGGGTTACGATCTCATCGGGATCGGCGCCCATATTGCCCCCTCTCCAGGCAGCCAGGGCCTGTGAGGCCAGCGGCTTGGAGCGGCCATCCCAGTAATATTCGGCGTGATATCCAATATTCCACAGCGTAGGAGAGTTGCGAGTCAGTTCTCGGTCGAAAGCACCCAGCGCTGTTGGCCTTCCATCGGACAAACCCTGATCATTCAAATGGCACCCATAGCAGGAGCGTTCGCCATCTCCGCTCAGTCGCTGGTCAAAGAACAACTGCCGCCCCAAAGCGACTTTCTCGGCGGTTATGGGGTTGTCTTCCGGAATCTCCATCGCCGCATAACTCGCTATGGGGGCGTAATCAGAGGGGTCTGCCGGGAGCGGCAAGACCTCCGGCTGAAATCCCGCCGGCGACTCAGGTGCTGTAGTACAAGCAGCGGCAAAGAAAACGGTCGAAAATAGAAGAACGAACAGCTTTGATCTCTTCATACTCTCCTCCCAAAAGTGTGTATGCCCAGCATACTAGCACAGGGCCAGACGGGCACCAAATTCAACCTGATGACGATACTAAAGGCACTGGTTCTCACTTGCAATCCCGGGAAGATCGGTTTGCAGTCGTCCGAAATGCCCCTATAATGAAGTCCTGAACAAGCATAAGGAGGATTACAGATGGGCAGGAATTTATTTTTCTTAATCATTTTGCTGTTGAGTGTAAGTTTTGTTGCCTATTGCACCTCGGCACCTGAGGAGGCATCAGACACCATCGAAGAAGTACCCCCACCACCTCAAGTTGTGGCTACGGCCCTGGCCGACTTGTTTCCGACCGAAGGAAACGAAACCAACGGAAGCGTCACCTTCGAGGAGACGAACGGAAGAGTTAAGATTGTTGCTGAAGTCAGTGGGTTGGCGCCCGGCAAGCATGGGTTTCATATTCACACAACAGGGGACTGCAGCGCACCGGATGGAACCAGTGCCGGAGGTCATTTTAATCCTGACAATACGGAACATGGAGCTCCCGATTCACCCACCCATCACGCAGGGGATTTGGGAAACATTGAGGCGGATGCACAGGGCAATGCCCGCTTTCAGATAACTGTCGATTTCCTCAGCCTTTCAGAAAGACCGAATTCCGTCGTCGGTAGGGCGGTAGTCATCGAAGGGGAGGAAGATGACTTCGGCCCGGCCAGCAGTGATGGAACTCGCCTGGCCTGTGGGGTGGTTGAGATATGAGGATTTGTGCGGTCGTGCTGTCGTAAAAACATGTTAACTTTTTACTGGTAGTTCCATCTATAATAGAAAAAGGCCCATGAGCATAACTAGAGGCTTTTTCTTATTCTTCTTTGCGGCTTTAGCCTTCTCCATCCCGCTTCGAGGGGATCACTTCTTTCTTCGTGTCCCTGAAAGACACTTCTTCCCCCCTTCCCGTACCCTGTTTTTCTTCCGGCCTGATCTGTACGTCCGGAGCCAACTGCACTCCGCTCCTTTGATGTACCTCCCTCCTCTTCATTCCCAGCGATATCGCGAATCGGTAACCGACACCCATTCCGCAGCAAGCCCCAAGATCTACCTGCTGGTTGTTACGGGTCCCATAGATGCGGAGATCGTCCGGGCCAATACCACAGACCTGATTTTCCAGGTCCATCCAGCACAGGCTCTTGTCTACATCGATGGAATGCTCATTGGAAGTGCAGGCGACTTCGCCACCCAGAGGGATCGCTATACGATTCTCGAAGGTCAACATGATCTTCGGATCGAAGCGCACGGATATGATCCTTTTCAGACCCAGATGGACATTATGGCCAATCGCACCCTTCACCTGGATATTGATCTGGAGCCGCTGGAAAAGGGTTCTGAGTGATCGCCGAATCACTCAGCCGAGGAGATCGCCCAAGGCTTTACTGAGTTCGGAAAAACTAAACCGATAACCGCCCTTTTCCAGATTGCGGGGAACCACACGCTGTCCGCTGAGAAGTAAAGTCTGGGCCATCTCTCCAAACATCAATCGCAGCACGAAACCGGGCACACGGAAAAAAGCAGGGCGTCTCAAGGCCAGTGCCAATGCACGGGTAAAGTCTGCATTGGTGACGGGATTGGGAGCCGTTAAGTTCAGAGGGCCCTCAATACCCTCTTTTTCAATAGCGTACAGAATGGCTTCAATTTCGTCTTTGATATGAATCCAGGACATCCACTGTTTTCCACTGGCCAGCGGACCCCCCACACCCATCTTGAAGGGCGGGAGCATACGGGGAAGAGCTCCACCCTCAGTGGACAAGATGAAACCGCTTCGCACCAGCACTACACGGATACCTGATTCCTTCGCCCGCCTGGCCTCACTCTCCCACGCTTGGCACAGTTCGGCCAGGAAATCCTGCCCAGGGGGATTCGTCTCTTCAAACACCTGGTCCTCGCTACTTCCGTAGTAACCGATCGCTGAAGCATTGACGAGAACCTTGGGAGGATTCTGGCACTGGGAAAGAGCCTCGACCAGGTTCCTGGTTCCCGCCACCCGACTCTCAACAATCATTGCCTTGCGCCGAGAGGTCCAGCGGCCTGCGGCTAATGGTTCTCCGGCCAAATGGACCACAGCTTCCAATCCTTCGAGAGCTTGAACCGGAGATGGACCTGAAGAGGCATCCCAGGCCACCGCTTCCGCTTGAGGAATCTTGTCTCGTGCTTTTTCAGGATTTCGAGCCAGAACCACCACCTGGTGACCGGCTTGAATGAGGTTTCGAGAAAGGGCGCCTCCGACCAGTCCGGTTGCCCCTGTCACGGCTACTTTCATCTTGAGTTCGTGCTCTCTTGAATGGCTGGGGGACAGGGATTCGAACCCCGATCCCATGGTCCAGAGCCATGTGTGTTGCCCTTACACCATCCCCCAGCACTCTTCCAACCCGATCATAGCGCAAAGGAAGCGGTTTAGGGTAGAGGAACGGGGAGAGCCTCCGAACTTAACACGGATTCGGCAGCTAGGTGCCTCCCACATTCCAGAAGTCACTCTTCGACTTAAGGGGTGGTTTTCTCGGTCAGATCCAACCTGACCTCCGACTCACGCAGATCGAGTAGGGCCTGAGCGTAGTCCGTATCCGGGTCATCGGAACGCAATAGCTGTTCGGCTTGAATCTGACGGGCTTTTGCTTGCTCCACATCGATCTGATCAGGAGATTCAGCTGCTTCCGCCAATATGGAGACACGATCGGGAAGCACTTCTACAAAACCCCAACCGCAGAAGACCTTATATTCCTGAGATTCCTGGCGATAGGAGATGACTCCGATCTGGAGTTCCGACAACAGAGGCGCATGTCCGGGTAAGATTCCGAGGTAGCCCTGAGAACCTGGCACGATGACTTCATCGACTTCCCCACTGAAAAGCAGGTGCTCAGGTGTGACAATCTCCAGTTCCATCTTCCCGGCCAAGTCTCCTCTCTTCCTCTCTTCTTTCTCTCCTTCTCCCTACGAGCAGGGTGGGCAGCGCGCCCTGCTCGTTACTGCTGCTTCATCTTCTCCGTCTTTTCCAGTACCTCCTCGATACCGCCCACCATGTAGAAAGCCTGTTCAGGAATTTCATCGTACTTGCCTTCAGCGACCTCCCTAAAACTACGGATAGTCTCCTGAATGGGTACGTACTTCCCAGCCATTCCCGTAAATTGCTCGGCAACAAAGAAGGGCTGAGAGAGAAATCTCTGAATCTTGCGGGCTCGGGAGACGGTCACCTTATCCTCCTCCGAAAGTTCATCGATCCTAAAATAGCGATAATATCCTGGAGGTCCTTATACCGCTGCAGAATCCCCTGTACCTCTCGTGCCACGCTGTAATGATCCTCGCCGATGACGCGAGGATCCAGAATACGACTGGTGGAAGCCAGAGGATCCACGGCCGGATAAATGCCCTGCTCAGCAATGGACCTTTCCAGGTTGGTGGTGGCATCCAGATGAGCAAAGACGGTCGCAGGAGCGGGATCCGTGTAGTCGTCCGCGGGCACGTAAATGGCCTGAATCGATGTAATCGATCCCTTCTTCGTGGTGGTGATCCTCTCCTGAAGCTCACCCATCTCGAAGGCCAGATTGGGTTGATATCCTACCGCCGAAGGCATGCGGCCTAACAAGGCAGATACTTCCGAACCCGCCTGGGTAAAGCGGAAGATATTGTCAATGAAGAGCAAAACATCCTGCCCCTCTTCATCCCGAAAATACTCGGCCGCTGTCAGACCGGTCAAGCCGACTCGCAGCCGAGCTCCGGGCGGTTCCGTCATCTGGCCATAGATAAGAGCAGCTTTATCGATGACACCCGATTCCTTCATCTCCAACCAGAGGTCATTGCCCTCACGGGTGCGCTCCCCCACACCGGCGAAAACGGAAAAGCCTCCGTGCTGGGTGGCAATCCGGTTGATGAGTTCCATGATAATGACGGTCTTTCCAACCCCGGCACCTCCAAACAGACCAATCTTGCCGCCTCGAGAAAAGGGTTGGACCAGGTCAATGACCTTGATGCCCGTCTCCAGCATTTCCGTTTCCGTGCTCTGATCTTCCAGGGTTGGGGCAGGCCGATGAATCGGGTAGGTCTTTTTAGTTTTGACCTCCCCTAACTGATCGACCGGTTGTCCCAGCACATTGAGGACACGCCCCAGGGTTTCGCGTCCGACCGGGACAGAGATGGGGGCACCCGTGTCGACGGCTTTCATGCCCCGAACCATCCCATCAGTGGGCTGCATGGCGATACACTTCACCGCATTGCCTCCCAGGTGTTGGGCCACCTCAAGGATGTTGTCGATGGGAACCGATGTATCAAAACCCTCGGAGGTCACTCGGATGGCATTGTAAATCGCCGGCACATCACCTTCGAACTGGATGTCGATGACCGGCCCCATGACCTGGACCACTTTTCCAACTAATTCCGCCATATTCTCAACTCCTGTCCCTTGTTCTTCCTCACCGCTTCCCCTCCACCAGTGCTTCCGCGCCACCTACAATTTCGATGATTTCGGTCGTAATCGAGGTCTGACGCATACGATTCATTTGTAGTGTCAGCCTTTCGATCATGTCCTTTGCGTTTCGGGTAGCCGCATCCATGGCCGTCATCCTGGCCCCGTGCTCGGCGGCTTCGGACTCCAGCATGGCTCTAAATACTTGTGTTTTCACATGCCGTTCAAGCAGACGATCGAATAAGACGGACGGGGGTTGCTCGTAGATGTAATCAAGAAGAACTTTCTGCTGATCGTCGAAGTCCAGGCGTTGTATGGGCAGCAGTTTTTCGATGACGACTCTTTGCTGAACTACTGATTTAAACTCATTGTACACCAGGTAAATCGCATCCAACTCCCCGCCCAGATAGTAATCGATGACGCTCCGCGAAATTTCCTGGGCGTACTTGAGATCAACGCGGCTCATGATGTTGAGGTATTCATGCCGGATGGGCCAGGGACGGTGTCGAAACCAGTCCACTCCCTTTCGACCCACCAGCGTCAGGCTGATGCTTTCATTGATGTTTTCTTCCTGGATGTAGCGAGTAGCCGCCTTGATGATGTTTGCGCTGAAAGCACCACACAGTCCTCGATCGGATGTGACCACCACCAACATCACCTTGTCGCCATCCCGTTCCACCAACAGAGGATGGAGTTCCGGATTGGCACGAGCAGCCAGGGAATTTAACACCGCCAGCATCCGATTCGCGTAGGGACGGGCGGAAAACATCCGCTCTTGAGCCCGCCTCAACTTGGATGCTGCGACAAATTTCATGGCCCGAGTAATTTGCTGAATATTCTGCACTGATCGAACTCGTCGTCGAACGTCGCGAACATTTCCACCCGGCATGGCTAGTGTAAACTCCCGGTTTTTTCTTGACTAAAAAGAGGGGTTAAAGCCCGGATTATGCATCATCCAGGCCAGGCTGCTAGGCCGCTCTTTCTTCTTCGAAGCGAGTCTTGAATTCTGTTATCGCTTCGTTTAGTCTCTTCCGCAATTCATCATCCAGCGCCTTCTTGTCCAGGATTTCCTTCAAGAGGTCTGACTTGTTCATTCTCATAAACTCGGAGAGACCCTTTTCAAATTCTGCGAGCTGGGGGACTTCAATACTGTCCAGAAACCCTTCGGTTGCCGCCAGGATCAGCACAATCTGCTGATCAACACCGATGGGCTCATATTGAACCTGCTTAAGAATTTCAGTCAGTCTTTCGCCTCGGGCCAACTGGTGTTGGGTAGCCTGGTCCAGATCGGAGCCGAACTGGGCAAAGGCGGCCAGGGCACGATACTGAGCCAATTCAAGCCTCAGCGTCCCTGCCACCTGCTTCATCGCTTTGATTTGGGCATTACCACCCACCCGGCTGACCGAGTTGCCCACATGAATGGCAGGTCGAATGCCTGAGTAGAAAAGATCGGACTCCAGAAAGATCTGGCCATCGGTGATGGAAATGACATTGGTGGGGATATAGGCGGAAATGTCGCCTGCCTGGGTTTCGATCACCGGCAAAGCGGTCAGACTGCCTCCACCCCGTTCGTCGCTCATCTTGGCGGCTCGCTCCAGGAGCCTACTGTGAAGGTAAAAGACATCACCCGGATAGGCCTCCCGGCCGGGCGGTCTTCTCAGCAGGAGAGATATTTCTCGATAGGAGGCAGCATGCTTGGACAGGTCGTCATAGATGATCAGCGCATGACGTTTGCTGTCGCGGAAGTACTCCCCCATGGAACAACCGGCGTAAGGGGCCAAATACTGCATGGTGGCCGGATCAGAAGAAGCCGCCACCACCACGATGGTCTTTTCCAGGACACCATGGTCAGCAAGGGTCTTGACCACTCGCGCAACGGTAGAGCGCTTTTGGCCGATGGCCACATAAATACAAAACATGTCCGTGTCCCTTTGATTGATGATGGTATCGATGCCGATGGCACTTTTGCCCGTCTGGCGATCACCAATAATGAGTTCACGTTGTCCTCTGCCAACGGGGATCATGGCGTCGATGGCTTTGATGCCGGTCTGGACGGGCTCGCGAACCGGCTGCCGATCAACGACCCCCGGAGCCAGCCTTTCCACGGGAATGTACTCGTCTGTTTTCACCGGCCCTTTACCGTCAAGTGGCCGGCCCAGAGCGTCTACCACACGCCCCAGCAGGGCGTCCCCCACCGGCACTTGCATAATGCGCTTGGTGCGTTTCACCAGATCGCCTTCTTTGACCTCGTGAAACTCACCGAAGAGAACCGCTCCTACGTTGTCTTCCTCAAGATTGAAGGCAAGACCATAGACATCGTGAGGAAACTCCAGAAGCTCCAGCGCCATGACCTTTTCCAACCCATGCACTCGAGCAATGCCGTCGCCGGCTGAGAGGACCGTGCCCACTTCGCTGACCACTACTCTCGTATCGTAATCCTTGATCTGTTCCTTGATGATCTTGCTGATTTGGTCTGTTTTTAATGCCATGATTGTTAAGTCTCTACTTGCTGGATAGACGACGTCGAAACTCCTCCAGCTGGGTGTCAATTGATCCATCGTAAATGGTTGATCCGATTTGTAATTTCAATCCCCCAATTAACGATTCATCAACCTGATAATTGATCTTGACCTTCTTGTCCGTCAAAGTCGAAATCGCTTTTTGAAGACGTTGATCTACGGCTTTGTCCACCTCCTCGCAGGCAAATACGTCGGCACGCAAAATGCCGTGAAGCCCGTCCAGGACACCCTCGTAGGCCTCGAGCACCTCTTGAAATTGAGGTAGGCGAGCGTGCTCGATTAAGACCAAGATAAAATTGGCCACAATCTGAGTCAGAGGAATCCTTCTAGCCAACTCCTCGACGATTTGTCGCTTCGCTGAAAACGGAATGGCCGGATGGGTGAGCGTCTGCATCAATTCCTTATGTGAACCCAATAACTCAAGAACACCCGACAGCTCCTCCAGTACCTGATCTTCCTGCTGCAACTCTCCGGCTACATCAGCCAGCGCTTGGGCAAACTTCAAAGGGACAAAGGAAACCATCTTCTAACCTCGGCCAATCTTTCTAGCACGCTGTCAACGTCGAGGTCAAGGCAAGGTCTTTTAGTGGATTGTGCTAAGATGAAGCCGTTTTGCAGAAAAAAGAAGGAGAATAAGGATGTCCGGACAAAAAGCTACCAACTCCTTAGATCGCGATCCTGGTGTGACCGATGAGACACCCGTTGTTCCCTACCGTGTTCTTCATTCCGAAATCCCCTTTTACTCGGATCCGGAATGTACCCAGGAGGTCCCTGAGGCAAAAATAGCCATTCTTGAGATGTTGGATCCTGAGGACACCTTGGGGGAACTCGATGTGGTACCGAGCCGGAAACAGTATGAGCCAGGACAGCTTGTACGATGGATTCTGAACAACAAGATGGGGTGGGAAGAAAGCTGGTACCGACACCCTGAAACAGGCGAAATTGAGCGGCCCTGGACTTATCACGTCGAATTCATCGGGCAAGTACTCAAGAATCAGGGATAGCCTGTAGCGCGTTGAGCGCCCATGCAGCATGCCGGCGAATCATGGGATCCTCATGCTGCAGAAGATCTTCCAAGTCTGGGATCATCTCCGGATCCCCACTATTCCCCATCGCCACCACCACATTGCGCAAAAAGCCCCGCCATTTGGCGCGCTTGATGGGGCTGCCCCGGTAGCGCTTCTGAAAATCCTCAAGCGAGAGGCGAGCCAGTTCGCGTAGCTGGGGCGCCCTGTTCTTCTCTCTCGGCTTGAATTCCTCCACTGAAGAAGCAGGAGCTTTTTTATTCCAGGGACAGACATCCTGGCAAATATCGCAGCCAAAGATCAGGTTTCCCATAGGTTCTCGAAACTCCTCGGGAATATCCTCACGGAGTTCGATGGTTAGATAGGAAATGCAGCGGCGGCTATCGAGCTGATAGGGTTCGACGATGGCGTCGGTCGGACAGGCATCGATGCAGCGGGTGCAGGAACCGCAGAAATCCGCACCTGGAGCATCATATTCCAGTTCCAGATTCAGCAGGATTTCCCCAAGAAAAAACCAGGAGCCCAAAGCCCGGGACAGCACGTTGGTGTGCTTTCCCAACCAACCTACCCCCGAATGGACGGCCCAGTACTTATCCATGACAGGCCCGGTATCCACGTATATCTTTCCCTCCATCTCAGGCTCAAATCCACGGATATGGTCAAAAAGTTCCTCCAGTCGTTTACCCAACACTTCATGATAATCCTCTCCCGAGGCGTAGCGAGAAATCGTCCCTCGTTCAGGGCGTTCGTAGGGAAGGTCGTAGTCATGAAAGTAGTTCAGAGAAAGAGAGACCATAGAGCGGGCACTGGGTAGAACCTTCCTGGGGTCGATCCGCTTTTCGGATGTGCGCTCCATGTAGGCCATGGTTCCATGATATTGGCGGGCCAGCCACGCCTTCAGGGCCTCTGCCGGCATCGCCGATACGGGCGCAATCCCCACAGCCTCAAAACCCAAGGCACGAGCCTGATCCTTGATTCTTCGAGTCCGATCCCTCTTGTCCATTGTGCTACTCTCTCTGCCTAGCCCGGATTATGCATAGTCCGGACTATGAGTATAACACCCGTTATAGGCGAGTCTTGTCATGAGAAAACTTGAGTTAGCGGACATTTTGGGTTTGGTGGTGGTCCTGCTCTGGGCTGCCCATTTGCCCCTGGCCAAGGATGCCTTGAGGGAATTCTCCACCGTGACTTTCAACGCGGTGCGTATACCCCTGTCGGCCTTGCTGCTGTGGATTCCAACGCTGCTTTGGGGAGGGCGGATTCATCTTCAGCCTAGAGATATCTGGAAGATCGTGGGGCTGGGTATCATCGGCAATGTCGTCTACCTCACGCTGTTCATCCATGCACTGGAACTGACCAAGGCAGGCAATGTGGGACTGCTCATGTCGATCGGGACCATTTTTACGGCTCTGCTGAGTCGTCTTTTGGGGCATGAGTACCTGGGCCGCATGGTTTGGGCGGGAATCTTCTTGTCCTTTGGCGGCGTAGCGGTGATCCTGCTTGAAAGTGCGGAATTTGCGATTGGCACGGGAACACTGCTTGGAGACCTGCTCACACTGGCTGCTGCCGCTTGCTGGTCCCTGTATACGGTTTGCAGTAGGACCTTGATGAAAAGCTATTCGCCTCTTACTTTCACCACTCTTACTCTCAGTGTCGGCGCCCTTGCCCTCTTCTTCATCTCACTCCCCAGTCTCGCCGACCAGGAGTGGGGGCAAATCTCCACGAAGAGTTATCTCGAACTGGGCTATTCTTCCATCTTCTCCCTGGCTGTCGCCTACTCCATATGGTTTTACTGCGTGGACCGCCTGGGCAGTACGAAAACCGCCATCTATTCAAACCTGATCCCATTTTGGACACTCCTCTTCGCTTGGATGCTCATTGGAGAGGAAATCACCGTCCTGCAAATCCTGGGAGGAATCCTGATCTTGACGGGAATCTATCTGACAAAGCTGAGTGGGAAGCTGACAACTGACAGCTAACAGCTGACATAGGGCGAAGACAGAAAACCGCAAACCGCAGACCACAGACAGAACGCCTGTGTGAATCCACTTACGTCCGCAGTGATGAAATAGGAGACCGCGCCCTCCGCGCTCAGAGAGGAAAAGCAAGAAAATGTCAGCTGTCGGTTGTCAGCTCTCTACTGAGTCATTCCGAACTGACGAAGCATATACTGATAGAAGGGATCGTTCGTATATTCCCGAATCCAGTTGATGGAAAGGACGCAGCGTTCGTACTTGTCTGCCAGCTTCTTGAACACCACCGTCGATTCGCTATCCGCCTCCAGTTCACCGGCCGCCATGTAACTCCTGCGCCCAGTGTCGACATAGTAGGAATGAGAAAGGGTCCGTCTTCCGTAGGTCAGGCTCTCGGGAAACATTCCCAGAATAAACAGGGTGTGGTCCCCGATCTGTTGGTAGTATGCCTTTTTTCTTGATCGAGGGGCTTCCAGAGCAACCTCAAGCATGTCCGCCAGATAACCTAAGCGCTCACCGTTTTCATCCTTCAGGTGATAGAGGTTCTCCACATACATGAAGTGGGTGAGCATATCACTGAGATCGAGCAGGAGATCCTTATCGGGTATGCTTGACTGCGTCAGGGCCCGATCGGCCACACTCCGGAAAAGCTTCTTAACCGGATGGTTGCCAGGAATGTTTTGACCTTCGTACGTCACTTTTCCTTGCTCTCTCGCTCCGGTAGTCCCTATAAGAAAGTGTACCCTATCGTGTGCCCCCTCAGTGCAGACTGCATCCTACAGTAATCCTCTGATGTTGTTGGTTTGTCTGTAAGGCCCCCTGCGGTTCTAACGGAGCAGTGTGGACACTCAGAGCTCTGGGCTAAGAAGGAATAAACAGGTTATTAGGGTTATTAGGGGACGTGCCCTAACCGAGACGCTGGTCTCGGCGGCGGAGGGCCGCTTCGCAGCGTTGCTTCTCTTCATCCGTTTCTGGAATCAGGGGCGGCGCCTCTCTCGGCCTGCCCTTCTGATCCAGGGCGACATAGGTCACAAAGGCGGTGCTGGTTTGCAGACGCTTACCGCTGACCGGATCTTCTGAAAAGACCTGAACCTCCACTTCCATCGAGGTGGTGAAGACCCGGGTCACAAACGCCTCCAACAGTACCAGCTGACCCACCTTAATGGGGTGAAGAAAGGAAACGGAGTCGACGGAGACCGTCACCACCGGGAGTCTGGCATGGCGAAAGGCGGCAATGGCTCCGGCCACATCGAGCAGGTGCAGCACCTTGCCTCCGAGAATATTGCCATGGATGTTGGCGTCGTTGGGAAGGACCATCTCCGTCATGCTGGTCCGGGATTGCGAAACCGGCTTGCCTTTCATGGATTGTTTCATGGGTCCTCACTCACTCCAGTGTCAGGGACATCTCGTCGGCCTTGCGCTGGTCACAAACATCCTCGGTTTGTGAAAAGAGACACAACACGGGAAAGGATTTTTGTGCTATTTTCATTAGTGTATGACGATACAGAATCTGCAGTTAGTCAATATCCTCGTTCTTCTGATGGCCGGGCTGATCATTGTGGAAACCATTATACTCGTGGCGACAACCTTGAGTTTGAGCAAACAGCTTCAACATCTGGATCAAAACCTGAGGGTTCTCACCCAACGGTCCGCTCAGGGGTTAGCCTTTGCCCAACGGGTGATTGCCGCCATAGAAGAGGGAATCCCTGAACTCTCCAAAGTTGGCGACACGGTGGAAACACAACTCTCCACCTTGGTGGAAACTACGGAGACGGCCGATCAGGCCTTGGGACGCAGCCTTGATTTATTGCGTTTTGAAACGGGAGAAGCCCGGGGTGAACTGGACAACGCTTTGAGCAAATTCTCGCATCAAACCTTCAAGCTTCACCGCCTGCTGGTTCATCCTGCCATGCGGGCCTCTGAAATCGTTCACGCCGGCGTCAAGATTCTTAAGCAGAGTCTTTCCAGAGAGGCCAAATCACCGGCCTCATACGGGCCCGACAAAGAAACCTTTATATAACTGGTATCGAACTAGCCCCTATTCCTGACACCCAATCGACTGCGGCTCCGGAATCTGGCCGCGTCTACGGCGGCTTGACTAGCGAGCTTCCAGGGTCACGACCGTCTCGATCCGTTCGCCGGCCCGAAGAACAGCAACACCCACCTCATCACCCGCACTCTTCGTTCTCAGAGCACCGATAAACTCGCGAAGACTGCCAATCGTCCGCCCATCGAAGGACACCAACACGTCCCCATCCTTCAGACCGGCTCTTGCTGCCGGAGTCTCCCTCAGAATCTGCTCAAAACGAACCCCTCCCAGGCTCCAGTGGGTATCGGGGAGCGATCCGAACCAAGTGCGACGTCTCCCCCCACGCCTCCTTGCCCGCTCCGGTCCACGATCCACCTCCACATACTGGAGGGACTGATCCAGCTCGAGCAGTCGACGGACGGTGCTTCTCACCACTTCCAGGATCTGTTGGATGGTCTGGACGTTGATCCGCTCCCAATCATCTGAGGGCCTGTGGTAGTCACTGTGCAAACCCGAGAAGAAAAACAGCACCGGAATCTTCTTGCTGGAGAAGGAAAGATGATCACTGGAACCACGCGAACTATCGGAATAGGAAAATTGCAGGGGTGAGGTCTTCTGCACCTCATCCAGAATCCCCCTGAACTCTGCCGCTGTGCCTACTCCACCGATCAAGAGATTACCTTTACTCCGCCCAATCATGTCCATATTGATCATGGCCGCCGTGTTCTCCAGCGGCATCGTGGCGTGCTCGGCATAGTATCGCGACCCTAACAGACCCAGCTCTTCCCCGGCAAAGGCGATAAAAAGCAAGCCCTGCTGCAGCGGAGAACCTCTACTGAAATCCCGAGCAAGCTGCAGCAACGCCGCCGTCCCTGAGGCATTATCATCAGCTCCATTGTGAATCTGATCGATGAGTTCGGGGGCTAGAGAACCCGTGGTCCCCAAACCCAAATGGTCATAGTGAGCACCGATGATGATGATCTTGTCTGTTTGCCCAGGTAGGAAACCCAACACGTTTTTTACCGTGTGTTGAACGTTGACAACATCCAGTGAAACAGTGGCAGTGACGCCGGGATCCAAGGAGACAGGAGTCCAATGGCTGATGCTTCCCTCGGCGATTTCAACAGAGTTAAGGCCGCCTTTCTCAAGCAGGCGCTCACTCCATTCTGGGGTGAGTCTGATTGAATGGATCCCTATGTTTTCCACTCGAGGCTGACGGGAACGGGGCTCCTGACCGGACGGGTGATTGAAACCGTCGGAAAGGAGAATCACACCAACAGCCCCTCTCTTTTTAGCGTTCATGACCTTATGCAACACGGTTGCGTAAGGCGTGAGTTCTCTCCCCGCGAACAGACTCTCTTCCACTTGTTCCTGGGGCTCATGCTCAAAGATCAGTACGATCTTTTCGCGCACATCGAGATCTCTGTAGTCGTCATACTCCAGTTCGGGCGCCGAAATGCCGAAACCGGCGAACACCAACGGCCCCTGAACCACCTGATCAGGACCAGAGGTCAACGGCACATAATCCCTCCGTACCTGCAATTGCATCTGTCCCGTTCCGGCTTCCAAAGTCACCTGATTTTCCGGGCCCAGGGATCTCCCCATGCTGACATCGAAGTCCTGGAAATAGGTTTGCTCATTTCCAGCCGGCAGGAATCCATATTGCCGAAACAGCTCGCCGATGTAATGAGCTGCCTGCTCAAGCTCCGGACTGCCATTGCCACGCCCTTGCAGTTCATCGGAAGCGAGGTAACGCAAATGCCCCATTAGATTGTCTTCTGTGCTGGGTTGGGCCAGAGCCAGCGCGCTGAGCAGCAAGACAATTGTGCTGCCAAGACAAGCCATCCAGAGTTTCTTCACCGTCAAAACCTCTCTACTGGAAAACCACTGAAATTTCACACTTGAAAAGCGATCCCCCATTATAATGAGTTCCTCTTATGAAGGAAGGGCTCAAAGCCATTCAATACAAGAATCTCGACGAAGCGAAGAGAATCCTGGCCGAAAGCATGGATGAATCAACCCGGATATTCGACGATGCGGGGGAGGAGCCTCAGGGTCTGCTCAGCGTCGTACCCGAGGATCGCCTACCCGAGAATGCGTTTTACCAACTATTGGACGCCAAAAAGGGAATCCTGGTCAAGGTGGAAAAAATCCCTTATTCAGGCTACGGCCCACCCGCCGAAGAGCACGATTACATGGGATTCGTGAGCGAGAATGTGGCCTACGTTCTGAAAGGGTTCCACTTGCCTATTGAAATTGAGAACTGCCCCCAGGGTGCCAGGGATATCCATCACCTGGAGGCCATGGTCTTGGATCGTGAACATCGGATCAATCGCGCTCAGCTGGCCAAACGATCCGAATTGCCGTCAGAGTGGGATTTCGACAACCTGTTTGAACTGATCGCACAGCGTCAATGTACGGCCGAGGAAATCGACCAGCTCATTCATGAGGGTCAATCGGTCCGTTCCTACCTCTTGAGGTAAAACTGCATTTGGCCACTGTAAAATAAGAGTTTCACCGTGAGCCGACCCACCATGAAAAGCTGTTGCCCAATCAGCGCCAACAGAATTGTCATCCAATTTTGCTGGGGCAAAAGCCACTCTATTCCTGTGTAGAGGAGAACCCAAGCCACCCCCAGGGCAGCGATCAACAGGTAAAATCCGAAAGAAGAAACGGCATAAGTCGTGCAGAACTTCAGCGCCGAGACAAACGCTACGACGACACTTGTGCGATCCTCGAGCGCTGTCTTGATCTTGGCATAGTCAAAAAGCATATTCAGAAAGAGAAAAATTACCAGTACGATCAAATAACGGGCCACATTCCAATAAAAGGCGCCTCTGTCCGTGACTGCCGCGTTGGTGAGCTTCTCCCCTAAATCGCTCAACGGTCCAACGATCCAACTCCCCACAAACCAGAAAGCCAAGACGGCCAGTACAGCCAACCGGAAGAACCGCCCGAAAAACATCCCGCCATTGCGAAAGAACTCACGGAAACTGGTGCCCTTTGGATCCAACGCCAAGGAGCCTACGGCGGCAGCCAGCAAAAAGGAATTGAGCAGAATGTAAAGAGCTCCCAAAGAGACAATGACCCAGGGCAGCCGGGTTAGCTCTCCATCCAGTAGAATTTCCCAATTGCGGGCGAAAGGGCCCACCCCCAGCACCCACGGAGTAAAGGTGGAAGCAAACCCTGTCACCCGATCGGTAAAAAGCGTGTACCAATCGTAATCCAGCTGTCCCACTAATTTGTCACGGTATAACCCTGGGCCCAGAGAGTCCTCAAAGACCTGCATAAAGGGACCCAGTAGAAGGGCAGCAACGAACAGGTTTGCGAAATAAAGATAGAAGACTGCTTTCTTGTGATTTCCCAGCTGATTCCAACCCTGCTTCAATATTCCAAGCATGATCAGGCGATGAAGGCAAACATCTCCAATAGATTTTGCAGCCAGAACAGCCACTTGGAGGCCCACTTCCTTGTGGCCAGGGAAAAGCCCTCTTCCTCCTTGGCATAGTGGCTGTTGTTGGTGGGATCAATGTCCAGCAGAAGTTTGCGCTCAGGATCTACGACGGCATACTTCAAACGAACCGGCTTTTCCAACCGATACCTTTGCCATCGATCCTGTCCATCCCACTCTCTGCGGATCTCCTCTCCATCTTCAAAGACCATCAACACTTCCACCGGGAACCTCGCTCCTTCGAAGCGCTTGACTACAACCTCTGTCAAATACTGCTCTTCGGTGTCCTCTGTCTCTTCTCCGGTGCTGGGAGACTCATCTTCCCCATCATCAAACACTCCCTCAGGGTCAGGAATCTTCACCGAGGATGCTGTTTCGATTCCATAATCCACCAGTTCGGAGCTGAAGAAGGTCTGCTCAAAGAACCAACCCAGATCCTGCTGGGCGACTTCGTTCATGGTCTCGATAAAATCACGGGTGGTGGGATGCTTGAATTGATATCGCCGGAAGTAAGTGCTCATGGCTTCCAGCATTAACTCCTCTCCCAGCCAGCGCTCCAGCGTCCACAGAATCATCTCAGGCTTATTGTAGGAATTGACACGGTAGCTGGTGCGCGCCACATATTCCCAACCGGTACGGGTCATGACATCCAGTTGGCCGCTCCTTCGCACAGAAGCTAAAGAGCCCGTTTCAAATGGGATTTCAACGGAGTCAAAGACAAAAGGAATCCCTCCAAAAAGCCGTCTCATAAAACGGCCCGGCTCGTAAGCGTACTTTTGTACTCGGGACTCCGACCACGAGTTCAGACCTTCGTCCAGCCATGATTCTTCAAACTCATTATTTGCCGACATCCCATACCACCATTGGTGGCCGACTTCGTGAATCGTCACTCCTTCCGGTGAAAGGACCTTCTCGGGAGCCCAGAAGTTCGCTCCTCCCGTCAAAAAGGTTGGATATTCCATGCCCCCACTGCTGCTTCGGTAGGCAGGATCAACGACCGTGATCGTTTCGTATGGATAAGGGCCAAACCAAGTCCCATAGTAGTGAAGAGCATGCTGGGTAGCGGCAAAATATCTCTCCTCCAGATGCTGGTGCTCAGGCAACAGCAAAAGGGTCATATCCACTTCGGGAAGCGGCGGGTGGGAGAAGCGTCGCTTCTTTTCCAGAAAACGCGGGCTGGCCGTCCAGGCAAAATCGTGTACGTCCTCCTGGAGGTAGCGGTAAGTGGTAGTTCCATCACCATTGTCCCGTTGGTCGACTCTCTTTCCTGTCGCACCCACAATAAAATTTGTAGGAACGGCAAGGGAGACGTCATAAACACCAAAGTCGGCAAAATATTCGGTGGACTGGTGATACTGATGACAATTCCACTGCCCTTCCTGAACCACACCGATCTTGGGGAACCACTGGGCCACGAAAAAGTAGTCGTGATTCCAGCCCGTGCGGCGCGTCCCCTTGGGCAACTTGGATTCAAAATCGATTCGGAACTCAATCACTTCTCCTGCGGGCAGCGGCTGATCCAGCTCGATCATCAAAACGCTCCGGTCCATCTCGTTGTCATCATCCGGATGGATGTACTCCCGTTGGATCACTTGAGGGCGAAAAGAGTCCTGACCCGACATCACCTGGATCGATTCAACGTCTGTATACCCCCAGTAGTTATCGGGAATATCCTCAATCCCGTTCCAAAGGGATCGAGAACCACTTTCTCGAACAAAGGTGGAGCGATTGTTCCTGAAGGCATTCAGGTAAAGATGAAAACAGAAATCTTGCAGAGCCTGCCCGCTTTGATTCCTCCAGGTTAGGATCTCATGTCCCGTGACCTTCTTTTCAAGCGGATCCAGGCTAACCTCGATGCGGTAGTTCAAGATCCGATCACTGAGGTGGGGCGGGCTTTCAGCGAGCCCGGAATCCTCCTGGCCGGCTTGCTGAGACGACGCAAGCGCCCTCGTCCCAAGGCTGCACAGAAAGGTAAAAAACAAGAGCCATCCGGTACATCTTAACCAGTGATGTTGTGAGTGATTATAGCTAGTTAACATGAGGATTTTCAGGCTGTGGATGACGAAATTTCGACACCGCACGCTTGCGGGCAATCTGTTGTCGAAGGATGCCTAGAATGGTTGTGGCTCTCACCTTCAAACTATTCATCTCCAACAGCTGCTGCTGGTTACGAACAGAAAGATTCAAGGAAGAACAGACGGAGTTGACCAAGGTTGGAAAATCCAGTTTGTCGATGACATCCGGTTCCAATCCCGGCTGGGTATTGGCTTCGTGCAACTCTCGAAAACCCAGAACCAGTTCAGTCGATATTTCATTGATCGCCTGACCGCTTGGCATCGCCTCCTGCAAGAGCCGGACTCGGGCCACCCGATAGGGGGTCTCCCGAATAAACTCCATGATCCTGTAGCGGTGGCGACCACTGAGGAGAATGTTGTACTGACCCTCCTCCAAGTCCTCGTATTGAGTAATCAACCCCATTCCGCCGGTGCTGAAGACGTCCGGACTTTCGTCCTGTCTGCTTTCCAAGCCGGGCTGCAAAAGCGCCATTCCGATTTGCCGGTTGCTTTCAAGAGCATCCGCCACCATCTGCTTGTACCTTGGCTCGAAGATGTAAAGAGGCAGCACCGTGCGGGGGAAAAAGACCACATTGGGTAATGGAAAGATGGGAAGTTCCTGAATATCTGGAAAGCTTGGGTCTTGCCCCGGCATTTAATAGCAGAGGCTAAGCTAGTTTGGACGGGAAAGCAAGGGGGAAGAAGCTGACCCCCTGACCGCCTGACCACCTGAACCACTCGCAGCTGACAGGAAAAAAGAAGGCTGAAAATTCTTCTAACTTGGAATGCGCGCGAAGCGCGCTGGGGTTAGCTTCTCAGCGATCTGAGGACATAGTGAAGGATTCCACCGTTTCGGTAGTAGATCACTTCATTGGGCGTGTCGATACGGGTGATCACCTGGAAGGTTTTTTCCGTTCCCTCTTGGGCGACCGCTCGGATCCTGAGCTTTTTGGCCGGCTCCAGACCCTCTTCCAAACCCAGCAAGTCATAGGTCTCCCAACCGGTGAGACCCAGAGTCTCCCGGTTCTGGCCCTCTTCGAATTGCAAAGGCAAGACACCCATGCCGATGAGATTACTGCGGTGGATGCGCTCGAAGCTTTCGGCCAGCACTGCTTCCACCCCAAGCAAAAGGGTCCCCTTAGCAGCCCAGTCCCGAGATGATCCGGAACCATACTCCTTACCGGCAATGACCAACAGCCGGTTTCCTTCTTCTCGGTATTTCATGGCCGCGTCGTAAATGGAAATGGGCTCAATAGAAGAGGGATGGAGGGTGTATCCCCCTTCCGTTCCTGGAACAAGCAGGTTGCGCAGCCGGATATTGCCGAAGGTTCCCCGAGTCATAACCTCGTGATTGCCCCTACGAGATCCGAAAGAGTTGAAATCCTTTGGGCTGACACCATGAGCCATAAGATAGGCTCCAGCAGGACCCTCTTCAGGGATGGAACCGGCCGGAGAGATATGGTCGGTGGTCACTGAATCGCCTAGCACTGCCAGGACACGCATCCCTTGAATATTCTTCAAAGGTTTGGGGTCTCGAGGCATGGCCTCAAAAAAAGTGGGCTGCTTGATATAGGTGGAACTGTCGTCCCAGGCATATCGATCACCCTCGGGGATGGGTAGAGTGCGCCATGTTTCATCTCCGCTAAAAACGTCCGCATACCTGCGAGAAAACATCTCGCTTTTCACCGAACGACGAAGAGTGGAGCGAATCTGTTCTTCGGTGGGCCAAATATCGCTTAGATAGACGTCCTTTTCCTCAGCGTCTTGGCCCAGAGGCTGGTTGTAAAGATCGATGTCCATCCGTCCAGCAAGAGCGTAGGCCACCACCAGAGGTGGCGAAGCCAGATAGTTGGCACGAACAAGGGCATTGATACGCCCTTCAAAATTGCGGTTACCGGAGAGCACGGCACAAACCACCAAGTCCTGCTCCCGGACAGAGCGAGAGATCGATTCCGGGAGTGGACCGCTGTTCCCAATGCAGGTGGTGCAGCCATAACCCACCAGCTGAAATCCAAGTTGACCGAGAAAGGAAAGCAAACCCGCTTCCTCGAGATACTCGGTCACGACCTTGGACCCGGGGGCCAGACTGGTTTTGACCCAGGGCCGGCTCTGGAGACCTCGCTCCACCGCATTCTTTGCCAACAACCCTGCTCCCAGCATGACCGAAGGGTTAGAGGTATTGGTACAACTGGTAATGGCAGCAATGACCACGGATCCATGGCGAAGCTCCCTCCCCTCGCCGTTGGGTGTCTCACCCGTCATGGCCTTCAAACTTTCCGCAAAGGCCTCCCTTGACCGTTTCAGAGGGATGCGGTCCTGAGGGCGCTTGGGTCCGGCCAGACTGGGCTCTACCGCTGCAAGGTCCAGTGCCAGGGTATCGCTGTATTCCGCTTCCGGGCTTTCCCCGGTGTGAAAAAGACCCTGTGCCTTTGTGTAGGCCTCCACGAGTGCGATCTGATCAGCACTGCGGGCGGTGAAACCCAAATACTCGACGGTCTCTGCGTCAATGGGAAAGATGGCACAGGTTGCCCCATATTCAGGCGACATGTTCCCAATGGTGGCCCGATCGGCTAGAGAGAGATTGCCCAGTCCAGGTCCGTAAAACTCGACGAATTTTCCTACCACACCCTTCTCACGCAACATCTGAGTAATGGTGAGCACAAGGTCTGTGGCTGTGGTTCCTTCTGGACGGGTTCCAAACAATTTGAACCCGACCACCTGCGGGATGAGAAGGCTGATGGGCTGGCCAAGCATGGCCGCTTCCGCCTCGATCCCGCCAACACCCCAGCCCAATACCCCAAGTCCATTGACCATCGTGGTGTGGCTGTCCGTCCCCACCAGCGTGTCAGGATAGGCAACCGGTCGACCCTCAATCTCGGACTCAAACACGACTTGAGCGAGATACTCCAGATTGACTTGATGCACAATGCCGGTGGCTGGGGGAACAACGCGGAAATTACGGAAGGCAGATTGTCCCCAGCGCAGAAAGGCGTACCGTTCCTGATTCCGCTCAAATTCTCTTTCCAGGTTGAGTTGAAAAGAGTTGGACTGACCAAAGGAATCCACCTGAACCGAATGATCGATGACCAGTTCCACAGGGACCAGGGGATTAATTCTGTCCGGGTCTTCTCCCATTTCGGCCATGGCATCGCGCATCACGGCCAGATCCACCAGGGCAGGAACCCCGGTAAAGTCCTGAAGAAGAACTCGCGCCGGTGTGAAGGCGATTTCCCGCTTGGGTTGCTTTTTCGGGTCCCAATGGGCCATGGCCTCGATATCTTCACTTGTGACCGCTTCTCCATCCTCGTGGCGCAGCAGGTTTTCCAACAGGATTTTCAGCGAGAAGGGTAATCGGCTGATATCTCCGATCCCTTCCACCTCGGCGGTAAGATTAAAGTAATCCAGTTCCCGCCCATTAACCGTTAAAGTGGAGCGAGCCCCGAAACTATCCAAACTCTTCCTGGTCATAGCAACGTCTCTCTAAGAACAATACTGCAAATCTTCCCCCACCCCTAATTTAGTACAATTTTCTAATGTCCAGAAGGATTACCTTGATTCCGGGAGATGGAATCGGTCCTGAGGTGACCGGTGCCGTGGTCCAGCTTCTGGAAGCGGCCGGGGCCGACCTGGAGTGAGAAGAAGTGGAAGCCGGCGAGTCCGCGATATCCAAATACGGCAAACCTCTTCCAGATCAGGTCTTGGAGTCTGTTCAGAAAAACAAAGTAGCCCTGAAGGGCCCCTTGGCCACTGCTGTGGGCCGGGGCTTTGCCAGTGCAAACGTGGAACTGAGGCAGAGACTGGAACTCTATGCCAGTTTGCGTCCGGTCAAGAACGTTCCCGGTATTCGGAGCCGCTTCGGGAAGGTGGACGTCGTCGTCGTTCGGGAAAATACGGAAGGTCTCTACTCCGGCTTGGAGCACACCATCACTGCAGGTGTCACCCAGAGTTTGAAAATCATCACCCGGAAGGCCTCCGCCAACATTGCCCGATTCGCCTTCGAGTACGCAGAGAAATGGAATCGGAGGAAGGTGACCACGGCACACAAGGCCAATATCCTGAAGGTCAGCGACGGTCTATTCTTAAAGACCTGCCAAGAAATCGCTCAGGAACACCCTGACATTCGTCACGAAGAAATGATCGTGGACAACCTGGCAATGCAGCTGGTCCTGAGGCCTGAATATTTCGATGTTTTGCTTTTGACCAACCTCTATGGTGACATCTTATCCGATCTATGTGCCGGACTGGTGGGCGGATTGAGGCTTGTCCCCGGTGCCAATATTGGAAAGGGATGCGCAGTCTTTGAGGCCGTTCACGGCAGTGCTCCAGATATCGCCGGAAAAAACAAGGCCAATCCATTGGCCGTTTTCTTCAGCAGTCTTCTCATGCTCGAGCATCTGAACATGGAGGACACGGCCAAAAGAATCCGCGATGCCATTTACAGGGTGACGGAAAAGGGTGAGGTGCTGACTCCAGATCTGGGAGGCAGTGCATCAACCACGGAATTCACCGAGGCGGTCATCCAAGAGCTGGAGTAGTTCCAACCGGTTCGGCACCTCAGGTGCCGAACAACTCAATTGCTCCATTTCCGGTACAGATTCGTGGACTGCCCGAGAAAGGCTTCTGCTGCTTCGCCCAGGGTCTCCGAAAAGGTCGGATGGGTGTGGATCGTGCTGGCCAGGTCTTCCGCCAGGGCTGCCATTTCCACCGCCAGAACGCCCTCCCCTATAAGTTCCCCGGCGTGGACCCCCACCAATCCAACCCCTAAGACCTGACCGCTCTCAGGATCGAAGATGATCTTTGTCAACCCTTCCGTCCTGCCAATCGCTACCGCCCGACCTGAAGCAACCCAGGGAAAGCGGGTCACCTTGACCTTTCGACCTTCACTTTTGGCTTGTGTTTCCGTCAAGCCGCACCAGGCCACCTCCGGGTCGGTGAAGACCACGGCAGGGACGGCCACATTGTCAAAGGCCGCCTCTTGACCTGCGATAACCTGAGCAACCACTTTACCTTCCCGAGTGGCCTTGTGGGCCAGCATGGGTTGGGCAGCCACGTCACCGATGGCAAAGATCTCGGGGTCGGCCGTACGGCACTGCTCATCGACCTTGATGGCCCCCTTTTCATCTCTTTCGACCTTGGTGTTCTCCAGACCCAGATGATCCGAATTGCTTTGACGCCCCACAGAGACGAGAACCTTTTCGAAAATCTGCTGCTGAGTCATCTCGCCCTCGCACTTCACCTCGATACCCTGTTGGGTTTCCTTCATTGCCACCACCCGGGTATTGAGGTGGACCTGGGCAAACAAACCCTGAACCCGTCTGCCCAGCGGTCGGACCAGATCCCGATCGACCCCGGGCAAAAGCCCATCGGTCAGCTCCACCAGAGTCACTTGGCTCCCCAAAGATGCATAGACCGTCCCCAGTTCTAACCCGATGTATCCACCCCCCACGACCAGCAATGTTTCCGGCACCTCCTCGAGTTTCAGTCCGGCTGTGGAGTCCATAACTCGATCGCTTTCAATCTCAATTCCGGGTATTCCCATGGGTCGGGATCCCGTGGCGATAACGGCGTGCTTGAAGGTGATCCGGGAGACCTCACTTTTGTCCAGGCCAAGCGACTGGGAGCTTTCAAAACGGGCACTGCCGCGAACGAATTGGACCCCACGACGCTTGGCCAGGTCAGAGAGCCCTCCCGTGAGTTGACTCACAATCCCTTCCTTCCACTTGCGCAATGTCTGCACGTCAATTTCGGGTTCACCGAAACGAATCCCAAACTCCTTGGCACGGCTCGCCTCTCCCAACAGTTGGGAGACAAACAAAAGTGCCTTTGAGGGGATACAGCCGGCATGGAGACACACTCCGCCAAGCTCTTCTCGACTGTCCACCAGGGTGACTTGCAGACCCAAGTCAGCGGCATGAAAAGCAGCTGCGTAACCGCCCGGGCCGGCACCAATCACCACTACATCGGACTCTTTTGTCCCTCCGATCGTGCTGTCGTGCTGTCGTGCTGTCGTGCTGTCGTGCTTCATGCCAAGAACCTACCCAACTCATCCGTACTCTTTCGGATTCACACCGATCGTCTCAGTATACCGCGTGGGCATTTTTTCCGAGCTGACCCATGTCGTGTAGGTGTGATTTAATTGGCTCATGCAACCGTATTTGGACCTCGTGGAGCATATTCTCCATAAGGGCCTGAAGAAAGAAGACCGCACCGGCACCGGAACCCTCAGCATCTTCGGCTATCAGATGCGCTTCAATTTGAGGGAAGGGTTTCCTTTGGTCACCACAAAAAAGCTTCACCTCCGCTCGGTAATTCACGAACTCCTGTGGTTTCTCTCAGGAAGCACCAACGTTCGTGATTTGAACAAGCATGGGGTCACGATCTGGGACGAGTGGGCTGACGAAGAGGGCAGTCTCGGTCCTGTTTATGGTTACCAATGGCGCTTTTGGCCGGCTTCCGGGGAAGACCCTATCGACCAGATTTCCAGGGTCATCGAGCAAATCCGGAACGATCCGGATTCTCGCCGTCACATTGTGAGTGCCTGGAACGTTGCCGACACCGACAAGATGAAGCTTCCTCCCTGCCACACTCTTTTTCAGTTCTATGTCTCCAACGGCGCTCTTTCCTGCCAACTCTATCAACGCAGTGCCGACGTCTTTTTGGGGGTTCCTTTCAACATCGCTTCCTACGCCCTGCTGACCCTGATGGTGGCCCAGGTCTGTGGGCTGGAGCCGCATGAATTCGTTCATACTTTTGGCGATGTACACCTTTACTCAAACCACCTCGAGCAAGCCAGGCTTCAGCTCACGCGAGAGCCGCGCCCCCTTCCTCAAATGAGACTGAATCCGGAGGTCAGGTCCATTTTCGAATTCGATTACGAGGACTTCAGTTTAGAGAATTACACTCCCCATCCCCACATTTCGGCTCCGGTTGCCGTATGAGGCTCTCTATCATCGCCGCCATGTCTACCAACCGGGTGATCGGGAGCAACAACGACCTACCCTGGAGGCTGCCGGCAGATTGGAAACACTTCAAGAACCTGACCATGGGGCACCACCTGATCATGGGGCGTAAGACCTTTGAGTCGATCGGCCAGCCCCTCCCCGGTCGAACCACCGTAGTGATCACTCATCAAACCGATTACGCCCCGACGGGAGTGCTGGTGGCCCACTCCTTGGAGCAGGCATTGGACATGGCTGCTGGAGACGATGAAGTATTTGTCGCCGGCGGAGCGCAGATTTACCAACAAGTGCTCCCTCGAGCAGACCGGCTGTATCTGACCTCCATCCATGAGGAATTTGAAGGAGATACGGATTTTCCCGAGTTTGAGGAATCCGACTGGGAGTTAATTTCCGAAGAAGGCCATGCGCCGGATGAAAAAAACCTTTATCCTTACACCTTTTTGATCTATGAGAGACATCGTTAGCACAATGCACGACCAAACAAACGCATGCGCGATTATACGACACTGATACTGGGCGGGGTGGTTTTGCTGTTGACCGGGGCGGCCTGGCTACGCGGTGGATCGGAATTGGCTCTGGCCGGGGTCGTGGGTGGGATGAAAACGCTTCTCCTGGTCGTTCCCTTACTACTGTGTGCTTTCCTCATCGCAGGTTTGATTCAGGTCCTCTTGACCCAGGAAAAGGTCACCTATTGGCTGGGAGAACGATCGGGCTGGCGGGGTATTTTCCTGGCCTGCATCAGCGGAGCGCTGATTCCTGGCGGACCCTACGTTTATTATCCCATCGCGGCCGCGCTGCTGAGGGCCGGCGCCAGCCTGGGGGTCCTGGTGGCCTTTGTCTCAGCCAAGAACGTGTGGCCGGTGGTGCGCTTACCGCTGGAGTTCGCCCTGCTGGGCCCACGCCTGACCGTGGCCCGACTCCTCACCACGTTTCTGGTACCTCCGCTGTTGGGTTTCCTCTCCCAGGCACTGGCTGGGCGCCAGGTAGAAGCCATCCGAGAGAACATCAAATTATGAAGCTAGCAACTTTTACGCTTCTCATCCCGGCAGTGATCCTTTTCATTTACGCCTGGCGTCGCGGCGATGGCAGCCACCGCCGCGGTCTCGCGCGAGGGGGGCACACCCTACTCGGTATCCTGCCTCTGCTGCTTCTGGCATTCATCACCATCGGTTATGTCAGCGTCCTTCTTCCCCAGGAGGGGCTACAGAACTTGATGGGATCTGATTCCGGGTGGAGAGGGTTGTTGCGGGCCCAGGGAATGGGAATGTTAATGCCCGGAGGTCCCTATGTCGTTCTTCCCCTCATCAGCACCCTTTACGAACTGGGTGCCGGACTGGGAGCAACGGTCGCAATGGTGACCAGTTGGTCTTCCTTGAGCCTCTTGAATGCCCTTTTTGAAGCTCGCTTTATCAGCTGGCGCTTTACTCTCATTCGTTGGACGCTGCTGTTACCCTTTCCGCTGTTGGCGGGCCTGCTCGCTGAGGCCTTGTTCGGCGGAACATCCTGAGTCCCGACCTCGTGAATCTCGCTTTTTGCACATGAACCAGCAGTTTCCTATATCCTAGATTTGTGACCGCATCCTGCAGTCTAAAATCAAGTTAAGGGGGATAGCTTATGACATCGGCACTCATTTTTCTGGTCGTGGCGGTAGCCTTCATCGCCTGGGTGGCCAGCATGTACAACCGGTTAGTGGGCCTTCGCAATCGTTTCAAGAACGCATTTGCCCAGATCGATGTCCAACTCAAACGGCGCTACGACTTAATTCCCAATCTGGTCGAGACCGCCAAGGGTTATATGAAACACGAGAGGGAGACCCTGGAGGCGGTGGTGAATGCGCGCAATCAAGCAGCGGCGGCCAGTGAGCAAGCCGCCCAGAGCCCTGGAGATCCCAATTCCATGCAGGGGCTGATGGGTGCAGAGTCGGCTCTGACCGGCGCCCTCGGACGCATGTTTGCCCTGATGGAGTCTTACCCGGACTTAAAGGCCAATCAAAATATGGCCCAACTCATGGAAGAGCTCACCACAACCGAGAACAAGATCGCTTTCGCACGACAGGCATACAACGATTCGGTCATGGTCTATAACACGCAGTGTTCCGTGTTTCCCAGCGTCATTATTGCCAATTCCATGGGCTTCAATCAGGCAGAGCTCTTTGAAATCGAAGCTCCCGCGGAACGAGAGGCACCCAAGGTCTCCTTCTCGTAATTCGTCGGATCCCACTTCACTTCTCTGTAGAGCTCTGAGGAGATATGGCGCTACCGGCAACCCATACGATGGATTTCTTTGAGCGTCAGGACCAGGCCCGCCGGAGCACCCGGCGCTTGATCGCCTATTTCATGCTGGCGGTGGTCCTGATCGTCGCCTCCATCTACATCGCCGTGATCGCCATCGTTTACGCTTTCAGCGTCAACAGGGTCTTGGAGCGTCCTTTTCAATGGTGGGACCCGGATATGTTGCTGTGGGTTACGGGGGCAACCGTGAGTGTGGTGGTGATCGGAAGCCTTTACAAGATCTTCGCCCTTTCACAAGGTGGAGAGGTGGTGGCCCGGTGGCTGGGAGGTCGACTTATTGATTCGGACACTCCCAAACCTCAGGAACGACGTCTTCTCAATGTGGTGGAAGAAATGGCCATCGCTTCGGGAATATCCGTCCCCTCTGTTTTTCTTCTGGAAGAGGAAAAGAGTATTAACGCCTTCGCCGCCGGTTTCACCCCGGCGGACGCCGTCATTGGGGTGACCAGCGGAACCCTGCAGATTCTGTCGCGCGACGAACTGCAGGGAGTGATTGCCCATGAGTTCTCTCACATCCTCAACGGGGACATGCGCCTGAACATCCGGTTGATCGGCGTCCTGAACGGTATCCTGATGATTGCCATGATTGGATATGGGATTCTGAGGGGTACCCGAACTTCAAGCAGTAAAAAGAATGGGGGTGCTGCCGTTCTGCTGTTCGGAGCAGCGCTTCTTATCATTGGCTACGTGGGTGTGTTTTTCGGCAAGCTCATCAAAAGCGCCGTGTCCCGGCAGCGAGAATTCCTCGCCGACGCCTCGGCCGTCCAGTTCACGCGCAACCCCGACGGCATAGCCGGCGCACTCAAAAAGATTGGCGGGCTGGCTCACGGCTCACGCATCGCTAACTCAAAGGCTGAAGAAGCGAGCCACTTGTTTTTCTCGAATGGAATGCATGGAAAAGCATCTCCCTTCCTTTCCATGAGAAATCGCACACCTCCCGTCCTCACCCAAAGTGCTTTCAGCTTCATGGCCACCCATCCCCCGCTGGAGACGCGCATCAAGCGCATCGACCCCTCTTTTGACGGAAGGTTTCTATCGGTTCATTTTCCTTCCAAGGAGGCAATGGAAACCGGCGACAAGAAGGGGCTGGCCGCTTCCGCCGCCGCCAAACCAGCTGCATCCCCTCCGTCCGGGGGCGCTCCAGCCATCCCCATCATTCCGGTGGTTCCAGCACAGATGACCCAGCTCTTCGGAAAACTGACGGAGGCCCATGTGGCCTATGCCGCCCTTCTCCTGTCGGGGCTGCCTACGCGGTTAACCGCTCGGGTTCATGAGCCGGCCTCGGCCCGGATCATCATTTTCGCCCTACTCCTGAGCCACGACTCGGATGCCCGCCGGACCCAGTTTCAACTGCTCAATGAATCGAAGGATCCACTGGTGTCTTCTGAAGCAACCCTGGAGGGCTCGACCCTGATTGACCGCTGCCCGCCCGAAGCACGCCTTCCCCTGGTCGACCTTGCCTTGCCGGCCCTGCGTACTCTATCTCCTTCCCAGTATAGGGAGTTTACCGAACTGGTCGAAGGCCTGGTGAAGGCAGACCAGAAGATCAACCTGTTCGAGTACACCCTGCAACATATCTTGCGCCGTCATCTCGATCCCCACTTCAACGAGACCGCGCCTCCAGCCACCAAATATGAGTCCCTGGCACCTCTGACCCAAGAAATCTCCCTGTTGCTGTCCAGCCTGGCCCGTGCCGGACAGGACAGCGAGCAAGAGGCACAGCAAGCCTTTATCCAGAGTGTGAAAGAATTAAGCAGGAGTCGCTTGAAACTCTCCTGGCTCGCGCAGGAGGACGGCTTCGAAGCACTGAGCCTTGCCCTGGACCGTCTCAATCGAGTCAGCCCTTTGCTCAAGCGACGGCTCCTGCGAGCCTGCGGCGTCTGCGTGAGTCATGATCATCAGGTCACACTGCGGGAAGGGGAGCTACTGCGGGCCATTGCCGATGCTCTCGATTGTCCGATGCCACCCTTTCTGGCGGGACAAACACTCCGCTTCGCAGAAATCCCAAATTCAAAATCCCAGACAAAATTAAAAACCTGAAACCACAGGATTTCAGCCAGGACTAATTAAACAGCTGAGCGGTTTTGGAATTTGGGATTTGGAATTTGTTTGGCATTTAGGATTTAGGAAAAGGATCACCTCTGGAGCCCTGAAAGGGCGGCAGGAAATAGCCCAGGGCTTTAGCCCTGGGTAGGATTTAGCGACGGCAGAGAGCCCTGTAAGGGCGGCACCACTAGAGCATATTTAGACAGTTTTAATAGCTGTTTACATGTTCTATCCTAAGAAATTACATCCATCAATTCAAATACCTTTTCCCGCCCCATGTTATACTGCCCAGGTTCATACCAACGCATCCAGAGTGTGACCATGAGTGCGGTTCAAATTGATTTTTATACCAAGTCCGATTGTCACCTGTGTCACGAAGCCCTGGACGTCCTGAAAAAGCTGCAAAAAGAGCTGGACTTTGAGATCCGAAGTGTCAATATCTCTGAATCATCCGAGTTCATGACACGGTACCAATACAGTATCCCAGTCGCCACTTTGAACGGGCAAACCATCCTCAAACACCGAGCCGACGAAAAAATGCTGCGCCGCATTCTCAGTCGTCAGATGGCACAGGGGGGATCATGAAACTCACTATGAAGAAATTCACTCTTGCCGCCGCCCTCTTTTTACTCTCTGGCTGCGGTACCCCCCAGCCTGGCGAACCCACGGCCGTCAAGAACCCCGATACTTATACTTATGTGACGATTGCCGATGCCGACAGCCTGGATCCTGCCTGGTCCTATGACACGGCCAGCCATGTGGTAATTCTCAATATCTATGATCCTCTACTTAAATACAAAGGCTCCAGTACTGAAGAACTGGAGCCGGTGATCGCCACCCAGGTCCCCAGTCAGAGCAACGGCTTGATCTCCCCGGATGGCTTGACCTACACCTTCCCCATCCGCCAGGGTGTGAGATTCCACGACGGCACCTCTTTGACCCCTGAAGACGTGAAATATTCCCTCTTGCGTTTTCTGCTTCAGGATCGAGCCGGCGGCCCTTCTTCCCTGCTCCTGGAACCGATCGTAGGATATCCCTCGACTCGTGATGCAACCGGAAAAGCTATGGAAAAAGCCTTTCTGGATGCGGATGAGAGAATCCAGGTCCAGGGAGATAACATCGTCCTCCAGATTCCCAAACCCTACTCCCCCCTTTTGACCATTCTGGCAACCTGGGCACCGGCGATCTCCAAACAATGGGCCATCGAAAATGGGGACTGGGACGGCACGCAGGCTACTTGGAAAGAGTTCAATAGTCCCCAGAAAGAATCCTCCTACTTCTTTGAGCACGTCAACGGCACCGGGTCTTTCCGGTTGGAGAGGTGGGACAAGAAGAACAGGGAAATCATTTTGGCCCGCAACGAAAGCTACTGGAAGGGACCCGCGAAATTGAGACGAGTGATCATCAGAACGGTCACCGAATTCGCCACGCGAAGGCTCATGCTGAGTGCGGGTGACGCTGACACGGTCGAAGTGGAACGCTCCCAGCTATCCCAGGTGCAGGGCCTTCCCGGCGTGGAAATCATCGACGATCTGCCCACCATAGAGATGAACCCGGTCGTCTATTTTACCTTTGACATCAACCCTGTAGGGAATCCCAATGTCGGTTCTGGGAAATTGGATGGGGACGGCATCCCACCCGAGTTTTTCTCCGATGTAGAGGTGAGGAAGGCTTTTGCCTATGCAATGGATTACGAAGTCTACATCCGGGATGTTTACCAAGGTAAGGGCACCCAGGCCACCGGCTGCATCCCCAAGAGCTTGCCCGGCCACGATCCCAATGCTCCTCGATATACCCATGACCTGAAAAAAGCTGAAGAGCATTTCAAAAAGGCCTGGAGAGGAGAGGTCTGGGAGAAGGGCTTCCGCTTCACGCTCACTTACAACGAGGGAAACATCACCCGACAAACCCTGTGCCAGATCATAAAGGTCAATGTCGAAGGACTGAATCCCAAATTCAAGGTCGACATCCGGCCGGTGCAGTGGTCCACCTTCTTGGACGCTTCCGACAAAAAGATGCTCCCCATGTTCACTTTGGGTTGGCAAGCGGATTTTCCCGATGCCCACAACTTCGTCTTTCCCATGCTCCACTCACAAGGAAATTACCCCAATCAGCAGGGCTACAAGAATTCGGAAATCGACCAGCTTATCGAGCAGGCGATTTCGGAAACAGACCTGGAGAAAAGGAAAGAACTTTACTCTGAAATTCTCGCCTTGGCCTATGAGGACGTCCCCCACCTGGTGTTGATCGACAAACTGAATCCACGCGTCCAGAGAACGTGGGTCAAGGGGTGGTATCACAACCCTACGTTTCCCTCCTCTCCCGACGCCAGTGAGTTCTATCCCATCTACAAGGAAGCCACCGGAATGTAGCGACCATGGCCTCGTACCTGATTCGAAGACTGGCCATGCTCCCCTTTGTGGCTTTGGGGGTGACGCTCCTTCTCTTTGCTCTTTTACAATGGCTCTCCCCGGAGATGAGGGCCTCCCTATACATAAGGGATCCACGACAACTGGCCGACTTGGAGGCCATCATCGAGCTCCACAATTTGAGGGATTCTTTTCCGCTTCAGTATTGGGGCTGGCTCAAACAGGTCTTAGTCGGAGATCTGGGCTACTCCGAGACAGCAAGAATGCCTGTGGCGGAGGCCATCAGGGCTTTCTTCCCGGCCACTTTCGAACTGGCCCTGACCGCCTTTTTCCCCATTCTCCTGGTGGGAATCTGGCTGGGAACCCAAGCCGCCGTTTATCAGGATCGGCCCCTGGATCACTTCTCACGCTTTATGTCCATCACCGGGTATTCCCTTCCCTCCTTCGTGCTGGGCCTTCTCCTGCTCATGATCTTTTACGGGAGATTCAATATTCTTCCGCCCGGCCGCTTTTCCCTGGAGGCGGATCTGTTCATTCACTCCGCTAGTTTCAATCAGTTCACGGGTTTTCTTCTGCTCGACTCCCTTTTAAACGGCAAGCCCTGGATTTTCTGGGACACCCTGAAACATCTGATCCTGCCGGCTACCACGCTCTGCTACAACAGCGTCGCCCTGCTCATCCGCATCACCCGCTCCTCCATGCTGGAGGAAATCCACAAGGACTATGTGCGTACGGCCCGCGCCAAGGGAGTGGAGGAATCTGACGTCATCAACAAACACGCGCGCAAAAATGCCCTGATCCCCGTGATCACCTCATCCAGCCTGCTCCTGGTAGGACTTTTGGGGGGTGTGGTGATCACGGAAACCATCTTCAACTATCCGGGAATCGGGCGGTGGGGGGTCAACGCGGCCCAGCAGTTGGATATTGCCGGCATCATGGGCTTTGCCCTGGTATCGGCCACGCTGTTCGTGCTGGGCAACCTGGCGGCCGATCTTCTCTATGCCTTCGTGGATCCCAGAATCAGGTTGAAGTAATGCTTAAAAGGCTCCGGAAAAAACCGCTTTCTCTGATTGGTCTGGGACTGATTGTCTTCTTCGCGCTGGTGGCCCTTCTGGCCCCGCTGCTGGCTCCCATGGCCCCCAACGCCCGCGATCCCTATCTCATTCCTCAGGATGGCTATACTTCCGATCCCAGAGGCCCCAGCGCCGAGCACTGGTTCGGAACCACGGAACAGCAGTACGACCTCTACTACGGCATCATTTGGGGAACCCGGACCGCCTTCAAGATTGGACTCACGATCATTTCCATGGCCCTTCTGGTGGGCATCACTTTGGGGTCGCTGGCCGGTTACTACGGCGGCTGGCTGGATGAAGTTCTGATGCGTTTTACCGATGTTATTCTGGCCTTCCCCGCCATTGTTCTGGCAGTGGTGATCGTGGCCGTGCTGGGCCCCAGCCTCTCCATGGTGGTCCTGGCCATTGCCCTGGTGGTGTGGCCTTCCTACGCGCGCCTTCTGCGCGCCGACGTGCTTTCGGTCAAGGAAAGGGAGTTCGTCATGGCCAGCAGGGCGCTGGGAGCAACCGACTTTTGGATCCTGACTCGCCGTGTGATCCCAAATGCCATTTATCCGGTGTTAGTGGTGGCTTCATTGGATATCGGCTCGGTGGTGATCACAGCGGCCGCCTTGAGCTTTCTGGGCCTGGGAGCTCCGGTGGGCTACGCTGATTGGGGACAGCTGATCTCCCTTTCCCGCAACTGGATCCTGGGAACGCCTCAGAATCCTCTCCAGTTCTGGTATACCGCTGTCATACCCGGGGGTGCCATCTTCCTATTCGTCTTGGGTTGGAATCTCCTGGGCGATGCCTTCCGCGACATCCTCGACCCCCGCCAAAAGTGAGTCATTTCCGACAGAAGACCCGGTTCACCCACTAGCGACTACCCGTAATGTAGTTCTCGAGCTGCTCGATAAGGAATTCCTGCTCAGAGATAACGGCCTTGACCACGTCTCCGATGGAAATCACACCCACCAGCTGATCGTTTTCGAGGACGGGTAGATGCCGGATCCGCTTGTCCGTCATCAGTTCCATGCACTCCTCAATGGTCTGGTCGGGGCGCATGCAGGCCACCTTTTGGCTCATGGTCTCTCCGAGAACCGTACCCCGGGAAGATTTCCCCTTCAGAACAACCTTCCTGGCGTAATCCCTTTCCGAGAAGATACCCACCAAGTTGTCCCCATCAAGCACCAGTAAGGCCCCAATGTTATGCTCGGCCATGATCTCGAGGGCTTCATACACAGAAGTATCGGGTGTAGCCGACAGGACGTCGTGGCCTTTGCCTTCCAAAAGCTGCCTAATGGTTTTCATCGACTCATTCCTCTGCTTGAGGGCTTGGGCGAACCCTTCGCCAAGGTAGATTTGTGACATTATGCCTCACACGAGGCTCAAGAGCTAGACCAAATCGCCCGTGTTAGACCACTTCTTTGACAGCAGCCATGAGATCCATGGCTACCTGCTTGGCGTCACCAAAGAGCATGAGCGAATTGTCTGCAGCAAAAAGGGGGTTGGCAATTCCCGAAAATCCTGGACTGAGACTTCGCTTGACGATCACCACCGAACGGGCTTGGTCCACATCGAGGATGGGCATGCCGGCGATGGGAATAGACGGGTCTGACTCTCTGGCCAGTGGATTGACCACATCGTTGGCCCCAATGATCAGGACCACATCGGTTTGCCGAAAAGCTGGGTTGATCTCGTCCATATCCTTCAGCTTCTCATAGGGGATATTGGCTTCCGCCAGCAGGACATTCATGTGACCGGGCATGCGCCCGGCCACGGGATGAATGGCAAAGTCCACTTCGACGCCATTCGATTCAAGCAGTTCAGCTAAATCCTCAATCACGAACTGGGCCTGGGCCACGGCCATCCCATAGCCGGGGACGACGATGACTCGCCGGGCATCCTGCAACAGCATCGCCACTTCCTCCGCCGAGGCCGTCTTGACCCGACCTGCGTAAATGTCCTCGCTCTCCTCCGCTGTAGCGACGGTGGCCCCCACGCCGGCGAACATGATGTTTGCCAAAGAGCGGTTCATGGCCCGGCACATCAGCGCGGTGAGGATGAAACCTGCAGCTCCTACCAACGAGCCGGCGATGATCAGGACGCTGTTGTTGAGGACCCATCCATGGCCCGCTGCGGCTACTCCTGAATAGGAGTTAAGCAAGGCGATGACCACCGGCATATCGGCCCCTCCGATGGGAATCACGAGCATGATCCCCAGAAGAGAGGCGACGCCGGCCAAGATCCAGAACGACAGCGAAGAAGTGCCATCTAAAACCAGCCACACACTCAGGCCCAGACAGATCACCACCAGCACCCCGTTGAGAACATGTCGGCCCGTGAACAAGACAGGTTTCTCATTGACGAGTCCCTGCAGCTTGCCGAAGGCGATGGCGCTGCCCGTGAAAGAGACGCCACCGATCAGGGCGGAGGCAGCGGCGGCGATGGTGAACTGGACGGAGATCTCTTCCACAAATCCTCCCTTGAGGGCCTCCTCCAGAGCAGCTCCAACCGCCAGGGCCGAGGCGCCGCCCCCGAAGCCATTGAAGACAGCCACCACCTGGGGCATGGCGGTCATCGAGACTTTGTAGGCAAGGATCACCCCCACCAGAGCACCCACTACCACTCCGGCCACAATAACTTCGAAGCTGACAATGCGCCTGTCCAGAAGTGTAACGACCACCGCCAGGAGCATCCCTGCCGATCCCAGCAGGTTCCCCCGCACCGCCGTGCGGGGATGGGACAGTCCTTTCAGACCGAAAATAAAAAGGACTGCAGCAATCAGGTAAAAAAGGTCGATCAGTTCTGGAGCCATTCTTGGTACTTAGTCCTTCCGACGAAACATTCCCAGCATGCGGTGTGTGACCAGGAATCCTCCCACCACATTGGCGGTCGCCATGGCCACGGCCAGGAAACCCAAAATCGTTGTAAAGGTGGTTAACTGGACACCTGAGGTAACCAAGGTCCCCACCAGCGTGATGCCCGAGATGGCATTGGCCCCCGACATGAGAGGGGTGTGCAAGAGAGGGGGCACCTTGGTGATCACCTCGAAACCCACAAAAAGAGCCAACACGAAAATGGTTAAGGCGGCTACGAAGACCCCCATCAGGAATCCCTCCTTTCATCGTTAGCAGGCGCTAAGGCAGGCTGGGCGAGAAGTTCTCGCACCCTGGGGTTGACCAGCTCTCCCTGGTGAGCCAGAAGCGTATCACGAATGATTTCGTCTTCCAGGTTGAGGTGCAGCTGGCCTTCCTTCACCAGATTCTGGAGAAAAGCACCGACATTCCTGGCATACATCTGGCTGGCGTGGTGGGCCACAGTCGAGGGTAAGTCGGTGGGCCCCAGGATGGTGACCCCATTGTATTCCACCCTCTCCCCGGGGCGAGTCAACTCGCAGTTCCCGCCCCCTTCGGCGGCCAGATCCAGAATGACCGATCCCGAATGCATTCCCTGAACGGCTTTCTCCGTGATGAGCATGGGAGCCTTTCTGCCAGCAACCGCTGCTGTAGTAATGACCACGTCGCTTTCGGCAACCACTCGAGTCATCATTTCTCGCTGGAGCTTATAGAACTCCTCGTCCATGGCCTGGGCGTATCCTCCGGATCCCTCACTTCCCTCGGTTTTCAACTCGAGTTCCACGAACTTGGCCCCCAGGCTCTCCACTTGTTCCTTGACCGCAGGCCGCACATCGTAAGCCCGAACAAGTGCGCCCAGCCGGTGGGCGGTGGCGATCGCCTGCAACCCGGCCACACCTGCCCCAATGACGAACACTCGGGCCGGCCGGATGGTCCCGGCAGCGGTCATCATCAAGGGGTACATCTTCGGGAGCTCCCCGGCGGCCACAAGAACGGCTTTATAGCCCGCTATTGTGGCCATGGAGGTCAGAGCATCCATGGACTGTGCCCGGCTGATGCGCGGCAGCAGTTCTAACGCGAAAGCGGTGACTCCTCGTTGGGCAAGTTTTTGCGCGGTTTCGGGGGCGCCCAAAGGATTCAGCAGTCCCATCACGATCTGACCCTGGCGCAGCAACTCCAGATCGCCACCAGCACCCGGGTGAGCATCCAAGGGATTCACCTGCAGGATGATATCGGCTGAGGAAAAGAGCTGCTCGCGATCGGGTACCAGACGCGCTTCCACTTTCTGGTAGGCTTCGTCGGAAAAGCCGGCCTTCTCACCCGCTCCCCGTTGCACAAGGACTTCCAGACCGGCCTTGGCCAAATCGGCCGCGACCGAAGGTACCAACGCCACTCGCCGCTCCGCCGCATACTCAACCGGGACTCCAACAATCATCTCGACCTCTGATAAAGTCTTCACATCATAGGCTGTCTGATCCAAAAAATGTACTTTTTTGTTCAAAATTAAATTGCGGCCTCTTGTCCGTTCTGAGAACGGACGCTACAAATCCAAGTTGCATCTCCATATTGTAGTGGCCGCATGCCCAAGCTGGGGGGAGCAAACGGTTGACCGGGGTTCAGCCCACCTCTTCCCCTTGACATGCCTGGAAATGTTTACTAACTTCGAGCACTTCAAAAGCCCTGTACCGAGCGGTTTTGGATTGGGTTTGAATTCATCACATTTACTGAAAAATCTCATCGAACAGAAGTAAGTCATGGGAGAGTTCGACGGACGTGTTGTCGTGGTTACGGGGGGAGGAATCGGACTGGGTAAGGCCTTCTCTCGTGGTTTTGCCAGCGCCGGCGCCAAGGTAGTTGTTGCGGACATTGCAGAAGAGGAGGCCAAAACTATTGCCAAGGAAATCGATGGATTGGCGGTCCGTGTCGATGTCTCCAGCGAGTCGGATACACAGGCCATGGCCAAGGCCGCCCATGACAAGTATGGACGCATCGACGTTCTGGTCAATAACGCCTCCCTTTGGACTGCCCTTCTTCCCATGAAACCCTGGACCGAAATTCCTGTTGAGGAATGGGACCGGGTGATGGCGGTCAATGTCAAAGGCTACTTACTGGCAGCACGAGCGGTGTTTCCCTATATGAAAGAACAAAGATGGGGACGCATCATCAACCTCTCTTCCAATACAGCCCTCAGCGGCGTCCCCGGCATCCTGCACTATGTGACCTCGAAGGGAGCCGCCATAGGATTGACTCGGGCCCTGGCTCGGGAGATCGGTGGGGAGGGGATCACGGTCAATGCCATCACCCCCGGTTTGACTTCTACGGAAGGGGTTAAGGCGCATTATTCAGAGGAGATGTTGCAATCGCGAGTCACCGCTCGATCTCTCCACCGCCAACAGCTCCCCGAGGATTTGGTGGGAGCGGTAGTGTTTTTGGCCTCGGATCAAGCTGGGTTCATCACGGGTCAGGTTCTGAACATCGACGGCGGCCAAATTATGTATTAGTCATAGTCATTTACTTGGAAGAGTCTAAAGAACATTGAACGATATTTCTTCTTTGCTGGAGCCCCAGTCGGTGGCGGTGATCGGAGCTTCGTCGAACCCGGGGAAATCCGGTCACGTCTTGCTCAAGAGCATCATCGTCAATCATTACAAGGGGAAGATCTATCCTATCAATCCGAAGGAAGACGAGATTCTTGGCCACAAGGCCTACAAGAACATCCTCGACGTACCGGGCACCATCGACCTGGTCTTCTTTCTTCTGCCCAACCAGTACATTGAGGATCTCTTCGAAACCTGCAAACAAAAAGGGGTGAAGGCAGCCGTGATTGTAGCCGCCGGGTTTGCCGAGGTCGGAGAGGAGGGCGCCCGGGCCGAGGCCAAGCTGCGCAAGCTCATCCAGGAATCGGGGATTCGCTGCATCGGGCCCAACACCATTGGCTTCATCAATATGCAGGCCAACCTGGTGGCCAGTTTCGTGCTCTTCACCAACTGGCAGGACGGCCCCATCGCACTGGCTGCCCAATCGGGCATCTTTGGAGGAGCAGTGGCCGACCAGTTGATGGCACGCACCGTTCAACGAGTGGGAATTTGTAAAAGCGTTGCTTTCGGGAACAAGATCGACCTGGATGAAACGGATTTTCTGGAATATACCTGGAAAGACCCTGCCACCAAAGTTATCGCTCTTCATTTGGAGGGACTGAGTCGACTTCGCTCCTTCCTTTCCCTGGCCAACAGAGTCAAGCGAGAGAAACCGATCATCGTCCTGAAACCGGGGCGCACCGATCTGGGTGCCCAGGCCTCAGCTTCTCACACCGGTTCTCTGGCGGTGGACGACGAGTTACTGGGCCACGCCTTCCGCCAGTATGGCCTGGTTCGAGCAGATGACCTGGAGGAATTCCTCGAGTATATGAAGGCCTTCTCTTATCAACCCCTTCCCCAGGGAAACCGGGTGGGAGTTGTGACCTTCAGCGGCGCCAATGGCGTGATGGCCTCCGATGAGCTCCGCCAGCACGGATTCGAGCTGGCCAACTTTACCGATTCCACCTGGCAGCGAATCAAGAAGTTCCTACCGCCCTGGCAGCCAGCCACACACCCCCTCGATCTGTGGGCGGCCCTAGGTGCCGGAAACAGACGGGTGCATGAAGAGGGCATTTTGTCGGTGCTTGACGATGAGAACACGGATGCGGTGGTGGTGATCCTGCTGGCTCTCTCCAACGCCGACTTCGAAGGCACGGGCGAGATCTACCAGGCAGCCCGGCGGCAGCATCCTGAAAAGCCGCTCTTTACGATTATGCTGGGGGGGGAGGTGAAGGACAAGTGGCTCTCGGAAATCGAAGGCTTAAAGATGCCGGTTTTCGAGACCACCCGCATGGCCATTGAGTCCCTCCAGGCCATGCACTGGTACGCCCAGATCCAAGACCGGATGCAGCCCGATTCCCTGTTGCCGGGCTACTAGGTGTCTCGTTACCGCAAATACGATGACGAAACTCCCCGTTGCCTCACTAAGAATCTATCCGAAAGGGATTGCAAAAAGTGGTGGTAAAAAGCACCAACCAGAGGAGTGGCAACCCCTTGCCCAACACCCGCAGCCTGCAGCAAGAGAAAGATTTTCACATCCAGCCCGCTTCCCATCGTTTCTTCTGCTCAGGAGTCGGTTTGAGCAAAAGGCAATTCTGAAGCCAGCCGATTTGCCGTGCCAGCTGGGCCGGATTGAGCTTCTCATACTCTCGGGCCAGTTCCCGCTTGATCTTGTCCGCCACCTCAGGGGACTCGCAGATCCTCCGGTAGGGAGTTTTCGGCACATCATACTTTTTCCAGATCCGAGACCCTCGACGTTGCTTGGCCACCATCTTCATGACCGGCTTGAAAAAGTTGATCTGCAGTCGCAGCCGATCGTACAACTCGTTCACCAGCTCCTGTTCTCGCTCTCCCTCGTAGCGAGCATAACCCACGGCCCGCCGAACCACCGAATAGTTTTTCTGCTCCACATAAGGGTTGTCATTCTTGCGCGAGGGGCGGGTTCGGCTGAAGCTGATCTTTTCCTGCTCACAAAAACGAATCAAGTGCTTGTTGATGAACTCGCTGCCGTTGTCCGAAGCCATCCCCAGCCAAGGGAAGGGCGAGCGCTTCTGAAGCAGCTTCATCGCTTCCAGGACCCACACCTGGGCCTTATTGCGCACCGCTCGGACCTCTGTCCAGCCCGTGTACACGTCCGTCACATCCAGGGTTTGGAGGTAGTCCCCCCGACCCTGGCCTCCCTCATGGCCCACCAGGTCCACTTCCACAAAACCGGGGCGATCCTCCTGCCAGTCGGCGAAACGCTTGATCGGAATCTGGTGTTTGAGCAGCGTTCCCGGCTTGGTTCCGGATCGTCCTTTGAGACGGTGCTTGCACCTTTCGGGCTCCAGCAGCCGATCGATGGTGGCGGCGCTGATCTGCATCAACCGCTCATGGGTGCTGGCATCCACTTTCAGTTCCCCATGTCTTTGTAAAATGGGTACCACTTCCGGCAAAATCGCGACCAGACGTTTGCCACACAAATAGTCCAGTATCTCCCAGATCATCGTCAGCGCCTTTAGAACTTTCTGGTCGTATTTGCGGGCCCGCTCTCGCCGTACTCTCTTGCCGATATCCCCTACCGCCACCAGCTTGGGGCTCAACCGGATCCGCTTGCCCTGGTGGCGAAGCAGATAGGCTCCATAGCAGCGGTTGTAGCCCGTCATTTGGGTAAACTCCGTCAACACTTCCCCCTTCACCTTCTTGCCCTTCTTCCGGTAGGGGGGGGCAAAACTTTTGATCAATACACGCTTTTCTGCCATCGTTAACCTCATTGGTGCCCTCCATTCCTTCATGGAGGACACTTCTATTCCCCTGCTCAGGGCCAGGCAATTTCGAATAGATTTTTTAATGAGGCAACGTATCCATTTCGAATAGATTTTTGATGAGGCAATTCGGGATCTTGACCACAAAACCTCAGCCCAAGTAAGATCATGGCCGCTCAAGCTTCTGCAGCCTATGAAAAGATCTATTTTAGCCGCATCTATTGCCGGGGCTCTAATCGTACTGCTTGTGTCGCCCATGGCGGCGCAGCAATCTTTATTCGACCTTGGCTCTTTGGCCACCGGGCCTTACGCCAGAATGTTGACCTTGCACGAAGAGCGCTTCCTGTTCTTCAGCATCGATGTGCTGAGCCTCGAGGTTCGGTTCGGAAGCGAGGTCGCGGAAAAAGTGAAATCGCTCGTCCAGAACGGCGACGAGCCTTCCAAATCTGCCGATTCGATTGCCGACACCGCAATTCACGCACAGGATGCGTTCGTACATATCCGTTTTCTGCGAGATATTAGTCTCAATCGGTTCATGCAGGAAGCTCGAGAAAGCACCAAGCTAGTTAGCGAGGCCGGTGTCATAGACAATCCGAGTTATGAGCATATTAGTAAGAACCTGCCTATCTGGTATGCGTCACTCACAAATAGGGGGGTACACGAGGGGGATGAGATGTTCTACCGTATCCGGGGTGGGTCGCTGAGAACGGTGTACCGCGGTGTGGATGGGACCATATATGTTGATAAGGAGGACAAAGGGAGTCTGGGTCCTCTGGCAGTCCTTGGGGGCTACTTTGTGGCAAAATCCAAGTTCCGCAAGGGCCTGCTCCAGTCCCTGTTTCACGATTCCGTAATCTCAAACTAAAGGAGCCTCCGGCCGGAGCTGAGCCTAACAAAGGGATCCCCAATTCAGCACCAGACTGTATCCAGTTAACCAAGGTAGTCAAGCCTCATAGTTCATATGCACAGCAGGTCCGTGAAGGAAAAGCTGTCCTTGACACGTTTTACTACTTTGTATAGTTTCCTCTAGCTTTTGTTTTTGCTCAGCGTACAATGGGAACAGGAGATCCCGCGATGAAGTTATGGATGGGAGTGTGGCTTACTTGCTTTTGCGTCTGGGTTCAAGTGCCCGTGTGGGCCCAGCAGGGAGAGGACCTTTTCGAGGAAAATTGTGCTTCCTGTCATGTAGGTCCGAGTGGGCCGGATTCGCGTGCGCCAGAATTGGATGTTTTGAGGCAAATGAGTCCCGAGCAGATCCTTTCCATCCTGGAAGGGGGCGTAATGTTTGTCCAGGGAAGAGCACTTAGCCCTGCAGAGCGGCGTGCAACTGCCGAGTTTGCTGCCGGCAAACCCTTTGGGACCGTCCCGGCACACTCCATGCCCAATACTGCCTTCTGTCCGAACCCAGACCCAAACCCCTGGAACCCCTCTGGACAGCCCAGTTGGAATGGCTGGGGGGTCAGTCTCTCGAATACCCGCTTCCAGCCCGCTGAAGCAGCGGGCTTGGCAATCGAACAGGTTCCGCGCCTGAAGCTGAAATGGGCCTTTGGTTTTCCCGGGGATTATAGCTCCGGCGCAACCCAACCGGTTGTGATGGGGGACCGCATATTCGTTGGCAGTTTTGCAAGGAAGGTCTTTTCAATGGATGCGAAAACAGGCTGCGTCTACTGGATGATAGATACCGATTCCGGTGTCCGGGGAGCAGTGATCATTGGGGAAGGCAGCAACGACCGGTTTGTCGTGTATTTTGGTGACCAGCAGGCGAATGTCTACGCGGCAGACGCAGCAACGGGAAAGCTCCTCTGGAAGGTCAAGGTTGATGACCACGCGGATGCCTGTATTACAGGATCACCGGTCTTGCATGGTGGACGGTTGTATGTCCCTGTTTCCTCTAGAGAAGAAGGCCGAGCTGTACTCCCCGAATACGAATGCTGCACGTTCAGAGGCAGCCTGTTGGCCCTGGATGCCGCCACGGGAAGGGAACTCTGGAAGACGTATATGACGGATGAACCCCGTCCCACTCGGAAAAGTGCACTAGGCACTCAATTCTGGGGACCGTCTGGAGTCGGAATCTGGGTATCCCCGACAATAGACCTGAAACGGAACCTCATTTATGTAGGCACTGGCAATTCCTATACCGACCCGGAAGCTGAAACTTCAGATGCGGTGGTTGCTTTCGACATGGATTCCGGAAGAATCGAGTGGATACGCCAGATCCTGGCAGGTGACGTGTGGCATCTTGGATGTGTGCAGCGTAATTCTGAGGAGCTTAACTGCCCTGAGGAGGAGGGACCGGACTACGATTTCTCTGGGTCTCCCATTCTTGTACAATTGAAGGAAGATAGGTGGATTCTCATAGGCGTGCAAAAATCAGGTTTGGTTGCCCTCGATCCGGACCAGGAAGGAGAGATCCTTTGGGAGCAACGCGGAGAAACGGAACTGCTCCGAACCATGTGGGGGGTAGCTGCGGATGACAAGAATGTTTATGTGGCAGTCTCTAGGAGTTCAGGTACGGGGATGCGAGGTGATTCGACCGGGGGTATCTTTGCTTTCGATCTCAACGATGGCAGCAAGGTCTGGTTCACCGCATCTCCGCCATGTGGAGACAGAAAACCCTGTCGCCAAGCACAATTGGCTGCAGTGACGGCAATTCCTGGGGTCGTATTTTCTGGTGCTGTCGATGGGACCCTGAGGGCATATTCAACGCAGGACGGACGAATCCTCTGGGAATATGCAACGGCGCGTGATTATGCGACAGTAAACCATGTGAATGCCAGGGGAGGCTCTCTTAATGCCGCTGGTCCAACTGTCGTGGACGGAATGCTTTTCCTTACTTCCGGGTATACTCGAGTAGGGAGTGCCCTGCCAGGGAACGTGTTGCTGGCTTTCGCACCAGATCAGCAATAAAAGTACCCGTTTGTAGTAGAGTGATGCTGTGCCGGTTAAAGGTCATTTCCTCGATCACTCCACTATCTCGATATCCATGACCACGCCTGCGGCGAAGGCGGGTCGAAAAACTTCCTCCAACCACTTTCTATGGCTGGCGTCATTCCTGAATTCAGCGGTAGACGAAATAGATGGTGATCTGAGGGAGAGTAGCAGCTGGCTCACTGGCCTGGCTGGAGACCTCGGAGTCCTGTCGTTCAGAAGTGGCGATCGCCTCCAACCGTGCCCCTTGAGGCAAGTCCAGCGGATGATCCAACCAATAGCGCCGGTCCCACTCGGGACGTGGGTGGCTCAGTGTGAGAAGAGGTGTCCGGGAGCCACCTGGAAGGAGTGCCTCTATGGCGATGGACTCGTACGGCTGGTCAAGCTCCGATAGGACCGCCAGCACCCTAACGTCTGTTGGAACCTCACGGCGGAAGTGACGGGCTATCGTACCGTCGGTTGGCACCGCCTTCAACTGCAGCGCTTGGAGCTCCCCGCCAGGCTTCGTCTGCTCGGCGAAATAGAGTCCCACGGAGCTGCTATCGGAGAGGGCGGTGTGGACATACCAGGGCCTCTTGTAGCGAATCTGAACCCGCAGCTGAGAACCCTCCGCCAGCTTGAAACCCGTGCCCTCGGGGACGGGGGACGGCGGCTCGCCCGGCTGCCAGATTCTTAAGACCGTTCCTTGTTTGCCGGGCTGGGCGAGGATTATCCTGGCGCTCCGCACCAACTGTGGAGTGCCGGGTCGCAGGTCCACCGCTCTCAACCAGCGCATCTCATCGAGGCCCCCAGGCACAACTACTTCGTAGAGATGATCGCGTTGATCCTCGGGCAGGGTGTACTCCGGGATGGGAATCAAGAGATCGGGGGGACCCAGCATCCATTCGTTTCGTACGGTGGTTGGCTCAGGTCGGTCTTCCGGACGGCCTTCCGGAGCACCACCAGCGGCCCAGGTTAGAAGTGTGTCCAACTCCCGAGCGGTCAGCGAGTGGCTACCCGTCGCGTCGCGGCCGGCGTACCAGGGCGGCATCCTCTGATGGGTCACTTCCAGCAAGATTGATTCGGCCCACGGCTTGGCCTCTTGGTAGGACAGCAGCGACATGGGCGTGGGACCGCCATCGACGTGGCAGTAGCCACACCGATCGCGAAAGATGGGGTACGCATGCTCGTTGTAGGTGTAAGGAGACGTGATCGGCTTGTGCGCCTGCGGCTCCTTAGACCAGAATCCGACCACAACCAGGCCAACTACGACAAGCCTGGCAATGATCCCTGCAACACGGGGGCTCAATTTAGCGCGTTTCATAGGCGGCTGCAAGGGCTTCCACTGCATCAGAAAAGGCGCGATACGCCCGGGTCAGCTTCAATTTGTCGCCGAAGTCACCATAAAGATCGAGCAGCCAGGCGGCCGCGACCAGATCTTTGACGGCGTCTTGAACCTGGAACCGCTTCTCATAGGGTGTGGCGACGGCTGCTTCCTCCAACTCGAGCGCTGCATCCTTGGCTGCGAACGCGGGAAGCCATACCGACGTAAACGCGCCCCGGTCAATCAGCGCTTGGATCTCCTGGTCGTGCTTCTGGATCAACTCAAGGAGGTTCCGGGATGCTTTTGCCGACGCCTCAGTAGCTGTTGAAGCCGGGACCGGTTCCACAAACTGCTCACGGGGAAGCATGACTTGGCTGCCCGGAGTGGGCCCTGATGTCTGGCCTGCTGCCGCCCCAAGATGAACAAGCAGTATCAACAAGGAAAACAGCACCAGCCGCATCCGCACCCGGATATCGGATCTATTTTCACCCCGCAACGAGCAGCCTTTCACACCTCGTGGCTTCCAGTGTGTGTGAGGGCTGCTCCGTCCATTCTGGCCACTCTGGGTAGTCGTCAACATCAGCGCACACGCGTTCCCTTGTCCACAGTCGGCTCGGTCGTATATTCTGAAAAGATGAAGTCAAACCGATACTCGGGGCCGTTGGGAGCAAAACGCACTTTGGCGGCAAGCTCTACCGGCAAAGCAGCTGATCTGATCCTTGCCTCCAGGTACTGACCATCATCGGAAGGTTGAAGGGGAAATATTTCGAACTCATCCACTTCTCTTGTAGTCGGATTGAAGACCTCATTGCTCACCACCCGTCCTTCGACGCCGGCCAGCGGCTTGGGATTCGTCATTTCGTCGTAAACGAAAAAGCGAAACACTCCAACAGCCGGGTAGGTACCTTCGATGTGATGCCAGTTGTCCGGCGCCATAAAGAACTGTCCGCCGTGCCGCGGGTTGTGATCGCCGTGGATGCGGCGCTCACGCACAGCCACCCGCTCGCTACCGTCCGGGCACAGACCAGAGCTATGTTCGTGTTCGTCCGAACCAGGACATCTCCAAAAAAGTGAGACCGTCATGGGAAGAAGGTTCCGCTGGCAGATCGGACAACGGCCCGACTCCGACTCGATGATCATGGTGTGGACCGAACAGGACCAGGCCCTTTCCAGCCGGACCGGCACCAAATGCATATGGCAGATGGGACATTGGCCCGACTCACCCTCCAGGACTTCCGGGTGCATCGGACAAGTCCAGGAGAGGGGAGGCAAGGCCCGGGGCCCCGCAGCGGGATCTGATGTCTGGCCTGCTGCCCCAAGAGAGGGGAGCAGTATCAACAGGGAAACCAGGACCAAGCGCATCCGCACCAGGATATCGGGTCTATTTTCACCCCGCAACGAGCAGCCGTTCACACCTCGTGGTTTCCAGTGTGTGCGACGGCCGCTCTGTCCATCCTGGGCAGTCGTCAACATCGGTGCAGCGCGTCAGTTTGAAGAACCCAAATTCGGAGCTCCCTACTGACCTTCTTAGCGTGCTCA